>CAMWBY010000005.1 GCA_947172645.1 uncultured Lachnospiraceae bacterium | reverse complement strand
TAGTCATAATCGCTCGTCTGGGAATATGTAATCATATAGCTCTTGTCCGCATTGATAGCATATTCAAGCTGTGTAATCTGAATCCTGCCAATTTGGTAATGGCACAGGATACGGAACGCCGGATAGCCGTCAATCTTGATTCTTTCGAAGCTGTCTACGTTCACCGTAATTTCTTCTCCATATGCTTCCCTAAGGCTTTCCTGGGCCTGCTCACAAAATGTCTCTTCCGTCAAAAGCTGCAATGTCTTATCCTGCTCCGCTTCCATATAATAGATGGAAGAGGCGTCGATGGGATATCTGTCCGTCACATACATCCCTGCCATCTCCTCCGACTCTGCAAACCCTTCCGGAAGGTCGAAGGTACATCCTTTTGTAGAATGTCCGGACTCCATCACGGAAGTATCCAAGCTGTTTTCTTCCAAAAGTTCCGCCGTCAGTTCATCCCGCAATCCCTGGTCTATCTCCAACTGTGCCCTGGCTGCGTTGGTCTGTTCCTGCGCTTCCTGCATGTTAGATTCGCTTCCATCATCCTGCGCCGCCGCTCCTTCCTCCATATTGCCCTCCGCTGCGCCATCTTCTTGTGCCGCATCATTCTCCTGTACCGCAGCCCCGGTTTCCACCGCCTCATCTTTGCCACACCCAGGCAGAAATACAGCCATGCCGGATATAACAAAAAATACAAGGAAATGTTTCCTTATTTCTAAATACGCTTTGCTCTTCAAACCCATACCTCCGCCTATACCCTAAGCCAGTCTTCTATTTCCAATCCGGAATACTGTCTAACGGTATGCCAATCTTGTCCTATTTCTCAATTTCCCTCAGTCTATGTATCCGCAGAAGTACAGCGTCTCCTTACGGGAAACCATGCTGTACTTCTGCAAATATGTCCGCCGTCATGCATGCATTGTCCGGCAGCAATCCTTTTACGCTTCCTTGAACGTAGCGCACTCCGTCCCGGCAGCATTGAGCGCGCCGCCGCCTTTGATATCCACGTGCTCCGCATGGCACTTGTAATTTGTATTATACACACATTTGGTCGCTTCGCAATCTATGCTGATTGTCCTGCAAGGATGCTCTAGCGAGCTTGTGTAGGAACCTTCCTTCTTCTGTGCGAAACTCTCGCAGCATGTATCGTTGCAACAGTCCGCATGTTTACCGCCTACCATAATGTCGCCTTTGCAGCAGCATTTCTCCTTGTTGTAAGAACAGTTCTCGACGCCACATTTTAATTCTGCCATAATAACCCTCCATTCTTGCTATGTCAGCAAATTTGTACTCTCTTACAAGGTTATTATGGTCTTTCCAATGAAATCTTATACAGGTTAAACCAATATCTTTCCAACAGGTAGCTTCCTGTCTCATCGGCCTTCAGCCCATCCGCCTTCCATTCCGCCAGGACATCCTCACGACTGTTAAAACTGCCGATAAACCATACGTTTCTGCCATCCCTGCACCATGACATAATCTGCTCTGTCTCTTCCGCCGTGCCATAAGGCCGGACAATGTCCTGAATCAATGTTTCAGGCATTCCACGCCAAAGATAACTGTCTGTTTGCCTGTCCAAATAGTAACTCGTCACCGCCTGGACCTGGTCAAAATTATATAGGACAATGTCCTGCGGCGCAATGGAAGATAATGCCTTGTGCGTCTCTTCCATCAACAGAATCTTATATTCTTCCTCTCCTCTGAACGCACGGTAATCCCGCATACCGACGACAAATATAAAAAATATAATGACGACACAAATATAGCGCATCAGCCTCTTGCCGTCCCTCGCCATCCCTTCAAGCGCTACGGCAAAACTCAGCCAGAAACATCCCATCGCAGGAACCATATAACGGTAGACGAAAACCGGACGTATCAGCAGGGACGCCGCAAAACCGAACAAAACCACCCCGGCAAGCACACCGACGCCCGCCAGGATAAAACATGCCCTCTCTGTCTGTGTATACGCTGCATTGTCGTTATCATATCCGTTTTCTGTACTTTCTTCCATGGACGCTGCATTGCCACTTATCATTGTCTCGGCATTATCCATGCATTTTTCTTGCCGTTTTACGTGAATCTTTATCTTTTCTCTGTCATTATAGCAGAGTTTGGCAATTTCATACAACACGACTGACACGTAGGTAAAAAACAACAAGACCGCCAACACTGTGCTCAGAATCTCCTCCGTAAAAGCCGGCTTCATCAGAAATTTCACGCAGCCGCCCAGGGAACGCCAGGTCAGCGGAAGAATCCAGTAATTTTCCCTGACCGCCGCAATCTGTGCAAAAAGCGCAAAAAGCCAGGGAACATACCCCGCGACAGAAATCCCTGCGTATAGCAGCCATTCCTTTATTCTTCCACGGTCTTTTCTTAAAAATGCGAACAGCACATACAAGTATACCATAACTACCGCCACACAGGCAAAATACTGCGTATATGCAGCTGCAAGCCCATATAATACCAGGGCCGTCCCGTGCAGGCGCCGCGCATGCCGCAAGTCGTTGCTGCCTGGCATCCTCCCGTCCCCTGCTGCCGTCAATTCAAATCCATGCAGAAACGCCGCCGTCACAAACAATAACGCCCAGCCATACATTCGCACTTCTACCGTATAAGCGCTAAGCTGCGGCATGGCGATTGTACAGAATAGAAACACCCCTCCGGTAAACATGCCGAATCTCTTCCGTACCAGGCTGACACTATACAACAATATCATAAAAAAAGGTAATACCGAGACAATCTTCGCTACCGTCACCGGATTTGTCTGCGCCGAAATAAGTTTACATAAGTCTACAATAAATTTGACAATGCAATAATACAAAGGCGGATGCACATCCCGCGCCGTAAACGCAATTAAATCACCGTAGGAATGTTCTATCATTCCCACGGTGAATAACTCATCATACCAAATGTCGCTGCTAAAACACAACATCAGGCTTTTTACAAGCATCATCACACTGATTCCCAAGAAGAAATATCCCATGACATCCTTCTTACAGGGTATTCCCGGTTTCTGCTCCATACTGTAATTTACTCCACTATGACTGCTTCATCCCATCCTGCGGCATCTCTTTGCGAATTTCTTTCGTCCTGATTTCCTTACAGATTTGGTCGATAAACTCCTGCAAAGGCTTCACGCCCTCATCTCCCGCATAACGGCTTCTGACGGACACGGTCTTATCCTCTGCTTCCTGGGCGCCCACTACAAGCATATACGGTACTTTCGCCAATCTCGCCTCGCGGATTTTGAAACCAATCTTCTCGGAACGGTTATCCGTCGTCACATCGATGTCATTTCTTGCCAGTTCCTTCCTAATCTCTTCCGCATACTCCTCGTATTTCTCGGAAATAGGCAGAATACGTACCTGCTCCGGGCACATCCATGTGGGGAACTTGCCTGCATACTTCTCAATCAGCCATGCCAACGTCCTCTCGTAACAGCCAAGAGACGTCCTGTGGATAATATAAGGACGGACCTTATCGCCATTCTGGTCGATGAAGTACATATCGAACTGTTCCGCCAGGAGCGCATCCCACTGGATGGTTATCATCGTGTCTTCCTTGCCATATACGTTCTTGGCATTGATGTCCACCTTCGGTCCATAGAAAGCGGCTTCGCCCACTTCTTCCACGAAAGGAAGCTCAAGCTCCTCCAGGATACTACGGATATGCGCTTCGGTCTCGTTCCATACTTCCGGCTCTCCAATGTATTTTTCCGGGTTTTCCGGGTCCCACTTGGACAAATGCCATGTAATGTCTCCCAGAAGCCCCAAGGTTGACATAACATGTTTTGCCAAGGCAATACAACCCTTAAATTCTTCCACCATCTGGTCCGGCCTGACAATCAAATGCCCCTCGGAAATGGTAAACTGGCGTACACGGGTCAATCCGTGCATTTCTCCCGAATCCTCGTTGCGGAACAACGTGGAAGTCTCTCCATAGCGGATAGGCAGGTCGCGGTAGGAATGCTGTGTATTCTTATAGCAATAATACTGGAACGGGCAGGTCATAGGACGCAGCGCAAACACTTCTTTATCTTTCTCCTCATCTCCTAAGACAAACATTCCTTCTTTATAATGGTCCCAATGGCCGGAAATTTTATACAAGTCGCTCTTCGCCATAAGAGGCGTCTTGGTTCTCACATAACCCCACTCTTTGTCTTCCAAATCTTCAATCCAGCGTTGGAGTTTCATAACCATCTTCGTGCCCTTAGGCAAAAGAAGCGGCAATCCCTGGCCTATAACGTCCACCGTTGTAAAAAGCTCCATCTCACGGCCCAGTTTATTGTGGTCGCGACGCTTGATATCTTCCAAATGCTCAAGATATGCCTCCAATTCTTCTTTCTTCTGAAAAGCCGTCCCGTAGATACGCTGTAACTGCGCCTTGTTAGAATCTCCTCTCCAATAGGCCATAGAAGAAGAAATCAATTTGTAGGCCTTAATGTTTTTCGTGCTCATCAGGTGCGGTCCTGCGCACAAATCTATGAAACCGCCCTGGTCGTAAAAGGAAATCTCCGCATCCTCCGGCAGGTCACAGATAAGCTCCACCTTGTAAGGCTCTCCTTTTTCCTCCATAAATTTAATCGCCTCCGCCCTGGGCAGGGTGAAACGCTCAATCTTATGCCCTTCTTTGATGATTTTCTTCATCTCCGCCTCTAATCTATCCAAATCATCCCTGGAAAAAGGCGCAGCGTCGAAATCATAATAGAATCCATCCTCAATCGCCGGGCCGATGGTCACCTTGGCGTTCGGGAACAATCTCTTGACCGCCTCCGCCAGAACATGGGACGCCGTATGGCGGATAACTTTAAGCCCTTCAGGGTCACTGGCCGTCAGGATATTCAGACTGCAATCCCGGTCTATCACCGTGCGCAAATCCTCCACACTGCCGTCCACTTCCCCGGCGCATGCCACACGCGCAAGACCCTCGGAAATATCCGCCGCAATCTCATAAATGCTCATCGCCTGCGCGTACTCTTTGCAGGAACCGTCTTTTAATGTAATTTTCATGTTCTCGTCTCCTTTTCTGTTATTTTTTGCACTGAAAAAATCCCCTGCACTGCCACTACGGCAATGCAGAGGACGTATATCTACGTGGTTCCACCTCGCTTGTCCCGTGCGCCCATGACGCCTTACCGGAACCTCTCATTCGACTGTAACGTAAGTCAACGGACCGGATTGGGGCCACTCGGAGTTAGTTTTCAAATGTTTCCGGCAAAAGCGCTTTCAGCACAAGGCGCTTCTCTCTGCTGCGTTCCGCATCCTACTCTTCTCTTCAACGCGTTATGTCTATATTCTTATCTTCTCGCTTTATCTGTATTCTATGCCAAGCCGCCTGAAATGTAAAGCATTATTTTTCGTTAATATTAAATACCGCTCTTCTTGACATGCAGCAAATATCATATCTCAGGCGTTCCTGCCACAGCACTTCTTATATTTCTTACCGCTTCCGCAAGGGCACGGGTCGTTTGGATAAATCTTCGGTCCCTTGTGAATTGTGGTGGATTCTTTCTGTTCTTTGTACAAACTCTTCCTTGTCTCCTCGTCAAAGATATCGTTCCACTCTTCTAACTCATAGAGCCAGTCCGCTCCTGCCGCCACCATATTCTTGTAGAGAAGCGCCTTGTCAAACCCAAGGTTCACCTTGGTATCCTCTTCCATCTCCTCAATAGGGTTCGCTTCTTTTAAGCTCTCGTTAATACCATCCAGAAACCCTACCATCGTCATGATATCTATATCATATTTCTCCGCCAGTTCCTTCACGGTTCCTTCAACCACCTCGTCGGGAGTTTTCAGAAGCTGCGCATAGATTTCCTTCTCTTTTAAGAAATATGCCGACCAAAGCCTCTGTAAATCGCCTTTATTGGCAGTCTCGGAATATGCCATATCACGCCACTGTTTTAATAATGCCATTGTACTATACCACCTTTTGTCCTGTAATCTTAGACAGCGCCATATGCCCTGCATTGAAAAGGCAGGCACACCGACGTTGCCGCATTCGATAACTAAGTATATAACATTTCGGTGGAAATGTAAATTTATATTTCTTTGAATCAGTCTATTATCACTATTTTTAAGAAATTTTTAAAAAATATATTTTCTGTGTATAAGCTCCTCAAAACAGGTAATAATGATATTAGTCAAAAGATAAGGAAATACTTATCCTCCCCTAAAAAGAAGCCCCTGGGACTGCGGATACCGCGGTTTCAGGGGTTTCTGCTATGTTTAATTATAGAAATAAAAACAGCCTCTGGTTAGACAGCTTATTACTAATTTTTAGCCGGACTTTTAGGAACAAACTCCAATTTCAACGTCATCCCCATTCCGTCTGCCAGACGCTTTAGCAGTTTAAGAGACGGATTCCTGGTTCCGTTTTCCAACTTGCTAATATCCGCCTGATTGATTCCTGTTCTTTCCGCAAGTTCTTTTTGGGTAAGATTTTGTGAAATCCTTGCATCCACCATTGCCCGAATCACATCCATTTCCGGCTGAATATCTTCCCATTCTTTTCTGAATTCATCATCCTGTAATTGTTCGTTTAAAAATTCCTGAAATTCACTCACTTTCTTTCACCCTTTCCAGATAATCCTTACGATATGATTTTGCCAACCTTATTTCCTGTTTTGGAGTCTCCTGCGTTTTCTTGATAAACCCATTTGTCATTATAATCTTCTTACCATAGTAGAAAAAATAGAGAACCCTTGTTATATCCGTTCCCACTTTTCCACGAATCTCAAATATTCCATCCTCTAAATGTTTACTGTATGGCTCTCTTAATTGATTCCCCTTTTCTTCCAACACATGAATAATTCCCAAAACTTTTGCCCGCATTTTCACATCCAAACCAAGGATAAAATCTTTCGCCGGTTTTTCACCGTTATCTTTAGTATAAAATTCCACTTCAAATTTATCCATTGTAATCTCCAAGTTTTTTTCTACATTTAATATATGGCAAATATGCCATATTGTCAACAAAATACCCTCTTTCGTTTTTACACTTTGTAGCTTTTTAAAGATATCCCATGCACCATTACCAACACATGGGACATTCCATCATACTTATCCTCCCCTAAAAAGAAGCCCCTGGGACTGCGGATACCGCGGTTCCAGGGGTTTCTGCTATATATCAGCTTACTCTTTTATAAACGCTTTATCTGTTGTGGGAACACCATCCTCATCGGAGATATAGCGTTCCACTTTCATATGCAGGTCATATTTTTCCCTGAGTTCAACTATTTTTGCCATCATGGGCGAGGCATGATGGACATCTATCGCGCGTTGGTCTTTCCAACTGTCAATTAAAAGAACGGTTTCTTTATCATCCATTGGGAAAAAATACTCATACCTGATATTTCCGTCTTCCGCACGAATATCGCGAACCACCCCGCTTGAAATCATTTCCTCCGCAAATTTCTTTGCATTTCCGTTTATACCACTATAATAAATATTTACCGTAACAGCCATTTCTATTTTCCTCCTAGTATACTATTTTCCACTATGTCCGCCAAAAACATCAAACTCCATCGTGTCCAGCTTGGAATCAATCATGGCAATCTCATCCTTTGTCAGAATGATATTGCCCGCCGCAAAGTTCTCTTTCAGGCGTTCCAACTTGCGTGAACCTGGAATGGGCACGATATAAGGCTTTTTGTTTATCATCCATGCAAGGGATAACTGCCCCATTGTGGCATTCTTTTCCGCTGCCATTGCAGTCAGCATCTCCAAAAGTTCCTTTGCCTTTGCATAACCTTCTTCGGTATATTGCGGCATGGACGCGCGGTAATCCTGGCTTCCCTCAAATTTTGTGGCAGGCGTATACTTCCCTGTAAGGAAACCATTCGCCATCGGAGAGAATGCAACGTAGGAAATATTCAGTTCTTCACATACAGGAAAAATCGTTTCATGCCATCTGGCCATCATAGAATATCTGTTCTCGATAGCAGTAACAGGACAGACAGAATTAGCCCGCCGCAAATATTCTTCCGTCACCTCAGAAATTCCCCAATACCGGATTTTACCCTCTTTTATCAGTTCGGACATAGTTTCCGCGACCGTCTCCGGCTCTACTTTTGGGTCAATCCGGTGCTGATAATATAAATCAATATAATCTGTACCCAACTTTTTCAGGCTGCCTTCCACACTTCGCCTAATGGTTTCCGGGCTGCTATCCAGCTTCAAGGAACGGTCAGCATTATGGCCGACGCCCATTTTTGTGGCAATGACTATTTTATCGCGGATTCCCTTTACCGCTTCCCCTACAAGTTCCTCATTGTAGGAGACAGTACCGTCATGGTTAATGCCCGTATAGGCTTCCGCCGTATCAAAAAAGTCATACCCTATTTCATAAGCTTCCCTGAGTATTTTTACTGCCACGTCCTTTTCCATTGGGTCACCGGACGCATGGCTAAATCCCATACAGCCCAATCCGACAGGGTTGGTAAATAACTCACTGTTTCCAAGTTTTCTTTTTTCCATTTATAAACCCTCCACATTTTTTATTTTATTATAGACAGTTGACAAAAAAAGCAGAAGTCTCTTTTTGGAATCCAGTTTATACCCCTTGGTATAAGCCAAGTGAAGTTCACCTCCTGGCATAGCCGTCTCTTCCCGGCACATATCTGTTATAAATCTCCACATGGTCATAAATACACCGCCAATTGCTTGTCGACCCTGCCGTGACACAGATATAGGGCGTTCCGTCCCCAGACGTGCCATAACTCACCGCACAGTTTTTGGACTGGTCCGTATATCCTGTCTTGGCGCCTAACACCTCGCCTCCGGTGTCCTTGTCCTCAATCTTACGCAAGAACCAGTTGGAAATCGGAATCCCGTCAGGATGTTGCGCAGTGGACGTGGTGGTGTAAGTATGCGCGGACAAAACCTCCCTGCAAAATTCATTCTCCATCGCCGCTTTCATAATCACAGCCATATCATAAACCGTGGAATAATGGTTTTCGTCATGGATGCCTACGCAGTTAGTAAAATGTGTGCTGTCCGCAATGCCGAGCGTTTCCAGTTTCTCATTCATCAAATCCACAAAAGCCTCATGGGAGCCTGCCGCATAGGTGGCGAGCCCCACCGCGGCGTCCCCGCCGGAATGTAGAATCGTCCCGTAGAACAAATCTCTCACGGGTATTTTCTCCTCGTCCAGAAATCCTACGGAACTGCAGTCGTTCACATATGCATAATCCGTAATCTCAAGCGTCATCGTAAAAGTGTCGTCCAAATCCTCTTCTGCAATCTGTTCCGCCGCCACAAGCGCCGTCAGCACCTTCGTCATGGACGCCGGATAGATTCTTTCATTCGCCCCTTTCGAGGCGACAATCGTATCCTTGCCTGCATCCACCAGAATCGCATTCGAACTGATAACTTCCTCGCTGTAGATGGAAACCGTATCCGGCGTTGATACAAAGCTGTAGACCGGTGTTTCCTCTTCCGGTTCCGACTCGTCCGTCTTCGCGTCCGTGTCTTCTTTCCTCGCGGCATCCGCCCTTTTCAGCGCATCAACCAATTCTGTCATAGTTACATTCTCCACTTTCTGTACCGTTGTGAGAATGTCGTCCGCTCTCTGTTTTCTGCCGGACACGACAGCGGTAACGCCAACTGCCACGACAACGGCAAATATCCCCAAGTACAGACACCTTTTTATGATGCGCCGTCTTCTCATCCGCCGCTGTCTTTCATACCGTATGCGCTTCCTCCGCTCATAGCGGATAAGGTATTCCATCTCTTCATCGCTGTCATCAATATATGGTTCCGTCATGATTCCGCCTCTAAAAAATCCCCGCTAATTACTTTCAACTATTCCCTGCCCGGCAGCCTGAAGAAAAACGTTATTCCACGGGAATTTAAAATTCCCGGCGCGCTATCAAAAAATTGCTTTGACATGAAACCTTAGCGTTTCATAAAAAAATTACGCAAGGCTTCCAGGAGCGCGCTACCCCCCCCCTCCACTATCAGGGGCCTTTTCCTTTTTCCCTCCGGACAGTTTCTCCGCCATAGAACCAAACCTTCCAAAATGAGTCTTCTTTCGCTCTCTCGTCGTATCAAGCCCCGCCTCTTCCATCAACTCTAAGAGTTCCTCCAAGCTTTTTGCCTCCATGGCTCTCTGTATTAATTCTTCATCCATATATGTAATCCTCCCCGCTGTCTTGTCAGCCGGATTTCCCCTGATACACTCTATATAATATAGACGCATCTTTTCTGCTTGACAAGAACCAAGGGAGAATCATCAATTTTTTCATTATATTTGTCAATTTTCCGGTATCCATTGCCGCCAGAAATACAACGATGGCTATAACCGGCATAATCCATTTCATCCACTTTATAGGCTTTTCTCCATAATATAGCGGAAATACTTTTCCCGGATTGCACGCCGCTCCCTGACACGGATGGGAACCACATCCCCCGTCTCCATATGGAAGTCATCCCCCGCCGCAAAGACTCTGTCCATATTGACGAGATAACTTTGATGGCAGCGCAGAAACTGCTTTCCGGACAGCCTTTCCGCCAGTTCATCCAAACGGCCGTAATAGGTGATAGTGTCTTCTAAAGTATGGATAAGCAGTCTGTTCCTGTTGCTTTCTACATAAATAATCTCAGAGGGCGCAAGAGTAAACACCTGATTTCCTTGCCGCAAGGCAAGCAAAGCGGGGTTGTTCCTTTTAAACAGACGCTTCAATAATTGCCGCAGGTTCTCTTCCTCCAAAGGCTTAAGCAGATAGCCTGCGGCGTCTACCTCATAGCCCTCCATCGCAAAATCAGGCGTCGACGTCAGAAAGATAATGGCCGACTTACAACCCATATCCCGCAGTCTCCTCGCCGTTTCCACACCGTCAATCCCGTCCATATAGATATCTAAAAAGATGATTTGGGCAGCAAGTTTGTCCCTCTCCCATGCCGACACCAATGCGCTGCCGCTGTCAAATTCCAAAAACTCCGCCGCCATATTCCCAGACGCAAACTCTTCCTCTAAAATATGGCGTATCTTCTCTCTTTCCACTGATAAGTCATCGCATACTGCAATACGAAGCATGTCCTACCTCCACACTTTTTCTGCCTGAATATTCTACCATGGCAAGAAAAAAATGTCGAGGACTTACCTTATCACAAACCCTTCCTCAATTCTCCTAAGCGCCTTCTGCGGGTTCTCCCTCAATTGCACCAATAGGGAAAACGCGCCCTCTCCGTCCATAAGTTCGGACAATTTTGCAATCTTCTGCGCCGTATATTTTTCTACGGACACACAATTTTCTGTCCTGTACTCTTTCGTCCGAATCCAGTGTGCGAATTCCTCCGCAATATCCGGGTGCCTTTCAAAAGCATCTTCCTTTTTTTTCACCAAAACCGCAGGAAGCCCGGCTTTTTCATAATAATTACGGATAATATCCATCATTTCCCACCTGCCTTTTCCTTGAACAGCCTGCCGAAAGCGTTCGCCTCCGCTTCCACCAGCTGACTCTTATACTCTTCGAACCCGACCCATTTACCGTCAACCACTACGGGCCTGATATAGTTACCGTCTGCAAGGTTATACGCATACAATTTATCTTGCCTCGTCTGGGGATTCTCCGCGCACTGGTATTGATACGCATGTCTTGCCTCATGGGCCACCGTATCAACCACCTCTCCCGGCTCATCCAACTTATTCATATTGATTCTTATGGTATTGCTTGCCCTGTCATATGCGCCGCACTCGTACTGGGGCCCATAATAGAAGACAACCCTGGGCGGGTTCTTTAAGTCCAGTATCTTCGCCAGGTATGCCTCAAAAGCAAATATCACGGCTTTCTTATCGTCAATGTCCAACTTCTCCCATACTTTAGGGTCAAAGTATTTCAGGATATTTTTTAACTCTTCTTCATTTAAATCCAAATCGCTGAAATCAAAATCGTCGATGTCACAGTCATATATCTCATTATCCATATCACTGTCCTCGACACCGTCCGCATTCTGTCCGACATCGTTTTCAGACCCTGCATCGCCGCTCAGGATTTTCTCATAGATATCCCGTGCCTGTTCAGGCGTTATGTCACCTTTCGGTTTTATTTCGGGTACTTTGGTTTCAGACGCCTCCGCACCGGACGCCCCCGGCTTCTTGACGTCCGCCACTTCCCCGCCCTTTGGCACCTCATTTGCAATCTCGCCCATCGGCTCTTCTCCTTTCACCGCTCACATCAGCTTCTTTTTCCCTCCCACATGTTCCATAACGCTTAAGTAGACCGGCTCGTACGCTTCATGGTTCGCATAGTGCTCCGTGACAAGCAGGGCAAGCAGCCTGTCAATCTCTTCCTCGGTGAAATCTTTGACAGAGGGCTTAAGCCTCTCCGTAACCGTGTCAATCCAGTCTGCGATATTCTCCGCTTCGGGACAGGAGTTTAGGGCATCCTCCGCCTCAAAGAAGCGGTAGGCGATTTCCGAAAGCTCCTTCACCTTCCTGTCCTTTGCTTTCAGGTACTTCAATATCTTCACTTTCAGCCAGTCAGGCATTGCGGACACGGTAATGTCACGGACTATCTTTTCCCGGTAATCCACATCGTCCAACTTCTCCCTGACATCCGCTTTCATAATGATGTCGAGCACCTCCGATGTGGCGATATGGCCGATGTCATGTCTGTCCGGCTGCACATATACTTTCTCCCCTGTCATATACTCGTCAAACTGGCACAGCACGGGGGACACCCAATTGTTCTGGTAAACTGCCGCAACGCCCGTCTTCAGCCTTGCCAGCTCCGCAATCTGCCCGTCGTTTAAATTTGCAGCCTTCCCCACCAACTCCCTGTCGGAATAATCCGGCAGTCTGAAGACAATCTTGGTGTTCGTGTTTCGGATGGCAGACATGTCCAAAAGCCCCGGCGCCTGGTCTGCAATGATGAAAGCCTCCCCATAGGTACGCATTTCCGCGATGGAATTGGAGAGCATCTCCACGGATTTCCCCAACAGGTTGGCGCCTTCCATACTCTGCTCTGCAGACGTCCTCTTCAACAGGTTATGGGCTTCCTCCAACACCGTGATATGCTTCATCCTGCTGTTTTTCGCAGATGTGCCCATGCGGTGCTCCTGTAAGCGCATCACCAGGATTCCCATAAGCAGGGCTTTCGTCTCCATGGAGCCGATTCTGCTTAAGTCCACTATCACATTGTTGTCAAACAGCTCTTCGTCGCTTAAGTCGTCCGCGCAGAAAATCATACCGTTTACGCCGTTGGTCAAAGATTCCAGGCGGGTTACCAACGCGCCCTTGTAATTCCCTTTGTTCTCATCAGAGTACTCCGAACTGTCAATGTACTTCCTGACCTCTTCGGCCACCGTGGAAAATGTGGGGAAAAGGGCTGCCCCCGTTTCATTGATGGACTTCCTTAAATCCCATCCCACGGCAGTATAGGCGTTCTCCAAGGCTGCTTTGAGCACCGCAGGCATAGCCGCGTACATGGGCCAACACACGTTAAACACCTCCACAAGCCTGTCCATGTGCTCATAAACATGGGTCGTCTCAGGAAAACGGAAGGGATTGATTCTAAGAAGCGGCGTCATCTGCGGGTTCGTCCCATAGACGGACACCTTGATATCCTCCCTCATGCCGAAAACGTCTTTATATTCGCCCTTGGCAGGCTCCACCACCATAAAGGATGTGCCCGGCCTCTTGACAGCCTCCGTCAGAATCTGGTAAATCGCATTGGATTTGCCCGCGCCCGTGGAGCCTGTGACGAAGGTATGCGCCGTCATGCTCTTCGCCGACAGCATCACCTCCTCCTCTTCGGCCTGGTGCATATGGTACACTTTGCCAATGCGTAAATCTCCCTGGCACTTGCCGTCGATACCCATCACATTCCTGCCAAACTCCGCGCATTCCAACACAGGCAGGCCGCTGAGGGATTTCTTCGGAAGGGAGAACTGGAAGGCCAGCTCCTTGCCGCTGGCCATCAGGGCCGGGGTGACCGGCAGATACAAATCGTCCTCCGGCTTCGCGGCACACACAGTCTGTAGGGCAAACATCGGGTGGTAAAATCTCTTGAGATATTGGGAGAGCCAATCGATGCTTGTACCTTCTTTGTCCTTCGTCCATATATTGACTGCGGCGGCTTCTGCCGATGAATCTTCGCCACGGATTAAGGACCTGTACGCGCTGGCCGCAGACACCGCATCTTCATACTGCCCGGAAATAAAATAGACACAGCTGTCAAATAAACCGAAATCCTCACAGCTTCTGAGACGCTTAATCTGTTCGTCTATCCTGTCAAGCAGTGTCTTCACCGCCCTGTTGTCATATGTAATCTGCAAAGACTCCCCGCTGCCGGAGGTGATTGCATTCGCGATACTATTCTGCGTCGATAAGGAGCGGGCTTTCCCTTCCGTCGTCGTATCGCCAAAAGATTCGTTCTCGCCTTCGGTCGTGCTCCTGGAATGATGGTAATCCGCCGAAAGTCCCCCTCCAATCTTCACCACGCCCACATCCTTGCCCACATTCACACTTACGCTGCCGCCGAAAGTGTTGGTCTTCGTAACCGCATGGGTCGTGCCGTGAGTCACCGATTTTGCCAGGCTTTCGTTTGTGGTATTGACGACGCCTTCTATCATGCTGTTGGTGTCAGTCTTGGAATTGTTTTCATTGAGGATATGTACGGACTGTTTAAACGGTGATAACTGGGAATAGATATCCTCATACTCCCCACACAGCCTGTCAATCACGGAAGTTCCCATCACATCCGCTATGTAGATGGCGGCATATTCTTTCCCACGCATGGAGTCCGCCAGTTTTTCCATGCCCTGCACGAACTTCTCGCTGGCATGCTCGTTCTGGTTCCGCAGGGCGGCGATGCCGCTCACCGACGCTATCGTTTTCACCCCCTTGAAGCAATCCTCGATGACGGATTCCACGCTGTCGCTTATGAACTTGCCCTTCTTATCTTTCCTTCTCTCCTTGTCAACCCGGTGCAGCTGTGACCCCGGAAAATTGCCCCTCAGCACATTCACAAGGGTTTTTCCTGCATTGTCGATACTTTTGTCGGGAATGCCGCCCTCCTCATTCACGTTCCTGACGGCCGCGCCCAAGTACAAATCAACATGTGTTTTACAGCCTTTCAAAATCATGACAAGGGAATTTTTTTCATCCGAGAGCAATGACGTGTATACGGTCATCAGTTTATCATGGATGTTCTCATCCTTGTCATATACAATCTTGTCCACATGGTACAGGCAGGCGTTGGAGCCGGTCCTAATCTTCGTGATGGCTTCGCCTGCCTCAATCATCGGCAGGCCGCCCAATGTGCCAACATACTTTTTTAGCAGAATCGTATCCGCGTTGTCAAACGCATTGTACAAATCTTCCTTTACTCTTTCGTCCTTCATCTTTTCCTCCATGCCGAAGCAATTTTGCGAAAATTTAAATTTTCGCACTCCCCGTCTGGGCCTTTGGCCTAGCCCACGCAAATATGCATTATCAACTTTACCGCCGCTTGTATCCCCGCAGGAAGCATGCGTGCCAACATTGCTTCCTTCCACAGCAGATGGGTACCTTATGGAATCTATTTGGTTCCCATCGTAATCTTTCGCACAATCCGTCGGATTCCTTCCATGATTGCGTGCAGAATCTGCCGGATTCCCTGTCCGAAAGTCCTGCTCCCTGACTTTGCTCTGTCCATGTCCTGCGGGCATTGAAAATTTGAAGCGGTTTGCCCCGTAATCTCCTGACCGATTTTTAACAAATGCCTGAACCTCTCCCAACAGAAATTCTCCCCCAACAGGAAAGTCTGTCTGTGAAAATACTCTTTGTCCCACACCGAAGCCTCACCGGCATTATATTCGCGCTCTCCCGCCTGCACTTCGTATTCCACGAACATTTCCGGTACATGCTCCTGTAAAAGATTCATGGCAATCCTTGCTTCGCTGTACTCTTCCCCCGGCGCTTTCCTGAATGCCGGATTATTCCGGATAGAGCTGATGACACATGTTTTCAGCACAGAATAATTTTTTTCTCTCATGTCCTTGTAAAATGCGTCTTTGTCAAAAGAAGTAAAGTTATACATAATATGTACCTCCCTCTTTAATCTCTTCCATCAGGCCCTGCAAAAACTCCTTGTTCCCCCTGATGGTTTCCATCTGCCGCTCTAACACCGCAAGATTGCTTCCACATTCGTTGATTCTCTTCATAAACCCGGATATCCTGTCCGCCACGGCCCTGATATCCTCCGGTATATCATCCGCCATTTGCAGGGCGTGTTTTCTCATCTTATCAATATCATCGCTGTAACTTGCCGCCGTATCCTCACACAGCTTCCTGAAATCCCCCAGCGCGCCCGTCAGGTACTTCTGCAGCGGCTCCGCAGTGTACAGCTCTTTCTTCTCATCGACATACATCGTAATCATCTCGGGAGAAAGCCACTGCTTAAGCTTCTTTATAAGCTGCCACCATTCATACTCCTCATCTTTTATGGGGTTCTTAACTTTCATCTCCCTTTTCTCCATAACGGTTTCCTTCGTCGACTCAATCTGGCTGCGCAGCGACTTTATATCCAGCCTCTTCACCTTCTCCACACTCAGCGCACTGGCAAACCGATATCCCTCAAAACCATATTCGCTGTCCCTTTGCAGTTCCTCGGCAATCACCTTAAGCTCCTGGCATATCTCTCCTAATTTCCCCTGATACTCCTCCGTCAGCCTTTCAAACTGTTCCATCGCGTCACTCCACACCCGGGAAAATATTTGATTGACAGACTCTACTAAAGCATCTATTTCAGACTTCGTAAATTTATTCCCGCTATTCCTGATTTTCTCGATATCTTTCTCCGACTCGAGGGCGATTTCCACATCTTCCCTAATCTTCGAGAATTTTTGTGAGGAGAAGGAGACTGTGCTTATCTTCTGCTTTTGTTCTTTTACCTTTTCTTCCAGGAGACGTAGTTTCCTTTCCCTGTTTTCCTGCTCTCTCTTTTCCTTTTCCACCTCCTCTCTCTCGGAAAAACCTTTTCCCAAGTCTTCCATCCGCTTCTTTAATTTCTCGTCTTCAAATGCCGCCAGGCTGTTTATGGCCTGCAACAACGCATCGAAAGTATCCAACAGGTTGCGCACCTTAAAGGGATATGCATATCTTGCAATATAGTCCTTGACAGCGCCCTCGATACAGTCTATCCCCGACAGGAGCGCAACGGCCTCACCCTCATTGCCCGCTGCCGCCGTCTCGTCAAATTTCTTCAACAGTTCCGCCTTCCGGTAGGCCGGTATGTCGCACACCTCCGGCAGGAAATAATTCTTGTTCTTCCATTTCACTATCTTCTTCGAGAAGTTTTCATAGGCGTCCTGCATGTTCTGCTTATTTTCATCCGCCTCCGCCTCCTCGTCCGTAAAATCCATGACGCCCATCTGCACCGCAAATTTGATGTAAGCGCAGGTCATAAAAATTCTCGGTACAAAATCAGGCGCATCCTCCCTTGCCTCGATTCCCCACCGCCTAGTGTCCATCAAGTACTTGGCGAAGTTTTCCTTCTTGCCCGCCACGCTTTCCGACCCGCTGTACTTGGCGGCATCGCACTTGTTTAACACGAAGAGGAACCTGTCGTTGAAATCCCCCCTGTCGTCCTTATCCTGCACTGTCTCGTTAATCATTTTTAAGAAAATGCCCAGGCTCTCATCCTCATAATCCTGTGCGTCCGCGCAGATGACCACCATCTCCTTCTCTCCATTGTTGATGGCGTCCAGGGCAATCCTGATATCCTGCTTGATATTCTCGCCCTGCCCTTTGTTCTTGGAGCTGTTGCAGCCGGGCGTATCCACTATGACAAGGTTAAACTCCTTCTCCATCTCCCTGGAGGGATACAGATGGGACAAATCAAGGCAGATTTCTATTGTTTCCACATTCTCCGGGTTGCTCGTTTTCGCCCCCAGAGGCGTGATTTCCCAAAACTTGTTTAGACATTCCTCATCGCTGCCAAAGGTTTTTTTGCGGATTACCGTCTTGCCCTGTGCGTCAAAAGCTTCCAGCGTAATCTTGTCTTTCAGCTTTTTATCATGTTTCAGCCTGCATGTCTTCGCCGTGCACGTCTCGTCGGAGGTGGGCAGGATATTGTGGCGTATCAGGGAATTTAAGATGGTGGATTTCCCACTGCTGTATAATCCGGCGAAAACAATTTTAAATTCCTTGTCTTTTGTCTGTTGGTACTCCCCGGGAAGATTCCTGTAATCTTTCCAAATCTGGGAAGACGCCCCGCACTCATCCACCAACTTCGAAAACTTCTTCGACAGAAGCGTCCTCATCACGGTATCGATATTCTGCATAAGCTTTGCGTCAGAATATTCGGTTTCCAGACTGTATGTAATCTGAAGTCCAACTTTCCGCTCCTCATTGGCCGCCTCGCATGCCCTCACCAAATCTTCGTAGTCAATTTTCCTTCCTTCAAAAGCAATCTCGAGCTCGTCATAACAGTCCTCGCTTGCCAACTCATTGAGAATACCTTTCCAATTCTTATAAGGTATCGGCTCCACCCATGTCTGCAACGGCGTACCTGCCTCTATAAATTCCCGAAACTGCAAGTAATCATCCGTCCCGCACACATCAGTCCCGTTTACCGAAATGAACGTTTTCATCCTGTATGGATTGTAACGTATCTTAACCTTCTGCATCTGTAGGTCCTCCTCATTTGCACCTGTCTTATCTATATTCTTTCATATAGTCCCCATGCGCCTCAATCATCTCATCGCACATGGCTATGATATCCTTGATATTCAGCTCCGCCGCCGTATGGGGGTCCATCATTGCCGCCTGGTAAATCTTCCTGCGGTCTTTGGTCACCGCCGCCTCGATTGCCAGTAACTGCACGCCGATATTGGAGGCATTCATGGCCGCAAGCTGTGTGGGAAGCTTGCCCACCTTCGTGGGGTGCACGCCCGTCCCGTCAATGTAGCAGGGCACTTCCACACAGGCGTCCGACGGAAGATTCTCGATGTATCCGTCATTGAGCACATTGCCACCAATCTTATAGGGCGTGTCCGTCACCACCGCCTCCATAATATAGGATGCGTATTCCTTGCTCCTCTCATGGGTCACTTTCCCATCTTTTAAAATATCTTCCCGCTCCTTATTCCATCCCTCAATCTGTTCGATACAACGCCTTGGGTATTCGTCCAACGGAATCTGGAACTCTTCAATCATTTCAGGATATTTGGATTTGATAAAAAGAGGATTGTACTCCGCATTGTGCTCGCTGGATTCCGTACAGTAATAACCCAGATGGCGGATGTATTCCAGGCGTACCATATCCTTATGTTTCTCCCCTGAGGTGTTCTTCTCCTGTGCCCGTCTCCTAATCTCCGGGTACAGGTCGTTGCCATCCTTATCCCGGATATCGAGCAGCCATCCCATATGGTTGATGCCGGCAATCAGTTCCGTCCTGCCCTCCATCTTGTCTTCCATGCCCAGCTCTTCCAACAATGTCTTGGAGCACACCTGTACGCTATGGCACAGCCCCACCGTCTTCACCTTCGTATATCTCAGCATATAGCCGGTCAACATTGCCATAGGGTTAGAGTAATTTAAGAATAACGCGTCAGGACAGACTTCCTCCATGTCCCTGGCGAATCCTTCCATGACAGGAATAGTGCGCAGGGCGCGCATAATCCCACCAATTCCCAATGTATCTGCAATGGTCTGTCTCAGGCCGTATTTCTTCGGAATCTCGAAATCCGTAACCGTGCACGGCTCATATCCGCCTACCTGAATGGCGTTGACCACGAAGTCCGCGCCCCGCAGCGCCTCCTTCCTGTTCTCCACACCCAGGTAAGTCTTAAGCTTCGCCCTGTCCTGGTTTACATTGTGGTTGATGGCAGACAGGATAATCCTGGAATCTTCCAGTCGCTTCGCATCGATGTCATACAGCGCAATCTCACTCTCGCACAATGCCGGGGTGCACATGCAGTCCCCCAGTACGTTCCTCGCGAATATCGTGCTCCCCGCCCCCATAAACGTTATTTTTATCATTGCCCTTCCTCCTGTATTATGTTATCTGTTTTCCATTATCTTTCTTCTGGCATAGCAATGCTATCTTCAACAATCATAGCACACATTCGACAACAGCGTAAATATATTTTCCCCGGCTAACCTGGCAAAGCAATTCCCTATTACACGAAAAAGACTGCCGCAAAACTATACTTCGCGACAGTCCCCTAAGATACCTGTTAAAATTGTCCTGCTACAGTTTTTTCCGGTAAATCCCGTTTTCTTCCACAAATCCCACTTTCCGCAGATAATCCACATGGCTGCCCGGTGCGTCCGGGAAAGAAAGCCCGGAAAATCCCTGCGCCGCCAACTGGGCATATAAATATTTTCCCACCGAGCAATCTCGATATTGAGGTGTGGTATAATCCAAGGCAATCTCGAAATTACCGTCCCTTGTGTCCCGTCCAAGCGTCACTCCTGCCGGAACCGCATCATGCCAAACGACATATGCCGTGTCCACCCCGGCGCTGACAGAATCGTAACTTGGAAAATATTTTCGGATATCTTCCTTATAGTAATCCAGAAAATACTGCAAAGATGCATTCCCCGGCTCCTCCGCCGTCACGGCATACCGCCTGGTGGATTTCAAAAGTTTGTGAAGATAGTAGATGTTAATCCCCACAAGACAGAAATTCATAAGCGCCGTAGGATAAGACCGGATAATCACCGCATACACGGCGAAAATAAACGAGCCGACTGAATTAACAATCCGAAGCTTGATGACGGACGACATCAGGAAGGATACCAGTACAAGCAAGGATGCAAAATACCCCACCATCTCTATGACCATATGCGTGTCCATTTATGTAACTCCTTTCATCATACAATCGCCCACCGGCATCTATTTCAACAACCCAAGAATCGATTCTCCGATTGTCCCTTCGGGCATCCGCAAGCCGAAGTTCTCCGCAATTGTCGCCCCAATCAACGCAAAGTTCTCCGCCTCGGGAAGCCTCCCTGCTCCCTGCATGGAAGGGGAATAGGCTAAGAACGGTACTTTTTCCCTCGTATGGTCGGTTCCCGTATGGGTGGGGTCGTTTCCATGGTCAGCGGTGAGTATGAGCAAATCGTCCTCTCGCAGAAGTCCAAGCAGCGTACCCAGCTTCTCATCGAATCTCTCCAGTTCCTCGGCATATCCTTTCACATTCCTGCGATGTCCCCACAATGCATCAAAATCTACTAAGTTTACATAACACAACCCGTTAAAATCCCGTCCCGCAATCTCAATCGTCTGTTCCATGCCGTGTACGGAACTCTTGGATTTATTGGACTGGGTCAGTCCTTCCCCGTCGAAGATATCAAATATTTTACCCACGGAGATAACGTCAAGTCCGGCATCTTTCAGCACATTCAATGCAGTCCTTCCGTATGGTTTCAGCGCGTAATCATGTCGGTTGCTGGTGCGCTTGAACTCTCCCCTCTTCTTCCCCACATAGGGCCTGGCAATCACCCTGCCTACTTTCCACTCGTCTTTCATAGTGATTTCCCTGGCAATCTCACAGCAGCGGTACAGTTCGTCCAGTCCGAAAGTCTCCTCGTTCCCGCAAATCTGCAGCACGGAATCGGCCGATGTATATACTATCATATGTCCTGTGGCAATTTCTTCCTCCGCCAGTTCTTCCAGGATTTCCGTCCCACTGGCGCTCTTATTGCCGATGATGGTGCGCCCGGTTCTCTTGGACAGTTCGTCAAGAAGTTCCTGAGGGAAGCCGGTCTCCGTAAAAGTCCTGAAAGGCGTGGTGACATGAAGCCCCATCATCTCCCAATGCCCGGTCATCGTATCCTTGCCCACGCTTGCCTCTTTCATCTTCATATAGTAGGCAAGGGGCTTCTCCACAGGCGCCACCCCTGCCAGGGAATGCAGGTTCGCCATGCCAAGCTTCTGCAAATTAGGAATACGGAAATTCTCAACAGACGCCGCAATATGCCCCAGGGTATCCGTCCCCGCATCGCCATAGGCCGCCGCGTCATCAAGCGCCCCTACC
The DNA here is from genome assembly GCA_947172645.1 of uncultured Lachnospiraceae bacterium. Classification (GTDB taxonomy): domain Bacteria; phylum Bacillota; class Clostridia; order Lachnospirales; family Lachnospiraceae; genus UBA3282. The sequence continues at coordinate 188,778 of CAMWBY010000005.1, read as the reverse complement.
CCCAAGGAATCAATCACAATCGTAAAAACCCGTTTAAATCTGCTCATTTTAATAACCATTCCTTTCTATTTTTCTTCTGCTTTCTTACCTTAATGGTATTATATCTCTTTTCCCCGGCCCCAAATACGTCATATGTCGCCTTTTATGTACACCCATTCATCTTTTCTGTTTGTTACAATATTGATTGGTTATTTTTGTATATTATGTACAAAGAACGCAGGCCTACACAGCCTGCGTTACAAGAATACATACGCTTTACCTACTAAATTGCACTCTCTTTCCACTTACCCCGCTTATAGAAAATAAACGTAATCAACGCGCCTATCAGCCATGAAAGAAGGAGCGATATGAAGATACACTCCTGCCTGCCGTTAGGCAGTTCAGGCGTTCTTGTGAAGAACGAAATGCCGTAAGCAATCGGCACACGGATAAAGATGGTCGTAGCGATGGATATCCACATCGGCGTCATCGTATCGCCCGCACCGCGCATCACGCCTGAAAGACTCTGCGTCACCGCCATCGCGACATATCCTACCGCAAGGATTCCCATCATATCCCGGCTCAAGTCCACCAACTCCGGCGTCTTCGTAAAGATTCCCATAAGCGTCTTGCCGAAAATCAAAATCAATGCGGTAATCACGGCGGAAATGACCACCGCAATCCAAGTACCCTGCTTCGCGCCGGAATCTACCCTGTCGTCCCGTCTTGCCCCCACGTTCTGTCCCGCATATGTAGTCATGGCCGTGCCGAAAGAGAAGTTCGGCATCATAGCGAATCCGTCCACACGCATGACGATTACGTTGGCAGCGATGAACATCTCCCCGAAACTGTTGGTCAGGGACTGTACTACAATCATGGCCATGGACAAAATAGCCTGCGTGATACCGGAAGGAAGACCTAAGCGGATGATTTTACCACTGTATTCCTTCTTTATTTTAAGATAGCCGGTATTGATATCAAAATATTCCTTCATCTTCATCAGCCTATACTGGCACAGCATTGCGGAAACTAACTGGGCAATCACCGTAGCCAGGGCAACGCCGTTGACACCCATACCAAGCTTGGCTACGAACAATAAATCAAGCACAATATTAATCACCGTGGACACAAGCAGGTAAGCAAGCGCCGACATGGAATCCCCAAGCCCTCTTAAGATTCCGCTCAGGATATTGTAATAGGCAAGCCCCGCAGAACCGATAAACAGAATCAACAGATAGGAATGGCACCAGTCAATGATTGACTCCGGCGTATCCAAAAGTTCCAGAAGCGGCCTCGCCACCAAAGATGCCGCCACCATCACAAACAAGGTGGCAATTGCAGTCAGCGTGATACAGTTTCCGATGGTGACGGAAAGTTTCTCCCTGTCCTTCGCGCCGAAATACTGCGATACCATAATTCCGGCCCCCACACTGATTCCGACAAACAATACAATCAGGAGATTTAGGATTGGCCCCGCACTGCCAACCGCCGCAAGCGCATTATCCCCCACATAGTTACCAACCACAACGCTGTCCACTGTGTTGTAGAGCTGCTGTGCGATATTACCCACCAACATCGGAACCGCGAACAAAATAATTTTCTTCCAAGGCGCACCCTCGGTCATGTCTACGGGTTCAAGAAATTTTTTAAGTAGTCCCATTTCAATCCTCCTGTCTTATTTTATAATGCCACATTATTCCGGGCGTGTGTAATTTTTGATTATACTCCTTTTCCACGAAAAAGTCACCTGCTTTTTCCGTTGCTGCCTTCTCAGATTCCCTCCTCATTGAATGGAGGGATGAAGCTGTCCTTCGCCGTATCGCCCTCCTGAATAAAAGCGTTTTTCACGCCAAGCCCCAGGGCATAATCCACCACCGACTCATACTCCCTCTTGGTGACCTTCCTGCAAAGTCCCCGGAAGTCAGGGTTCTCCCGCAGCCGCAAAAAAGGCGTATACTGATTCATAAGGCTTAAATATACACTGTCGCCATAAGTTCCATATACATAACTGATGACGTCTCTTGCATTCTTCTTATGCCCAGGCAGAAGTAGGTGTCTCACAAGCACACCCCGCCGCATCATGCCGCGGCCGTCAAAGGCGGGGTCTCCAGTTATGTAAACCATCTCCTCCAAAGCTTCTTTTGCTTTCTCAGGATAATCCGGCGCAGACGAGTATTTTGCTGCAAGTCCTTTATCCATATATTTAAAATCTGTCAGGAAAATATCCACGATTCCCGACAGATTTTTAACAACTTCTCTTTTGGCATAGCCGCTGCAATTATATACAACAGGAAGCCGCAGCCCCATTTCTTTTGACATGAGGACGGCCTGCGCCACTTTCGTCACGCAATGGTCAGGCGTAACCAGATTGATATTCTCCGCCCCCTGCCCCTGCAATTCCAGGAAAATCTCCGCAAGCCTGCTCATGGAAACCTGCCGTCCTCTCTTCCCCGCCGCAATTTCATAATTCTGGCAGTAGGCGCAACGCAGATTACAGCCCGAAAAGAACACCGTACCGGAACCCTTTTCCCCGGATATACACGGTTCCTCCCACATATGCAGCGCCGCCCTCGCCACATAAATCCTGTCGTCCATCTGACAAAACCCGGCTTGTCCCCCTGCCCGGTCAACCATGCACTCCCTGGGACACAGGTTACAAGGACTGCTGCTTAATCCATCCCAATTCATTCGCCTCCGTCCTCTCTTGCCTGTTAAACACAGTATGCCGCATAAAGCGGTACTGCCTTCTTCCCTCCTCAAGCCCAAAATATATGGATTCGGCGGCAAAACCGCCGCGCTTACCGTATATCATACACTGATTTCAGCGTAAACTCCGTAGCATTCCCCTCCATAATCTCTATCCGCTTCACGCCGGGATTCATATCGAAGAAATTATCGGAAAGCTTCACGTCCCCGTCCACACCCTGAATCTCTACGCCCTTCGCATATGCCTGCGCACTGATTAACAGATAATCTCCTTCTCTCTTGCAGGACAGTTCCGGGTCTTCGAATGCAAAATGCTTCGGCGCCGTAAACAGACAGGTGTTCTCCGACACCACTTTGCCGTCCACTTCGAGGGCATAGCTTAAGTAAACTTCCAGTTCATCGAAAGCCGAGAAATTATGCTTCATCAGCCACGTACCGCTTAAAGGCTCCACCGTCACGCCCTCCTCGCCCACAAGCAAAACCTCTCCCCTTGCAGAACGAAGCTGCCACGTCGCCACGCCGCTAACCGGAGCCATCGTCTCATTGGCCACATGCAGTCTGGCCGACATCTCTATGGGTGCAGGCTGCGCCACGCAGAACGGCCTCTCGCTCAGTTCTCCCGTCTCCTCACAGGAAATCATTATCGGTGCAAAAGCCCTCTTCTCCGCATAGTGCAGCGCCTTCCACCGGCCATAATAATCGATGCTCGCCCAGGACGCCACCGGCCAAATATCATTGAGCTGCCATACCACTGTGCCCATGCACCTACCCCGCTGCCTGCGGAAATGTTCGATGCCATATCGGATGGCGTCCGCCTGCAGAAGCTGCGAAGCATACAGAAGCATCTCGAAACTGGTAGGGTACAGATATGTGGCGGACAGATAATTCAATATCTTACCGTTGGCCGACACATTCCTCTGGTGCATCTCCATCACCCTGGAAAAAATATTACGGTCCTTCGGCAGTGTAAAGCTTTCCACCGTCTTAAGACATGGGAACGACTGGAATCCAAATTCCGATACATACCGGAATCTGAACTTGCGGTACTCCGTAAAAGGCTTATTGCCATGCCATACATCCCAATAATGGGTATCTCCTCTGCTCTCGTCATAGGGATTGTCGAAATTGCCGCCCGATGACGGGGACGACGGCCAGTAGAATGTCACCGGGTCTTCCTCCTGCAAAATCTTAGGGATAATATATTCAAATATTTTAATATAATCATATTTCTGCTTCAGAGAAGTCTTCCATATCTGGCCAAATATCACGCTCTCTATTTCATTATTGCCGCACCAGAGCGCCAGACAGGCATGATGCCGGATACGCCTCACATTATCCCTGATTTCCGCGACGATATTCCTCTCAAATTCGTCATTCAGTTCGTAACAGGCGCAGGCGAACATAAAGTCCTGCCACACAATCAATCCAAGCTCGTCGCATAAGTCAAAAAACCAGTCGTCGGGATAGTACCCGCCTCCCCATACTCTGACACAATTGTGGTTGGCCGCCACGGCATCCTTTAAAAGGCGCTCCGTACTCTGCCTCGTAACCCTCGATAAAATGTTGTCTTCCGGGATATAGTCTGCCCCCATGGCAAAGATTTTGACCCCGTTCACTTCATGGGCGAAGCACTCTCCCCACTCGTCCTGATTCGTATTCACCGTCATGGTACGAAGACCGATTCTGCGGCTCCACACATCAAGAACCGCGCCCGCTTCGTCCGCCAAAGTGACTTCCACACGATACAACGGCTGTTCACCATAACCATGAGGCCACCAACGTTTCGGCTCCTGCACGGTGATGGTATCCCACCCTGCGGCGCCCTCCTTCTGCGCTTCTTCGTCCTGCCCGTCCTCTTCCAGACAAGTTTTAGAAGATTTACTCCCGATTAGTGTGCCCTGGTCATCATAAACCGCCGTCCGAATCTCGTAATGTTCTTCTTCCACAAAGTTTTCAATGGTGACATTAAACTTTATGTCAACCATTCCGGTATGGATATCCACGCCACTAGGCGATATATCCACCGCATTACCACGCAGCCAGTCCTGTGTTATGTAAACTTCTTCTATCCTCGCCATCTTGCCGGATAAGATACATACTTCCCTGAAAATACCCATATCAGGCAGTCTTGGGCCCCAGTCCCATCCGAACATGCAATGCGCTTTCCGCAGATGCGGAAACCCCTTCATAGCTTCCTCGGAGCCACTGGAATAGACCTTCTCATTCTCCTGGGCAATATACTTAGTCGGCGAATGCAGCTCTACGCGCAGCGTATTCTCTCCCACCCGCGCTGCGCCTGCAATATCAAACTCCCAGACGCGGTGCATATTGTCCGCATGTCCAAGCAGCGCATCATTCAGATAAATATCAGCCAGGGTATCAATCCCTTCGAAGCGCAGCAGCAGAAAATCAGCCTCCGTCTGTTCCTTCGTCAGGGTAAACGTTGTACGGAACCGGAAATCATTCTCCATCAGCCGCAGCGCTTCCAGCTCATTCATCCTGTCATGCGGGTCCGGCATCAGCCCCTGCTCCAACAAATTGCCGTAAACAGAACCCGGAATCCGGGCGTTCCTCCACTCCTCAGGGATGCCGTAAATATTCTCCCCGATTACCTGCATCTGCCAATTACGTTCCAATACCATCTTATCCATTCTGCGTATTTCTCCAATCTTTTGCATGCACTTAAAAACATGGCCTGTCTGTGTAAAGTTAATTCGCAAAGCGAATTTATTAACTATAGATTTTATGTATTATTCGAGTTTGCGAAGCAAATCTCGCAAAGTTAATTCGCAAAGCGAATTTACTTTTTTTATTGTACCATAATTCCTGCCGCACCACTATACTGAATCGATATATTCACAGGATTCTTTTTCTGCTGTGCAAAAACTGATACCGCAGCAACAAAACGACTTTCTGACAAGCGCTACCGCTAAGCCTGCCCTGACCACCTCCATCAGAGGAAAAGAAAGCCATACCATATCAAGATTCCCTGTCAGCGAAAAAAGCCATGCTCCTCCCAAAAGAAAAACCGCCTGTACGACAGACAGCCCAAAGCTGTCTTTTCCGCGCCCTAACGCCTGCAGGCACCCACGCAGTATATTACTGATTCCAATCAGGGGAATAGAACTCCCAATCGTTCTTAACGCCGGAATGCCAATGCGCAGCATCTCGTCGGAAGCGTTAAACAACAACAAAAGCGGCTCCGTAAAAATAAAAAACGCTACCGCCGCCGTAATACCAATGGCAAGATTCGCAAAAATACTCAGCCTCAAAGTATCCAGTATCCTCTTGTTTTTCCCCGCCCCCAGATTGAAAGCAATAATCGATACATTCGCATCGCTCATCCCGTTTGCAGGCATGGCTGCAAAACTTTGCAATCTGATACATGCTACATAGACGGCAGGCGCAACAACCGACAGCGGCAATACAATGTTGTTAATGCCAAAAGCAAGCACGGAAATCATACAATTTGTTATGGCAACCGGAATCCCGATATTTAATATCCGTCTGATAATCTCCATGTCGGGTTTCTTATCCGGAAACCTGAAGGTCACCTCTTTATTTTTGGAAATATTCAATCCAAACCCAATCAGGCCGGCTATCATCTGCGCAATAACAGTGGCGTAGGCGGCGCCCTCTATCCCCAGTGCAGGCACGCCAAACCACCCGAAAATCATAACCGGGTCCAAAATAATATTGATGACGGAACCTGCCGCCATAGAAATCATTGTAAGGCCCGTCTTCCCTGTTGCGCTCAAGAGCCTTTCAAAAAAGACTTGATGCAGAGACGCAAAAGCAAACAGACATAAAACCCGGCTGTAAGCAGTGCACATATCCAAAATCTGTGGGATATCCGTCTGAAAATGAAAAAATGGAGTAACCACGGACAACGCAATGACAATAAAAAGAAGCGACGCACACCACGCCATCAGCAATCCATTCTTCACTATGTGGCATGTATTTTCCTTGCGCCCCGCGCCTAACTGTTTTGACAAAACCGCATTTGTACCCACCCCAATGCCTGCGCCTATGCCTGTTATCAGATATTGTACCGGCATGCACAAAGAAACTGCCGTCAAAGCCTCATTGCTAATCCGCGCCACATACAGACTGTCAACCAATCCGTACAACACTTGTATCACGAGAGACAACACTAGCGGCACTGACATTTGAAACAGCAATCGCCCGATTGGCATAGTACCCAACTTGTTTTCTTCTGTTTTCGTATTCATTCTTTCCCCCATTTCTGCAATGTTTCTACCTTAGCATTATTCCTCATTCCCCACGAATGCCAGGCTGTCGACTGCCTACTCTTGGTTTTTGGCATATTGTTGGCTGCCGCGTGGTTTTGGCCAAGACAGAAATGCTTTATCAATTTATATCCGTTATTTTACCGGATGCCTGGTTGAAACAGAAGAACATATATGTTAGAATACTTTAAACCAATAGTTTATACAAAATATAAGGATTATAATAGAGGGATTATTAATAAGAACATTATGGATTACCAACTACTACAGACTTTTATCACAGTATCCGACTGTGGAAGCTTCTCTAAGGCTTCCGACCGGCTGTTTATATCCACCACGGCGATAGCAAAACAGATGAACCTGTTAGAAAAAGAAACCGGTTTACACTTATTTAACCGTACAAAACGTGGTACGACTCTGACAAAATCCGGCGCGGTATTCTATGAGGGCGCCAAATTTATCTCCGACTATTGGAACAAAATGCTCGAACGGGCAAGAAATACAGAACTTAACGACGGCGGAAACTATATACGCATAGGCTCCTCCATGCTTCGTTCTGAAAAATACCTGTTAGATTTATGGACAAAAGTAAAGGATAGTTGTCCGCAATATAAAATCCATATCGTACCCTTTGAAGACAACTTTCAAGGGTATCTGGAGATTATACAAAATCTGGGGACAGAAATTGATATCATCGCTGCCAATTATCCGCCGGACTTGTGGGGAGGATGCTGTAACGTACTGAAGCTTGCCGACGTGCCCTTATGCTGCGCAGTGTCACGCTATCATGCATTGGCACAAAAGAAGATTTTGGATTACGAAGACCTCTCCGGGCAGGAATTGATGATTGTGCACAGAGGAAGAAGCCGCTATGTGGACGCTGTCCGTGATAAACTGCAGCAATATCCCCTCATAAAACTGATTGACGTACCGGATTATGACGTCAGTATTTTCAATCAGTGCGAAACAACAGACCGGATTTTACTGGTAACACAGGCTTGGGTTAACGTGCACCCTTTGCTTGTAACAATACCCGTGAAATGGGAGTTCACCTCTCCTTATGGGCTTCTCTACGGATTAAATCCGACGGCGACAGTGCACGATTTTATCCAGTCAGTCCAAAAAATCATGGAATACTAAAAATTATCCAAAAGAAAGGTATGGTCACCGCCTATATGAAAAAGAAATCACCGAAACAAATTGTAGCTCTTGTGTGCGCCGCGCTGCTTGTCGCCTTATATATCATCACATTTATCGTGGCATGTTTGGATATTGCAGATTCCGGCAAGCTTTTTAGCATCTGCCTGTCCGCTACCATCGGAGTGCCTATCTTTTTATGGATTATCCTCTTTTTCCTGGGACGGATGAACTAAAGAGTGACGCTTCATTCTGCTGCTCTAAACAAGTTTGGATTATCCCTATCGCATAAAGGACTTGTATTTTGCCTATTGAAGATATGGAGTAATGGAACGCATTACTACATTGTTTTCTAATTGCATGAAGAAAAAATTTGAGGAAATCAAGGAGGAAAAATAATCATGGAATTTTATCAAGTAATCAATGACCGCAGAGCCTATTCCTGTTGATGTACTGGAACGTATCATTGCCGCAGGAATACAAGCCCCTACTCACGACCACAGGCGGGAATGAGAATTTGTTATTTTGCATGAGGAAGAAGAAAAAGAAAACGCCTTGCAGTTTGTCAAAGCGTTTGCCAAAGCACAGGGCGAAAACTGCTTTGTAAGTGCTTCTGCTTCCCCGCAACAGAAAATGTATGCGGGCGCAATGCCGAAACAGTATTCCATGTTGGCAAAAAGCGGCTGCGTGATACTGCCCTGCTTATCGGTCTTGGCTATCCTGCAAAGGACGCTGCCGTTTTAGAGCAGGTGTTCAGCCGCAAGTTTGGACGTAGCCCAAACTCGCACACTGAGAAAGGAGCTTGGCTGTCAATATGATTATCAACACAGGAGGACGGACAGATACCGTCCAATATTACACGGAATGGCTCTTGAACCGCTTTTCGCAAGGGTACGCACTCTCACGCAATCCCTTGTTTCCAAACAAAGTGACACGCTATGAACTGACCCCGGACATGGTAGACTGCGTTGTGTTCTGCTCTAAGAATTACAAGCCCATACTGCCACGGCTGCATGAGATTACAGACCGTTTCAATACTTACTTCCACTACACGATTACCGCTTACGGAAAAGAGATTGAGCCGGGTGTTCCGGGCATAGAGGAAAGCATGGAAACCTTAATCAAACTGTCCGAAATCGTTGGAAAACAGCGGATTGCATGGAGATATGACCCCGTTCTACTGACAAAAGAATATACCATGAAACGGCATTTAGAAACCTTTGAGCGTATGGCAAAGGTGCTTTCCCCATACATTGACCGCTGCATTTTCAGCTTTGTGGAAATGTATAAAAAACTGGAAAGCAATATGCCGGAACTTATTCCCCTATCCGAACAGGATATGGACGCACTGGCACAGGGGCTTGGAACGATTGCGGAACAAAACGGGATTTACATTCAGACCTGCGGAACAAAGGTTGATTTTTCCCGTTATCATATCCATTCTTCCGGCTGCATGACGCTTGATATTTTGGGAAATGCCAACGGTATTATCTTTAAGGACTTAAAGCATAAAGGCACCAGACAGGGCTGCCACTGTATCGAAAGCCGGGACATAGGGGCTTATGATACCTGCATGAACGGCTGTAAATACTGTTATGCCAACAAGAACCCGCAGAAAGCATTTGAAAACTACAAATACCATGACAAAACTTCTCCCCTGCTGCTTGGCGTGGTAAAGCCGGAGGACGTGGTAGTACAGGGGGCGCAGAAGTCTTTCAAAGCCACGACAAAATAAAATATATCCTGATAAATATGAAACAGGCTTTGAAAAACAATGTTGAAATTATGAACAAGGAGAAGCGAAAATGACAGAAACGGTTATCAATGAAATAGACGTGAAAAGCGTCCTTACAAAGTCTAATCTGCCCGTTTGTGAATATTCCGCAAACCCCTATACGGGGTGTACCCACGCCTGCAAGTATTGTTATGCGTCCTTTATGAAACGCTTTACGGGGCATACGGAAGATTGGGGGACTTTCTTAGATATAAAATACTGGAAAGAAATCAAAAACCCCGGAAAGTACAAAGACAAGGAGCTGTTTGTCGGTTCTGTCACTGACCCCTACAATCCACAGGAAGAAATCTACGGACGCACAAAGGCTTTACTGGAACAGCTAAAAGGAAGCGGCGCAAAGCTCTCCATTGCCACGAAATCCGACTTGATACTGCGTGACCTTGACTTGATAAAGTCGTTTCCTAATGCCCGTGTTTCATGGTCTATTAACACACTGGACGAAAGTTTCCGGGAGGATATGGATAAAGCCGTTTCCATAGAAAGGCGGCTTGCCGCCATGAAAGCCTTTTATCTTGCGGGTGTGCGGACTACCTGCTTTATCTCCCCGATATTTCCCGGCATTACGGATATAAAAGCGATTATCCGGCGGGCAATGTCACAATGCAATCTGATATGGTTAGAGAACCTCAACCTGCGGGGCGGTTATAAAGCCGTTATTATGGACTATATACGGAGAAAATATCCGCAGCTTTTCCCTCTGTACCATGAAATATACGATTGTAAAGACCGCAGTTATTGGATAACCCTTGACAAAGAATGTAAAGCCTTTGCCGCTGAAACCGGGCTTGACTATGTGACAAATGACGACAGCATGACACGGGACTTTACCGCCCCGCCCGTGATTGTCAATTATTTTTACCATGAACAAATAAAGAAAAGAAGGTGAGAGCCATTAGGAAAACGGAAAAAAGCCGTGAGAGAATGTCTGCTAGACCAAAATATGCTTGGCTATAAGTTTGCAAACGATACAGCTATAAAAAATTTTTTTAAAACAGGGCTGCCAAAAGAAGCGCAGTTTTACGGGTGGTATCATTGGCTACTTTTGGAGCATTGTATTTCTTAACGAACGGAAAGAAAAAATAATTGATAAAATCATGGCGGCAATATCTGACTGCATAGAGTATGAAGCCGTTTGGAACATGAATAGCGATAGCTGCCATTCAAGCGTTGCGGGCGTGATTTACAACCTGCGGAAAAAGATAAAGCCGCCGTCACAAGGACATTACAGCTAATGGAAAAAAAGGGGCTGATTATCCGCAAAACAGATAGTGCCGATAAAAGGGCAAAAAAGCTGTTCTTGACAGACAAGGCAAAATCATTAGAAATGGAACTTCGGGAAATACAAACAAAATGGGTATGTGCAATGACAAAAGGAATGGAACAAGATACAATAGACAGCTTTTCAAAACAAATTGACATTATGGTTGAACGTGCAAAAGAATTAAACCAAAAAGAAAGAGAGGAACAAGAATGAAAACAGTGATTATTTTTGCTTCTACACATCATGGAAATACTAAAAAAGTGGCTGAATATATGGCAAAAACCATAACAGCGGATTTGATTGATATTACCCAAAATCAAAATCCCGATATTTCAGCGTATGATATAGTTGGATTTGCGTCCGGCATATATTTCCATTCTTTTCATGAAACCATAAAAAAATTTATTGACAATACAGTATTCAATAAAAATCAAAAAGTATTTCTTGTTGATACCTGCGGCGTTGCATATACTGACTACACAAAGGGGATTAAAAAACTACTCAAACAAAAGAATGTGGAATGTGTGGGGAGTTTTCAGTGCAGAGGCTATGACACATATGGTATCTTCGGAAAATTAGGCGGCATTGCAAAAGGACACCCAAGCCAACAGGAATTGAAAAAGGCAGAAATTTTTATAAAGAATATCATATAAGACGGAATTTCTATTTCAGCAGGCATAGGAGATTTCCAACGAATGAATTTTCCATTCTGACACAGGGGAAAATAAAATGCAGGGATGCGGGTGGAATGACACACTAGTTTTCCAGACTTTTTTACTTCGGTTTTCTTAGAGAAACTTTAGAGCTTTTTTTGCTATGATATGACTTGCAAAACGCTAAAGCGACTCAAAAACAGATGGCCGGTAAAATAAGCCGGCAGAAAGTGAGGAAACAAATGAGAAAAAAGTGTATGATAATTGCCGGAGCCTTGACGCTGACCATCGCCATTGTGCCAGGATGTGCAACAACCTCAGATGCGGCGAACACAAACGCAACATTAACTACAGAGGCTATTCCGGATAAAGCCTCAGAACAGCAAAGCGGTGTTACAGATGACAGCGCAGCCGAGGATTCCGCCCAGGATAACGAAGAAAACCAAGTTCCCGACGACAGTACACAAGAAAACATAAAAGGCGATGTTCCCTCAGACGCAAACAAGGAAACAGTCAATATCGGCGGAAGAGTGAGAAGCGTCGCACAGGACAGTTGCGTAATCAGCCGCACGCTGATAGACGACGGCTTTGTGACAATGCCCGAAGAAGGCAGCCCGGAGGAAGAACTGGTAACCGTCAAATGTACCGATTCAACCACATTTGAACACTGGACCATACAAGGCGAAGGAGCAGGTATCAACAAGAGAGATGCCTCCTTTTCCGAGATACAAACAGGCGGCGGACTGGAAGCGACCGGATACTTCGACGGAGAAGATTTTATAGCGGAAAAAATTATCATAGAAGTCTATGAATAGCAGTGAAAAATTACTCCCGGAGAAGTTGGCATCCTTACAGATATCCGAAATATTCCTTGACACCAACATAAAACCATGATAGTTTATATAAAAATATTTTAGGAGAGCTTCAAAATGCAGGACTTACATTTCACGATGAAGGATATGTACATGTACTTTAGGCATACTTAGAATAATTGTGTTCCGGTTGGTTGCACAGTTATGCAGAGTAGGTCTCATATGTCTGTGCATATAATCGGTAAATGTAAGATATGACTTTATATATTTGTAATAGCCGATATTTTTAGGAATGCACTGACATATGATATGTTCAGTGCATTTTTTAATGCATTATAATGCTCTCAGAAATGGAGGATAAGGGTGAAAATTATGAGATTAGCAGATGGAACAGAGATTACCGTAAAACCTTACCAGGAAGAAAACGCAGAGGAGATAGTCAATCTGATTATCAGGAATTTCAAGGAAGTAAACGTGAAAGACTATGGAGAAAAATTTATAGAAGAATTAGTCTCCACACATGACGTAAACTGGTTTCAGGGTTTGGCCGGATACGCACATGTGTATGTATTTTGGAGGGAGAATGAAATAGTGGGTGTCGGCTCCATATCCAGTTTCTGGGGAAGCCCCACGGAAAGCATCCTGCTTACTGTTTTCGTCCTGCCGGAGCTTCACGGGCAAGGAATTGGCAGCTATATTGTTGACATCCTGGAGTCCGACGAGCTATTTTTGCGGGCCGAAAGAATAGAAATTCCCGCTTCCATCACCGCGGTGGAATTTTATCGCAAAAAGGGATATGACTACAAAAACGGCGTCAAAGAATTGGACGATGAACAGCATTTCCGGTTAGAAAAATTCAACCGCTGAGGGTAAACAAATAGGGTTTATAAACCGTCAAAAATACCAATGCCGTTACCGCTATCACTGTCACAGTGTATATGATTTTATTATTTGCCTTTTTAAATAAAAGAATGCCGAATAAGAAGGCAAATACAAAATCAAATATGGTCTGGGTCAATAGCATATGGTTGTTTACTAAAACAACCATACAGCCTATTGCCTCCGCCAGCATACCGCTCGCCGGTAAAGCGTATAATATCGAGCCGGCCTTATTATTTTTGTTCCAAAAATATAAAATAAAACTTCCGATACCGCATACCACCGATAACACGAAATATACAAGAAACAAATCCGTCTGGAATTTCCCGTCGTTTGCAAACTTTTCAATAAAGAAGCCCAATATATATTTCAGTCCATAGAAACTAAGCGTCATGGCAAACATATACAAAAATGTGTTGATAAAAGCTCCTATATTAGAGGAACTAAGACAGGTAATCACGCCCACACTTGCAATCCAAAAACCAAATAGCGTGGCGATGGAAGAAAAGCTCCACAAACTGTCATATGGAAAAAAATCCGACAGTCTGCATATCACGCCCGCTATCATGCCCGCCACAAACAGCAGCAAATAAGATTTATAGTTGTCTCTCAGCCTCATAAACATATGCCGTCCTTAAACAAATTTCTTTTACAATCCAATCATTACTGATATTCCGGGCAAGCTGTTCAATTAAGCATCTGCCCAGGCTGTTGAAATGCTCTCCAAAAACATCCCATGGATACGGTTATCCGCATCCAGTTCCGGGTGAAAAGCGATTCCAATCTGCCTGCCATGCCTGACCGCCACAATCCTGCCGTCTACCTGCGCCAACACTTCTGTACCAGGCTTCTCACCTTGGGCAGGCAGAACCGACTCAATATAGGGTGCGCGGATAAAAGTCATAGGAATCTTGCCAATCCCTTTTACTTCCTGCTCTGTATGGAAACTTCCAAGCTGTCTGCCATAGGCGTTCCTCTGCACACAAACCGAAAGCGTCCCCAAATAAATGCGGTCCTCATTCCTAATCTCCTGCGCCAGAAGAATCAATCCCGCGCAAGTCCCCAACACAGGCATTCCCTGCCGGATTCTATCCCGGAGCGGCTCAAGCATATGCAGCTCCCGCAGCAGTTTTCCCTGCACGGTGCTCTCCCCGCCCGGCAGTACTAATCCGTCAAAATCTTTCTCCAAATCTGTCGCATTTCTAAGCTCCATGCAGGAAACACCCATGGATTCCAATTTATTGATATGCTCCGCAAAAGCCCCCTGCACTGCAAGGACAGCTATTTTCATAGTTTACATAACTCCTCTCCCGGTATTCTTATAAGGATTAAGGCTCCCTGTTACTTGCCCCGCTCTGCCATCAACAGCTCAATCTCCTGTTCGTTGATGCCTACCATCGCCTCTCCCAAATCCTCAGACAGCCGTGCAATCAATTTGCTGTCAAGGTAATTGGTCACCGCCTGGACAATAGCCGCCGCGCGCTTTTTCGGGTTGCCTGATTTAAATATGCCTGAACCGACAAACACGCCCTCCGCGCCAAGCTGCATCATAAGCGCCGCATCCGCCGGCGTCGCTATGCCGCCCGCAGCGAAATTCACCACCGGAAGCCTGCCCGTTTCATGGACATAGGAAATCAACTCGTAGGGGACTGCCAGGAGTTTTGCCTCCTCGTACAGCTCATCCGTCCGCATGGAAACCACCTTTGCAATCTCACTGTTCATCTTCCGCATATGCCGCACTGCCTGCACCACATCGCCTGTCCCCGGTTCTCCCTTGGTACGTATCATGGAGGCGCCCTCACTAACTCTGCGCAACGCTTCCCCTAAATCCTTTGCCCCGCATACGAAGGGAACCTGAAACTGCCTCTTATCAATATGGTAAATGTCATCCGCCGGGGAGAGCACTTCGCTCTCATCAATGTAATCAATTTCAATCGCCTCCAGAATCTGCGCTTCCACGAAATGCCCGATGCGGCACTTGGCCATCACCGGAATGGATACCGCATCCTGAATGCCCTTAATCATCTTCGGGTCGCTCATCCTGGATACGCCGCCTGCCGCCCGGATATCCGCCGGAATCCGCTCAAGCGCCATAACTGCGCATGCTCCCGCCTCCTCCGCGATTCTTGCCTGCTCCGGCGTAGTCACATCCATAATCACGCCGCCCTTGAGCATCTGCGCCAACTGTTTATTCAGCTCATACCTATTCTCAGCCATATTCATCCTCCATAATTCTTCTCTGCGGAATCTCAAATCTGTGCGGAGAATGCTCGTATTTTGGGCATTCTCTGAAACATTTAGTAACTCTTAGGCGACGTTTTTTGACGCCTTAGAGTTTCTTAATGTTTTTCTCACACTAGTTTATTTGGAATTATAGCATCGAATGGTATTTTAAAAATATCCAGTTCTTTATTTTTCTACAATGCCAGTTTTGGAGGTGCAATTATCACACACATTTTACCTCTAACAACTTCTTAATATCTTCATAATGTTCCTGGCAGGTAACCCGGTAATGTATCCAACCGCCATCACCGCAAGGATATTTATTGTCAATATATTCTTGCGTGTATTTTTTCAGCTCCTCGTAAATCGTTGCATATTGCGCGTCTGTTAATCTCACCATAACTGTAAATGCCCCGGCTTCGGCAAAGATGTTGCATAGAAGCTTTTTCTTTTTATAATGTCCTATTCCCCAACCATATTTATTGCCATAAGGGAAAACCACTTTCTGTTCTGTATGAAAAGCAGTTGTCAGCCAATCGTTTATCATAGAAAAACGTTCTGCATTTTCTGCACAATATTCCGTCATTTCCTCTATGGTTGGCTCCATCTGCTTATTCAGCATTCTCTCGTACATAACTACCCTCCAAATTCAAGTCTGTACTTGTCTTTTCCTCAGGAAAAACCGGGATTTATTTTGCTTTGATTGGGATATAATAGTCCATCTGCTCGTATCCCATTATTTTTCGCGCAAGCGGCGACGTAATGATATTTCCTAATTCCAAACGTGATGTATCGCGCTCAAACCCATTTTCACCTAGAAACTTATCTATCTCTGTGTTCATAAGCTCCTTATCCGTTTTCTGGTCTATGTCGGTTGCTACGGCATAAAGACCACCCTGGAAATCTATTCGTTCAAATTCGTTTGGAACATTCATTCCATCTTCGTACATATACAGCCAAACAAAACCCTCCCCTGCCCAATACAGGAAATCTTTCGGAAATAAGCCGCGTTTTTGCGAAGATAACCACTCGTCAAATAGATTGAAGTTTTCCTCTCCGAACATACCTATTCCAGACGAAACCATTTTGCAATCTGGCATCTCATAAATTCTTACACTCTGCATTGTTATCCCCTCCATTCCGATTGTGATTTGATGCTTTTTATATATACCATATTTCTAAAAAAGTCAATGTTCTCTAAATTTTTTGGCGTTAATCGTCCTGTGGTGTTGGTCTGAATATTATCGCTCACGTTCCTCCTTGTTGGGCAATGCGTGCAAGCACGCATGAAAAAAGACACATGGCTTACAATTTACTGCTCCATGCGTCTTTACGCTGCTATTTTGATATTAAATTGTTTTGCCACTCACGCTAACTGCATAATTTCGGCTTCAAGTTCTCTCAATTCATCAAAGGATAATGACGGAACACATTCCGCAATATCCTCAAGAGTCATTTTCCCTTTTTTTATCAATCTTTCTGCAGTTTCCCTGTCTGCGTCATGCCTTTCGCTTCTGATAAATGATTTCATTATCTGTTCTTCATCAAATAAACTCATCATAATCGTTACAACCTCCTTTTCTCTCTCCGCTAAATATTCCCTTAAGACATTCCTGTCCTTGCATATGCGAATCGTTTCTGTAACTGCCTTTCTGGTCATTCCATGCTGTTTTGTCTGCTCGTTAAAAACTTTGCAGAAAATAATGTACTGATTGATGATATCATCTGTATCGCTTTCATAGATGACTTTCGCTTTAACTTCAATATCTATATCCGCGCCCTCGAAAAATTCTTTGGACAATAATATTTTATCGGGTTTCCTCCCTTTGTTTCCCGTAAAAATCACATAGAGTTCAGGTTTTGGCATTTTTACTTTCCTGCTTTTGTAATAGTCTTGGCAGGTACGCTGAAAATATTCGTGGTAGCTTTGCGCCAGGTACAGCAAAACTCTTACTAAAATATTCACTGTCCATGTAGATTGTGCCTCCACAAGTATCATCAGCTTATTATTCGCAATAAAGCCTAAATCATTATACAGATTATCAGTCAACACATTTGTAATCGTCACATCCGTAAGGGAATCCTCTGTCGCTGCCTCGTCCTCTGGGTGGAGCGTTTTATACAGCTTCAGCAGATAACTCTTGTTTTGAAAAAGGTCAAGGAATACGCTGTTTTTTGCGGTACGCTTTGCTTTTGCCTCCTCTATCTGCTTTGTATCGTCTGACACCTTATCACCTCGGTTTCTTAAATTCCATGCTTATGGAACTACTAATGTTCCATAAGATGTAACACAAGATACGATATATCCTACTATATTTTAATTATACAAAAAAACGCCTGTCTTTACAATAAAATTCACATGAAACCTCTTCCCCCTCTGCCTAAGCCTCCCCTGCTGCCTGTTCTCGTTCTGAACTTCCGCTGAAGGTTCTTCCTGTTATAGCTGATTACCTCCGCATAGGCTGATTCTGCGGCGGTCTTTGACTTTTCTCTGCCGATACCGTCATACTCGGCTTGTAACGATTCATAAATCTTATGTCAGTTTTTCGAGTTTACACAAACCTAAAACGGTCTCTTTATATCCTTCGCGCCCACTATGAATCATAATCAACGCCAGCCCGCAATTCTTTCTCTAAAAACTGCCTAATGTAAGGATTGTTTTCCTCACTCAATGTAGGCTGAAACGCCATATACCGGCATTTCTGATACTGTTCGCCATCCAAAACAAAGGTATATCCCATTACGCATTTCGGATTACAGTCGTCTGGATTGATGAGCCGTTTGCAGGCGGACGCTTTCTTAATTTCCTTTTTTACCTTTTCGGGCAATGTGTTAAGGAAGCCCTGGTATTCCTGTATATGTTCGGGATAAATGCGAAGTTTGATTCCCGTTTTCCGGGATACGAATGTTGCCAAAGTCCTTTTGCTGCTCTTTAACACATAGGACACAACATACCCGCTTTTTTGCAGTTTTATATCACGCTTACAGTCATTTGCTGTCAGATACCCATCGATTTGATTTACAAAACTGCGGAAATCCCCGCCAACTGTTTCCATGAACCCACTAAATTTCTCGTCCATAAGTCCCTCCGTTATAACTTTTTCTTTGTCACGGGTATCCATACCTCATACTGTGCGTTCTGCGGGTCTGGATTTAAGTATACCTCAATATCAGGAGCGTTGGCATATTCATACCCAGAGGTTGGAAGCCACTCTGTTACAATACGCTGCTCTAATTCCTGTATCGACTGGTTTGTTCCTGTTCCGGAAAAAATTGCCCATGTAGATGCAGGCACGGTATATTCTTCAAACTCACCGCCCGCTTTTGTGCTGGAAACAGCTATAAAATATTTCCATTGTTCTTCGTCATTACAGACACTCACACCCAAAAGCCCCATCGGCGGCGTATCCATCATGCCGGCCAATTTCTGTATTGTTCCATTTACAGACGCCTCCTGCCACATCGTTGGCACCACCATAAAATTATTTTCGATTTCCCTATCAAGCGGCGCAGATACGCCAATAATGCGGAATGCTTCTTTTGTCTCGATTCTATAATTCATTTCTGTCGCTCCTTTCACAGCAATTCTAAACACAATGGGGAAAAAAGATTTCACGGATACGCCTTCTCCTTTCACGGACGATGGGGCTATCCCGTGAAAAGACTGAAACGCCCTGTTAAATGCAGTCGGAGAACGATAACCGTATTTCTCTGCAATATCAATAATTCGTTCATCCCCACCCTGTAAGTCTACCGCTGCCAAAGACATTTTTCTTCTTCGGATATACTCTGCCAGAGGGATGCCCGCCATATAAGTAAACATTCTCTGATAGTGATAGGTGGAACAACAGGCAATCCGCGCAAGCTGTTCATAATCAATTTCACCCGTCAAATGTTCCTCAATATAATTCATGCTTTGGTTTAATCTTTCGACCCATTCCATGGGATACCTCCTTATCCGCACATACTGTGCTTTGTGGACATAAATTTGTCTTTATCATTATAGGGCTTATTCTTGAATTGTTCCTCTCTTTCCTTGCACAAAAAAGAGAGACGGCTAAATTGAAGCCGCGGATTGTAGCAGAATATCAAATGTGGATAACGATAAAAAACACCATAACAAAATCTCCATATAGAACAAATGGCGAAAATGTCTGAAAAAGCAAGACCTTTCGCCATCATATTTTCTATTTTAACGCCAAATCTTTTATCACTTCCCCTGCAATCAAAAGTCCTGCCACGGAAGGGACAAAAGCCGTACTTCCAGGAATGCTTTTACGCCCTGTGCCGTTCCCCTCTTCCTCCGGCACACATACGCCGCTTCTGGCATCTCCTGATAGCTTTATCGGTTCCTCCTCCGAATATACCACCTTCAGATGTTTCACATTCCTTTTTTTTAGCTCCCTGCGCATCACCCTGGCAAGCGGACAGACCTTCGTATCATAAATGTCCGCCACACGAAAGGCTCCTGCATCCAGTTTATTCCCTGCTCCCATGCTGCTGATAACAGGCACATTATATGCCTGGGCGCGCATAACAAGCTCAATCTTCGCGGTCACGGTGTCCACCGCATCCACAACATAATCATACTCATGAAAAGGAAAACTGTCTGCATTATCCGGCAGGAAAAAACACTGACGGACATGTACTCTGGCATCCGGGTTAATCTCCAAGATGCGCTCCATCATCACATCTGTCTTATATCTTCCCAGAGTCTTATGCGTGGCAATAATCTGCCGGTTCAAATTGGTCAGGCACACCTTATCGTTGTCCACTAAGTCTAAAGCCCCCACGCCGCTGCGCGCAAGCGCCTCGCACACATAACCGCCCACGCCGCCTATGCCAAATACCGCCACACGGGAACGGGAAAGCCTGTCCATCGCCTCACTGCCAAGTAATAGTTCTGTTCTGGAAAATTGTTCTGTCATGTAAATCCTGCTTCCGTCTTTCTATGTATTTTATAATTCCCCAAGCTGTTGAAAACTTTCCTGTATCAAAACGTATTTTTCCCACAGAATATTTTTGTAGGTAAAAGTTTGCTTACGCCTCCTACGTCTGCCCCGTTAATTTCCAACCTCAAATCCAGTTTGGGAACGGTAATCACGCCATCGTCTAAATCATCATCCATTTCTTCTGCGTCTTCTTTCTGTCCGACATAATATATCATCTGCACCTTCTTTTCAAAATCCATGGTTGTCATTTCTTCTTCCGTCTCATATCCCATCATCCTTATATGGTTCCACCCATTCAAAAACTCCGCCTGGTATTCTATCTGCTTTTCGTCGCTCTCCACATCAAATAAATTCAGGAAAGCTTCATAATATGACATGCCCAATGGCGAAGGCATCCGCACAGTATCTTTCCGCCATTACAATACCTCTTCTACGATTATTCCATACTTTTCTGCCCTCATTATATTGTATTTGGCAAAAAGAAACAATCCTTTTCGCCAGACTTTATCCTACAAATTCCCTGTCTCACATAATTTTTCCCCACACCCCCACAATCTGTGTTATAATGTACGCGATGGCAATGAGCAGTGCCATAATGTAAGATAACAAAACGGCAGCTTGCTGACAGTTTTGTTAGATTGCATTATGGTAGGGCGAAGCCCGCGAGCGAGATGCAGCAGCACGCACTGCGGCTTACTGCCATGCTCGCAAGCAATCACTTGGCTCGTTGCTCGCAGGAATAAATAATCAAAGGAGTTTTTATCTATGGAAATCACAAAGGACATTCACTACATAGGCGTAAACGACCATGAAATAGACCTCTTTGAAGGTCAGTATGCAGTAGAAAACGGAATGGCATACAATTCCTATGTCATCATGGATGACAAAATTGCCGTTATGGATACGGTAGACACCAGTTTTGGAGACGAATGGATGCAGAATCTGCGCCAGGTTCTGAACGGACGGACGCCGGATTACCTTATCGTACAGCATATGGAACCCGACCATTCCGCCAACATTGATGCCTTTGCCAAGGCATACCCGGATGCCGTTATCCTCGCTTCTGCCCCGGCATTTACTATGATGAAACAGTTCTTCGGCACAGACTATGCCGACAGACGGCAGATTATTAAAGAAGGCGACACGCTTCCTTTAGGTGCACATACATTGCAGTTTATTGCTGCCCCGATGGTACACTGGCCCGAAGTCATGGTTACATACGATACATTTGACCATGTGCTTTTCTCCGCCGACGGCTTCGGCAAATTCGGCGCGTTGGACGCTGACGAAGACTGGGCTTGTGAAGCGCGCCGCTATTATTTCGGCATCGTAGGCAAGTATGGAATGCAGGTACAAAACCTCTTAAAGAAAGCATCCACGCTGGATATCCAAATTATCTGTCCGCTGCACGGCCCTATTCTGAAAGAAAATTTAGAATATTATGTAAACTTATATCAGACCTGGTCTTCCTATGGCGTAGAATCCGAAGGCGTGATGATTGCCTATACTTCCGTCTATGGAAATACAAAGGCTGCCGCCAAGCTTCTGGCTGACAAACTGACCGAGAAGGGTTGTCCGAAAGTCGTTCTGGCTGACCTTGCCAGGGAGGATATGGCGGAATGTATGGAAGACGCGTTCCGCTATGGCAAACTGGTTCTTGCCACCACAACTTATAATACCGGCATATTCCCTTATATGCGGGAATTTATTAACGAACTGGCGGCGCACAATTACCAGAACCGTACAGTCGCTCTCATAGAGAACGGTTCTTGGGCTCCTATGGCTGCCAAGACTATGCGGACGCAGTTAGAGGCCTGCAAAGACATTACTTTCACAGAACACAGCGTACAAATCAAGTCCGCGCTCAACGAAGACAGTATCGCCCAGATTGAGGCACTTGCAGAAGAGCTTTGTAAGAAATAAGAAGCGAACAAATTCCTGTATCATAAAACAAGGGAACCAAACAGGCAAAGATTACGCCCTGCTTGGTTCCCACTTTTCGTTCAACACACAAAACCATGTTCTATTCCGGTTTTATATGCAGCTGCCAAAAAATTATCCTCACGCTACACAGCCCGTTAGCAGAATTTTACAAATCAGCTACAGATTTCCTCTATCTTTTCCAGTTCTTCTTCCGTAAAATGCGCACATTCCGCTACAGCAATATTTTCCACAATTTGTTCCGGTTTTGATGCTCCAATTAATACAGAACAGACTTCGTCATCCTTTAAAACCCAAGAGAGCGCCATCTGCGCCAACGTCTGTCCCCGCTGCTCAGCCAGATTATTCAGACATCTAATCTGTTCCAACCTGCGTTCTGTCAAATCGGCAGCATGCAGGAACCTTGAATCACTCGCAATCCGGCTATCCTGTGGTATGCCATGCAGATATTTGTCCGTCAGCATCCCCTGCGCCAATGGGCTGAAAGCAATAATCCCCACTCCCGCTTCTTTGCAATATGCCTTTACCCCGTCCTCTTCAATCGTCCTGTCAAAAATAGAATACCTTCTCTGGTTCACAATAAACGGACAATGCAATTGCCGCAGAAGTTCCGCCGCTTTTTCTGTATATTCCTTATCATAATTGGATACACCCACGTAAAGCGCCTTGCCACTCCTTACAATATCCGCCAAGGCAGTCATAGTCTCCTCCAAAGGTGTCTCTTTATCCATGCGATGATGATAAAAAATATCCACGTAATCCAGCTTCATACGTTTAAGGCTCTGGTCTATGCTTGCCATCAAATATTTCCTGCTGCCATAATTGCCATAAGGGCCATCCCACATGTCATACCCGGCTTTTGTCGTAATCACCAGTTCGTCCCTGTATGGGCGGAAATCCTCATCCATCAGTCTGCCCAAATTTGTTTCTGCACTTCCATAGACAGGCCCGTAATTATTCGCAAGATCAAACTGCGTAATGCCATGATTAAAAGCTGTCCTGCACATTGCCTTCATCAAATCATAGTTATCTTTTGAACCAAAGTTGTGCCAAAAGCCCAAGGAAACCGCTGGAAACTTCATTCCGCTCTTTCCCACTCTGTTATACACCATCTTTTCATAACGCTTATTATCTGCTACATAGATATCCGCCATTTTATCCCCTTGTCCCTTCTGTATCAAAATAACGTATCACCTTGCACGGATTCCCCACTGCAACGCAATTGGCAGGAATGGAACGATTTACCACGCTTCCCGCCCCTATCACACTGTTTTCTCCAATCGTCACTCCTGGCAGGATAATGCTGCCGCCGCCAATCCATACATTGTCCTTTATTTCTATCGGACGTGCAAACGACCTGAAAAAAGTTGTCTGATGTTCCTTCCAGTCTGCTATAAGCCGCTCCCGCGGCAAAACCGGATGCGAACCGGTATAGAGCTGTACATTGGATGCTATCAATACCTTGTTTCCTATGCGGATTTCCGCATTATCCACAAAAGTGCAATTGATGTTAATTATCACATCATTTCCCAGAAAAATATTTTTCCCATGGTCGCAGTAAAACGGCGTGTCAATTGCCACATTCTCCCCTATGCCTCCCAATAGTTCCTGGAGAATGGCTCTCCTTTTCTCTGTATCCCGGTAATCCGAAAAATAATATTCACGTGTCAGCTCTCTTGTGCGGGCAATTAACTCCAATGTCTCACTGTCTGCTGTTTCCACAAAATCACTTGCTTCATAATACATGGCAGGTCTCCTTTCATTATGAAATATTTATAATTCGGATATCATTATATTGCAATCCATGTTAAAAAAATATTTCATTTCTGACTCTATTTATCACAATCCTGCCATTTCTTTCTGACCCCTATCCAAAAATTTCTTACGCATCCACCCCAAGTTCGCGCAGCTTCTCAACAGCTTTCTCCCTGTCGGTGAAATGAATCGTATGAATACCGAATTTTTCCGCTCCTTCCAGGTTGGCAACTGTATCATCCATAAACACACATTCTTCCGGCACCAGATTATAACGGTCAATCAACAACTGATAAATCTCCGGCATCGGCTTGATAATCTTCTCCTGGTAAGACAGAATCCCACCGTCCATATAAGGTATGAAATCAAGGGCATGGGCACAATCCGTCTCCGCCCTCGAGGAGAAATTGGACAGATAGAGCGTGCGGTATCCCTTTTTCTTCAAATCCTGAATCCACGGAATCGCATAATCGTAGCGGGTTATTATCGTGCTCATGTCCTTCAGGACTCTACGGATATCATATTCAATCTCCGGGTCCGAGTCCACGCACCCTTGTATAATATCTTCTTCCTTCATGACGCCCCTGTCGACTTCATTCCACAGCGGATGCTTGACCGTCGCCCGCGCGATACGCTCTGTCATCTCATCGTCATACCCGAGCCCCTCCATATGTTCCTTCCATGTAAAACCGGCAAGCACATTGCCGATATCAAATATAAGCGTTGTAATCATACGTTTCTCCTTCCGGCCCATATATTTAAAAATTCTAATCCTATAAAGCCAAATCCCCGCAGCAAAACTCCAGGGTATTGTTCTTCGTTCCGCGCTAAACATGCGCCACCGGCGCATAACGTTCTACGGCATTCCTCAAATGGATGCTTCGCATCCGCCTGACTCATTGCTCGCGGGAATAAACAAGTCAAGCAGGTTTCTTGCCGCCGTCGACACCGGATACCTGGGATTAGTCACCACGCAGAAATGCCGCTTCGGTATAATCATATTGAATCGAAGCTCAAACAGTCTGCCATCCTCCAAGTGCTCCTGTGCAAAATCCCGCACAACGCATCCGACGCCCAGATTACGCAAAGCAAATTGTACAATCATATCACTGGTGGCAAGTTCAAATTCCGGCCTTATCCGCACATTATTTCTCTCAAGGAAGGAATCCATATAGCTTCTTGTGCTTGTGACTCCCTCCAAATAAATAA
The DNA here is from genome assembly GCA_947172645.1 of uncultured Lachnospiraceae bacterium. Taxonomy (GTDB): domain Bacteria; phylum Bacillota; class Clostridia; order Lachnospirales; family Lachnospiraceae; genus UBA3282. The sequence goes on along the minus strand of CAMWBY010000005.1, from coordinate 163,226 downwards.
TAGGCATCTTCTGCAGTTCCTGCAAGTCCAACATACGGTTCTTATACTGGATAAATTTCCTGCCCGCCACAAAAACATCTTCAATCTCTCGTACATTGACCGCTTCCAATACGCCTCTTTTCTCGAACGGCGTGCTGACTATCCCGAAATCAATCTTGTTCTGCTCCAAATTTCCCAACGTTTCCGGCGTCGGCGCATTGCTGACCGCCACCTTGATGCGGGGATATTTCTCGTGAAACTTCTCCAAATATGGAAGCAGGTAAAACCGCAGTGTCATATCGCTTGCTCCGATATGCACTTCTCCCAATTCCAAATCCAGCATCTGCTTCAGTTTCTGCTCTCCCAGCTCTATCTGCCCATACCCTTTCGCTACATAATGATAGAGCAGTTCTCCTTCCGTCGTCAGTCGGACGCCTTTCGGTGCACGCGCAAAAAGCTTCGTACCCACCGAAGCTTCCAACTGCCTGACGGACTGGCTGACCGCCGGCTGCGATATATTCAGTTCCCCCGCAGCCGCGGTCAGGCTTCCCAGACGCGCCACATGATAGAATACTTTGTAATATTCTAAATTATTCATGGTTTACATAACCTATCAAATAGGAAATTGAAAATCAGCTTCTTGCCAATCCGTCCACATGCAGCACTTCGCCGCTGATATAGGATGCCATATCCGACGCTAAGAACAGGAACGCGTTGGCAATATCCTCCGGCTGTCCCATGCGCCGCAAAGGAATCTGCGCAATCATCGGCTCTATGACTTCCTTCGGAACGGAACGCATCATATCCGTGTAGGTGATACCGGGCGCAACCGCATTGACACGAATCCCTTTCGGCCCTAATTCCCTTGCAAGGGATAACGTGAATCCGTTCACCGCAAACTTAGAAGTCGGATAAGCAATCCCTGCGGGCTGTCCATACTGGCTTACCATAGATGAAGTATTCAGTATCACGCCGCTTTTTTTCGCAATCATATGCTCGCTTGCCGCTTTGGAACAGTTGTAAACGCCCTTGATGTTTAAATCCATCACACGCTCGAAGGTTTCTTCCGTATAGTCCGTAAAAGGTGTACTCTCCGACACGCCTGCATTGTTGACAAGAATGTCTATGCTGCCATATTTGTCAGCCACACGGTCAAACGCCTCTTTCACCGCCGCATAGTCAGACAGATTCGGGAAAATACCTTCCACCTTAGCATTCGCATCTGCCTCCTTTAACTTCGCCACCGCTTTGGCCGCCGTCTCTTCTCGGCTGGCACACAGCACCACCGTCGCGCCCTCTTTCAGGAAAGCTTCCACTGTGGCATAGCCGATTCCCCGGCTTCCCCCTGTCACGATTGCAACCTTGTTCTCCAATAGCATAGTTTTTCCTCCTTCGCTCTTCCCTCAGAACTTGTTACAGACAGTATACCACAAAATTCCATTTTCAACATCCGCTGTATAGCAAAACTAATTCTTTTTCAACGGGCTTTCTCTATAAATGATATCTTCCCTGCCGGGTCCGTTGGATACCATCGTAACCGGATAACCAATCTGTCCCTCGATAAATTCAACATAATTACGGCAATTCTCCGGAAGCTCTTCATACTTCCTGATGCCGCGGATATCACATTTCCACCCGGGCAGTTTCTTAAGAACCGGTTTTGCCTTTTCAAGCTTGCAGGTAACCGGGAAGTCCGTGGTCACTTCGCCATCTATCTCATAGCCCACACATACCGGAATCTCATCCAAATATCCGAGCACGTCAAGCACCGTGAACGCCACATCCGTCGTTCCCTGCAGACGGCATCCGTACTTGGAAGCTACACAGTCAAACCAACCCATCCGGCGCGGACGTCCTGTGGTCGCTCCAAACTCGCCGCCGTCCCCGCCTCTGCGCCGCAGCTCATCCGCCTCCTCACCAAAAATTTCCGACACAAACGCCCCGGCGCCGACCGCTGAGGAATATGCCTTACAAACGGTTACTATCTCCTTAATCTCGTGGGGCGGCAGGCCGGCTCCAATCGCACCGAAGGCTGCCAGGGTAGAAGAGGAGGTAACCATCGGATAGATTCCATGGTCAGGGTCCTTCAACGTGCCAAGCTGTCCCTCCAGAAGAACAGTCTTGCCCTCTTTCAGCGCACGGTCCAGGTAAGCGGATACATCGCATACATAAGGTTCAATCATCTTCCTGTATTCATGCAGCGTGTGAAGCAGTTCCTCCTGCACAATCAACGGTTTGTGGTATAAATGTTCCAACACCACGTTTTTCGTCTCGCAGACGCGCGCCGTCTTTTCCTGTAAAAGCTCCTCATCGAAAAGCTCGCTTACCTGGAAACCAATCTTCGCATATTTATCCGAATAAAAAGGAGCAATTCCCGACTTCGTAGAGCCAAACGATTTGCCGCCAAGCCGTTCCTCCTCGTACTGGTCAAACAGGATATGGTAGGGCATCACCATCTGGCACCTGTCCGACACAAGGATTTTGGGCATCGGCACGTTCCTGTCCGTAATGGACTTTATCTCATTCATCAGAATGGGAATATTTAACGCCACGCCATTGCCAATCACGCTTGTCGTATGACTGTAGAAAACACCTGACGGAAGCGTATGCAATGCAAATTTCCCGTAATTATTGACTATCGTGTGCCCTGCGTTCGCGCCGCCCTGAAAGCGCACGATAATGTCCGCCTTCTCGGCAAGCATATCTGTAATTTTACCTTTTCCTTCGTCTCCCCAGTTCGCGCCTACTACCGCTTTTACCATGATGATTCCTCCTTCAACATACATGCACTCTCGAAATCTCTATTGCCTCTGCCTAAATATTCTTTCCATTTACGTCTTGATTATAGACAATATCTCATCATAAGTAAAATCAATATTTATTATATAAATCATAATTTATACTTATATATAATGTATTTTCTCTATGCCGCTTATGCACAGGGAAGAATCTCTTCAGTAACTACCCAAGGGGACACGTCATCTGGAACATCTCTTCGCAGATACGATGGACAAGCTGCGCCTGTTTTGTATCCGCCAGTTTATAATAGACCTCTTTTCCATCTTTCCTGCTCACCACAAGCCCGCCGCCACGGAGCAGTTTCAAGTGGTGCGATACCGCCTGGTCGCTCATATCCGTGGCCGCCGCGATATTGCTGACACATTCTTCACAGTGACACAGAAGCCACAGAATCCTAAGCCTTGTGCCGTCACTAATCTGTTTGAATATACCTGCCGCCTCCGTGCAGACTTCCTGGGACGGAAGTACCTGCAACACCTTCTCTATATCCTGCCCATGGTCATGGGGAAGCGCTTTTTCTGCCATATCTGCCTCCATTCTAAACTTATGTACTCTCGGAATCACTCTTGCCCCTGCCTCTGTGACTGAGACTCCGAGAATACATACTTTTCTATTTTAATGTCTTGTCTCCCGGCAGCTCAATGCTCTCGTCGCATTCAGCACCGCAATCACCATCACACCCACATCGGCAAAGATTGCCCACCACATATTGAGCGTCCCCACCGCGCCAAGCGCCAGGCAGAAGAACTTCACCGCCAAGGCAAATATAATATTCTGGTGTACGATACGGAGTGTTTTCCTGGAAATACGGATTGCCGTCGCTATCTTCTCAGGATTATCGTCCATCAGTACAATATCCGCCGCCTCAATGGCTGCGTCCGCCCCCAAGGCGCCCATTGCGATTCCCAAATCAGCCCTGGAAAGCACCGGCGCGTCGTTGATGCCGTCTCCTACAAACGCCAGCTTTTCATTCTTCCCTTTGGCTTCCAGAAGCGCTTCTACCTCAGACACTTTGTCTGCCGGAAGAAGCTCGCTTTTGACCACGTCCACTCCAAGCTCCTTCGCCACGGCGTCCGCCACGTTTGCGGCATCCCCGGTTAACATAACTATCTGTTTTACGCCCGCTTCCTTCAACCCGACCACTGCCTGTTTTGCATTGTCTTTTATCACGTCGGAAATCAGGATATATCCGGCGTAAATACCGTCAATCGCCACATGGACTTCTGTTCCGGTTTTGTCCGTTTTCCTGTAGGCAATGCCAAGTTTCTTCATCAGCTTCACATTTCCTGCCGCCACTTTTCTGCCGTCAACCAAAGCTGTCACTCCATGCCCTCCGATTTCTTCCACATCCATGATTCGTCCGGGGTCGACTGCTTTTCCGTAGGCTTCTTTCAAACTCTTGCTGATAGGATGGTTTGAATAATTCTCTGCACAGGCTGCCGCCTCCAACAATTCTTCTTCCCCGAAACCATCCGCCGCCTCCACACATACTACCTGAAAAACCCCTTTTGTCAAAGTGCCTGTCTTATCGCACACTACGTACGTGGTTTTAGAAAGCGCCTCCAGATAGTTGGAGCCTTTCACCAGGATTCCCTTAGCCGACGCACCGCCAATCCCACCGAAGAAACTGAGCGGTATAGAAATCACAAGGGCGCAGGGGCAACTGATGACCAACGTGGTTAACGCCCTGATAAGCCACTGTGTCCAGGAAGGCTCATGCCCCATAAGCAGATTAAAAAGCGGCGGAAGAATCGCCAACGCCAATGCGCCGATACAGACGGCAGGCGTATAATACCTGGCAAAGCGGGTGATAAAATTTTCCGACTTCGATTTTTTCATACTGGAATTTTCTACCAGGTCCAGAATCTTGGACACCGTAGACTCGCCGAATTCCTTCGTCGTGCGGATACGCAGCACGCCTGACATATTGACGCATCCGCTGATAACCTCGTCGCCCTCCTGGACTTCCCTGGGGAGACTTTCCCCTGTGAGCGCGCTTGTATTCAAAGACGATACGCCGCTTACCACAGCGCCGTCTATCGGAACCTTCTCCCCAGGCTGCACGGTAATAACGGTACCCACGGCAACTTCCTCCGGCTCCACCTGCACCAACATACCGTCCTGTTCTATGTTCGCATAATCGGGACGGATATCCATAAGCTGCGTAATATTCCTGCGGCTCTTACCTACCGCATAGCTCTGGAACAGCTCGCCAATCTGATAAAAGAGCATAACCGCCGTTCCCTCAAGATACTCGCCTAAGATAATCGCTCCCACAGTTGCCACGGCCATCAGGAAATTTTCATCAAACACCTCTCCATGTATGACGCCGAGCGCCGCTTTCCTTAAAATATCGTACCCGATGATTAGATATGGCGCCATGAACAGCGCTAGCTTCACATATGGATTTGTTACCGGAACAAAGCTCAATACCAACACCAGTACCGCGGATATGATAATCCTGATTAAAACTTTCTTCTGTTTCTTTGTCATAACGTACATCCTTTCCCATGATATGTCATATGACGGGATAACTGACCCTCGTTCCCTGCCCCGCTTTGACTATATGTTTACACTATATACATGATTTTATTATATGAATATTTAAACATATGTTTAAATATATGTCAATCTTTTTTATGACAATACAGCATAGAAACAGAATTTATCTTAAAAGAGCGCAAGAATATCTCTGCTTACATAGCCTATCCTCTTGCGCCCTAAGATGAATACTATTATGACGGAATCCGAAGCACCTGCCCTATCCGCAGCGCGTCCCCCGTCAGTCCGTTCATTTTTTTAATGGCGTCTACCGTCGTGCCAAACCGGTTGGCCAACTGCCACAGCGTATCGCCGGAGCGAACCGTATAATTGAAATACTGAGACGGCTGCCCTGCCGGTATCCGAAGAACCTGGCCTATGCTTAACATATCGCTGGTCAGGCCGTTCTCCCTCTTGATGGCATCCACCGTCGTGCCAAACCGATTGGCCAACTGCCACAGCGTATCGCCTGCCTGCACTGTGTAGGTCACCGTATTTCCACCCGGATTAGGGTTTGTCGGCGGGACAGGCTTTTGCACATTCTGCAAGATACCCTGGTAAGTCCTGTAAAGGGAATTCCACGTAGAGGGCCCCACAACCCCGTCCGCGGCCAGGCCCATCCGCCTCTGGTATGCCGTCACTGCCTGCCCGGTGCCGCTTCCGAAGATACCGTCCTGCGCCACTTCAGGAATACCCGGATAGTACTCGGAAATCACATTCAGCAAATATTGCAGCGTAATCACATCCTGCCCTCTGGAACCCGTCCGGAGCACGGAAGAAGGCGGCACAGTCCCGATTCCAAGGCTGCTGCCCTCGCTGTCCAACTCGGCCAGTCTTGTGACCGCCGTGTAAAGGCTGGAAATCTTATACCAGGTGGATTTCCCCACAATACCATCCGCCGTAAGATTAAAAATGCTTTGAAATTTCTTCACCGCCGCTTCCGTGCTATTTCCAAACACGCCTGCTTCGTCGCTGATTACCGGAATGGCCGGATAGTTTTTCCTGATTCTGCCAAGATACGTCTGTATGGTCTGCACATCCAGCCCGGTGCTTCCCCTCCTGAGCGGTGCGCCGGGATAGGAAGTCACCACATTCGAAATGGTATCCGTCTCTACAATTTCAATATCATTGGGGTAATAATACCGCAGAATCCTAATTGGCGTATATCCTTGGTTCGCAAGAGTGACAGTGCCCCACTGGGACATCCCCTGGCAGGAAGAAGTAGTTCCGTTGCAGAACGACGTGAAATAAGGAGCGCTCTGCCCCTGCCTGCGGACATACTCATTAAAAATCTCATCCACAATCCTGTTGATAGACTCATATACCGGACGTCCGTATATGAAATACTGGTCATAAGCCGTATTGTTGGTAATGTCAAAATTGTATCCTTTACTTCTGTACCATTCGGTGTACACCCTGTTTAGCGCAAAAGTAATAATGGCATAGATATTCGCCCTAAGCGCAGCCTCGGGCCATGTGGGATAGATTTCACTGCTGGCGACATTTTTCACATAATCCGGAAAAGATACCTGTACATTCGAAGCGGCGGTATCCGGAGCGCCCAGATGCACCGTAATCGGATTCGGAATAACCACCTGACGAAGTACATAAGACTCACTATCCACCGTCCCTTCCTGGTTTCGTTCACCCGCCATCGACACTGCCGGGCTGCCCACCTTGATTTCCGAAGGCTCTGCATTTCTCTGCCTATCCTGAAGCGGAACAAGATTCAGCGGAAGTATTGCAAGCTCCCCGTCAAAGACAGGTATGTCGGAGACATACAGAGGCTCAAATCCTTCCGTCTGGGCAAGCACGTTGTAAGTCACATAAGGCGTCCCGGTAAAATCCGGGTTCTGAGAATAACTCTTGTCCACTGTTTCCAGCGCCACTCTTCTTGTCTCTCCGCTGTCATCCGTCACAAGCTCGTACACACGGTTTCCTTCGTCGTCCATCACCGTAACGAAGACACCTCCAAGCGGGAGGGCGTCATGTGCCGTCCGTGCCTGCATAACCAAATAACCGATTGCCATATTTACCATTCTCCCTCGCACAGTCATATGCTTTAAGGTATGAACAGATATAACAATCGGTTACTGTAAATCATATATTTATAGGAATTAACACTCTCACTACAGGCACTTTTTACCTAATTCACTACGCCATTGCCGCCTCTGGTCCACATGATATTCTCGCGAATCATCTCATCTATATCCATGCCGATAATCTCCGACGCGCGCGCCTTCGCCGTGGCCTCATTGGCAGTGCCTAAATCCTTATAGATATAGTAGGCAGGTTTCTTATTGCCATTTAAATCATACAGCCCCAGAGCCAAATGGCTCTCCATCTCATGGGCATCATCGGTCTGGCGGAACAACATAAAGGCATCCACATCCGGCAGGGAAGCCGCCTTCAAATAGCCATAGGCAACCGACGCTTCCTGCTTGTCATCCCCGAAGCTCGATGTAAATCCAATCTCCGCCAGGGATATGCTCCTGACTTCACCGCTGGGATTCAAAAACTTCGGCTGATGCATATAGTCTATGAGAATATCAATGTTCTGCATCGTGATATAAGGCGTGGATATGCTATCCTGCACCCAAACCGCCGGACCGTTCCATGCATAAGGGTCATAGAGCGGGGAATTGTAAGGATGATAGGAAAGCCCCCAGTCGATATTGCCCTCCCGCACCATGTAATAGTTAAACTGGTCAAGGTACTCTTTCGCAAGGAAGCTTCCCGGATTTGATTTCCGGTTCCATTCCTGGTCGATGGAGTTATATATCCTAACATTGGCATTCTGGCTCTTCATCTCATTGTAAAGAATACGGAACGCCTTCACATATATATTGACATTATAGTCCAGCGACGTAGAGTTCGTATACCACCATGAAGTCCTCGCATTCACCTCATTGCCCACAATCCAGTTGTCTACCTGCCCGCAGTCAAAATGACCTGAGTAACGCTGCGCCAGGAACGCGCCCACAGCCTTAAGATGGGCAACCGCGCCTTCATCTTCCACATTCAGCGCATAGCCCGGGCAATCGCCGTCAAGCGCCTTCGGATGGACAAGGTCCTGCGAATAAGCGCCCTTGCCGCCGTTCAAAAGAACCATCGTAACCTGCATCCCGTAGACATTGAAACTCCGAATCATGGAATCAAACTTATTCACCATGCCACTGTTAAAGTACCATGTCTGCCCATTGTATTCAAAAGGGATGGCACCGGGAACCGATGCGTCGGCACAGATATCATCCACATACATATTGTACACAACCTGCTTAATCCCAAGCGCCTGCATCTCTTCCTTGGAGGCTTTGGTCAAGTCCGGAAGGATACCCTTTAACCCCGTCTCCCTGCGCGCCGCCGTATGGGATGCAACCGCTTCCGGGTTCGTGATATAATGTTCGTCGCTGACCTGCACCATCTGTCCGCCCCGCTTCACTGCAATCAGGAATTTACGGCTTAAGTTGGATTGCCCGGTATTATAGCGTAAAGGAAAACTCGCCGTCACAGAAGATGCGGCGTCAACCTTGGCAACCACCTCGCCTGTAGGTCCGTCCTGGTATACCTCGTCCGCATAGACATAATATTTGCCGTCATCGCTTGACGGAACGCTGCCCGCGCTTATCTGGCACATCACGTCAGAACCCGAAATCGTGCAGAATTTGATTTCCACCGGCCTTCCCGCCGCCTCGGCAGACAGCATTTGCCCCCGGCCAAACAGTACAATGCCAAGCGCCAGTGCCATCGCCGTAAACGCCGCAGCCACTCTCCTTACATGCCGCTTTGTTGTGGCTGTCCGGCCTGCTTGTAACTTCTCATCACCATGTTTTGTTTCTCTTTTGAATTTTTCCATACTCCCCTGCTGCCACTCCTCTTCTTTCATATGCCAATATACTCTTCGTTGTTTCCCCTCCGCCCGATTCCAGGCGCAGCGCCCTTATCACAAAATCAGGCGCAAAATATTGCGAAAATACATTCCTGCATTTTATTATATAGTGAAAAAAATTAATTGGCAAGAAAATCCTGCAATACCTTTGACTTTTCATAACAGTTCGTTACTATTCACGGCCTGGGAGCCGCTCATAGCAACGATTCGGGGCGATATTCCAGATTTGCTTCGCAAAGATCGCCCCTCACACCTGAATCATGTTCTCACGGAATGCGCAGCAAGTGCGCATTCCTGACCCGTGAAAAGTCGTAACACATCAGCGCTTTTTAGCCTGTTCCTTTCCTTTCATCCGCAGGGTTTACATGCACCATAATATGCTTCACTTTCGGGAACTTCCGCTCAATGGCATCGTGGACGAGTTCCGCCACCCCATGCGATTCCCGGAGTGTCTTACTGCCATCCACGCTGATTTCAATGTCCACATAAATCTTGTTGCCAAAAACGCGCGTCTGCAATAAATCTACGCCGAGCACCCCTCCCTGGGCAAGCGCGCACTCCCTCAATTCCTCTTCCACCTCGTCGTCGCACGCCTTATCCACCATTTTATCTATCGCATCCATAAAAATCTCGTAGGCCGCCTTCTCTATGAAGAAACAGATAACCACACTGGCCGCCGGGTCCAAAAACGGAAACCCCATCCTTGCGCCCGCAATACCAATCAACGCGCCTACGGAAGAAAGGGCGTCGGAGCGATGGTGCCAGGCGTCCGCCATCAGCGCGCCGGAATCTATTTTCTTAGCGTACACTTTCGTATACTGGTACATCCCCTCTTTCACCACGATGGATATGACTGCCGCCGCGAGAGCCAGCACCCCCGGCACGGCAAGCTGTTCATAGTTTCCTCCCGCAATCTTCCCCACCGCCGAATAGCCTATGCCAAGTCCGGTGGCCGCCAGGACCGTCGCCAGGACAATCGCCGCCACGCACTCCATCCGCTCATGTCCATACGGATGGTCTTTGTCCGACGCTTTACCGGACAGTTTAATGCCCACCATAACCACCACCGTGCTAAACACGTCGGAGGCGGAATGGATTGCATCCGAAACCATGGCTCCCGAATGGGCAATAATGCCCGCAAGCAGTTTTAGCGCCGTGAGGATGAAGTTTGCGACAATGCTCACCTCGGAGACTTTCATCGCCACTTTCTCGTAGTCTTCTTCCGCCGTCTGGTTTTTACCCTTTATGTCATGTATATTCTGGTTTCGCCGGATATTTTCTTTTTTTCCCATAAATTATCATCCTTTTCCCTTATATGCACTCTCGGAATCTCTCCTGTGATGAATCCTCCGTTGTATACTGCAAAGCACATAGGTTCTACACTCTTTTGTGGGAATATGACGGGAAAGAATTTCCTGTCCAAAGAAAAACACCCACGTATGCAGTAATCGTAACTACTGTCCCGCAGATGTCATAATCCGCTGCCGCCTTGCGCGACCCGGCTCCCGGGCTTGCGTCCGCCCCGGCCTGTTCAGTTTGTACTGTATCGGATTGGGAGAAAACTCCCAGAGCTTGCAGTGCAAATTGTTTTTCTTAATGTAACATATACAGACCGGGATTGCAATCACAAAATTTATTGTTTCGGATATCTGGAAAAGACCGTCTCCTCTTCCTCCTCCGTGTCCAGAACCTCCTTCACCATACCGGTAAAGCAGCCGTCCACCCATGCAAAGGCATTGAACATGCCGTCCAGTTCCCATTCGGCCGAAGGCCAGATAGACATATTGGAGTCGTCTGCTGAGAAATCCCACTCCTCAATTTCCATTTCTTCCATACTTGCCGTCACATAACGCACCACGTCGTCCATCCTGCTGTCGAAACCGAAACCGACAAACTGCGCCTGCAAATGTTTCGTCAGCTTCATGCCCACGCATACGTTGGCCGACAGTACGCCGTCATATCCGTATTCCGTTAAATCCATCGTATACCCATAAGCATAAAGACAAATTTCTTCTCCCTTGTCTGTCCGGTAATGCTCAAAAGACAAGTCTGAAACCGCTCCTTCGTAATTCTCCTGCACATATTCCTTTATCCGCTCCATGCAGCCTGCCCAATCCGATACCGTCCGGCCCGTCTCTTCTCGTTTATCCTGGACGAGACATGCAATGACGCCGTCCCCGGACATGCAGAAATTGCTCCCATAGCCACCAAATTCCCTGATTCCCACGGTGCTTCCCGCAGGCGTTGCGAACTGGTATCCTTTGAATCCCCAAAAAGAATTATCCCTGATGCCGGTTGGTCTTTGGACATACGCCTTCCGCTCTGTCCGAAGCCGCATACCCGGATAAATGAAATCCGCATTCTTTATTGTCTCCCTGTTACAGTCTGCCAAGTTTGTATAAAGGCTCCCGTCACCCCATAACCCGTCGGCAATACTCCACAGACAGTCGCCTTCACGGACCTCATATTCCTCACCTGGCTCTGTCAACTCTATGTATGCTTTCTCCTCTCCCACGGTAACCCCATAACAGACAGCCCCCGTATCCGCCGCCTGCACGGTCATCGGGCGAAACGCTACCATATGTAAGAGGGCGGCTTCCAAGAAAACCGCTAATATAATCCTTCTATCCGCTCCCAGTAATCCCCTGCGCCTGACAGGTCTGACATCCATATATTTTCCTGTAGTTCTTCGCATTCCACAACCTCTCCTGCCACCTCGGACAAATCGTATTTTTCCCAAAATTCCGATTCTGTCTTAAATTCCTCAAGTTCCTCCGCACTACAGACTATCTCATAGGCGTCTTCCTGGGGCGGTCTTGCCCGGCTCACATATTTTGGGTCTATGGCGATTCCCACCGTGAAGTCCTTATCCTCCCGCACATAGAAATAAGGATAGAATTCATAGTATTCCTTCCATTCCTCGTCCCCTCCCAAAAACCATGAAAGCAGAACGTCCCGGTCTTCTTCACTGTCCCCGAAAAAGCCGTCATACTCCTTATTTGCCTTATCTGACCAGAACGCCATGAATGCATCGTCAATCCGTATAATATCGCTCAATCCGTACTGTTCCCCCGTCATCAAATCGACGGTCAGCCCTCTTTTCGTTATACTGACATAGTAAACCGGATTGATGGGCGCATATGTCTCTTCATAATTCAGGCTCAAAAGATACTGGCTGTGATAGCTGACTTCACAGGATGCATCACTGCTGAAGATAGAATACTCCTGCTGTAATCCGCTCACATAATCATCCGGCTGCAGATGCCAGTAATTCGTCCTGTCCATAGCCGTGTCGTACATTACCTGGTTTATCTTATCCTGCTGTTCCTCCTCAATCCCTGTAAGCTCCGGATACTCTACAGTCACCACCTCGGAGTAGATATAGTCATCCGTATATTCCGAAAAATACTGCTGCATCTGTATCCGGTAATCCTGATATCCCCGTGGCTGCCTTCTGACATAGGCGACTGCCACCATCCCTGCCGCCGATATAAAAATAAAGCAGACGGCCACCGCCAGGACAATCTTCCTATGTCTGTCATTTCGTTCCTGCTGCCCTGGATATTGCACAATCCTGTCTTCCTGTGTCTGTTCTTCCATGTATCTTCCCCCTCTTATTCAAAACTTGTACTCCCGGAATCTCTTCATGCTTGGAAGAGTACATCAAAACTGCACCGGCTTAGTCTGCGCCGTAAGCGGCTCTATCCTGTACTCCGGCATCGCATCCAACAACTCGCCCAACGTATATGCCGTGCTGTCCACTCTGTCATGGGCAAGCATCACCACCTCCTGTCTGTCCCCCGCCGTGGACACTGCATTATGAATCAGCTCCTTTGGCGTAACATGTTTCACCGCATCCTCTAGACTGGCATTCCAGTCATAGTACACGAATCCCCTTGACTCCATCTCGGCGATGATATCCTTGTACACGCCCTTGTTAAACGCATTCACACTGCCGCCCGGAAACCGGAAAAACTGCGCCTCTACGCCGGTCACCTCATAGACCGTGTCATAGGCCTTCTGGAAATCCTCAAGGTAGCTGTCCACACTGGCATAAAGCTTGTCGTAATCATGTACGTCGCAGTGTATGCCAATGGTATGTCCCTCTTCCACTATCCTTTTCGCAGTCTCTGGATATTTGCGCACATATTCGCCAATCACAAAAAAGGTGGCTTTAATATTCCTCTCCTTCAGCACGTCCAATACCATATCGGTATATTCTTCGGACGGGCCGTCGTCAAAAGTCAGGTACATAGTCTTTGGATTCAGGTAGAGGTCTATTCCCTTGGCAATTCCTTCCGCAATCTGGTCCCTGTACTCTTCCGTGGCAAGCTTCTCCCGTTCTTTCTTGTTGGAAAGAAATCCTGTCTCAATCAGGCAGGCGGGCATATTGCTCTTACTGGTTACGCAAAGTTCCGGGTCCGATACCAATTCCCTGCCCACTGCCCCGGTTGCCTTCACGGTCTCCTGCTGGACTAATTGCGCCAGCCTCATGCTGTCCCTCGTCTCGTCATTCTCATCATACCATGTTTCAATCCCAGACACACTTTTTATCTCGCAGGAATTCTGGTGGATGCTGACATAAAGCTTCGCATTCTTTTGGTTGGCCGCTTCCACCCTCTCCTTTTTATCTACAAACGCATCGCCTTTCCTGGCAAGCTCCACTTTATATCCCCTCTGGCGCAACTTCTGCGCTACCCGGTAAGCAATCTGCCTGTTGATGTCTTTTTCCACAATATCGTCAAAGACACATCCGCCGTCAACGCCGCCATGCCCGGGGTCAATCACGATTACCCGGTCTTCTTCCATTTTTATCCGTTCTTTTGCCGCCGTGGAAATCAGCTCTCGTCCCGAAGTCACCGTCTGGGCCACGTCCAATATATTTTTCTCATCAAACAAGACGGAATCTTCCACCGGGACGGCTTCCGCGGCAATTACTTTGGACGCCTTCGTCTGTACCGCCATGGTCACGGCCACAATGAGGATGCAAATGACTGTCACAATCCATAACAGCGTCTCCATATATCCTTTTAATTCTTCTCTTCTTCTCTGCGACCTGTATTCCCGCCTTGTTCTTCCGTACATAAAAATGATGCTCCTCTCCTGTGTATTCGCAATTCCATGTTCATCTTAAGCTTACAGGAAAGGTGCATCAAAGTTTCATCGTTTTTGTAACAAAGTTACATCATTTTTGCATCATAGTTGCATCATTTGGAAATCTTTAAGAAAAGCTCGTTAATCCCGTCGTAAAACCCTACCGTGACCACCGTGCGCTCGCCGCCGGCATTTGAAAAAACATACTTCTTATAGTATGGCGTAGTTTCTAACAACGGATTATCCGTCTCATATTCTTCCGGCTCTGTCAGCCCCATATATGCGCTCCACTTCTCAACGAGCATATCCGCGTCAATCTCTTCCCACTCCAACTGGGAGCGCACGTAAAACTCATAGATTTTACCGTCGTCCGCATCGATATAAGCGTCAATCAGACGGTTTTCCTTATTGGCATTCTGCAGGCTGCCAAGCAGGCTCAGCTTCCAGACTGCCACGTTGTTCCTCGGTTCCGGCACGTCAATGGCGGAATACAGCGTCGCATCGTAAGAACCGGGTTCAACCTCTTTGAGCGCATCTGGCAAGATACCAAGCTCTTTGAGCTGCGCAATTCCTTTATTGGCCGTCTCATAGATTTCTTCATCGGTAATCTCTTTCCCGGAGGGGCCGTTATGGTTCACCACGAAAGCATAAGTCCCTGTCAGTTCCTGGTATGAACCGCCCGGCTCCTTCGTCTGCAGGCTCTGTTCCGTCCCCGGCGTATCCTGGGCATTCAGACACTGTGACAGGATGTAAAGCTTCTCGTTGCCGCTTAACTGATAACGGTAGCCCTCCCCTCCCGTCTCTTCTTCCTGGGTCTTGATTTGGTTTAACACCCCTCTGTCATTATACAGGGCAAGGGCCTCCGGCCCCCATATAGACAAACCGACAACCACAACCGTCAGTGCCAGAAGGGCCGCGCTAAGAATCGATTTCTTCATGCCGCACCCCCTTTTCCGCGTTCTGCATGTTCAGAAAATCCTCCCCACGCACTGCGCCATTCTCAAACTCCTGTAAAATAAATCCCGCGACAGTCCCTTCCCCGGACGTACTCTCTATGTCCAGCTTACTTCCATGCTTCGCCAGAATTTCTGTACACAGCGCAAGTCCCAACCCTGCGCCGTTCCTGCTGCGTGACCTGGATTTGTCCACCATATAAAACGCCTGGGTAATCTTGGACAATTCCTCCGCCGGAATACCGATGCCAAAATCCCTGACCGTAAACCGGTATCCCCCCTGCACGGCGCATCCGCTGACTTCAATCTTACCGCCCGCCTCCGACGCCTTACACGCATTGTCAACCAGATTGACGAGAACCGTCTGTATCAGGCTCACATCCGCCCACACAACGCCCTGGTCATAAGCAAATTCAAACTCCATCCCTTCCTTGGGCAAAAACATGCTACGCAGGTACTCAAAAAAGACTTCCGACTGCACTTTTTGCGGCTTTATCCCTTCTTTCTTCGTCACAATGATATCCAGAAGCCGCAGGGACATGGTTTCCAGTCTTTTTCCTTCCGTGTAAATATAATTCGCGGAAAGAAGGCTCTTTTCTTCATCTAACTTCCTGGAACGCAGCATATCCGCATAACCAATAATAGAGGTCAGCGGCGTTTTCAACTCATGCGCAAAAGCGCCCACGAAATCTTCCCTGGCCTGCACTTCCCCCTCCAACTGCCCGATAGTCTGCTCAAGCGCCTCCGACATATGGTTAAAGTCCTGCGTCAGCTGCCCCAATTCGTCATTGCTCACCTGTCTGGCGCGGTAACCGTAATCCCCTGACGCCATCTCCTTCGTAGCCTGCATCAACAGTTTAATCGGCTGTGTCAGCCTGGAAGCGATAAAATACATAATCCCAATGTCCAGAAGCAGCATAAGCACTGTCAGCCGCCGAAAGACCGTAAAGCCCATATCCCGCTCCGCAAAGACCTGCGACACATCCCGTAGCGTCTCCAAATGTAACGCCCTGCCAAGCGCATTGACACTGCTACCCGTCTGGATATAATACTTGTCCCCTAACCGGATAACACGGTAAGAATATTGGTTCTCCTGAACTGTCTTAAGCAGCTCGTCATCCGTCTCAAAGCCGTCGCTGGCATAGAGAACCGTCTTCCCTTCGTCGGAAAGACGCAGCAGACGCCCCGTGCCCTGTCCTCCTGTCTCCAGGTTGGAGGCAATCTGCTCTACCGAACTGTCCTGCAAAAGGTCATACTTCACAGGTACATTTAACGCCGCCGTCTCGAAGGCAAACCGGAGGATGCTATTCTCGTCAAGCGCCTGCCCGATTTCCCTGTTCAAAGAAGTCCGAAACACATAATTCACAAAATAATAGCCGCTTAATCCAAGCGTAAGGGCTATGATAATTGTAGTCCACAGCAAAAGTTTTCTGGAAAATTTCATGTTCATGTCCAATCTGCCGCTATAGCAGCGTAATTCTTAAGCCATACCTTTTCTTTCACTCTATCCCCCATGTCACAGCTTCACTGTGACTCAAATCGGTGCGGAGAATGTCCGTTTTTGGGCATTCTCCTGTGTGAGAAAAGTCTGCATATCCCAAACATGACCCTGTTTTTTGACTGATTTTAACCTATATCTCCAACCGATATCCCACTTTGTATACCGCCACAAGGTTCTTCTCCCACCCAAGCTTTTTCCTGAGTCTCTGCACATGCAAGTCAAGGGTCCTGCTGTTGGCATAATATTCGTCGTCCCACACTCTCTCATAGAGATTCTCACGGAACAACGCCACGTTCCTGTTCTCCGCAAAAAGCATCAAAAGGTCAAATTCCTTGCTGGTGAGCGGCACCGGGTTCCCTGCCCTCATGACGCGCCTTGCCTCTGTGTCAATCTCCACATCGCCCACCACAATCTTCTTGTCCGCCTTATTATACCTGCGCAGCACCGCCTCCACCCGCGCCAGGAGCTCTGTCACGTCGAAGGGCTTCACCAGGTAATCGTCCGCACCCAGTTTCAGCCCTTTTACCCTGTCCTTCACCTCGTGCTTCGCCGAGATAAAGATAACAGGCACTTTGCACGGCTTGATATATTCCATCACATCGTAACCGTCCGCACCCGGCAGCATAATGTCCAAAAGCACCAAATCAAAATCATTGGACTCCACTGCGTCAATCGCCGCCAGTCCGTCCTGGACCGCCACACAGGAATACCCCGCCGCCGTCAGGTTCATGTCAATCAAATCACAAATCGGTTTTTCATCATCTACAATCAGTATTTTAATCATGTCTCCGGGCTCCATCCCCAATAGGCCCTCGCCTTATCAACCAGTTCCGACACCGTGTCTTCATCTGTACAGCGCACCTTCTTTTTCACTTCCGTATCCGTCTCAAACCCGCCGGTGCGCTGATAGTAAATCTCATAGTCACTCTCAATCAGAATATCATTTTCATTTCCCACATGGCTGTATCGGGCGAGCACAAGAATATCCTTCATACCGTCGCCGTCAATGTCCCTGCACGCAATCCCTTTCAGTGCATACAGATTATCGTAATCCCCCATGGGTTGAAAACTCCACACAATATTCCCCTGCTCATTGATGAGATATATCATCAAAGTAGAAAATTCCGCCACTGTATAACTGCCCGGCATAACTTCAAGATATCCCAATTTTTCAAACTGTCTGGAATAATCCTGCTCGGCCGCAATTACAAACCCGTTCCTAAGAAGTTCCGTCTTCGTCAGGGCCGTATAGAGGAACTCTGTGGAGAAGCCGTCCCTTACATATGCGACGATACTCTCGGCGCTCTTATTCATGCCAAACCGGTTAATCTTGTCCGATATCCGGTAATCGCCATAGAATCCCGCGTCCCCCTGAAAAAGCACGTCGCCTACCTTATAACTTCTGCCTGCATATGTACCCGACTTATTCCGGCATTCCGCAATCAACACAATATCCGTCCTGCCATCCATGTTCAAATCCTGAAAAGAAACGGCGGAAATGCTGTGGATTGGCTGCTCTAAACTTCCTGCATTCCAATGGTTTACGGCAAGCTGGTCCGTCCGGTAGGCCACCGTCCCGTCCTCCCTCACGAAAAATAAAGCAAGCCGATGATACCGCTCTTCCATGGCAGGCACAAGATAAACATTGCCGAAGCACTCCGTCTCGATTGGAAATATCTGTTCTTCCACCGTCCGAAACCCACTGCCGTCGATTTCCCACCGTCCCTCTATCCCCTGCAGCCGCTCCTGGTAATCCCGGTAATCTGCAAGAAGCTGTCCGTCCTTCGCTTCCTCAATCCCGGTTCCTGACTCTGAACCACCAGTCGTCTCTGCCGCCTGTTCCTGCCGGATCGTCTGTGCCGCCTCCGGCTCCGGCTCTTTGGCGTAGGCGACGGATAGAGGGATACAAGGCAGCAGTATCATATGAAATATGCAAGACAGAAACATATAGAATATAGATAATTTTGTTCCGTTAGTTTTCATTTTCTTCTGCATGTTTTACACCAGTTTTCATTTGTGGGTTGTGTTGCTTAATCTGTACTGTCAGACTATCTCACACTAAACTTATTGTAATAATATGCCGCTTTTTCTTCTGACAACCGGAATCTTTTCTGTAATTTTAACAGCACTTTGTCTCTGGATACGCCATCTTCTACATTATCCAAGACAAATGCCTCTATCCCTTGTTCTATCCCTTGTTCTATCCCTTGTTCTATCCCTTGTTCTATCCCTTGCCGTATTCCGGCTTCCTTACCCTCCTTGTACCTCTCTCGATATTCCATCATCAACGTCATATATTCCACCTTCCATTCTTCACTGCTTCTCGCTAGTTCAACTTCCTTCTCAAGTTTTCCAATAAACTCATTCCCATTTTCCGACTCGCCTTTCAGGTATCTCAGAAACGTCCTCATATCTTCTGAAAGTCTTCCTGTATCCCCATGCGGATTCAAAAACACTTTCACTGTATCATCCCCCAATTCCAAACCAGGCAATTCTCTACACTGATTGGTAAACGTATACACTGATTCCCCTTTCCCAAAAAAGTCAAACATGCAGATAAATATAATAAAGCTCTTCTTCAGGTCACTGTAATCCATACCTTTCTCTATCATATTCAAGTCTATCATTCCCTGATAATAACGCGTCCTTTTAGGCAGATTTGGGCTGTTTGACGCTTGCATCTCAATATCATATACTGTCCCGTTTTCATCGGAAACATATACGTCAAGGCGTACACTTTTACCTTCTGGCGTAACACCCAACGTCTCCTCTCTCCCAACAAAAACAATTCTATCAATTTTAATTTCAAGAATGATTTCAAGCATCTGTCTGCAAAGCTCCGGATTCTTCTCCATAATCTTGCAGAACATAAAATTATCGGTAAAAGTCAACTCGTGGTACGGTTTCTCTCTATACAATGCTTCTACTGTCAGTTCAGTCATATTTATATATCCTTTCGTAAATTTATAATTTGTTTTAAGTGTATATGACTGGATTATCCTTGTCAAGAAGATTCATTCGGAGACCATACCGCTATTCAATTTTATTATAACCGAAAAAAGCCGCGGTGTTAAGACAGCATAGAGAAATTATACTACATAAGGTTACTGCAAAACCTACTGTTTTACAGTAACCTTATTATTTAGCATAATTCTTAACAAACTAATTATTTCAAAATTCTACACATTTATCTGAGCCGTCACCCCAAGCAGCTCTTTATTTTCCTCCAGAATCGGTTTCACAACCTCCTCCAAAAACCGCTCCGTCTGCAATGGTGCGCGTCCTACATACCTGGAAGGCTCCATGGTTTTTGACAAATCTTCCTCCGTCATATTAAAACCAGGGTCGTGTGCTATCAGTTCAAGCAGGTTATTCTCCTTGCCTTCCCGCTTCACATTGGCTCCCGCTTCCATGGACAATTCCCTGATTCTCTCATGCAGTTCCTGGCGGTTGCCACCCATCTTGACGGCGTCCATCATAATATTCTCCGTCGCCATAAAAGGCAGTTCGCTCATGAGACGCTTCGTGATAACCTTATCATATACTACCAGGCCGTCTACCACATTCAGGCACAAATCTAATATACCGTCTATGGCAAGAAACGCCTCCGGTATGGAAAGCCTTTTGTTGGCGGAATCGTCCAATGTCCTCTCGAACCACTGGGTAGCGGAGGTAATGGCAGGATTCAGGGCGTCAATCATCACATATCTGGACAAAGACGCGATGCGCTCGCTTCGCATCGGATTTCTCTTGTACGCCATGGCGGAAGAACCAATCTGGCTCTTCTCGAAAGGCTCTTCCACTTCCTTCAGATGCTGCAGAAGCCGGATGTCATTGGACATCTTGTGGGCGGAAGCCGCGATGCCCGCCAGTACGTTGCACACCCTTGTGTCCACCTTGCGGGAGTAGGTCTGCCCCGATACCGGATAACATTTATCGAAGCCCATCTTCTTAGCAATCATGGGGTCAATCTTGTCAATGGTTTCCTGGTCGCCGTCGAAAAGCTCCAGAAAAGAAGCCTGCGTCCCCGTGGTCCCCTTAGACCCAAGCAGCTTCATCGTGGACAGCACATAATCAAGGTCTTCCAAATCCAGGCAAAATTCCTGCGCCCACAGGGTCGCCCTCTTCCCCACCGTGGTGGGCTGCGCAGGCTGGAAATGAGTAAATGCAAGGGTCGGCAGGCTCTTGTACTGTTCCGCAAACTTGGCCAGTTCGGCTATCACATTCACCAGTTTCTTCTTGACTAACTTAAGCGCCTCCCGCATCACAATCAGGTCGGTGTTGTCGCCCACATAACAGGATGTGGCGCCAAGGTGGATAATGCCTGCCGCCTTGGGACACTGCCTGCCATACGCGTACACATGGCTCATCACGTCATGGCGCACTTCTTTCTCCCGTGCCTTCGCCACATCATAATTGATGTCCTCAGCGTGCGCCTTCAATTCGTCAATCTGCTCCTGCGTTATGACAGGCTCACCATTCTGGCTTAGGCCAAGCTCCATCTCCGTCTCAGCCAAGGCAATCCACAATTGCCGCCATGTGCGGAATTTCATGTCGGGTGAGAAAATATACTGCATCTCCTTACTGGCATAGCGTTCTGATAAAGGGCTTATATATCTGTCTGTACTCATGTTTTTGGTTCTCCTATTCTGTCAATGATGATGTATCTTTTTACTCTTGGAAACTGGCAAAAGCCGATACCGTCCTCACGCCTCATACTCGCCTCTGATGTCCTCCGTGGGCGGCTCCATAGGATATTTGCCTGTAAAACACCCTTTGCAGATGCCCAGGCCGCCCGCAATCTCATCCAGACGCTCCACTCTCAGATAACCCAGGGAATCCGCGCCGATAATGTTACATATTTCTTCCTCAGAACGGTTATGCGCAATCAACTGTTCCCTGGCAGGCACGTCCGTGCCGAAATAGCATGGCCACAGAAACGGCGGGGAACTAACCCGCATATGTACTTCCCGGGCTCCTGCCTCACGCAGCATCCTGACGATACGGTCCGAAGTCGTTCCCCTGACAATGGAATCGTCAATCATAACGATTCTCTTTCCGTCCACTGCTTCCCTGACTGCGTTGAGCTTCACCTGCACGCTACTCTCCCGGCTCCTCTGCCCGGGCTTAATAAACGTGCGCCCTACATAAGTATTCTTCACAAAAGCCTGCCCATAGGGGATACCCGACTGCATGGAATAGCCAAGCGCCGCGCAGTTGCCGGACTCCGGCACGCCCACCACCAAATCCGCCTCCACAGGCGAATCCATAGCAAGGAACTTCCCCGCCATAATACGGGAGTCATAGACGCTGACCCCGTCAATCCGGCTGTCCGGCCTGGCGAAATAAATATACTCAAACACGCACCTGCCGTGCTTCTCTCCTGTCAGGCACATGCTTGTATCCGACTCAATCCCTTTATCCGGAGATATCGTTACAATCTCCCCCGGCTCAACATCTCTCACAAACTGTGCGCCGATGGTGTCCAGAGCGCAAGTCTCCGACGCCAGGATATACGCATTGTCCCTTTTACCGATGCACAACGGCCGGAACCCGTATGGGTCTCTTGCTCCAATCAGCTTCCGGGGAGACATGACAATCAGGGAGTAGGCCCCCTGAATCTTATACATGGCGCGCCGTACCGCCTCCTCCACCGATTTACTGTTGAGCCGTTCCCTGGCGATATGGTAGGCAATCACTTCCGAATCAATCGTCGTCTGGAAAATCGCTCCGGTATACTCCAACTCATGCCGCATCCTGCCCGCGTTAATCAAATTACCGTTATGCGCCAGCCCAAGTGTGCCTTTCACATAATTTAACACAAGAGGCTGTGCGTTCTCCCTCGTGCTGCTGCCCGCCGTGGAATAGCGCACATGTCCTACGCCAATGTCTCCCCTTAGTTTCTCCAAGGTTTCTGTCGTGAAGTTCTCGTTCAGTAACCCCATCTCCTTAGCGCTCAATACCTTCCCTTTCGGTCCCGCCGTATCGCTTACCGCGATGCCGCAGCTCTCCTGCCCTCTGTGCTGCAAGGCAAACAAACCATAATAAATCGTGGAAGCCACATCGCCGCCGTCAAAATCATAGATACCGAATACACCACACTCCTCGCCTAATTTTTCCTCTTCCCTTACCTCTGTCTCCATGCAAAATCCTCTCTTCCGATTTAGATTTTCCACATTCGTATATCATCCCTTAGTTTTTTTCAGTTATGCTTTGCTGTTTGGAAACTTCTTCTCATACTCTTCCACCGCCGCCATAATCTCTTTTGCATACTGCGGATACCTCTCCACCAGTTCCTTAATCTCCTTCTGGGAACCGCCTGCCACCACTTCCTTATTGTAATCCATCCGGCGGCGCAGAGACTGCCTTCTGATAATCAGGTTGTGACGGATTTCCACCATCTCCTTGTGGTCCAGAATCGCCTCCGTCTGGTGCAGCCACACGGCTGGGTCCTTGATTTGGTATCGTTTCAATATCTGTAACAGTTCCCTCTCGTTATAATCCAGGTCTATCTCCGCCTTGCGGAATTTCTCCCGCTCATTCCGCTCAATCTTATAATTCTCCCACATACTCATCAATTCCTGGGCGCTGGTAACGCCATATTTCAGATACAGATAGTCGAGCAGATTGGTATTGTTGACATACCTAATCTTTACTTTATTTTGAAGAAGTATAATCTTGTTAATCCCCGTCTCCACGCGATGAAGCTCTTTCCTGGCTTCCACATGCTTGACATAAATGATAGTAATCGCGAAAGCTGCCGCTGCCGCCGTCACAAGATATCCCGCCTTCGTGTCCATATCCAGGAAAAATTGCAAAAGCACAAGCAGCAAAATGCACAGCCCAAGGGCCGCCACACAGATAATCGCCATCCCCCTTGTATCGGCTATGATGCCCATCACCTCATTCTTCCGGTACTGATAAGCATGGCGCTCTCCGTCCAACCGGGTTAAATCCTGCTTAATCAACTTCTGGTAATCTTCCGCCTCCGTAATCTTCTTGTAGCCTTCCTCCACATCATCGCCAATGCGCTCCATCTGCTGATACTTCTCATCGCTGATACGCCTTGGACGCTCCATGAAATTGGCTTTGCTGTCCTGCAAAAGCGACACCCTCTTGGCACAGTCCTGTAGCTCCGCGCTCTCCTCCGGCGGGAGCGCCTCAATCTCCTCCATGTCCTTCAGATAAGAAGTGACCATATCGTACTCAAAAGTAAGATTCTCCAATTCTTTCGTGGCGTCCGCCAGTCTTTCCAGGCAGTTCTTGACATAATCCTGCCTCTGTTCTTTATTCGTGTAATCGACCTGGTGGACGACCTCTTCATCCTCCCAGTCATTGTCGTAATATTCTTCCTGATTTCTCCTGCGAAACCTCGCAGTTAAGTTTCTAAACCAACCCATCTTTTCCTCCAAGTAAATTCCGGTCTTCCTCTTCCTATACAAACTCCCGGTACTGCTCTTTCAACCCCTCTGTAAGCTTTTTGATTTCTTCACAATATTTTCCGTCGCCGCCCTCCGTGCCGCTTTCCTCTTCCTTCAGCACGTGCAAAGTAAAAAGCATCCTGTTATCCTGCGAACCTTCAAACTGCCCGGCCGCCTGCTCCATCTGCCGTTCCAGTTTCAGGGACGCATCATGGTACTGCGGATGTTCTCCGATAAACGTAACATAATCTTTATCCTCACATCTCATACGCAGGGACGCCAGATACAAAATCAGGCTTTCTTCTTCCCTGTCAAGCATATATGCCTGCAAAAAACATTCCTGCGCCTGTCTGAACATAAACATTCCCGCGTATGCCACCCCCATATTGTGGAAAATCTTCGCCCGCAATATCTGGTCCGATTCCGGCGCCTGTGCAAGAAGACCATGATACTGCCCAAGCGCCATGAAATATTTCCTGCCCTGCAACATGTAATCGGCCTTCGCCTTCCTGCGCTCATAAGGATTTAACCCTTCGTTGCCCTTGACAGTCTGTTCCGTCTGCATCACTATCCCGGCGGGATATAAATTCACATACTCTAATATAGTGCCCACAAAAGCCACCGTGGAACCATTTTGGTTCAGTAAAGAATAAAGCGCATGTGCCAACTGGTTCAAACCGCACTGTTCATCCAGCCACTGCACCAAATCCCGCTGCATCACATCCTGGTCAAGAAGTTCCGCCTTCTCCACCAACAGATAGCACAGTTCCTCCACCGAATATAGGTTTACATAAAATTTTTCCATATAATAAGGTTTTGCGGCATAATTGCCTGTCCCCATAATAATCTGGCTCATGTCCACTCCTATAATAAACTAATGCGGCACCTTGAAAGACTGTTTCCATACCTGTCCGCCTGTGGGAAACAGTTCCCCGAACCCCAGGTCAGACACTTTTACCTGGACAGTCTGAGGCGTACTCATCGACATCTCCAACCGGTATCTCGTGAACGGTGCATCATCCCGATGGCTTCCTGCAAGCGTAACCGTCTTTTTCTCTATATTCTTACCCGTCAACGGCGTAACCACAAATTCCAGTTCACGCCCGCCCGTGAGAAGTATCTCGCATTCTTTCCTGACCTCGTACCAATTTTCACCCGCATCTAACAGCGCATAGTAGGATTCCTTTCCCTGCCGCAGCACATTCATGCCGATGTTCGACTTCAATTTATCTTTTCCAAGGAAAACATGCTGTTTTCCGATATCGCTCGGTTCCAGTTTTTCCAACAATCCATAGCATGCACCCCTGCTAAAAAGGTTGTTTCCGCGAAAAACTCTCCTACTGGCGCAGAGAAATTTTATCGATTGTTCATCCCATTCGCCACGAAAACCGTCCCCTAACAGGTATGCCGTGGAAACAATCCTCCCCTCGCACATCTGCTGCAAAATACCCAAAAACCTCTCGTCCGCCAACCGGTAAGCGTCCTTTTTAATCTCCTCCTCTTCTTCCTCATCCGGAATAACAAGCGTCTCATAAACCTGCTCCTCAATTAAAACCACGATGGGCGTCGTCCGTTTATTGCATTCCATACGGTAAGTTTTCAGCCTCATACCGTCATGCTCACAGACAATCACCTGATAATTCCACAATTCCTGAGGTTGATGGAGAACGAATGAATAAAAGCTTTCTGTGTGGCTCTGGAAATAAATATGTTCTGTCCTAAGCCCCAGGTTCGCCGACGCCTGTGCAAGAACCTCCACCATTCTATCATCCAGTTCATCCACTGTAAACATAATGGCGTCAATCTTCTCCACCGTCGCTATGAAATTCATCAAGGTCATGCTGCGTTTCAGGAACAGCGCAAGCAACGCCACAGGGTCGTAGGATTCTCCGTCCAAGTCAATCCTGTCGCCCTCCTTCGCAAGGGTCAGAATATCCTCCACCGGAAGCATCCCCTCTTCCCCGGCATACTTTACGGCGTCCTTCCCATAAAACCACTGGTTCACGCCCACACGTTTACATAACATCATAGGAATATTGTACTGCTTCGTCCCAACCACGGTCGCCACCGTATCCACATCTTCCTGTCCATAGATACAATAACTAATCTGGGAATATTGCTTCCCTAAATCATAGCCTACTAACACACTCCCTTTATGCAATTTGTTCTCTTCTCTGCGCTCTAAGAACATAATGCCTCCCGGATTATCTTAATGTACTCTCGGAGTCTGTAACCTTTGCCAGTCTTCTACTGGCGCATTCTGAACAGACTGCCGACCATATACTCTTTCTTGTAATATTCCCGAAGCAGGTCGTCCACCGCATCATAGTCCTGCAGCGTCTCCCCAATCATAATATCGTTGAGAATGGTAAAACGGCTTTCAAAGCTCTCCTGTCCCATATCGCTCTTATTGATTGTGCCGCTCTTTACCATCCTCTCTTCGCCTTCCCATTCCTCCGTAATATAAAACTGCAGCCGTTCGCCGAAAAAAAGGATAAATTCCTTGACGCAAATACCCGCAAACATATCTTTCATTTCTTCCTTGCAGTACTCTTTTTCCTCGCCGCTGCCATCCTGTATCAGATAATGGATGACTACCCTGCTGCCAGGCCTGGACCGGTATTCCACCATCGTCTTGTCCTGGTATACGTCCAATTGGGGGATAAATCCCTGATACTCTTTGTACACCGGAAGGACAATCTGTTCGTCCAGAAGCTGGTGAAGGAAATCGCAGCATGTCCGCCTCACCACATCGTCCTGCTCTTTCCTGTTCTGTGCATAATACAGCAAGAAAGCAATCCGGCACACAAGATGCAAAGGCACTTCATCCTGGTACAGCCGCAGCACGCCCCGGAAGACATAAGACTCCATAATCTGTTCCCCTACGGCATAGTTATAACAGCATTGGGACAGATATGCCGCCATCAGCTCGTCATTGCCTACGCCTTTACAGTATGTGCGGAAAATCTCACTCTTCTCTGCCACATCCGTTCCCGTATAAAGCATCTGTACTAACATTCGCTCACAGAGCGCGTAAGTATCCATTCCGAAATCCATCGCCGTTTTCCACACATCCCGTGTATCCTGAATACCGCCGAAGTAATAACGAATCAGATAATTCAACACATTTTCGTCGTATTTTCCTTTCCTTACAACGTATCGCAGTACACCTGTCATAATTGTGTCGCCTTCCGGCTGCTCCTCGTCAAGCAATCTGCTGCACATCTTTACCAGAATCTTGGCGTCCACCCCGTGAGGCCCATAACGCCGCACCCATTCATAGGCCTCCGCGTACATACCCCGAATAACCATGTACCGTATGATTTCTTTCCTGTCGCGCTTCGCCACATCGTCCGGTGCAAGCCCAAGCAAAAACTCATCCAACTCCCGCATTCTGTCTTTTTCATAATAAAAATGGACAAGCATCATACGGATTTCCTGTTTGACATGTTCTACAATCCTGTCTGATTTCGTAAGAAACAGGAAAAGGTCTGCATTCTCGTCAAGCACGGCAAAAGTATTCTGATATTCGAAGCAGGCATAGACCGCATAACCAAAATCGTCCCGTACAAAAGGAGCAGCCATAAGCGACAGCTTCCTCGGCCCCAAAAGCTGTTTGGCTTCATAGTCCACGCTCACCGTATACCGGTTGCCTTCCCCGTCGCCAAGAAGTATCTTACAGTCTGAATCATAGACCGGAACCTGGGCCCTGCCCGCCACCACGGGATAGACGTCTTCCCGTGTGCCGTAAGGATATACGAGGATGGCCTCCTTTATCTTGTCGGAATCCACCCTGACCTCCCTCGTAAAAAGAATGGCAATCAACTGCCTGGCGCTCTCCTCATCAATCATAGGCAGGCTCACCAGGTTGCGGTACAGATAGGCCAGGTTTTTGTTGATTCTACCCCTCCGTATCTGTTCGACCACAAAACGCTCCATGGCCGCGGCATAGTTTACATAAATCTCTGTCATTTCCTCCCGATGACGATAGACATAGGCATACAAGTATGCCGTAATCTCGTAATGCAAGTCGCTCTGGTAAGCAAAATACATCAGCGCCATCTTCGGCAACGGCCCGTCATAATCCAGGGAAACAGACATCATATAATATTCATACAGCCTGGTAATCCTCAGATTCTGCTCCACCCCGGCAAGATACCATTTATAATATGCCTCCCCGTAACGGTTTCCTTTAATCAGAAGCGTACACAGGGCGTGAAGGACGTCTTCCCTCTGCTCTTTCTCATATAACTTGGCCAGGATACGAAAGACGCCATCCGAATAAGCCTTCTGCTTTTGCGCCAGATACACCGTCTGTAAGATGACCTCTTCTTTCATCAGATCCTTTCTGACCGCGTAATAGAGAATCTGCTGTTCAAATTCATCCAGCTTTAACAGCATCGCCGGATTCATGCAAATCAGATGCCATGCTTCGATATAAATGACCGGAGAGGTGCACTGGTATCTGAATAATTCCTCCAGAAGTTCCCACTTCCTGGAAGCATTCCTTACATATTCTTCAGACAGATACAAAAGCAGCCATGCAATCCTCCAGTTTCCTCTGTTGCGGTCGTAGACTTCTTCCACTTCCGCCGCCACATTGTCCACATACCGGTCATCCCCGCTGTAGAGTGTCGTCAAATACAGATAATAGCACCACAATTCCGGGCAGTCGGCCCGTCTGGCAAGCACCTGCGGCTCATGTTTCTCTATCATCCATTTCGCCTCGTTGTACCGCTCCTCCGTCAGAAGAATCTGCGCTTGGAACAATTTCAACGTGATATCCTTATCGTCAAGCTCTATCAGACGGGCAAGCAGCTTCGTGGTCTCCGTCATCCAGGTTGTAGTGCTGATTTTCTTGACACGGAAAGCCTGGTAATATTCCATCATCTGTACCGTAAGCTGCCTTTTTTCCCGATGGATTCCGAGCGCTTTGCGCCCGGACAAATGCAGCGCGACCGTGATGGGAATCCGAATTTCCTTATTTTCCTGCATCAGCACGATGCAGCCATAATTATTGCCTGCATGAAGCTTCTCATGCTCCACATAATAATACAGCCTGTAAATATTCCCCAGAAAAGAGGCGTCCGACACCGTGTTTTCCTCCACACGCAAGAACTCCCCTTCCGCCCGGACCTGGAGACGGGTGTAGCCCCATCCGTTCCGATTGACCACAAGCGCATAACGGGTCGTCTCCAGAGGGTCTTCAATCTTAATTTCCGCCTCCTCCGGTATATACTCCACGGGTTTTTTCTTATTTATCTCAAGCAGGAATTCTTCCACATTATGTTCGTTGCCTTTGACCGCGGAAAGTCCCTTGTATGTAGCGTAATAATGCCTGTCGTGGCTCGAGAACACCGCCTCAAATCCATCAGAATAAAAGAGGTTTACCGCCTCTTCCCAATTGCTTCTGGCCAGATTTGTAAAATGGAACAGATTCTTGATATTTCCAAGACTGGAATCTATTATCTCCGGCTCCACAGACACAGAAAAGGGAATACAGTACTCCCCCTGATTCGATATCACACTGAAACTGCCATGGACTTCTTCCCCAGCTTCCATCCCGCCGGCATGAAACTGGTAATGGATATCGTCCTCTCTGCCGCGAAACTCCTTCGTCAAGCACTCCATACGCAAGTCGGAGGACACCACATACCCTTCCGTCACGCTTCCCTCCGGGCCAAACACCTTAAAAGAGCCTTCCGCCGTCTCGTCGGCATGAAGCGACAGCTCGACGGACTCGCAGGAAAAGTCCAAAGAACCTCTGTCAAAATTAAATTTGCCGTTTAATATCTCTTGTACTGCCTGTCTCACGCTTCCGGTTTACCTTTCTCTTCCGTCTTTGCATACTGCCACGGTTTCATTTTACCATCTATGAACCGGACAGCGCAACCTTTAATGCATTTATATGTACTAGTGCAACGAATATTAAGTAACTGGCATATTCACTTGTCTAGTTGTAAGGATAAATCCCGAGTAGCGGTCTAACCGCGCAGGTTGTAACCTACTTTTCCTATATGGCATATGATATTAAGAAGAGACCCATGCAAAAAACAATATATTCTGTTTTCTATACGCAGCAAGAATGGAGGATTTTTATGGAAGAGCCTATTTTAAGAAGCACACAGTCCGAAAACCCCGGGCTTGGTATGCTACAGATTAATGTAACTGCCAATGTAGGGCTGATACCAATCCAGAACGCTAACATAACCATTTCATACACCGGAGAGCCGGACAGCACGTTGGAAACCCTTACGACTGATTCGTCCGGGCAGACAGACACCGTATCCTTAAGCGCCCCGCCCCTTGAATACAGCCTGACGCCCAACTCGCCCATGCCCTATGCGGAATACACATTAAACATTACCGCGCCCGGATATGAGCCGGTGACAGTCTCCGGCGTGGAGGTACTTCCCGACGTGACAGCCGTGCAGAATATCGAGATGATTCCCACGGAAATATCCCAGGAACCGGAGGAAACCATCGTCATACCCGACCATACGCTGTACGGCGATTATCCGCCCAAAATTCCGGAGGATGAAATCAAGCCAATGGACGAATCCGGCGAAATCGTCTTAAGCCGTGTGGTCATCCCGGAATACGTTATCGTCCACGACGGCGTCCCCTCCGACTACACCGCTTCAAACTATTATGTCAGATACCGGGATTATATCA
This sequence comes from uncultured Lachnospiraceae bacterium, assembly GCA_947172645.1. GTDB lineage: Bacteria > Bacillota > Clostridia > Lachnospirales > Lachnospiraceae > UBA3282. The sequence goes on along the minus strand of CAMWBY010000005.1, from coordinate 132,374 downwards.
AGAACGTGGTTTCTTCCGAAATCTATGCCACCTGGCCGGAAAGCGCTATCTACGCCAACACACTGGCTATCATGTCCTTTACGTTGAACAGAGTATATACGGAGTGGTATCGGAACAAAGGCTATAATTTCACCATCACTTCTTCCACCGCCTACGACCAGAAATGGATACGCGGCCGGAATATCTACTCCAATGTAGACAGACTGGTGGACTCCATCTTCGCCAACTACCTCTCACGCCCCGGCGTGCGTCAGCCCATATTTACTTCCTACTGCGATGGCAGGAACGTGACCTGCGACGGCTTAAGCCAGTGGGGCTCCAAATACTTGGGTGACGAAGGCTACACTCCCATAGAAATTATCCGCTACTACTATGGCAGCGACATGTATATCAACACAGCAGTCGCCGTGTCCGGCGTTCCGTCTTCATGGCCCGGCTACAACCTGAATGTGGGTTCTTCCGGTGACAAAGTACTGCAGATTCAGCAGCAGCTTAACCGCATTGCGCAGAATTACCCTGCCATTCCCCGTATCACGGCAGACGGAATCTATGGCAACAACACTGCCAATGCGGTACGCGCCTTCCAGCGCATTTTCAACCTGCCCCAATCCGGTATTGTAGATTATCCTACATGGTATAAGATTTCCGAAATCTATGTAGGCGTCAGCCGCATTTCGGAGCCGGGATGAATCGCGCTTTTCCTAAAACAGGCAGTTATGGGGGCACATTTTATGCCCGTCCCGCCTGGTTGTATCTAAAGACGTTTACTTGAATAGAGCCGTGGAAAGCCTGATTTTTGCAGACTGCCCACGGCTTCATTTGAGCTACATGGTTATTGAGTTCGTCACCGCGATACACTTTGACAAAAGTTATCTCGCTTTCATTAATCAATAATTGATTCCGTTGATTGCCAGTTCCCCGTCTACTACGCCAAAATTTATGCTTGCTATCCTGCCGTCTGAAATGGGAAATCCCGCCATACTAGGCTGAAAATTATCAATATCGGCCATTTCTACGGACTCCATCAGCTCATCCGTAAACACCGCATCTGGGCCAAGCTCCAAAAATTGTTCTTTTGTTTCTACCACATCAACCCCCGGCAAGCCTACATAAACCGGAAATGCAGTCAATTCTGCAAGAGCCTCCAAATCCTTTTCGGCGGTTGCCTCTTTCACTTTTTGCGCAAATGCCTTTGCCGCGTCGCTGTCAACCGCAAAGTTATCTTCATATCCTTCCTGACTCTGTACTGTTTCCTCCGGCTCTTCTGGCGCTGTCGCCTCTGTCTGCTCTGTCTTTGTCTTTTTCTCAACAGAATCCTCTCCGGTTTCCTCCGATATACTCATAGGGATATCCTGCTGTGTATCCTGGCGGGGCTGCCGGCTTTCTCCGCATCCCGTCAGAACCGACCCTGTCAGAGCAAAACCAAGAACCATAACGACCATACTTTTCATTTTCTTTCTCATTTTAATTTCCTCCTGTAATCTCAAATTCAATTTCTCCCGATGAACCGGGCGCAATTTCGTATTTCCCAAAAACGATAACCGGACGGTTATTCTCATTGATATAAAATTTTACATCTTCCGAAATCCCCGCAAAACCTCCTTCCTCTTCTGTAAAAAATATTTCCCCTGATTTTTGTCTTTCGGCAATCTGTTCCCTGATGCTCTTGTTTGCCAGTTCCACATAATTACCGCCCAGGATATCCTCTAATGTGACAGTTTTTCCTGTACTTAAATCCAAGTTGTAATATTTTGATTCACGATAGGCACTCGTCCAGTTTTCGCTTCCTCCCACGACAAAAGACAGATAATTATCACTCTGCTGTTTTATCTCATAACCAACAGTGATTTTTATATGATGCTCCGCCCACTCTTCCGGCGTCCCGCCTGTTTCCAGAAAAGCAGTCCTGTATTCTTCCGCACGTATCATTGCGTCATCCGCATACTGGTTACATCTGTCAAGGATTTCCTGATTAATCTCATCCACCGGTATCCCGGTATCCTCTGCAATCATCTCAATTGTTGGGATTTCCACAGATACTTTTATATCGTCTTGTTCCGTTTCGTAAGAGCGGAATGTCAATATCTGGGCCAAACCGCCAATCACCGGAAGTTCTCCTGCTTCTTTTGCAAATACCGGACTCGTATTCAAGGCCGCTGTGAAAAGAATGCATACGGCTGCTGCGGCCGCCTCTATACTGCGAATCGTCCTCTTGAACCTGCGGCTGCCGACATCCCGCCTTTTTTCTTCTTTCTGCCTTGACTTTTGTATCTCCTGCTGTACCCGGCTATTAAGCTCCTCCGGAATAGTAATCTGGTCATATCTTTCCTTCATTGTTTCTAATTTACCCATAAATCTGCCTCCTGAATATTTTCTTTCAACTGTTTTAGGCCACGATAAAGCTTTGTTTTCACCGTATTCAAATTTAATCCGGTAATACTGGAAATCTCCTTCAAAGACAATTCTTCAAAAAACCGGAGTTTTATAATTCCCTGCACGTCAAGTTCCAATCTGTCCAGTTCCTTTTCCATGTCGTCATCCTGCTCATAACCTTTTTCGTAATACACCTCCTCCCGTTCCAAAGCGTCATCGGCCAACAAAAGCCGTTTTCGCTTTTTTAATACTATCAGGCATTCATTAATCAATATTTTATAAAACCAGGTCTTGATTGCTTCTTCATTCTTTATGCTTTTATGCGCCTCAAGCGCTTTACATACCGCACTCTGGACAACATCAAGAGCGTCCTCCTGATGCCTGGTGTAACTATAAGCCACTCTGTAAAACCGGTCTTGATTTTCAAGGATATATTGGATTAACCTTTCATATAGTATTTGTTTCATAACAGGTACGCGCCTTTCTGTTTTATTCTTTTACTATATAGATTTTTTTGGAGCCTGAAAAGTTTCAGAAAACATCCAAAACAAAAAATGACCTTACCTTTCAACGGTATGGTCACTTTTTATGTATGTTTTGTCTGCAATCAAAAGGATAGCTCCTTATGCCTCCCGAAAACCACCTATCCCAACAGCATCCTCCAACGCAAGAAACCCGGTCCCAATCATCCCGGCAAAAGCGGCTCCGCACGCCGCCTCTTCTTCATTCTCCGCCATCTGCAGGCTCATCCCGAATTTCTTCCCCATAATATCCTGAAGATGACGGTTCTTTCGTATACCGTTACCGGACGCAATTATCGTATTCCTGGAATCGCCAATTCCTTTGGCAATCTTATGGTACATGGCGTAAAGTTCGTCAGCCATCCCGTCAAGCACGCCGTAAACAAATGCCTCCGGTGTAAAATTAGATATTCCGATATTCTTGATATGCCCTCTTTTCCCAGGCTTGTCCCTCGTCCCGGAGAAGCATGTGGACACTTTCAGTTTCTCCTGGGGCTCCCCACGTTCCGTCAGCCGTTCCATCATTTCGTAATGGTTGATTCCTTCCGCCCCGATGCATTCGGCATAGCTCCTGAAAAAGGATTCCAACATCGCATAGGCCCTGCCGCCGCAGAGGGAGGCACCTACCAGAAGAAACCATCCCGGTGCGAAGGGTCTTGCCTCAATCCCTTTGGCAGCAAAACACCTGTCCGACAAGACGGAAATCTGCCCTCCGGTTCCCATATTGACAAGAACCGCGTCCCTGGCACTCCTGACAGCTCCAAGGAAACTCGCCTGATTGTCCCCGATTGCCACACCCACCGGGATTCCTTTATAGGTTCCAATGGATTGGAAATCTTCCGTCACCTCCGGCAGAATAGCCGTGTCCGCCCCTTCCTGTTCCAGTATTTTCTTCATAAAACATCCTTTTTCCACATCGTAAAATCCAAGGCTCGCCGCAACGCTGCTGTGAAGGACAGGCTCCACCCTGCCAGTCAGAGACATGCCCAGATAATCCATAATCGTACAGATTTTCACAGCCTCCTCCGGCGCCTGTCCTGTCCGCACATGATACAGATGGGTCACAAGCCCATACCCGGTGTATACCCGCAGGTCATATCTTTTTTGAATCAATTCACACAGGCTGCTGCCGTCAAAACATGTCTGCGCCCCTCTGCCGTCCTGCCAGGTATAAAGCGGACTGACATGCCTGCCGTTCTTATCCAGATAGACAATCCCGTGCATCTGCCCGGTCAGCCCAATCACCCTGATATCTGTATGTGATTCCAGAATGTCATCCAGAAGCCTCCGCGCCTTCTCAAGAATCTTTCCCGCATCCTGAAGTTTCTCCCACTCATGTTCCGCCGGAAGAAAACTATCATTGCCTATCGTGTACGCTTCTTCTGTTTTTCCATTGTTCATGTCGATGACCGCCGCACTGATGGTGGTCGTCCCGATATCAAGACCGATTGCTTTCAAAATAGTCCCTCCCCCTGTTTTCTAAAAAGGGACGAACCTGCTGCCTCAGCACAAATTCATCCCTTTTCATACATCTACGTAATCACATTTAGTTTACATAACTTATTTTGTCAGCATCAGCATAATATCGTTGCTCCTGGCTACAAACTTCGTCATCGCCTCCGGCTCAAGCGGCGCCTGCTGCAAGAGTGCCAGGTCGTAGAGCTGCTCGCAAATCATCTTCACATTCTCGCCGTCCTGATGCTCCAGTACATACTGTACAAGCGGATGGTTTGCATTCAGAATCAGTGTCTCGCCTTCCTTGCCAAACGCCCCCATGTCCATACCCTGCATGGAATACATCTTCATCATATCCTGCATTCTTCGCGTCTCCTCGGACAGCGTAATCATAGAAGAAATCTTCTTATTCTTAAGCTTCTCGATTTTGACCTTGATGGCATCTTTCTTAAGGGCTTTCTTCATCAGCTTGGCAACTGCCTCCGCCTGTTCCTCCATCTCCTTCTCCGCCTTCTTGGAAGTCTTTGCCTTGAAGACGTCCGTTAAATCAGCATCGATTCTCTGGAACTTAATGCCCTCGTTCTTCGCCTCCAACTGAGAGACGAAAGGCTGGTCTATATTATGTGTCAGGATAACCGCATCCATCTTGGCAGCCTTGAACATGTTGATGTACTGGCTCTGCTGCTTCTCGTCTGTCACGTAGTAGATGACTTTCTCTTTCTTCTCGTCCTCCGTTTCTTCCTCCGAGTCATCATCCCCATTTTCATCGACTATCTCTGCTTCCACTCTCTCGCCGTTCTCGTCAACTGCCCCGGTTCCATCGCTGCCCTCATTCCCGTCTGCGTCGCTATCCTGTACGGCTTCCGTGTTTTCATCATCTGTGGCAGCTTCTGCACCTTCACCAGTTTCTGCTGCTCCCACATCGTCGCTGTCAGCGGAACCGCTAGCCGTAGCGTCCTCTTTTTCATCAGGGTCGACTTTATTGACTTCAAGGCACTCCGGCAATGTCATATATACGCCGTCCAGATTCTTGAAGAGAATATAATCTGTCATCTTCTCGCAGAACTTGTCGTCCTTCAGACAGCCAAACTTGATGAAAGGACTGATATCATCCCAGTATTTCTCATATTCTTCCTTCTCGGTCTTGCACATGCCGGACAACTTGTCCGCAACCTTCTTCGTGATATACTCGCTGATTTTCTTTACAAACCCGTCATTCTGCAATGCGCTCCTGGACACGTTAAGGGGCAGGTCAGGACAGTCTATCACACCTTTTAACAAAAGTAAGAACTCGGGAATCACTTCCTTGATATTGTCTGCGATAAATACCTGGTTGTTGTATAATTTGATGGTTCCCTCGATGGACTCATACTCCATGTTAATCTTCGGGAAATACAGGATTCCTTTCATGTTGAACGGGTAATCCATATTCAAATGTATCCAGAAAAGCGGCTCCTTGTAATCCTGGAACACCTTGCGGTAAAACTCCAGATACTCTTCCTTGGTGCACTCATTCGGATGCTTCGTCCAAAGAGGATGGGTCTCATTGAGCAGTTCAGGACGTTTCTTGATTTTCAGCTTCTGTTCGTCCTCTTCCTTCTCCTTGGCAATCTCCTCAACCACCTCATCCGTATCCAGCTTCTCGTCCACCTTAATGGTCTGTGTCTCCGTGGTGTTGGCCTTGGACAGGTAAATTTCCGTAGGCATGAACGAACAGTACTTCTTGATGACTTCCCTTGCCTTGTACTCATTACAGAACTCCAGACAGTCTTCGTTGATATAGAGGGTAATCTCTGTACCTACTTCTGTCCTTGTCCCTTCCTCCATGTCGAACTCCGTGCCGCCGTCGCATTCCCAGTGAACTGCCTGCGCGCCGTCCTGATATGACAGCGTGTCGATGTGCACCTCATCCGCCACCATAAACGCCGAATAGAATCCCAGGCCGAAATGGCCGATAATCTGGTCTTCGTTTGCCTTGTCTTTGTATTTTTCAATAAAGTCTGTCGCGCCGGAAAAAGCAATCTGGTTGATGTACTCTTCTACTTCGCCCGCCGTCATGCCGATACCGTTATCGATGAACTTAAGCGTCTTCTCCTCGGGATTTACAACCACCTGAATCTTCGCCTGATATCCGTCCGGGAGCGTATATTCGCCCATCATATCCAGTTTTTTTAACTTTGTAATTGCATCGCATCCGTTGGAAATCAATTCCCGGAAAAAAATGTCATGGTCGGAATACAGCCATTTTTTGATAATCGGAAAAATATTATCGCTGTTGATTGATAAGTTACCATGTTTTGCTGCCATTTTGCCACGTTCCTTTCTTCATTCTAATATTTCACGCTAACCGCCATTTCTGAGCGACTTGTCGCGAGAAGGCAATCACTTTGCCTGTATTTCTTTACTAGTGGATAGTTTAATACGCCCGTGCCAAGAAGTCAAGAAGAAATTAGCACTCATTCTTAACGAGTGCTAATAATTTTATAAAAACTTTATAAAAAGAAAATTCACTTCCCAAAATACTGCGCATAGACCTCAAAGAAATCCATCGTCTTCACATTCTCGTCATGTATGAACCCAACGCTGTCCCACAATTCTTCATTCAGGTTCCGGGTAAGCGTCTCCACATAGGCATCATACTCCTGCCCGAAGGCTTCCGCCCGGCGTTGGTCTACAATCTTCACCTTATTGGCATCTGTCTCATCCTTATTGAACGTATTGAGGCACTTGATAATGTGGTAGCCATATTCCGATTCCACAATATCGCTTATCTCATCCTTGCCTAAATTAAACGCGGCAGTCTCGAACGCCTCGTCCATCTCTCCTTTTCCGAAAGAATACGTGCTCTTGTCATCTTCACTGTATCGGCGCACAAGTTCGTCAAAATCCTCCCCCTGCTCCACCAGTTTGTACACTTCACAGGCCCGGTCATAAGCGTCCTTCTTCGCCTGCTCGGTATACGCAATCTTTTTCCCGGTTCCATCCAACGCATACGTCTTAATGAGAATATGCTGTACGGTGATAGTACGGGCCTCGTCGTCACTGATTTCCGGGTTAATGTCCTTAATCGTATACTGGTACACCTTCTCCGCCAGGGCAAACTCCGCGTACAATTTGCTGACTGTATCTTTTGATACACCCATCCGTTCAATCTCCATGTCAGTTAAGGAACCGTAATAAGCATCCGCCGCATTCTCCACCTGCGCCTTTTCTTCTTCACTCAATTCCACCTCGAATTGTTTCGCCATCAGGTTCATGGTCTTAATACGTGCAATCTGCGCAAGCGCAATATCCTTCACGTTCTGTTCCAGCGTCACGCCATCCACATTCGTCTCCCAGATTTCCGTGCCGTATACGCTTTCATAGCGGTTCTGTATATTAGTCAGATAGACCATAATCTCCGGCAGGGAACATGTGCTCGTCTCAATTCTGAAAACCTCGTCTTTATGAAACCCGGTGGTAAGCACCACCTTAGTGCCAAAACTGTTTTCATCCCCACAGCCCGACAGGCTTCCCATGGAGACTGCTGCCGCAAGAAATACTCCCACAAATTTTTTCCATCCGTTTTTAATCATATATTTCCCATTCTTTCTGTAACAGACCATACGCTGCATTTTGCTTTCACGTTCAGTTTATGCTGTTTCCGTGTTTATCATACCACACTGAGCCGTCGGTCAGGACATAGTCTCCTTCACGTAAAGCGACCCCATAGTCCGCCGCCGAAACCAGACGGCGACTGAAAGCAATTCCTCCCCCAAAAAGATACTTCTCATGGATATCGGACCCTGCGCTGACAGGCAGGGCGTGCGTCCGGGCATAGGACAACGCCCGTATATCAAATTCATGATTGTTATGGGCCATGCTCCTGGGATTGGAGTGGGTTGCATTAATGCCTTCCACGCCGTCCACCCATTCCGGGTACAGACGTAATTCCGGTATATACCCTGCCACCCGGAAAGGATGGGCGTGAATCACCAATCCCCCTGCCTCATGCACCAATCTGTACTGTTCTTCGACCGTGGCCGTCCGAAGCTCCGGATGGGCTTTCAGCCACAGGCCGTCAATTCCATAGATGAGAAATTCTGTCCCGTTGTATCCCGCTTCATAGCCAAAGAATACATCCAGCCCAATCTTATCCCCCTCCGCCTTGGCATGTTCATACCCCAGACAGAATGTATCCACCCAATCTTCCCAGGGCATTCCCCTATCAACCGCAGTATTTCCGCCCCAGTTGTGGTCTGTCACGAAAATACCTGTATAACCGTATTCTTTACATGCCCTCGCCATCTCGGCGCCGGTGCTTTTGGCGCAGGCGCTGGACTCGCATGTATGCAGATGTGTCTCGTATAAGTATGGGTACCTCTCTCTTATCGATGCGCTCATTTTCAATCCTCTATCCCTTTCTGATATATGTGAAAAGGGATTAAATTGCATGCCAAAAGCACCTCAACCTAATCCCTCTCCCCTTTAGTTCTTAATCTATCTTGTCATACTGACAAATTAACATAATGAAAACTTACTTAATCACATGAATCCACCCTTCAGGCGCCTCGATGCGTCCCATCTGGATTCCTGTCAATGTGTCATACAATTTCTTCGTAACCGGCCCCATCTCACTCATGCCGCTCGGGAATGCAATTTCCCTGCCATGGTCTACAATCTTGCCGACAGGTGAAATAACCGCCGCCGTACCGCACAGTCCGCATTCTGCAAAATCCTGCACTTCCTCAAGCGGAATCTCCCTCTCCTCCACTTCCAGGCCAAGATAATCCTTCGCCACCACCATCAGGGAACGCCTCGTGATGGAAGGGAGTATACTGGATGATTTCGGGGTTACAACCTTGTTATCTTTCGTCACGAACAGGAAATTCGCGCCGCCCGTCTCCTCCACATTCGTCCTTGTAGCCGCGTCCAGGTACATATTTTCATCGTAGCCTTCTGCATGCGCCGTCATAATCGCATGAAGGCTCATGGCATAGTTTAAACCTGCCTTCACATGTCCCGTGCCCCGCGGCGCCGCCCTGTCGAAATCACTCACTTTAATGGTCAGAGGCTTCACACCCCCCTTGAAATAAGGGCCTACAGGCGTCGTGAAAACTCTAAACTGGTACTCTTCCGCAGGTTTTACGCCAATCACAGGCGAGCTTCCGAACATATACGGACGAATATAAAGAGTTGCGCCCGACCCATAAGGGGGCACATACGCCTCATTGGCTGCCACCGTATCAACTACAGCCTGCACAAAACGCTCTTCCGGAAAAACAGGCATCTCAAGCCTCTTACACGTATCAGCCATGCGCCGTGCGTTTAAATCAGGACGGAAAGTCACAATACGCCCGTCCTCCGTCGTATACGCTTTCATTCCCTCGAAGCATGTCTGCGCATACTGTAACACGCCGGCACACTCATTGATGGAAATATTGGCATCGGATATAAGCGCTCCTTCATCCCATGCGCCGTTCTGATAATTAGCCACGAACCTCTTATCCGTCTCCTGATAAGAGAATCCAAGATTTGCCCAGTCAATGTTTTTCTTTTCCATCTTATTACCCATGCTTCTCCTCCATTCCGAAACGATGTACTCTCGGAGTTTCTTTGTGCCATCCACAAAATGCACTCACGTATTTTCCTTTATCTATATTATACCTTTCTTTCCAAAAGTCAAGGCATTACCGCATCCACTACCTCAAGCGCCACGTCAAAAGCGAAATCCTTGACCGCCTTCTCACACAGCCGGAGCATTTTCCTGTCCGATTCAGGACGGTCGTACCTCTTTAGTTCCTCGATTTTCTCGCCGGCACTGTCACCGTCAAAGTCATCAAGCCGCTCCGCCAGTTCTTCCAAAGCCCGCTTCCACTCTTCATCCGCAATCGGAAGCAAAACCTCCGGCGTCATTTTCTCATCGGCCGCCTCATTCTTTTCTTCATTGTCGAGATACGCTTTCAAGCCGCTTCTCATCGTCTTCATCATATTAAAAAGAATCGGAGAGTGCACTTCCACATCCTCAATCCGTCCTGCCTTACTCATCTTCTCAAGCTCGAACGCCTCATCCGCAAGCTCGTCTGCTCCCAGATTTCTTGCATTCCCCTTCAAAGAATGCACGACAATGGCATATCCCGGCATATCCCCATTCTTTAAAAATCCCCTAAGAGCGTCCTCCTTCTCTTTCAATATCAAATGGAAGTCACGCAGCACCTTGCTGTAAAGCGCCTTGTCGCCGCCCATATATTTTAAACCGTTGCGGATGTTAAATCCAATCATGAATAACTGGCTTTCACGGATATCCAGCGCAAGCTCCGCATCCTGCATCTCATATTCCATATCTACATTCTGCCCCTGTGTCAGATAGACCACACTGTCAGGCAGATACTCAATCAGCATATTTTCAAATTTGTCCGCATCGATAGGTTTCGTAAGATAATCCTGGAAACCTTCGTTTAAATAAAATTCTTTTGCTCCCGGCACCGCATTGGCCGTCAGCGCAATCACCGGGACGTCCGCAGACGGATTACTGTCAAGTTCTCTTATTTTATGCAGCGTCTCCACTCCATCCATCACCGGCATCATATGGTCCATACAGATAAGATGATACGTCTTATGCTTCATCAGTTCCAGACATTCCTCGCCGCTGCTCGCCACATCAACCTGCAGCCTGGTCTGCTTAAGAAGTCCCTGAGCCACTGCCAGGTTCATGGCATTGTCGTCAACTACCAGGATTCTTCCCATAGGGGCAATAAATTTCTGGCGATAATTTTCAGTGCTTCGCAAACTCTCGTTGTATTGCTTCTCAAAATCCCCAAGAGGCGCCTTGTCCGCCACCTTCTGTACCACCTTAAAGGAAAACGCGGAACCCTTACCGTAGACGCTCTGCACTTCCAGTTTGCCGCCCATCATTTTTACAAGCCGGTTCGTAATGGCAAGCCCAAGTCCTGTCCGCTCATTCTTATTACGGACGGTAGTATTCATGCGTTGGAAAACGCCGAACAGTTTCGGTATATCCTTCTCCTTGATACCGACGCCTGTATCCTTAACGACAATGAACAATTCAACTTTATCCTGCGGCAGCTTCCGCCAGCTGATATGCAACGTAATCCTGCCTTTCTCCGTATATTTCACGGCATTGGAAAGCAAGTTTCCTATAATCTGCCTTAAATGTATCTCATCTCCCAGAAGTTTGTGCGGTATATCCTTCGCAATATCCAGTTTCAGTTCAAGCTTCTTCTTGCGTACCTGCAGGGAAATGCCGTTAATCAAGTCATTTAACAACGAGCTGATATCATAAATTCCTTCCATCAGCTCCATCTGCCCTGCCTCCAACGTCGTGAAGTCCAGGATATCGCTGACCAACGTAAGAAGGATATTGCCCGCCTGCCTGATATCCAACGCATATTCCTTGACCGCCTCATCCTGGCTTTCCCTTATAATCAATTCATTCAGGCCAAGAATCGTGTTAATCGGCGTGCGCAGCTCATGGGACATATTCGCCAGGAAAATATCCCTGGCGCTGTCCGCCTTCTTCGCCGCCATAATTGCTTCTTCTAACTCTATATTCTTACGTTCCAACTGTTCCTTCGCCTGTAACAGCGTAGAAACCTGCTGCCCCCTGTCTGATGCCGCCGCCTTCTCCGGACTGTAACCCATAATTTTTTCCTTCCCTGCCTACCTTACACGCTCATATTTCACAAACTCATAGGCAATATCAAAATAAGTCTGCTCTTCGCTGTCCGCCGTAACCTCCCACCCCGGGTCCTCATCTAAATCCGGAAAATAAGCGTCCGCCTCATAGGCATGGTCTATCTTCGTCACATGCGCCACATCGCAGTAAGGCAGCATCATGCGGTAAACACTCTCCCCGCCGATGATATAGACCTCCTCGTCCGGATAATCTTTTAACTTCTCCAGAAGCTCTTCCTTACTATGTACAACGATGGCGTCTTTCACATGATAATCCGGGTTGGAAGACAGGACGATATTCGTGCGGTTTTTCAAAGGCATACCCTGGGGAAAAGTCTCCAACGTCTTCCTGCCAAACACCACCACCTTACCCGTCGTCTCCTGCCGGAAAAACTTGTGGTCAGCCGGAATGCTGACAAGCAGGCTGTTCTTACAGCCAATCGCCCAATTGCTGTCTACTGCTACGATTAAATTCATCTCTCGGTTCTCCTATTCTATATCGCCACAGGTATATTCTCCACCTGGGGGCCAGTGACATAACTCTCCACTTTCACATCATCCCTTGTAAACTCATAGAAATCCTTCACCTCGGGATTCAGCCAGAAAACAGGCGCATCATAACACGGCCTCGTAATCATTTCTTCTATAATAGGAATATGCCTGTCATAAATGTGCGCGTCCGCAATCACATGCACCAATTCCCCTACCTCCATGCCGCAGACCTGGGCCAGCATATGCACTAACACCGCATACTGCACCACGTTCCAGTTATTGGCGGTAAGCACATCCTGGGAACGCTGGTTTAAGACGGCATTTAACGTCAGCCTGTCATGCCCTTTCTTCTGGGTCACATTGAATGTCATGCTGTAAGCGCAAGGATACAGGTTCATTTCGTGCAAATCCTGATGTACGTAGATGTTCGTCATAATACGGCGACTGAAAGGATTATTCTTCAAATCGTAAATGACGCGGTCCACCTGGTCCATCATGCCCTCTTTATACTGATGCTTTACCCCCATCTGATAACCGTAGGCTTTGCCGATAGAACCGTCCCTGTCAGCCCACTCATCCCATATATGGCTGTGCAAGTCCTTGACATTGTTGGACTTGCGCTGCCATATCCAGAGCATCTCGTCGGTTGCGCTCTTAAGCGCCGTCCGCCGCAGCGTCATAATCGGGAACTCCTTCGACAAGTCATACCTGTTCACCACGCCAAACTGTTTTATCGTATAGGCCAACGTACCGTCCGCCCAATGGGGCCTTACCTTCTCCCCCTCCGTACTCGTACCGTTCTCAAGAATATCCTTGCACATCTTTATAAAAATGTGGTCTGCTGCACTCATAATCCGCCTGATTCCTTTTCTCTTTTCTATCCTATATTCTGTTATCCCACTTATCACAAAGCGAGTTAATCTGGTCCGCAAATTTCGCAAGGTCCTTATTTGCCCCGCCTTCGTTTTTATGTATAACCGCAATAAGCCTCTGCCCGCTGGCAAGCAGCCTTGCAAAGACATCGGAGATGCCTTTCCCTTTCTTCTTCACTGCCACAGGCTGCGCTTCATAGATGAACTGGCCCTTAACCAAATCAAAACGGGTGCCGCTGTACGGCGCATAAGCATCGATGCCATGTTCTATTTTCAGGCATTCCGTAAAAAGCTTGCAGACGCCGTCCTCGCCATGCACCACGAACACTTTCCGCGGTTTCTTCTTAAATCCTTCCACCCACTTGAGAAGCCCGTTCTTATCCGCGTGCCCGCTCATGCCGATAAGCTTCATAATCTGTGCGCGTATCTCTATCTGTTCACCAAAAAGCTTCACTTCCCTGGCGCCCTCCACGATATGCCTGCCAAGCGTCCCCACCGCCTGGTAGCCCACGAACAGAATCGTACATTCCGGCCGCCACAGGTTATGTTTCAGGTGGTGCCTGATTCTGCCCGCCTCACACATACCGGACGCCGATATGATAACCTTGGGACTGTTCTCGAAATTAATCGCCCTTGATTCGTCACTGGTAATCGCAAGCCGAAGCCCGGGGAAGGTAATGGGATTGATTCCTTTCCTGACAAGCGCCATCGCTTCTTCGTCGAAACATTCATGTTCGTTCTTATGGAAAATACCGGTGGCTTCCACCGCCAGCGGGCTATCCACATAGACATGGAACCCTTCATGTCCCTTCACCAGCCCTTCCGCCTTGATTTGGCGCAGAAAATACAGTATTTCCTGTGTCCTGCCCACCGCGAAGGAGGGAATCACGACATTGCCGCCCTTATCAAAGGTTGACTGTAATATCCTCGTCAGTTCCCCGATATAATCCGGTCTGTCCTCGCTGTGCAGCCTGTCGCCATAAGTAGACTCCATCACCACATAGTCCGCCTCTTCCGTCAGTTTCGGATTCTTAATCAAAGGCTGGTCGCTGTTGCCGATATCCCCGGAAAAGACCAATTTCTTCGTCACGCCCTCTTCCGTCGCCCACACCTCAATACTGGAAGAGCCAAGCAAGTGCCCGATATCCGTAAACCGAATCTGCACACCCTCACACACATTTATCATACTCGCATAATCGCAAGGGATAAGCCGCTTAATCGTCCCGTCCGCGTCTTCCATCGTGTACACGGGCTCAATCACTGCATTTTCAGAACTTCTCTTCGCCTTGCGGTTCTTCCACTCCGCCTCCTGCATCTGGATATGGGCGCAGTCACGCAGCATGATGCTGCACAAATCGCAAGTCGCGACAGTCGCATAGATGCCGCCCCGGAACCCCCTGGCATACAGAAGAGGAAGCATACCGGAATGATCTATATGCGCATGCGTCAAGAATACGTAGTCAATCAACGCCGCATCCACAGGCAGCTCACAATTCTCAAACACATTCGCTCCCTGCTCCATGCCGTAATCAATCAGAATATTTTTCTCCCCTACCCGAAGATAATGACAACTTCCCGTAACCTCATGGTCTGCCCCGATAAACATTAACTCCATAAAAAACCCCCATTCTGACAAAACGATTTTGTAATAACCGGACTATCATTGTTACACTGGCACATTATAGGTTTATCATACCATTTTTTAAATTGTGCGTAAATAAAATTCATCAACTCTTGTCGTTTTTTCCATACAATATAAAATAAAGTTTTTTCCATTGAGGTGATTTTCCTATGTCTTCTGCTTTCGCGGCGCTCCTCCTCTTTCTCGCCGCCGTATCCGTCGATTCCCTAACCGCCGGGCTGACTTATGGCACCCAGCGCGTACAGATTAAATTCCCCGCTTATCTTATCCTAATCTGCGTCCCCGCCGCGTTCATCACGGCGGCCAACCTCGTCGGTTCTTCCCTCGCCCTGCTTCTCCCCGCCGCCGCGCTTCCTGCTCTTTCCTTCACCCTTCTCTCCATCCTGGGATGCAGTAAGCTGTCTGAAAGCCTGATACGTCTCGTAGCGCGCAAACACCCCAGTCTCACAAGAAACTGGGGCTGCAAAATCAAGCAGATTAATATTATTTTTACCGTCTATCTCTCCCCGGAAGACGCCAACAAGGAAGACTTACAAGTCTTAAGCCCTAAGGAAGCCTTTCTCCTGTCACTGGCTCTTTCCCTGGACAGCGTGCTCGTGGGTATGGCTTTCACCACCGGAGAGGTTCCCGCCGCTGCGCTCTTTATCCTCTCCGCCCTCTTTAATCTGGCCCTGTTCGCCGCAGGATACGGCTTCGGACACCTGGTCTCCTCCGTCCTCCATATTGACCTGTCATGGCTTAGCGGTCTGTTTCTCCTCCTGCTGGCGGTGCAGGCTTTGCTGTAAGCTTAACAACCGCCTCTTTTTACGATTTCTTTCCCCTGCTTACCGCCACAAGCATTTCGTGGACGATAAGCGGCGTTGTGGACAGGGCAATGAGCTGCATCCACTCCATCATTCCCAGGCGGACCGTCCCGAAGAGCTGTATAAGCGGCCCAATCTCCGTCACTGCCACCTGCAGCGCAATCCCTATCACAAGCGCGCCAATCATGTAAGGATTATTTCTGTGATTCATCTTAAACACCGAACGATTCACGTCCCGCATTCCTATGGCATGGAATAACTGGCTGATACCAAGCACCATAAAGGCATGTGTCTGCGCCTTGGCAAGAACCGTTGAGATTCTCAGCCCTTCTATAACATTATGTAAACTAACCGGAAGTCCCTCCGCCACTATCCTGTCATACGGCACTTTTAAAAATGCCGCCAGGCTCACGCCGCCGATAAGCAATCCGTAACAGATAACACACAAAAGCCCGCCTTTGGCAAAAAGAGAATCCTCCTTCTTCCGGGGCCTTTCGCGCATAAGCCCTTCTCCCTCATTGTCGTCCACGCCAAGCGCCAGGGCCGGAAGGGAATCGGTAATCAGATTTATCCACAGGATAAAACTCGCCTTGAGAGGGCTTGGCAGCCCGGCCACAATGGTCACCAACATTGTAATGATTTCCCCCAAGTTGGAAGATAGCAGGAAAAGAACCGACTTCCTGATATTCTCATAGATTCCCCTGCCCTCCCTGATGGCCATATGGATGGTAGCGAAATTGTCATCCATCAACACGAAATCCGCCGCCCCGCGCGCCACGTCCGTGCCGTTTAATCCCATGGCAATTCCGATATCCGCCGCCTGTAACGACGGCGCGTCGTTGACGCCGTCCCCCGTCATAGCCACAGTCTTGCCAAGAGTCCGGTAGCCCTCCACAATCCTGACCTTATGCTCCGGCGTCACCCTGGCAAAAACCTTGGCCTCCTGCAGCCGCTGTAAGAAACTATGGTCCTTCAAATGGTCTAACTCCTTACCCGTGATACACTGCTGCGGACGTTCTGCAATGCCAAGCTCTCTGGCAATCGAGTAAGCCGTGTCCGGATGGTCTCCCGTAATCATGACGGTACTTACGCCGGCTTTCTCGAAATCGGCAACCGCCTGTACCGCTTCCGGGCGAACCGGGTCCTGCATACTAAGAAGCCCCAGGAAAATCATATCCTTCTCCTGCATTCTTCCGTCTCCGTCCATGGCAAGCGCCATCACCCGCCTGCCCTCGCCCATCAACTGCTTCTGCACCCGCACAACCGCATCCTTGTCGGACTGGCCCATGGCAATAATCCGCCCCTGACCGTACATCCTGTCGCATCCCTCGAGAATCCTTTCCGCCGCGCCCTTGGAATAAGAAACGGTCTCGCTGCCTTCCCTGTGCACCGTAGTCATCATCTTGCGCTGCGAATCAAACCCTTTTTCCCCAATCCGCGGGAAAACGCCCCGCAGTCTTTCTATGTCCGCGCCACAATCTCTCGCCATATACAGAAGGGCCAGTTCCGTGGGGTCACCGATTTTGTCCTCCCCAAGCAGCGCCCCGTCATTACAGAGCAGACATCCCAACAAAAAATGCCTGCGTCCGGTGCAACCGTCCGGCGCCGTTTCCTGCCCGCCAGATACCACCGAAAAGAATTGCTGAAGCTTTTCCCGTGTGACAAGTTTTCCCTCCAGATAACACTCCGTCACCGTCATCTTATTCTGTGTCAGCGTGCCCGTCTTGTCAGAACAAACCACCTCCACCGCCCCTAACGTCTCCACGGAAGAAAGCTTGCGGACTATGGTTTTCGCGCGCACCATACGGGATACGCTCAAAGCAAGCACAATCGTCACGATAGCCGGAAGCCCCTCCGGCACCGCAGCCACCGCAAGGGATACGGAAGTCAAAAGCATCTCCCCCACGTCGCGTTTCTGTAACACCGCCACGACAAACAGGAATACACATATCCCTACGGCCAGGAAACTCAGCACTTTGCCAAGCTCTCCCAGTTTCACTTGCAGAGGCGTTAGCTTCTCCCTGGAGCCATGCAGCATATCCGCAATATGCCCGATACGCGTGTCCATGCCCGTGGCAGTCACCACACCCCTGCCCCTGCCCTTCGTCATATAGGTGGACATATATGCCATATTTGCGCAGCTATTGTCCCCCGTTTCCTCCGCCACATAGCCTGCTTCCTTCTCTACCGCCTCAGACTCTCCCGTAAGGGCAGACTCTTCGATGCAGACTCCCCGGGTCTCAATGAGACGCATATCCGCCGGAATCATATTGCCCGCTTCCAACAGCACGATATCCCCTTGCACCAAATCCGTGGCAGGAATCTTCATCCGCTCCCCGCCCCGCACAACAACGGCCTGGGGCGAAGACATCTTCTTGAGCGCCTCCACCGCCCTGCCCGCTTTGCCCTCCTGGATGATACCCACAGCGGCATTCAGGACTACCACCGTTATAATGATAATTGCATCCCCAAGCTCATGCAGCATAAGGGAGATTGCCATCGCCACCACCAGAATCAATATCAAAGGGTCGTTAAGCTGTTCTAATATCATCTGCCAGACGCTTTTCTGTTCCTGGTCTTTCAGCTTATTCTCCCCATACTTCGCCTTCCGCTCCATGGCCTCCTTATGCCCAAGTCCCCTGTCCTTGTCCGTCCCCAGCATCCGAAGCACATCCGCCGCCGTCTTCATCTCATACATGCATTTCCCTCCCGCACCTGCCGTTCTGCACCGTCCCTGCATGTACACGCATGAATCTGCCTTCCCAAGTGCATGTACATCCGGCCGTTTTTATGATGTACTCTTGCGTACATTATGTTATATGCGGGGGCTGTCCCATTTATGCCACTTGTCCGGAGGGTAACATCTTCTCTTTTTAAACGTTGTCATTTTGCGGTTGGTTCTTGAATATTTCTGCCAGATGTGCTATATTAGGCATAGAAATAGGGAAAGCCATAGAAGCGGCTCTACCCTCAATAATGTATTGACTTCCGCTAACAGCGGTCAGCCGTCACTATTGGTAGTAGTGGCGGCTATTTCCCTTTTCCCCTGAAGATTGTGAAACACAATCCTACAAGGGCAACCATGAATATCCCAATCTGAACTAAATCAGAGTATGTAACATACATCGCCTCGCCCTCCTTTCTTCCGTCCGGAGGGCTTTCATACCCTCCGTAAAACACAAGAAGGGTAAAGCCGCCTGTGGCTCTATGGTTTTCCCATAAATGGATTATAGCATATATTTCTACGCTGTACAATCACAGCAAAATATTTCTCAGAAAATAACTGTCAGAAACTGCGCAGTTTATCACTCCCGTCATCCACCGTATTTTCTATCGATTTCACGACGACATAATAACCGAAACCCGGATTCACTTCCACATAGACCCTGTCGCCTGCCTTATGCCCGAGAAGCGCTTTGCCAAGGGGTGATTCCGTACTGATTAGCCCTTCCAGGGAATTGCCGCGGACAGTGGTGACAAGCCTGTATTTCTCCACCAGGTCGTCCTCTTCGAAATAGACTTCCACCGTATTGTTCATGCCTACCTCGTCCTCCGCCGACTCGTCAGAGACAATCACCGCCGTCTTAATCATCCGCTCCAGATAGCGGATACGGCTTTCATTCTGGTTCTTCACTTTCTTCGCCGCATGGTACTCGAAATTCTCACTCAAGTCACCGTGCGCCCTGGCTGTCTTGACATCCTCGAGGGCCTCCTTGCGCACCACCAATTTGCGGTACTCTATTTCTTCTTCCATCTTCTTGATGTCCTGTTTCGTCAGTTCGTTATGCATCCTAATCTCCATTCCGAAGCGTTTACATGACAAGGGACATTACTTTGACAACGCAAAGTGGCAAATCCCAAATTTGCATTAGCCATCAGGGCTGTTTGTAACGCTCCGATACAAACAGCCCTGGCCATATAGATTCTCAGCCGTCTTCCGGCATAAGCCTTAGAAACTCCTCTCATGCCCATTCCTGGCAGCAATTATTATAAATCAAATTCTGTCTCCGGGCAACACACAGTTTACCACGTCTCTTACCACGTCTCTTACCACGTCTCTTACCACGTCTCTTACCACGTCTCTTACCACGTCTCTTACCATCTCTCCATGTTCTCCTCCAACTCATCCGCCCAGTCCTTCAGCTTCTCCTCATTAAGCTTCTCCAATTCATCGACTCTCTTCTGTATTTCTTCGGAATATTCATCCCCATTGATGTTCCCCATAAAAGCATTGATAAACCCGTCGTCAAGATGCAGCTTCCATCCGCCATTCTCCAAATACGCCGTGGCTGTCACGGATAAGGTGCAGATATCTTCCTCGTCGCAGGATTCTATGACTGCAAGCAGCCCGTCGTCCGCCTCAATATTTGACAAATCTTTTAACATCTGCATTATCCCTGTCCCGCTGCCCTCTAGCATACTTTCCAGGAGTTGGATTTCATATTTCCCCATGACATCCGCCATATTCAGATTGGTAATTTCCATCTCGATACGGGCCCTGTCTCCGTCTTCCTGCACATCCTTGATTTCCCACTCCAGATTCTCCATCATTTTCTCTAACAGCCTGCGGCTAAACTCATATCTTCTTTTCCACTTCCCAAACTTTACTCCCGGCTGCTGCAGCTCGCTGAACACCCGGTACTCAGCTTCCACCGGAACGCCAATCCAGTTATAATAAGTGTCCACATAATTATCCGTACACGCGTTGAACCGCTCCAAATCCAACTCTTTTAAGCTTTCCATCGCATACTCTGCCGCCTCCTCCGGCGTGGACAATATCTGGCTCGTGCCATCCGCCGCGTATGCCCCGCAGGCGTCCAGAAAAAGACTCCCCGCCATCACAACCCCACAGATTCCTATCGCTGTTTTCTTCATCATTCCTGCCATCCCTTTCCTTTTTTCAACCATATTGAAATAGTTTTGCAATCTCCTACTGCATCACAGGCAATTTCATGCCTGTCGCCTTTTATCTTATTTAAGGAAAGCGCGCAGTACAATATTGCCGGCAGGAAACGACGGTCAAACAGCAAAAAAACTCATATCTCCTGGCGTCATACCGCCTTATCCCCCGTTTCCGCAGGTATCACCGCCGTAAAAGAAAACCATCCGTCTTTGCACTTCAGGACACTCGTTCCTCCGTTCTTTCTGACTACAGAGTCAACGTTGAACAGTCCAATCCCATGGCGCGACTTGTCCTGTTTGCTTGTCACAATCCTGTTATTCTTAATCAACACAGGTTTTTCCACCGGATTACGTACCGACAGAATAAGCTGTCCCTCCTCCAAAATCATTTTAAACTGTATGACCCGGTTGCGCTCCAATTCCCTGCACGCTTCAACTGCATTGTCAAGAAGATTGCCAAGCAGCGTCACGATGTCCTCCTCACTGACCGTAAGCCCAGACAAGTCATTTGCAATCATCGTCATGGCGATACCTTGGTTGTATGCCTCTCTATACTTCTGGTTCAGCATCACATTTACCACCCCATGATTTGTATTCACGCACATATCGCCCTGATATAAACTACCGGTCAGTTTTTCAATATATTGAAGCGCCTCTTTCGTCTGTCCATTCCCAATCATGCCCTGGATACAGTTCAGTTGGTTCTTATAATCATGCCAGTACCGCCTCTGCTGTTCATAACGCTCCTTCATACCCTGGTACAGATTCATCTGGTTTCTGGTTCGCTCATGGAGCAGCCTGAGCTTCTGAATCTGGGATTCTTTTTCCAGTGTATTGACCATATAGTAGAAGCCAAACACATAAACCACCGCAAAACCTGTGACAGTCAGGAGTCTTGCATAGTAATCTTCCGCACTGCCTTCCGGCGACATCACAGCTACGGCCACGCTCACAACAATGCCAGCCATGGCCAAAAGCCCAAACTTCCCCCATTTGACATCCGGCAAAGCATGAAAACGTTTCCGAAACCAATAACGGAAAACCAACACCAGAAATAAATAGCATAAATCTATGACCGGTTCAAACATATCTGTCCATTCCCTGTAGATGCCCACCGGCATCACGCTGGCCACAGACAGGAAAAATACGGAAACTATCCAATAAATTCCGCAAAACACCACAGAAAGCGTGAGGTTTCTTAGAAAATGAACCCGAAAATAAATCTGCGAGACAATAAATATCGCCACAATAACCCGCACCGGCTGAAGGACATAGGGCGGAATCTCTGTCACCGCAATCACCATAAATCCTGCTGTATACGCCATCACTGCCGTGTGTTCCATCCACGCATAACGCATTTTCCTCATCGGCACAACAGTCCCAAAAAACATCTGACAGCTCATACCCATAACAAACGACAAAATAATGCTGCGGACCACAAGTCCTGTTAAATCTCCCAAAAAAATCCCCCCGTTTCCTCCCTCAGTTTATTTTTCATCCCACTTCCCCTTGATAAGCCAAAAACGCCTCCTTCACAGTCTGAAAACGCAGCCGGGGCACGGAAAGCTCTTCCCCTGTATCCAAATATGCCATATAATTACTGATTTTACTGATATGCTTCATATTTACCAGATAACTCTTGTGGATTCGGAGGAATCCATGACCGTCCAATACTTTCTCCACATCGTCCAGTTTATCGTAAATCTGGTAAACAACCCTCTCCGATTCCATATAATAAAAAAACGTCTTATGTCCCCTGCTCTCCACATAAACAATATTATCGGTATACAGTTTCTTCTTACCCTCCAGGAACGTAAATGTCACCCAGGAAAGCCGCATTTTGTGTAAAATCGCCGTCATGCACTCGTCCATCGCCAAATCAAGCGTATCCTTCATCAGATACCGGACAGCATTCACCTTATACCCTTCCAATGCATAATCAATGAAAGCTGTCACGAATACAATATAGGTGTCACTGTAAAAAGAGCGGATACGCATAGCCGTCTGTATGCCATCCACCTCCGCCATACTGATATCCAGAAACACAATGTCGAAACGCACATTGTTCTCACACTGTCCCAGAAATTCTTCCCCCGAAAAAAACGATGCGACTGTATACTCCATTCCCCGTCCGTCAAAAAATTTTGCAAGAAGGCTCTGTATCTTTTCCTGATAAAACCGCTCGTCATCACATATCGCAATCTGTAACATAAGTAAACCTCTCTTTATCCAAAAATATCATAGCACAGGGAAATCTCCGGGGCAAGACTACTCAAACGCCGCCTTTGGATACGCGCCTTCATAGTTAAGGATTGATAGACTGTCTTCAAATTTGCAGACACAAAGAAAAACGGAAACGCCGTATTTATCAACGTTTCCGCAAATTTAACCAAAGTGCAAGACGGGACTCGAACCCAAAAGTGTCTGAAAAATCCAATAAAATCAAGGAGAAGCACGTTTTATGCCGCCTTGTTGTAATCAATAATCATAACTTCACTGATAATCTTTTCTGCCTGTTTACTTAATTTCTCAATCTCTTTCATGATTGCCATTGAAAAAAATTCCTCGCCGCACTGGGAACATTTCCTGCATGGAACATTTTTTACAATCAGGATACCATTTCCTAATTTCTCGACATAGATTGTTGTTGACTCAATCATATGGTTGCTGCCACAAGTAAAACAATTCATATTCAACGCCCCCTTCTGGTTTTAAAGTCTGGTTCCCATTCGTCAGTACTTGGATAATATGCTGTTATTATATGTAAATTGATATTATCACTTGCAACGACTACATGCAAATATTTGCCATCTATTGACATTCCCAATAATAAACAGCTAGGGAACGGCTTATCATCTTCGTATTGCTTTATAATTTCACCATGCATAATGACTTTTATAATACTGTCTGAATCAATATTTCTTTCTTTGCAACGTTTTATTATATGTGCAGTCATTATAATAGTATCGTCTGTACATAGTTTTCTTAAATCCTCAATATGTAAAGCCACTTTTTCACCTGCTTTCTATGGAATATTATATCATACTTCATTCAGAATAGGGAAGTAAAAAAGACCTATGACCTCATAAGCATGACCTCATAAGTAAGGCATTGTAGACACTGTCTACAATCTTCTGTAAGAGGTCGGTAAACATATTTTATTTCTTGCCGAAATAGTGTATAATATTTATAAACACAAGCAAAGGAATTACGGATATGGATATAGAACAGCTTTAAAGGCTATTAAATGTTTCATCCAATATAAAATGGTCAAAACATTGTCTGGAGCGTATGCAGGAAAGGGATATCAGTATTGCGGATGCGAAGTCCAGCCTGCAAACGGGCGAAATCATAGAGGAGTATCCAGATGATTTCCCTTATCCCAGTTGTCTTGTTTTCGGGCATACGAAAGAAAATAAAATATTGCATATTGTTGTTGGCTCAGATAGCAACAGTCTGTTTTTTATAACAGCTTACTTTCCAAGTACCGATAAGTTTGAAAAGGATTTAAAGACAAGAAAGGGGCAGTAATTATGTGTATGTATTGTAAATGTAAGACCACGATTCCATCATTGACAACTCATGTCGTAAATTATAAAAACTGCATTATCATTATCAAAAATGTACCTTGTGAAGAGTGTGAGCAATGCGGTGAGAAATATTATTCGGACGAAGTTGCTGAACAGGTGGAAGCTCTTGTAAATATGGCGAAACAGCTTATGCAGGAAATTGCTGTCATTGATTATTCCAAAGCGGCGTAAGATGGTCTCATAGCAAAGGCATTGTAATGGTATTAAAGTACTGTCTACAACTGTATACCGATTTGTAGGCACACAAAAATAGCGGAAACGCTGTATTTATCAACGTTTCCGCTTCATTAAAAAGAGCGCGAGACGGGACTCGAACCCACATAAAAATCTAAAACACAGGCAGAAAGGCACTTTGCGCATCCTCTTTATAAAATGTAATCAAAAGTGTAATCATTGCCCCATATTCCTATGTTTGACGTGCCAAAATTCTCCTATATACCTAAACTTCATCCCCAAGTCTATATATCTAGCATAAAATTTCCCTTTTCATCCCAAATATATATCCCGTGATTTACAATTCCCTGTCTATCCGTTATTTCCATTGATATTTTACTTTAAACCATTGCAATCCGGCATTTTCTGTGATACCTTTATTATGGGTGTTACCTGAACGGTAAGCGGTTCGCCTTTTGCCAAAATGAGTACATTTTGAGAGCTTCCAGTATTTGGAGGTGATACATATGGAAAATATAGCGAAAGGTACAAGATATGGTGTTGGAAACAATAGTCGGTATTGTTGGTATTGCGGTGACAGTTCTTAGCATGATTGTCACTGTTATCAGTATCATACAGACCGCCATGGTAAATAAAAAGCATCAAAAAAGCAACCGCTCCGACCAAAGTTAGGTTGCTTTTTTTGATTTTGTGTAACTATTAACTGAGGCGAACCGTTACTAACGGTAACACCCTTTTTATTATTTTAAACCAATCCTCATTTTTATGCAATACTATTTTCGCTAGACAACTATTTTTATACTTATAAAAATTTAAAATGATATATCCTTCTGTGAATAAAATCCCTTTTCAAACTCCTCTACAAAAACTAACAAGTTATGCCAGAAGTCTTATTTTTCTAACTTATCATGCTTTTTGGATATGTTCCTATCCCCTATGGCGTGTTGTAAATTGGTTCCCTGTTTTTTCTTTTGTGTATATGGCTGTTTTTCTAACATGGTGTAGTAGATGCCTATTTTTTCCATGGGAATAAAATGTAGATGTTCAATCAAAAAGAATGGTTAACTGTAAGCCCTTTTATTTTGAATTGACGGTTTACAGTTTTAAAAAACAACATCTTACAATGTAATAAAACACCTCCGGAATCAAAGCTTGTTAATATTTTATGCTGAAAACCAATGGTTTCCTTCCTATTTTAGTTTTAAATGCTGAAAATCTATTAAGACTAAATCTCAAATGAAGGATTTTTATTCAGACCGAATAATTATTTATCATTAAAAATTTCAGATTTCCTTGTATGTTTTCCCAAAAAGGTTGTTTTTAAGGGATATTTTCTATTTTAGGGAAAGAATATGGTTTGGATTAATTTTAAGATGCGGTTTTAAGATTTTCCGCTTATCGATATATTTGTTTCATTGTATGGATATATAAACGAAATATGTCGAAAAGCAACCACACTCATAATAGTTTTGGTTGCTTTTCTTTCCGGTTGCATTGATATTAAAGTTGTAAATCAAAATTCATATATTCTACTGAAACATCATCATCGGAATCAATTGTAATCTCATAGTCCCCCTGCAACATAGCTTTACCACATTCCAGAGATTTTACATACATGTTACACTTACCTGTGATTTTGATGCCGGAAGTAAAATTTATTGCAGTTTATTTATTTAAAAAAATATTAATATTGCCGCCCTCCATTGCTAATTGGGAATTTGGGGGTTCGGGACCGCTAGTGCTTATTTCTGCTAATTCGGCTGCCGTTTCAGGAGAAAATCCCCACCCAATTAACTCGTTATACGTCTGTTCGTATGTTTTTTTCTCTCCGGTTTGGGCAGACGTTTCTGCCTGGGATTGGGCTGTGGACTGGCTTGCCACCTGATTTACTGGCTCCTCTGCTGACAAATATTTACCGAATACATACCCCATACCTTCCCCGTCAATACGGTACCAGTTCTCAATGACTCCCGTGACATGCAGTTTCGTCCCATAGGGAACCACCTTTATCACTCCCGAGTCTGTCGTGTATCCTTCACGCATATTGACATCAGCCGTGGCATATAAGTATGTATCCATCTCATCTATGTTATCCGCTTCGGGTTCTTCCGTTGCCTCCTGCCCGGATTCTTCCTGTTTTTCCTCTTACCCTGCCTTGGCTACATCGTCCTGTGAAATATCCGTTTCCTGTTCCGTATGGCTTGTACCGCTTTCCGCTTCTTCCCTTTCTGCCGTCTCTGCTGTCAACGGCTGTTCTTCCTTATAAGTAGATTCTTCTGATACAAGCGGTTCCGCATCCGTATTTTTTCTGCTGTGACCTCGATTTCTTTTGGCGTTGCCGTTGTTTCAACCGTTTGCGCGTCATTCTGTACAGCAGAACACCCTATGAAACAGCCTGTTCCCATGAGCGCAATAAGCCCCATTGTTAATAGCTTTTTCTTAGCCATTTTTTATCACCCTTTCATCTTGTGTTTTATAGTTTTTTATCAGCTGTTTAAAAAGTATGTTTAAATCTTAGGAAAGTTGCATGAATAAATAAAAATTTTTACTCCTAATCAGTATTCATGTACAATTTCCATTATTAATACCTTACTATATAGCAAGGTATTAAATATGAACTTGGTTTATTATGCCTTAATATCTTGTAAATTACAATATAATAATCCCTTTTTTATAATAAAATAAAAAAGGAAGGTACAGGAATAAAATGAAATATTTGCACATGAGAATCAACGAGTTATTGACTGAACGGTCAGTTTCCAAAAACCGAATCTGTAAAGACCTTGATTTACCGAGGGGGAATTTTAACAGATATTGCCGTGATGAGTTTCAACGAATAGATGCAAACCTGATACTAAAGCTATGTGAATATTTTAATTGTGAAATTGAGGATTTATTGGAAATCCGAGAAAACCAATAGAGCAGAAAAATGGGGATGGATAAAAAGGTAAGCAAGGGATAGTTCTAAGAGTGTTTAGGGCTGTCCCCTGCCCCGTCTGGCACTTCCCCATTTTTTTAATAAATAAGTCATAAAATACGCAAAAAATAGACTTTTCCATAAATATATGCGTCAATCTTGACAAAACAAACAAAAATATTACAGTCCATCCTGATATCTCAATAAAAAACAGTTCTTTAATCCCCAAATTTAACCGCAAATCCCCAATTTACACCCCAAAATAAACAAAAACATCATTAAAAACATATCAGATACGCCATGACCAGAAAGGGAGGAAATGCGCACAAAAAAGAAAATAAGTTAGAAAAAAGGAACATATAACATATCTTGTTAGAAAGTGGTTATGGGTTTGAAAAGGGACTTCATTTACAGGAATAGATATATTGAAGATTTCAAAATTCCAGAAATCAAAAATTTATGGATAACGTGAGAAAGGAAAAAAAGTCGTTACCCTTTTTATCAAAAACACACATATATAAAAATATCAACGCTGTGGGACAACTTTTCTATGGTGCAGCTTATGGAAAGAAATGAACAAACAATAAACCCAGATGACTCTCCATTGCATTTTCTTCTAAGTAAATGTAATATATCCCTAGAGGATGCCAAAAGTGAAATAGATGATATGAACAATAAAAAATATCTTGAAAACCACACTTTCAATATTTGGCAGGGTACAGACGGCAGATGGAGAACCTATCTTCCCGATGACAGACAAAAAAAACAAACGGAGGCTTATCGCAAAGGGAAGCCGCGAAAAACTGGATAATGCAATCATTGCATATTATAAGGATATGGACAATGAGTCATCCGGGCGTAAAATTACTTTACGCGCATTCTATCAAACGTGGCTTAACTATAAGAAATTAAAGACCACCTCATCTATGTATATCCGCCGCATTCATAACGATTTGGAAAAGTATTATATAGATGACCCTTTGATTGATATTCCCCTGCAACAACTAACCTATGACAGACTGGAGGAATGGGCGCTTAAAAAAATCAGGACATGCCAACTGACAAAAAAGCAATATTACAATATGACTATTATTATACGCCAGTCTTTGGAATATGCCGTACAGAAAAATATCATTGCTGATAATCCTTTTTCCAAAATTACTATTGACCGCAAACTGTTTTGCAACAATAAAAAGCCAAGTGATGAAACGCAAGTTTTTCTGACTACCGAACAACCATTGATTGAGAAAGAAGCTTACAGGGATTTCCATGAAACCGGTGAATCTGCATGTTTAGCCATACCTTTTTTATATCAGACAGGCTTAAGGCTAGGGGAAATCGTTGCGCTGAAAGAAAGCGACATTACAGGAAAATACCTACATATACAACGCATGGAAACAAGGCAGACTCAGCAGAACCCCGACGGCTCATGGAACACACAGCATTACCAAATAGTGGAACATGCCAAGACCAACGCCGGGGACAGGCTTGTATACCTAAGCAATACCGCAAGGTCAATTTTAGAATTGGTGAAGCAAAATAACCAAGACCACGGTTATTATGATGACGGCTATCTCTTCTTAAATGCAAACGGGCGAGTCCATGGCCGGAGTGTTGATACCCGCATCAGAAAATATTGCCGCTATATTGGCATTGGAGAAAAGTCTTCGCATAAAGCGCGCAAGACTTATATCAGCAGTCTTATTGACGCTGGTGTAAATATAAACGAAATCAGGAAACAGGTTGGGCATGAGGACGAACGTACAACTTACAAGAATTACTGTTTCAACCGTATGCCGCAAGATGAGACAGAAAGCCTCCTGGAAAAGGCATTGACCCACAAAACAATATGAATCCCTGAAAAATGTAATCAAGTGTAATCAAAACTTTCAGGGCATGAAAAACGGGAAACGCTGTATTTTACAGGTTTCCCGGCTAATAAAAGAGCGCGAGACGGGACTCGAACCCGCGACCCCGACCTTGGCAAGGTCGTGCTCCACCAACTGAGCCACTCGCGCTTATCATCTGCCCGATTCTTCTCTGTATCCCTCGGACAAATAATACTATACTATATAGGCTTCTCTTTGTCAACAAAAAAATTAAAGTTTTTCTAATTTTTTTAATTTCTATAAACTTTATATTTTTTTGTAATTGTGTGCACAATTTTGAATTTTTATGTGATATCCCGGGCCGCTCGCATTCCAATAAACCGCCTGCCGTTTACTGCGTTTGCTGCGCCAACTTCTTCTCACCCTTTACGCGGTAAATGCGCTCCAGGGATTCATTGATTCTCTCTTCCGGAATTGTTCCGTCCTGTACAGCGGCTAAAAGTGCGTCATAGGCAGCGTGGAAATCCTCAGGCATAAGCAGCATATCCGCCCCCGCCTCAATCGCCATGACCGCTGCTTCCTCAGACGTATAATAATCGGTAATAGCACCCATATTCAATGCGTCCGTAATGACCACACCCTGAAATCCCAGTTCATTCCGCAGGACATCCGTAATCATCGTCTTAGATAAACTGGAAGGTATGGCATCTTCATCCCCG
The DNA here is from genome assembly GCA_947172645.1 of uncultured Lachnospiraceae bacterium. Lineage (GTDB taxonomy): Bacteria > Bacillota > Clostridia > Lachnospirales > Lachnospiraceae > UBA3282. Next base: position 102,411 of record CAMWBY010000005.1, on the reverse strand, counting down.
GACGGCACTGTCATATGGCTGACCATCACAAAATCCGCCCCCGCTTCAATGCCTGCCTTAAATGGAAGGAAATTAGACTCCCTCATTTCATCCAGCGTCTTCGTCGATTCGACTTTCCCGTCATGAGTGTCTTCCGCCGCATCCCCGATTCCCGGAAAATGTTTTAAACAAGAACTGACGCCTGTACCTTCAATTCCTTCTACCACATTGGCAACCATATCTCCTGCCGTCTGCGCGTCCGAACCGAAAACCCGGTCTCCCAAAGCGCTTTCCCCCGAAGCCGCCACATCGGCCACCGGGGCAAAATCAAGGTTAAAGCCTAATTCTTTCAAATATGTACCAATTGTCAAGCCCGCCTCATACGCCTGCGACGTATCGCCCGACTCGCCGATGGAAGACATGCTATCAACCTGAATCACGTCAATGCCGCTTTTTGCCACTCTGCTGACAGAGCCGCCCTCTTCGTCTACCGCCAGAAATAGCGGATACCTGCTCTTGGAAACTGTGCTGGACAGCATATCCGTAATCTGTTCTTTTTCTAATATATTCTTGTCAAAATAAATAAGTCCGCCTATTCCGTATTCAATCAATGCCGCCTGAGTGCCCTCTCCCGCCTGGGTCGCTGTTGCAACCCCGGTTAATGCCTCGGGCGTTACAATAAACAGCCCCGCCACCTTGTCCTCAAGAGGCATATCAGAAAGGGAAGCCGCCACAAGCTCGCCCAAAATATCCTCCTCCGGTTCGTCCAACGTCTCCGGCGCGTCAATCACAACCTCATGAGCTTCCTCTGCCTCCTGCTCGGCTTGTAATTGTGCCTGTTCTTCCGCTGCCTGCTTCTCTTTAATCATATCCATTATGTTCCTGCCTACGGCTACGCCGCCCGCAATAATCGCTGCCATTACCACAAATACAACAGAATACGAAATAATCTGATTGCGGATTCTCCTGCGTCTCCTGAATGTCCGTCTGTCATCTTCCTCCCATTCCTCATCGTCGTCTTCGTCATCTTCATCGGCGTCCTCGTCTTCTTCATCCTCATCATCTGTTTCATCATCTTCTTCGGCGCCTTCGTCTTCTTCATCCATCTCTTCTTCTGTTTCTTCTTCGTCCTCTATTTCATCGTCGTCATCTTCGTCATCCATATCGTCATCTTCAAATTCTTCATTCTCAAACTCTTCATTCTCGAATTCTTCATCTGAATATTTGTTTCTTTTATGAAATAATTTCCCCATACTATTCCTCCTGTTGTAAGTCAACACACAAAATGCCGTATGTTCACTTACACTATAACCTATTTCCAGAAAATATTCCACATAATTTTCAACCTAATCCTTCATTCTGCCGCCAATATCCGCCACACAAATCATCACAAAAAAAGAGCGCAGCTCATTGCAAGTCCACAAGTATTCCTACGGAAAATTTGTCGCAAACTCAGGTAGGCGGGACACTTTCCTATCATGATTGGAGTGTCAAAAAGGTACACAGCGAAGCGGGTACTAATCCTTTTAGAATTAATACCCGCTTCTATACTACACTATCCAATGGTCCATACCTCCAATTTCTTCCTTCGTATTCTTTCCATTCCTCTTTCGTATGCATATACCGTAACGTCTTATTCTCTTCTCTTCTGCGACTCGTTACTTTTTCTCATGTACTCGACTACGTCTTCGTTGCTTTGTCATTGGTTCCTTATTCATTTGTACTTTAAATGGATTTTAAGTTATGCTTTCGGTGGACCGTACCTCCTTTTCTTTAGGATATCTATGTGAATTTGTTTTGTTTATGATTTTATTATATCAGCTTTTTTCTATTTGTCAACACATTTCTTTAAAAAAATTATAATTTTTACAATTTATTTTTTATTAATACAAATTATCACATTTTTAGCATTTTAATCCATTATTAACAGTTAATTCCATCAATGTCAAACCGTTATATCAACCCAACAACAAAATCCCGATAAACTTGCGCCCGCTTCCTTCATAATGTTATACTATTCTTACTTAAACCCCTAAAAAGCATGAAACATGAACGGAGGGCATCATATGTCACACAAATTAACCGCCTTATCAAAACAGGCAGAAACAATCATTAAGAATCTTGAAAAACGTAATATGGAAGGCTTCTATTTTGAAACAGCCGCCGAATGTACATCCGCTATTCTGGAATCTATCCCGGAAGGCTCCGTAATCAGTTGGGGCGGCAGTGAAAGCGTCAAAGAAATGGGATTGATGGACGGCATCCAAAACGGTAAGTACGAGCTGATAGACCGTTCCGCTGCAAAAACTCCCGAAGAGTCCAGGGCTCTCTATGCCCGCACCGTCCTTGCCGACTATTACCTGATGAGCAGCAATGCCATCACATTGGAAGGCGAACTGATTAACATAGACGGTAACGGCAACCGCGTTGCCTGCCTGATTCAAGGCCCCAGCCATGTCATCCTCGTCGTAGGAATGAATAAAGTAGTCACTGATGTGGAAAGCGGCATCGCCCGGGTCCGCAATATGGCTTCACCGCCCAACGCCATCCGTCTGGGAAGAAATCTTCCTTGCGCCGCAACAGGAACATGCCACAACTGTCTTGCGCCGGAATGCTTCTGCAACCAGATTGTCGTGACAAGAAGAAGCGGACATACCGGACGGATTAAAGTATTTCTGGTGGGAGAATCGTTGGGATATTAGACCGCGCATCTCTGTCATAAAGTCAGTATATACCAAAAATTTCCTATACATAAAAGTAAGAGGCTGTTGTAGCAGCCTCTTACTTTTATGAGGTAAGCCTTCCTAATTTCGTTTTCAAATCGGAAGAAATCGTACTCACCATATCCGCTGAAGCCGCAATCTCCTCCGTTGCAGCCGCCAGATTCGTGACGCGCACATTCACACTGTCGATGATGTCAATCAAATTCTCGGCATCGCCAAGCAGCATCGTAATGGCCTCCTGAATCTGTTCTTTGTTGGAATCGCTGTCGCTGGCTGTATCTTTCGACAATTCCGCCAGCTTTTTAATATTTTCCGCAATAATCGCAAATCCTCTGCCGGATTCCCCCGCCCTGGCCGCCTCGATGCTCGCATTGAGCGCCAACAGGTTCGTCTCCTCGGCCACATTAGTAATCTCGCCGTTATTTAATTCTAATTTCACTAAAAGCTCCTGAATATTCGTTAATGCCATCTTCAAAGCGTCGCAGAAGCTGACTACATCAGCCATGGACGTCGATATACCAGTACTCTCCTGGGCATTGCTGTTATTCCCCTGGGACATCTCGACGATAGATGTATCCAGGCTGACAAAATCTTCATGCACTTCGGCAATCAATGCGGCAATCATCTCATTTTTTTCTTGGATTTCGGCGTTTTTAGCCTCCATGTCTTGTGCTAACTGCCGTGCGCGCACATTCTCTTTCTCCACTTCACCTTTCACGTACTGGATGCAGTTCTCTTTATGGTTACAACCATTATAAATCGCCACAGCCATATTTTTACAAGATACATAACCGCACGCAGAACAATCCATCGTCCTCTGCATATCGGTGTTTTTATCCATATCCGTAAAAATACCGTTCAGCTCCGACGCGTTCGGCCGTCGGATTTCCAATCCCTCCGACCGGTCGGTATAATGCCTGATAAAATCATTGATATTAAGCATTTTAAACTGCTTATTGAATTTATCTAACCTCTGTTTCGGCGTCAATTTCTTGCTGAAGGCATGTCTGCGGTCATTTTTCTTGCTGGCTGCCTTAATTCTCTGCAATTCATAGAGGATATCATCGGTCTGCGTCCTCTCCTTCTCCACGCCTGTGCCGTAAATACAGCCCTTAGCACAGTTTAAGGCATCCACCATAAACGGAAGTTCCTTCTTACCAAGCACCCTCTCCTTATAATCCTCCAGAAATTCATAGGTGTGCTGCTCGCCTTCAATCTGCCTGATAAAAACTTCTTCACCGCAGAACCAATATACGTTCTCCTTGAGCCCTCCCGGCATAGGGTAGATAGAGCCCAGCCCATACTCAATCTCATCCGTTACAGACGGGCCGGAAATACCGTGCTGTCTCACATATTCCATTAAATGGTCAAACGTCACGTTGTACGATACATAGCCGCCGCAGTTCGGGTCTTCTATCTCATTCTTCTTCGCAATGCACGGGCCGATAAAAGCAAGCTTATCCGGCACTTTCATGTATTTCTTGGCATAAATAGCGGCACACATCATAGGGGAATGCACTGGAACCAGACTTGGAATTAATTCAGGAATGTACTTCTCGATATAACCTACAACCGCAGGGCATGGCTGCGATACGCCGCCCTTAAAATCATGTTCTGTAATATACTTAATATATCCCCATGTGGTAATATCCGCGCCGAAACTGACACTGATAATCCGGTTGACGCCGAGCTTCTTCAGCCCGCCCAACACGCTTCCGTATTCTCTCGGATAGTTCGCCAAAAATGCAGGCGCAAGCAGAAGGGATATCTTGTCTCCTCTTTTCAAGTCCTCAAAGAAGCGTTCCGTGTCATCCACATAGCTTCTCGCATTGTGCGCGCATGCGTCGAAGCACGCGCCACAACTGATACACTGCTTGCCATCCACCACAATAATATTCTTGCCGTCCTCAGACACTGCCTGGTTTGCCGTGAGCACCGGACAGACCGAAATGCATTTGTTACAGCCTACACAATTATCATTTGTATAAACCAACGCTTCCACTCTCTGATTTGCCATATGTACCTCCATTACCCATATATTCCCGAAACTTCTTCTGCCTGTCTAAGTGTCTGGAATAGTTGGAAAACTCCCGGGAATGATTGTATAATACATCACAGTTGTATAAAGTTTAACATAAAAAATATAAAAAAGAAAGATTTTTTATGAAATATGTCAAAGAGTATGTCAAAAAGAGTATTTTTTTATCCAGAAAACTGCCTAACCGAGAAACTTCATAAACCCTTCTTTATTCTCACGCGCGCTCTCCTTCGGCCTGCCCAAATCCGCCCGTGAAGCAAGGGATACCGGAATCTCCCACATAATCGGCCCTGCCTGGGATGAAACCCACTCCCCAATCCTGTCCACATCCTCCATCGATACAAGCTTCCGTGCCTGGCGGTATCCCGCCGCTCTGGCAATCTGTGAAAACTCCGTCTGCCTGCATCCCGTGGGCATAGCCCCTACGGATTCGTGCGCCTGGTTATTGATTACGATATGATAGAAATTCTCCGGTGCCTGGGAAGCGATAAAAGGCAACACGCCCATATGCATCAGCGCTGCGCCGTCCCCGTCTATGCAGACCACCTTTCTGTCCGCCCGTTTCCCGGCAATCCCAAGCGCAATCATGGAAGCGTGTCCCATGCCGCCCACCGTCATAAACAGATTGTCATGGTTTCCATAGATTTCCCGGCTCTGCTCGTACAGTTCCCGCGATATCTTCCCCGTAGTGGACACCACCGCCACATCTCTGGGCAGCCCGCGCAGGATATGTTCCAGCGCCTCTTCTCTCCCCATACGATTACCGTTTTCCCAAGTAAAAGGTTCTTCTTTTTCAAAAGTCCCTTTTTTCACGACAACCGCAAACTGATCCCCATGCTTTAACGCCTTATCCGCCTCATGCAGAATTTCATCCATTTCTTCGTCCGTCGTATTCCGGTCAATCACGCTGTAAGGAACCGCCAGTGTCTCCAACAGCTCGCAGGTCACTTTTCCCTGGAAAACATGCTGAGGCTCGTCCTTGACGCCCGGTTCCCCGCGCCACCCGATGATAAACAGCATAGGTATCCCATATACGTCACTGTTGGCCAGCGACGCAAGGGGATTGACCATATTCCCAATTCCTGAATTCTGCATATACACGCACGCCGGTTTGCCGGAAGCAAGATAGCTCCCGATTGCCAGGCCGACCGCCGCGCCCTCGTTAACTGCCACATAATGGGTCAGCCCGCCCTGGTAACACTGCACACCGTCGCAAAACTGCTTCAGCGTGGAATCAGGCACTCCTGCAACCGTATCAATTCCCATATGTTCCAACTGTGATAACAATTTAGATGCTTTCATTGATTTTCTCCAATTCTTCCACTGTATCAATCTCCACAAGCTGTCCTTCCGACACCGGTTCCACCGTCAGTTTAAGCTTGTCCAAATTTCGGTCAACTACCTCGTCCCAGAATAAACCGCCGTTTTCTTCCTTTTCGCAGGCTTTCTCAATCTCTTCCCGTAAAATGCAGGCGTCCTCCTTTGTAAAATAGGATACGCCAACCATGTTATATGTGTCGTTTCCTCCCTTGCCAACCCGGGAAATATACCCATCTTTCAGCTCAAACACCCAATCGGTCGAATATCCCCGTTGCATTCTTCCATAATAACAGGAATGCGTAAGCTCTTTGCAGAAAATAGAAGCATCTGCCACATACAAGTCAGACTCACAGATAAAACAAGCCGCCGTCCCAAGCGCTTCTCTTGCCGCATACACAGAAGAAATATTATTTTTTGTCAAGTACTCCGGATTATGCACAAGCCGAACCTGCGGATACTTCTCACGCAAATATTCAAATTGCTCCCCAAGATAACCTGTCACAATATATATTTCTTCCACTGGACGCCGCAAAAGCCCGTCAATCACGGTCTCAATCATCGCCTTGCCGTGAACTTCTATCAACGGCTTAGGACACGACTGCGTCAGTGGATACATACGGCTTCCCAAACCTGCCGCCATTAAAATTGCTATCTCTCGCATATTTTCCTCCGTGGGCCAATGGATTTTCTTTCAACAGTTCTTTTCCTTATATCTCGTCTATCAGCCGGATAATATCCTTAAAGGGCATCAGCCTGGAATCCGCCTCCAACGCCCTGTGGTTCTTCAATATCTCCACCGCCGTTCCCTGCATCGCCGGAAAAGCGCTCCTGGTCAGCTGGTTCGCATAGATAACGATGTTCACCCCTGCCGCCGCAAGCTCCTCCTCCGTAATGCTGTTAAAAGAAGTGGGTACCACCACAATGGGCGTCTTCTTATCCTTCTCCCGGAACAGGTGGCAGAACTTAAGTATCTCGTCCGGTGATTTTTGCCTGGAATGAATCATAATGCCGTCCGCCCCTGCCTGCACATAGGCATCCGCACGCTTTAACGCATCCTCCATTCCCCGCTCTAAAATCAGGCTCTCTATCCTGGCGATAATCATAAAATCATCCGTGCGCAGCGCTTTCTTCCCTGCGCTGATTTTCGCACAGAAATTCTCTATGCTGTCCTGTGTCTGCTCCACCTCCGTGCCGAACAGGGAATTTTTCTTAAGCCCGGTCTTATCCTCTATAATCACCGCGGACACGCCCATCCGCTCCAATGTCCGCACATTATATACGAAGTGTTCCACCAGGCCGCCTGTATCCCCGTCCAGGATAATCGGCTTCGTCGTCACGTCCATCACATCGTCGATTGTCCGTATCCTGGAGGACATGTCCACCAGTTCGATATCGGGCTTTCCCTTGGCCGTGGAGTCGCACAGCGAGGATATCCACATGGCGTCAAACTGGTCCAGTTTCCCGTTGCTCTCCACCACCGTCTTCTCCGCAATCAGCCCGGTTAGCCCGGAATGCACTTCCAGTGTCTTGACAATGGGGCGCATCGCAATTAACTGACGGAGCCGCCTGCGCCTGAATTCCGGCATCGCAAGCTTCTCCTTCATCTGGTCGTCAATCCGCTTTACCCTGTCGTTATAGGTATAAGGGACTTCCAACAGCTCACCGCCGTATTCTTTCAGGTTCTTTATGACATTGTCCCTGATGGCGCTCTCCGGCCCCTGGGCCCAGTTGTCCCCATGCACCACATAATCCGGCCTCACCTCTGGGATAACCCGGTCATACATAACCTCTTGCTGGACCATGACTTCCTTCACCAACCCGGTTTCCCTGACAATCTCCATCCTCTGTTCCAGGGAAATCGTGGGAAACCTGTTAAACCCTACCATGGCTTCGTCTGACAGCACCCCCACGTAGACGTCGCCATGCCTGGCAGCCTCCCGCAGGATATTCATATGCCCCTCATGTATCACATCTGTACAAAAACACGTATAAACCTTCTTCATCAATCCACACCGTCTTTCATCCTAACCGCTATTTGTACTGCACCGGCACACTGACGCCATAATGTTTCAACGCTTCCTTGAAGACAACAAAAAACGCTTCTATATCCTCTTGGTCTATGGCTCCCAACGCACACAGCCGGAACATGCCGAGTTTCTCCACTTTACCGGGGTAAATAGTAAATCCTCTCTCATAACAGTAATCATGTATCTTTCCAAAATCCCAATGGCTGTCATCCGGATAGACCGCAGCCGCCACAAGCCCGGACTCCTGCTCCTGTGAGATATAAATCCGGAATCCCAATTCCGTAAGCCCCGCCCTGATTGCCTGGTATACACGGCAGTGCCTTGCCCACTTTCCGGCTTCCCCTTCCGCAAAATACTCCTCAAGCGCCTGCCGTACCGAATAGATTACCTGTACTGGCGGCGTAAAATGCATCTCCCCATGCGCCCTGGCATAATCATACTGCATATATAAATTACAATAATAGGAACGTTTCGGATATCCGGCGGAAGCTTCGATAAGAGACTTTTTCCCGATGATAAAAGAAAGTCCTGTCATTGCCATAATGCCTTTCTGTGCCGAAGCCATACAGAAATCTATCTCGTCTTGTGCCATATGAATGGGCCGCATCGCATAAGTGGATGTGGTGTCAACCACGAACACTCCCTGATAACGGTGCACTAAGGCGCCAATCTCCTTTATGGGATTTAAAAGTCCGGTGCCTGTCTCATGATGGGTCGTATAGACCAACGCCACATCCGGGTTTTCCTGCAAAGTCTGCTCAATCACCGCAAGGTCTGGCTGCCTGTCTAGGGGCAGTCTCAGATTGATATACGCAAGCCCGTAATATTCGCAGATTTCCGCTCCTCTGCTGCTGTATGCCCCATTGTTGATAATCAGTATCTTCTTGTCGGCCGGAAGCAGCGAATTGAGGCATATATCCATATTGATTGTCCCGGAACCACAGAATAAGACTGCGGCATACTCCTCAGGATTCGCATGGACAATCCGCAGAAGCCCTTCCTCCACCTCCCGCATGACAGACACAAATTCCTTCTCCCGCGGGCAGATATCCGGCACCACCTGCGCCATCTTCACTGTATCGGTCGTCGTAGCCGGTCCCGGATTTAACAATACATTTCTCTTAACCATCTGTGAAACCTCCTGTAATACTTACACTATTTTTTCGAACGGTTTACCAGTCTGTCGATGATATACTTGGCGCCAACCTTACCGCTTATCCCGTTGTTATAGATATATTCTTCTTTCATTGCCTCCATGGATTCCCGTGAAAACTGCTTATCCCCTAAGAGCCTCTCCACCGCCTCCACGATTCCCTCTTCTATCCTGCCAGGCTCCACCGATATCCCTATCCGCTCCCTCAGCTCTATGTCTATCGGGACCGTCTCAAGCTCCCTGTAATCCGGGTTTACAACCTTCATCGGCGTGTTGATGAACAGCACGGGCTTTAACGTGGAGAACGCATACTCAAACGCGATGCTCGACCAGTCCGTCACCAGGAGGTCCGCCATGTATACTGTCTTGTTGGAGGAAAAGTCCTTCTGGAACTCCACGCCATCTCCCCCGTACTTCTCAGCCAGGGCGTCTATCCGCGCTCCAAAGTGCCGCACATACTGCGGATGCGGGCGCACAATGACATGGTACGGCGTGCCCGCAAGCTGCTTGAGCATCACCTCTATACAGGAATCCAGTATGTTGTCCGCCTGCCAGGAAGGGGCTATCAGTACCGTCTTTTTCCCGTCCTGCTTCCCTGCGCTTCCTTCCTCCTGCAGCATCCCGGCGTAAGACGCGGTCATGTTGTCAATCACCGACGAGCCCCACTCCACCAGGTTCTTTTTCCGCAGCCCATATTTTTCTTCCCGTTCCGCAATCTCCGCCTTGTTCTTCGGGCCGGAGGTGAAGACCGTGTCAAAATGGTCTAACGCATCCTTATGGAACGTCAAGTTGGAGCTGTTCACGTCATGGGGCACATAGATATACTCAATGTCCTTCTTCACGTAGGAACGCTTTAACTGGAAGTTCTCCAGGTCAGGCGTGGTCATCACCATAATGTCCGTCTCCATCTTCATCATCAGGACAATCATCCTGTTCTCATTGATGTAGTAGGGCACGAACTGGCTCCCCGCCATCCCGAACACTTCATCCTCCGGGTCGCTTGTGATGTAGTGCACCACGATGTTGGTCCGCCGGATAATCTCCTCGATTATGTTCTTATAGTATTTATAGAAGCCGTTCTTCTCCGAATAGAAGACCACCTTTTTATCCGGCGTCTTCAGGAACCGCTTATAGTCCGCCCTGCACTTCGCCCTGTAGGGGCTCCCCTTGTCCTCCTTCTGCTTCGAGGACATGAACTCCTTCGCCTTGCGGAGCGCCTCCTTGCTTTCCTCCAGGGCTTCATAGTCAATATAGTCCTTGGGGTTAATCCAGATATTTAACAGGATGAGCTGCACCACCGAAAGGATGTTGCTGCAGCTCCAGTAGAACCCTACCCCTACGGAAACAAAAAATCCCAGGTATAGGGAGAGCCCCACGGAGAATGCCATGGTGCCGTACTTGTTCGCCAGGCCCTGCTCCGATTGCAGCACATTCGCCCGGTTCTGCATGTAACACATGAAAAAAGCGGACAACGCTGCAAGCAGGGGAATCACCAGGGTAATTCCTCCCGTCCTGGCAGGGATGTCCGTCAGGTCCGTCCCCCTTTTCACCGCTTCCACCACGCCCATCAGCAGCGCAAGCTGCACGAACAGGGGGATTAAGTCTGCAAAGGGGCTGTATTTCTCCCTCTTGAACAGCTTATACTGCTCCTCGGAGATTGCTTCCTGATTGCCAAAATATGCCGCCTTGATATGGTTCATCTCCGGCGACATCCTGACCGTCTTGATGGAGTTCTTCTGCACCCACACCGAGAGGGGCAGAAGAATCACCTTCGTCAGGAATGTAAATATGAAGATTGCTGCCCAGTAGTTATGGCATAGCCCGTAGCACAGGTTGATAAGCCACAGAAGCCCGCCGACTACCGCATCGATTACTGTACCCATCTGACCGCCCCTTAATCGTCCACGTCCTTAAATTCAACCGCGCTGCCTTCCGTAGCGCCGCCCTTCTTATTCTTCTTGAAAAAGGCAAATATCTTATGTCGGAAAATGGTGAATGCCGCGCCCAAGGCAATGAGCACGCCCGCAACTGCCTGGATGATATAAGTCACTGCCGACGGGTCGATGTATGCCTGTGCCGGTATCGTAAACAGATACCAGAAACATCCCGCGAAATATGTGAACTTAGCTGCCTGTAACATTAATTTTTTCATAATAACCTCCATGATTCCGCTCTGCGGAATCTCTTCTTTGCATTAAATCTGCATCAGTACAAATATATCGTAAATCGCCTTAATCGCCGTCTCGAAATCCGCATTGGATACGCCGATGATAATATTTAACTCACTGGAACCCTGGTCAATCATCTTTACGTTGACATTTGCATGGGCAAGTGCCGAGAAAATTCTTCCCGCCGTACCACGGGTAGATTTCATACCGCGGCCTACCACTGCGATTAATGCGAAATCCCCCTCTATATCAATATGGTCGGGGTCCGCTAATCTATGGATGGCCGATACTACCTGCTGTTCTTTGTGCATAAACTCATCCTGATGCACAAAGACTGTCATCGTGTCAATACCGGAGGGTACATGCTCGAAAGAAATCCCGTTTTCCTCAAACGCCTGCAGTACCTTGCGCCCGAACCCTATCTCGGAATTCATCATATCTTTATCGATATTGATGGCGCAGAAACCTTTTTTGCCCGCAATACCGGTAATAACATATTTCGATTTCTGGCACGTACTTTCCACAATCCAAGTACCCCTGTCGTCCGGTGAATTGGTATTGCGGATATTGATGGGGATTCCTTCCCTTCTGACAGGAAAAATCGCATCCTCATGAAGTACTGATGCGCCCATATAAGCCAACTCCCGCAACTCCTTATATGTGATGGTATCAATGCCTTCGGGCTTATAGATAATCCGCGGGTCCGCAATCAGGAACCCGGACACATCCGTCCAGTTCTCATATACATTCGCCTGCACGGCCCTGGCCAGAATGGAACCGGTGATATCAGAACCGCCTCTCGAGAATGTCTTAACCGTGCCGTCCGCATACGCGCCATAGAAACCGGGCACAACCGCCGCGTCCACATCTTTCAGGCGCTCGCGCAGCATCTTGTTCGTGGTCTCCGAATCAAACTCTCCGTCCTCGTCAAAAAGAATGACTTCCGCCGCGTCCACAAACTCATAGCCGAGATACATAGCCATAATAATGCCGTTTAAATACTCACCCCGGGAAGCCGCATAATTATCCCCGGCTTTTTCTTTAAACTTCTTCTCTATCGTTAAAAATTCGTCTTCCAGAGAAAGCTCCAGGCCAAGCCCGTCAATAATCTCCTGATACCTGCCTCTGATTTCTTCAAGCTGCGCCTTGAAATCCTTGCCTTCGTCGGCCAGTTCATAACATGCATACAGCATGTCTGTCACCTTGGTATCGTCCGCATCACGCTTACCCGGCGCAGAAGGGACCACAAACTTTCTTTCCTTGTCTGCACGGATAATCTCTCCGACCTTCTTAAACTGTTCGGCGCTTGCCAAAGAACTTCCGCCGAATTTTACTACTTTTTTCATAATTTGCACCAAGCCTCAAGCGAAAATGCTTGCATTTTACCCTTTCTTCTTTTTTTCACCCTTACCTCTCATCCATATCTTATGCGCTAAGTATCCTGATTCTATTGATACATCCGCCAATTTTTGCGATTTTTTCGTTAAAATCTTTCTCGGTCATAACATGCGTCATAAACCCAAATTCGCCTTCGACGCCCGCGTTAATTTCAGCCAAAGAGCCGAAAACATCAATCGCCGCATCCTTCTTGTCAGCGGAAACCCTGACAAAAAACTTACCCTGGTCCTCCTCGATGCCGACAACCTTCACGTCTTCGCTCTCCCAGAAACACATAACCGTCTTACCCTGGTGCCTTGCGCAGTCCACCACATCAGACACCACAGCGCTCGCGGTGGGCAGCTTGCCCGCCCCGCGTCCATAATACATCGTATCGCCCAACATATTGCCATGTACATATACGGCATTGAACACATCGTTCACGCTATAAAGAGGATGCTCTCTGGAAATCATAAAAGGCGCGACCATGGCAAAAAAGCCGTGCTCCGTATCGCGGCTCATAGCAAGCAGTTTTATGGACTTATTCATCTGTTTCGCATACAGGAAATCTTTCGAAGTTATCTTTGTAATACCCTCCGTATAGATTTCCTCATATTTGACATTCTTACTGCACATCAATGAAGAAAGGATTGCAATCTTACGGCAGGCGTCATAGCCTTCCACATCAGCCTCAGGATTTCTCTCCGCATATCCCTTCTCCTGCGCCTCTTTCAGCACATCATCGAAATCGGCTCCCTCTTTATCCATCTTCGTCAGGATATAATTGGTTGTGCCATTCAAAATACCGGTGATAGAGTCAATTTTCTCCGCCGTCAGAGAATAGTTCAGCGGGCGGATAATCGGGATGCCGCCTCCCACGCTTGCCTCAAACAGGTAGTTGCAATGGTGTTCCTTGGCAATATCAATCAATTCCGGGCCGTGGCTTGCTACCAGCTCTTTATTCGACGTACATACGCTTTTGCCTGCAAGAAGCGCCTGTTTGGAGAAATCGTAAGCCGGATGGATACCCCCCATTGTCTCACAAATGACAGTCACCTCAGTATCATTCAATATGGTATTAAAATCATGCACAACCTTGTCCTCATACGGGTCTCCCGGAAAATCCCTGAGGTCAAGAATATACTTAATATTAAGCTCCGCGCTGGCTCTCATATTGATAGCTGCCTTGTTAGTCTCAATTACCTCCACGACACCGCTGCCTACCGTGCCGTACCCTAACACCGCCACATGAATCATAATATTGCTCCTCTCTTCCTTTGCTCTCTATTAGGTCATTCTCAACGCATTATACTAGCACACCTGCACAATGATAGCAAGATTAAATTGTGAAATATTACCGTTACCGTAACAGTTCAGCCTTCGGCTTCCCTGTCACGCCTGATGCACACAAAGCGGAACTGTTACCCGTTACCGACGCTTCAATATGCTACCCAAAGTCTCAAACATACTGTCCACATCAATCGGCTTTGCTATATGTCCATTCATGCCGCATTTATACGCCTCCTGCTTATCTTCCTCAAAAGCATTGGCCGACATCGCCAGAATCGGTATCGATGCAAGTTCTTTATTCTCAAGCGCCCTAATCGCCTTAGTCGCCTCATAGCCATTCATAACCGGCATCTGGATATCCATCAGCACTACCTGATAGTACCCCGGCTCCGAAGCCCTAAGCATCTCCACCGCAATCTGCCCATTGCCTGCCACTTCTGTCTCGAGTCCCGCATCGCCGAGAATCTCAACCGCAATTTCCTGGTTTAACTCCACATCCTCAGCCAACAAAATACGCCCTCTGTGGAATATATCCTCTTTTTGGCTTCTGTCTTCGTTTTCTCCGTCTTCCCCATATAATACGGTCTGAAGCGTTTTCTTAAGCTCAGACATAAATAACGGTTCGCTGCAAAATGCCGAAACGCCCGCACGCCTTGCCTCATCTTCCATATCTGTCCAGTCATAGGATGTCAGGACAAGAACAATCGCATCCTCGCCCGCCGCCTCTCTGATTTCCCGTATAATCTCAATATTCTTGGCGCGCGGAAGTATCCATCCAATCACAAGGATTTTGTATGCATTCCCTTCACTGGCCGCCTGTCTGGCACGCTCTATGGCTTCTTTTTCCGAAAGCACATAATCCGCATGTATCCCGATTCTCTCAAACATGCCCGACACGCTTTCGCAGCTGTCCGCATCATAATCCGCCACCAATGCCCGATAACTTTGTAATTCCGGCATTCCTGCCACAATTTCTTCCTCAGGGTCCAGCTCGAACACAAAGGAAACCTTAAACTCGCTTCCCACTCCCTGTTTGCTCTGTACCTCAATCGTACCGTCCATCATATCCACGATATTCTTCGTAATCGCCATACCAAGCCCCGTGCCCTGAATACCGCTGATAGTGGAATTTTCTTCTCTCTCAAAAGGTTCAAAAATGTGCGACAGAAATTCCTCGCTCATTCCCATGCCGTTATCCCTGATGCGGAAAATATACTTCGCACGGTTTCTTCCTGCCGCCTTTTCCTCCGAAACACGGATTTTAATTTTGCCTCCCGGTTCCGTATACTTTACAGAATTGCTAATCAGGTTTAAAAGCACCTGATTCAGTCGCAGGTTATCACAATAAATCTCTTCATGGACAATATTCAGCGCATCGACATACAGTTCCTGGTTCTTCGCCTTGATATCCGCCTGCAATATATTGCACAGGCTGTGCATAATATCAGGAAGCCTGCAAGGTTTTGCATCCAGACGTATCTTGCCGCTTTCAATACGGCTCATATCCAGAACGTCATTAATCAGGCTAAGCAGATGGTTGCCTGACGTCATAATCTTCTCTAAATACTCTTTTACCTGTTCTGTACGGTCAATATGTGCGATTGCTAAGGAGGTAAAGCCCGTAATTGCATTCATAGGCGTGCGGATATCATGGGACATATTTGACAAAAATTCACTCTTCGCCCTGTTTGCCTCATTCGCCTGAATCAATGCATCCTCTAAAAGCGCCTTCTTCTCCATCTCGCTCCGGGTTTCTTCATCCACATTGTGAAGTCCCAGCACAACGCCGAAATGGTCTTCCCAAGCCCCTGCGCGTACAACCTTCATCTCGAAATATTCCGTCACATTTCCCCTGACAATACGGTGCCGCACGCAATATGTCTTCTTTTCCCCAAGCTCCTGCCTTATCCTGTCTTTTCTAAGAGCCTGCCGCATAAGCTCCCGGTCTTCTTCATGTACCAGTTTCTGTACGTAACGGCCCATGCTCTCCTCAAGCATGATATCCCCATCCAGGGCCGAGCCAAACAAGCTTTTGTCCTTTTCGGCATTCCGAAGCGTACTGCCCATACCGGTGTCAAGGTCAAAGAAACAGACAAGATTATAATCGATAGTCAGCGCATGGATTAGCTCTTCCTGATATTTGGCGTTCTTTGTCTCCTGAAGTTTCTGCTCGGTGCAGTCTAACAGGAACCGTTGGTAAAACAGCTCTCCATCCTCCTTGAGCAACTTCACATTGCCCATAATATGCAGAATTTCCCCATTCTCATGGCGTACACGGTACTCTACGCTGCAACTGTCTCCTTCTTTCCTCAGTTCCTCAATCTTCTGTTGGAGCACAGGTTTATCTTCATCTAACACAGAATCCGCCACCATATCGAATCCGCGTTCCATCATTTCTTCTTTCGACTCGCAGCCGAGAATTTTAAGCGCCGCATCGTTTACGCTTAAAATCCGCGTTCCATCCAGGGAATGGCATAGTACGCCGCAATCGATGCTGGTAAAAATCGTCCCCATGATGCGGTTTTTCTTCAACAGTTCCTCTTCATAGGCACGCTCTTTCGTCACGTCAATTCCAACGCCAACCGTACCCATCACGGTTCCGTCCAAATCATATAAGGGGGATTTGTAGGTGGTAAGCGTTCTCTTCCCCATCCCGGTCTCAATGATTTCCTCAGAAACGCAAGTCTCCTGCCGTTCCATTACCTGCCGTTCCGACTCTATACAGGCAGGGTCATCCTGCTCCACATCCCATATATAGGCATGTCCCTGCCCTTCCACCTGTTGTTTCGTCTTATTGACTGTCTGACAGAAACTATTGTTTACTTTCTCATGCCTGCCGTCTTTATCCTTATACCAAATTAGATTCGGAATGTTATTGATGGCCGCCTCAAGATACTGGCTCGTCTGCCAAAAGTCCTTATCCCTCTTGTAGGACTGCTGCCATCTAAGAAAACGGAATCTGATTTCCTCATCCGGCATCGGCATTGTCCATATATCCTTAATTTCCGTCAGCATACCCTCTAATGATATAATCTGCCCTGGCTGCGCAAACAGAATAAGCTCGGTATCTCCGCGCTTATTCTGTATCAGTGTCCGCACCGTTTCTTCCGCATCCGCTCCTTCACAACTTTGCAAGTCTGCAAAAATCACATCAGCATCGGCTGTTAACAGTGCGTCCGGGCTGCCGCCCTCAGTGAATGTATGCGTAAACTGTTCAAAAGACGCCATTTCCTTTATAATCTCAAAGGCCTCCACGTGATGCCCTAATAAATAAAAATGAGTATGACAATGATACATACATGCTCCCCCTCTGGCCGGTATAATAATGTAATCAGACGAGCGGATATTTATCCGTCAGTTTTTTAATAACCGCACGTGCTTTATCGATTCCCGCTTCACCTTCCTTAACCACAATGGAAATAGCTTCCGCAACCTGATCCATATCCTCAGTATTCAATCCACGTGAAGTGGCCGCCGGTGTGCCGAGCCGGATACCGCTTGTGACAAACGGTGATTTCGGGTCGTTCGGAATCGTGTTCTTGTTGGCAGTAATATGCGCCTCATCCAGAAGTTTCTCCACTGCCTTGCCTGTCAATCCATAAGGCGTCAGGTCGACCAACATCAAATGATTATCCGTGCCTCCTGACACAATCTTAACATCGCGTTTCTGAAGCCCCTTGCAAAGCGCCTGCGCATTGTCCACAACGCCCTGCTGGTATTCTTTAAAGGAAGGGTCGAGCGCTTCCTTGAAGCAGACAGCCTTCGCCGCAATCACATGCATTAACGGCCCGCCCTGGATACCGGGGAAAATAGCCTTATTAAAGTTATACTTATCCGCCACCTCCTGGCTTGACATAATCATGCCGCCACGGGGGCCGCGAAGCGTCTTATGCGTCGTGGTAGTCGTCACATGCGCATAAGGAATCGGGCTTGGATGCAGTCCGGCCGCCACAAGACCTGCAATATGCGCGATATCTACCATCAATACGGCGCCGACCTCATCGGCAATCTCCCTGAACTTCTTAAAATCAATCGTCCTGGCATAGGCGGATGCGCCTGCCACAATCATCTTCGGCTTACATTCCAAAGCAATCTTGCGCACATTATCATAATCAAGGAACCCGTCATCATTGACGCCGTAAGGCACACATTTGAAATACTTGCCGGACATATTGACCGGTGAGCCATGGGACAGATGCCCGCCGTGGTCTAAGTTCATGCCCATAAAAGTATCTCCCGGCTCCATCACCGCAAAAAACACCGCCATATTCGCCTGAGCGCCGGAATGGGGCTGCACATTGACATACTCACAGCCGAAAAGTTCTTTCGCCCTGTCTCTCGCCAAGTCTTCCACTACGTCCACGCACTCGCAGCCGCCATAATATCTCTTACCCGGATACCCTTCCGCATATTTATTCGTGAGAGGGCTTCCCATCGCCGCCATAACAGCCTTGCTCACCCAGTTCTCAGACGCAATCAGCTCGATATGGGAATTCTGGCGCTGCTGCTCATCTTCGATTGCCTGCGCAATTTCCGGGTCTACCATCTTTACTTCATCCAATGAATACATTCCTTGTTCCTGCCTTTCTTAGCTCTCGTTAATTTTACCTAAAATTGGTATTAGTATAACACAAGGTGCGATTATGGCGCAACAGCATGTTTATTAAACATAATAGACACTTTTTCAGGAAAAATTAAGAAATATTTATGGAAATCTTATTTTGACTTTTTACATCATTCTGCTATGATATCTTCTATGGACAGCCCGGAAAACATTTCGGAATGGAGGCAGCTATGAAAACTCTAAAAAATACTTTTATAAAATACAGACATGCAATTCCGCTTCTCATCTACGGAGTCATATATCTGTCATGGTTCGGCCATTTGGAGAAAACTGTCACAAGCCGCTATCAAGTCATCCATGTGGCTCTTGACGACCATATCCCGTTCTGTGAAATATTTGTGGTACCCTATTTGCTATGGTTCGCCTATGTCGCCGTAGTCATCATGTATTTCTTTTTCCGCGACAAAAATGACTATTTCAGAACATGCGCTTTCCTTTTTACCGGCATGACTATTTTCCTTCTCGTATCCACACTGTGGCCTAATGGACATCATCTCAGGCCAAGCGTAATGCCGCGGGATAACATCTTCACACAGCTTGTGGCGGGACTGTACCAGGCGGACACCCCGACAAACCTGTGGCCGAGCATCCATGTATATAATTCATTAGGATGCCATATCGCTGTTATGAAAAGCCATCGGCTGAAAAAATACAAGGGGATACGCATAGGCTCATTCATCCTGTGCATCTCAATTATTATGTCAACCATGTTCATTAAGCAGCATTCCGCATTCGACGTTGTCACCGCTTTTATCCTGGCTGCGGTAATGTATGTCGCCGTATACAGTTCGGATGTATTGATTAACGTCTACCACAACTTAAGCAACCATCATAAAAGAAAACCCGAAATCGGATAAGTCTCATATAGTATATACCATAATGCACTGGCATTGCCAGTGCATTATTTGCTGTTCTGTCCGCTTAAGCCAACGGTTTCTCAGCAGCCGCCCATATATCCAAACCAAGCATCCGCCGGTTTTAAGCGGCCCGCTAACCCGTTGCCCACGTGAATCAGTTAAACTTGTAAAACCGCCTGCATATCTTATATCCTTCCACCGAAATCTTCCTGCCGCCTTTCCCCGGCAGATTCATGGAATTTCCTAATACACCGTAACGCAGCCTCATGTAAATCCGCAAGTCTTTCTTTTTAATGTACTCCCACAGTTCCTGTTTCTTCTCCAGGCTCTCGTCTGTCCCCGAGCGGATTAATAATATAGAAGAGATGACGGTTATAATCTCCAAATAATTTATCATATAATTTTTCAGTTTACGCCTGCTATAAACCTTATCCATGTGTTCGGACAGGTAATCTACCATCATTTTATTCACCTTAATCTGTTGGTCTACCCTGGAAATCATAATCTCCTCATTGACCGATTGGCCTTCCCTGCCAATATAATAACGATAGAAATTCACATCCAGGTAATACATATTCCTCACATAGATAAGCGGCTCAAAAACAAAAATATTATCCACATAAAAGGTATTGTCCGGCAGTTTCAGCCCACATTCTTTCAGAAGCCTTGTACGGAAAATCACGGAATGCATCAGGATATACTGTCCTTTATGGAAATGCTTCACTTCATTCCATGTAAAAATACGGTCCTGGGGCAAAGCATGGCGGTATTTCATCACCTTATGCTTTACTTCCCCTTCCTTCTCATAGACAAAATTACTAATCAACATATCAAGCGTCGAATCCCCCGCCGTAAGGTCACGCAAAACTTCCAGTATTTTATGGTATGCGCTCTCCTTCACCCAGTCGTCGCTGTCCACCACCTTAAAATACACCCCCGAAGCATGTTCCAGTCCTGCATTAACCGCGGAACCGTGCCCTCCGTTCTCTTTATGGATTGCCTTGACAATAGACGGATACTCCGCTTCGTATTCATCCGCTATAGCCCCCGTCGCATCCGTGGAACCGTCATCCACAATCAGTATCTCCACATCCTCCCCGCCAACGAGAAGGGAATCGATGCATTTTCTCATGTAAGCTTCTGAATTATAGCTCGGCACTGTCACAGATAATAATTTCATAACACTCCACCCCACTATATACTTGCATTCATATATTCCAAATATGCTGCATAGGCGGAAGGCACCGGGTATCTTCCCCGAATCTCTTCCGGCTGTGCAAACACATACCCGCCCATGCCTGCCAGTTCGTCCACGCGTATAAGATATCCTGTCATATGCCATTCTTTATGCGTAAAGACATGTTTCGCCGGAGCAAGCTTCCGAATCCTAATCGGCGCCACACCCAATTTTCTAAGATAAGCAATGACTTGCTTCTCATTCTGGTGCCCATCCATACATGGGAACTCATACATTCCCGCAAGAAGCCCCTCGTCCGGCCTTCTCTGCAGCGCCGCCATACGCCCATAACGTATTACCAGAACCGTCTTTTTCTCTATGCTGCGCGGTCTTTTGGGTTTCTTCTTCGGATATTCCATGACTTGCCCGCGGGCTTTCGCCTGGCATATCGTTTCCCAAGGGCAATCCCCGCATTTCGGGCTGCCGTTAGGAACGCAGACCATGGCTCCCAGTTCCATCAACGCCTGATTGAAATCCCCCGGCCTGTCCTTCGGTATGACGCCTTGCAGTTCTTCTTCCACAGCCTTCTTCACTTTTGCATCCATAATATCGCGTTCATCCATCCGCAGCCGGGACAGGACTCTCAGGACATTGCCGTCGACTGCCGAAACCGCATTGCCGAAAGCTATGGAAGAAATGGCTCCCGCCGTATAGCTGCCGATTCCGGGAAGTTTCATCAGCCTACTATAATCCCCCGGCATCCGGCCTCCGTATTCCGATACTATCAGCCGCGCCGACTTCTGCAGGTTTCTTGCACGATTGTAATATCCAAGCCCTTCCCACAGCTTTAAAAGCCGTTCTTCTTCCACCGCTGCAAGGCTTGCAATATCCGGAAGTTCCTTTATAAACCTGTCATAGTACGGTTTCACGGCCTCCACCCTTGTCTGCTGTAACATGATTTCCGACAGCCAAACATGATAAGGCGTGGGCTCCTCCCTCCATGGAAGGATACGTCTGCCCGCATCATACCACGCGAGAAGCGGTTTTGCAATCAAATCCAGACTGTCCAGAATCACAGGCAGCGGAGCGTCCATCGTAAGGCTGTCCCTCTCCACAAGGCAGTCATAGGCAAGCAAACGCACCCCCGCTTTTCTTGCTCTCAGCAATGCCTCGGCAAAAGCCGGCTGAGTATGCCGGTTCGGCTCCACATATCTGACCCCATTCATCTGAACCACAAAAATAAGGTAAGCTTCATACCCCTGCCCACATGCTTCTATAAGCTCTTCCACATGTTTTACCGCACGCTCCGACGGTGCATCCGGGAATGCCGCCACACCGTCGTTCTCCAGAGTAACGCCCTTGACCTCGACAAAGGCTTTCCGCCCGGATGTCCCCTCCACATAGAAATCAAACCTGGAACTGCCGAAAACCGTCTCCGGGCGCACCAACCGGACATCCTCATACAGTCCGCCCGATTGGAGCCATTCGCCTACCACTTTATTCGGTGCATTGGAATCCATATTGACTAACACCCCGCCCTTGTCCACCGCCACCAGGTCATAGGCCGTGGAACGTCCGGGATTATCACTTTTCTCCAAATATACCCTCGCCTGCTCCCGCAGAAGCTCCCTGCATCTTCCGGTATTCTTCACATGCACCTTCGTCTTTTCGCCTGCTATATCCACATATGCGATAAAACGGTTGGGCCTTTCTATGAATTTCGCTGTAACAATCTCTTTATACTTCATATTATGTCAACCATGCGCCATCAGCTGCTGTCATAGACGTCAACTGCTTCCCCGCAAAGAGCTTTCTTCCTGTAAGGCACCCTCGCCGCAGGGACTACCTCGGATGCCGGAACAGTGTGCACCGTCTGGTCGTCAAAGAAAATATGCGCGCCGAATGCCTTAAGTACATCCTTCTTGCGTACACCGCCCAAAAAGAACACCTCGTCAATACGCACATTCCACGCTCTCAGTGTACGTATCACACGCTCATGGGTAGGCGCGCATCTGGTAGTGACAAGGGCTGTGCGGATTGGCGCCTCCTGCACGGTAAAATCAGCCTGCAATTTGGACAGCGTCTCGAGAAATTTCGCAAAAGGCCCCGCCTTAAGCGGACTGTCGGCGTTGCGCCTCTCATTCTCCTCGAAAGCCTCCAATCCCTTTTCCTGGTATATCTTCTCCGATTCGTCCGAAAACAACACCGCATCCCCGTCGAAAGCAATCCTAATCTGTCTAATCTGATGGTCGCAGTCATACGTATGCAGTCCGTCCGTACAAATAATTCCCGCCGCAATATTAGAGTCAATGGCGCTCTGCACATCATCTTCATAAGCCGACAGAAATAAATCCGTCTTAAATGCAGTCAGATAAGGCGCCAGCGAAGCGCCGCTTGCAAGTACCGCCCTGGTAATGCCCAATCCATAATGCTCTATCGTCTTAAAGACCCTAAGCGACGAGTCCGGGCTGTTTCTCGACATAATAATCACTTCAACGCTGCCTTCTTTACCCGGCAAACGATTCAGGTTAAGCAAAGCCTTAATAAGCGGAAACCCCGGTCCCGGACGCAATATCTCATTCTCATGCTCCACCTGGTATCTGCAATAGGCCTCCACGCCGTCCGCCTCAAATATCGTATTTTCGTATGACAAATCAAACAATGCCCTGGACGATACGCCCACCACCAGCCTGTTCTCTAAATCGTAAGACATAAGCCACCTCCTGTCAGCTGTCACAGCGTCTCCATACTGCCTCCGCCATGTTCCTCCAGGATGTGTTTCTTTCATCAAAGTCTACTATATTATGTCAACCGGTTTAGCGCAATCTGTTGCACTCATATTTTTCAAAAGTAAGCAGACAATTCTTCAGCTCTTCATACCTCTCCTGCACGTCACCATCTTTGATTTCCAAATCGACCGCAACGGCCATCGTATTAATCATCTCATTGGTAACCCTGTGCCGGAGCGCTGCAAGAATATTTAATCTCTGCTCATATGTGCCTGCATCCAGAAATTCCATCACCAGAGGGTCAATATGAACTTGTTCGTCTGATTCCGCTGTCCGGTCAGGCTCATCCGCCTGTGCTGTGGCACTGCTCTTGTCTTCCTGCCTGTCAGGGGCCTGTAAATCCATTTCCGCCTGACACGATTCCATATCCTGCAACAATTCAAACCTGTATTTCTGCTTAACCTCGGGATATTTCACATGGTCTACTTCTTCCATAAACATATCAAGCGGCCTTACATAAATCTGAAACGTGCCATACATAGCCTGATAAACCACCATCATCTCTCTCGTCTCACTGTGCCTGGCAAGACAACGTATCTGATATATATTTCCTTTAAAATGTCGGTACATTTCCTGTGGTCTGGGATTCGCTCTCATTCTGTGCTCCTATCCGGTCTATCCAAAATAGCCTGTATCTGTTTACCCATATTAGTATAATCCCAAATCAGAAAAATGTCATTCCCTTCTCCACTTAAAATCAGAGAAATATTTCGCCCAAAAGGAACATTTGTTCTGTCTATACTTTAAAACATATGTTCGCATTTGTCAAGTTCCCTGCAACTCATACCGCAAACTATATTCCCCCTTCCGTTTTAATCCATGTATGAAACTAAAATATCATAAATACAGTCCCATAAACCGGACTTAAAAGTGGCAGTGCCTGACAAGTGGAGAAATTTCCTGGTATCAAGCAAAAAAACGGGCCAAAACCCGTTTTTTCTTGCTAAATTATTCCGTTATTCCGTCAGCGTAACCTCATGCATGACAAGATATCTCCCGCCCTGCAGCTCTTCGACTTCCAACGCCATCTCGCAGTGGTATGCCCCAAGCGCCGACATGGCATTTTCCATATACGCTTCCTTATATTGTTCCGCCCGGTAGCTTCTGTCCCACTCGTCCAACAGCTGCCCGCCTTCTATCACATTATAAAAGGTATAGTGTCCTTTTCCATTCTGCAAAATCTGGTTGTAACAGTCCTCATAATACCCGCCTATATCCGTGAGTACCTGTTCCTCCCCAAAGCCCGCGTCTGCAAGGCTTCTCAAATCTGCCTGCCCGTCGTCCTGCTCCAGATTGCGGTAAGCCTGTCCGTCACAGGGAGGCAGGTATACCGACATATCCTGCCTGATATGGTTACTCGCATAATCCGCATCCGTTTTATTAAAATAGTCATATCTGCCGCCGCCCGAATCATCCCAGGTCGTATCCACATTGTAGAAACCGTCATCCAGAGCGACAATGTTCCACGCGTGGCTCTCCCCGGCATATCCGGTGCAATAATAACAAGGTATGCCAAGCTGCTGTAATATGTACTGGAAAGCCCTGGCATAACCCGCGCATACCGTTTCCCCGCCGACCAACGCACTGTAGGCGCTCTGGTTCATCCCGGCACGCATATTATATGTAATCCTGTCGAGCAATGCATCATGCACGAATTTCTCCTTCGAATAAGTATCGGGCAGACTCTGCGCCGCCGTCACAATCTCTCCTGCCCGGCCGTCGAATTCAGCCTTGGCGCTGTCCAAATCCTGCGCGGTGCGGTTAAACTCCAAATCAATCTCCACGCACTGTCCTGTCCTCATATACTTACACGCATACGCCGTCTCCATCCAGAACAGCTCCGGATGGTCATTGTAGACCGCCTCGAATATATTTTTGAGCTGTTTCGCCGTAACCTCTTCCACAGGCATAAACACCGGATACAGTTCGTTGGCGTTGGCATAAATCTGTCTGTAGATATGCTTGCCGCGCTCGTCCAGCATCGCATAGAAAGGATAATAGAACGCATCGAAATCAAGCCCGTCACCCGTATATCCGGCGTCAAGCCGTTCCTGGATGTCCACAGCCGACGAATCGTCAACCTGTTCTTCATTGCCCTGTATCTGCTTATAGCCGCTCCTGCCTGATACGGCCTCCGGCACGACGATATCCGATTCATCCGGCGCGATATAGTCCGCCCCATCCACAGCCATGGCATTCTCAGAACCATTCCGGCCGCCGTTCTGCGACGCCCCATCATTCTCCGGCCCGTCCTTTTCCGGCTCCACGCCTGTGAAAGAGTCCTCCGCACCCGCTGTTTCCCCGCCGTCCCCCGATGCCCCGACTTCCTTCGGCATATGGGTGACGCCGCCTGCCGCAGGGCTGTCCACGTCCCCGGAGACCGTTTCCACCCCTGCTTCTTTGCCGTTATCCCGGTACAGCAGTCCCTGTATTTTTTCTGTGACATCCGGCCTGACCGCACACACTATAACCAGAATGCACAAAAGCGCGGAGAGAACCGCAATGACATAAAGAATTTTACGAATAACTTTCATAATCCGCCTAGTTTTCTTCCAATGCTTCCTTAATTGCCGCCATCAACTCTTCATACGTCTCATACGCCGGAATCTGCGGATTGTCCTTCTTAATCTGCTCCGTGCTCTTGAAAAGGAAACCGGCTTTGCTTGCTTTAATCATTCCCATATCGTTATGGCTGTCCCCGCTGGCAATCGTCTCGTATCCGATGGACTGCAGAGCTTTAACCGTGGTCAGCTTCGAATTTTCAATACGCATCTTAAATCCCGTGATTTCACCGTCCTGCGCAACCTCAAGAGAATTACAGAAAATCGTCGGATATCCAAGCTTCTTCATCAGCGGACCGGCGAACTGTGTGAAAGTGTCGCTGATAATAATGACCTGGGTAATACTGCGAAGTTCGTCCAAAAATTCTTTAGCTCCCGGTATCGGGTCAATCGTCGCAATGGTTTCCTGAATCTCTTTTAATCCAAGTCCATGCTCTTTAAGGACGCCGATTCTCCAATTCATCAGTTTATTATAATCCGGCTCGTCCCTGGTAGTCCGCTTAAGCTCAGGAATGCCGCTTGCCTTGGCAAACGCAATCCATATTTCCGGCACCAACACGCCTTCCAAATCCAAACATACGATATTCATGCTCATTTTTCCTCCATTCTCTCTAATTAATCGGTTCGCAGCAAAAATAACAGCTGTAACGTATCTTTGCTGCCGTCGGTATCAAATTGTCCGCCCCACAGTAGCCGCATCTTACGCATCTCTTGCCCTGGGGAATGGAATCGCCGTCTAAAAACCTTTCCGCCACGGCAAGCCCGCCTCTCGTCTCATACAGCCGCCGCTGCTCCTCATACTTCTCCCTCTCATGCTCTCTTGCGTCCGCTTCCGCCTTCTCCATCAGATATGCCGTCGTGGAATGTCCGTCTTCTTTTGCCTCCTGTATGGCTTCCTGCGCCCGTCTGTTGTGCGCCGTCTGCTTTACGCCGCCCCGCGCCGCAGGTATCCCGGCCCTGCCTGTATACCCGCCGGAATTCCCCGTATTTCCCGCATATGGATTGCCGGCCGCAGGCTTCTTACTTGCACTTCCGGCAGACGTAACCGTCGTATTCGGCATGGAACGATTCCCCGGCGCACCTCCCGAATCCCTGATACGCTTCCTATTATAATAAAAGATGATAATACATACAATAATCAGTATCTGTGCCATTTTAATAACCAAACCTTTCTCTTTGCCGTATCTATCCGCTTATGCGTCAGGGTTCATGCTGTACTTCACGATGAGCAGCTCGACGCTCATCACATCGTTCATTTTCCCGGTCTTAACGGCTTCCTCCGCCTCCACGCAGTCCGCAAGCGCCTTTCTCAAATCGGCTTCCCGAAACTTCGCTGCCTGCGCCACATATTTCTTTGCTATAAACCCTGCAAGTCCTGTCTTTTCTCCGATGGTACCTGCGTCAAACCCCTTATTCTTAAGCTCCTTAACCTGCAGAAGCAGATTAAACTGCCTTGCAATCAGAAAAAGTATACGCCCGGGCGGCTCCTTGAGCGTCAGGAGGTCGTAATATAATTCCATCGCCGTCTTCTGTTTCCTGTCCGCCACCGCGTTAATCATGTCGAAAATCTGGTTGCTCACCTGCTTGGTGCAGACCGCCTCGATATCCTGCGCCGTCACCACGTCCCTGTCCATACAATAACACAGAAGTTTCTCCAGTTCCGCCCGGATATTTTCCATGCCCGCCCCTGTCTTATCCAAAAAAAGGTTCAGGTCACGCTCCGTAATGTTCTTGTTTTCTTTTTTTAGGAATCCCAGAATCCACCGTTTCAACACCTGCTCGTCCTGCGCCTTAAACTCAATGGCACGCCCCTTGGCCGTGGCCGCTTTATAGAGTTTGCTGCGTTTGTCCACTGTCTGCTCCACGAACACGAAATACGCCGTCTCTGAAGGAGCGCTTAAGTAAGCCGCAAGTTCCTCCCCGCCACGGGCAAAAAGGCCGCTGTTCTCCAACATAATCACCCTGCGGTTCGCCAGAAAAGGCATCGTCTCCGCCAAATCGATTGCCTGGGCGGAACGCACATCTTTTCCCTCAAAATAATGGAAATTCATAGCGTCTCCTCCGTCAAGCAGAGCCGTCTTCAGCTTCTCCTTGTATTGGTTCCGCAGGTACGCCTCTTCCCCGTACAGGATATATACTTGTTTCAATTGTCCTGATTTAATTTCTTCCGCTAATTTCTTCATGCCGGCCAACATTTCCGGAACATCGCGCAAAGCAAGCTTCTCGCGGTTATTCCATCTCTGCGTTCACAATGTACATTTTTACTTATCCAGTATACCCTGTCGCAGGGCACAATTCAATTTCTATTCCGCAATTTTTTACAATTCAAAATTTATGCTTATTGTTATGATATTAGCAGGCAGGAACACTGTCAATAAAATTTGAAAGGGTGTGCTGAGAATGGATTCCGGCTATCAGAATGCCATTCCGGATAGGCGGGAAACGAGTTAATACAGTCCAATAATTGTTGTATCTGGCATTGATTGATTTTTCCGTACCGAAAGCGCTCATTAATAGAACCCTGATTATTCATGTGACTGCCGAATACCTTGCCACATTACTCACCGAGGTTCTCATCTCCCCATTGTTTCATGTGTTCAAAAACGGGAATGAAACTTTTGCCTAAGTCAGTAAGGTTATACTCCACACGAGGAGGTACTTCTTTGTAGTCATAACGGGTGATGAAGCCGTCCGCTTCCAGTTCCCGAAGCTGCTTTGTCAGACTTGATTCCGTAATGTCACCGATATGCCTGCGAAGCTCCCCAAAGCGGTGTATATCCCTAAAAGCGATGTAATAGATAATTTCAATTTTCCATTTACCGCCTAAAATTCTTTGTATGGTAGAAACAGTTTTGCAGCGTTCAACAGCCAATGTGCTTTTTTTCATTCCTGCCACCCCTTTCCCAAATAGTATAACACGCTTTTTCTTAAAATCCAATGTACCATTTAAATATAGGTACTACAAAAAAGTATAGTACTTGCAAAATCATTGTACAAAAGTATAATTAGCATAAACTACAAAAAGGAGATGTGTTTATGCACTACACAGGAACAATTTGGCGTCCGCCATATGAAGCGGCATCACTTTTGTTAGAGGTAACGGCAGGGTGTACGCATCACAAATGCAAATTTTGCACCTTATATAACAATTTGCCATTCAAATTCAGGCTGTCCCCTCTGGAGGATATTGAGAGTGATTTATGGGAGGTTAAAAGAGCAACGAGAAGTTGGAACAGCGGGCGCACCCGCCGAGTGTTTTTGACGGGAGCCAATCCATTCGTTCTGTCTTATGACAAATTAACTGCGATTGCAGAACTAATCTGCAAATATCTCCCGTCGGTTAAATCTATCGGCTCGTTTGCAAGAATTACAGATGTTATCTTTAAAACCGATGAGGAGCTAGCCAAACTGCGAGATATGGGATATGATGGCCTGACAATCGGATTAGAAACAGGCGATGATGAGGCCCTGCGGTTTATGAACAAGGGATATACCTCGGCGGACATCATAGAGCAATGCCAAAGATTAGATGCAGCAAATATTCATTACAGCTTCTTTTACTTAGTAGGTATTTCCGGGGCAGGCCGTGGAGAAATCGGAGCTAAATTGACGGCTGAACTATGCAACCAGATACATCCTACGCTTATCGGGGCAAATATGCTTACGATTTATCCTGATTCTGAACTTTATGCTGAAATACAGCGTGAGAACTGGCAAGAGGAAGGCGAACTCGAAAAATACAAAGAAGTACGGACGCTTATTGAAAATTTGCAGATACCTACCATCTTTGCGGCAATGGGGGCTTCCAATGCGTACCAGTTTCATGGGCAACTGCCGAAAGACAAGAAAAAACTGTCGGCGTTTCTCGATGAAATCATAGGAAATGTCAGTGAAGAAGAATTACAGCGGTATAGAAAAAGCGTGCATCATTTGTAAGTGAAAGGAGATGCAATCATGCACTTTACAGGCAGAACTTGGCGACCGCCGTATGAAGCTCATTCGGTCATCATACAGGCCACCTCCGGCTGCACCTACAATAAATGTAAGTTTTGCAACTTATATAAAAACGAGTGTTTCCGAATGTCGCCCACCACCGAATTTGAGGAAGATTTAGCAGAGATAAAAAGTTATCAGCCAAATGCCCGAAGGATTTTCTGGACGGGAGCTAGCCCATTCGCAATGAGCTATGAAAATCTCAAATTGCGGGCATTGACGGTCAGGGACTATCTGATTAAATGTCAAACAATGGCTATGTTTGCGAGCATCCGGGATATTAAAAGTAAAGAGGTATGGCAGCTCAAGAAACTCAGGGCCATGGGTATTAACGGACTGAGCATCGGTGTGGAAAGCGGCGATGACGAAACGCTTTCCCTTGCCAATAAGGGATATACGACCGCTGATATTCTGGAACAATGCAAAAAACTGGACGAAGCAGGCATTGAATACTACTTTGTTTATATGACAGGGCTTGCGGGAAAAGGTGGCGGATACCAAAATGCAAGGAATAGCGCCAAGCTGTTTAGTCAGCTTAATCCATATTTCATTTCCATAGACTCTCTCACGCTTTTTCCAGATACGGAGCTGTACCAGATGGCACAGCAAGGCTTGTTTGTGCCTGCCCAAGAAAAAGAGCGTATCCGTGAATTGCAAATCCTAATCGATAACCTAAATATACGCACGCACCTGTTGGCGAACACGGTATCTAATTTCACGCCGGTAACGGCGTATCTTCCCTATGACCGTGAAAAGGTAACAAACGAGCTGCAATATGTTTTAGACAATACGGATGAAAGGGAGATGCAAGAGTATAGAAGAAACTTAAAGTCTTTAGGGTAAGGCTTTTTACCCGAAATGTGTTCGTACCCTTCACTTCCTACCGTGAAGAGTACGAACCCGTCTACGCTGCCTTACCTCTGTACTCTCGCCCCGGCGCCGCCCATGACTGCCTCAACTTCTTTCTTGCTCGCCATGGTAGTGTCTCCTGGCGTGGTCATGGCCAACGCGCCATGCGCCGCCCCGTACTCCACCGCCGTCTGTGCGTCGCCCGTAGCCATCAAGCCGTAAATCAGCCCGGAAGCAAAGGAATCGCCGCCGCCTACGCGGTCCATAATCTCTAATCCCTTATAATCTTTTGCCTTATAGATTTCTCCGTCCGCCCAACAGATTGCGCTCCAGTCGTTAACCGTGGCTGTTTTCACCTGACGCAAGGTGGTGGCCACCACCTTGAAATTCGGATACACTTTGGCGGCATGGTTAATCATCTTCTTATACCCGTCCAGGTTCAACTCTTTTAAACTCTCATCATTCCCTTCGATTTCAAAGCCGAGGCAGGCTGTGAAATCCTCCTCGTTCCCTATCATCACATCCACATATCCAGCAATCTCTTTGTTTACTTCCTGCGCCTTCTTAAGCCCGCCAATCGCGCTCCACATGGAGGGCCTGTAATTCAAATCGTAGGAAACCACTGTCCCATATTTCTTCGCGGTCTTGATTGCCGCAAGCACGGTCTCGCTGGCCTGTTCGGACAGCGCCGCATAGATTCCTCCCGTATGCAGCCAGCGTACCCCCAGTTCCCCGAAGATGTACTCGAAATCAAAATCCTGCGGGGCAGCCTTGGAAATCGCCGTGTTGGCGCGGTCAGAACATCCTACGGCGCCTCTGATACCGAACCCTCTCTCCGTGAAATTCAGCCCGTTCCTGCACACTCTGCCGATTCCGTCGGTCTTTACCCACCGTATCAGAGAAGTGTCCACACCGCCTTGCAAGATTAAATCTTCCATCAAAAGTCCCACTTCATTCTCCGCAAAAGCGGTGATTACGCCTGTCTTCATCCCAAAACACCTGCGCAGCCCGCGCACCACATTGTACTCGCCGCCCCCTTCCCATACGCGGAAGCTACGCGCCGTGCGTATCCGCCCTTCGCCCGGGTCAAGCCTCAGCATCACCTCCCCGAGGGAGACCGCGTCATATCTGCACTCTTTTTCCTGCCTTAAATTCAACTCCATATCTTTCCCTGTTCCTTTCCGACCTGCGCCGGATAATCCACCATGCCGGCGCAGGAATCAATTTGTTTATAGGATTCGTGGGTCAAAAGGCTGCTCTACGCCTTAATTCCCACGTATGGAGGCCGCAAGCTCAACGGCCTCTCTCGTCAATTCACATATTCTGTCAAACTCACCTTGACGGATAAGGTCGCCCTTCACCATCCAGCTTCCGCCGCAGCACAGAATCTTGTCAAACCCAAGATAGTCCTTCAGGTTTTTCGCACTGATTCCGCCCGTAGGCATAAATTTCATCATCGTATAGGGCGCCGCCATCGCCTTAACCATGGCAATGCCGCCTGCCTGTTCCGCAGGGAAAAACTTCACCACTTTCATGCCCCTTTTCGCCGCCTGGGCCACCTCGGAGGGGGTGACGCATCCCGGAAAAACAGGGATTTTCTTTTCCAGGCAGTAATCTACAATCTCCGGGTCGAAGCCTGGGCTTACAATAAATTTCGCTCCTGCCGCAACGGCCCGCTCCACCTGTCCTATGGTCAATACGGTTCCCGCCCCCACAAGCATATCAGGGTATTTCTCAGCCATCAGCCGGATGGATTCCTCCGCCGCCTCTGTGCGGAGCGTCACCTCCGCGCAGGGAAGCCCGCCCTTTACCAAAGCCTCCGCTAAAGGAAGCGCATCCTCCGCCCTCTCAAGCACCACTACCGGCACCACCGCATATTCGTAAAATTGTTCTTCTATTGTCTTCATTTTATTTCCCGCATTCCCTTCTTATCCATAATCAGTTGCTCTCTGTCTGTCCACGGAAGTCAATATTCCAGATAAGCGCCCTTCATCGGGCTTGCCGCATGTTCGCTGAACAGGCGCAGGACGCCGTTTTTATATTTCGGTTTACGAGGCTTCCAAGCCTTTCGCCGCTCCTTAAGAACCGCCTCCACTTCCTCCATGGTCTTACGTTCCCCCGCAATCCCGATGATGTTCAGCTTCCGCTCCTGCACGTCTATCTCAATGAGGTCCCCCTCTTCCACAAGGGCAATCGGCCCACAGTCAACCGCTTCCGGGCTGCAATGCCCGATTACCGGGCCTGTGGACGCGCCGGAAAACCGTCCGTCGGTAATCAGCGCAATGCTTTTCCCAAGCTCTTTGTCGCTGCTGATTGCCTCCGATGTGTAGAACATCTCCGGCATCCCGCTGCCCTTCGGGCCCTCGTAGCGGATAAACACGGCGTCGCCTTTTTGGACTTTGTGTTTTAAGACCGCTTCCAGGCATTCCTCCTCGCTGTCGAAGGGCCTCGCCCGCAGCACTGCCTTGAACATTTCTTTCGGACATGCCGTGTGCTTGATAACCGCCCCTTCCGGCGCCAGGTTCCCCCTTAAAATGGCAATGCTGCCGTCCGTTCCGATTGCATTCTCATAAGGCCGGATAATATCCTCTTTTTTCAGAGACACATTGTAACGTCCGTTAAATTCCTGCAGCCATTTCTCACATCTTTCATAAAATCCGTTCTGCTTTAGCTCGTCCAGATTCTCCCCAAGCGTCTTGCCCGTCACCGTCATTGCATCCAGGTGCAGATGCTCGCGGATTTCTTCCATTATCGCCGGCACCCCGCCTGCATAATAGAAACACTCCGCAGGCCACCGCCCGGCGGGTCTGACGTCAAGAAGATACCTGGCGTTCCTGTGCAGCCTGTCGAATGTGTCTCCCGTAACCTCTATCCCAAATTCATGGGCAATCGCCGGGATATGCAACAGGCAGTTGGTACTCCCCGAGACAGCCGCATGTACCAGGATTGCATTCTCGAAACTGTCCATCGTGACAATTTTGCTTGGACACATATCCGGCATAGAGGCAAGCTTCACCGCCTGGGCCCCCGCCTGTCTCGCGAAGGTAAGCAAATCCGGGCTTGTGGCAGGCATCAGGGCGCTTCCGGGAAGGGTAAGCCCAAGAGCCTCCGCCATAATCTGCATGGTGGATGCCGTACCGATAAAAGAGCAGGCTCCGCAGCCGGGACAGGCGTTGCACTTCGCCCAATTTAATTTTTCCTCGTCAATCTCGCCGCGCTCATACTTGGCGCTGTACATGCCAAGCTGCTCTAAAGTAAGCATCTCCGGCCCGGCGTTCATGGCGCCGCCCGGCACTACAATGGCGGGAATATCCACCCTGGCAAGTCCCATCAGATTACCCGGCATCCCTTTATCGCAGCTTGCCAGATATACGCCTGCGTCAAAAGGCGTGGCGCTTTCATGTATTTCAATCATATTGGCTATCATCTCACGGCTTGCCAGGCTGTAATTGATTCCGTCCGTTCCCTGGCTTTCACCGTCGCAGATATCCGTGCAGTAATAGCGCGCCCCGAACCCGCCTGCCTCTTCAATTCCTTTCCGCACTTCCTCCACCAAAATATTCAAGTGTCCGCTGCCCGGGTGGCTGTCGCCATATGTGCTTTCAATCATAACCTGCGGTTTGGACAAATCCTCCGGCTTCCACCCTGTTCCGATTCTGAGCGGGTCCAGTTCCGGCGCCGCCTTCCGCATCTGTTGACTCCTCAATTCCATGTCTTGTTCTCCTTTCTCCATTGCTCTCTTTTAGATAATTGCGAAACTTATCATGCAAAGAACGAAATGATAAGCGCCACAACAAATCCGGTTCCGCCCACAAGCGTCTCCATAACCGTCCAGGTCTTCAACGTCGTCTTCTCATCCATCCCCACAAGCGATTTCACCAACCAGAAGCCCGAATCATTGAAATGGGAACACACGGTCGCACCGCCTGCAACCGCCGCCGTCGTGCAGGCCAAATACAGCGGGGACAAATCTGCTATCCCCGGCATCGCCGCGATAATCCCGGCCGCCATCGTCATGGCAACCGTGGCGGAACCCACGCAAATCCTGACCAGGGCCGCCACCACAAACGCAACCGCCACAATCGGCAAATTCGCTGAAGCCACCGCATTGCCAATCAGGTCTCCAAGCCCGGAATACTGGAGCATATACCGCAGAACGCCGCCGCATGCCGTCACAAGAAGAATCAATCCCGTAGGCTCCAGGGACTTGGTCATAATTTTTTCCAGTTCTTCCATATTATAACCATGCCGCAGGCCAAGAATCAACATCGCGGCTATCGTTGCAATCAACAATGCCACAAAGGGCTCTCCAAGGAAACCGAAAATCGGCGCCAGGCCGCCTAGTGCCGGGACAACACCCGCCACGGAGTCCAGGATAATCAGCACAAGCGGAATCAGGATAATCCCAACAATCGTCCAGAAACCCGGTAATTTCGACTCGTCAAAGTCTTCCTGGTTCGCCACATGTTCCGGTACGGGAACCATGTACTTATTCCCGCAGACAGAACCCCATACAGGCCCCGCCACAATCATAGAGAACACACCGCACAAAATACCAACCATGATAACCCATCCAAGCTCAACATTAAGCATCGTCGCTACAAGAACCGGCCCCGGTGTGGGCGGTATAAAGGCATGTCCGACTGCAAGCCCTGCCAAAAGCGGAATCGCATAGAACAAAGAAGAACGCTTCGTCCGCTTTGCCAGCGAGAACGCAAGAGGAATCAGGATAATAAGTCCTGCGTCGAAAAATACCGGCATCGCGATAACCAGGCCTGTAATGCCAAGCGCCCAGGCCGCTTTCTTATCTCCGAACCATTTCACCATGCTCACGGCCAGGGTCTGCGCCCCGCCGGAAGCCTCCAGGATGGCTCCGAACATAGAGCCAAGCCCCACCAACAACGCAATCCCCTTCAGCGTGTTTCCTATCCCGTCGTTCACCGCCGTCACAATACTCTCAAAGGGCATCCCGGCCCCCAGGCCAATCACAATCGCCCCCACTAAAATGGCAATCATCGCCTGCACCTTAAATTTAATAATCAGTAAAAGTAATACCGCCAGGCCAACGATTGCCGCAATTACCAGCCTGGTCGGATTTAACGCCATTGCCTCACCTGCCATTGTTTGATACCTCCTATTTTCTTTTATAACATCAGACGTCTTATGTTCTTGTATGGTTATTATACGATTTGCCTATTTTTCCTTCAATACATCTGATGTATTTAATTCCTATTCTATTTTTTGCATAAAAAAATGAGGACATTCACAATGGAATTATCCTCTTCTTTTGTATATTTTGCCTACAGTATTTCATAAGACGTCTGCAAGTGGTCTAAATCATCTGACGTATATTGTCTTCACTGCTTCTGTCTGCCCTTTTTACCGTCCCGCTCTTCCAGAAGCTTCATAATCGTCTGACGATTATAAGTCAGGTGCATCATCATCGCGCACCTTGCCCCGACAGAATCCCGTTTGAGTACCGCATCCGTAACAGCCCGGTGCGTTTCCAATGTCTCTTCCTTCAATAGCCGGTTCGTCAGATTTGCGAACGTATAGACCGCCGTATTGATAATCGGAATCAAAGCTTCGACTACCTGATTCTTGCTGCACCTTGCTATGCAGGTATGAAATTCAATATCCTTGCTGATATGGTTGCGCCCGCCCCGGTAGAGCTGCTCTGTCTCATCGCACAGCCGCTTAAGCCTTTTTAACTCTTCTTCGGACGCATTCTTACATGCCAGGGCTGCAATCTCAGGTTCAATCATAAGACGCACCTCGAACAGGTCAAGGGCCAGTTTATACTTATCATCAATCTTACTGAGTCCCAGCGGGTCATCATCCACGGAGTTGGTATTAATCACATAGGTTCCGGAGCCCCTGCGCACTTCCAGTATCCCTCTGGATACCAACCCTTTTACCGCTTCCCTGACAGTGCTTCTCCCTACGCCGAACTTCTCAGCCAACTCATATTCATTGGGAATCTTCTGTCCCGGCTCCACCGGCTCCTGGAGGATGTATTTCATCAATTCATCCTCGGTGCGGGCTCCCAGGGATTTCTTACCTGTCTTATCATAACTGTACATTTGTACCTCCCTTCTGCATCCCAAGCCGGCCCAAACCGCCTTCCGGCACCCCTTAAACCGCTGTATCGGACAAGTCAATCTTGTTGCGTATATCCTGCATCTGGTAATCGAGCATCTCTATTGAATCTGCGCATGCCCTTAATTGCTCTTCGATTTCCACCGTATTGGCAACATCTTTCTTATACCTTAATTTGTGTTCCAGGCTCGCCCAGAAATCCATGGCAATGGTGCGGAACTGTACCTCTGTCTTAATGTATTTCTTCTCATTGGAAAGAAAAATCGGCACGCTGAGTATCAGATGCAGACTCCGGTAACCGTTAGGTTTCGGCTTCTTGATATAGTCCTTTTGCCGCAGCAAAATAAAATCATCCTGCTTCGTCAAAAAATCCGCCAGGCGGTAAATGTCATCCGGAAAAGAGCAGATAACCCGCAGCCCCGCCACATCCGACAAATGTTCCCTGATGCTCTCCACCGTCACCGGATATCCTTTGCGCGCCAGTTTTTCATAAATGCTGGTGGGTGTCTTCAACCTGCTCTTGATGGATTCAAAAGGATTCCTCTTATACATCTGGGAAAACTCCCCGTTTAACACCTTGAGTCTCGTCTCCACCTCCATGATGGCGGAACGGTACTCCATCATCAGCCTGTTAAAAGGCTCCGACTCCCGCAGTTTCTCCGCCTGCATCTCAATAATCCTGTGCTGCTCCTCCACTTTCTGTTCCAACTGATTCTTGCAGGCAAACAGCTCCGCTGTATTCTTCACGCGGTTTTTCACAATGGAAGCCTCGAAAGGTTTATGGATGAAATCCGAAACCCCCATCGCAAGACATCTCGTCTCAATCTCCGCAGCATCTTCACTGCTGATAACAAGCACAGGAATCCGGCGCAGCCATCCCTTTTCTTTTAACCTGGAAATCACGGCAAATCCATCCATCTTCGGCATATGCAGGTCAAGCAGGACCGCCGCCGTCCGGTTCTGGTGTTCTTTCAGCTTCCCGACGGCCTCTTCCCCATCCGCCGCCAAGTCAACCTCGTATTCATCTTCCAATATATTGCGCAGCAGCTCGCGGTTAATTTCCGCGTCGTCCACCACAAGTATCCTTTGCATATTAATTCTAATTCCCCTTTTTACATACAGTGTACTTCCAAAGGATACATTTTGTCAAATGCTCTCTTCTATCCGCATGATACCCGTTTTTTCTATATTTTTCTTGTTTAATATAAGTCCCGGTGGTATACTAACTTCGGCAGCGGCGCTACATTCCTGCATAATTGTATCTGCGCTGCTTCCAAGAAGGATAGGAAAACTATAGAAAAGGGAGTAAGAAAAATGAAAAAGAAAAAACTACTGCAAGGAATTGCCGCCCTGATTCTATGTCTGGCGCTTTTGCCGATGACCGCGTTTGCCGCAGAAGTCGAAGCAGAATATACGCCGGCCATGTACGCTACTTTCTGGGCTCTGATTCCGCCCATCGTCGCCATTGTACTGGCGTTAATTACGAAAGAAGTTTACAGTTCCCTGTTTATCGGTATACTGGTAGGCGGACTGTTCTTCTCCGGCTTCTCATTTGAGATGACGCTGACACATATTTTCAGCGACGGTTTCGTGGCTGTACTTTCTGACAGCTACAATGTCGGCATCCTGGTATTCCTCGTGATACTTGGCGCCATGGTCAGCCTGATGAACCGCGCGGGCGGCTCCGCCGCTTTCGGCCACTTCGCCAAAGAAAAAATCAAGACCCGCGCCGGCGCGCAGCTTGCCACCGTCGCTCTCGGCGTCCTGATTTTTATCGACGATTATTTCAACTGTCTTACCGTAGGCAGCGTTATGAAGCCTGTCACAGACGAACATAAAGTCTCCCGGGCCAAACTGGCATACCTGATTGACGCCACCGCGGCGCCTGTCTGCATCATCGCCCCTATCTCTTCGTGGGCTGCTGCCGTATCCGGTTTCGTGGAAGGCGAGGACGGATTCTCTATTTTTATCCGTGCTATCCCTTATAACTTCTACGCTATTTTAACCATTATTATGATGATTGCCCTGGTGCTTATGAAGGTGGACTTCGGGCCGATGAAAACGCACGAAGACAACGCCCTGAAAGGCGATTTGTTCTCCACGGGAAATTCCGCTTCCGCCCAGGAAGAAGAGCCCATCAACCCGAAAGGAAAGGTAATTGACCTTCTGATTCCTATTTTCACATTGATACTTTGCTGTGTTATCGGAATGATTTATACCGGAGGGTTCTTTGAAGGGGCAGGTTTCGTGGCCGCTTTCTCCAACTCCGACGCATCTGTCGGCCTGGCGCTTGGCAGCATCTGCGCGATGATACTTACCGTAATTATTTACCTGCTGCGCAGGGTTTTAAGCTTTACAGACTGTATGAAGTGTCTGCCTGACGGCTTCAAAGCGATGGTTCCGGCCATCTTAATCCTGACCTTCGCCTGGACGCTTAAGGCGATGACCGATTCCCTGGGCGCGGCAATTTTCGTTGCCGACGCGGTTCAAAGGAGTGCAGGCTCCCTGATGAACTTCCTGCCTGCAATTATTTTCCTCGTGGCATGTTTCCTTGCGTTCTCCACAGGAACGTCCTGGGGCACTTTCGGAATTTTGATTCCAATCGTGGTAAATGTATTTATGAACTCCAACCCGCAGCTTATGATTATCTCCATCTCTGCATGTATGGCAGGCGCGGTATGCGGCGACCATTGCTCTCCCATATCCGACACGACAATCATGGCTTCCGCGGGCGCACAGTGCGACCATGTCAACCACGTATCCACACAGCTTCCTTATGTCATCGTGGTTGCGGCGATTTCCTTCGTCACATATATTGTGGCCGGTTTCGCGCAGAACGCCTGGATTTCATTACCTGTAGGAGTCGTCCTTCTGCTGCTGACACTGGCTGTCATTAAGAATATGCACAAAGAATAACCGATAACAAACAACAAATCCCTGGAGCGTATACCACGGTATTCCTCCAGGGATTTTTATATATGTATATTCAGTAGATTAGGGTGCCAAAAGGTGTACTATATAAATTGTAAGGGCAAATTGCACAAAGTCCCCTCGTGTCT
Organism: uncultured Lachnospiraceae bacterium; assembly: GCA_947172645.1. Taxonomy (GTDB): domain Bacteria; phylum Bacillota; class Clostridia; order Lachnospirales; family Lachnospiraceae; genus UBA3282. The sequence goes on along the minus strand of CAMWBY010000005.1, from coordinate 62,328 downwards.
GTCTCCGTCATATGGATTTTCTAAAATATTCCGGGAAATCCATGGAAATGGACGCAACCGCCCTCTATTCGCCATCCGGGCTCAGAGAGGGCTTTTTGGGGCATCCATACCCCAAAATTGCTAGATGCTGAACGGAATATTAAGAAAACCTCATATTCCTGCGAAAGACAGCTTCGTGGACATTTTGTGCAATCTGCCAGTTAATTTTTATGACAGCACCTTTTGGCACCCTAATCTTAAGTATAATGAAACGCCGTCAGCTCAGTCCGCCGCCGGACGTCTCGCGGATAACCTGGCAAGCGGATATGTCAGGAGAAAAGAGCACACGCCCAACGCCGTGACACAGCCCAGCGTAGAATTGAAGCCGATATGCTCGCTGAAAAATCCTGCGACGACGGGCACTAGCAGGGAGGAAACCCCGCTGAAAATGCTGAGCGCAATCAACTGACTGCTGTTCTTCAGTTTCTCAGGCGCCATCTCCATAATCAGGACTTTAGACGCAATCAAAATTACCGGGGCAGAAAACATCTGCAGGGCGCTCACACCGATAATGACCGCAGGGTTTTTCGCCCACGTAAAAAGTACGAACTGCATCGTCAGCATCACAGAACTTAACCGCAGCAGCTTCAAGCCGCCGAATCTCGTCAGCAGATAGGCGCCTGCAAGATAAGTCGGTATCTCCACAAGAGACTGCACGGACCATTTCATAGAAATCTGCCCATCCGTCGCTTTTAAATCAATCATCTTATCTATGACAGTACAGTTATTGGCGATAACCATGGAATACAACAACAGCAGGATAATGATTAGAAGCACATACCGTCCATCCGTCATAAGCTGCTTGAAATCATCCGCCGATATCTTGCTTTTCTCTCCTACCCGGTCTATATCCGGCAAGACGGCAATATTGAGCAAAGATAAAAGGGCAATGGCGAGAATGCTGATTCCCAGTCCACGGTAGGCGAACAGGCTGATAATCAGAGACGCCGCCAGGCTTCCCACCGCCCATCCAATGGAACCGAAAGCTTTGATAAAAGATAAGTGTTTCCGGATTTCTTCACTGCATCCCAAAATCCACGTGTCATACAGACCGCAGCAGGCATTCAGCAGACCTCCCGACAAGGACACCAAGACGAAATAGACGGCAATCACAGATTTCTCTGTGGAAAACAACACTGCGGATACAATACCGTACATGCACAGGCTGACTATGATAATCTTTTTGATGGTCTGGTATCGGTCCGACAGCACCCCGAACAGCAGCTGCATAATAATGGTTGCGGCTGCATATCCTGACAAGATGATTCCTCGCTCAAACGCAGAATAACCTATCTCCGATAAATAGGGCGTAAACTTCGTCGATGCAAAGGAGAATATTGCATAAGAAAGTATGTAAAAAATCACAAAATTCACTATGTACTTATTTTTCATGGCATCCTAGCCCCTACTCTTAAGATTTTATATAGTCCGTCTACTCCAAAAACGTCTCCACTGTCACTTTTCTTCCGAAAACGCGCACCGTCACGGCGCCGCTCTCCTGAGTATTGTAAACCATACATCCCTGTTTCTCAAGTCTTTCGAGCAATTCTTCATGGGGATGTCCGTACCGGTTGTCCCTGCCGGCACAAATCAGGGCAATCCGGGGATTTAGTTCCTGTAAAAATGCCTTGGAAGTGGAATTTTTTGACCCATGGTGCGCTACCTTCAAAAGAGTGGTGTCCCGAAAATCCAAACCCGGTATCCCTCCTTGCCGCATCATCTGTAACACCCTCTGCTCTCCTTCCCCTTCCAAGTCTCCTGTGAATAGTGCAGTAAACCCATCGTAAGAAAGATGCAGCACTGTGGAGTAGGCATTGACATCCTCCGTATCCCATCCCTTTTCCGGGTGGATGCAAGTTAACATAACTTTCCCGCACTGTATACGGTCGCCGGAGCCGATATAGCGAACCGGCACCCTTGCCTGTGCCGCCAAGTTTTCCAGTTCCCGGTAATTTTCATTACGCCCGGCGCTCCCCACATCCGGCAGATACAACGCGCCTATTTCCATATCTCTTTTTCCTGCCGCTGTTTCCAACATGGCGCGGATGCCGCTTATATGGTCGTCGTCCGGGTGCGTGACGATGACCGCATCCAACCGTGACACCCCTTCGTGCTTAAGGAATGGCGTTATTTGGTAGGCGTCCACTTCACTCTTACTGGAGCTTCCCCCGTCAATCAGCATATGCATACTGCCCTCCGACAGATAGATGCAATCCCCCTGCCCCACATCCACGACAGTCGCCTGAAGCCCCTGGGGCAGCCTGGCGGACAGCAGGAGCAATGCGCACAGCACACACTGCCAGAAATGCAGCTTGGACAGCCTGCGGTTGTATATGATAAGAAACGCTAATATCCCCAGGAACGCCGCCACCTGCCAGGGCGCGGGACACCCCGTAACCCATCTGCTTCCCGGCAGGCTTAAACCGACGCTGCAACACTTTTCATAGAATGCAAGAAGCCACCGCGCCGGATACGCCAGAATCTGCCCCAAAGGCAGGAAACACGCCGCAGCCGCCATGCCAATCATCCCGCATAACAACACCAACGTCATGCACGGAATCACAATCAGATTAAGCAGCACCGAATAAGGCGGAAACTCATAGTAAAAGCACAGATACACAGGCAGTGTGGACAGCGATATGGCGACGCCCGAAAATAATGCCTTCTCCGCCTTACCGTGTCCGAACCGGTTTTCCAAAACGGCCGGAAGAAACAGGCCGATACCGCAGACTGCCCCAAAAGAAAACAAAAAGCCGCTATGCTGTATGTAGAAAGGCTGCTGTAAAAGCGCCGCAAACGCCGCCACAGCCACGGCTGTCAGAAGGTCATAAGTCCTGCCGGCCAGCCCTGCGCACAGATGGATGCCGAACATGATATAGGCCCGGAGCATGGAAATCCCCATTCCGGTCATGATTCCATAGCAGTACATGAAAGCAATTGTCACGATTATGTTAACTGTGTTGGGAATGCGCGCTTTTTTCAAAAGTCTGTGGAGCCCCATCCCGACAATAGACAGGTGCAAACCGCTTACCGCCAAAATATGAATAATACCGTTTTGTCTGTACAGCTCCTTGACATCTGCGTCCAGCGTTCCCTTTTCACCTAAAAGCATGGCCTTCATGACGGATGCGTCTTTCTCATCATAGCATGTATCCAGAATCAGTGACAGATAGTCCTTAAGCTGCCACATCTTTTCCCGGAAAACGTCGTACACGCCGCTTTTCGCCAGGAAACGGCATTCCATAATCCTGCCCTGCCGCCCCATGACGCGGTAATAATCCGCCGCGTCGAACTCCCCTTGGTTGGTAGCATGGGAAAAAGCCCGGTACTTCCCCTGCATCATCACAAGGCTTCCCATCCGGGGCAGCTCGCCTTCCTCCATATAACATAAGATACCAGTTAGCCCTGCGGTATCTTCCCTCTGTATATTTTCCCGGTTCTCTTTCCAGGAACGATGTAATCTGTATTGTGGAATCTTCTCAGAATCTGATAAGAATTGTTCCAGAATTGCGATTTGATTTTCTCTGACAACCACTGCCTCAGACAGCGATATGACAAGCGTTTTTCTTCCCTGTGACAGGCGGTATTCCTTTCCTTCCACGTATCCTGCCACGGTAACATGCTCTTTGTCCAGATTTTCATAGATAGGCGCATCCTCCGCCATAAACCATATGGCAAAGAAAATCGCCGCCACATACGCCAACCCGAGCAGACACAACGGTCTCCTCATTCTTACTTTACCCCCTAATCCCTTTGATGTACTCTCGGAATTTCTTCTGCGCCGCCTCTGTGCCGATTTCCCGTCTATTCTCCTTCCGGCGTCGTAAGCAAGTCCAGGTTTCTCTCAAACACCCCGCTCAAATCAATCTTCTCACGGTAGGAAACATTCGTCTCCCCGTTAATCGAAATCTGCACTTTATTGACGTTGGACAATTCCACCAGTGAATTGGTGATAGAATAAATCGTCACCTCCGCGCTCGCTTTATAGGGCTGATTTAAAAATTCTTCCCCTAAGTTTACATAACATATTCCATCCTTCACCGTCACGCTGACAATCTTCGTCAGCGGATTTATGGTAGGATGCGCCCCTTCCGACGCAGGGCCTTCCACAAGCTTCTCCACCACTAATTTTTCCAGGGAAATATTGCTGCTGTACACCACGTTCCGGCGGTTCTCTTCCACCAACCCGGTGCCGACCTCATCGGCGAAATAAAGGCGCAGGTTCACTTTCTCGTAAGCGTTAATCTCATTGCCCGCATTGTCAATAAAAGAATCCGCAGACATGGTCCCAATCGCCGTCCCGCTGCTGTCCGCAATCATCTCGCCCTGCACCGTAAAAGACACATAATCAATTCCCGGAACCTGGGTTACCGTCCTGACAATCGCCGCGCGCATAAGCACTTCTTTCGTGATGTTCATCTCTTTATAATGTTCATCAAAATTCATGATGAGCTGTCCGTTGTCTATGGTGTAACCCACCAAATCAAAACCGCTTGCAAGAGGCGCTTGGTATTCTAATTTAGAAGAAATCGTTCCAAGCTGCACAAGCAATTCATTCAGCAGCATTTTCGTGTCTGACGTCTCACTGAAATACTCCCGTGTGACGGTTTTTGTCTCATCATTATCCACATAATATATGTTGTAAAGCATACCGTCTTCCGGCAGTTCCTTCCTGCCACACGCCACACCCAAAAGCACAGGCAGCAAAACGGCAAAACACATCATCCATATTCTTTTCATCCGCTTCTCTCCTGTCAGACCGCGATATAAGTCAACGGTATCCTTACCGTAAAAGTTGTTCCTTCCCCTTCTTCGCTTTTCACCCTGATGGAACCTCTGTGCATCACGATAGCGCTTCTCGTAATCGCAAGGCCCAGCCCGGTTCCGCCAATCTCCCTGGAGCGGGACTTGTCCACCCGGTAGAACCTCTCATAGATATGGTCGATACATTCCGGCGGAATGCCAAGACCCGAATCCGCCACCTCCACGATAAAAAACCGCTGGTCGGCGTCGAGGGTTACTTTGACCCACCCATGTTCTTTATTGTATTTCACCGCATTCTCAACCAGGTTAGATATGATAAGCGTCATCTTCACTTCGTCCACAGACGCAGTGACCGGACGCAGGCTCTCATATACAAGCTCCACATCCCTTTTCTGGGCGATAGGACGCAGCCTGCGCATAATCAGCTCCACAAGCAGGTTGATATCCACCTCCGAAATATTCAAATCTGCGGCTGTCCTGTCCATCTTCACAAGCGCAAGCAAATCCGTGATAATCTTATCTTCCCGCTCAATCTCCTGGGCAATATCGGTCATAAATTCCTGATATACTTCAATCGGCACGTCTTTCTGGCTAATCAGGGAATCCGCCAAGACCTTCATGGAAGTAATCGGCGTCTTTAACTCATGGGACACATTGGACACAAATTCCTGCCTGGAATCATCCAAAAGCTTCATCCTCCCGAGCACCCTGTTAAAGGCGTCCCCTATATGCTCCGTCTCCAGACAGTCCGTAACCGAAATGGGGTCATTCGTATAACCCTCCTGCGCGCTGTTCAGCGCTTTCGTAATCTTCTCGAAGGGCCTGATAAGCACTTTGGCCGCCAGAATCGAAACAATGAGGATTGCCACAATAACAATGACCTCCACGATAAGCGCCTTACGGCTCAAGATGTCCATGGTCACCATAATCGTGTCCGTAGAAGTGCTGACAAGCATAACTCCCCTCACCACATCCTTACGTTCCGCGGTGTCAGGGTTGTCGCCTAAAATAACCGTCTCCACAATCGGAATCGTCATCTCAATATATCCGTTATCCTTATCGTACTGGTTAGTGCTCTCCCCTTTGATGCAGCGGACAACCTCCGCGGAGATGATGGTCTTATTTTCACTGATTCCGTACGTGTCCTTGACGATGCGCAGGTCATTATTGATAATCATGACACGACCGTCATAAAGATTGGATAACTGGTCTAATTCCGCATTAATCACCTCTGAAGAGGTGTCCTCCAGATAATGATAAGTAATCAGGTGGTTTGCCAGAATCCGAAGCTGCGTGGTAATGTCAGACGTCCTGACACTGACCGCACGCTGCTCGTAATTCTGCAGAATCGCATACCGCATACTGACACAGGGAATCAGCCCTACGATAAGCAAAATCAGAAAGATTCTTGTCTTAAGACTTCTCAGAAGTATAAAATTACATAATTTATCCTTAAGCAAAGTAATAGCCAACACCCCACTTAGTCCGCACATACACCGGCTCGCCGGGAACATTCTCAATCTTCTCGCGCAGCCTTCTGATATGTACATCCACAGTCCTCACGTCCCCCGGATAATCATTTCCCCACACGAGTTTCAACAAATTCTCCCTGCTGTATACCTTGCCCGGATTTTTCATTAACAATTCAAGCACTTCATATTCCTTGGCTGTCAGATTAATCTCCCTACCGTCAATCGAGACTCTCCTGCCGTCGCAGTCCAGACGCATACCGCCCTTCTCTACCACCCTGACAGGCTCCTTGTCCTCACCCTTCCTGGCCGTTCTGCGTATAATCGCCTTGATTCGCGCTTTTACTTCCAGAATATTAAAAGGTTTCGTGATATAATCGTCCGCGCCATATTCTAGTCCAAGGATTTTGTCCATGTCTTCGCCTTTAGCGGTTAACATAACAATTGGAACATTGGAAAATTCCCGAATCTGCTGGCACACTTCAAAGCCCGTCATTTTGGGCAGCATCACGTCGAGCAGAATCATGTCGTACTTATTCCGCTTCGCCAACTCAAGCGCCTCCTCTCCGTCGTAGGCGCAATCCACTTCCATGTCATCCTGTTCCAGGCTGAAACGGATTCCCTTCACTATCAGTTTTTCATCATCAACTACTAAGACCCTCTGTCCCATCCCCTATATCGCCCCTAATCCACTTTAATACTGTCTTTTATTTTCGCGTAAGTCCCTTCCTTGATTCCGCTTACGTTCATAATATCTTCTATGGAAGTAAAACCGCCGTGCTCCTGTCTGTATGCCACCACCGCCGCCGCCCTTGTGGCGCCTATGCCCGGTATATTGCACAGTTCCGTCTCGGAAGCCGTATTGATATTAATCCTGCCGTCAGACGCATCCTGTCCGCTTTCTGCGCAGCCCTTCGCCGTATCCGCCTGTCCATCCGGCAAAGGCCCGTCCACAATCCCCGCCGCCATGCTATTCCCCTCCGGAATCATGTCCTGGGTCTGCCCCAAAGTCGGGATAATCAACTTCACGCCGTCCGTCAATTCTTGCGCTTGGTTTACATAATTCTCATCCGCATCCTCGGCGAAGCCTCCGGCCTTCTCCACGGCTTCATGCACCCTGCTGCCCACCGGCAACTCATAGACGCCGGGATGTCCCACGGCCCCGCACACATGCACCCAAATCGTCCGCGCCTCCGTACCTGCGCTGTCCGGTTCTTTCCCGGACAGACCGCCCGCTTCCTGGGGCTTCTGTGTCCCTGTGGCAGACAGGCTCTGTGATGTCCGGCCCGCATTCTGTCCATCTGGCGCCTGATACATGCTTCCGGTATCCTGGGCCGAACCAGGCTGTCCGTCCTGCGCTTCTTCCCTGACGGCGTCCACTTCCAGGACAAGCTGTTCCTTACGGGTGCACCCGCACAATATAACGCACACAGACAATACGGCCGCATATATCATAAGATACACACCCCGCCTGCCCGCTGTGCCTGTTCTTTTACTCTCTTTGCGCGCATCTTTACCTGACGCGCCTGTTCCAATATTGCCCTCACAGGCACATCCGTCCGCCGCACTCTTCTTCTTTTCTTCTCTATGCATAGTTTCCTCTCCGGACTCTGACAGTTCCTCAAGGAAGTCCCCGCTACGCACTGTATTTTCATTGTAAAGTAAATTGTGCTTTATGTCCACTTAAAAATCACAATTCCTGCAATTGCAATCCCCATACCTACAATTTTACGCATCTCGAGAGGCTGTTTTTCCACGCCAAAAAGCCCAAACAGCTCAATCAGGTACGCGACAATTAACTGCGAGATTACGATAATCATAACGGCCCTGGCAGGCCCCAGCATCTCCATACCCTTAATGACCGTGTAGGTTATGACGGCTCCGATTGCCCCTCCGAGAAGCATATATTTCGGTTCTACACGCCATAATGTTGTAAAGGAAGACCTGTCCGTGACAAGCCATGCCGCAAGGCATACCACAAGAGCCGTAAACTGCACGAAGGCATTCGCCACCCAGATGCCGGAAGTCTTCGTAACCTGTGTGTTGAACACCCCCTGGACGCTCATCAGCGCCCCCGACAACAATGCTATCAAAAATCCAAACATTTGAACCCTCCATTCCATGCACCCATGCATGTCCTGTTACCCTTCTGACTCTGCTTTTCTCTCATAAGCAGACTCGCAAGACTTCTGACTCTGCTTATTCGCGCAAAATAAGACAAGGCAGCTTTGTACTGTACCTTGTCTTATCTTGTCCATTCAATATTGTAAATATGCAAATTTATAGAAGCATGGCTTATTCGTAAAAAACTATTTTACTCAGTCTACATTTGACTGTATTCCGCTGCCCTACTCCTCCGCTTCTTCCCCATCCACGGTTTCTTCAACTTCGTCTTCATATTCCTCAACGGTTTCCTCTGGGAGGTCAATGTATTCCTCCTCGTACTCGCCGCCTACCACCTGGGACATAATCTTCTCGGACAGCGCTTTCAAATCCTCGTTGGCGTCTTCACCGCCCCAAATCTTGGCAAAGGCAATTTCCAGTTCCACCCAGAAATTACTTGTCTCAATCATCTTTGGCATAGGGATGGAACAGGCATATTCTTGTCGAAATGCGTCTTTGTTCGGGTCGCTGTAGGTATCCCCGCTGTCATAGACAGGCAGTTTGCCCGTCCTGTCATATAACGTATCCGTGTTGTACTGCGTCAGGTACACCGCGAAATCGTTTGCCATATCCTTCTGCACGGAATAGCCGTTGACTACCACGCACTGTGTCACCGACAAGGACGCGGAACTTAGTTCCTCGCTTACGTCCGGCATCATGGACATGCCATATTCATAAGCAAAATTTCCTTCCGCCTTAGCCGCCTCAATCTTGGAAAGCGCATCCGTCGTGGCGATGGTGTACACAATCTTACCATCCATGAAGTCCTGTAAGACGCCGTCATAGCTGATTTCCTTTGTATCAATGGAAAAGAACTGGTTCAGGCTCTGGTATACCCTCATACACTTAATCGCATTCTCGTTATAGATATGGATAGAATCAGCCTGGTCGCCGTCCAGCCCGCCCACGTCGATGGAATCCCCTACAAAAAAGTAGTTATAGAAAATGTCGGACACATCCCATTTAAAGACCGCTTCCACCTGCTCCGGCGCATCATAAACATCCGCAAAGGAAAGGATATCGTCTATCGTCTTGGGAAGCGCCTGCGCCACCCTTTCCTCCACCGCATCGTCCGAGACAGCATTCCCGCTTTCATCCGTCACCATTCCATCGGCATTTTCTTCACCGCCTGTCGTCTCCGTCCCTGCCTCTGTGCTCTCCCCGGAGTCTCCTGCGTTCTCTGCCTGTCCCTGCGCTTCCTCCCCCGCCTGTATGTCGGCTTCCGCCTCAATCTGCGCCCTGGCCCAGTCTTCCAGGTAGGTTTCATTATACAGAAAACAGCTTGTCTCGAAATAGAAAGGATATCCAATCTGTTTATCATGGTACGTCGCCGCACGCACCGCCGCTTCCGGGAACATATCCTGCATCGGCTGCACGCCTTCCGGCAGCTTCACCTCCGCCGCAAGCCCTGCCAGATATGCCTTTTCCAGGGAATCGTTGCTTGCAATATATAAATCCGGAATCTCCTCCGTATGCAAAGAAGCCTGGTTAATGGTTTCCAGATATTCACGGCCGGGCGTATAGACAGGCACCACCCGCACCTCATCCTGAAACTCGCTGTAAGATACTGCGATACTGTTCAAATAATCCGTGAGCGCTTCGTCCGCATACCACAGGTACAGCGTCTCCCTATGCCCGAAAAGCGAATCGTCTTCCGCCCCTGCCTCTTCGCCCGGGCGCACTACAAGGCCCAGTTTTCCGGCACCGTATACGCCGCCTGCGCACAGCGCGACCGCCAGTACCGTTATCAATCTTTTCCTCAGAGTCACTTCCAGTCTCCTTCTATCCACATACTTCCTGCAGGCTCTGGCGCAGGATGGTTATCATATCGTCCACATTTTCTTTCGTGATGACAAGCGGCGGGACAAACCGGATAATATCCGTGCCCGCATTAATCAGCACCAATCCCTTTTCCATGGCCTTCGTGATAATATCGCCTACCGGCCTGTCGAAGACAAGCCCCTGCATAAGCCCTACGCCGCGCCGCGCCTTGATGCAGTCAAACTCCGCCCCAAGCCCGTCCAGGCATGCGCCAAGATACTCGCCCACAGTGCGCACGTTATCCAGGACATGCTCTTTCTCAAATAATTCCACCACCTTACAGATTGCCGCGCAGGCAAGCGGATTACCGCCGTAAGTCGTCCCGTGGTCGCCCGCCACAAGGGAATGGGCTCCTACCTTCTCCGTCATTAAGAAGGCGCCCACCGGCACACCGCATCCCAGAGCTTTCGCAGTGGTCATCACATCTGGCTTGACGCCGTATCGCTGCCATGCAAACATATGCCCTGTACGCCCCATGCCGCACTGTATCTCGTCCAAAATCAACAGGATGTCCCGCTCATCGCACAGCTTGCGCACCTGCTTCATGAACTCTTCCGATGCCGGGTAGATGCCGCCCTCTCCCTGCACCGTCTCAAATATAATCGCGCAAGTCTTGTCCGTCACCTGTGCCGTCACACTGTCAAAGTCATTCAGGTCCGCGAACCTGATATTGCCAATCATCGGCTCGAACGCCTCCCTGTAATGGGGGTTGCCCGTCACGGACAGCGCGCCCATCGTCCTTCCGTGGAAAGAATGGTTCATGGCTATTATCTCGTGGTCCGTACCGCCGTCTTTCAGGTAAGCATATTTCCTGGCTGTCTTTATCGCGCCCTCAATCGCCTCCGCACCGCTGTTGGTAAAAAACACCCTGTCCATGCCGGAAATCTCTTTCAGCTTCTTAGCCGCCTCTATAGCCGGAAGATTATAATAGTAATTGGATGTGTGTATAATCTTGTCTATCTGTTCTTTTAACGCATCGTTGTACTCTTTATGATGATACCCAAGGGCAAATACCGCGATACCGGACACGAAATCAAGGTATTTTTTCCCATCCATATCATAAAGGTACACGCCGTCCCCTTTTTCAAATACAACCTGATAACGGTTGTATGTATGAAGCAGAGCCTTCTCCGCCTCGTCTATATAATTCTGCATCGTAACACTCATCTTATTCCTCCTTGTCGGCAATAATCGCCGTGCCGATACCTTTGTCCGTAAAAATCTCCAACAACAGGCAATGGGCGATGCGTCCGTCCAGGATATGGACCCTGTTGACGCCTTCCCTGATAGCGTCCGTACAATTGCTCAGCTTCGGCAGCATACCGCCGCCGATGCAGCCGCTTTCGATTAATTCCTCCGCCTGTCCCGCCGTCAGCCTGGAAATAAAGCTCGCCTTATCGTTGATATCCTTATACAGCCCCTCAATGTCTGTCAAAAAGACAAGCTTGTCCGCGCCAACCGCCTTGGCGATAGCGCAGGCGGCATCATCCGCATTGATATTATAAGTCATAAACTGTTCATCCAACCCGATAGGCGCCACAATGGGGAGGAAATCCTTCTCCAACAAATCGTATAAAACCTTCGGGTCAACGCCGCAGATTTCACCTACGTAGCCGATGTCCTCTCCATCCGGGCATTTCTTGGCACACTGCAAAAGCCCCGCATCCTTGCCGCTGATACCGATGGCCCTGACTCCCAGTTCTTCCACCATCCTGACAAGGTTTTTGTTGACTTTGTTTAAGACCATCTCCGCAATCTCCATGGTCTCTTCATCCGTCACCCGAAGACCGTTTACGAATTTCGCTTCCTTGCCGACTTTGCCGACCCAACGGCTGATTTCCTTGCCGCCGCCGTGCACGATGATGGGCTTAAAGCCTACCAACTTTAAAAGCGTCACGTCCTTGATGACGTTTTTCTGCAGCTCTTCATTGCTCATGGCGCTGCCGCCGTATTTGACAACGATAATCTTACGGTTAAACTTCTGGATATAAGGAAGAGCCTCAATCAGCACCTCCGCTTTCTCCAGAATCTTGTCCATCTCTCTTTGTTCCATGGCTGTATCTGTCCCCTTTTTCTATATCTTCTTAACTCCTGTAATCCGCATTAATTTTCACATAATCATAGCTTAAATCACAGCCCCAGGCCGTGGCTTCTTCCTCGCCCATATGCATGTCCACAAGCACCCTGACTTCCGGGGATGCAAGAATCTGCGACGCCTCCTCCTCGCTGTAATCCGAGGCGATACCGTCTTTATAGATAAGAATGCTTTTCTCTTCATTCTCAAAAGAAAGCTCCACCTTCTCAGGGTCAAATTTCACGCCGGAATAGCCAAGGGCGCACAGAAATCTGCCGAAGTTCGCATCATGTCCGTATATTGCCGCCTTACACAGGCTTGAACAGATGACGCTGCGGCTTAAGATGCGGGCATCCTGCTTTGTCGCCGCATGGATTACCTTTGTCTCAAAAAGCGCCGTCGCCCCCTCGCCGTCGCCGGCCATCTTCTTGGCAAGCGTCGTATTGATATAATGCAGCGCCTCCTTAAATTTATCATAATCGGCGTTTCTCTCTGTAATCTCCATGTTGCCCGCCATGCCGTTGGCAAGTATCACGAGCGTATCATTGGTGGAAGTATCCCCGTCCACGGAAATCATATTGAACGTATCCACCACATTCTCGCTCAATGCTTCCTGCAAGAGTTCTTTGGAGATTGCAATATCGGTAGTCAGAAAACCAAGCATGGTGCACATATTCGGATGAATCATACCTGAGCCTTTGCACATACCGCCCACTGTCACCGTCTTACCGTCCACCTCAATCTGCACCGCCGCCTGCTTGGACACCGTATCGGTAGTCATAATCGCCTCCGCGGCAAGGGTGCCAGCTTCCGGCGTATCCTTCTTCGCCTCCACCAACTTCTCCACGCCTGCCAAAATCCTGTCGACAGGAATCTGTGCGCCGATAACTCCTGTGGACGCCACAAGAACCGTATCTGCGGAGATGTCAAGAAGCTCCGAAACCTTATTTGCAGTTTGTTTGCAGCACTCATATCCCTGTACCCCTGTACACGCATTGGCAATGCCGGAATTGACTACAACCGCCTGCACATACGGAGAATGGGCCACCACTTCCTTGTCCCACATAACCGGGGCCGCCTTCACCACATTGCTTGTAAAAACGCCCGCTGCCTTACATGGTTTCATGCTGTAGACCAAAGCCATGTCTTTCCTGCCCTGATATTTGACTCCCGCTTCAACTCCCGCCGCCTCAAAACCTTTCGCCGCGGTAACGCCGCCTTCTATTATATTCATATTCATCCAGCCCTCCCATTCTTGCCCTGTACAATGCCAAAAACGCCTTCGTGCCAAAATAAGCGTACGACCGCAAATACTGGCACGCAATGCGATGCCGTCAGCATTTGGGTACATACGCTTTTTATTGTAATATATTTACATCCAATTGGGAAGCAACAAATCTCACAAAATATTTGCCAAGGGCACATGGTTTGCAAAGCAAATGCTAAATAGCAGCTCAGCCTTCCACGTCTTCTGCAAGGTCAATCTCCGGTATCTCTACATTCACCTCCGCATCCTGCGCCATCTCATGAGGGTCGGGATTTTCCGCCTTATCTTCTTCCTCACCCCAGAGCGAATCGTAATCTTTGTGCTTCTTATCGATATTCATAGCCGCCATATTCTTGGCTGCCATATAGACTTCCATGTTGAAATCCATCAATTTCTGTTCGTCTGACGCGGGAACCCTGTCTCCGTTGGCAATCCGCCTGGCAATCTCGAGGCATTTCGCCATCTCCTCGCCATACTCCTGCATGGCTTCCCCCTGCTGCCTGGAAACCTCCGCATTGGCGATGCCCACTTCCATCTCGATGACGTCGTCCCTGAGCTTGATATGTTCGTCAATCTGCTCCTTCACCCGGTCAATCTTCTCCTGTAGTTCCTGCGACCGCTTGCGGTATTCTTCGGAAAGTTCTAACACCACACCGCTCTCTGTTTCCGTCCGCCCGGGCATTTTGGCTTCATGCTCCTTCTTCTGTTTCATCAGTTCGCGCTGCCTGTTCCTTAAAATATCAAGCTGCGCCGTGTATGCCTGCCTCGCTTCTTTAATCTTCATCCGGTCTTCCCCCTGTCTGCCGACAATCTCAATTACTCAATATTCGCTGCAATAATTATGCTGTAGTATATATCGGCTTATCAGGGGTTGTCCTATACTAACTATCCTTAATATTCAACATATATTTTCCAAATCAGGCATCCTTCTTCCTGACCGGAATCCATATCTCCGTATAATAGTTCCCGTCGTTCGTCCCGCCCGGATATTTATCCGGCGCATCGTACATTTCCACGCAATACCCCGCCGCAAATTCATAATCCTGCAGCGCCGGAAGCCATTCGGAGAATATTTTCGTGTTGACATCCTGCAAAGACTGCGGGAGCGGGCCCCTGCACGGGAAAACCGCCCATGTCATGGCGGGAATAACCCTTACCTCAAATCCGCCAGGGACATCCACAGACGGATTGTACACATCCGCAATCAAATATTCGAACTTTTCATCCCCCATCTGCGGGTCAATGTTGATGCCATACATTCCGCAGACATGTTCTCCTCCTCCCGAAGCGTAATGTTCCTGCCAGTATAGAGGAATATCCCGTTTTGCATTCTCATAAGTGAACTCTTTTGCCGTCCCCATAACCGCAAAAGCTTCCTTCTTCGTAATCCTGTAGTCCATAATATAACCGCCTTTCAATGAGATTGTAAGTTTCAGCGGCGCGAAGGTCTTCACCATCGCCTTATCCCTGCGCACCGCCAGAGGCGTACACCCGTGGAAGCGGGTAAAAGCTCTCGTAAAGCTGTCGGAGGAATCATACCCGTATTTCATTGCAAGCTCCATAACGGTGACGTCGCTGGTCTGCAATTCCACTCCCGCAAGCGCCATCCTGCGGTTCCTGATATATTCGCCGAGGGTATACCCGCACAGTATGCTAAAACCTTTATGAAAGTAAAAAGGCGAAACATGCACATATTCCGCCACATCATACATCGTAATATCCTCCGTGATATGGTTTTCCATATACTGTACCGCATCCCTGATTGCTTGTGCCCATTCCATGATAACCGCCTCCCTGCTATGACTACAGTATACACTTGCCTCTCTCCCGCGTCCCGGCATTTTTTGCTTTCTTTTGTCGCGCCCAGCGCAACAAATATTCTGCGTCAGGCTATCCAAAACTCCATTTCAAGCAGGGAAAACTCCTACAGCTCATTAAACGCTGTAATATTCTCCCAGTTCAGCGTGAAATCATAATAATTCAAATCTTCCCGCTTCGTCCACCCAATCTGTTTCCAGAAGGCATTGCCGATGTCGTTGGCCGTGAAAGCAATAAGAGAAACCTTATTAATCTTCTCCGCCTTAAGCGCTTCCATACAAAAGACTACCATCGCCTTGCCGATTCCCCGCATACGATACTCCTGCGCCACGCACACATGGTACAGACAGCCGCGCCTGCCGTCATGCCCGCACAGAATCGCACCCACTATCTTCCCGTCTTCTACGGCAACCACACTGGCACCCGGGTTTCTCTTCAGGAAACGGGATACCCCTTCCCTGGAATCGTCTAAACTCCTGATTGCAAATCCTTTGATGGACAGCCATAGCGCCTTCACACCCTCATAATCTTCTATCTTCATCTCACGTATCATATTTTTTCTCCGTTTTAATCCTCCATGATTCCGCTTAAACGGAATCTCAAATCCAAAGGCAAGCAAGCTTGTCTGGGAGAATGCCCGTATTTTGGACATTCTCCAGTGTGAGATGGAGTTGCAAAGCAACTCCTAGTACTTCTCCACGAAACAGCCTCTGCTGTGAGTGGCTAGAAGTACTTCTCACACTAATATCCCATCGCGCCCGCCAAGGATTCATCGTTGTCAATCCACTCCTGCACGGGAATCGCGCGGTACTCATCTTCCGTATCCCTGACATAGACTGTCTCGATTCCCGCGTTGATAATCAGTCTCTTACACATGGAACAGCTACAGGAATTTTTTACATATTCTCCTGTATCCGCTTCCACCCCGACCAAATACAATGCGCTGCCAATCATCTTATCCCTGGAAGCGCTGATGATGGCGTTGGCTTCCGCATGGACACTTCTGCACAGCTCGTATCTCTCTCCCCGGGGAATCTCCATCTTCACCCGGATACATTCCCCCGTATCCGTACAGTTCTTTCTCCCTCTGGGCGCGCCTACATAGCCTGTGGAAATCACTTCGTCGTTCTTTACAATCACGGCTCCGTAATGCCGTCTGAGGCATGTGGAACGCTGCGACACCATCTTAGCCAAATCTAAATAATAATTTATTTTATCTCTTCGCTCCATACTGTATCTACGCTCCTTTCACAACAGTATTTACCATCCTAACCATCCATCTCATAGCGCCTTATTGCAACGCCACACTAAGGGAACATCGGGACGAGTTCCAGCCCTTCGCTTTCCTTAAACCCAAACATCAGATTCATATTCTGCACCGCCTGGCCCGCTGCGCCTTTTACAAGATTGTCAAGCGCACCCATCATAATAATCCTCCCTGTGCGCTCATCTATGACAAAATTGATATCCACGTAGTTGCTTCCTTCCACCCACTTCGTCTCCGGGCATACGCCTGCATCCAACACGCGCACGAACTTCTCTTTTCCATAATACCGGTCGTACACTGCTTTAATTTCCTCATAATCCGGAAGCCCCATAGCGCCGTCCGCCTTTTTCACCTGGTTTAACCTGGCGTACTCCGTCACAAGAATCCCCCTGTTCATGGGAACAAGGTGGGGCGTGAAATTTAACACGACATCACGGCCTGCCGCATATCCAAGCTGCTCCTCAATCTCCGGCGTATGCCTGTGGTTCGTGACGCCGTAAGCCTTGATATTCTCATTGACTTCGCAGTACAGATTCGGCAGCTTCGCGCCCCTGCCTGCCCCAGAAGTCCCGCTCTTAGCGTCGATAATCAAAGTATCTATGTCAATCAGCCCTTCTTTTACAAGAGGATAGGCCGTCAGGATGGAGCAGGTCGTATAACAGCCTGGATTCGCCACAAGCCTTGCCGTCTTCACGGCCTCCCTGTTGATTTCGCACAGCCCGTACACAGCCTCCTCTATAAACTGTGGCGATTTGTGCTCTATGCCATACCATTTCTCGTACACCGGCACACTTTTAATACGGAAGTCCGCGCTCAAATCGATAACTTTCACCTTGGACAATATCCCTTCATTCATAAGCGACGCGCAATATCCCTGGGGCGTCGCCGTGAAAATTACATCCACTCTGTCAGCGAGTTCTTCCATATTATCATCCATGCACCTTGCGTCCACAATCTCAAACATATTCCGGTACACGTCTGCATATTTCTGTTCCACATAGCTTCTCGAACCATACCACTCTATTTCCACTTCCTTATGCCCCATCAGGAGACGGACCAACTCGCCGCCCGCATAACCTGTGGCTCCAATAATCCCTGCCTTCATCTTCTTTACCCGTTCCTTTCGGCCGTAGCCTTTTATTTTCACCCACCACTATATCACGCCATCTCTTTATGCGCAAACATTAGATGCCGGCCCCCGCACTGCCTACCTTTCCTGTGTCGCTTTCCTTTCCTATTTCGCAATGCCGGCAGCTTTGTACTGCATAATAATACGTCATTTTCGCATAATATGCAAATACTTTTTCTTTTTATGCACTTTTTCTTAAAATATTCATATAAATATGCACATATTTATACTTGCATTCTTCATTGTCTTGTTGTATATTGATAACTGTGCTGTTATAAAAGTAGTTTTCAATACAAAATGGAGGAAACATCATTATGAAAGAAAAAATTGTCCTTGCTTATTCCGGCGGACTCGATACCACCGCAATCATTCCCTGGTTAAAAGAAAACTTCGACTACGAAGTTATCTGCGTATGCGGTAACTGCGGTCAGGCTGAGGAACTTGAAGGGCTTGAAGAAAGAGCTTTGTCAAGCGGCGCGTCCAAACTTTATATTGAAGATTTGACAGACGAGTTCTGCGATGATTTCATTATGCCCTGCGTGCAGGCACATGCAGTCTATGAGAACAAATATTTGCTTGGCACATCCATGGCGCGTCCGGTAATCGCCAAGAAACTGGTTGAGATTGCCCGCAAAGAAGGCGCTACCGCAATCTGCCACGGCGCTACCGGCAAAGGAAACGACCAAATCCGTTTCGAGTTGGGCATCAAAGCGCTTGCTCCCGACTTAAAGATTATCGCAGCATGGAGAAATGAAAAGTGGACGTTAAACTCCCGTGAAGAGGAGATTGAATACTGCCGCAAGCATGGCATCAACCTGCCTTTCTCCGCTGATTCAAGCTACAGCCGCGACCGCAACTTATGGCATATCAGCCATGAGGGCCTGGAACTGGAAGACCCTTCCAACGAGCCGAACTACGAGCACCTGTTAGTCCTGGGTACCACGCCTGAGAAGGCTCCCGACGAGGGAGAATATGTCACCATGACTTTTGAAAAGGGTATCCCCACTTCCGTCAACGGCAAGAAAATGAAGGTGTCTGAGATTATCTCCACTCTGAATGAACTTGGCGGCAAACATGGCATCGGCATCGTGGATATCGTAGAAAACCGTGTTGTGGGAATGAAATCCCGCGGCGTATATGAGACGCCCGGCGGCACAATCCTCTACGAAGCGCACCAACAGCTTGAAGAGTTGATTCTCGACCGCGACACCTACGCACTCAAAGCCGACATGGGCAACAAGTTTGCACAGATTGTATATGAAGGAAAATGGTTCACGCCTTTGCGTGAAGCAGTACAGGCATTCATCGAATCCACCCAGCAGTACGTAACCGGGGAAGTGAAATTCAAGCTCTACAAAGGCAATATCATCAAGGCAGGAACCACTTCACCTTACACACTCTACAATGAGAGTATTGCCTCCTTCACAACCGGAGATATGTACGACCATCATGATGCGGAAGGCTTCATCAATCTGTTCGGCCTGTCCAGTAAGGTCCGCGCCATGAAGATGCAGGAAAACGGCGTAAAGTTAATCTAGTGTGTCATCGGCCTGTATAGTCGCCGCTGACTGAACCGTTTCCCACAAAAATCTATCCCCGTAACCAGACGCCAGGCGCGTTGGTGTTACGGGGATTTTTGATGCACTCTTTCTTTGTTACAACATGTCGAGAAAATATTCATCATTTTTGCTTTAAGATTAAAATTTTTACGGATTATGCCAACTGCATAACCTCGGCTTCAAGTTCTTTTAATTCATCAAATGATAACGTTGGAACACATTCCGCAATTTCATCGAGTGACATCTTACCTTTTTTTATAAGCCTTTCTGCTGTTTCTCTCGCTTCATCATGCCGTTCGCTTTTGATAAACGACTTCATTATCTGTTCTTCATCAAACAAACTCATCATAATGGTCACAACCTCCTTCTCCCTTTGCACTAAATATTCCCTTAAAATATTCCTATCCTTGCATATGCGGATTGTTTCTGTCACCGCCGTTCTCGTCATTCCATGCCGTCTTGTTTGCTCATTAAAAACCTTACAAAAAATAATGTATTGATTAATGATATCATCCTTATCACTCTCATAAATGACCTTTGCTTTTACTTCAATATCAATATCTGCACCTTTAAAAAATTCTTCTGATAAAGATATTCTATCAGGCTTCTGCCCTTTGTTTCCTGTATAAATCACATAGAGTTCAGGCTTTGGCATTTTTACTTTCTTGCTTTTGTAATAGTTTTGGCTAGTGCGCTGAAAATATTCGTGATAACTTTGCGCCAAATACAGCAAAACTCTTACTAAAATATTCATTGTCCAGGTAGACTGTGCTTCTACAAGTATCATCAATTTATTATTAGCAATAAATCCTAAGTCATTATATAGATTGTCGGTCAAAACATTTTCTATTGTTATGCCCGTCAGCGAATCCTCTGTCGCTGTGACGTCCTCTGGGTGAAGCGTTTTATACAACTTTAACAGATAATTTTTGTTTTGAAAAAGGTCTAGGAAAACACTGTTTTTTGCGCTGCGCTTTGCTCTTATATCCTGTGACTGTTTTATATCACCCTGCACTTTATCACCTCATTTTCTCAAAATCTATAGCAGGATATGTAATATCGGCCACTCCCGTTATATTTTAATTATACAAAAAAACATCGGTCTTTACAATAAAAGACACATGAAACGCTTTAGGATTCAATAGATTTTATACAATTTTCATACGACATTCTTTTTTTTTCTCTTTATCTATGCTATGATAATATCATATTTAAAAAAGGACATTCTTAATTTTATGAACGCAATCACATTGATTATTATATATTTAGTAGTTATTAATTTCATCAGTTTTACAGTGATGGGAATCGACAAGCATAAAGCAAGAAAACGTTCCTGGCGCATCCCGGAATCCACCTTGTTTGTGCTTGCCTTAATCGGCGGCAGCATCGGCGGCATCGCAGGCATGCACATGTTCCACCACAAGACCAGACATTGGTATTTCCTGTATGGTCTGCCTGCCATTCTTATCGTACAAGCGCTCATCGTCATTGCACTTGTGACCTCCCCGATTGAGTTTCTTGTCATGTAAAAAAACGAGCACAGCTCGTTTGCGAGTTCCGCTTCGCGGACTCGGTATAAGCGGAAGAGTTTCTTTTACCGTAAAAAGGTAAATTTGCTTTGCAAATGAACTTTGCGAGTTCCGCTTCGCGGACTCGGTATAAGCGGGGGGAACAAGATTTGCTTGGCGGACTCGGTTTTGGGTACACAAAAGAAAAGGTACTGGCCAGAAAGGATTTGAATTATGCATATTGCAGTTTGTGATGACAACATTGCGGACCGTAAACAGATGGAACGGCTTCTGGGGCGTGCCTCAGACAGGCGGATACATACTACCGGTGTTTTCTATATTGATTCGTATGGCAACGTGGAGGCTGTCATGCGTTCTCCGATGCTCTACGACGCCTTTTTTATCGATATGACTTCCGGTCCTGTCAATGGATTCCAGCTTGCGCGTAAGCTTATCGATGCAGGCGTCACAGCACCCATTGTATTATGCGTCTCTACGATTAATTACCGTGCCGTCATAGACGCTGCGCTAGCGCAAGTGCCGCCGGACGGAGTGGAGAACTCAAATCACGACATTCTGCGCCGGAAGCTGAAATCCCAGATTCAGTACTTGAACAAACCCATCCGGGTTGCAGAGCTGGACGAAACGCTTGACTATGCTATCGACCAGAAATCCAAGACCATCCCCACCATCGAGCTGCGTGGGGAAAAAGACACCCTCTACGTCTATGAAGACGAGATTATGTATGCGGAAAAAAGTGGCAATTTTGCTCATGTAACGCTGACTGAAGGACGGCAGATAGACATCCTGTCCACCATGCATAACCTCTACACGCAGGTTTCAGGTTTCGAACATTTTTTCCCGATATCCGAGCAGGCATTTGTCAATGTGTCTTTTATCGGAAAATTAACTTTGCTCAAACTGACGATGCGGGACGGACACACCTTTACCGTCTCCCCGCTAGAGCTTTCCCTATTGAAAAAAGCGATAGAAAAATACCACAGGCAGGGGTAATTCCCTGCCTGATATTTCCTCCAAAGTAACAGTTCGGCCATGCCACTTGCTTACAATGTTACGATAATGCCCCCGTCGTTGGCATACATACTGCTGACTCCTGCCGTATCCATAATCACAACTTTCCTGTAAGACGCCCTCTTTTCCATCAGTTTACGCATATATTCGGCACGCTCCGGGCAGTTGCAATGAGTAATCATGAGCGTCCGTTTCTCCGGATGCGACACATCGGACACGATACAATCCGCCAATTTGGCAAGCGCCTTATTAATTCCAATAGCTTGGCTCTTCTGTTCAATCACGCCCAGATTCCCAATCATGACAGGCTTAATGTTCAGCGTAGATGCCACCAATGCCTTGACGCCGCTCAGCCGTCCGTTCTTGCGCAGCGTCTCAAGATTATCCAACACAAAATAGGTGCGCATCCTGCGTTTGAATACTTCAATCTTCGATACCGTATCTTCAAAGGACAGACCCGCCTCTTTATACCGCATGATTCTCATGGCAATCTGCGTCTCCCCACAGCTTGCAGATTCGGAATCGACTACATGTATTTTCTTCTCCCCATGCTTCTCCATAAACAAATTCTTGCCAAGTTCCGCGCTGTTATAGCTTCCGCTCAAATGGGATGAAAGCGTCACCACATAAATTTCCTCTGCGTCGCAGTCATATGCTTCCATATATTTCTCCGGGGAAGGACAGGATGATTTCGGGCACAGCGGATACGCCGCCACTTTCTCAAGAAATTCCTTCTGATTAAAATTCTCGTCATCCCATATTTGATAGTCCCCGACTTCGAGGCCAAGCGGAACACGCCGGAACCTTTCGTCGTTCTTATATTTCTCCTGTAATTCACAACAACTGTCTACCACAATTCTATAACGCATATTCTTTCCCCCGCAGCCATTTCACATAGTTTCAATTACTACTTATGATAACATAGGATTTTATGTGTTGTAAAGAGAAAAACTAAAAGTCACTACAAAATTGTGGCGGTAATTAGCTGAACAGAACGGTATTTATTCCAATGTAAATAAAGCCTCCTCGTAATTTTTGACATAATACTTTATATTTTTCCTACCCTTTTGAATAATCGTGTGTCCCTCTTTCTCAAGCATTTCTTTTTGGGCGTCCGTCCCACCGGGATATTTCGGATTTAACTCTCCGTTTGCTTTTAACGTTCTCCAATATGGCGTTTCATCGTTTTCCCGTTGATAACTCGCCCATGCCGCTATCGAAACAAATATCCCCGCAGTAATCGGTTCTGTAAAATCGGCTCCATTCTGTTTCGCAAAGTAGTCCCTAATTGTACCCACTGTAAGCAGTTTCCCAAAAGGTACGCGCCGCATTACTTTATCATACGCAACAGGCGGGGCAAAATACATTCTGTTTCCGCCATATTTTTTTATACTATTCTCATCTGTAATTATCTCGAATTTGGGCATGTCTTTGCTATCATGAAGCATTGCGTTAAAATCTTTTTTATCCTCATTTGCCATAATCTAACCCTCCCTGATTCAAAGCATACGCTAAAAAACATATCTTTGCAATGAGACGATTTGCTTCCATGCGCCTCTATAGTATGATACAATAAAAAAAGTAAATTCGCTTCCCGAATTAACTTTACGAGTTTTGCTCCGCAAACTCGGACAATATAAATTGACAGCCAGTAAATTTGCTTTGCGAATTAACTTTTTTACAACAAAGCGACAGAAATAAGCAATATCATTTAGTTAAACCAATAAACAGCGTCTGACAGTCTATAGTTTCTCTAAGGACCGTTGGAAAACGCCGGTACTTAATGAGGTATTGAGTTGCAATACAACTCACGAATTTAGTACCGTTGCGTTTGGAACCGAGCGAGAGTGCGTCCTTAAGAGAACTATAGACTGTCAGGCGCGTCCGGCTTAACTGAATGACATTGCAGAAATGAGGCATTCGATGATTGCACTGAAAATAACGAACGTAAAACACTTTATGGGCAGGCTCCTGGGCAGCGGGGATTTCGATTCCTTTCTTCTGGAGGAGGCGTCTGTCAGTACCTATAACACTTTCTATATCGACGGGCACCAGAACAGGGATTTCTATACGACAGAGGAGTGGGAGGACAGCGCCATACGTCCCTATGATTTCTCCACATGGAAAACCATACGCCCCATCTGTTTTGACCTTATAAAAGGCACCCATACGCCCTCCGCCTTCCGCTTTGTACTGCACCTAATCCCGTCCTATGTGGCGTCTATCCTTGGAAAAAGCGACTGCGCCGTAACCCCCGAACAGGTGAAAGCTTTTGTCCTAAATATAAAATACGACGGTACCGGCCTCACACTTGTGACCGGCACCGCCTTCCATACATTTCTTATGGATAAAACACCCGACAGCCTATGGGACCAGTCCGTCAGGCAATTCCTTTCCAAGAAGGAAATCATGTACGAGGAGCTGTAAAAACCGCTAAAAATAAATAGTTCCATAAGACACGGCGTAATCAAGCACCGCCATCACCATCGCAAACAGCAGCATTGCGCCCAACATCAATATTGCGGCAAAATCGTACACCATTTTCCATTCCTGTGTCCTGCATTTATAATTTTCCACCAATATCTCAACGCCAAGTAAGATAAAAATAACCGGCCAGCACCTGAATATAATATGGTATCCCAGGACAGGCATGAATATATGCACCAGGAAAAGAATCCCATAACAAATTAATGCAACACCGAATGTCAAAGAACCAACCCTGCGCACCTGACAGTATTTTGATTCCGGTCCGCCGCCTCCTTGTCCGGAAGCCATACCTTGGTCTATCCCGTTTCCCTGTTTCATAACGTTCTCTTGGTCTGTGTTATATTTTCGTTCCATAATCATTCCCATACCCTTTCTGTAACCTGCAAACTTCGGGCCGCAGGCACAAATTTACGTCCGAATTGATTCAGGCGATAAGATTACTCTTCCGCCTCACGGCTGCCCTCTGCTTTATTGCACCCTATTTCCGGCAAATCCTGTGCCTGCCCGCCGGACGGTTGGGTATATACATGGTCGTCTTCTGTCGCCAAATTAACTTTTTTCCCACGTATCATAACGACGCCAATCCAGATAATGACAAGTCCTACCACAAATCTTGGAAGGTCATCCCGCATAAAGAAATAGACAACTCTCAGATACTGTGCGTCCCATCCGAAAATATCAAACAACAAGTCAAACACCGCATGCCACAGCATCACCACACCAATCGCAACCAATACCAACGCTACAATCTTCTTATTCTTCCCGGTTAGTTTCTCTTTCACATATTCCATATCCCCCAGGCTGTCTAACCCGAAAAGATATCTGTCTTCCACAGCGTTAAACGCTGCATCGTCCATAGAGCCCAAGTTATTCGCATGAAAAAAACTGTAAAAATACACTACAAACGGGAACGCTGCCAAAAAACCAAGGTTAAAATATGAAACAACCGCCACCATTGTAATAAAAATAAACATCAGGCTGATTCCCATCTTCATGAATCCCATATACATCTGCCCTGCCCCAGGCATAAATGAGAAAACAAACAACCAAAACTTACTTTTCTTTCTCTGCATTTTTCCATCCTCCGCTTTCTTTCCATTCATTTATGTTGTGATATCATAATATATTTTCTTTCCAAACTGGTCCATTCTCCTGTTGATGTCTTCAAAAAATCCTCTTATGCCGCCGCGCTCTTGGTCCTCGAGATATTTTTTCCAGTCCGAATCCCTGTTTTTCTGTCTCCGCAGCGCCATCTGCTCCAGAGATTCCGCCTCCTCCTCCTGTTGTACCGGCACATCCTTCTGCCTGCCTGTCGTACCCTGCCCAGGCATCATAACCAGTACCGCAAGCGCTGCCGCCATGGCTACCAATACCTTAGCCCGATAGACAAATACCTGCCTTTTTTTCGCCGCACGCCTCTCCTGCCTGATTTGTGTGAGGATATTTCCTTTCATCTGTTTCGGCGCATGAAGCATCTCGTGTGACTCCACATGCCCGATTAATTCCATAAGCTCTTCCTCAGACAGATATCCCTGCAGTCCGTCGCCATGCTGCTGTTTCTTCCTGCCGTCTTCCATATTATGTATCATGCGCCCTTCTCCTTTCCATATAGCTTACGCAGCATTGCCCTCGCCCGGTAAATCTGCGTCTGTACCGTTTTTAACTTCATCCCCTTTTCCATCGCAATCTGTGAAGCGTCCATTTCATCATAATAGTATGCCTTTGCAATCTCGTCATAGGGCGGTTTCAATGACTTGCATCTGGCAAGCAAGGTTGCCTTTACTTCCTCCTCCAGACATACACTCTCCGGCGTCTCTTCATAAGTGCACTTACCGTCCATACCCACATCCTCTGTCGGAATATTCCTTCTTCCCGCGCTCTGCATATAATCAAGACACTTGTTCGTCGCAATCCTGCACAGCCATGCTTTCTCATGCTTGCCATCGAAGTCCTTCAAATGTCTGTACGCCGACAGGAATGTCTCCTGTGTTAAATCTTCGGAGGCAAAGTAATCCGATGTCATTTTATAACATATGGAAAAAACAAGGTGTTGGTAAGAATCAATCAGCGCTGACAATTGTTCTTCCCGGTTGATATGCTCTGCCCCCTTTCCCGGCTATACGCCGCATATTTTGCTGCTTTTATTTAAAATAGGTGTTCATCAGCAACTCTATCTATTATAACGGGGTGGGCATTCGATTGTCTTCAAGATTATTGTGGAAATTTTTGAAGTGTATCATTTATATGAAATATTTCTGCACTGAGACTTTCCTCATAAGCTCTGTAACTGGCAATTGCATTTTTAATCCGTTGGGATATCGCTTCCCGCTCTTTAAAAAGTGTTGTTGGAACAATCAAATTTAAAATATCATCCTCTTTAAACCTGGGATGCTGGCTCCCTTCCACAGCATTTGCAAAAACAGTCTGAACCGCATCAGACAACAGAAAAGGAACTAAATAAGCAAGAGAATCATGGTTCCTGGCACGCAAAACATAAAATTCTGTAGAAGCGCAGAGATTTACATTTTCTTTATCAACATATGCCACCTGCCTTAGATATGGCCGTAAACGGGAAATAATCACATCTCCAGATTTGATAAGCTTTTTATTACAGTTTAGTACATCTGTTTTCGCCGGAATCCTCAAATATCCCCCCATTGCATCCGATGTATTAATCTGATGCCACTCCAAGCCATCATTTTTCTTTGCAATAATAACATCATTCTTTAGTGTAACGATTTCTGACAGCCGTATTGCCGTATCTTCCTCCAATAAGCTCATCCGTCTTTTGGGATTATATCTTTCCGGCGTCAATACAAATTGCAGTCCTAATTCCGTAGATTTTTTTATAACACAAATAGACAAGTATATCACCATCCTATCTCTTCACTAACAAGAAATTTTTTAAACTCAACACTTATTTCATCTAAATCATGGTCGACATTTTTCCATGTTTTTCCACATCCGTCTTTAAATAACAGGTTTCCTCTGCTGTCCTTGCCCGGTTGCTCGCTAATGCCAAAAAATATCGTTTCTTCCATCTCTCGATGTTCCTTTCTTTTCTGTAAGAAAAGTATGCTAGTCTTGACCGCAGTATGAGGCATAAAAGCATTCCGGGGTATTCCGACAACGCCAACAATCCTGCAAGTCTCATATATCCAACGGCGAAGGTTTTCATTCTCCTTGCTCCCAAAGATATTATCGGGAAGTATAATCGCCATTCTCCCACCTGGTCTTAAAAGATTGATACACCTTTCCATAAAAAGAACATCTCTTTCAATCCGTGTTTTTCCACAGGAAACGCAGTAACTGTTGAGAATATCAGGTTCCAATATTTCACCTGCAAAAGGTGGGTTTGTCATGACAATATCAAACAAATCCTTTTTCTTTTCTATTCTCAAAACATCCTCAATGGTTGTTGTTATTTCTCCAAGCCCCTTTTTCAAAAGTACTTCTCTGACATCATTTTTTAACAAACTATTGACTTTGTGAATATGAAAGCCTTTGATATCAGCCACATGCATCAAGAGATTGGCCACTCTAATCGCAGTACGGTCGAAATCGAATCCCCAAAGGTCAGAACCTTTCATTCCGCCACATACATACGAATGATAAAGAAAAGCCCCTGAACCTACAGCCGGGTCTAAAATACTTTCCCCATTTTTAGGACTTAGAATTTCAACACAAAAGTCAACAATATATCTGGGCGTAAAAAATTGTCCCTTGGCTCCCTTCTTTTCCCGGGAAATAATATATTCAAATATTCCGTCAATTCCCTCATAACCTGCTTCTGCAAACGAATACATTTTAATGATGTCTAGGCAAACGCCGAACTGTTCTTCTGATATGTTTAGTTTATTTTCCGTAAGCACACCAGGCCACTCAAAATTGATTCTCATTAACAAATAATTTGCCTCATCAAGCGTTTTTACAGAATCTCTCTTATAAATATCCTGCCATAGTTTTATTAAAACAATTTTAAATATTTCCTCAAATTCATTTTCACCGGAGTTCGCCAACATTATTTCTTCCAGACGTTTATATACTACATCAAACGATTCGTTGCTGCTATTTTTACGTTTTGCCATCACCGCATCTCCTTCCCAAAAAGTATACCATTACAAATGGAAGAAGTAAAGACTCCGGTCTATACATCGTAAATTATTCTAATTTGGAATGTTTTATTTTTAAATATATAATCTATTTGGAGAAAACCACATTGTAAAATCATAAATATTTTACTTTCTATTGAAGTAGTATCACAAGCAACCTTGCAATATACATGGAGTACAGAATGAAAAGTATTTACTCAGATGATTATATTCATATTGTTTCTGTTTTGCGTGCTGTCAGAAAAAACAAAAATATTACGCAATCCGAAATGGCAAGTTTACTAAATGTAACACAGTCTTTTATTTCTAAAGTAGAAAATTGTGAGCGCAGATTGGATGTAATTGAATTTCTATCCTGGATAGACGCCCTGGAAATATCAGTTTCAGATGTGCTCCCGAATAGATATCTGCATAAATAAATATATTTTATCTGTGGGGAAAAATATGGGATTTATGACAAAAGAAAATTATGAAAAATACATATTGGAACATACTGCAAATGTTGTCACAAAAGAAGATATGTTAGCTGTAAAGACAGCTTTGAAGCCATTAATCGGTGCACAATTCAATATTCTCTCTATTCCAAAAGATATATTAAAGGCGTTTGAGCCATCCCAAATCGGGAGTATTATCGGAGCGCTAATGGATGCCTGCATCCCACAACTTTCTAAGATAACAGAATCGGACACATTTGATTCGGTGGGACTTAAAAAGAACGATGGCATTCTTGGAGAAAGAGAGGGCTATCCTGATTATATACACAGTTCAGGATTTCGTCTCGAATTAAAGCTTCTTTTTGTCGACAATCCTAACATAGAAATGAAGAAACCACCAACACCAAGAGAACCCTCCGCCCGCTTGACGCAAAAAGTAACATTCAAAAATATACAGCCCGAAAAAGATTTACTACTAGTCATCGCCTATACTCTACAGTCAAATAAAGACAATCCTGAATTTTACTCACCGACTATCATTGACTTTGAGGTTTTTCCTGTATATGAATGTATACTAGCACGCGACCGTCGTATGTATCAATCCAATGGCGGATGGTTCGGACAATTTGAAACTCCTACAATACTTAGTAAACAAGGAAAACATAAATTAAAGGCAAGGCAGTCTATAGATTATTCTTCCTATGGCCGTAAGGAAAAAGAAGGAAAAGATTTGAATGAGGACACAAATTTCGGCAAACTGAAAAGGATTCCCTATGCCCCTCTTAGAAACTATATTAAACCTAAAAATTTCACTAAATTTTTTGAAAAAATTCAAGTTAAATAATCTCCCCACAACAAAACCGGCGTGATATAACCCACGCCGGCCATTGCCATTCAAATGCTATCCATGCCTGTCAACCTTCTCATGAAGAAATCCTTTACCCTTTCATCTTAGGTCTAAAAACTATGCTCGCCAGATATCCAAACACCAACGCCGCACAGCATCCCACTGCTCCGGTTTTGAAGCCGCCCTGGAATAACCCGATAAAACCGCTCTTATCAACCGCTTCCTTGACGCCTTTCATCAAGATATTGCCGTAACCAAGAAGTGGTACGCTGGCGCCCGCGCCTGCATATTCCATGAAAGGCTCATACCACCCGAAAAAACTAATCAACGCGCCCGTACATACGAGCAAAACCATAATCCGCCCCGGCATGAGCTTCGTCTTCTCCATCAATATCTGCACAAGCGCACAGATTACGCCGCCTACCCAAAAAGCATTGAAATAATCCATCTCAAAACCACCCGTCCTTTTTTATAAATTGATAAGACTGTTATGGTTATTTTCTGTCATTTCAGCAAAACTATACGGAATTTATCAAAAAAGTTGGACTAGCGGTCAATTTTACACATATCTGCTTTGCAAATTCTTGTTGACATCTTACCACGTTACGGCGTACTGATTTTGCCTGCAATCTGCGCCACAACTTCACGGATTGATAGATGCAGACAATCCACCACAATGTCCGCATATTTCTCATACAAAGGAACCCGTTCCTCATAAAGCTGCGTAAGTCCCTGCCCTTCCCGGAGCGTCACGCCACGCTCGTCCAAGTCGCCAAGCCTGTCGGCAATCTCCTCACAGGGAAGTTTTAGATAGATGACAGTCCCAATCTCTTTCAAATGCTCCATCGCGTGCGCGCCATACACCACGCTCCCGCCTGTGGCGATTACCGTCCTGTCGGCATCTATGGAGGCGTTCACCTCCTCTTCCGTCAACCAGAAGCCTTCCACACCGCGCTCGGATATGATTTCATGTAAAAGTTTTCCTTCCCTGGACTGAATCAGCAAGTCGGAATCCAGAAAAGCATATCCAAGCTTCTTGGCAAGTACGACCCCTACCGTGCTTTTGCCTGCCCCGGGCATACCAATTAGGATAATATTGTTTCTCTTCATATATTATGTAAACCTCATACAATATAAACATGGCATAGCTTTCCTGATTATGCCCTGCGGAATCACAAATCACGCTACCGTCACTTTAAATAAACCGTCACCTCTACCTCGCACAGCACATCCTTCGGAAGCTGCCGCACTGCCACACAGCTTCTTGCAGGCTTCTCGGTAAAATACTTCTCATACACGGCGTTAAAAGCGGCGAAATCAGCCATATCAGCCAAAAAGCATGTAGTCTTTACTACCTTCGTATAATCCGCGCCCGCTTCCGACAGGATTGCCCCTACATTCTTCATAACCTGTTCCGCCTGCGCGGTGATATCGCTGCCTGTAATATTACCGGTGGCAGGGTCGATTGGAATCTGTCCCGATGCAAATAAGAAATCACCGGCCACGATGCCCTGTGAATAAGGCCCGATTGCCGCCGGGGCCTTGTCTGTAGATACTTTAGTTAACATAACTTTTTTCCTCCTTCATCTTACTCGCCAAACCTTGCCCTCACATAGAATCCCCTGGCGTTTTCAATCACTTCCGTCACCACGCCTTCCCGTTCCAACATGCGTTCCCTGAAAGGAAAATTTCCCGACATGGCGAGAGCAGGGTCTATTGTATAATAATAGTTGCTGGGAAGGACACCTTCCGTCACAGTCACCCGGTCCCCTTCCTTCAACAATCCGGGACGCTCCATCTTAAACTCCATCTCCCGCATCGTCTTATTCCCTCTTTCCATATACTGCTTTATAACCGTTTACATATCCAATGTACTAGTGCCCCATTTACCAATCAACTGCACTTTTTACTAGTTAAACTTTGCCAACGCTTCTTCCTGCGCCGCTATCACTTTATCACACCACGCATCAAATGTCGGGTCTTCTTTCTGGCATTCAGGATGGCTCAACACATAATCCACCGCTACGCACACACCCTGGTCTAAGCGTACTGTGGCAGTAAACCCAGGCACAAGCCGTTTTAATTTCGAATTGTCAAAAGAAACCGTGTTCGATTTATCCCCGAGCAGTGCGCCGCGCAAATCCCATTCCGCAGGACTGCTCGCCGCCAAAAACTCACTGGACACATAGCATGGGCGCAGCTCAACGCCAAGCGCATCCGCAATAGCCTGGTAAATCTGGTTCCATGTCACCGATTCGTCACTGGTAATCTGCACTGCCTCGCCGATGGCATGTATATTGCCCATCAGTCCCACAAAGCCTTTCGCGAAATCACTGTTAAAAGTCATCGTCCACAGCGCTGTCCCATCCCCGTGGATTATCACTTTCTTCCCTTCCATCATTCTCTTAATAACCTGGTAGCTTCCGCCCGGGCCGTGTAAACCAAGAGGTACCGACTGCTCACTATATGTATGGCTTGGGCGCACGATAGTAACCGGGAACCCCTCTTCCCTGTACAACTTCATTAAAAGCCCTTCGCACGCAATCTTGTTCCGCGAGTACTCCCAGTAAGGATTGGCAAGCGGCGTCCCCTCAGTGATACGGTAATCCGACAACGGCTTCTGGTAAGCAGACGCAGAACTGATAAAAATAAACTGTCTTGTCCTGCCCCGGAACAGGCGGTAATCCCGCTCCAGATGCGCGGGCGTAAACGCAATGAAGTCCGCCACCACATCGAATGTCTGTCCTTCCAGTTTCTGCGCCACATCGCCCTCGTCCCCGATATCTGCCGTGATAATATGCGCTCCCTCCGGCAAAGCGGCATTGCGCGTGCCACGGTTTAACAGCCACAGCTCATGCCCCTCCTCGAGAAGCTTCCTCGAAATCGCCATGCTAATTGTACCCGTTCCTCCGATAAATAACGCTTTCAATACATTTTCTCCCTTCTCTGCTATATTTTGTTTTCATGCACTCCTTTTAAGTCTATCTTTTTCAATATTATCAAGAAATAAATTATAAATTTGTGATATAGTTACAAATTTGGTCGTAAAATTCGGACGCTTTATAGTACTGCTCTTCTGCATCCTGCCTAGATACTACAAAAAAATCATCATAGTCACAACTATTTCTTATTTGAAAAGCAGATTGCAAATATTTAGAATATTTCACATCAAACTTTCCTGTCTTGATATACTCTTTTTGAAAATAAGCTATTACTCCTGCATGTTTAGAAAAATCCACCTTATCGCTTGCTAAAACCGCCCTAACTGCCGTAAATATAGCATAGTAGGAGCGCCCAATTGAATCACGGAATTTTCCAGCATCCAATAAAAGTTTTGCCGATTCCAATTTTTCTTTTGCATTTTCAAGCCTGTAATTTATTAAATTATCCAATCCGCTTTCCTTCTTTTTGTATATTCATATAATAAGGAAGTATTTCTTTATAACGCTCATACTCATCAAATGGTATAACTGTGGGCGACACAACAACATCATTTTCAAGCCCAATATCCGCAGATTCATTCCATATCTGCTTTAACTTATTTTGCAAATCAAAGCGTTCTCCTTTTACAATAGCTGTAACATCTATATCTGATTCTTCATTGTAGTTTCCCCTCGCATAAGAACCATATAAGTAAACCGCTACAACATCGTCTCCATATACCAAATGATAAAAGTGGGATATTTGCCTCAATATACTCTTAACTTGAACTTCTGTACACATAGCCGCTGCTCCCTATACATCCTTACCCTCTTATTTTCATCCGTTATTATTTTATCTGGCAATTCCATCAGAGAATAAACAATAATTATTATAACAGTTTTCTTTATTCTAAACAATGAAAACATCATAATCATCAGGCCAACGCAGCCTACTGCACATGAAAAACATAAAGAACCGTCTACCCCTCATAATGCTCCAACACAACCCCGTGCGCAATCCCGGGAATACTCTGTCCTTCATTGAAGCTTGTCTTACTGAGTAGGGCGCCCGTAGGCATAAAAAGCACCCGCTTCCAGATTCCGTCCTCAATTTTCTTTAAGATATAGGCGGACAACACCACCGCGCTGCACCCACAGCCCGAACCGCCTGCATTGGTGTCCTGCCTCTCGCTGTCGTAAATCTCTATTCCACAGTCCATATGCTGTTTGGTGATGTCAATCTGCTTCTCATCAAGCAAATCAAAAAGCAGCTTCTGCCCCACCGTGCCTAAATCGCCCGTAATAATCTTGTCA
Organism: uncultured Lachnospiraceae bacterium; assembly: GCA_947172645.1. Lineage (GTDB taxonomy): Bacteria > Bacillota > Clostridia > Lachnospirales > Lachnospiraceae > UBA3282. Next base: position 28,303 of record CAMWBY010000005.1, on the reverse strand, counting down.
TAGTCTCCCGGCGTCCTGCCGAAATCCTCCAGATTCTGCCGGATGGTATCCGCAGCCGCCGGAGCCATACACGCCCCCATATTCATGGAATCTTTCAGCCCGTAATCCACAATTTTACCGACGGTAGCCCCTGAAACAACCGCCCGCACCTGTTTGCCGGGCTGCGCAGAAAGCACAAACGCGCCGCTTCCTGTTACCGTCCAGGTAGCCGACTTCGGCCGTTGGTTGCCGTATGCCAACGGAAAACGAAATTCTTTCTCCGCACTGGCGAAATGGCTTGACGTAATACACGCCACTTTCTCCGCAAAAGCGCCCGATACCGCGATACTGCCCATAGTCAGTGACAACCCGCAGGTAGAACATGCGCCGTACAGCCCTATATGGGGAACCTGATAGCCCGACAACCCGAAACTGCTGGCAATGGACTGCCCTAACAAATCCCCTGCATAGACAAGCTGCAAATCCTGTTTCTGCAACCCACCTTTCTGCAAGGCAATCTCCAAAGCTTCTTTCTGTAGACTGCTCTCCGCATCCTCCCACGTATCGGCCCCGAATTTATCGTCATAACACACCTTGTCAAACAACTGCCCCATCGGGCCTTCCGCTTCTTTACTCCCCACGATGGAACCGCTGCTGATTAAATAAGGCTGATTTACAAACTGTAAGCTCTGCTTTCCTAACATCCCACTATCTCCTTTAGGCGAAAATTTTATGAAACATCATACTTCATATTGTAACAGTTCAGCCATGACATTCATAAGTCACCAGAATATACATTTTGGCCAATAATATTCTGATAAAGATAGTATGGATTAGAAAAGGCAAATCTATACAGACAAAATACCGTTAGCCAACCAGAATCAGCCTGTCCGCCACATCGTTGCTCTCCTCACAGCACACCGCCACACGGTATCCCGGAATCTCGCAGTATTCTTTCATATAATAATACCTGGCATTGAACCTGTGTTTTACCCGTATCTTACCGCTCTCCTCATCCACAAGCACCGCAAACTCGTCAAGCGGAAGCGAAATGCCCTTCCCGGTCGCTTTTAAGAAGCTCTCCTTCATCGTCCACACGCGGAACATTCTCTGTGTAATCTCCTCCTCATCCTGCGCCGCATACATCCAATCCAGCTCTTCCTGTGCAAAAAATCGGTCCGCAACCTTAAGCCGTCCGTGCCTGACTCCCTCGATGTCGTTTCCCATTCTCTTTTCCCCTATGCTGCATATGGCATAGTCGCCTGAATGGGACAGTGAAAAGTGGATGTAGGGCTGGCATTTCAGTATGGGCTTGCCCCACTCGCCAAACTCATATTCCATACCCCGCTCCTTAAGGCCATAAGTCTCCAGGGCATAATTTAGCGCAAGCCCTGCCCCAAGACTCCTGTTCTTGTCTTTTCTGTGCTTTAGAAGGGCAATTTTCTGCTGCCTGTAGGGCGACAACAAACTCAATTTTTCATGAAAAAGCGTCTCATCCTCAAACTGTGTTACTTCAATATAATATGTGTATACCATAAAATATCACCTGTAATGGCTGTTCGGATATCTGCTCATGGAACGCCGCACCCGGTCATCTTCCATGCCGCCGCTGTGATAGCACTCCTGGCAGATTGGAAAAGCATAATCCCACGGCAGCACCGCCCCGCAGTTACGGCATTTCTTTTCGAACATGTCCTTGTTCTCTTTTAATAATTCCCCGATTTCATGCTGTGCCCACTCCCTGTTGACTGCCACTTCTTCCCTGTCCACTTCCCAATTCATCCTGCCGGAAAACTGGGTATATAAATCTAACTGCTTATAGTAGGATTCGAGCCCTTCCAGACTGAAATCCTGAGGCAACATCGGACAGTTATGCTGTTCCGTAGGCCGCTCGCAATACCTGAGCCAAAGCCGCAGCACCTCCCTGTCCTTCACGTCAAAGGGACAGGTAATCAGCGACAGCACAAATTTCCGGTCGTCAATATAAGACAGTTTCTTGCGGTAATTTTTGAGATAACGGTATTTCTTCACGCTCTCCGCCATAGATATCTTGTCATACATGGGCAGATTCTTCGTCTGCTCCCACGCCTCGATAATCTCGTCCATCTCCATGTCAATATCGAGAAGCACCTCCGGGAACCCGATTCTTGCCCGCTTAATCGGATGAAGCGGCTCACTCAGTTTCCTTCCGATATATTCCGTATCCATAGCCGACTGCACATAGCCCGTATCATAGTAGCCATATCTGCCTGCCCGCCCGGCAATCTGCCTGATTTCTTCCGCTTCCAGCTTACGCTTGTCCGTACCGTCGAACTTCATGCTGTTCATAAAAACAATACGGCGTATCGGCAGGTTAATGCCCATACCGATAGCGTCTGTGGCCACCACCACCTGATTGACGCCTTCCGTAAAAAGCCGCACCTGCTCCTGCCTTGTCTGCGGAGGCAGATTCCCGTAAATAACACTTGCCTTGATTCCCCTGCCCTCCAGGGCGGCGGCGATTGCCAAAACGTTTTTCTTGGAAAAAGCAATCAGCGCATCGCCGGGTTCCACATCCTTCCCCATATCGTAACGTTTCGGGATAAACTCTAACTTCGTATTGCGCTCGTGACGGACTGTCTCATAGGTATCCCCACATCTGCGTATCATCCTGACCAAAAGATTTTCCGCAGTACCCGAACAGCATACATGGATTTCTTCCGCCCGGATGCCCAGAATGGCGCGGGTCCAGAAGCTGCCCCTGTTTTCGTCCGCCATCATCTGCGCCTCGTCAATCACCGCAATATCATAGATTTCCCTGATATCAAGAATCTCCACCGTGGAAGCCTGCACGAAGCTACCCGGCGTGCGTATGGCCTCCTCCCCTGTAATCATACTGCACGGAATGCCCGCCGTCATCATCCTGTCGTAAATCTCTAACGCCAACAGCCTGAGCGGCCCTAAGTAAATCCCATGGTAGGCATGTTTCAGCCGTTGCAGCGCCTCATAAGTCTTACCGCTGTTGGTAGGACCGATATGCAGAATGAAGTGCCGCTTCATGCCCCTCGCCTCAGGATACTGTTTCTCCGGTTCCGCCCCCATAAGGCCCTCTATGCGCTGCCCCACAAGATACTGCATATACTCTTCTTTATAAATCTCATAAAGCGACTTAACCCGCAGCAGTTCAGCCGTCCTTGGCATGTCAAGAATGTCTTCCGCGTTTGCGCCCGCCGCCATCTTCTGAAGAAAAGAAATATCAAGCCTTATAAGCATGCGCAGCGTGCGCCTGAATTTCTTTCGCAGATGGGCGTCCCTGTTCGCCACCGTATGGCCGATTACCGCCGCTTTCTTGTGCAAATCTTTCATATCGGCCAGTATTTGATGGTTCTCCTGCCCCTTCTTACGCGCGATGCGCCGTTCAAGCTGGCCAATCTGCTTCTCGCAGCCTTTCACAAACTTGCGCTGTTCGTTTGGCCTAAACTGCGTAAAAGCAGCCGCATAAGTATTCCAGACTTTCTCCGGTATGTCGTCGGGAATCTGGGCTGTCCTCTCTTCTTTGCCCACCGTATCAGCCAATGACGCATTCCCTGTCTCCTGCATGGATGTATCTACTAACACGTCATTTTCTATCATCCTATTTTCCATTATTCCACCATTTGTCGTTCATTCTATTATCGTTTGCATCTATCTGTTTTTATTCATAACACATGCCATTTCTTAACAATTTGTCTCTTTTCCTTGCCTGACCTGTTCCACATAGTCTGACACTTCTTTGGAAACATCGTCCAAAAGATAATTCTTGTCACCCACAGCCCTGTCTATACTGTCCTCAAGAAACATCTCCCGCAGTTCATCCCCTGCTGCCATCACTTCCTCAAGCAACTCCCTTGCGGATACGCGGATTGCTCCCGCACCCATAATGATTAACTGCTCCAAACCATCGGATGTGGCCACTCTCACATAATGTTTCCTGCCAATTTCATGTGTCACTTTCTCGATATACTGGTCGGCAGTCTCCGCTTCTTTCGTATATACCACATCGATATTATGGTAACGCACCGTGCTGCCCGGATTGCCTTTTACTTTATAAGCGTCAAATACAAGAATTAAATGCATCTTACGGTATCCCTGAAAGTTGCTTAAGACGTCCATCAGCCTGCCCCTTGCGCTGTCCAGATTGACTTGTGCCAAGTCCTTCAAAGCATCCCAGGCGAAAATAATATTATAACCGTCCACGAGAAGATATTCTTCCTGTGCCCTGGCTGCTCCGTCCTGCCCAGGCTTGCCGCTTTGTCCCTGAACGTGTCCTTTCCTGTCTGTTCCGCTGCTCTCTGCCTTGTCAGATTCCCCGTGCACAGTCCCGGCGCTGTCCCGCGCCCTGGAGGCTTCTCCTGCCCTGATGGTTCTCGCCCATCCCTGCTTCTTGCGTTCTTTCGTGCCATAAGTGCGGCTCATAATCTCTTCGATTTCATCCTGCCCTATCACGCCCGCCGAAGATTCACTCTGGCGTCTGTCCGCTCCGCCATGATAAGCAATGCCCTTCTCCTGCCATCCGCCATCCTTCTCCGCCTGACCAGCCTGTCCCTGAACCTTGTCCGGCAGCACACTCTCCAAATGCATATACTGTTCCACCTGGTCCCACTCCACCACGAATCCTGCCCCATGGGCACAGAACACGGAACTGCCGGGATTCTCCACGTCCCGCCCGGCATCATACCCGAATGCCGCTATCACTTCCTCCGTATTGTGGCACGGCGCATAACCCTTCAGCTCCGTATAAAGCCTGCCCTGCCCGGCGGAATAAGAAAGCACCTGAGCCTGGTATCCTGCCATCTTCGATGCAGGTACCGTGCCAGTGAGGACAGCATATTCTCCTGCAATCTCAGGCGCCGCAAACCTTCCGTGCCTCTCCTGCATATCCGTCATGCCTCGTCCAATCATGGCCACAGGCAGCTCAAGCCTGAAGGCATACACTGGCTCAAGCAAAACACTCCTCGCTTTGCAAAGCCCCTGTCTTACGGCGCGATATGTAGCCTGCCTGAAATCCCCACCCTCCGTATGCTTTAAATGGGCGCGTCCTGCCACAAGCGTAATCTGCATATCCGTCACCGGAGAACCTGTCAATACGCCAAGATGCGCTTTTTCCTCCAAATGCGTCATCACAAGCCGCTGCCAATTCCTGTCAAGCACATCCTCGCTGCATCTTGTGCCAAACTGTAAACCGCTGCCCGGCTCTCCCGGTTTCATGAGAAGGTGTACCTCCGCGTAATGCCTGAGCGGCTCATAATGCCCGACTCCTTCCACCGTGTCCGCGATGGTCTCCTTATAGACGATACTGCCCTCGTCAAAAGAAACCTCCATTCCGAATCTCTCCCGAATCAGATTCTGCAAAATTTCCGTCTGCACTTCGCCCATCAGCTGTGCCTGAATCTCCCCCACCTGCTCCTTCCATACCATATGGAGCTGCGGCTCTTCCTCTTCAAGTTGACATAACTTATTATACGTCTGATGCACGTCGCAGCCCTCAGGCAATACAATGCGGTAAGTCATCACCGGCACAAGCAGTGGAACCACACTCCCCGGCTCTGCTCCAAGCCCTTCTCCGCAAAAAGTGGTAACCGGCCCGGTCAATGCGCAGACTGTCCCTGCGGACACTTCCTGTTCCAAAGTATATTTACTGCCGGAATACATACGGATTTGGTCAATTTTTTCTTCCTGGAAATGCTCTGGATTTCCATTTCCGCCATGGGTATGGATTGTCTCTTTTACCCGAAGCGTACCACCTGTTATTTTTACATGGGTCAGACGGTTCCCCTGGGCGTCCCTGGAGATTTTATAGACTCTCGCCCCGAAATCCTCCCCGTAAGACGGCATGCGCGTATAACAGGCAATCCCGTCCAACAGTTCACAGACACCTTCCGCTTTCAGCGCGGAACCGAAGAAACAGGGAAACACCTTACGCTCTGCAACAAGCGCCGCTATCGTTTCATCGTCTATAGGCGCATCTTCCCGCCCATCCGCCTCTTCCGGCGTGCTTTCCGCCTGCCTTCCATAACCCCCATTGGCAGCTTGCCTGGCATCCTCCCCTGCCAGATAGCGCTCCAACAGTTCCTCGTCGCAGACCGCAATGTTCTCATAAAATTCCCGGTCACGTTCTCCGAATGCCACGCACCTCTCGTCCAGCCTGCCCTTGATTTCCGTAAGCAGCCCCTGCGCGTCTGTTCCCGGCTGGTCCATCTTATTGATAAAAAGGAACACCGGGACTTCATAACGTTTCAGCAGCCTCCACAAGGTCGGCACATGTCCCTGTACGCCGTCCGCCCCGCTTATCACAAGCACCGCGTAGTCAAGCACCTGCAAAGTCCGCTCCATCTCCGCCGAAAAGTCCACATGTCCCGGCGTATCTAAGAGCGTGATATCCATATCCTTCCACCGAAATCTCGCCTGTTTGGAAAAAATGGTGATTCCCCTGTCCCGCTCCTGCATATCCGTATCCAGAAAGGCGTCCTTATGGTCTACCCGGCCCATCTTCCGTATGCTGCCGCTTGTATATAAAATGCTCTCCGCCAATGTTGTCTTCCCGGCATCCACATGGGCCAGAACACCGATTACCAATTTCTTGTCATCCATAGAAAATCCTCATCGTTCTATAGTTTACATAACTCTTCCCATCATGCCAATCACAAGTACAGACGACAATTCGCACAGGCAAAGGAAGTACCCTCCTGCATTATCTGTAATGCCGCCCAACTGTCTGCGGGCCATATAATAATAATATGTCCAGACCCACATCGCCGCAAGCGCCATCACCGCGCCAATGATTGGCTGAACCAACACGCAACTGACAAATTCAAGCGAAAGCGCCACAGACAAAATGGTGCGCAGCCTCTGCTTGTGCGCCACGGAAGTAAAAGAATACAGTATCCCGCCCTGCTTCGCCGCCGGAAACCATGCGACGCTCATACCAACCAATGTCCTGGATATGACGCAGCTTAGCATCAAAAGCAGAAGCTGCTCCTTCTTCCAAATCAAAGTCAGGCCTGCCACAAACAACATAAAATAACAGGCCAATGCAATCACGGCAAACGCACCCTTATACAAGACATGGGCATCACCCTGTTTCGCCGCATCCTGTGCTTTCTTCTGCCGCCACTTTCCATGAAGGATATCCGTCGTCTCCATAAATCCCTCCAGATGGACACCTCCCGTGACAGCCACAGGAATAACGGCTCCCACCAGCGCAAAGCACGCTTGTCCAAACCCATAATAATCACATGCGTTATGCCATACCCACAAGAGAGCCCCCAACAAGAATCCGATTACCGGAAAAAAACAAGTCACATACTGCATATTCTTCCTGTTTCGTTCTGCCTTAGGCATAGGAAAGGCCGAATACATATCTATTGCAATCATAAACCCGTTTATGATAGATTTCATAAGCGTACCCTTTCTATGGATTTATATTAGAATCCTTTACCATAACAATCGTGCCTATCTGATTAGTATAACATCGTTTTATGATGAAATCTACAATAACCGACTTACACTATGCCACACATAGAAAATATGACGAAGAGCGTCCCACACGCTTCTTCCCTAGCAATCCCACCTGCATTTTCCCATATCTACATGCGTTTCATCCTTAAATTCTACATTTTCATCCAGAAGCAGGCTCTTCTGTTCATAGAAATGCGGGGCAAGCCTGCCCGCATGGTTCACCACGCGATGGCACGGATACTCCCCATAATATTCTGACATCCCCAAAACCTTGCCTACAAGCCTTGCATTTTTGTCCCTGCCGATTAATTTTGCAATCTGTCCGTAAGAAGCGACTTTCCCTTCCGGTATTTCTTCCACGGCCGAAAGTATCTCGTAAATCAATTTTTCATCCAAAACGACACCCATTGTTCCACTCCCCTGTCTGCTCATTATAATTCTTTCTTGCAAAGTTGGCCGCCGGGCCAATTTTTTTTATTATATCACATCTTACCCGCTCATCGCCCATACGCTCTTAATCTGCCGCTTAATCTCATCGAAGTCCCACCTTTTTCTGCTTCTTGCCACACAATTCGGGTCGTTGACTTTAAATCCCGTATCATCATATCCATAAATCACAATAAAATGTCCCGCTGTCGTAAATTCCCCTTCTCCCATAGCGCAAATCAACGTATGTCCCTCATCCAATTCTTCCTTAAGCGCATTTTCCGTTATCTGAGGCTGTGTGACCCTGATACCGTAAAACCGTGGGAAATCTTTCATCAACGCCCACGCCGTACCTGTCCCTTCCACATAATAACTGTTCTCTATGGCATAATCGGCAATCCTGTCGGGCGTAAGCGACTCGTCTCCGGTCAGGTAGTATAATACCATCGAAAGACATGTGGGCCCGCATCCCGACACGCCTATGTAACTGTCATTTCCATAAGGCCTATATCCCCACCTGGGGTCCCACTGCAACAACAGCGGAAATTCCTGATTCTTTTCCGCTTCTGTCAAACCGCCCGACCAATTTCCGCCTCCGCCCAAATAGCCCGCCACATAATCCGCCATTTCGGGATTATTGGCAAGAGCTGTCAGCATACGTTCCGGATAACGGTCGTTTTCTTCACTTATTTTTGCAATAACCGGATTCGACTTTCCTAAACTGTCCAGCCTGTCTAGCGTCTCTGTCCATGTACGCTGCATAGGCCGTTCCACATTCATAATGCCTATACTGTTTACATAGTCCGCCTCCCCGGGCGTCTCATCCAACTCATCGGATGCCTCGTACTGCGGCGCCTCTATTCTCTTTAGTACAATCTGCACTTGCTTAAGCTGCCCGTCTATCTCCCTGATATGCAGCATAATTGCTGCCAGAATTAATATTCTCAGTATAAATAACATACGTTTTCTTAACTGTCGTTCTCGCCGCCTCGCTCTCTTCTGGTTCTGCTTTGTTTTCCCTCCGCTATCTCCCATGTTTTTCCTCATTTCTATGGCGTTTTCTATATAAGCGATTGCATAATTCACAAACCCGATTTTCTTATTCCCATCATACGCATGCCATTTTATTTTATGATATGCCCTGAAATGTTTTTCCGCCGGGTTCGTTTTAAGCATCCGCCTGGCCCGTTGCCCGCACGAATCAGAAAACCCACGCCGCGCTGCTCACACTTGTGCAGCCGACTAACCCCGCCGACACAAGACAGCTTACTAACCCTATCACTGCCACATATACCATCACCGTCACAACATCCCTTACCGTTTCCATCATCACGTCTGTCTCCCCCTTTCCCCTGCTCACCGCGCCCCCCGTGCGCCGCATCAGGGCTGCGCACTAGAAAACACCCGGACAGGATATCCATATCCTACCTGGGTGTTGCGTCTGACTTTTGGCTAAGTTGTGTAATAGTTGCAAATTTAATGATAATATCCTGATTCATGCGCGTCTTCATTCGTATGAATCCAGAATATAATCCTCTCTATCGGTTTCTTATCATTCACATGGATATCATACCGCTTTACCGCAGCATACACTAATCCATCCGGAAAGCTCTGATACACCGTACAGGTGCGCAAGTCCGACACAAGCTCCCTTGGCGCTGCATCCGCCTGCACAAAGGGAAACGCCCTGTCCAATAACGCTCCCTCATCCAATGTTTCGGCAAGTTTATTTTCATCTTCTACAGAGAAATCCGCTTCCCAGACCTCCCCGCTTGCCGCATGGATTTTCAGGCTGACAATGGTGTTACTCTTTTCAAACCGCACGGTCCAATAACTGAGCATGGCCTCATCAAGCGCACCCTCATCATCCCGAAGCTGAGCTTGCACATCTAAAGCGCACAGCGATGCACTCGTCTTATCAAAATCACACCCTGACAGTTCCTTCGGAATATTCCCGTATCCCGCCATAGAACGAATCCATTCCTGCCCCGCACAGATAGCCTGTTCCATATTCATCTGTCCCGGCTTCGGTTCGTGGAGCAATTCACTGCCCCCTTTCTCCCACACGGACAGCACTTGAAACCGCGTGCGCTCAGACATCGTCACGCCATGGAAGCCTATTTCATCTGCCTCCTGACCAGTTTCTCCCCCTGCGGCATGCTCAGTCACCTGTTCTTCCTGCCATTCTGTAAATTCTATGTCCCGGCTTTCCTCTTTTATGCTTTCCGCTTCTATGACTTCTGCCCCTGCCGCTATTTCATCGTCCGCCTTTTCCGCTTCTTCTGTGAGAAGAGTACTTTCTGCGGAATGCAGGATAACCGAGCCTTCTCTTGCCAAAAAATTTTCTTCTTTGCTCTCCAAAAGCCCCACTGTCAGAAACCATCCCCCGAAAACAGCAAAAAAAGACAGCATGAACACAAAGAACATCCCGCCTTTACGCCAGATACCCCGTACCCTACGCGCCGTTGCCGACACCCATCCTATGGGACTGGTATTTTTTTCTGCATCTTTCATACCGCACCGTCTCTTCTGCACTGTAATTTTATGTAAACCGAAGTCCCACTGTGCCCATCGCTCTCAAAAGATAACCTACCTCCATGAAGCAGCGCAATCTTCTCCGCCAAAGCAAGGCCAAGTCCCACGCCATGCTGTTTTCTGGAACGGGACTTATCCACCATATAGAATGCCTCCGTAATCCGGCCAATCTCTTCTTCCGGAATGCCCCTTCCATCGTCCTGCACATTGATTTGATACCACATCCGGACAACTCCCTGCCCGTCCTTTCCTTCTCCTGTCTTTTCCTGCCGTACCCGCCCTGTTATCCTGATATGCCTCGCCCCCGCCTTGACGGCATTATCTGTCAGATTCAATATAAGTGTTTTAAACAAATCATATTCCACCTTAATATAAGCCGGTTGGGCTTCGCACACAAGTTCCACGCCATGCTTTTCCATTATATATTCCATATCCGCCGCCAGTTCCCGGAACAATATGTCTGCCGCCACCTCCTGCAGGACAAATTCCCCATGGTGCAAGGACGCTAAGTCCATCAATTTCAAAGACAACGCCTCCAGGCGCATTCCCTCATTCCAAATGTGCCATGCCGCCTGCCTCTGCTCCTCCCTGGGCAATTCCTTCTGGTAAATACGGTCGGCATATCCAATCACGGAAGTAAGCGGCGTCTTCAGCTCATGGGCAAAATTTGCGACAAAATCCTCTTTCTGCCTCGCGCTCTCCGAAAGCTCCTGAACCTTTTCCTCCACGGCACGGGCCATCTTATTAAAGTTCTCCGCGAGCTGTCCCACTTCATCCCTTCCCATATCCGCGACCCGCTCTTCGTAATTCCCATCGGCAATCTTCTCCGTGGCGTTTATCAGAATTTTGACTGGTCTGGTTAACATCATGGACATCCCGTAAATCAAAACAGTGCCTACGGCCATCGTCACGCCGTATACCGTGCCAAATTTCCCTATCATCTTCTCCTGCTGTTCCAGTATCCTCTGTACATCCGCCCCTGTCACCAAATAGATGCCCGCCTGTCCGTGCTCCACGATTCCCGCAGTCATAAGGTATATTCGTCCATTCAACCTCACAAAACGGTAATCCACCCGGCCCCGCCTAACGTCACCAAGCAAATCCGCAAGCCCTGCCTCCTCCGGAAAACCTGAAAACAACATTTTCTGCTCCATAGAAAAAACGGCCACCGTATCGTGCATATCGGAAACGACATCCCGCATATCATATGTTCCCGCCACGGCTCCTTTGAACCAATCCTCCCCTCTCGTAATCAAATTTGCCTGCATCACAAATTTATTGTACTGATATCCCTCCACTGCCGACGAGATTTCCCGTTCCATAGTAACCTCATAAAAATACGACAACAAAACATATCCGCCAAGCAGAAATGCCACACTGAAAAAAACAGTAATCGAGAAGAAAATCTTCGTGCCAAGCCTCATCCTGCTCCCCCATACACTATTTTTTATCCTTCCAGGCGGTATCCAATACGGAAAACCGTCTTGATATAATCGTCCCATCCCAACTTCCTGCGCAGCCTCTGGATATGGGTGTCTAACGTCCTCGTATCTCCCATAAAAGGTTCATTCCATACTTTCTCATAGAGTCGTTCCCTGTACTGCGCCACATTTTTATTCCGTATCAGCTCCACCAACAAGTCAAATTCCTTTACTGTCAGTTCCAACTCCCTGCCGCCCTGGTAAGCTTTCCTGGACTCCTGGTTGACCGTCACGTCCGCAAAAGAAAGGGTCTTTAAATTCTTCCCATACCTCCTGAGCACCGCTTCCATGCGGGCAATCACTTCCCCGCTCTGGAAAGGCTTCACGATATAATCGTCCGCCCCCATTTTCAGCCCCTGTATGCGGTCTTTCACAGCGCCCTTTGCAGTCAGGAAAATCACAGGAATTTCCATAGGTTTTATGTATTCCAACAGTTCATATCCGTTAATCTCAGGCAGCATAATGTCTAAGAGGATGAAATCAAAATCCGTCCTCTCTTCCAACAAGTCCGCAGCCTGCTTCCCGTCGTAAGCGCATACGCACCTGTACCCTTCATCGGTCAAATCCATATACAGCAGATTGGCAATCGCTTCATCGTCTTCCACAATCAGGACATTCATCTTAATCCCCATTTCTTTCCATAGCCTGCAAACTTCGGGTCTCAGGCACAAAGCTGCGTCTGGGCTTGTGCAATTGGGAAAGTCAACCAAAATATTTGCACAAGGTTTTCAGTACGGAGTACCAGTATACGCTACAGATGTGTCAAAGTTGTGTATTAGCGGCTCGCTCCATATCCGAAATCAACAACAGTGCTTTGCCCGTATTCCTCATATATCTTAAGGTATTCCTCCGCCGGGATGCTTTCCTCCTTGTCCCCTTGCAGACGACGGTAAGAAATCTCATCTCCCTCCCCATATACAGCCTCGTACTGTTCCTTTAACAAAAGCCGATGGTTCGGGGCATCTATCACATAAATTTCCAGAGTATGCTCAGACGCTGTATAAATACATTTTTTCCCATAGGAGACAGGGTATGCGGTGCCCATGCTCTCAATCCTGCCAAGGTCATACGCTTCACCGTCCACGGCATAATAGACATCGCAGTACATCGCCGCATTGTGGGCTAAACCATCATCATAAGTAGCGTCAGCCACAAACAACACATCATTTTTCTCGCCAATATCCTCTATTGCAAACTGTTCCTCATCTCCCAATCCGGCAATTATTTCACCATAATATTCGCTATTTTTCTCGCTTTTACTCTGTCCGCATCCTGTAAGCGCCACAGCAAACATCATAATAACAAGCAATATACTTTTTCGTTTCATATCCTTCAATCCTTTCGACTCTTAATAAAGTAATATACACACAAAGCAATCCCGACAAACGCCACCATGACGGAAGGCACCCAGAGCTTTAAATAATTGACCGGAGCCACCGCATACTGCCCCGTAGCAATATACCGGTATAAGATATATCCTGTACTGGATTCCGTGCATCGAAGCGCCCAGACAAAAACCGCCATCATGACACCCACAGCCAGAAACAAAATTCCGCTTGTCAAAAGCAGGTTCATCCTTCTGTTATGCAGATTAATCCGTGTCAAATCCTCCAAAGTAATCTGTCTTTTCTGCTCTTCCATGTCTGTCTTCTCCTCCAGCAATAACTCGTCCAAAGAAATATGGAACAACATAGAGATTTTTATGACACATTCAATGTCCGGCATACCGGCGCCGTTCTCCCATTTCGATAACGCCTGTCTTGATATATTCAGTTTTCCCGCAAGCTGTTCCTGCGTCATGCCTGAAAGCTTTCGTAATTGTTTGATTTTTTCTCCTATCTGCATTTCTTCTCCATTCCGAAGCCTCTCCTTCCTTGCGCCCTTTTCTTCTACCACATCCTCATTATGCAGGCAGGCGCCCACGAAAGAAAGCAACAACATCTTACATTTGCGCTACGACTGTTTACAATGTCCTGATATACGCTGTGGCTACCTGCTTCCCAGGAAACTTTCCAACAGCCTGCGCGCAATAAATTCAGGAGACATCCTCCCCGCCGACAATTCATCCTCCGTAAAATAAACCCAGTTCTGATATACCTTTACCGCCGACATATCTTTTACATAATCTTCCCGTATGGCGGCATATTCTTCCTCCGTAATCTCTTCCTCCTCCACCGCATCACCTGCTATGATACTATAATAATGAATTTCTTCATTTTCCCCTTCAGAATCCGTGAATCTGGAACGGGTGCGTATAGAATCCTGATAAACAGCGCCGTCTTTCAGATAATAAAACCCCGTCTCATCGTAACCGCCGAAGATACCTTCCCTGGTAAAATCATTTCCTTCGTAATAAATAACACCCGATTCATCCTGATACGCTTCCGTATACTCCCATAATAAATCGAAATCCGATATCCACTCCTTTTCCACTCCGGCGCACAGCCGCACAAGCGGCAGTTCCATAAACTCTCCGCTTTTTGTCATACTGTAAAAATGGTTCTCCGAATACCTGCCTGTCCCCTGGTTCAAGTTCGTGATTAACTCCAGTCTGCCATCACGGTCCATATCGTAAAACAAGTAACTGCCTACGGGCGCTCCCATATCCGCCCCTCCCGTCAGCCAACGGTCAGACTGCGCCGCAAATTCTGTCGCCTGTCCATACGCCCTGCGAATATTCCCGATAGATTCCTCCGTCAGAGGGCGGTAGGACACATCCATCCTGCACCACTCGGGTATCGTCTCCTTCTCCCAGGCGTCATATTCTTCCCGGTTGAGGGGAACCACGTCTTCGCTGTCCACAGTCTCCCCTTCTTCCAAAATATAATAAAGGATACCGTCTTTGTCCGTATCAAGTTCATCGGGGAATCCCTCTTCATACATCTCCCCGTCCCATGATTTCACATAATACCGTATTTCATACTTGCCCGCACCGTCGTCATATTCATATAGTGCATAAGGCCACACCCCTCTGGCATCGGGGTCTTTGCCATCATTGTGTGAAAAGGACACCTTTACAAAGCCGTTACTATAATAGGCGCTGTCAACCCATTCCGCCAATTTTTCATATAAGGAGCCACTCGCATCGTCATAGCCGTAGACGACCTCGCACATACCTCCCATAGTGCTTGTGCTAAAGCTAAAAATCAGTTCCTGGCTCCCGTCATTATCCACATCCGCTATCGCAAAACGGTTATCGCCGAAATCAACGCTCCCGTCAGCCGGATGTTCCTGGTATTGCCTGCCATTCAAATCCCTGTGTTCTGTCCGTATCTGCTCCAGGACATCCACATATTGGGCATACGGCTGCGGCAGTCCCCCGTTATTTCCTGCTGTCTCCCCATCCGTCCGCCTTATCTCATCCGCCGTATTTCCCTTCTCTTCCGCCGCATTTTCCTTCTCTTCCTCCAAATCCATTTTCTCCGTCTTCCCGTCAAAAAATGGAGGAACCTGTTTATCATCCTGCTCCGACCCAGATAAAGCATCGTCCGTTATTTTATATTTTGTGCGATAGACGAAACCTCCCCAAAGGATAGCCGCCATCACAAAAATCGTTCCAATAACACATGCTATAATTTTCGCTGTTCTCTTCATTCTTCTCCCCGTCTTTCTGTAAGTTTCTTCCCATTCCTGCTTCGTAAAATCCATCCCCATAACATTTTTGTTTGATTGGGGATACACAACTCAAATATTAAGGACGTCATATTTAAAAGTCAAGCAGTCTTTTTGTCTGTTACGTTTGTCTTTTTCATAAAGACCGTTATCTATTGCAAAAAGCCGCCCGATGATATACAGTAAAGGAGGAAGGTTCCGTTGCTATCATACCGATGCCTGGAAACAAAAAGAAAGGATTCGTCTTCAAAATGGGCAAAATGACTGTTTACCATGGCAGCTACACCGCCATATCGCAACCAAAACTCATAAAGACCAGAAACACAAAAGACTTTGGCCCTGGATTTTACTGTACTGTTATCCGTGAGCAAGCCGAACGATGGGCAAAGCGGTATGATACCCCCATGTTAAACACCTACACAGTCCGGATAGATACAAGTCTGAACATACAGGAATTTCGGGAAATGACCGAAGAATGGCTCGATTTCATTATTGACTGTCGCCATGGTACACCCCACAGCTATGATATCGTGATTGGCGCCATGGCAAATGACCAAATTTACAATTATATTGCCGACTATATGGAAGGCATCCTTACCAGAGAGCAGTTCTGGTCCATGGCAAAATTCAAATATCCAACCCACCAGATAAATTTCTGTACACCTGCCTCTCTAAAATGCCTGGAATTTGTATCTTATGAGAAACTTTGAAACCTATTATCCATAAAAATATATGACGACTAAAGGAGACAGCATGACAGGACGGGAAGAACGCAAGTCAAACGATTTATTTTTTACATGCAGCCTGATTGACTATATCTCAAGAAAGACAAAAAATAAGAGGTCTGCCGTAGTAAACGCACTAGGTAAAGCCTCTGTCGCCAAAATATACGAGTTGGCCGATGTCTATCACAGCGATAATATCGATACGGTCAGCGATAGTTTCATTGAATCCGCCCACATCAAGGAAGGCGCTTTCGACAACGTGGCTGCCGCTAAATACGCCGTTCCAAGCCACTGGGACATCGGAAAAGTATATAAAAGACTCATACTCGGCATCGCCCATGAAAAGCAAATAGACGTAGTTGATGCGCTATTTGAGGCTTACAATTCCTTCGTCAGCGACAAAATTGACGATTATAACAGCAGTTTCTTTTACGACGCCCCGCAAAACATTCTCAATGCTTTCCTTGACGGAAGAATCGAATAGCAACAGCCCTGCCACAAACGGCAGGGCTGTCCTATATATCTATATTATTTTATTCCTTGACAGCTTCCGCAAGTATCCTTACGCATCTGTCAATTCCCAGCCTTCCGGCATTCAGGTACAGTTCATAATATTCGGGAGCGCCCCATACCCAATTGGTCACCGAATTGTAGAAGCCGCTTCTTCTCTTGTCATTCTTCTTCAACGCGTTCTCGGCTTCCGAACCGTCTATTCCCTCCTTCTTGATAGCCCGCTGTATCCGTTTGCTCTTGTCCGAGTCGATAAATACTTTCAGGTTGTTATCTTTTTCCCGGAGGATATAACCGGAAGCCCTTCCTACAATCACACAGTTCCCCTTTTCGGCAATCTCCTCAATAATACGCTTTTCTTCAAGGAACAGTTTATCCGCCAAAGGCAAAGATTTACTGTTAGATGTTCCGCCGAAGGCTGTCTTGGAGAGATTAAACAGGATACCGCCCGCACTGCTCTCCTCCAGGCTCTCAATCTGATGAAAAGATATGCCAAGGTTTTTTGCCGCTTCTATGAGGATATTCCTGTCGTGAAATTCATATCCAAGCTCTGCAGCCAGTTTCTTGCCAATCTCATTGCCTCCACTGGCATACCGGCGTTCTATTGTTATAATATTATACATAAGCAAACCCCCTTTATTCTATTTTTCAAAAGGTATACTTATATTATAGTCTTTCTATTCGCATATCTCAATCAAATTTTCAGAAAATTTAGTTGTAATCCACCCAACGCATCTCCATGGGCGCCAAGTCAAGCTGCTCCACCATCTTGCCATACACATAAAGCTGCGTCTGCTTCGGCTCCCTGGAGTTGTTGATAACGGCAATCTTCCCGCTTTTCTCAAAGACCGCCAGTTCTGTCTCCACGTTGGTTACATAGAATTTCTTCATCTCTTCTTCCTGGTGGGCCGCATAATAGATGGCGCGCAGCAAAATCCTGCAATTCTGCGGAGAATAAGGAAGGCCGGAGAAATAGACGCTCCTTCCCTTTCCATACTCGTTGACAACAAGGCGGCTGTATTTGCCGTCCATATTCAGAATCTGGTAGTTCTCTCCCTGGGCGTAAATCCGGCTCTTTCCCTCTCCGAAATCAACTTCCCCTTCGATGTCTTCGAGAATAAAATGCTTGCTGTCCATCTCATTATACTTATCCGTGCTCATGGAAAAACCAAGCTCTCTGTCCACGCCGAGCACATCGCTCAATTGGAAGTAACGCCCCTGGTACTGGCAGGCGCTTGGCTCTCCCACGCCGATGAAACCGCCGCCCTCGTCCACAAATTTCCGTATCGCGCAGACCACCCGTTCGTCTTTCCAGTTCTCGGCGCCGCTCCATGAAGTGTATGCATCCCCCGCATTGATGATGACCTTGATGGCAGGGTCAATTCCCTCCCTGACCTGGTCAAAAGTGATAAACTCCACATCAATGGGCATACCGCTAAGACACTCAATCACGCCCACATAAGAATAGATTTCCCGGTACCAGAGGGCATGGTGCACCTGGTTCGCCATCCACCTTCTCAGATTGCCCCAACAATTCAGGATACCAACCTTAAACGGAGCCATGTACGCTTTCGTACCCTGCATATTCTCGTGGATTTGACGGAATTCATTTACCACCTTGCTTATCTGGTCGATAAATCCCGGCCATTCGCTCGCCAGTTTCAGATAACCGCCGTACCCTATCCTGTCAAGAGGTGAACGCAGAATGGCCCTTCTTGCCTTCATCCAATTGTCCTGCGCCTCCCCGATAGGGTCTCCGCCCTCGGTAAACACATCCGGGAAGAAATAAGGAAGCAGTCGTCCTTCCGTATATTTCACGCCCTGGATATCAGAAATCATGCGCAGCGTAACGCCGTCCCCCACGGAACCAACCACTGCATCCAAACCGATGTTCTTAAAATATTTTCCGAAAGGCTCCGTGCCAATCCAGTGGTCCCCAAGGAACATCATGGCTTCTTTTCCATAGCTGTGCACGATGTCTACCAATTCTTTGGCCAATTTGGACACTTCAATCTGCTGGAACTCAATAAAATCTCTAAACTCTTTGGAAGGCACCCGGAAAATAGAGTTATGGTATCCCTGGTCTACGATAAATTCCGGGCGGAACTTATAGCCTGCCCATTTCTCAAACTGCTCTAAAATGTACGGGCTGACACTGGCGCTGTAGCCGAACCACTCCACGAATTTCTCCCGCTTCTTGTCATCGAAAGTCAGCGTAAACTGATGGAAAAAGGTGGTAAACCGCACCACATCCACATCCGGATTGTCCTCACACCATTTCCTCAATTTTTCTTTGACATATACCTGCGTCTTGGGCTGTCTCACGTCAAATGTAAGCTGATGGGGCGCATCCTTCCAGTCATTGGTAATAAAATTGTACATATGTACAGGGTCCCAGATTAAAAACGCAAGGAAGCTTACCGTATACTGATGGTAAGGAACCGTCTCAATCACTACCTCGCCTGTCTGCGCTTCATACTCCCATTTGTCTGTGGGAACCACTTCCCCTGTGGTCCTGTCGATAACTTCCCACCATCTCTTCGGGTCGTCGATTGTGTTGACTTTAAGCTGTTCTGTATGGAACCCCTTCATCAACTCAATACGCAGGCTCTCCCCTTTGGCCGTCACGCGGTCGCTAATCAGATATTCCTGCTGTATTTCTTCCGGGTTCTTCATCGCCCAGTCATTGTCTTTCCTGGTCGTGTAATAAGTCGCATAAATCTTGGCATCCTGGCTCAGAAGCTCCTGCGGCATGTTCGTGCCGTCGCAGTCCCTCAAGGCATCCGCCCCAAGCAGTTCTTTTAACCGTATGGTCTCTTCCACCATATCCACGTCTGTCGGCAGCGTCAGCCTGCCTGTCGTTTCATAATTCATAGTTACCCCCGTTCCGAGGCCCCCGCCTCTGTCGTTTTTGCTATATATCCCCTAAATCTCTTCCATGTACTCTTGGAGCACATGTCATCCGTGATTTCGTGGGATGACTTTTATAATATTATATCTATGTTATTGTACATCGTCAAATAGTTATCATCATGATACTCAAAAAACTTTTCATTTCAACTTCCCTCTTTCTTCTTCACTGCCACGAACACACCTGCGCCGATGGCGGCTGCCAGCAGGAGAACCACAAGAATCCACCATCCCCCGCCTGTCTGCCCGGTGCCCGGGCTTCCCGGTGTACCGCCACTGCCCTGCGCCGTTCCGCTCCCGGCTGCCTGCCCGGCATTCTCCGGCTGTGCAGGCTCCGCAGCGCCATCTTCCTCCCCCCTCTATCGCAATCACATAATCTGACGCATGGGTAAAGGCAAGGGATGCCGTACCGTCCTCCGTAATCAGGTCTTGGCAGATAAACTCCAGTTCCCCGGCGCTTTCATCGTAATAATACAGGCTTGCGGTAAGCCCCGCATTTTCCCTGCCCAAATCTATGGAAAGCACGGCGGTAAAGCCGAACTCCCCTTCGTAGGCGAGTCTTATCTGGATGCTGTAGCTCTCCCCGGTGACGTTATTGATGATATCCACCGGCACGGTCTTTACGCCCGTCTTTACGGAAAAATCTATATCACCCGCCTTATCTGTCGTGATGCTCTTTCCGTCCACGCTCCAGAGGATGCCGTTGCCCATGTCGAAGGTGATAGTGATGTCCTTTCCCTTAATGCTGTCAAATATATCTCCCGGAACCACGGTGGAACCGTTCATATCCACGTTGATGGTGTTTCCTTCCTGTGCCTTTTCTTCCTCGGCGCGGATGACGTCCCAACCTATCTTGCCGTCCTCACCCTTGATGAAAGGCTGCTTTGCTCCCTGTACGGATATCCCTGTGTTGCCACCCAAACCTGCTCCCGGCCTTGCTGTATTTCCGATTCCCGGGTTTACCGGCGTTGTCCCTGTCCCCGGCGCGGCTTCGCTCTTCGGATTGGTATTTGCCACAGGCGGAATCACCGGTATCTGTGGCGCAGCGTTTCCATCGCCCGGATTTGTGCTGCCGCCTCCGCCGCTGTCCTGTCCGCCGTTATACCCGTTATCGGCTGAATTTCCGCCGCTGCCTTTATTGCCGGAACCGCCCGAATTTCCGCCAGTGTTTTCGCCGCTGCCGTTGCGGGTATAGTTCGCCTTTACGGTCACCGATTTTGCGGGCATGGCAAAGGTTGTGGTCTTTGCTTTGCTGTCGGCAAAGGCAACGCCGCCTTCGCTGCTCCAACCGGTAAAGGTATAGCCGTTTCTTTCATTTGCCGTGACCGTCACGGTGTCCCCTTCGGCATATTCGCCGCCTCCGGTGCCGTCCGTTACGGTAACCGTGTAAAAACGTTCCACGATATTCAATATACCATTTATATAAGTAATCCGGTAGCTTTCGCTGTTCCTAAGCGTGCCACCGCTAATCACGATGTCATATTTTCCGAGGGTATCCGTATCCTGCGCGCCGGCTGTTATGGAAGGGGCAGTCGTAAAGGCATCGCCGTTCACCAGGCCGTCCGCCCGGTAAGTGAATGCAGGCATGGGCTTCCCCCTCACAACCGTCTTGCTGTCGGCCCTCACCGTGAGCGCCTTCTTCGCAACCATGACATTTCTGGTTGCGGAAGCCTCATTATAATTGTTATCCCCCGCTTTGATGGCGGTGATGGTGGCTGTGCCTGCCCCGACAATGACCGCCCTGCCGTCCTCTATGCGGATAACATCCTCATCAGAGCTTTCATACCTGACCACGCCGCTTCCGCTTCCTCCGACGGTCTTAAGGGTGATGGCAGCATCGCCATAGGTCTTTGTCCCGATTGTATCCAGAGCGAAATCCTGCTGGTTCTGCTTCGCCGCATCAAAGGTAAGCTCCCGGCTCTCAGCTTCCGTATAATTGTTGTCGCCTGTATAAACCGCCTTTACGGTATACGTTTGGTCCTGAAGCCCATCCCATGTGTAAGAGGCACAGCCACTACTCAATGTGGCTGTCCCTATCGTCACTTCCGTACCACCTGTGCAGTCTTTGAATGTTACCGTCCCTGTGGGGAAAGCGCCTGCGCCTGCCTTTGCCACGTTCACGGTAAGCGTCGCCTGCCTGTTGTCTTTGCTGCCGGAAACCGTTGCCGTGATGCTGACCGCCGGAACCGCTTTCCTTACTTGGACTGTCACCTTCTTGGTTACATCTGTAATTTCTTTATAATTTTTCTTCGTTTTTTCATTTGCTGTGAAAACCACCGTATAGCCTGTGTTACCCACGGTCGGTACCGTGCTGCCATTATCCCATGCAAATGTCCCGTACTCCGTACTGCCCCCGGTCAGGGCGCTGTCGGATAATTTCTGCCCGTAAGTGATGCTGACCGCCGCAGGGTAAGTAATCGTTGGCGCATCCGCCTTGTCGATGTATAAAGTCAGTAAACCAGACTCAGCGGCTTCATAGTTTCCCTGCTCCGCAATGACGGCCTTGATTTGGTACGTGCCTGCATCGGTGGGCAGGACAGAACCGGAATAATCCCCATACTTATAACGAATCGTTCCGTTAAAAGATTCCTTGTTCACCAGTGTCACCGTCGGCTTGATGTTCGCGGGCTGTCCGGTGTAGGTCAATGTCACCTCGTCCGCAGACCATGCTACTACAGGCGTGGCTTTTTTAATGGTAAAAATCTTTTTGACCGTTCCCGCGTAACTTCCTTTACCGGTGACGGTGATTTGAACGGTTCCGGCATTGGTAAAGTCCTGGGAACTGTAAGTAATATCGTAATCCGTTCCCTCTGTCAACCCGGAAACGGTGATAGTGGGTTTCTGCTCCGCGCCGTTGTAGGTGACGCTCGCCGCAGACAGCGTTACCATGTCTGCCGTCAGCGGATTGGGGATAACCGTAACCTTTGCGGTTGCTTCCGCCCTGGCCATGCTGTCATTCTCAAGAAATCTTACAAGCAGGGTATACTTTCCATCCTGCCCCTTCTGCCCCTGCCTCAGCACATCGACAGCGCTGACAGTCATGGCATAGCTGCCCTCCGCACCCGCTTTCACCGCTTCGGACACCTGCGTATCACTCACAAACACCGCCATCTGGCCCGCTGTAGGTGCGACGTAGCCACCCAGCAGACGCGCCGCTTTCTTCGGCGCTGCCCCGGTCGCTTCGGGCGTTGCCTTGACGGTAATCGTGTCGTTGGCGGTGAAGGTGTCAGTCTGCATACTGCCCTTGTAGGTTTGCACACCGCCCTCAAACTTCGTGCCGGACTTCCTAAGTGTAATCGTTTTTGTAAAAGTGTTCGCATTGTTATTATCATTCATATAAGTAGCGGTATAGGTCAAAGCATCCGTTTTTACAACCTCCACCGTCCAGCCGCTGACCATAAAAGTCTGCCCACAGAGCGTAATCCCGCCGTCAATCGCAACCTTTCCCGCAATTTCCTCCGTCCTGTCCTGCCCGTTATAATACAGGTCAGTGGGAACAGAAATCATATCCTCCGTCAAATTCTCAGTGGTAAACTTCCCACCGCCGCTTAATGTGCCGCTCCCGGACAGGCTGTTCCCGGCGGTGATGTTCAGCTTATAGCCCGCAGGGACTTCCCAGCTCCCGTTAAAGGTCACATCGCCGCAGACCGTCCCCACGCCGTTCTCAAACACGATGCCGGTGGTTTTCTCGACAGATCCACCGCTGGCGTTCCCGCCGCTGCCGATGGGAGCGCCCGCATAGTCGCCCTCGTCGTTTCCTGCGCCGCCTTTGGCGTCCACGATGCCGCCGGAAATGGTGACGCTGCCGGTGCCGCCGGTGACATTTGATATTACGGTTCCATTAAACTCAACTTTGTACCCGCCGCCGCCGCCAATGCCCGCGGCATTGCTGCCTCCAACAGCGGTCACTTTGCCGCCGCTGATTTGGACGGTGCCATCGCCGCTCTTGTTGCCAGAACCGCCGCCAATGCCCGCGCCTTTGTCGCCGCCAGTGGCGTTTACCGTACCGCCATGAATTTGAATATTGTTTCCGGCGCCACCATTTTTGTCGCCAGCACCACCGCCAATGCCCGCACCGCCATTGTAGGAAGCCTGAGATTTGGCTGTAACAGTGCCGCCATAGATGGTAATCGAATTTCCGGCGCCACCGCTGCTTTGAAAGCTGCTGCCACCACCAATTCCTGCTCCACTGTTGCATGCAGCGATTTGATTGACATAATCCAATTCGCCGCCGACAGCGGTAATCACGCCATCGAAGATTGTAATAGCACCGCTGTTGCCGCCGTCCCCATCGATGGAACCGGAACCGCCGCCGCCGATGCCTGCCCCGCTGCCACCCATGTTTTTTCCATAGCCGCCAGCAGCGTTGATCTCGCCGCCGTGGATGGTAATGCTGCCGCTGTCAAGAGAGGAGGTGCCGCCGCCGATGCCTGCGCTGGCGTTTTTGTCGCCGTCAGTTGTGCCGGTGGCGTTCAGTATGCCGCTGCCGCCGGACTGGGCGTAGATGGTCAGGCTGTTGCCGGTGGTCACAACGATGCCCTGGCTTGCGTTCAGGGTGCAGCCGTCCGTCAGGATCAGTCTTACATCGCCGCTGACGGTGACGGGTTCGGAAATGGTGACGGTGCCGCTGACTGCATACCAGCCCGCAGTCCATTCTATTGCCTCGGTGCTGTTTTCAACGAGGGTACAGGTTTCGGTTTTGCTCTCATAGGTCACCTGGCTACCGTCCCAGGACGCCTCCTGATATTCGACAGATTCCGTTATTGGGTTGGGGTCGTTGGCCCCGTCCAGCGCCTCTTGCAGCTCATAACAGCGGGACAGGTCGATCTGCTCCTGTTCGTCCTCTGTCAGCTCTCCAAAAAGCGCAAGTATCTCGTCAAGCTGCCCCCGCACATCCTCCACGTTATCCTCCGTCACTTTATCCGGCAGGGCGGCGATCAAGTCCTCTATCGGACAGATACGGCATTCATAAGTACAAGAACTCCCCTCACTGTCCTCCGATTCCGGCTGGTAGCCGCAGGCATCGTCATGTTCCTGATGGTGCTTGCAAATGCCGGTATCTTCCGGCTGTTTTGTGTTTTCTTCCGCATCTTCCGTGCTATCTTCTACACCCTTCCCCTTGCAGTCTGACAGGCTGGCATCCTCCGCGCCGCACACGGGGCAGTCTGTGTTGATGCTGTCCTCTGTGCATCGTTCCTCACAGGTACATTCCTCCTGCCCGTCATCCGGTTCTTTTACTTCATCTCCGTTTTCTGTTCCCGGATTTTCGGAATCTCCGTCATTTATCTCATTATCCTCCGTATTATCTTCCGGTGTTCCGTCTGTTCCGCCACTGCATATCTCACACACGAAGGTACAGGGGCTTCCCTCTGCCGCTTCCCGATAGCCACAGGATTCGTCATGCTCATGATGGCAGTCCGGCTCCTTTGTGGCGCTGCCGTCTTCTCCCTCCACTGTCCTGTAGCAGTCCTCCGTATGCTCATGGGTACACTCATGCCCCGGTTCCGCCTCTTTATAGCCGCAGTCCGGGGTATGCGACCTGTGGTGTTCGCACAGCCCACCCCCGCTGCTCTCCGACGCGGATACGGCAATGCCCTCAAACGGCACCGCCTGAAATACCAATGCCGCCGCCAGCAGGACTCCAAAAGCACGGTGCATTTTCCGTGCTTTTATGTCACGGTGAATTTTCCGTGCATTTATTCCACGGTGTCCCTTTCGGGCTTTTATCCCCTGCTTCTGTTTCTCTGTAGAAAAACTTTTATTCTGAAACCATTTTCCCATAACCTTTTACTCCTGTTTTTTGTTACAATAAGCTGGCCCGCGAAGCGTGGCAGCGTTTGTTTTCCTCATATCCTTAAAGGGAAATCCCCATTATAAAATCCCTAAATTCCTCGCCGCCAGCACCGCGTCCGCCTTGCCGGACACGCCAAGCTTGCGGTAGTTCTCCTTCGCATGGTACTTCACCGTGGCCTCTTTCATGGAAAGCTCCTGGGCAATCTTCCCCACGCTCTTTCCCTCTGCCTGTAACCGTAGGACGGATAACGCCGCCTCACAGAAATCCGGCGCTTTCGCAAGCTGCCCCTTTAAGTACACCGGGTAGCGCACTGCCACCTTCCCCGTCTCTTCCATCAGCCGGGAGAGCCACTTTTTATCCGGTATCTCCTTTTCCAGAAAGTTCTTCCCCGCCGCCGCAAACAATTCCTGCGCCGCCGCACCTTCCTCGCTGATCAGACGGATAAAGTGGTAGCCGCAGGCTTCCTTCAATGCAGAGAGGAATTCCTCCTTCCACGCCCCGCCCGTCCGGTATTTCGCTATGGCGCTTAAAAGTCTCACTTCCATGCGGATATAGGTGCGCCTGCATTTCTCCGTGTAATAACGCAGCTTCTCCAGCAGTGCCTGTGCTTTTAAATATTCCCCAAGGGAAAGGTAGCAGCGCACTTTCGTAAGGTAACGGTAACGTTCCATGATACAGAATTCCCTGTCCTCGTCCGGGGCCTGGGCCATCCACGCCGACACTGCTTCTTTGTCCCCCTGGTAGAGTGCAAGGCGGCATTGCAGGGCACCGATATTGGGAAGGAGCTGCACCGCCCCCTGCTCCCTGACGCCCTTCTCAAAGGAGGCAAGCACTTCCGCCGCCGTCTGTATCTCCCCCTGCAGGGTGTCAAGCCGCACCTGCAAGCCCACGGCGGCAAAGGCAATCTCTGTCATGCCGCCGCCCTCCGCCTCCATCTTCGCACGGGCAAGGAGGGTTAAGACCTCGTAGGCGTCCTCCCCTTTTTCGTAAAAGCTCTCGCCTAAAGCCACTTTCACAAGCCCTTTCCCGTACCGGCCAAGGACCCGCTCCACCAGCTTCCTGTCCTCCCTGCTCCAGTGGCAGAAGTCCTTGCCCCCGTTCATGGTGCTGGGGTAATTACTGGTGACGGAAAACTCCGGCAGGCTCATGCCCTTATCAAAGATCAGGGCGGGCATCTTCTTCATAATCTCTATCATGTCCGCGCTCCCCCGGTGGGGCAGGGCGATGGCAAGGTAGGCAAGGCGGCTTACGGCCTCCCGCTTCTGCCCGCCCTTTGCGGAGGCTGCAAATTTTTCCAGTTTTTGATACCAGTATTCGCTTTCCTCCTCCTGCATCAGCAGGGAATAGAGCATACTCATCCCCGCCATCAGCACGGGGCAGTCCTCAAGTTCCTTTTCCTCCATCTGTAAATAGTAACGGCGCAGCTCGAAGTAATGGCCGTTGCCGGGATTTAAACGGGCGTTCCGTATCAGAAGCTCCCTGATACGCTCCTTATTCCCGCACTGTTCATACATGGCGAGGGCGGG
This sequence comes from uncultured Lachnospiraceae bacterium, assembly GCA_947172645.1. Classification (GTDB taxonomy): domain Bacteria; phylum Bacillota; class Clostridia; order Lachnospirales; family Lachnospiraceae; genus UBA3282. The sequence continues at coordinate 1,329 of CAMWBY010000005.1, read as the reverse complement.
CACAATCTGCCCCTGCATCTCGTAATAAAGCCCCGCGTTGTAGGCATGGTCTGCCCGCTCCTGTGGACTGTACTCCTTTGCCGCCCGCCTGCGCAGCGCCCGGATAAGCTGTGGGCGCAGGCGGTAAACGCCGTCCTTGCAGGAAAGGAAGTTCCCGGTCTCCACCGCCCGCTCCAAAAGCTCCGGCGCATGGCGGTTGCCTGTGACCATCTCCGCAAGGGGCAGGGTAAACTCATCGGTGACGCTTATCTGCATGAGGAATTCCAGTAAGTCGCAGTCCCACTGCACCATCACATGGCTTTCCAGGTATGCGGCAAAAGCCTCCACGATTTCCTCGGCCATCTCCGGGCCGGGGCGCATGTCTTCCAACATCTTCAGGGCGGTGTGCCGCACCGTGTAGGCGTTGCCCTGGCTCCTTACTGCCACAAATGCCACTTCTTCTTCCGTGGCTGTAAGCCCCTGTGAATCCATGTAAGCGGCTATCTCTTTCTCCCCAAGCCGCAGGTCATCCTCCGTGATGACAAGGAACCCGCCTCTCACATAAGGCGGCATCAGCCATGTAGGGATGGGACTGCGACAGATTAAGATAAGCCATATGTCCCTGCATTTCATAAGTGAAAGGACAGCCCTGCGCCCTTCCGCATTTTTCAGCAAGTGCATGTCGTCCACTACCATGACCATCCGGCCCTGCGCCTCTTTTCCCTGCCCGGTACTCCGTGCCGTTGCGCCCTGTACTGTCACGTTCCGTGACATTGTCTCCTGTGCCGCTTCCATCATCTCCAAAAGCCTTGTGCTATCCTCCGCGCAGGAAATGTAGCGGTACCTGCGTTTTGACAAGTACTGCCTTACCAGTTCCGTTTTCCCATAGCCGGTTGCCCCATAGATATAGACCGTCTGTCCCAACCCCTTCGCCATACGCAGCTTTTTCAGGGCAGCCTCCGGCGCTATGTATCCTTTATCCAAATGTATTTCTCCCTCTCTTACAATAAGCCGGCTTACGAAGCGTGACAGCGTTTGTTGTCCTTATGACCGCCATGTGCACTTCGGCTTCGGCTTACGCCTGCGCTTCAGTCGCGGGCTTCGCCCTATACATCCGGCAAAATAAAAGCTTCGGTGAGTAAACTCCCTGTCACTTTTACACTGCTGTCTACGCATGGTTCATTGCCTACGTACAAAAGGCCGGTTAAAAGGCATGGGGTATTCCCATGCCTCTTAACCGGCCTTGCCATTTCTGTATATGTGAAAATAATAACGGGATAAAAAGGACGCAGCTATGCTTGCTTGCTTGCTTGCTTGCTTGCTTGCTTGCTTGCTTGCTTGCTTGCTTGC
>CAMWBY010000004.1 GCA_947172645.1 uncultured Lachnospiraceae bacterium | reverse complement strand
GGAGTTCCGGTTCTATTTTTCTGATATTGTCTACCACATGAATTTCGGTCTGCCGCTCTCTCCCAAACTCTTGCCGAATCGCTTCCACTTTAGGCGCAAACTCCTTGGTCGTATAGACAATCACATGATTCTGCAGCCTTGCCCATTTACGGAAATAGTCAAGATAATTCTGGCTGCTTCTGGCCTGTTCTTTATGGTTTCCCCGTCCAAAATCAAAAAAACCTGTGACAATCGTTAATTGTTGTCCGGATTTTTCCTTTTCTCTGTCATCTTTCATATACAAATGGGCTCCTTTCGCTCTCAGGATTTATCTTATCAAATTGTCAGGCATCTCGGCTAATTACTTTACACCAAACAATTTCTTTATTCTTCCCCGAATCGACTTATCCCTCAATTCCTGCAGCTTCCCTTGGTCTAATTCAATCTTTCTTTTCTTGTCCACCGTCATAATCTTCTTCTCAAAAGGCAGCTTATAGTTCTCGGGATACGCATAGGCAGGCGTCAGCAGTTTATAGTTCCCATGCAGCCATATATAGTGGTTTAAATGGGATTCATCATGCCATTTTGCGATAATGCCCTTCTCATAATCCTGCCCGATTTCTTCATCTAATTTTCCCGCCATCTCTAAGAAAGCTTCCGCCTTTCCTCCATTGACGGCTCCGTACACGTAATCTCTGCCCTTCCCTCTCGGGATACGCGCACTGGATGCCTTCCTGCGCTCATAGGGCATCCGCCACACAAGGCTATGATAATAACCCGGATGTTGTACCACAAGCAAATCCTCCTTGACAGGAAGAAACTCTTCCTCCGTCACCTGTACCTTGCACAGAGTATTTGCATTTAAGAAAAAAAGATAATCAAAATCCGTCAATTGCTCTTTAATGCTGACAAACATACGGAAACGGAATAGGGTATTACCCGGCCATCCAAGATTTTCCTGCTCGATACGGTGTATGTTATCATATCGCCCTTCGCCATACAAACTGCCCGCATCCGTAAAAACAAAATATTCCACATGGGATTTTTTTAGGAAATTTTTCTCAAAGCTCTTATAAAAGTCTTCCCAGAAAGCCACGTATTTGCCCGTGCATATATAGAGAACCGCTATCTTATTCTGTCGGTTTATCGTATTTTCCCCCATTCCTTTCCCGTCATCCCTTTCCCACAGTCCTGCAAGCTGACAGCCGTATTCATTCCATTGAACAGTCTACGCCTCACACATCACCCATCCGTCACAGCATATCCCATGCCCTTTGCACAGATTATTCCACCTGGGGGGAGTGACCACAATCTTGTCTTCTCTTTTATCAAGCCAGGCCCCCCACCATCCAAAGGTACTGTTTGCAATAATATGATGCCTGCACAGGCTCATCAGATACATATCCAGATAGGACTGTTTACCCTGGTTGCCCGTGACCAGTTCGTACTCGCACCCGGCAAGCACTTCCTTCACCTTGTCAGGAGTATCCGAAAATACAAAAAAGACCGGATTCTCCACTTTCCCTCGTATATAGTCAATAGCTTTTTTATAATAATCTACCGTACAGATTCCTCCGTACAGCCCTAATGTATCCTCGTAATCACCCAGACGTATATGGATGGATACAGAACTTCCTGTCTGCATCTTATCCCTGTAACGCAGTACCGTCTCTGCATCGGCCTGTCTAAAACTGATTTTATCCCTGAGTGCGGCGGCAGTCTGTGCAAAATACTTTTCATTCTGCCAGTAACCGCTCAGATAGCCGTCCTGGGTGTCTGGAACCCAAGGTTCATAATCATAGTTCTTTTCTTTCCGGTATTTTTTTCTCCCAAACGTGTGGCGGCACACTCGGTCTGATATTCTCTGATTATCCGCATAATAACGGTGCAGTTTCCCCGGGTCCATAATTTCCGGAGTCAGCCCCAATTTCTGAAGCTCATAAGGACGCTTTTCTTTGCCGGAGAAATAATCCATAAGGTCCACCTTGGCTTTGATGCCCCTCTCCCTGAAATTCTCATAGAGGGCATATTGGAATAGCTGATTGCCAAGCCCGCCCTGTATTCTGATAATTACCATCCTTATCCTCCGTCTTTTCTCAATACCATTTTAGAATCAGTCTTTATAAAGTATCCACTTACACATCAGCCTCTGCCTTATCTCTGTCAAATTATAACTGCTACACAAAAAATAAATTTTCTCCGCAAGCGTAAGCTTTTCCCCACGCTTCCATTTTTTCCCGGCTGCATAGTAACGGACAAGCTTCTCTTCCTTGGGCTTCATTTCCACACGATATCTTGCAATTTCTTCCACAGAATAAATTTTTTTCTTTTTAAGCTGGTTCGCCAAATATTGCGCCACCACCTTCTGGCTGGCAATATTCCTCTGCGTCATACCGTTCCGGTTAATCCGGTAACGCAAGAGTGGCTCCGGCACGACCCCCAAGCGAAATCCCTGCAAAGACGCCCGGATAAGAAAATCATAATCGTCCGCACAATCAATATCGCGATAACCGTTCAACTGTTCATACACTTCCTTCTTGGCAAGCCAGGTAGGATGAGGGATAGCGCTGGTATAGCGCAGGAATTTGCCGATTGCTTCATTCTTCGAAGGATATCTCCTGATTTCGCCAATCAAATTCCCCTGCATGTCCATCAGGTTCGTATAACTCCCCACCAAATCAAGGTTATGCTTCCTCATATAGCAAACCTGCTTCTCCACCCTGTCAGGCTCCGCATAATCATCCTCGTCCATCCTACAGATTAACTCTCCGCCGCAAAACGCAACGCCCCTGTTCAGGCTGTATAGCAGGCCCAGGTTCTTTTCATTGACATAATAATGCAGTCTGGGTTCTTCCGTCTGTAATGTTTGAAGATACCGCTTCATCTCTTCGTGCTCAGGATAATCCAACAACACTACCAATTCCAGATTCCCGTAAGTTTGCTTCCGCATGGAATCAATGGACTTCGATACAACCGCCACGCTCTCTTTATAGATGCTCATCAACACACTGACGAGAGGATTCTGTTCCATATTCTTACACTCTCATTTCTGTCTATCTTTTATCCTGATACATGCCAGGCGCTCTTCCTCCTGACAGCAGTTCATAAAACTTCGGCATAAACTTCATAAGAACCGCGGCGCTTAACAGCGCAAGACCAAACGCGACGGCTGCCATACAAATTCTCCATAAAAGTGCAAATCCCACGGAAACAGTCTGGCTTGCATACTGCCTAGCAAAGATTCCCGATAACCGGACGCACTTTCCTGTCAGATACAGTATGAAATTATGGATAGCATACACATAAAACGACAACTGCATCCACCATTTCGGTTCCCACATAAAAAACGACTTGCCGCAAATCACCCACAACGCTGCCGGGCGCAACATAAAACATGTATTGCTCAAAAAATTCTCCATTGGCAGGTAGGAAAAAACCACAACCAAAACCGCTCCCGCCATCGCAGCCGTATGATATTTCCCGCGATACGTTTCCTTTACCACCGCCTCCGGCCAATTTAATCCAAGATAAGCTCCTAAGCTGTATATCGGTAAATGGACAAGCATTCGCATCACTTCGTTAAATGCCTTTTCAGAAGGAAAAACAGGAAGTAAACGGATTCCCGGAAACCCCAGATAGCCTATGGCAAATAACGATACTACCACAAGCTCTCCCACAACTCTAACCCGCAGCACCCGTACAAAAACCGGGAGTAGGATTAAGAACAAAAGCAGCGCTTCCACAAACCACAGCTGCTCGCAAAAACGCGACATAACAAAACCGCCGGCTATCTCTTTGGCACTCCGCTCAAAAGGATGGTTCGCCGCCACGCCAATCAGGTTCCACAATATCCACGGGATAAGCAATGTCTTAAAACGCCTCTTAACTTTTCCCGCCATATTGTCCGGCGTAATATCCCGATAGAGAAGAAACGCTGACAGCATCATAAAGAAATAAGTGCCCGCCTGTCTTGTAAAAACCTGATTAATGCCTGACATCACGCAGTCAGCTAAGGAGCCTGATAACGTCACATTGGCGAAGTGAACTTCTGCATTAGCATGGTAGCATATCATAACCAACGAATAGAAAAAATTAAAAAAAATAATTTTTCTGCTAAATTCCTTATCCAAGTAACTTCCCAGACCTCTCTGTATTTCAGTTGATAACTGACGTATTACTTTCTTGATTCAATACTTTTCCATACAGCCCATAAATCTCCGCGGCATGTTTCGCTATGGAAAAACGCCCCCGAATCTCCTGCTGCCCCCGATATGCAATCTCTTCCGCTTCATCCCTGTTTTCATAGGCAAAACGGATATTCTCCGTCAATTTTTCAATATCCCCAAACTGATAGCGCAATCCTGTCTCCCGATGCGTCGCAAGTTCCGTATAGGTGGCAATCGGAAGAAGCCCCGCCGCCATATACTCTGCCACAACAGTCCCGAACGCATCCCCTTTAGAAGATAAAATTCCTACGTCATAATTGGAAAGAAGTTTCGGTATATTATCCTGGTAACCGAGAAATTTCACCTGCTTTTCCAATGCATTTTTCTTAATAAAGGCTTGTAGCTGCCTCAGATAATCCGGGTAAGGCTCTCCCGCCATGCTAAGCGTCACATTCCGCCGCACGCCCTCCGGCAGCCCCACCATTGCCTGCAGAATCTGCATCTGGCCTTTGCTCTTCTCAATCCTGCCGACACAGACCATCTTCAGCTTCCCGTCGTTCCTCTTTTTCCTCGGAAGAAACTTATCTGTATCGACGCCCTCATAAATAACCTCTATCCGATGACTGTCCAGTCCCGCTTCACTCCAATACTGCTTCACCTGCTTCGTCACGGCAATAAACCTGTCGGCATTATGGTTGATATACCGATAACAATGGGGCTTATAATGTACAATTTTCACATGCCCATGGTTCAGCTCCTTAATATGCCAAATATGCGGGATGCCCGTTTTCCGGCTGATATATGCGCCGATGTCCACACGGATATGATTGGAATGAATCAGGTCAACCTCATTCCAGTCAATCCCGCAGTTCATGATTCCCTTCTGTGTCAGTGCACCCCGCAGGTAAAGCATATACTTCACCATATGCTTCGCCAGGTTTAGAAACGGGCTGCTGTAAGCGGACCCCGCCATGATATCCCTGTACCAGTAGGAATAATTCTCTATTCCTTGGCTGTCGCACAGTTCATTCAACGCGTTATGCTTCTTCGTCAATACCACCGGAAGGACGCCGTGGGTATCCTTGAGCGCCTGAATCATGTCAATCTGTGTCCTGGCGGCGCCATATTTATAATCAGCTGTGGAAATAAACAAAACTTTCATTTCTTTTCCTGCCTGTAATTGTCGTATTTCTGCTTTTTCAAATGATACTGCACATCCTCCAAAATCTTACGGTTAGCAGATATCACATCTGCCAACATACCAATCACAAATGTTACGAATCCAATGATGATAAGCGTACAGGCCAGTATCAGCGACTGTGTATGCCCGGTACCATATCCGTGGGCATAATACACAAGGAAACGTATACCTATCCCGAGGCCAATCAGAATCGGGATTATCGCAACTATGGAAAAACAATAAAGCGGTTTATACATCATCAAGGCACGAAGAATGGTCAGCATGGATTTCTTAATATAACCTGCCATGCTGTGGAAAAGCCTGGACTTTCGCAGTTCCGGGTTCGTCCTGACCGGAACGGAAGTGATTGCCATACGGTTACGGCCAGCCTGCACGATGGTTTCCAACGTATACGTATAATCGTTGATAACATTGATGCGCATAGCGGCGTCCCTGCTGAACGCACGAAACCCGCTCGGCGCATCGGGAATATCCGTCTTAGACGCCTTGCGCACTACCCAGCTCCCGAAATGCTGCATCTTCTTCTTAATCCATGAAAAGTCTTCCGTATCGTCAATGGGTCTTGCGCCAATTACAATATCCGCCTTATGCTCCAAAATCGGCCGAATCAGCTTCGGAATATCTTCCGCACAATATTGGTTGTCCGCATCGGTATTGACAATAATATCCGCACCATTCTCAAGACATGCATCAATCCCCGCCATAAAGCCTTTGGCAAGCCCTTTGTTCTGTGCGAAGCTCACCACATGATGCACGCCCCAGTTCCTGGCCACCTCCACCGTATTGTCTTTACAACCGTCGTCAATAATTAGATATTCTATCTCGTCAATCCCATCAATCTGCCTTGGAAGGTCGTTCAATGCAATTTCCAATGTCTCTGCTTCGTTGTAGCAGGGAATCTGAATGATTAGTTTCATTGCTTAATCTCCATTCTGTCTATGTGTGCAGATAATACGTATCCGTATACCCATATCCGCCCAAATGCTCGCATTCGATAAGTTCCGGGCATATTTCCCGTATTTTCCCAAGTATGTTCTCATCATCACCCGTAACCATCACTATTAACTGATACCTCGAAGCAATATCCGATGATTCCAACATCTCCAAATCGTCCGGGGTAAAGAAAGTAATACTGTGATATCTGGACGCTTCATAGTAAGCCGGGTTCGTCTCCCAAGGTTTCTCATAAATATAGATGCAGTCCACATCCCCATATGCCGCTGCCTGTTCTAGCAACTGTTCCGAAGGCAGGAAAAGATAGACCCATCCTATATTATGCCAACTGTTTACAGACATAATCGCCGTCATACTGATTATAACATATATAGAAAACTTTCCCGCTATATGCTTTGCCCAACATGCCACGCCGCAAGACACCGCCACAAACAGCACCGCGTAAACCGGATACATATATCTGTCCGACAGATAAACCGCAATCTTGGCAATCAGTATAAAATAGAGAACAACAGGAACCACCAGGCTAAACCAGCGCACCGCCACTGTCTCTTTTTCACCTGTAAAGCACAAATCCGGCTGTTTTAACCCCCGTATACCGCATACAAACAGAAGAATCAACGCAGTTAAAGCAATATAGATAAAGATTCCGCCAAATAACTGCCCGTCTAAAAGTTCAAAATACGTCTTTACTCTGTCAGTGAAATCCGCCAATGAAGCATTCCCCATATTCTGGGCTGATTCTTCTCCTCTTGCACTGGAAAAAATATGGTGAATCATCGCCGGAAAGATACACACGGACAATCCGCCTGCCGCTGCCTGTGCCAGGCAAAAAAATCCTGTCTCTTTCAGCCGTTTCTTATATAGCAGATAAATACCATAGACAACGCTTGCAAACACCGCATAGACAATGCAGTAATAATGCGTCAGGGCCCCTCCCAGCGTACACAGCATCAGCATAAAATAAAATTTAGCCGTATGCCGCTCCCCAATCTGCCTGATAAACACATAAGCAAGAGCCGTCACCCAAAACATGGCGACAATATACATCCGCAAGAATGATACCGCTGACAATACGCCTGCGCAGCACACAAATCCAATGGAAACCACTGTCTGGACTGCCTCATCCTGAACCAATACAAACACAAGTTTACGCAGGATATACAATGTCCCCAATGCAAAAAGTATATTGACTAATCCGGCAAACCATTTGCTGACACTGCCCGGAAACAGGGAACATATTGTGTGCAAAACCACATAATACAGCGGCGGATGTACATCCTGGGTTTGGTTTTCCCATACATTCGCATAGTCGAACCGATTATTCAAGTCCACTGCCATATATGAAATCCACGGCGCATTTGACGGATAATATGTCTTCCCATCCTCAATCTGCATAAACATACCTTCGGTATGATTAGCCAATCCATAGCTATATACTTCATCTACGAATAGATTGGTTTTATTACGGATTGTGAATACCATTAAAATAATAAACAGAATATAAACTAACCCATTCTTTATTCTTGCCTTATTTTTTACAAGTACAGCAAGCATAACCGCCTATTCTCCACTTCTTCCAAGTACCTAATTTCCTGCCAAGACACCGCCCTTAAGTATGAAAAATCTCTTCCTTGCGCTTCCTGACAGCCTGTCCGTCCTTGATTTCATATATCTCATCACAGTTTCGGATTGTCGTCAGCCGGTGCGCCACGATAATCAACGTCTTAATCCCCTGCAGAGCGTCAATCGACTCCATAACCGCCGTCTCCGTCTCATTGTCCAGTGCCGCAGTCGCCTCGTCCAAAATCAGGATATCCGGCTCTCCATACAGTGCCCTGGCAATCGCCACACGCTGCCTCTGCCCGCCTGAAAACTGGATTCCCCACTCGCCGACAACCGTGTCAAGCTGTTCGGATAACCCTTCCACAAAGGGCTTTAACTGCGCCATCTCCAACGCTTTCCACACTTTACTGTCATCAATCTCTGCTTCTTCCACGCCAAAAGCGATATTACGTCGTATGGAAGCATCCGTCAGATAGACAGACTGGGGCACATATCCCACAATCTTATTCCACTGCCCTTGAAGCTGCCTGATATTGTAACCGTCCATTGTAATTTCACCCTGCTGGGGCTCAAAGAGGTTCAGGATAATATCCGCCAACGTTGTCTTCCCGGCGCCGGAAGCCCCGATAAATGCCACAGAAGTACCCTTCTTAATACGCAGGCTTAAATCATCCAACACCTTATTATCTCTCCTCGGATACTGGAATGTGATATGGGATAACGCCAACTCATCGGTAAAATTAATCTGTGCCAGTTCCTCTTCTGCAATCTTCTTCTCTGATTTCTCTTTCTCATCCAATTGCCTGACCAACTCAATGGTTTCATAGGACGCCGCCAAAGACGGAATGTGATAAATAATTGAATTGACATAGCTCAGCACCGCACCTAGCGAAGGCAGAATACGGAATGCCGCCACGGCAATCACCGACAACTGGCTTACCATCTGGGCTACATCCGCCTCATGAAGCACGCGCACGGCAATCAACGCCATTAAACCCGTCACACACACAGCCTCTATAATATAAGTGGGCGCATTGGTGCCTATGGCATTTTTAATTGTAGCCTTATCACTGCCAATGCGGCACTTCCGGTATTGATTGACAAAGTATTCCTGCCTGTTCGTCACAAGCACTTCCTTACTGCCTTGAATGGCCTCCAGAGAAGCCTGATATGCCATCCAATTACATTCTCTTGCCAACCTGCCATATTTCGCCATAGATTTCCTGAAAAGCAGTTCGATTACGATAAAGCACAATACCACCAACACCATTAAGACTAAGGACATGGAAGGCGTAACAATAATGATTATTGCCGCCGTTCCCAAAATCGTAAACGCCTTGCTCAGAAGAAGAAATGTAAAATTAATAATATTATAGACACTCGATACGTCTTCGCCTAATCCGTTCAGAAGTCTCGCGCTGCTGTTCTCCGTAAAGAAGCTGTATCCCTGCCTCATGTAGGCCTTCATAATCTGCACGGACAATTCCCGGTGAACCTTACATGCATACTTATTAGAAACCCAGACAAAGAAAATGCCAAACGCGTTTTTAAATACATAAATGGCAATAATAGCCATGCAGACCAGAAAAATAACGTCCCTGTATGACTGTAGCCCAAATAAATCCACAAAAAGACCTATGTATTTGTTCTGCATCAACTTGTCCGGGTCTAAAAACGCCTGTAACAGAGGGAAGATAACAGACACGCCAAAGGTCTCTAATACCGCATAAATAATAGACAGCACAAACACCAATACACCATATCGTTTCTGGCTTGCTGTCAAAATAAAATTCAATTTATAAATTGCATCGGCAAGATTCTTAAATTCTTTTTTCAATCTAATCCCCTGCCTTTCTTTCCCTGCAATCTTTGAACCGCTTACTAAACCTTCTTGCCATTGACATGTTCGAGAAATTCCTCATAATTTCGTATATAATCACTCTCATCATAGTAATCCGACGCCAATACCATAAGAACAGCGTTAGGTGTAAAATCATACATTTCACGCCAGATATTCGCTTCCACAATCAAGCCCTCCGTGGGGTCATCCAACCGCACATATGCCTTTTCCTTGCCATCGTCCAACTTAATGGTACACGCCCCGCAAGGACAGCACAGTACTTGCTTCAGCTTCTTATGGGCATGTTTCCCCCTAATCTCGCCAGGAGTTGTGTCATACATATAATAAACCCTCTTCACTTCAAAAGGTATATTTTTATTTTCCTCCAAAACAACGAGCGCACCTCTGTCGTCGCCGTGTTTCTGGAACTGCATCATCGTTATGTTCATATTATAGCCATGCCTTTCTCTTATCCATGCCATCTGTTCAGACAGTCTATCACATAATCAACCTCTTCCCCCATGCCATAATACATAGGGATACTTATCTCTGTATCGGAAATCAATTCTGCAATTGGCAAGCCGCTTGTTCCTAAGCCCTGCCCGCAATACGCTTCCTGTTTATGTATCGGGATAGGATAATGGATGTTTGTCCCAATCCCCTGCTCTCTCAAATATTCAGCCAGCCGGTCTCTTCTTTTCGCTCTGACTGCAAAAATATGCCATACATGCTCATTATTCTGTCCAACATAGGGCAGTATGAGTCTGTCATTCTTAATTTCATGCAAATACCTGTCCGCAATCCTTCTCCTGTCTTCATTCATCTGGTCCAGAAGGGGAAGTTTCGCCCGCAGGAAAGCCGCCTGCAGTTCATCCAATCTTGTATTATACCCCTGGTATATATGATGGTATTTATAGTCCGAACCATAGTTAGAAAACGCACGGACACGGCTGGCCAATTCCGGGTCGTTGGTCGTGACACAGCCCGCGTCGCCAAGAGCTCCCAGATTCTTACCCGGATAAAAACTGAACCCCGCCGCATCGCCAAGCGCGCCTGCTCTTCTGCCTTTATATCTGGCGCCATGGGCCTGCGCCGCGTCTTCTATGACATGCAGATGATGACGCCCCGCAATATCCATAATGACATCCATATCCGCCGTCTGCCCATACAAATGAACCGGCATAATCGCTTTCGTACGCCCGGTTATTTTCTCTTCAATCAATTCCGGCGCAATCAGATACGTACCGATATCCGGCTCCACCAATACAGGCGTGGCGCCGGTCCTGCTCACCGCAAGGACAGAGGCAATAAAAGTATTGGACGGGACGATTACTTCATCCCCTGCCCCAATGCCATATGCTTTCAATATCAGAAAAAGCGCATCAAGTCCGTTGCCGCAGCCGATACAATACTTCGTTCCACAGTAAGCAGCATATTCCTCCTCGAATCTTGTACCCTCTTCCCCTTCAATATACCAACTGTTGTCAAACACACGGACAAAAGCCTCTCTCAGCTCCCTGTCCAGTTCCCTCTCCAATGGCTTAAATGTAACAAACGGTATTTTCATCACTAGTCCTTCATTCTTACACTCTTATCTCTCACTCAAAACACAGCTCTTTGTGTTCCAACTCTTCGGTTCCTTATAATGGTGGGTCTTTAAATAAACTTTATATAATATAAATTCTATCTTATCTTTCATGCTAAGTATACTCATAAATTTCATAAAGTTTGGAATAGAATCCCCTGTTTTTAGGCAAAAACGATTGAAAAGTTTTAATTTAAATGGTCTAAGGTCATACTTCTTTTTGTAAATCGGCTTAATTACATTAAAATCATCATAATAATGCTGAAACATTTCCAGGAAAGTATACCGTGTATTATAATTTTCCGAATCCGAATTTACATAGCGGTAGACACCCATAAAATCAGGAAGGATATATTTCTTCCCCTTATCCATTGTGTACATCCACATCGTAATCTCTTCGTTGTTCCTTGAACCAAGTTTTAAAAATTCATTGTTTGCCCTGTCCTGATAAAAGACATTTCTCATCGTACCATAATTACAAGGTGCAAGGCCATCCACCAGAAAATCCCCAATCGTATAGTCCCCTGTCCTGATTTGACATTTATCAAAACTGCCGTCTGCAGGTTTATAAATATAGTCTCTCGCTGTGACACTGAAATATTCTTTGTGTGTCTCAAGAAAATCCACCTGCTTCTGGAAAGTCTCGTCACTGTATAGGTAATCATCCCCATTCATAAGGTAGATATATTTTCCTTTTGCATGCATAAACAAGTCGTACATGTTCCTGCACAAGCCCAGGTTCTTGCTGCGGTCAACAATTGTTACCCGGTTGCTATATCCTTCTTTTACAATTTTTAATGTACTATCCGTAGAGCAATCATCTCCGACCAATATTTCCACCTGAAAATTTGTTTTCTGTGACAAAAGGTGGTCCAGGCATTCCGCAATATAATTTTCATGGTTATAACTGACCACACACACCGACAACATAATATCCTGCATTATCCATTTCCTCTCTTCTATCTCCACAATGCATGGGAGTCTCCTGCCAAATGCCCTTTAGCCGCAAGTTTATCCCAGAATAGCCTCCATGATTCCCCTCTGTGGAATCTCCAGTCAATGCGGGGAATGGCATAATTTTTCCAACTCACTCTCCAACCAGTCTACCTTATCCTGCACTCTGCATTTCCTGCCAAGCATATATGCACGTAATCTGGCGCCCCGCTCATACAGTTCACCCCGGTCAGCGTAAAGACGTTCCATAGCCTCCTTAAGCTGCTTCATATCTTCTATCAGAAGAATCCCGTCCTTAAGCCGCACATCCCCCACGTCAGTGCTGATGACCGCCATCCCTGTCGCAGCCGCCTCGCAATGCACAATCGGGCAGTTCTCCGACCTGCTCGTGCAGACGAAGACGTCCGACTCTTTATATAATTGATAGATTTCTTCCCTGGAAAGACGGACATTAAAAATCACTTTCTTAGTGCTGTGCGGCGGAAGCCACATGGACACATGCTCACGCAGCATTGTCAAATAATCATTCTCCTCAAAACCTGCAAATTGGAGCGTAGCATTCTCTATCTGCGCCTCACAGAACGCCTTAAGCAGCATGTCCTGATTCTTATTCTCATTATAGTTAGCCACATACAGATATTGTATGTGAGACCTCCTAAAAAAATCTTCCGTATGGCGCATATCCTCCGCCACAAACGCATCCTCAATTGCATTTTCCAACACTTTTCCGTTGGCCAGTCCTTTTTCCTGCGCATAGAGATAGGAATTATTCAGTTCTGAAAGGTAAACTGCCAAATCAAACTGACCGACTGCATGATACAGCCTTTCATAATATCTCTTGACAAGCCACTCCTCGTATGCCCCCAAAATATTCCTGTGCTTTAGCTTGTCCACAATCAGATGCGACTGTCCAAGCCTGGAATATCCATGGGAATAAAAGACTTTAACGCATTTGATATGCTCCAGATATGGCAAAACCCAATCCAATGTCCATGTCTGCGCACATACGACAATCAACACATCCGGGGCAAAGCTGCATATCCTGTCGTAATATTTCTTCCTGGTGCTGTTTTCATCCCGCCCTTTTAACCGCAGAGGCCACCTGACATCAACTCTCGTCCTCTCGATAGCTACGCCTTTATGTGTTTCTTTCTCCGGAAGAATCTGCAAACCGCCGTTTCCGGTACTGGTATAGGCCAAAACCTCATGTCCTCTCGCTGCCAACCCTTCCGCCAAATACTTTGTAATCTGCGTGACCCCGTCCTGGGATGGCCAGTAACAGGGAACGGCAAACATAATTTTCATACTATCCCCCATGATACCCGTATCTGCATACGCGACATTTTATCTGTATTTCTGAAATAATATTCCGATTCTGCGTATTAACACGCTAACCCCCAAAGAAGCCGCTGCCTCCGCCGCAACCACAATTCCACTCAAGCCATTCAGACACAGGGCAGTCCCTGTTGAAACCGCCGCAAAAATTACGAACGCGCAAAACAGCACATTCCTGTAACTGATATTCTTCGCAAGCTCTTCCTTCTCCCGCTTCACCTGTCCGTAAATCTTCCACTGTTCTTCAAAATATTCCTTATAATACGGACTGTCCTGCGCATATTTCCACCATGTCGCATACCCTGGCATAATGCTCACCGGATTCCAGGGCTTCCCGTAATCCTTATAAGAAGAAAAGTGGAGAATCTTCGCCGTCTTCTCACACTCCGTGATATAATCATATCCTAGCTCTTCCACATACCGCTCATTCTCGTCAATACAGGAATCCTTCCCCGGCACATACTTGATTTTCCCCTGGAAAAGAAGACCAAAAGTAAATTCCATCTGCGAATAACCTGCCAGCTTCTTCACCCTCTCGTCCGCCTGCAAGATATCCTGCAAAGTAAAGTCCTGCCTAATCCGGCTCACATTATACATAGACAACACAAAAGTAAGCGTATCCCCACCGATACTCTGCATAAAATTCCTGTGATTGGAGGGCTTGTGTTCCGGCCCCGGACAGACTGCATATGCACCGCCAAAATCCATATCATAGATGTCCGATAAACTTCCCGTCACCACCGTATCCGACTCTATCACCATAATCCTGTCCACTTCCACCGGAAGCAGCTCATGGAAAAGCCAGTAGCTTGACATTGTCCCGATAGGCCAATGGTCTTTCTTATCTATATGGATGTATTGGCGCGCTTTTTCTTCGTCAAAACGCAGAATATGAATGCGATGCCCGTACCGGTCAGCCAAAGCATTCTCATGCTTCATGTCTTCCGGGGTTAGGTCCTCCGAAACTACATACAGATGAATCTCCCTGTCTTCGTTATTTATAAAAAGGGATTTTATTGCCACATACGCATACTTCAAATTCTTACGTCCGGTGGTGATATATATGTTCATTGTCTTTTTCATACTTATATCCCAACCCCGTAAATCTCAGCTACAGCGTTTTCCCACTGTCCGCGCTCTTTCAAAAGCCATGAGATAATATCCCTGACCGCGCCGTGTCCCGCCTGGACGCCGGACACATAATCGCTGACTGCCTTGATTTCCTCACAAGCATCCTCAGGGCACCCGGCAAATCCTGCCTTGGTCATTCCTGCCAAATCGTTCAGGTCATCTCCCAGATAACCGATTTCTTCATAAGTAATTTTCTCGGCACGCATAAACTCTTCCAGATAAGATAGTTTATCCTTAATATTCTGCACGAGAAAATCCACTTTCATCTCATTCATGCGTCTGGTGGTCGCCGCGCACTCCCTTCCGGTAAGAACCATGACCTTCATTCCGGCATGTTTCGCCGCGAAAAATCCCGCCGCATCCTTGGTACAGAACTTTTTCAACTCATTCCCGTGCTCATCGTAATAAATCCCGGCATCCGTCATTGTACCGTCCACATCAATAATAAGATATTTTATTTTATGGTATTTTGTCTGCTGCGCCATTTTTTCAACCTAACCCCTATGATTCCGCTTAAGCGGAATCTCAAAATCCAAAGACAAGCAAGCTTATCTGGGAGAATGCCGTATTTTGGGCATTCTCCTGTGTGAGACAGGGTTGCAAAGCAACTCCTAGAACTTCTCCGCGAAATGCCCTCTGGCATGAGTGGCTAGAAGTTCTTCTCACACTAATCTCTCTCATCGTACACGGAATCCGTCAGGAATACCAGTTCCATCTGTTTACGGATATCCGCCACATATCTTCGGTTACGTCTGTTCACTTCCTGCCCGTCCGTATGCTGGTTTATCAGATAGGATGTGACATAGTTGTCACCTTCAGTGCGATATCCATCGAAGCCTGCCACATAGGCTTGATGAATTTCTAACTTCATCAAAAGCTTCAAAAGCATGATGACACTGTTGTCACAACTCCCCTTTTCATCGAAATATAAGTTCGAATAATTGAGTACCATCTTCTCGTCACACACATCTAATAAATTGGATGTGACCAGAACTCCTTTGCGAGCCTTCTTCTGCTCCAAAGCCTCGTACCTTGCGGCATTGGAGCAAAAAATATAATCCACCTCATACCGCTCGGATACGAAGTTCGCGGAGATGATAACCGGGGCATTTTCCGCTATAAACCGCTTAATCTCCTCTTCTTTCTCAACCAGGCTGTATCCCGGCGCAAGAATCAATATCCTACACCCATGTAGTTCCTGGCGTAAAGAAGAAAGCAGCCTGGTGTCGTCCACTTCATGATTCTGGAATCTGTCATATAATTCTTCTGCATAAGCCTCGTCAAAAGCAGATTTCTTATGTTCTTCGATACTGGCAAGAATCTGGTTAATCTGTTTCGCCCGCAGCCGTCCCTTGCCAAGCAAAAACTCCGCATAATTTCTATGCAGGTTGAATTTAGCCGAGAGCGCATAGGCAGTACTGTACCCCCACGGCTCAATCTGCTTTAAACGCTCAATATGGTCGTCGATGCCGTCAAGCACAGGGTTTACGTCATAGACCGCCCCCTGTGTTTTATTCATATAATCCATAATCAGCTCCAGGCACAGATTGCCCGGAACCCTGCCCATTCCCAACATAGAACCATCGATGACGCTGCTGCGCCCACTTGCTTTCATGGCAATAAAATCCTGCGCAAGAGAATAAGACAACGCAAGATTTTCATGCAAATGCAGCCCAATATGCACCGATGGGTCCAGATTATGTTCGATTAACGAATATATCCTCTGCAAGTCGGCGCGCATCATAGAACCGAATGTATCCACCACCGAGAACGCATACGGATGTATCTCATTTACCTTCTTGAGCAGCTCCAATATCTGCTCGTCAGAATATCCCATGATATTGATTGGGTTACAGAATACTTTATATCCCTTTTCCTTCACTTTACGTATAAAAGTAAGCCCTTCGTCTATATCATAGTCGTGGAATGTCACACGGACAGCCTCAATCGTCCTGCCGTCATAAGGCTCGAGCTTGTCCACGCTGTATTTATTGTGGAGCGCCATAGCCGTAAACATGGTGTTCCCACGTTTCTCAGGAAGAATCGGTTCCATCTCTTTGCAGTTATTAAACAAACTCTTATCCCTGTCGTATTCACAGTCACGTAGGAAACCGACTTCCACATAATCCACCTGGGAATCCACAAGCTTACGGATAATGCTTTTTATCGTATGGTAACCGAAATTCCAGTCGTTAATATAGCCGCCGTCCCTCAACGTGCAGTCCAATAATTTTATATTTGACATATCAACCTTCCTTATGGTAAAAGGTGTAAAGCCTGTCTACTTTTCCCCTACTTCGTCGGATTCGGGTCATCCATGGCATACATTGCTTTCGCCATCTCATAGTCGTACACATCATCGATGTCGGCCGCTTCCCTCTTATTAATCATCAATCTGTATGCATTCGGGCCATAGTTGTAATGCCATTCCTTAAGCTTCACCCTGGGCGCTAAGTTAATGCCGTTGGTGAAATGATACAGCATCGGTAACTGCTCCGAATTTTTGTGGGCAAGCCCCATACTGAAATTTAACGGTCCCTTTTCATCAAGCAAATATGTCTGATAAGGGCAACATGTAATCAAAGAATCATACCCTTCTGCCATTTTCTCAAAATATGTCTTGATGGCCTTCTCATAAAGATATGGCTCCACAAGCGGCGACGTCGCACATGCCCACATGATATGCTCGTTGGGCATCTCATCACTGATATACTCTAAGAACATGCCAAAAGGGACAGATTCATCCGCATACTGCGTCGGCCTCTTAATCGCCGTAACGCCCTCGTCCCTGCCCATCTTTAGCATCTCGTCGGAATCGGAAGACACAATAATCTCCGTAATGCCATTCACCTGCTTTAACTGCCTGATTTTATGAACCAAAAGATTGGAATCCGCAAAAGGCAGAATGTTCTTGTTCGGCAGTCTTGTGCTGTTTCCCTTCACCGGGATAATTGCTGTAATTGTTTTATCCATCATTTCCTCCGTTCTGAAGCATACTTCAAATCCAACCTTAGTATTACAATTATTTTTTGAGTATAACATAAAAAAATGAAATAATAAACAGTCGAATTGACAGTATATGGCAAATATGAAATAATTATGCTGTACTTAATAAATTAAAAGGAGTATGTAACACAATGAACATGAACAAAATAGAAAAAACAAAAGCTGCCTTATCGGCAAATTTTGATAAAATAAACTTTACATTCTCTGCCTTTTTATTTGTAGCAATGTTTGTCAAGGTACTCCACTTTGTCTGGGGAAGCGGCACAGCATTAATCAACAGTGATGCTTCTTCGGAAATGGTCTTAGCCGCGCAATTGAACCGTGAAGGATTATCTCCTATATCCCAAAATTGGTTTTATTCCAATGAAATCCGCGTATTCCACACGCCAATGCTCTACCGGCTTCTCCTTGCTGTATTTCCGGATAACTGGCATTTTGTAAGGTTTATGTCTGTCATCATATTCCTTCTTCTGTTAGCTGCCAGCACAGCTTGGCTTATGTGCGCTGTCGGACACCGCGAATACGCTTTCTGGGCAGCCCTGACATGCATCGCCCCATTCGGACGTTGGTATGGCTGGAATGTCGTGTTCCACTCACATTACGTCCTGCACATTGTTGTTTCTGCCGTTTCCCTTGCTTTACTATGCAAAATGCTCCATGGAAGTTATCATACGAAACCGTGGAAAAAAATCATTTCATATCTTATTTTGTTTATCCTCAGTTTCATCACCGGTTTAAACGGTATCCGCCAATTAATGATTTTTTATATACCGCTTTTTGCTGCCATCGTATTCTGGTTTATCATCCAGAAAAAACATGCTGCTTCATCCCCTGCAGTCTCTTTAAAACCGTTACTGGCTATTAGTTTTTCCCTCTGCGCGACATCCTGCATAGGGTACTTCATTAACTTATTCTATCTGCAAAAGCATTATCATTTTTCCTCTTTGACCAGCACCTCCTGGACCAGATTTGAGCTGAGCAATATCTGGGCCCGTATCAGTGATTTTATTTGCCTCTTTGGATGGCAGGAAGAGGTTCCAATATTCAGCCTGCCCGGTATCGCCAATGCCATAAGCCTGCTATTTGTAGGCATTATCTTTTACGCTGTTATATATCTTATATCTACTGCCAGTTCTTTAGACAGACGCGAACTTCTTTTGACCGCTTTTACCGTCGCATCATTTCTGGTTGATTTGTTAATTTACAGCGGCACAGACACATATAATGAATCTTATTGGATTCCTTTATTGCCCTTTGCCTTCGTCCTGGTATTTATCTTTTTGCCAAAATTTATCAACAAGCAGAAAATCATGGAATTAGCGTTCATCGGGTATTTTGCCCTATTCATATTGGTATGCAGCTTCTGCACTGTGATAAGCCCGATGATTAAAAGTCCCTATGTAGGACAGGTTCCAGGAAGCGCCGATATACAAGATGCTGCCCACTGGCTTAAGGAAAGCCGCTACACCAAAGGAATCGCCAGTTTTTGGTATAGCAACGTCATAACAGAATTTTCAGACGGTAAAATAGAAATGTGGACAGTAAATAAAGGAGACCAAAATCTCACGCCTAACTGTTGGCTCCAGTCCACGGAACACGAAACGCTTCCAGTTGGCGAAGTATTTTTACTGCTCCCTGTGAACGACGAGCTTCCAAAACCATTCGTAGAATACAATATTTACAAGGATGATTACTTCGTCGCCTACGGTTTTGATGACATCAACCAATATTTTGAGATACTCGACTCATGGAATGAAGAACATAGCGAGTAGCTCTTAATGCAAATGCAGAGACACGTTCAAAACATGGCTCTGCATTTGTTTTATGCTTTATGTCTCTTCTTGCTATTGACACTCTGGGAAAAAGCATTATCGTTGTGGTACAATCCATTGTCAATCAGCACGAAGTCTTCCCATTCGTGCCCGAACCATGCCCGCCTCATCACCCGTGCAATAAACGTCACATTTGAATAACCGCACACAAGCCCGTCACAGTGCGTCAGCGTATACTGGTCCCGCACCACTTCTCTGGCCAAATAATAGTGATGCCTGTCTCTGTTCCCCTCACTGAAAGCAATGGATTCATCTGTCCCATTATCACGAAACGTATCTTCATAGACACAGACCTTATCCCCAAAAGCTTCCCGGAAACGCTCTACAGCCGCCTGCTCATCCGTGGCGAGGAATATTCTGTCATACCCTGATTTTTCAATCAGAATCTTTACCTGCTCCATCTCCTGCTCAATCTGTACAGGAATCGGATGGTTGTTATATCCTTTGCGGAAATCTGTCCCCCTGAAATGAACGCCCAAAACCTTCCCGTCCCCTAATAAGTTATGGTATTCTTTCTCCAAATATTGTTCTGTCGGCTCATTATAATAGATATATTTCTCCACCATATGCGCCATCGCATCAACATACGCATCGGACACATCATAACTGACCGCTTCAAACTGCTTTTTTACCTGTACATAATGGCTCTCCTGCGTATGAATCACATGGCAGGCATGTTCAATCCCCGCCACATCGGAAACAGGCTGAAAGAAATACAGGAATGCATTTTTCTCCCCATCCACCCCTTCCGGTTCATAGTACAGATAGTCTTCCCCCCAACGCACATACGGGACAAACCCTCTCTCATATGCAAAATATAGATGGATTAACGTCACCCCAAATTCGGCAAAAAACCCGACGCCTGCGCCCCTTTCCTCAATCAGATAGACCGTCTTCCCTTCGTACTCCCTGCCATATGTGTGCATTTCCAAAAAATCCGGATTCTCATATCCTTCTAAAAGCATCCTGCGGAATGCCGGGTCATTGCGGTGTATCCTGCACCGGTTCCAATATACTAATTTTTCCGATTTTCTGAGCAAATCCATTAAGCCCATAGATTATGATAATCCTCCGTTCTTCCTCTTTATTTCTCCACAGATATTTCAGAAATATCATTCTTTGTCAAAGAAAACACCATCGGCACAATATAAGGCAAAGCGACCATAAGCGGGTACATATACCTGCAATACTGACCGTTACAAGGCCCAACCAACCGTATCAGAATCATGCAGCACGGCACCGTAAGCAATGCCAATACTTTTAAGTTCCCTTTCTTAAAACCATAAAAAACACAAAGCACAATCGCCCACACATAGAGTGCAGGATTTACCAACATATTATAAATCGGAATCGCATCCATTTTCGACCGTAAAAACTCATAGTTTGTCCTAATCTCGCGGAACCGTTCCGGATAAAAAAATTCCAGGTCAAGCGGAGCTATCGTCCCATTCGTCAGCTCCATGCATTCCTCAGACCAGTCCGAATGATTTGCGCTTAACTGTGTAGGTCCCGGATAAAAGTACCGGTAATAGTTATTCATTGTCGCCTGCACATAAATATTTGGATGCTTGAAGAACATACGGAACCAAACCCTGAAATAATCAGCCAATTGTTCCCGAGACGCGTGTTCATTGTATGTCGCTTTTACATTATCCACATTGTTTGGGTCATATTTTTCAGCCATTTTCTCATAATTCAATATAGCAGCTATGGCTTCTCTTTCTTCCTCTGTCACCTCATTCGCAAATTCCACGACATACCTTGCCGTCTGTTGGAAAGGAACCGCCAACATCTCCCGGACGCTCCCCGGCGTGATAGATAGCGCAGGAAACAAAACCTTAAACACCATAAGACTGAATACCAAAACTCCCGCAGCATAGGAGCACATTACCTTTTTTATCCGCCTGCAGAAACATCCGCCTAACAGGAAAGCCGGTACCAATATATATACTGCCTCATTCCTAAATAAAACCATACACACTGACGAAAATGCAAGCAATATATAATTTCTGCCCCTGTATTTGCCATCCGCCTCGCCACGTATCAACCTGAAAATCCCAATCATGACTAATATAAAACTTATCCCATAAAAGACGTCTTTCGTCACAAGGAACATATAGTTCTGAATCCTTGGTGAGATGATGAAATACAATACAGTAACTAATGCATATTCCAACGGGACTTTTATTTCTTTCACCAAGACAACTATTCCATAGGAAATGACCGCTATACATACCAGCCACTGAAAAACACAGTACATATATATCCCTGCATTCACCGAATGGAACACTTTCGTGCCAATCACCAGAAACATATGAATCAGCACCGTATGCAGCACCGGATGGTGTTGGTTGATAAACATATCCTGCGACATCAGCAAATCATTTGACATATAGTAAATTCCCGATGTGTTTAATTCCTTATATGCCTGCACTACCTGGCTATAAGTATCCCCACAAAATATGCCAGGATAAAAAATCACTACATACGGTATATAGATAATGAATAAAGTCAAAGCTGACATCCTGAACGGATATGACGCAAACTTAGCAATATACCATCTGACCAAATTCTTCCGCCCTTCGGCAGACGGGCATATGCCTGTAGCAGAAGCAGTCTCCTGTACAAAATTAATTGATTCTGCATAATAATAGATATATACAATACCATAGAAAAACAGCAGATAATATCCTGTGCCAATCAGAAGTGTTTTCAATATCTGTCCATTTCCCATATGTCGCACAAGGCTCCACGTATCTGTCTGTTCAAAAGAATAACCAAAGAGCATAAATATAGAAAAAAAGAATGCAGGCAGGGCGGCGGTCCATTTTTGTTCCGTCTTCTGTGCAATGCTCATTGCCTTCACGACAAACACATAGAATAACGGAAGCATAATAATGCTGCCTATATGAAACTCCTGAAAAGAATCCAATAAATTTGCAACGAAGTCCCGATATGCGCTTCCGCAAAAATCTATTTCGTCATATTTCATCTGGAATGCCAGAAACATGATGAACGCCGACAGAACGGAACTCCACTTCCTCTTTACATTAATCAGACAACGCACATTGAATCCTCCCAATAATTCCCTCTATCTCCTGTGTACTTGTAATCTCATGCGCATGTTCCTTCTCTGTCTGGGCCGCCTTCCGCCGTAATTGTCTCTGGTGTTCAAGAAAGCCCCACTTAAGCTTCTCATTGTCAATCACCTTCAAATAGAACCGATAGAGAAAATCAACTTTGCACACAGCCTTTAACATTCTCACGGGCAATGAATAATTATGGACTTCCCTAATCTGCTTCGCCGTAAGCCTGTAGGAATCGTCCCGCAGTACTTCTTCCGCCATATCTGCGAACTTCACATAGCTGGGCGTCTCCCAGTCAATTAAATAAATTTCTTCTATATTGCCCTGCGGTATGGGAAATTCTTCCTCCTGCGCCGACACCGACTCACGGAATTGACCATAGCTCGTCAAATGCCTGGAACCGGAAAGCAGCTTTAACTCAAATCCTTCCGTGACAGGAAGAGGGAACACCAACTGACACATTTTCCGGGCAAAAAAGGCTTCCACAATCACCGAACTGTTACCGGTATATATTTTGTCACAGGTGACAATCCACTGTCTCACAGACTCTCCCGAGATGATATGGAAGTTATCGTGCCGTTTCTTGACCTCTTCTGCCATCAGGCTCGGATGCCCCGGATGGGGCCTGAAAACCACATGGGTATCTGGCTCATCCGCACATAAATCATCAAACCATTTCAGCACAATCTTCTGGGAATCACACATAAACTGATAATATTCTGTCCAGTTTTCCCCGAACCGCATACACATATCCTCAATATACGTCTGCGGTAAGCTGTCTCCATAGTAAGGGGAAGCAAAAAAAATCGCCTTGCATCCGACGGGAATCTCGTATTTTTCAAACAGTTCTTCCCTGCTAAGGTAATATCTGCAAAGAGGCTGTCTTAGAAAGTCCATCCCCACATGTCCAACTAATTTTACCATTTTCCTGTCAAGATGCGCCGCTTCTAAAAGCCTCTTGACATTCTGCTGCCCCCAGGAGACATGAGGCACCGCCTTTCCAATCTCCTTGTAATTTTTAAAAGCGCCCTCCCGCTCTTCATCTTTCGGATAGACGATATTCTCCCACTGCATGTCAATAATCTTGTCAAACTTCACGTAATTCTTAATCTGCCACTGCAATGCATGGTTATCATAGCATGACATAACAAGCAACACCTTCGTATAGATAAAAGGTTTCACCGCCAACTCATTCTCCGCATCCTCAATATAACGGATTTCCGTTCTGTAACCTCTCCTGTCCAGTTCATATTTGAGCAGGCATAAGTTTTCCAGCTCACGCACCTTATGCTCGTATACGAATAAAAAATCAAGCTCTTTCATCTTTAATACCCTTGTCCTTCTCTCTGTAATGTATCTTGTCTCACACAACAGATAAATTTCTTCACTTCATAAGCAGCAAACGAAGTCAATCCCCTATCCTTAATAGATTGCCCAATACATGATATTATCACGGAATACAAGCTGCTCATCCGCATTAAACGTCTCCCATGTCCTACCCCGGAAATAAGTATCATAAATATCCTCATCCATAGGTGCTTTATCATAGTCCCTTCCCGACAAATAGTCAATCAAATAGACATCACTCCATGACTGCGATATCGTCTTCCTTCCGAAAAAAATCGCATCATAAGACAAATTCAGCTCTGCATATACATTTTTGCTATTCTCCGCTCGCACAGCCGAGATATATTCTATCTTCACACCGCTTTCTTCTTCATACTGGTCAATCTCTGCCAGTATTTGCTTTACCATAAACGTATCAATTTTGTTGGAAATAAAAAAGTCATTGATTACTGTTTCCGTATGGAAAATATTCGCACCCCAAAAAATTGTCAATACAGCAAAACAAATCTTTTCTTTCAGCCCATTAAAATCCATATAATAGAATAATATCATAAACAACATGCTAATTGCGGCAAAAATCGGCCATGTAATCCTTTGGTGCGCCCCTGTTCCTATCGCAACGGAAAATATCACAAAAGGATATAAATTCAAGGCTATAGTCAGTAAAACAAAATAAAAGGCATCCGCTATACGGCGCTTACTGATAAGCATAAAACATACAAAAACAGTCAATATAATAATAACCGTTATCATGAAATAAGGCGGAAACATATCCCCGCAGCACTCGATAACTGAGTAGAAATATACGTCTTTCACTCTGCAAAAACGCTCCGCCAACGAAGATGTGGCCATATCAACCGTCTTTACTTCATTTTCAATCATCCCCAAAGCCACTAATATTCTTACAAGCAAAATATTCGATACAGCACAAATCCCTGCTATGAAATACATTTTAACGGCTTCTAAAATAACCTCTTTACATATTTTCCCCTGGAATTGTGTGTACAAATACACTGTAGTATAAATTAGAAACAACGCAAAATAACTTTGGTAAATGGAAACGCCAAACCATAGGATAAGCAGGGCATAAAAATAACGCCTCTTGCTAAATAAGCGTACTGCAAAACATACCAAATTGATTGCAACACCCCATTCGATTGCCTTATATACGAACGCTTCCACTATATATGGATTGACAAACCCAATTATCAGAACCACGATGTATAAAATATCCTTATGGCGCTTCATGCATACTTCCGAAAACAGGCAATAGAGCTGATAAACCGCGCAGGAAAGCATAAGCATCAACAATATTTGATATACATACTGATTCACATTGGAATTGATGTTTATCTTACCTAATAAATATTCTATCCACACCAGTAAATAGACTGCCGGCCGGCCTCCTGCCAAATACTCCATAAATACCGGTTTAGCTACATTGGGCCTTAATGTATATGCAAAGACATGGTCTGACGTAAAAGTGAAATTGAGGAATACCGAATAAAAAACATAGATAAACAAAAAAATAACAGCAAACAATTCAAACTGGCGTTTTTTATCGTATATATGAATTTTTTTCATATGAACCTTTCTGACGTTTTGTGTCCTATTTCCCAAGTTCCCTCGCAATAATAGACGATGGAGAACAATTTCCAACTACTGCATCACATTGGTAAGAAGCATAACTTTTTGCAAACCGCCCAATCTCTCCGACTTCGCCTCCAAACAGCCTAGCATTTTGCCCGATACCCTCCTGCCGCTCTGTCGTTTTTCGCATAATCAGACATGGTTTACCCATGTAATACAGTTCTTCCTGGTTGCTTCCTCCATCCGTAACGATGAATTTCGCCCCTTCAAGTAATTTCATGAAGTCAAAATAATCCATTCTTGGGAACAGTATAAATCCGGACACTTTCTTTATCCTCTGCAGCCATCCCATATCCGCCAGAACATTCTCTGTAATTTTATGAAGAATGATAACACATTTCCTGTAACACACAAGCTGTTCAACTTGTCTCATTACCTCATTTACAAAATCCTTGTCCATAAGGTTTTCCTGCCTGTGCATTACAAAAACGAAATAATCCTGAGAAACCACCCCTTTCAAATGTTTTGTCACAACATCCATCTGCTTTGAAATACGAAGGCTGTCCAGAATCGTGTTATACTGTGTGTCCACAACTCTTCCCCTCGCCCTGTTCAAATTTTCTACAGCCTCATGCCCGGGCGCAAAATGCAGCCTTGCAATCCGGCTTGTCAATATTCTGTCGATTTCCTCCGGAAACGGATTCAACAGGTGATGTGAACGCAGCCCTGCCTCCACATGACATACCCGCATATGAAACCTTCTGCCAATCAGCGCTCCCATATATGTGGAGACTGTATCTCCATGCACCACCATATTGGCGCCTGAAAGCTCTGTACGGTTGAAATGTTCTTCTATAATCCCTTTGGCTCGAAGCCAGGTCCTGCCAAACCATGCGAAAAGCCCGACTGCGCTTTTTACAATCTCCGCTTCCTTGCTTAATTCCACATACTTGCCATTCAAATGAATGTAATCCAGAATACGGTTACGTCTTAAATCATTCTGCCCCGATGCAATAATATGGCATATGTTTCCTTCTTTCTGGCAATCCATAATAACCGGGAACACTTTAATTAACTCAGCCTCTGTACCGATGAAAAAAAACTGGTTACGCATCTTCTCTTTCTTCCCTCTCTATATTGCTTTCCTTTATATTGTCCTTTATCAAATTCGTCTCTTTCGTAATATACAAGGGACGATTTTTCACTTCCATATAAATTCTGGCAATATATTCTCCAATCATACCCAGCGTAATCAGGATAACGCCGCCAAGAAAGAGAAGGAGCACAACTATTGTGGCGAAACCAGTCCGCTGATTACCCCCCCCCGGTATGTATTTCACCCCATATCACGTTGCCTGCATAGGCTACCGCAATCGCCGTAACAATCACTCCTAAATAAATGACACCTCGCAATGGCGCCGTGGCAAAAGCAATAATCCCGCTTCCGGCGTAACCAAATAAATGCCTGACAGACCACTTCGACTGTCCCGCCGCCCTCTCCACATTATGATAAGATATCCATTTCGTCTTAAATCCAATCCACGAATAAATACCTTTCGTAAACCTCTCGCGTTCAGGCAGTGAGACAATCGCCTCTGCCACTTCCTTTTTCATCAGCCGGTAATCGGTGCCACCCGGTATCAAATCAATCTCCGTCAACATATTGATGACATGGTAAAAAGACCGAGAAAGGAAACTGCGAATCACCCCCTCGCCATCCCTGGTGACCCGTCTAGCCGCACAGCAGTCATATCCTTCTGTCTCTACAGCTTCTATCATTTCATACAGCAACTCCGGCGGATGCTGCAAATCCACATCCATAACCGCTATCAAATCACCGTCACTGTTCTCAAGCCCTGCCGCCATGGCAGATTCTTTCCCAAAATTCCTGGAAAAAGAAAGGTACCGTACTTTGCCTCTATACATATTCTCAGCCATATTTTTGATAATCTGCAAAGTGGCGTCTTCGCTTCCGTCATCCACAAACAGTATCGAAAAATCATATCCTTCTATCCGACTAAAAACATCCTCAATCCGTCTGCAAAATAATTCTATGCACTGTTCCTCGTTATAGCATGGAGCAATAATCTCTATCCTTTTTCTTTCCATAATCCCACCAAACCTGAAACTGAAATACCTTCTTTATTACTATCCTAACCTTTATTGATTGCTGTCTTCCATAACCTAGCGCCTAATTTGCTCTCCCATCCCTGAAAATATAAACTAAAAAACACAAGGCAAACAGCAAAACCGCACCGCCGCAGAAAACCACCATATGAACCAACGTCGCAATCTGCATACAAAAGACATAAACAGTCCCAAATAATACAATCATCCCGATGGTTAATTTTCTCACTTTTTCGACAGCAATGCAATACTGGCAAATGATATTTAAGACAATCACTGCCATAACATATAAAGAAGCCGCCGGAATCATAACTACAGCCCCGGCATATCTTTCCCCATACAAAATTCCAACTACCTGCCCACCCAGAATATTCAAGAGCACCAAATACGCACCGGCTATTCCGCCACCATAAATAAGCGTCTTCTTAAGCAGGCGCAGATTGCCTTCACGGTTGTCGGTCTGTCCTGCAACTTCCGGAAACATAATTGTCGTAATCGGCGTGGAACAAAAAAGAGCCGCTTTGGAAAGAGTTGCCGCCACCGAATAGATACCCGCCTGTTCTTCCGAAAACATAATATCCACCCACACAATATCGCCACCGCTCATCAAGAATCCAATAATGAGCTGTATCACAAATGTCCACCCATAGAAATATGCCAAACTGTAAAAAGAATCAGATAACTTCTGCAGACGGTATTTTTTCCATAGCCTGCTCCTGTTTGTGTACAGTAACATAACAATACAAATCAAATTTGTGATAAGCACCGCCTGCAAAAATTCGACTATCCCGTTAGAACGGCTGTACAACATGATTGCGACCCCAAATTTAATGACCGTATATAGCAGGCTCACAAAACTATACGACTTATAATCTTTATACCCCTGCGCAATGTACAATAGTATACTGTATAACACATTCGTAATGGCGCATAAAATGAAATAGGCAATCTGCCTGCCGCTTAACGCCGTATTCATGAAACCCAATCGGTACAAGGCATAAAGGGAGAGAACGGTAAACAAGCAAAAGATTGCCGTAATCTCCCATATAACGGCTAACAGCCTATCCATTTCCTCACTCCGGCCGCCACCCCTGACCGCTATATTCCGGCTGGCGTATAGGCCAATTGGCGCATTAATGATTGAAATCATTGATATTTCCGTCAACAGTATATTAATCATGCCATAGTCGGTGACTGTTGACACATTTCCCAAATAAATCTGAAACGTGTAGTTAAACACACCCGCCAACAAGGAACACGCCATCAACAATATACTGCTTTTTTCAAATTCTCCCAACTTACTGACAAGCCTGCCCATACTCATTTTTACCATGCTATAACCTAATCCCGACAATTCCCATCTTTCACAAAAATTACGGATTAACCATAAGAATAATTATCCATATTTCTTTTTAATACTTTTCTAATTATCTCGACAGCGATAACCCCCAAAACATAATATGTATACACAAAGTGTAGCAAAAATGACAAATCGCGCCGAAGCAGCGCCATTTTTATCGAATCAAAAACAGGTAAAACCAATGAAAAAGCATACAATACAAACAGCCATTTTCTCCTGCTGTATTTAGGATTCTCCTGTGCCCTTGCCGCATACCCCAAAGCATTTGCACTCCCGCTTTCCTCTTTTCCATTCAGGTTAAAGTGGATTTTAAAACGAAGCTTTTTTAAATATGTCCCAAGCCCTGCCCTGGAATAGTGATAAATATTATCTCCCGGAATACATCCCATCAATCCGGTTTCTTCCAAAAGTTTATGGGTAGAAAGATTCACATACTCCTGCCTGCTATAGTCTTCCCCAAACAATTCCCGGAACTTCTCTATATCAAATGCCGTACATCCTCCATCCCCAATCGGATAACGGTCACCATTTTGATATTGGTAAATATTCCCCTCTGTATCTTCTCGAAATAGAAATTTCTTATTTTCCTGAATTACCGAGCCTCTTAATTTATACACAATATAGCTG
The DNA here is from genome assembly GCA_947172645.1 of uncultured Lachnospiraceae bacterium. Classification (GTDB taxonomy): domain Bacteria; phylum Bacillota; class Clostridia; order Lachnospirales; family Lachnospiraceae; genus UBA3282. The sequence continues at coordinate 189,695 of CAMWBY010000004.1, read as the reverse complement.
AACGGGTCCCCGCAGTAATTTAAATAGGCACAGCAAAGGCCGCAATTTTTACCGGGATATAATTTATCAGTCAATATGCAATATACATCCGGATGGCTATCAATAAATTTCTTTCTCTTTGCAAGTTGGTTTGACTTCATATACACTTCATCCGAATCCTGTTTGATAATCCATTTACCCCTCGCCTGCTCATATCCGATTCTTTTTGCCGCCTCAGGTACACGCTCAGGATTCGGCAAAATAACAGCCTGGTACTTCTTTGCTATTTCTAACGTGCCATCTGTGGAACCGCCGTCAATCACTAAAATTTCTATTTTGCTCTGGTCAAATTTTTGTCTCCTGATGGATTCCAAAGCTTTTCCAATCGTTTTCTCCGAATTAAACGTTGGCATAATAATTGTAAAAAAAATCTGCTCTTGTTTCATATCTTCCCAACCTTACGCATCGCCTAATACTTCTTCCCTGGTCTTCTCCGTCACCTTCTGCCTCCCAACCTCATAGAACCGATTGCAATGGCTGATTGTATTAAGCCTGTGGGCGATAATAACCAGCGTCTTCTCCCCTCGTAGCCTGTTGATGGCATCCATAACTGCCTCTTCCGTCTCCCCGTCCAGGGCGGCTGTCGCCTCGTCAAACACCATAATCTCCGGGTCATGGTAGAGTGCCCTGGCAATCGCAATACGCTGTCTCTGACCGCCGGAGAATTTCACGCCCTGCTCACCGATAACCGTATCAAGACCCTCCGGAAGCGTCTCTATAAATTCTTTGAGCTGTGCCTTCTCAAGCGCGCTCCAAATCCAGGCGTCGTCCACCTTGTCACGCTCAATGCCAAACGCCACATTATTCCTAATCGTATCATCAATCAGATACACCGTCTGAGGCACATAGCCAATCATCTTACTCCATGCATAAGGAATCGTATAAATATCCACCCCGTCTATACAGACAGAACCATGCTGAGGCTTCAGCAGCCCGAGAAGAATATCCGCCAGTGTGGTCTTGCCTGCACCAGATTTGCCAACTAACGCCACGCATTCCCCCTTATGAATCTGAATCCCGGCGTCTTTCAGGATATACTGGTCTGTATTGGGATATTTCCAGTCAATCCCCTGCATCGTAACTGTCTCCTTGAAATCGACTGCATTATCAATGCTGTCAATCGAAGACTGCACAGCCATAAATGCCTTCTCCTGCTCCCTCGCCGCCTCTATATTCTTACAAGTACCGCCAAGCGCCGGCCGCAGATACATAAGCTGCGTCATACGTGTGGTTAATGTGGAGAGGGAGGGCATAACCCGCATTGCGCCTACCGCAAAGGCAGCCAAATTCGTAATCAGAACCGCTGACATACCCCCGATTCCCACCTGAATACAGATAATTCCCAATATTCCGCAGACAAAAGTTGCCTCCACAATCTTCTCCGGTGCAATCGAAATGCTGTTATATATAGTATCGGCATCCCTTTTCTTTGATGTCACTCCGGTATAACTCTTAAGAAAGTATTCTTCCCTCTTCATAATGGAAATTTCTTTAATTCCATTGATAGCCTGGTACGCATATTGATATGCATCTGTGGCATACTGAATTTTCAGCTTTCCCAATTCCCTGATTTTCTTCTTAATCACGCAGACAATCAGCACAAATATCACGACTGCCAGAACTGCAATGCCAAGTGCCATCGTAGGCTCCTGGATAACCAGGAACACCCCTATTCCAACCATCATAAACGCGATGGAAAAAATCTTAAACAAGGCGGTTATCATATCGTTAATACTTCCGATATCATCGTTCAATCCTCTAATCATCTCGGCGCTGTTTGTACCAAGAAAATAAATATAAGGCCGCTTCATATAACTGTGGAGCATCAATTTAGACAGCTCATAGACAAAATGCGCTTTGAATTTATTTTCCATATATGCGACAAACATCAGAAAAACATTTTTAAAAATATAAAATAAGCCAATTAAAATACCAAGCGCAACAATCAACTGTGTATCCGTTTTGATTTGCAGTATTTCGGCAAGCATAACAACATACTGATTTCCCCACAACTGCGAAGTATCCATCACCGCATAGACAAAAGGGAGAATGGCCGCTACGCCTAATGTCTCAAAGGCGGCTCCAATCACCACCAAAATAAAAATCCCCACGGCCTGTCTTCGCTGCCTGTCCGTAAACAGGCCAAGAAGCTGCTTGATTGTCGTTATAAAAGTGTTTAAATCCCGCATAATGCTTTTCATAAATGTCTCTCATTGTTCCTTTCTGAAATGTGCAAAAGCAGAAACACTTCTTGCAATGCCTTGTCTTCTGCTTATCATCCACACTCCCAACACCGACGCCAAAGAAATCAATTCAGCCACCCGCCAGTACCATGGCTCCCTGTATTCGACGAAAATACTGCCCTCAAACCCCGCTGGAAGCGACAGTTCAATCCGGTTATCATATCCGTCGCTAATCGGATATTCCTTTCCGTTCCCATCCGTCGCATGATATCCCTTGTAGTTGAACATCGGAAGCCAAACAACTCCTTCTTCGTCCGTGCCAACACAATGCAGCTCCATGCTGCTGCCTCTTCTGGACAGAACGGAAACCTCACTCATTCTCTCCGAATTGACTTTCGACGTAATCGAAAGGGAAAAATTTGCCCGGTTTGTACCCTCACGCAAATACTCTCCCGTTCCAATCTGAAAATCGTCTAGTTCTGCACCATCATAATTGGTGATAAATACACTGTCATCCAGGTAACTGCTTGTCAGGAAACAGGTCATTACAAACCCAACAAGAATAATCGACTTTTCACACAGGAACATCTTCCATCGTACATTTGCAATCCTCGTCAGCAGGCGACCAAGAAGCAATGTCAGAATAACCGTCACAATACCGACATACCTCCATGGAAACTGTACCTGAACCGACAGGCTTCCCAACAAACAATGCGACTGAAGATAATCCCATGGGAAAATTTTTAGCGTTGCTATCATTGCCAGACATGCATAAATTATTAAAACGCCCGCCACCTTATCACTACGGCGGTTTGCCCATAGTGCCACAGCCACCACAAATGCAGCCATCAATATTATGCCGGGAGTAAGAATCATCCTCTCGTTAACATAATCACGTCCATTGGTTAGCATACGTATATCCCGGAAAAATGCAAAGTACTCACTAAATGTTATACCCCACTTTTGGATTTTTACCCCCCCCCTCGCTTACCAGCGCCCCTATTTTAGTAGGCACATTAATTAAATAATCCAAAAAGGGAACGGTAAAATACGCACTGAACGCACATGTCTCCAAAACAGCCAGCAGATATACTTTCAGCGTGCTTTTTCTAAATGTCAGTTTCAGCAGGGATATACATATAACAGCCAACGTTAATATTACCATTTCCGTACTTAATATATGTGTCCCTACCAGCCCACTCATTCCTATCGCCAGAAGAAGCGCATTTTTCTTATATGCTCTCCCATCAGCCAAATCGTCCGTATAAATCTTATAGACAGCCACTGCCACTATCGGCATAAACATCATCGCGCTGTATTCACCCACTGCGGCACGCTCATAAATATTAACCAACCGATACGTCGATGAACAGTACGCCAGGCAAGTGAGTAAAGCAATTCTTTTATCTTTGAATATACTCTTCATGCAAAAATATGCAATCATAACAGTTCCCACATTAATCATGAAAATGTAAAACTTATACACGCCTGTAACAGAAAATCCAATCAATCGCAGGACTGCAGGAATATACAGTAATATATCCCCATAATAAATGGATGCCGGATATCCATATCCATCCATAAAATAAGAAGACAGCCGAACCGGTAAATTTCCTAACCGGATTTCTTTTGCAATTCCTTCAATCCTCATCAAATGAAAAGCTAAGTCATGCCCTTTAGCGATACCATCTGTAAAAATCGGCAAAGAAACTAACAGCACTATTCCTAACATCGCCAAAATAGTTTCCTTATCCTTCTTTATCCTGTCCGCAAACAATATACATAAGTCTAAACAGATAAACAACGCAAAAACAATGCTGCTGCCCCTTAACATTCCCGTAGAATTTGGCGCGATAGTTATATTGGCAATCTGGAAATAACCTTTCCCGTTATACCGGAATACAAGCCCAAAATTTTGAAAATCTTCTCCAACCTCAATTTCATATGACAAATAATCCTGATTCCTGCTCAGGGCGATTTCACCGGTTTTCAGCTGAAAATCAGGTCCATCATTAGTATATGCCATGCAAGACTGGTCAAAATCACAATGATATGTAACTTTAATATTATAAGTACCCTTCTTCAAACGAATGTCTGGTCCACAAATTAAATCCACTTTTTCATTTGTATCCAAAAGTTTCTCATCCACATACCAACCATATGAATCATCATATGCAATATAGTCTGATTTCCAGTCTGCCAAAGGAAGCGTTACATCTTTATTCCCTTTCCACTGGACAACCAGCATGACTCCAAACACAGACAATATCACCATTTCAACTGCCAAAAGTACTTTATAAATCTTCATTCTGCTCATTTCGGTGCCCCCTGATTTTATCCTAAATTGTAAAAAACAAAACAATACTATTTCTGCACTGCACAATCAATCCCCACCATTATCTGAAAATTGTTTCTTGCAAAAATATGGTTTTGTATAACTATATAAAATGGCCAACACTGCTAAAAGAGAAACCGCCCCTGCTACCTTCCAATACCAAGGCTCTCTATATTCAATGAAGATATTATCGTCAAACCCCGCTGGAAGTGACAGTTCAATCCGGTTATCATATCCGTCGCTAATCGGATATTCCTTTCCGTTCCCATCCGTCGCATGATATCCCTTGTAGTTGAACATCGGAAGCCAAACAACTCCTTCTTCGTCCGTGCCAACACAATGCAGCTCCATGCTGCTGCCTCTTCTGGACAGAACGGAAACCTCACTCATTCTCTCCCATTTTACCTCCGATGAAATCGACGAAAAGCCTAACCTGTTTGTTCCATCCCGTAAATATTCGCCAGTGCCAATCTGATAATCATCCAATTCAGCCCCATCATAACTGTCGGTAAAAGAACCGTTATCTAAATAACTGCTTGTCAGAACACATGTCATCACAAAACCCACAATAACAATTGCCTTCCCGCACTGAGTCAAATTTAGTGGTTCTTCTGATATTTGTGTCAAAAGATTTCCAAGAAGCAATGTCAGGACAATCATTGCAATACCTACATATCTCCAAGGAAACTGTACCTGGGCCAGTAAATTCCCAACCCAGAAATGTGACTGTAAATAGTCCCATGGAAAAACATTCAACGTAACTGCAATCGCCAGGCACGCATAAACCGTTAACGCCTTCATGATTTTATCACCCCGGTGGTTAACCCAGAACACCACCGCTGCAAGAAGCGCCATCATCAATATCATCCCTGGCGTAAGGAGCATCCGTCCATTTTCAGCCTCAAGCCCCTGGCTCTGCATATGGATATTACGAAAGAAGGAAAAATACTCACTGAGGGTAATTCCCCATTTCTGTATATCCATCCCCCCTTTGTTAATAATTGCCCCTATTTTACTCGGAACATTAATTGAATAATCCAAAAAGGGCACAATAAAATAGGCACTGAGCACAACCGTCCCTACAACTGCCAGCAAGTATACTTTCAGCGTGTTCTTCCTGCATGTCAGTTTCAATAAAGAAACGCACACAACTATCAGTACAAAAACCGTCATTTCAGTGCTTAATATATGGGTTCCAATCAACCCACTCATCCCTAAGGCCAATAAGAGCGCATTCTTACTATACCCCTTATCATCAGAAATATCGTCCGTATAAATCTTATAGGCAGCAGCCGCCACTACCGGCATAAACATCATTGCGCTGTATTCACCTACCGCCGCACGCTCATAGATATTAACCAGACGGTAAGTTGAAGTGCAATATGCTAAGCTTGTAAGCAGTGCAATTTCTTTCTTTTTAAAAACATGCTTCATGCAAAAATAAGAAATCACTACCGTCCCGACATTCACCATCAATACGTAAAATTTATATGCATTTGTAACAGAAAAGCCAAGCAGCCTCAATAGGGCAGGAAGATACAGCAGCAAATCCCCATAATAAATTGAGATTGGATACCCAAATCCGTCTATATATGAAGAGGAAATACGCACAGGGATATTCCCCAACCGTATTTCATTCGCCAGTCCTTCAATCCGCATTAAATGTACAGGAAGATCATGTCCTCCGGCAATCCCATCGGTAAAAAGCGGAACGGAAGACAACAGGGCAATCCCGGCTAACGCTAATATCGTATTTCTGTTCTTTTTTATCTTATCTGCAAACAGCAGGCATAAATCTATAAAAATGAAAAATGCCAAAACAATACTAATATCTCTGAGAAGTCCCTTTGCATTCTGTGCAATAACAACATTGGTAACTTGAAAAAACCCCTGGCCATCGTAGCGAAACCGAAGTTCAAAATCTTCAATATCTTCTTTCACTTCGAAATCATATGATAAATAGTCAAAATTTCTGCTCAGCTCCACTTCACCGGTTTTCAATTGAAAATCAGGACTACCATCTGACAGTGCAACACACGACTGGTCGTAATCGCAATAATACATAATTTTAGCGCTGTACGTCCCCTTGTCCAAGCTAATGTTTGGTCCACAGACAATATCTATTTTCTCGCCTGTCTGCACAAGTTTTTCATCCACATACCATCCATACATACTGTCATAAGCAATATAATCAGACTTCCAATCCATGATTGTAATATCTATATCCTGATTCGTCCGCCGCCGGATAACAAACAAAAAGCCAAGCACTATTAAAATTAAAATTTCGACTAAGAAAAAAACTTTGTAAACTTTCTTTCTGTTCATCGTTTTATCCTCTATATCCCTCTACTCTTCATCCGCCACCAACACCACATAGTTCTTGCCATTCTCCCCCGCAGCGCTCCAACCGCACACATATGCCTGTCCGTTGCAGTATAGTGTCTCATCCATCCCAAATACTTCCGGCATCTCTTCCACAATACACTGTGGCACAAATGTCGTGTCACTAAGTTTCGCAGACTCGAAGTGAACCGGGTCCATATTCACATGCTCCATGCGCTCCAAGTTCTCAATCCCCTGCCAGAGCACATATTCATAGGAAACGAATCCATAAGTGCCCACCGTCTCATAGCCGTTCTCGTTGATAAAGTCAAGCATTGGCCGGTAATATGCCTCCGCGTCACTGTCATGGAACATATACTGGTGTATCTTCTCCCCCTGGAAGCCAAAGACCACATAGGGAACCTCATAACTTAAGGCATTCACCATCCCAAAGCAGCATATGGTAACCATAGCGATTGCCATATTTGAGCGCGCTTTGATTCCTGTCGGTATGTTTTCCAGAATTACCCCGAATACAGGGCACATCAAGGCCAACACGCCAAGCAAGTATCTCTGGTTATACCAAGTATAGCTCATCAGCCCCGCCTGTACGACCATCGATACTGAACCGAGAAGCAGATATAAGAACTGTTCCGTCTTAATCTTGCTTATTCTAAGAACCGCACAGAGCCACGAAAGCACAAGGAAGAACATAAGCGAAGGACTTGGTTCACTGGTCTCCCCGAAGCCTTCTTCCGCCAAAACCCGGAAATACCTGTATCCTCCGGAATAATTCAATACCGACTCACACTTCTCCACGAAGCGCGTAATCAGGTTATTTATCTTGGGAAAACTGCGGCTTGTGGCAGTGGCGCCAAGGTTCCTGGCAGCAACCACAATAAACTCCTTCGGATTAAATAGATTAGAGACCACTTTATCGGCAATTGTATTGTTATCGACCCGTTGGTCTGCCGGCGCTTCTGTCTGTGGTTCCTGTACACCCGCACCCGATGTATTCTCTGGCTTATCTGATGCCACGGACATATTGTCTGCGGACTGACCGGATTCCTCTTCCGGCTCCGCTGCTGCCTCCTGTCTCCCGCCATCTTGGCCACCGCTCTCCGAAGATTGCTCTCCCCCATTTTCCGGCTCCGTCTCTTCCGCCGCAGGCACATCATACACCACATTGGGAATCTGGCGATACTGATAGAACCTTACCGCCTCCGGCACAAACAAAACTGCCGCCACCACCGCCCCGATTAGCACATGCTGCAACAGTACCGCAACCTTATCCCGCCGGACAATGCGCACAATGCACATCCACAGGAAGAAAAACACCATAGCAAAGCATACCGTAGGTTTCGTCAAATAGCCGAACAGCACGCTTGCAGACAGGCACACCGACAGGAATGCCCACCGCCTGTTCATACGCAACTTATCCACATGGATATAGTCCAGGAGAAAATATGCAAAAGACAGAAGATAGAACCCGGCCGCCACATCTGTCTGTGTCGTAAGCGTCTCCACAATAACCATAGGAGTCAACAGGAAAATCCATACCGAAAGAAACGCAAACTTCCGGGAAGCGCCTATCTTCCTGGCAATACCGTAGATACAACACCCTGAGCAGACATAGGCGCCTGCCTGGACGATATTAATCAGACGGTCAGGCCCTTTCAGAAGATAAATCTGGGCATTCATATATTCCGCCAGTTTGGAGTACTGAATCTCACCCGGCACCGCAGTGGCGAAATATCCCACATTGCCATTCTGTATCCAGTGCATGATTTTCGTCAGCCTGTGATACAGGTTGTCAATCAGATTCTGGCTTCGTAGCGCAGACAGTACAAAGACCAGAGAACAGAAAATCAACAGGCAAACCAGATTAGCTCTGTGTTCCCTCAAAATACAGGATATCCGGTAATCCGTCCTGAAATAATCCGCCGTTTTGCGCAAAAGGCGGTTCTTGACGACATAAACCCCAAGCACGGCGCAGGCCACGCCCCATGAGAACAGCGTCGTCACAGTACTGAGCACTCCAAAAAGACTGGACAGCTCCACAACAAGCCATGTATAGAACGTGACAAACAGCCAGGATACCACAACCGACTCTACGATATTTTTCTTCCTGCTAAAATAGAGCACCAGGAAGAGGAAATAAACAACCACCGGTAAGACAAACATCAGACTGCTCCTTCCAATACGTCATAGTATTTCTTCATTCCTGCCTCCAGGCCCATGCATTCATATTCTCCGATAAAGGAAAGAATCTTGGAAATATCCAATACATTGCGCGCTACGTCAAACTGACGTTTCTCCAGACATACCACATCGGCGGCCTTACCTGTCACAGCTTCCGCCAGTTTCAGCACTTCCATAATGCTGTGCCCCTGCCCCGTACCCACGTTATAGAGGGCTTTCGTGCCCTCCGCCTTATCTTTTTCCATGCACAGGCGCATCATTCCTACCGCATCTTCAATATGGATATAATCCCGTACAGACTCGCCACGTCCATACAGATAAATTTTCTCATCATGCATAATACTCTGCAAAAAAGCAGTCACCGCTCCCACGCCGGAAGCCTTCTTCTGGCCTTCTCCATATGGATTTGCAAGCCTAAAAACCAGATTGTCCATCCGGTACAGCTCATTGTACATAAAGAGTATCTTTTCCTGGGTAAGCTTCATAATCCCGTAATGGTTAATCGGATAAGTGGCCATATCTTCCCGCAGGCATAAAGCGTCTTGGTTCCCATACACTGTCCCGCCGGAAGAGACAAACACCAGTCTGCCCACGTCACACCGACGCATCTGCTCCAGAAGCTCCGTCATCCTGACCACATCTTTGCCGTAACATACCTGTGGGCTTGCCATAGAACTATTGGGACTGACGCTGCTAATTAACAGCACCACCATGTCCTGCTGCCTTAACAGGCTGTCTTCTATATCCTGTTCAAAGTAATTCATCTGAATATACTTTAACCCGCTTAATACCTTTGGAACAGCCTCGCTCCCGACACAGTCACAGACAGTAACGTCGTATCCTGCATGCGCAAGGCACAGGCTTAAATTTGTCCCGATAAATCCGGCCCCGCCGATTAGTAAACATTTTTTCATATATAAAATATCCTTTTCACCATATCTGTCCCTGTTGCAGCGCTGCCAATGTTCCTGAACATATATCTTTACGAACCGATTCTACTCCGCAAGCACATCCTCTATCAACACAAGCCACTGCTTCACTATTTCCTCCGGCCGCAGCGTCTGCGCCTTCGCCAAGGCATTCTCCGACATCCTGCGTCGCATAGCCGGGTCAGCGGTAATCTCCTCCATGGCCTCCACAAGCCTGTCCCTCTGGAAAGCCGGAACAATCCTGCCCTCTGTCCCGTCCGTGACAAGCGGCTCCATCGCCGGGATATCGTAGGCAATGACCGGAAGGCCCATTTCCAATGCCTCTGTGACCGTCATGGGAAACCCTTCCCACCTGGAAGTCATCATAAAAACGGAACCCTTCAGGAGATTCTCTTTTACCTCATGGATATATCCTGTAATCGTCACGCAATCGTCAAGTTTTCTCTCCTGAATCAATGCATGAAGCTTCTGCTCCATGCTCCCCCCTCCAATGATAAGAAGCTTCCAAGCACGGTTTTTCTCATGGAACAGCGCAAACGCCTCTATCAAATCGTCGTATCCCTTCTCCCGCTCCACTCTTCCGCAGGTGACAAAACACCTGGAGTCCATATCTGCTTTCTTCTCACTGGAAAAACTCTTGGGATTTGGAATCAACACCGTATCCAAGCCTAACCTAACAGCATATTTATGCGCAATATCCCGGTTCAGCACCACTCTTGCGCTCAATTTAGAAGCGCAGGAGCGATAGACTTCCATGCGGTTCCTGTAATACCCCGTCTTCCGGTCAAAATATCCCTCAAAAGAGCTGTGCTCCCAACTGATGCACTTCGCCCGAATCCGGTCCGCTATGTAGCCAAGAAGGATTGTATTGGCCCCCGAGACCGCTATCATCAAATCATATTCTTCACGGTTAATCCGTGCCGCCCACTCCTCCAGATATTCCTCCGGATAGAACGCATTTTTCAGTAAATACTGGGATATCCTCCCGGCAGTCATCCCGGTCAGGTTATACAGCACTTTAATCCCATGCCAGAAGAAAGGCTCCCTGGGCCCGGCGGTTTCTTCCACCCTAATCTGCTTAGACAAATGATAGTCGTTGCGCTTCCCGCCTTCCAGGCGACGGCTCTCAAAGGTGTAAATTGTAATATTATGGTATTTCGACAGTTCGGAAGCAATCAAAGAAACTACCCGCTCTTCCCCGCCGCACGCAAACAATGAATTTATGATAAAACCAATCTTAGCCATGTACGTTCCTCATCTTCAATCCGAAAATCCTGCCCGACGGCGCTGTTGCCGCATACATTATACCATATGTCCTCACATCCAAACACCACCGATATCTCTTTATTCTATACTTTGCATAATTATCTCCATAAACTAATCCAGAAAAGATTTCATCGAAACTCCCATCACATTTTATCCCACAACCTGACAAGTTCCTCATATCTTTTTTCCAAATCAAAGTTCTCTTCGATATATCTCTTCCCATTCTCCGCTATCTGCACTGCCTCTTGGGAATGATTTTCCATCCACAGAATCGTGTCCGCATACTCCTGTGCCGTCTCGCAGTGCCAGTATTCCCTGTCTTTGTGACAGCCGATGCCCTCAATGCCGATATCGTTTGTCAATACCGGAACACCCGCGGACATCGCCTCCAAAACTTTTACTTTAATGCCTGCCCCAAGCCTTAGGGACGCCGCCAGGCAGAAACAGGAAGCGAAATATCCGGTAATATCCTCCACGAACCCCATCACCTTGACCCGGTCGCCTGCAAGAGCCTGCAGCTCCTTCCTCGGGCGGGCTCCCACCACCACCAGGCGAAACCGCTCCGGTAGAAGCGGCAGTACATTCTCAATGAACCACATGACGCTGATATGGTTTTCATCCCTGTGCATGGCGCCATAAAAAAGAATGTCCCGGTACTTTCCGCCCTCCTCACAGCATCCTGCGCCGCTTCTTTTCACAGCGCTATAATTCTCAAAATATACGGAAGACGTGAAAATATCCTTTCCGTCTATGCCGTTTTCTGTAAGAAGTCTGGCATCTTTAAAGTTGTTTACCACAATCTGCTTCGCCTCTCTCAGCGCGGCAAGTTCCCGCTTCCTGAGATTCCGGTATTGGTATGTGGCCACATACTTCCGCCAGGGATTCCCCGCCAATCCAATCCGGCGGAAGAAATTGAGGAAAAGCACATCCTCTTCAATGACCACAATTTTCGTGTCGGGATACAGCTTTTTCACAAAAGGCATCAGCAGAATAATCTGTGTCCACTGTAAAATAATCAAGTCGGGCCGCTCCCCCTGGGCGGCATAACGGCCAATCATCTTTTTTAACCGGTATCTTTCATAATTTAACAGGACTTTTCCGTACTTATCAAATGGGTTGAAATAGGAAAACCCGCTGAAAAACATGCGCACATATTTTTGGACAGGCGATTGATCCAATACCACAAGGCGATGCTTGATGCCATACTCTTCCAGGTCCAGCTTTTCGCACTCCCTCTGATAGCACATCGTCAGCAGCGTCATGTCATAATTCTTTTCCTTCTGCAGTTTCTTGACATAGAAATTATGGACTTTGCCGCCCGCATGGTCCACCCGGTCATAGGGCGCGAAATAGGAAATAAAAAGAAGTTTTTTCATATCCGTCACTGTTCCTTCCTACTGTTCACGGCCCCATTTTTTCATAAAAAAGTCCCGGATGCCCCTGGCTTGTGCCACGCACATCCTCCCTTTTCCCTGGGCCATCCAAATCAGGAACCAGGCCGCCCTGTTGCAGAGAAAATAGACGAAAAACAATAAAAACCGCCCATTCACATATTTCCTGCCCCGCATATGGATGCTGTTGCAAAGCAGCCAGTTCCTCGTGATATAGTAAGCGTTGGCCGGTTTTCCGTTCCCTCCTGTGGAACCGTTCACCTTATGGTAGACAATGGCGTCCGCACAGTAACCAATCTCCACGCCGCACGCCGCCGCGCGCATACTGTACTCCGTATCCTCATAATAGAGAAAAAACCTCTCGTCCAGGTAACCCGCGCGCTCCACGATTTCCCTGGAAAGAAAAAGCGCACATCCGTTGGCAAACCCGCACCTGCCGCTTTTATGATATTTTTCACCATCTTTCTCATTCAGTCCGCGCTGTACCGCCTTCCTGATAACAGGCGTAAAACTTCCCCCGGCGCACCAGACAGTGTCCCTCCTGTCCGCATACAGAATCTTAGGCACCACAATCCGTCCGGTTTTCCGGTGATAATCCATCATCTGTCCAACGGTGTCCGGCTCGATTTCCGTATCATTGTTCAAGAGAAGGAAATACCGGATTCCCTGTCCTATGGACCAACGGATTCCTTCATTGTTAGCCCTGGAAAATCCATAATTCTCCTCCAATGGAATGACGTGTACTCTTGCGTCACCGCCCCATTTATCCTGAATCGCTTCCCGGGAGCCGTCGTCGGATGCATTGTCCACTACCACTACCTGAATCCGCGCCGCCACGGTGCTTTTCAAGATAGAATCTATACATGCATCGTTATATTGTTTTCCATTGTAATTGACTAAAATGACGCTTATTTTTTCTTCCATACAGGCTCCTTCAAAAACGCCAGATACTGTCTTGATATCCGTTCCGGTTCATAGATGTTAAAATCGCAAACGCCCTGCCCGCTCTTTGCATCCCGGATTCTCCGAATCCATTCCTCCACATCGTAGGGGTTATCCACGTATACTGCCTTCCCCTGGGTCACCTCCGGGATAGAGGCACATTTTGTGGTGACTACAGGCGTACCGAACAGCATCGCCTCCACGGGAGGCATCCCGAATCCCTCAAAAACACTTGGAAACAGGAAGGTGTGGCAGTCCTGATACAGGCAGTTGCGCTCTTCGTTGCTGATAAACCCCGTCAAAATGACCGCATCCTGCAGCTTCCTGGCAGAAATCTCCTTCTTTAACTCAGCCGCTGCATGGCCGTTGACACCGCTTATCACAAGTTTACAGGGTAGGGAGTCTTCTGCGCAACCCAAAGATTGTCCATGCACAATCCTGTCCATCATCCGGATAAGCGTCTCCAGATTTTTGCTCGGTATCATCTGGCTCACTGTATAAAAAAACTGCTTTTCTTCAATCCCGTATCTGTCCCTTAAAGGGGGGAAGTCAGCCGTCTCATTTTTCTTGATTAAAATGGGATTATAAATCACCCTGATATCCCGCCTGCGGTATCTGCTTTCTATATCTTCTTTAACCCAACGGGAAATCGCCACAATTCTGGCCGCATTGGCTACGTCCATGCGCCAACACAACCGGGAGTAAGCCACTTCATGGAAAGGATGGTATTGCGGATAGTGCAATGCCTGTAAATCATGAATCACGCAGGTATAATCGATTCCGCCATTCAGCCATGGCTTACAATACACAGGCTCGAAGCATTTCCTGAACCCGGCTCTGCGGAGAAAACGATTCTGGAACATATTTTGCCACAGGATACGCTTAGCAATATTCGCCGAGCCGATTGGAGCGACGAGAAGGCTATACCTTTTATCCTTCCCATATTTTCTGAATGTCTCGGCGTTATCCATGGACACAAGCAGCGTGAAATTGAAATCTTCTTCCAATTTCATAAAACCGTCGAGAAGATTCCTGATATAGGATTCTGTCCCGCCCACTTTGCCGGGCCGAAGCCACAGTAAATCAATTGCTATGTTTTCTGCTTTCTTCATCTGCGTCTGCCGCCTTCTCCAATTCCCGAATCCGCTTCTCCATCATACTGATTTCCTGAATCAATATCCGAATCTTTAACTGCTGTCTGGAAGCAATGGAAGTCAGCGTCATCAAAATCATAAAAATAAATGCGATACAAAGAATATAAAGCCCGTTCATATTGCTCTGGATGCCGAATATCCCCACGAAATGTACCAAAAGCTCGGGGAAGTAAATCATGATTCCCATGACCACGCCCGCCACAAGCCAAATCAGCGTATATTTCAGCTCCAGCATTCGCTTTTTCAGATAATACAAAATAATAATAAAATAGCAAATCACAGCTACGGACAATGTAATCTGTAAAGTTTGTGGAATCATTTGCTCCTCCTGACGCCGAAACTCAGACGGCGGACCAACATTGCCAAAGTTACTTTAAACATGTAGTAGACCGACTTCCTGAGGGTAATCGAGCTTGTCCCGCTCTCCCTGTCCCTCATAATCACCGGATATTCCCTGATTTTCCCACCGTAGACTGCCGCAATCACCATCGCCTCAGGCTCCGGATAATCGGAGGGATAGTCCTGGGCAAAAATCTGGATGAACCTGCGGTTCACCAGGCGGAACCCGCTGGTAATATCCCGTACACGCACCCCCGTCAGAAGCCACCCCAGTGTACTTAAGAACTTGATTCCAACCCTGCGAAGGCCGGAAGACTGGAATCCTTCTTTCTCCACAAACCGGGAGCCGATAACACAGTCGGCTCCTTCTTCCTCCATATACCGTATCATCTCTTCTAAAAATGATACGTCGTGCTGCCCGTCACCGTCCACCTGGACCGCCATGTCATAACCGTTGTCCAGAGCATATCGGTAGCCTGTCTGGACTGCCCCTCCGATTCCCATATTGATGGGCAGATTTAACACCTCATACCTTTTGTCCCGGCATACGTCCTTCGTATTGTCCGTAGAACCGTCGTTTATGATGACATAGTCATACTGGGGAAAGTTCTCTATAAAATTATCCACTACTTTCTCGATACTGTCTTCCTCATTGTAAGCAGGAATGATAATCAGGACTTTTTCCACGTAAACCTCCATGTGAACCAGTTCTTTCCGTATATTTTCCACAACTGTAACAGAAGCAGGAAATACACCATATAAAATATCCCAAAATTATACACCAGATACCTCTGCTGCCCGAAAAACACAAGGGAAATCACGACAATCATCAATATATTCGTCCCCAGGACCGCCGCCATAAATTCCCCATAGGCCTTATCCACCTTTTTATCCGCATATGCCCAGACCATCAGCGCCACCGCACTGACATACAAAAACAGGGTCACCAGATGGCACAGCAAATATATCCTGGCAATCTGGAAAAATACCGTACAGATAAACGCCTGGGGAAGCATCATCACCGTATGGTACAAAAATCTTGTCCAATGAGCCTTTAATAACGTCCAGCCAATCTTGCTCACGCTCTCGTTTCTAATCCGGTTATAGTCGTTGCGCTGTGTGATGCCAGGCATTTCTCTGTAAAAATCATCCAACGTATAAAAACATTTATTGCCTACCGACCCGATACCGCCCACGATATCCTTCCACATCCATAAGCCCGGAGTGGCATACGTGTATAAGCTTTTATTTTCGTCGGCCGTCTCATACAGACGCAGAAACAGCTGCCGTAGCTCTTCCTCCTGAAAAAGCTGATAATCCTCGTAATCCGCCTCATACATCCCCCTGGCGAAAATGAGGGATGTATATTGGGAAGGCACCGCCGTCCATTCTTCCCCGCTGCCTGAATCCTCTGAGTCTTCCGCATTTTCCGGACTACTCTCCAAGCTATTACCCAATGTCATTTCCGTACCGCTTTCAGCCTGGATGTTCTTACTAAGCTCTTCATCCTCCGGCCCTCGGACATCATCCGGTCTTGTCTCTCCTACTGTCTCCCCATGCCCTTCCGCCATCTTTTCTTCCATGGCGGCATCCTCAATTTCCTGCAACCTGTCCGTATAGCGTCTAATCATCTCCTGGTACCCTGTATTTACCCTGCTGGTGCAGAAAACGCCAAGGAGCCCGATGCACAGACATCCAACCAAGCCCGGCAGCACATACAGCACCGCTCTTCTTCCTGCCTTCGTCCCGTCTCCCATGACGACAATATAGCAAAAAATAATACCGCACACTCCGAACAGAATCTGGAGCTGCGAACGGGTTGCCGCTAAAAACAGGGTAATAACAAACAAAAGCAGTATATACCGGAGTTTTTTCGTCCAAACCGCCTTAAGCAGCGCCGCCATAAACAAATAAAATCCTGCATAGGCAACGCCCTCCGTTATGATTTCCTGGGTGGTCATAGCATCCGGCATATCCGTCGTAAAAGGAAGCAGTGAAAACAGGAAGAGACAGTATGCTTCCACATAGCCAAGCCCGAACTGCCTGCGCAGCAGATTCGTAAACACCGTCACACATATACTGGCAAAAATGGCCTGCTCCATCACCACCGCCTGCAAATAAGCGGCCTCTCCAAACAGTATCTTATTCATCCTTAAGAAAAGCGGATAGACAGGCATGACGCCCTCCATATACCGCTCCATCTCCATATAACTTCCACTGTCAGCAAACATGACATAACTGTCAGAACCAAGAAACGTGAAAGCCGCCATGGCAAGCAGAAGCAAAGACAAAAGAAACAGCACGTCACTGCGCCTGTCGGGAACTATCTTCTGATTTTTTATTTTATGCATTACTATGGCCATTCGGAAATTCCTCTGTAAACACTTCCTCTTTACTCTTCTCCACTACCTTGCCGTCCCCCACCTCATAAATCAAATCCACACTGCGGATTGTGGTGAGCCTGTGAGCAATAATAATCATCGTCTTCACACCCTGCAAATGCTCGATGGCTTCCATCACCGCCGCCTCCGTGTCATTGTCAAGAGCCGACGTGGCTTCATCAAGAACCAGGATTTCGGGGTCATGGTAAAGCGCCCTTGCTATGCCGATACGCTGTCTCTGCCCACCGGACAACCTGACGCCCCTGTCACCTACAATCGTGTCAAGGCCGTGAGGAAGACTCTCGATAAACTCTGTAAGTTGTGCCTTCTCCATCGCCTGCAGCACCGCCTTTTCATCGATATCCTCTTTTCTCACGCCAAAAGCAATGTTATTGCGGATGGTGTCGTCAGACAAGTAAATCACCTGAGGAATATAGCCCACCTGCGCATGGAATGTCTTCGGTTTCTCATGGATATTGATATTATCCGCCATAACCACACCCTCCTGGGGCGTCAAAAGTCCCAGGATAATATCCACCATCGTGGTTTTACCGGCGCCGGAAGCCCCAATGAATGCCACCGTCTTGCCTTTTTTCACTGACAGGCTGGCATTGTCGATAACAGGCTCGTCCGTATCGGGATAGCAGTAAGTCACATTCTTCACCTCAATGCCTTCCTGTAAATCCCACTCTTCCCTGACTTCACTGTCCTGCTTTTCGATATAGTCTTCGATTTCCACCAAATCATGATAGACCAATTCCACGGAGGGCAGCGCATACAAGGTATTGGTGGCGTGTTCATTGATACGCCCCACACTCGGCATCAGACGGAACGCCGCCACCGCGAACACCGTAAGCTGCGGGATATAATAGGCCATATCCGCCTCGCCGAACATCAGCTTTACGATAATCGCCACGAGAAGTCCCGAAATCGCCACAGCCTCCACCGCATACTTTGGCAAGATGGAGATTGTCCTGGCAATCCGCAAACCTTTGGCAAATTTTATATAATATTTGCGGTATTCCTCTGTGAAAAATTCTTCCCGCTCCAATATCTTAATCTCTTTGATACCGCCTAACGCCTGATTCATCCACTGGTAAATCTTACCTTGGTATCCCTGGTTATCCTGCCCTAGCTTACGGCTGTACTTCCTCGTGAGAAGCAGAAAAGAACCCACGCATACCACCAACAGCCCAAGCACAATGATGGTGATGGATTTGCTGACAAACATAAGATAAACCACAAGTACGAAACAGACCGCAAGCTCCGCCACCAATTCCAGGGAATACAGAATTACTTGCATAAATTTTGAAGTATCTTCCTGCAAGCTTCTCTGTAAGGTAGCGATATTCTTATTGAGATGGAACGTATAAGGCTCTTTCATATAGGTATTCAAAAGCCTGGTGGACAGCTTCATCTGGGTATTATAGGAGAACCTGTAAATGTAGCTTTTCTCTATAATCAAGTATACATTCTTCACGATATACACCACAACAATTCCGGCCGACAACGCAATCAGGAAACCCTTGGGCGACTGAAAATGAAACAAATCGTACACCCACCTAAGATACCACGTCTTATGGATGGTTGCAGGCTCCGTGATGATATTGATAAAAGGCATGAAAATCGTCACGCCCAGAAGTTCTAAAAAACTCCCCACCACAACGGCTAGCAGAAGCATAAGTATCTTCCACTTATCCCTTTTATCAAAAATATATCCCAATTTGGTGAGCATCCCCACCTTCGTGTTTTCTCTCAATCCGCCCATAAAAATCCTCTTCTATGAAGTAAAAATATCTTTACACAAATTGCTGTGCGAGTCCTGTCCGTTTATTTTCTTGGCAGGCACGCCCGCCCAAGTAGTTCCGGGTTCCGTAATGTCCTTCGTCACCACCGCGCCCGCGCCTACAGCCACATCGTCGGCTATGGAGACCGCGCCGATAACTTTCGCACCGCTGCCAAAATAACAATTATCACCGATAACCGCCGCCTCATGGCTGCCTCCTGTGGCCCCGATGGTCACACCTTCCTGGAGCCTGCAGTTCATCCCTGCCCGGACGTTCCCATGCACCACGATGGTTCCGTAATGGGGAATCGAAAGCCCTCCCCGGAACACATTCGGCGGAATGGTAAATCCAAGCTTTACACTCAGCCTGTGAAACCGGAACTTGTGGTATTTTCCAATCAGCAATGCAGCGAAGCCTTTCCGGCAATTGATATCATATTCCACCTTGCGCAGCAAAATTTCAAATTTCCATATCTCATCCCCGAAAAACTTCGGGCGCCTGTCCCGCTTCCTGCCAAGCGCCACTTTATCCTGTTCCAGGTAACGCCGGTAGGCCTCTTTGCCGTCTATCATGTCTATCTCCATACCCATTATATAGAATCCCTATTCTGTAATAAGAAGCTCCCTCGTCATCCATTCTACAAAACGCTCCGTAATTCGCTGTACCAACAATCACAGCCACGCCTTGACCTGCCCCAGATATTCCTCATACCCTGCCGACCGGTTCGCCGCCTCGCCCACAACACTGTGTTTCTCAATCACTGCCTTGCCCGGCGTCCGCCTCACATACCACTCATACTCCATGTCCAGGTTGCCTATGTCAAGCACCCGGTATCCTAGCCGGAACAATTCCACCGCCAGGAATTTTGCCGCCACCCCTACGGATAACAGGAAAAGCCTGTCCCTGCCATAGCGTGTACACGCCTCCAAAATGGCAGGCAGCGCGCCATAAGCATCGCTGGGCGGACAGATAATCCGCTCAATGCTCCTGGCACTGTCAAGCAAGTTATTGCCTACGCCGTTATGAGTCTTGGCACCCTCCACAACCACAATGTCTCTATTTTCCCATATTTTTCTTATTTTTGCAAACCATCTGTCACAATTACTGCGGTCTTTCGCATAATAATAGCAGCGGGACACAAAAGTCGTATAATAAATCCTGTCCGGATTGCAGTATTTCTCATAAGTCCTCCGGCAGAAAAGCAGATGGTCTCTCCAGAACTGCCTGCTCTCCGGGCGATGATCCGAAAGCGTATCAAAAATCCCCGGAATGGTCACAATCAGGTCATCATAAGGATATGCCAGTATCCTGGCAAGCCCCTCCCCAATCTCCGGGGACGCCTTCTGTAACATCAAGTCGACGCCTTTTATCATCACAATCTCACCGTCCCCGAAACGCACCATGCTCTTCCCGGTATAGAGAAGCTCATCTATAGTCTCGTCAATGGTATGTACCCTTATGCGGTTGTGCAGGATGTCTTTTTCATATAAGAAATAGACAATCGCTGCAAGAATGTCTTTTATTTTACGTTTCATGATAATCCTCATGCATATCACAAACCTACTTGCGATACTTCTCAAATAGAAAGTTGAAAATCTTTGATTTTTTAACCAAGTCTCTTCTTTCTTAATCCTAAGCGCTTATAACACACTCTTAATTATAATAGCACATAAAATTCACATGACCCAGTGAAATACATTCCATATATCTTCCCACGTGGCCCCATCCCACGGAATAATCCCATTCCAATAAGCCAACGTATTGATACTATTTAAAATAACACATATTATACAGTACCCATACAAAATAACCTCTGCAACATATTTTCTGATTCCCACACAAACACTTTTTTTACGCTTTTCTTCCACCCCCTTGAACAAATATGCCATAAAAACTGCGAAAACACACATAAAATCAACGGCAACCCTCTGCCCGTACGATCCCCCGTAAGACCAGACCTCCCAAGAACTTGACACATAGACAGCCATCAAGAAAAAAACTGTCAGTCCAAAATAAAGCTTATCCTTTCTCTTATATGCATAAATCATCCCCGCCACCGAAACAAGCAGTATAGGATTCCAAAAAAACAATCCCTTGCGTATACTGAACAAAAAATTAAGAATCGCCGGTCTTAACCAGCAAAACGATTCATTGTTCCCATAGGAATAGACAATCCAATGCCCTGTCTGACTATACCAATATACCATCTGCGGCATGATTGTAACCAATCCAGTGACCACAATCGGTACGACTCTTTTCATCCGTAAAACAGTAATCAATCTGTCTTTCAACGTTTCTAAATTTCTTACGCCATACAAAATATACGGAACAATAAATAATAAATTGACATTTCGCACCAAAAAAATGCCCCCTGCCAGAAGACCAAATGCACATGTATGCCCTATTTTGTTTAAATTGTCTTTCTCCCGCTCTTCATACCAACACAAATAATACAAAAAGCATACACATAATGTATATGAATAGATATGGGAAAAACACGCGTCATAGGATGCATAGTGAAATAAGTTTGTCCCATAAGTAATAAAAAAGCAGCAAAGAATTGAAACCCTTTTAGATACGCCGATATACCGGAGCAAAAGCCGATATAACATAAACGTTGCGACTGCCCAATAAATAGCGCCTCCGGCAATAACAGCATATTGATAGAGATTGGAATATCCTGTTGCTGTAAAACCTCCTGTCAATGCATCCTTAATCCACGATATGATATGTGCCACGAAGAAAAAAGGGCTTTCCATAATCGCCGTTCCCATCGGATATTTATTTATAGTTCCGCCCGACACTTGAACCATCCTTAGAGGATGCTCCCAACCCTCTACAAATGTAAACTTAAAATCCCGGAAAATAACCGCTGGCAGATATACATAGTATCCGAAACCATCCGAATATACTTTGGGTGCATTCAGAACCGCAATATGATAGACCCATATAATTCCTGCCCACATAAGCGTTATTGTCACAACCAAAAAAACAACAAATACCCTATTCTCTCTTATCATTCGTCTCATTCTGTCCATCATTATTTTTCCTCCAAAATCCTTCCCCTCATCCGCATCACCGTATCAAAATAATTCTCAAAATTATACTTCTCCACTACTGCCTGATAGCCTGCTGCCCCCATCCGCTTCATCCGTTCCCTGTGGGACAGCATCCTCTCCAGTTTCTCTTCCAAATCCGCCTGGTCACAATCCCGAAACCGATAGCCTGTCACGCCGTCTTCCACATAGCAGGCAGTGCCGTTGGTATCGCTGCAAATTACCGGAAGGGAATAACTCATAGCCTCCAGCTGTGACACCGACGCCATCTCAAGGGTACTGGGAATCACGTATAAGTCAGCCGCCAGATATTCCTGCGCCATCTCCTCCCGAGGGACATTGGCCTTCACCTCGGTCATATCTTCCATATGGTGCTCTTCCACATACGCCCTGACCTTGCCGCAGTATTCCTTCTGGAAACGGTTGGTGGCCTCCCCTACAAGTGTCAGGTGTATCCCGTACCTGTCCTTAAGCTTCTCCACAGCCTGTAACAGCATCAGGTGATGCTTCCTGACTTCATATTTGCCGATGCAGAGAATATGTACCGTATCTTCTGCGAAATAGCTCCTCTCTTGGGGCATACGGCGCGGTTCCATCACGAAAGGCACAAAGTAATCATTCTCATTGATAGACGTCCCTGGCTTCTTCTCCCCCATCACCGGCGTCATGCGCATTTTGGGCGAAAACCGGTTCACCAGGCGATGGGCAAAATCTGTCTTTTCAGGCTCTGACCAGAGCGGGTTCTGGTTATAAAGAATGCACGGATATCCCTTTTTCTTGCAAAAATAATATGCCGCCATGGAATACACAGAGCGTTCCCGCAGGATAACCACATCCGGGGCAAAGTCGTATATCATCCTCCGAAGCCTGCCTATAGGCGGAAAGCCGTGTTGGATTTTAAACACGATAGCGGTAGGGTCTTTTCTGTGCACCACCTTGACATAGAGAAAATCAAGGAGCTTATACAAGGTGGAATATCCCAAAACCACCGGGACAACATAAGAATAATCTTCTATGATTGCAGCATAATGGCTGATAAAACACACTTCATGCCCATGTTCTACCAGCCCTTTCATAATGTCCGTCTGGTTGGTGTGGTAACGGGGCGCTACATACAGGAATTTCATATAAACTTATTCTCCTTCAGACTGTATTTGCCGCCTTTCAAAAACTTGTGCTTCACAACCCACCATCCGGGCACCCAAATATATTTATGCATTGCCGGAGACGCGGAACCAATCATCCAACAATTTCTGTCACATTTTCTCGTGCACTCCCTGACTGCCTGCGCCTGTGGGGAGTTCCATAATTCCTCCCAGGTCTGCTCCCTGAGATTACCCATGACCGCCTTCTTCTCCATGCCGTTACAGGGAATGACATCGCAGAACGGGTCAATGAAAAACGCGTTCTTCGACATATCGCAGGGCAGAAGCCGCTTGTTGCCATAGATATAATTTATCAACCCATGGTTAAAATAGGCTCGGAACCATTTCTTAGGTGACTTACTCTTCAAAAGCTCGTTAATCAGCTTCTCGAAATTCTGCGCCACTTTATATTTATCGTCAATCTTATTGTCCGTTTTCCTGAAATAGAAGGAGTTGTGAAGCGTTGCGGTGGCAAACTCCATGCCCATGTCATTGGCGATATTGTAAAGCGGTACTAAGTCCTCGCAGTTCATATCCTGCACCGTCATGCCAAATCCCACGTCCGGGTGCCCCATATCCACCAATGTCTTGAGCGTCTTATACCCTCTGTTGAAACCGTCGGGAATGCCCCTTATGGCGTCATTTGTCTTCTGTAGTCCCTCTATGCTGATGCGGATGCCCACTTTGGGAAATTCCCTGCACAGGGCAATAATCCTGTCCGTAAAATATCCGTTGGTGGATATGACAATCCTGTCAGATTTCTTGTACAGCTCCCGCACAATATCCGGGATATCCTGTCTGATAAAAGGCTCTCCGCCCGTAATATTCGTAAACGCCATCTCCGGCAGTTTCTTGATATCCGCCAGAGTAATCTCCTCTTCCGGCCTGGTAGGGTCCTTAAAGCAATCGCACATATTACAGCGGGCGTTGCACCGATAGGTCACAATGACTGTGCCGTATAAGGTTCTTCTTGCCATTCCTCTCGTCTCCCGTCTTCCACAAAATGAATTTAGGTACGTGTGTAAACATTCTTTATTATTTTATCACAATATTCCCTGATTGTATCAAATTTTATATTTTTACAGTTTTCACTGTACTCCCGGCACAGCGCAGGGTCTTCCCACAATGCCCGGATATGCTCCGTCAGTTCCTGCGCATCCCCGCCCCGGAACAAGTCTCCTGTCCTTCCCGCCTGCACAAGTTCCGGCGCGCCGCCCAAATCGGAGGCGAGCACAGGCGTGCCATACAGCTGGGATTCCATCACGGAGAAAGGGCAATTCTCATACCACTCGGAAGGATACACGCTGAACCTGGCCCTTGCAATCAGTTCCCGCAGCGCTTCTCCCTGTAGGAACCCTCTGTTCTCCACATTAGGCACATCGTTTACCAAACTCTCCAAGGGGCCTGTCCCCGCGAAGACAAAAGGGATTTCCGGCAGCGCCCGACATGCTTTCAGCAGCGTCGCAGTTCCCTTTTCTTCGGAAAAGCGCCCGAAATATACCACATAGTCTTTCCCATTTTGGGGAATTTCACTCTCCCCTTCATGGATGCCCGTGGAAATAAAGTTATGCATCATCACTGTCTTATCCGCCAAAAGCGGGTCTGTGTCGAGCTGTTTTTTCATAAATTCACTGGGACAGACAATCACGTCCACCATGCCGTAAGTCTTACGCTTCGCATAATACTTCGCCTCCATTGCCCCAATCAGGCTTTTCACCCTGGAATTGTGGATACACCGATTCTTGCTGCACTGCTTATAATCGCCGCCTCTGCAGGCAAAACAGATTTCCCCGGTGGCAGGCACGCGCATCATATGGTTCGGGCACACCCACTGGTAATCGTGGGCAGTATACACGATGCGCACACGCTTCCTTCGTCTCTTCTCATAGGCGCGGATTTCATAAATGACCGACGGGGTCAACTGAAAATTAATATTATTCAAATGCACCACATCCGGCTTGAAATCCTCCAACACCAGACGTATTTTCTTCCTCGCCTCCACGGAATAGATAATTTTGAAAGGATATAAAAGCTTCCCAATCCCTCCGCCATGGAAGTCCATATCAGACGTATAGCTCTCCACATGGTTGCCCACAATCCTGCCTTCATGCTCCATGCCGAAGTACTGTATTCTGTGCCCCATAATCTGCAGCTGTTCGCCTAATTTAAAAATATAAGTCTCCGACCCGCCGTTAGGGTACAGGAATTTGTTCACCATCAGTATCTTCATGACTGTCTCATTTCCGGTACACCTGCACCGTCTCCTCCACCACTTCATCCCAGTTGTACTTGCCGCAGATAAAATCCACGCCCTGCTCCCCGTATTGATGTACTGTCTCCGGGTGCGCAAGCAAATATTCCAGTTTCGCCTGCAAATCCTTCACATCTCCTTTGCGGAACACAAAAGCCTTGTCCTCCACCACTTCCGTATTCTCACAGATATCGCTGACAAGGCAGCAATCCCGATAGCTCATGGCCTCGAGCAGCGTCAGCGCCATGCCCTCCACATCGCTTGGTAGCACGAACGCGTAGGCGTTGGAATAAAGCTCCTCCAAAACCTGTCCCTGCACGAAATCTGTCATAATCACACGGTCGTCCAGAGCCGCCATCCGATGAATCATATCCATATATTCCACTGCCTGGCTGTTGCCCCCGGCAATCACCAGTTTCTTGTCCGTATCAATCTTAGAAAAGGCCTCCAGAAGATAATGCACGCCCTTCTCCGGCACGATTCTGCTTAAGGACAACAGATATCCGTCCTTTACAAGCCCGTATTTCTCCGTAATCAGCTCCGCATCCCGCAGGACGGGCCTGTTAATGCCATTCGGAATATACGTGGTCTGCCTGTTATAAGTATCTGCAAAATATTTCTGTACATTCCTGGAAAGCACTATCACTTCATCGGCATACTTCGCCGCCATCTTCTCGCCGAACTTAATGACAAAAGACGCAAAATTGCCCCATTTCGCCCGCTGCCAGTCAAGGCCATGGACAGTCACCACCACTTTCTTATGGAAAAGTTTCGGTATCCACAGCATAGCGCAAGGGCCCTCCGCATGATAATGCAGCACATCATATCTGCCAAAGGACGCCCGCAGCGACGCAAAGAAGCTGTACACAATGGCATTGAGCTTACTCGTCCTGAACGTAGGGACAATATATACCCTTACCCCTTTGTAGAATTTCCTGTCTTTCCAACCGTATTCCTGGTCGTATTTCTTGCCTGACACGTGATGCCCATATCTGTTGTAAGCGTCCACCCGATGTCCCATGGCCGCCATGCGCACCGCCAGTTCTTCCACCACAATCTCCACGCCGCCTTCCCTGGAAGGGATTCTCTTGTGGCCAATCATGCCGATACGCAGCTGCTTCTTAGAACCGCCATGTATTCTGCCCGCATTATCCGCCATGCCGCCTGCGCCGGAACCTGCAACGCTTCCATTCCTCCTGTCTTCCCTGCTCTTTCGCCGAAGCGCTTTCGACTCCTTGTGCACATAGTAAAGAAAGGCAAAATTAGTGTTTAAATAGCGGGGAATCATTTTCCTGGGACTTTGCATGATGCGGAACACCCATTCCAGACAAAGCTTCTGCATCCACATGGGCGCACGCTTCACTGTCCCCGCAATAAAATCAAAAGCCGCGCCGACGCCAATCATCAGCCCCTTTACCCTGTCCCGGTGTGCGTACATCCACCGCTCCTGCTTCGGCGCCCCCAGGGCAACCCAGACGAAATCCGCGCCGCTGTCATTGATTGTGCGTACAATCTTTTCATCCTCTTCCTCTGTCAGCTCTCTGAAAGGGGGCGCATACATGCCCGCAATTTTCAGCCTGGGATAACTGGCCAGAATCTTTTTCCTCAACTTGGAAAGCGTCTCCTGCGTACTTCCGTAAAAATAATGGCTGTATCCCCTGTCCTGGGACAATGCAAGAATGGCGGGCATCAAATCCGGCCCCGGCACGCGCCCTGCCTGCGCATACCCTCTCTGGCGGCTGACAATGGACAGAGGCTGCCCGTCGGGAAGCGCCATGGCGCCGCTGTTTTGTATCCTTCGGTACTCCTCGTCCCGAAACGCCATCACTGTCGTGTGTACATTGGAGACGCATATATAGTTCCCTTTCAGTTCCTCCAGATTCTCTGTAATGTATGCGATGGTACTGTCCATGTCCGTCACATTGATATTTGTCTTCAAAATCCTGCAATAGGTTAATTTTTTCTGTTTCATCCTTCTGTCCGCCTCACTTTCGCCTGTACATGAGAACTGCCGTGCAGCATACCGCGCCGCATAATCCTCCGATAAACACACTCCCCAGATAATACCGCACCGTCTCCAACATGACCGCCTGACCCTGCACAAGCTGCATAGGCGTCTCGCCATCCTTGTAATTCATGACCTGAAAGCCTTCATAGGATGGGTCGTCCTCGCTCTCCAGATACACGGAAGTCTCTTCCAGTCCATCCGTATAAAACCGGGGCACCACATACCCTTCCGGCGGCCGGTACAAAACCATGCACAGCGCAACGCCAAGCACCACACCTGCTGCCGTAAAACATGCCGTCTTCGCCTTGTTCTTCCTCCACAATCCACCTATTTCCCCTGCCAGCCTGTCCGGCAGCCCGGCGAAAGGAATCTTCACCGTGCGCTGCAATTTGGGAAACAGCCCATACTCCGTCTTCCCGGAAGACATATAAAGCAGGCTTCCCAGAAATACCAACGTCACATTTTTAAAAGAAGTGTTAAACAATAGCGGTTCCGTCCACCCTGCACCCAGGAAGCACACAAGAATGACCAGCTCCCTCGTCTTCTGCTTGTGCGTGTCATAAAATAGCAAAATAAAATACCCCAGTATAATGACCCCAAAAGCAATCAGCCCATAATTGATATATCCCCAGACATAAGAATTGTCCATGGTCATGGAAGACTTCACTACCTTGGAAATATCCGCCCCGAAAAGGCTCCTGTACTCCGAGCGCAGAAACTGCTCCGCAAGCCAGATACGCGTGTTCAACATAAAATTTAACTTTTGGACTTTATACGCCCATTTGGGGTCATACAAGTAAAAAGGAAGCACAAAAGACAGCGCCAGGCATGCCGGAAGCACCATATTCGCCGCCAATTTTTCCACAATACAGAACCTGGGCCTGACCTGCACATACAGACATCCCGTCAGTAAAACCGCCACAATCCCGAATCCGGTATAACTGATAGAATACACAAAAACCAGGATGTTTCCCGCCATCAGCATCATAAAATGCCGGAACTTATAGCTCTCCCCCAGTTCATAAATCAGAAAGGCACACAACGCCAGATAGGTGATGTGCAGTATATTAGGGTGGGAGAATCCAAGACTCCACCGGAAAATATGTCCCAGCCCCATCTTGGCATGTACCCTGTACACCGTATGTTCCAACCTGAAAAAAGAAAAAACACTTAAAACCACCGCACACGACGACCACACCCACAGCCCCACATGGAACACCTTCTTCACAGAGATACCCTTCATCCCAAGCACCGTAAAGGCAAGAAACAGTATCCCCCTCTCATGGGAATTAAAAAATACCACTCCCGTGAGAAGAAGAAGCGCCGCCTGTACAACCCACTGCCTCTTCGTATACGGCGTAACGAGTATCTTCGCCGCCCCGCATAAAAATGCCGGAATCACAAGCAGCTCAAAAAGCTTCTGTCCCTCGTACAGCCCCAATCCCTTGGTGACCGACAGCAGAATAAAGAAGCCAAAATAGCAAGCTTCCGCCAGGGTAATCTCTATGCTGTTTTCGGATGCAATCTTTTTAAGCCTGCGGTTCATCTATATTGTCTCTCCCTATTTTCCTAAGGCTTTTCTCCCAGACATTAAGAAGCTCTTAGGTCGCGCCTCTGCGGCCCTTGAATTTCCCCACTTACAGCATAAGCGCCGTCCCAAGCGCCCAGGGATATGCGCCATACCGCTGCGGATACTGGCCGAATCCCTCGCATTCCCCGGAACAGTCATAAACCCGGCTGTCCCTGATAGATTCGCCGATAGCATATCTGCCCGCCCACAATGCGTGTTCATATGCAGCCTTGTCCAAAATTCCCATCTCTATTCCCTGCCTGAGCGCCGCGCAAATCATTCCCGTGGCGGAAGTGTCCACCGGACCGTCCACCGCCTGAAGCTGCCACGAAAAATAACCGTCCTTGTGCTGATAGGTAAGCACGGTATCCATCAGACTAATATAGGAATCCTGCAGCCTTTTCACCCCATACTCTGTCGCCATGCAGCCTGCCATCCCGCGCAGCAGCCATCCTACCGCCCGTCCCCAACCGATAATACCGTATTTCCACGTGCTCTCCATACAATATCCATGGTAGGGCAGCCCTGTGACGCCGTCCATACCATAGGCAAGGAAATTCACAATCTGCTTCACCGCAAGCTCCATGGCGTCCGTCCTCTCACACATTGCCCCGTACCGGTACAGGAACGGACATGCAAGCCCGATGGCGTCCACAAAAACCTGGCCGTTTCTCTGCAATGCGCGGTAGGGAAAACTACCCATTTCGTCGGTAGGGTAATTCAGTCCATAATCCGCCAGCTTCTCGATTGCCTCCCAGTAACTTTCCGCATTCCGGCTCTGGATAATCCCGTTGCTTAACCCGTCTTTACGGTATGCCTCATAGGCGGACAGCAATGTCTCGCCCGCCAGCATGTCATCCAAATAAAAAACAGGATATCCCCTGTGACGCCATCTCTCATAATAGGCAAGAAGCGCACTGTCAATCTGTTCCACTGCCAGGGCAGTACTGTCGTCCTTCGCTGCCCCTGCCCTTTCGGCAGCTGTCTGCGCCCCGCCCTGTCCGATAATTTCCTGCCTATACTGCCATAGCCCCGCCGCCAGAAGCCCGGTAGGCCAAAAAACCACATCTTCCGGCGCCACCTGCCGTTTCAGCAGATGCTTCGAAATCCACCTTTTTATTTTCGTCCTGCCATCCCACAGCCCATAAACCATAAGCTCCTGGCAGGCAGTGTCCATCAGGGCCTTTTTATTCTCTTTCCCTTCCAGTCTCTCTATTGCCTTCTCCATGACTGTCCGTACCTTTCTTTCGTGCCATCCTGCCTGTAAAACCACAGGCAAACCCAATTTATATTCACTCTTTCCTGCCCACTCTGCGCAAAAACGTAAACTTTCCTGAAATTAATGCCCACAGATACCCAAACTCTTTCGTCCTGTGGAAAAGCAGAAGAAAAATTACATTATAAACAACCGAAACAACGATTCCCATTAAAATAAATGTCCCGACAGTGACCTGCGACAGTATAACGGATTTTACCGGAACCATTAGGACGACAACCGCCAAGATTGTTCCGATATATTTTAAAGAATCCAGAAAGTAAGTCCACGCACTGCGGCCAAAACAATCCCTGTACACAATCACAGGCTGAATCAGGTTCGCCATCACCCCGGAGACAACCGTACCCACATAAACGCCCGCAAGACCGATATACTGGATACCTGCCACCGACAAAACCAGGTTCACCGCCCCTTGAATCAAGGACAAGTATTTGTCCTGCTCAAATATACCCGCGGCAATCTTGAAATTCACCAGGACGACCCTGCCGCCCTTGAAATAAAAATCGACCAGAATCAGCGCAAGCACGCCCTGCCCCAACTTCCAACTTTCGTCAAGCCATATGCCCGTGACAAGGGGCGTCAGAAGCAGCCAGAACCCTACTGCGGCAAACCCGTACAGCCAGCAGGCAAAGAAACGGTATACCCGGAACATCGCATACTGCTTCTCCTTCGACTCCGTGGCAACCAGATTGCCGAAACCCGAGATGACGGAATTAAAAATCACGCTGATATAATTGGTGGCATAGGTGATAATCTGCATATAATTGCCGACCACCCCTACCCAGTCCACATTCATGAAATAAGTGATAATAATACTGTCCGTGGACAGCCTGGCCACATCCCCAATCTTGTGGAACATAAGCGCCTTGGTCTTATCCACCACGATGTCCGTCTCTTCTTTATCAAGTCCGTGTACATCTTTATCCTGCAGATAAGGATACAGTTTATTCAGATAACGGTTCGCAAATATCTTCTGAAGCAGTTCCACCGCCGACTGCGACAGCAAAAACAGAAGGAAATTCTTCGTCGTAACCAGCATCACAATCTGCACTAAAACCGTAACAATCTTCGTAACCGTGGTGATGTTCGTCTGGATATAATTGCGCTGCTGCGCATTGACCAGACTATATTTATACGCTACAAAATAAGTGCTGACCGTGTTAAAAAGAAAAATCAGGTAGTAAAGCGTCAAATCCGCTTCCGATATACCCCGGCTGTCCTTAATCAGATATGGCAAAAAGGGGACCACCCCAAGCCCAATCGCCGTAATGACGCCCGCAATCGCCAGGTACGCCTTTTTATAAAGCCTCATATAAGACTTTATCTTCTCTATATCATTGCGGGCTACCGGCTTATAAAGGCTGTAGTTTAATGCGCTTCCAATGCCAAGCTCAGCTAAGGACAGCATACTTAGAATATCCGTATACAAAGAATTGACGCCAAGCAAGGCCCTGTCCAACACCATAATAAAAACAGTACGCTGTACAAGCCCCATAATCATAATAATAAAATTGCTGATATAGCCGAAGAATATATTTTTCTCCGCCTGCCTGACTCTGCCCATCCCGCCTCTTCTCCTATTTGACGCAACTCTCCCATAGCTTACGCAGTTCGTCCCCCGCCGCTTTCGCCCGGGCGCAGTACTGCGGCATATACGTCCTAAGCCGCTGCCGGATTTCTCTTTCCCGTTCCATCATCCAGTCGTATGCCTGAATCAGCTCTTCCGGGTCTTCCAAAGTTTGCACCGGCAATACGTAATGTTCCTCACTGCCAAACAAATCCCTGGCAATGCCCCGCGCCTTTACGGAATATCCTACCACAAGCGTAGGCACACAGGATGAGTACGCCGCGATGGTGGCATGGGTCCTGGCTCCAATAAAGGCCCTGCACCCGGAGATAATATATTTAATCTCCTGACAGGTCATGTCCGGGAAAATAAGGACTCTCGCGTTGCCCTCGTAGCCTCTGTAGAGTTCCTTCAGCGTCAGCCTGTCATCGTTGTAATTCCATTTCACATGGGGTATCAAAGCCACGCTGTTGTCCGTGGTCTGTAAAATATGGTCAATCAGCTTTCTATAGTTGGCAAGGGTAATCCCCGCCACTTTTTCATGTCGGACAATCATAGGGCTTACGTTTATGCCAATGGTCTTACCTTTGATAAATCCCCCAGGCAGCTTCGTCCGCTCCGGTTCAAGCGCAAACGCCGGGTCCGGGAACATCTTCACATTCTCCGTCACCCCGGCTTTCTTAAGCGCCGCCTCCGTGATGGACTCCCGGGGCGTGATAAGCGCATACCGCTTCATATCCTCCACCACTTCCGGGTCTTCTAAAAGCTCCGGCTCTATGGAACATCCCCAAAGCACCGTTTTCGCACCCGCCCTGCAAAAAGTGCTGTTCGCCACGATGGCCTCCTTCTTGGACAGCTCATAACAATACATGTCGCCTCCCGTGGAAATATACATCGGCGCCTTATTCTTGCCAAGAACCGCCCGGAAACGGTACCTCATAAAAGATTCCGGGTCATGGAACACCGCACGCCACACATAGTACCATACATGAGCGAAAAAATGCTCTGCTATCTTACGTTCCTGCAAAATATCACACAGATATTTCAATGAATAAAAACGGTCCTCCTCCTCGCTGTTCGTCACAAGAAGCTTCGGGATATCCTCTATCATATGGCAAGTGCTGTTTATAATCGCCTCGCAGCCATGATTGCCGCTGCCCCCATGTAAATACATCACTATCCGATTGTTCATCTTAATCTCATGCCTTCCTTGTTCACTTTCCCTTATCTTGTATATCCTTGTGCCTGTTTCCCGCCCTGTCATGCTGCCTCACAATCATTCTGAGGATACGTAACAGCCCCTTGTTCGGATACTGCATCCCAAGATACAGCAGCGCATTTGACCTGCTTTTTACAGACAAAGGCGTGCCCACAATCCTTCTTCGCGCTTCCGGCTCCGTAAAAATACCCTGTATCTTCCCTATATAATCCTTGCCCGGATTGCGCAACTCATTCTTCATCACATACATCATCATATAACAGTATTCCCTGTCAAGCTTTTTCTCACCGTCCGGGACATTCTTTTCGCGGACAATCCTCCGGATTGCCTTATACCATCCCTCCACGCTCTCCGCATTATGGGGGTCATAACAGTGCACAATCGAATCCTCCACATACCTATAATGATAGAACAGTGCGCCTTCCATGACCACAACCCTGCTTGCCGCAAGAAGCGCCGGATAAACTAAATTAAAATCATCTCCCATGCGCAGTTTCGTGTCGTAATATTTCTCGTTACCCTCAAACACCGATTTCTCACATAGCTTCATACAGCGGGACATCGGAATAATCCTGTCCTCCCTGCCAAGAAGCTTATCCTTAATCTCCCGCTCAAGCCTGCCGCCCTCATATATTCCCGGCGGCAGAGGCTGTATGACCGGAACCGTCTCCCTGCGCTTCTCTAACACATGGTTGCAGCAGACCACCTCACCCTTCTTCCCCGTGAGACAATCCGCCATCTTCTGCAACATATCTTCACTCACATAATCGTCACTGTCAACAAATGTATAATAATCCCCCGCGGCTTCCCGCAGTCCGGTCATCACCGCCGCCGTGGGCCCGCCGTTCTTCTGATGGAACACACGGGCACGCCTGTCTTTGTCCGCATACTCGTCACAGATACCGCCGCTTCCGTCCGTGGAACCGTCATCCACAAGCAAAAGCTCCAAATTCCTGTAAGTCTGCGCCAATATGCTGTCGATGCACTGCGCCACGTAATTTTCTTTATTGTAAACCGGAACAATTACACTGATTTTAACATTTTGTTTCATTTCCCATTAATCCCCCCTGGGGCGTAATAAGCGTCCATCCCGCCCACAACTCCTTCATCTGCTCCGGTACGCATACTTGCGTATTCTTATGGATGGATGGCCGTATCATAATCTTATCCTCATGGGCATTCAGCCTGGCACCCCAGAAACTGAATGTGCTGTTGGCGCAAATGTTATGCCTGCACCGGCTCATCAGCATCATATCATAGAAGCTGTCCTTCCCATGATTCCAGTCAACGACCTGGTATTCTTCTCCCTGGTAATGCTCCCGGGCATAGGAAACATCATCTGAAAAAAGGAAAAATCTGGCTCCCGGAACTCTTTCTTTCATATATTCTATGGCTTCGCGGTAGTACGCTTCGGTACAGATTCCCCCGAAAAGCCCCTTGTTGATGTCATCCAGATAATCTCCTCTGCGGACATGCACGCTGACAGACGGCGTCTCTTCCATCCGCCTGGCCGCCTCCTCATTGCGCCTCTGTAAGCTGCCGTCACTGCTTTCAGGAAAAGAAATATCTTCCCGCAAAATACCCAGAATATCTGCATAATATTTTTCGCATGCCCAATATCCTACCAAATACTTATCTTCCATAGAAAAAATCTGGGGATGATACAAGTCGCTCTCCTCAAAAGCAGGGTTGGACGCAGGACGCAGTTTTCTTTTTGCTTTCGCTACCATATTCTCCGGCTCTTCCCAAAGCCTGCCGAGAATGGCACGTATTTCTTCTTCCGAGGCAACCCTGTAAGGCGGCAGATTCAAGTAATTAAGCTCCAATTCTCTGCCCGCAGGCATACTCGCCTGCAAAGCCTTGTTATGGAACCATGAAATATCCAAACGGGCGTCCTTGCCCATGTGCTCTAATTTTCTGTATAACGCATACTGCTGCAATTGGTTGCCCAATCCGCCCATCGCCCTGACAATTACCATAAGACTCTCCCATTCCTGCCTCATCTTTTATGCCAATGATACAGCCACAAATACATCCCCGGACAGCATAAAAATATCCCTGCTTTTATCCGGTAACCTACAGGCAACCCTGCATATGCCCCAGAAACCTTCACGGCTTCCTTCAATTCTTTGTGGCAGATTCCGGTATACTCCCGGTATTCCCGCCTCTTTTTCGACGGAAGCAGGGCAAGTTTCCCTGCCGTCAACATGATTCCTATGATGAGAAGCGCGCTTACCTGCGCGTCCAATTCCCGATTCATGCGCACCACCTCTTCCCTGGCCAGTTTCCAACAGGTAATCTGGTCCATATACCGTGGCGTAAAATCGCGTTTAATCGCACCTCCGGGATTTTGGAAATATCCGTACCCCGGATAATCTACTTCCGCAAACCGCTTCACGTAATCAAGCATTTTTATGAGAAATAGCATATCCTCTCCGATAGTCAGTTTCTCCCGGAAACGTACCTTCTCTAAGATTCCCCTCCGGTAAAGCTTACTCCAGCACCTGCTGTTGCCCTTCAAAATGGCCTCCCGCAGATATTCTTCCCGGTTGTAAATACGACACGCCCCGGTTTCCCCCGGTTCCTTAAGCGGCTCAGACCGCCGTACCGCATTCCGCCCGTCATATGCCGCCTCGCCCGTATTTCCTGACACCCTGGCCACCAATGCCCTCTCCCATTCCTCCTCGCTGCTCCATTGGAAAAACTTACATCCGGCTACATCGCTGCCTGTCTCTTCCATACAGCCATACAGCACACGCAGCGTCTGTGGGCACAGCCTGTCATCCGCGTCCACAAAAGCAACCAAGTCGCCCGTCGCCTCGTCGATAGCCGTATTTCTCGCCACGGAAACCCCCTCGTCCGCCATCGTCAAGACACGTATATTCCCATAGCTTGCCTGCACCTTGTCACATACCGCGGCAGTGCCGTCCGTGGAACCGTCATTCACAATTATAACCTCAAGATTTCCGTAAGTCTGGTTCTCGATACTCTCTATACACTTTTCCAGATAATCCTGTCCGTTATGGACAGGGACAATGACGCTGATTAAAGGTAAATCATGTCCCATCATCTATCTCTCCGCCAAACTATTTTCTGTCTATGGACACCTATCCCCTGCCACGCTTGTTTATTTTGCTTTACCGACTAGCAAGTAGGACTTCATAACCCCTCGTATATATCAAGAAGCTGCCTGATATTCCTATCCATGGAAAATTCCGCCTCCGCTTTCCTCCTCGCACCAGCTCCCAAAACCCGGCAAAGTTCCGGCTCCGCAAGCAGCTTAAGAAGACCCTCTTTCAGCGTCTGCTTGTCTTTTGGTATAGCAAAAAGACCTGTTTCACCTTGGATTATCATATCGGGAATCCCCCCGGTCTTAGACGCCACAATACCGCACCCATAAGCCATAGCCTCCAAAACAGACACAGACTGCCCTTCAAAATAAGAAGGCATCACAAAAATATCGCATTCCCGCAGATACCGTTTTTTATCCTCTCCGGTAACCCATCCCAAATCTGTCACGCAGTCCCCAAGTAAAGCCGCCTGTTCGCGCAATTCCCGGTCCTCCCATATGCCGCCCAGATACAGGTGCACATCAGGATATAAACTTTTTAAATCCGGCATTACGGAAAGCAGCTCGCCGATTCCCTTCGCCTTGCACAGCCGCCCAAGAAACAGAATCTTATGGACGCCGTAGCGCTTTTCCTCCCATGCCGGAATCTGTATGGCGTCAGGCAGTACCGTGATTTTATCCCTGTCTATAATTGTGGCGAAGAAATCCTTCCAGGCATGTCCAAGCACCAGAAACGCGTCTCCCATGGAAAGCACTTTCTTTACGCTCCGCCTGCCTCTGTCGCTTAATTCTTGCTCATAGAAGCCTTGAAAATCCCCGCCGTGTTGGTGAATCACCACTTTTTTGTCAAACGCCTTCGCCGCCCGCACGAAAAAAGACTTCCGGTAATAACTGGAATCCGACGCCACATTGACATGCACAATGCCATATCCCGGAAGCTTACACAAAAATTTGAAAAATGCCGTCACCGCCTGGGCCAGTTTCCTCGCCTTACTGCCTTCCACCATCGTGCCAATGTAACACAAATCGATACGTTTATCCAGCCCGGCTTCATAGTAATTGTTGACTACGCCCGATATACCGCCGTGGACACTTCTGTCCGGGCCCACCATCAACACTTTCAGTCTCTTTTTCTCTGTCATTTCGAGCCTTTCCCTGTGAGCACCACCCACACTGTCTGGAACAGAATCTTGATGTCAAGCCCAAGCGTCCAGTTGTCAATGTATTCCAAATCCAATTTTACCACTTCATCGAAATCAACAATCTCGCTTCGGCCGCTAATCTGCCACAACCCGGTAAGCCCTGGCGTCATACTGATTCTGCGCCTGTAGTGGGAATTATATTTCTCAAATTCGTCCTCCGTGGGCGGTCTTGTACCCACCAGGCTCATATCCCCTTTTACAATATTCAAAAACTGGGGAAGCTCGTCGATGCTTGTCTTACGGATAAACCGTCCCACCTTCGTGATACGCGGGTCGTTTTCCATCTTAAACATCAGCCCCTGCATTTCGTTCTGCGCCGCCAACTCTTTCTTGCGCTGTTCCGCATCAATATACATGGAGCGGAATTTATAAATTTTAAAGCGTCTCCCGTTCTTGCCGATTCTCGTCTGTGCAAAGAAAATCGGCCCCGGCGAGTCGATGCGGATAGCTAAAGCCACGAAAGGCGTCATCACAGCCGTCAAGGCGCAGCCTACCAGTCCCCCGACAATATCAATCAGACGCTTGATGGACATCCTCCGATAGTCAAAATGATTGATGGAATATGTCACCACCGTATACCCTGCAAAATACCCTACCCGCACTTCTTTCTGGGGACGCTCGATAATATCGATATTATAGTGGCATGCAATGCCCATGGACTCCAAATCGTATATCATATGCTTCACATACCCTTTGTCCTCCTCAGGCAGATTGATAAACACCTCGTCAAGCGCCATCTGCCTTGCCATATTCAGCACATCCCTGCCGTCTGCATTCACTTTCACCCCATCTATGACCACTCCCTTGCGGTCAGCATCCACACAGGCAAGGGCGACGATTTCGTAATTGATGTCCATGGCCTCTTTTAACTTGGACACCGTCTTGTGAAGCACGGAATCTTTCGTGATAATCATAATCTTCACGATATTGGATTTGGATGTGAAATATACCCGCAGCACCTTTTTCATGGCAATCCGCACACCCCAGACAATGGGAATGTCCAGAATCACGAAATAGCCCATCACAAGACGGGACACATCTGCGCCGCGCTGCATAATAAAGAGACAGGACATAACCGACAACGCCATAAAGACATTGAACTTGACAACCGCGATAAACTCGACGAGAAACCCCCGTTTCAAAAACTCCCTGTTCCAGTCGAAAAGAAAGCTGTAGATGGTGCAAAACAACAGGAAGGCAATGCACACCACAAAATGAAGCTCTTTCTGGTCTACCCTGCTGAATTTATGGAAGCGCAATAAAATAGCAATCACATACGCAATGGAAATACTGACCAAATCCACAAAAAGCAGGCAGTACCCCTCAATAATTTTCATTCTACGGTTCATTCCGATACCTCGTATAATCCATATGTTATATGACCACAGAATAGCATTTCCCCGGGGAAATTTCAATCATTGTTCTCTCCATATTCTGCGATGGAAAATTCTAAGTTACTTTTCAATCTTCTTTCTCCGTGCACACGCTGTACGACGCAGTTCCAAGCGGTGGCAAAAGATAATACCCCATCATCATGAGAATAAAATTCCTGCCCAGATAGACAGAAATAAGATGGGCTTCCGCCACGGTATACACCGCCAGCGTCACAAAAAGCAGAAGCCCGCAGGCATCCCTTTTCCTGTAAACTTGCCACAGCAAGGCAAGGCACGCGATGATATACAGGCTGCCCGGCACGACACCGTAGCGGTAGAACAGTTTCACCCAACCCATGTCGAAATAATGTTCCATATTGCCCGGCTTGGAAAAAGCGGACCATGTCTGAATCATACCGTCATTTTCTTCCGAATCGGTGAGGGAGACAATCCTGCCGTTAATGTAGCGGTCAATCCTCATC
Organism: uncultured Lachnospiraceae bacterium; assembly: GCA_947172645.1. Lineage (GTDB taxonomy): Bacteria > Bacillota > Clostridia > Lachnospirales > Lachnospiraceae > UBA3282. The sequence continues at coordinate 150,206 of CAMWBY010000004.1, read as the reverse complement.
AACGCCACAATATGTTCATTGTCCCTGGGACTCCAATAGAAAAACTCATTCCACTGCGCGTCGCGCACTCTCTGGGCGCACACGGCAGCGTCCACGGAAAAACCGATACAGAGCGCAAATATCAGCAGCCCGCATAGATAGGCGAACGCTTTTTCCCTAAAAAATTTGCAGTAAGTCAACACACAGGCCCCCGCCAGGAAGACTGTCGTAATCAGCATACCCGTTTTTGAACCTGTCAGCCAATAAACGCCCACATTGAGGAGCATAATGAAAAAATACAGATACCATTTCATCCGGTCAAAATAGACATAGACGCCCAATACCGCCAACATTAAAAACATGCAGGACAGCGCATTGGGATGCCCCATGCCCAGGGTATAACGTGTCTCCTCCGCTGCCTCCACGCCGATATAGCGGGTCGTCTCCGCCGACTCATGCCCGAAAGCCTGGGTCAGGCTGATATCTCCATAGATTCCCGTCACTGACAGCAGGACAATCGCCGCACATCCCGCCAGGGTCACATAGAATGCATATCTTAACATCTGCTTAAGCGGAATCTCCTTGCAGGCCGCCACGAACGTGACAAGCCGAATCAAATCGTTGGCCCCCGTAATCCGATAGGAGGCAAATGCCACCGCCTCAAGAAGAATCAACGCGCACCATTCCTTTTTCGTATAATCTGTCAGAAGGAGTTTGCACGCAAAGAACAGAAACGTAATCTGAAACAGGCGCCCCTCCACCGGATTGGTATAATTACTTTTGTCGATAATCACAATCAAAAGTTCGATGGTAAGCCCAATGTAAAAAAGAAACCACGGTAATTTACTTTTCTTCATATTACGGTATAATTCCATTCCTGTACCCTTTCCTGCGCCAGAGACTGCTGCATGCTATACCCGTTTTGCCATATCGCGCTGTTTCGCTTACGCGCTAATGCAGTATTCCCGCTACCTTCCCATGCACCTTGCGCAGCGCCTGCCTACATGCCAGTTTTGTTTTCTTCCAGGCTATTCCCATCTTCCCCACTCTGGGCGCAATGAGAAAATCGTATTCTTCCTGATGTTTTCGCAGATAGTCTGGGTAACTCTCGTCAATCGGCACGCGCACAAACTTCGCGTTCCTGCCGAAAATATCCTCGCCGCAAAGAAGCCTGTCCACCGCCTCATTCAAATACCTGGATTTGTTGTATTCCTGGTGAGCCGCCGCCTGCACCTTCACGCCAATACGTTTGGCCACATCCCGCTCGCCGTCTCCTCCCATATAGCCGAAATGCCATCCGCCGTCAGACACCCGCACGCTAACCGGGTTCTCCGGCTTTACTTCACGCAAATACACAATCCCCTCTTCAGGCAGATTGCCGAAGCTGCATATCTTCGTCCCAAGCCACTGCTTCCTATCCACGCCCGGAAATTCCCCTGTAATCGACAGCAGATTACCGGACACCTCCTCTATATTCAGGAAGCAGTAAAACATCCGCTGTGCCAGATGATAAATCTTGTTGGGGTCGAAATGCCGTATCACCTTTTTCAAAGCTTCCGGGTTCGGTATCTCGTCCACATCGCTGAAAATCACGATGTCATCCGGCTTACAGCCCGTCATGCCACGGATTAACTGGTTTTTCTGAAACTTATCCCTTTCGTGGGTGGTTACCCCCTTCATGGGTGAATTATCCACCGCCACGTAGATAATCTTATCGGCAAACTCCGCGAACATTTCCCAGTGGTTTGCAAAAACCATTTCCTTCGGTTCCCCGGAAAAAGTCACTGTGGATTCTTCCAATACAAATTTATCCACATATGGAGCCAAAATCTGCATCCTGAGTTTCAAAATATCCAGTTCGTTAAAAAAAGGGATACAATCATATATCATGTGTTTTCTTCCTCCAACTACCGTCTCCATCTGCGCCAGAAAAGAAAGGGCCTGATGCAATCCTTTACTTTCTGCCACCTTACTTTCCACGGATTGACAAACTTCGGGTACTGCTCGTTTCTGCCCCGCCATTTATGGAAAATAAAAGGCTTCTCCACATCCATAATCTCCGGAATCATATGCTCATGGCCGAAATATTTGGCCACTTCAATGGGTGCAAATTTCATACCCGCGTCCTCAATCACATTTTTATATTTACAGCATAGGAAGACGTCCTCATTGTAAGTGCCGTCCGCCATTCTTTCCCACTTTAAACCCGCCTGCTTCGGGAAATCAAGCAGCCGCTTGCTGCGCAGGGACACACTGTTTCCCACCCGGCATACCTGCCCTTTTGCATCGTAATAGGCATGTTCATCCGTCGGCATGGGCCACGGGGAACCGATATAATCATATGCAAAAAACTCGTCCCGCCAGCTCTCCGGATGAACCACAAACCCGTCCGCATGGACGAGCAGCATATAATCCGTATGGATATGCTCTCCGAGCTCATACACCATTTTATAGTTAAACTTATCGATATTATCCAATTTTGACGTATGGGAATACCGGATACCTTTGGGCAGCGTAAGCGGTTTACGGTGTGTCACTAACACCACATCGCCGAATGCAATCCCCCTCATGCTGTATTCCATCGCCTTGATTGTCTCATAGATGTCCACACTTGTCATTGCCGCCAGTGTGACGTTTGGTAATTGTAATTTCTCCGCCAATATAGTTCCCTCTCACTTTTCATCCGTCTGGTACAAGATAAAACGCAGGCCAGATATTTGGTAAAATGCGAATATATCAATATACCAGTACCCGCAAAAATAAAACCGTAAAATATATTATAACATAAAATATATGAAATATGGAAATTGATTAAAGGGCTTTTGCTTTTCATATTTAATAAAAAATTTGTTTCTCCGGATAAACTATGACATAATGGTGTCATAGTTTGTTTGTTATCCTAATACAAGAAGGTTGCATAAAACGCTTCGGAAAGGAGACGGATTGAAAATTGAGCGGCTCATGGGAATTGTGCTTTATTTATTAAATCATGGCCGTACTTCCGCCCAGAAGCTCGCCGAAGAATTTGAAGTTTCCCCCAGAACCATTATGAGGGACCTTTCATCCTTAGACCAGGCGGGCATCCCTATCCAGTCTTTTTCTGGTGTGGAAGGCGGTTATCAGATTATGGATGGCTATGTGTTGGAAAAGCAAGTCGCCGCACATGACGAATATGACTGGATTGCCACTGCCCTAAAGGGACTGGCAAGCGCCTATGCAAATAAAACTTTAGAACGCACTTTGGCAAAGATACAGAATTTGAACGATTCGTCTAATCATTCTGTCGCTGTTGATTTCAGCATAGCAAGTGAAGACCCAGAAATCAACAGCCAGTTAAAGCTTTTGGAATCCGCCATCAAAAAAGGCAACGTCGTCCAGTTTTCCTATACAAACAGCCATGATGAAGTGAACGATATCACGGTCGAACCCGTCAGGCTGCAATATAAATGGTACAGTTGGTATTTGATTGGATATTGTGTAAAGCATAAAGATTACCGTATGTTCAAATTAGTACGCATGGAGCATATCAAAATAACGGATTCAAAAAATACAAGAACCCATGTCCTTTCGGATATTTCGCTGCAAAACGCTGACCAACATATTCTCAACATCAGGATTTATGGAAAATCGTCCATAAAGTCCAAATGCAAAGAATACCTTCATGGACAAGTTACAAAAGAATATGAAAATGGTGATTTTGAATTTTGCTTTTCGGTGCCGGAACATGAAACGTTCTGGTATGGCGTGCTTCTCTCCTTTGGCAGCAAAGCAAAGGTTATCGAGCCGGAAGAACTAAAAGAACGCATTCTAAAGACATGCCAGGAAATGAAGGCTTTATATTCCCAACAATGCTAATAGAACAAAAAAGGTGTATCGGTTGAAAATTAAATTTTTCGATAAAAATGGAGGTAAACATGAAAAAAATAGAACGATATGACATACACGAAGAATGGGCGCATTCCGGCATCATTAAAGCGGGAGATTTCTGCTTCTTAAATTACTGCGTCCGCAATACGGGCGGCACCATTGAACAGCAGGTTAACGGTGCTTTCGACCACATGGAAGAGCGTCTGGCATCGGTGGGGCTTTCCCTTGAAAATGTGGTGCAGATGAACTGTCTATTTAAGAACATCTATGATATTCCAGTGATGGAACAGGTCGTAAAAGAAAGATTCCACGGCAAATACCCTGCGCGAAAATCAATCCAGACAGCATTCGCCGACCATAACGAAGGAATTCTATTTCAGGTTGACGGTATAGCGTATTGTGGGGAATGAGCGAAATTTTATACAATTACATTTTCATAATCCTGTAATTCATGAAACATGCCCTCTACAATTACTGTGCGTTGCTTTATTCTGTATACCAACAGATATTTATGCCGTTGCAAGTGAATTTTATGAAGTTCTAATTTCCGGAGCCGCTCACTCTTACAATATCCGAAGCTGGCTGCCTGTGATTCTAAAATTTTGATTGTCTCATCAAAATCCTGCATCAAACTATCGGCAGCCTGCGGATTTTTAAGAATATGATAAATATAAGCTAAAAATTTATCATACTGTTCTGTCGCCAAATTAGATAGTTCAACGTTAAATTGCATATTTTTTCCTCATCTGCTCTGCAACTTCACTGGCCGGTGTCGTTGCACCTCCATCACTCATTTCTATGGATTTAGTAAGCTTATCCACAATATCATCTTCATTTAGCAATTCCATAGCTACAGTTCCCGCATCCCTGAACAAAAGATACTGAATATAATTTTGCACTTCCTTTAACGTTTCCTCAGGCATTGTTTTAAGCATCAAAACAGTATATTCTAACGTACTCATAAGCGCCTCCTATTCACAAAAACCTCTGTTTTGTATCCGTCGCCAAATCTACACCCTGCCTTTTATTCCGCAAGCGGGCTACTAACTACCACTCTCACATAAGCCTTATTATAATACTCTTTAACCGCAAGGTTCAGCCAGTTTCCGGCATCCTGCGTCAAGTCGTTAAAGTCAAACAACGCCGGCCTTGCAGAATAAGGCTTCACTTCCACATCCACGATATCCTCATCAATATATATTTCATGCCGCTCCATGGCTTCCTCATAAAAAGTCTGCGCTTCCCCGTTCACCAAAGACCGGAGGGCGGAGATACTTGTATAGGTATTTTTATCCGCCGTAAACACCCACATGGTAAGCATAAGCAACATAAATACCACTGTCATCTTATTTCCAGCTTGTTCCAGGAACCGTCCAAACGGGCTGACCTGCCTTTCCTCCCTGTGTGCAAAATACCCCAGCCAATATGCCGTCACCATAACAAGACACAGATAGTACACCATCTGGATAATATTATCCACCCTGGAAAGCCCTACCATGCCTATGGCATAGAGCGTGGGCGTAAACATCGCAGAAATCAGGCAGAATGCCCCGGCCGTCACCCATACAGGATGGTTGAACTGTCTTCCGGAACGTTTTACGAGCCTCCACAGTACCGGAAGCAGCATCACCCATGCCACAATCACGAATGCAGGCGTCCACTGGATGATAAACACCACACTGTTGTAAAAAGATAATAAAACCGCCGACACCGCAGAATACCCCTCGTCTGTATCCAGATTCCCCCGCAGCGTATTCCCTGGCGCCAGTATATTGATAAGGAACCCTATGCTGCCCACCGCAAACGGAACCGCTACCGACACAATCTTCTTCCGGTTTGCTGCCACTGCATAGAGAACAAGCAGCGCCATCACAATCTCCGCCTGTAAGCCTGTCACAAGATTCCCGCCGCCTACAATCACCGCCAACACTGTGGCAACCGCACACCAAAACGCCTCCTTTGATTTTTCCTGTGCCCACAAACTCATAGAGATTGCGCAAAGCCCGAAAAACCAAACCGATTCCATCAGTACATAATGGGTTGCCCCGTTATACCAGTAAATTCCCTCGAAAGGCGCTTCTATCACCTGATAAAACATAAAAAGAAGCGTCAGCATCACAAAACTGCTTCCCGTCTTATCTGCGCCGAGCCATTGATGCAAAATATGCCTCCCCAATATAAATGTAGACACCGCAAACATTCCCACCATCAGGAAAGGCACTACATAGGCAATCTCATAATAGAAATTCATGGGACACATTCCCATCAAAAAGCAAGAAATATAGGTTCCCTGCCACTGCCTGTAAAACTCCATGTTCTGCTGCCATGCCGTACCCACCGATTTCCGGAAAGACCCCGTCGCAAGCCATGTATCATGCACCGCCTTGCCGTAATTATAATCATCCACACACATCACATTGTATCTGCCAAGGAGCAAAATCGGTATCAGGGACACAACGAATAAAAGTCCGGCACAGACTGCCATTTTCTTCATGGAAATCCCGTCGACACGCTTCCCCAGCCTGCCCTGCCATCTTTTTATCCGTTCCTGTACTTTTTCCAATGTAATTCTTGCCATAATTTTCCCTATCCCTGCACCGCTTCTGTCTTATCCTTGACAAAAAAATCCGTAGGTCAATGCCATTTATTCCAGTATACAGCGTCTGGTATTTTAATATCAGGCGCATCCGGCTTACCTAAATAACATTGCCCGCAGCCGTCTTTTCACGCCCCGCGCAATCTTGCCTGCATAAGCCTTTTTATAGATATACCATGCCCGCGCCTGCATCGCTTTCAACCGCAGACCTTTAGGACGTACATTGACGCTTGCATATTTTCTGGATTTTTTCTTGTAATCCGCCAATTCTTCCCTGCATTCCTCTGCGGTGAACACCCTGCCCTTCCGGTCCATATAGTGCCATCCCGCATAGATATTCTGTTCCGATGCCCAATACCCGTCGGATACATTGTGCCTGGCCCAGTATTTGGGCGCAAGGATATACTGTACCGTCTCGCTTGTGAATGCCGGAAAATAAGAAAAGGAAGAATTTGCAAGCAAAAGGTATTTCGCATTTTTGAGCACACTGTAATCTTTGGCCAAATCAAAATTATAAGCGGGGATGCCCGGCAGGAACTTCCCGGCCTCCTTGACGTCGTTGGTAATAATCATAAACTCCATGTCCGGGTTTATCTTTTTCATCTGTTTCATGCCCATAAGCCAGTATTTCCGGCGAAGATACAGCTCGGGGGAGCCCATGTAATCGCTGCACCGCAAATGTAATATACAGAGATTGTCGCGGCTGTAGTCCATGCAGTCATACTCCGGCTTCACCTTAAGCCACTGCCTGATTTCTTCCTTATGGGAGATAAAATATGCTTCCGCCTGCAGGTTGCCATATAAAAGCGTGCCGTCCTCGATATCAAAAAGCTTCTCGTCAGCGTCCGTCACATAGACGCCATGGGTCAGGTCATGCTTGGAATTACCCGCAAAAAGCCTTGTCTCCTTCTCCCGGTAAACTTTCTTGTAATCTTCTTTTCCGGAAGGCTCGCCCATATCCAAATCCATGAAGTAAAGCCCGCAGTCGCTGTGCATATTGTTGGCGAAATGTTCCGGGTCAAGGACACTGAACCCATATCCCTTATCCTGCGCAATACATCTTGCCGTAATATAGAAAAACAACTGGTTCCCGAGCCCGAACCCCTCCTGTGTCTCAATCCCTAACATGATAACTTCGTCTCCGTAATCTTCTCGTCTTCCACCTTATAGACCACATCGCACTTTGCGATAGTATTGAGCCTGTGGGCGATAATCACCATGGTCTTCCTGCCGTGGAAACTGTTGATGGCGTCCATAACCGCTTTCTCTGTGTCGCTGTCCAGCGCGGAGGTTGCCTCGTCGAAGACAAGAATTTCCGGGTTATGGTAAAGCGCCCTGGCAATCCCCAGACGCTGCCTCTGCCCGCCTGATATTCTGACACCCCTGTCACCTATGGTCGTATTAAGCCCCTCGGGAAGCTCTTCCACAAATTCTTTCAGCTGCGCCTCTTCCAATACCTCCCAGATGCGCTTGTCATCTATCTTGTCCGCGTCAATTCCAAAAGCGATATTGTCCCGGATGGACTCGTCAATTAAATAAATAGACTGGGGGATATAACCGATATGTGACAGCCATGACGCATAATTATCAAAAATATCCCTTCCGTCGCACGTAATTCTCCCCGACTGTACATGTAAAAGCCCAAGCAGAATGTCCACAATGGTGGACTTGCCCGCCCCGGAAGGGCCCATAATACCCACCGACTGCCCCTTTTTCACTTCCATATGGGCGTCCGTAAAGATATTTTTCTCCGTATTCGGATAAGCATACGTAATGTGGTCAAGCACAATCTTATCCTGTAAATCCAATTCCGGCAGACCAGCCTTCTTCTCTCCCGTCAATCCTGTCACGCTGCCGTTGACATCCTTCTTCATATTCTCATTCAGATTGTCGTACAGATAATCCAGGCAAGGCTGTGAATAAGCAATCTCGGATAAATAGGTGTTGATGCGGTTCGTACCCGGCATCACGCGTATCGCCGCCATGGCGAAGGCCGTAAGCTGCGGAATCAGCACGGTTATATCCCTGCCCTGCAAGATATACAGCATGATAAAAAGAAACATCGAGGCCATAAAAATTGTCTCAATCAAAAGCCTGGGCAGATTATTGAACACTGCATAATTTCTTGCCACATTAGCGCCGATGGCGCCGCTCTCATAATAGTTACGCACGAAAAATTCTTCCCGGTGCAGCACTTTTACATCCTTTAATCCATAAATGCACTGAATACGCCATTTGGCAATCCGGGACTGGATTGCCTGGTTCTTATGTCCAATCGCATTCAGGCGCGGCTTCAATATCTTCGTAATCATCAGCGTCATGCCAAGGAAAATTGTCACGATAAAAAGGCACATTACGGGGCTTATCACCACCAACACAATGCACAGCGACACTGCAACCACAATCTCCGTCACCATCTGTATCATCACTAAAATTAACTGGAACGCATTGGGGATGTCACTGTCCGTCAGCCGGAAAACCGTAGGAATATCCGCCCCAAGATAATCCTCATAAGGCCGGTTCAAAAATTCCCGCATAACGCGGCTAATCATTCGGTTACGGTTGCGCGTCACAAACGTATTCTGCACATAAGTCTGGAACAGCAGATAACCATTTTTGAGCACATACAATATAATCAGCGCACCGAGCATAAAAATAATCAACTGCCTGCCTGTCTGAATGTTCATCGCCTGGGTTACCTTGCCCACAAGCTCATTTTCCATGATAGCCTCCGGGTTCATAATCGCACTTACTACCGGCATAAGCATGGAAACGCCAAGCGTCTCCAACAGCCCGCCGATAAGAATCAGCACCGCCAACCCAACAAGCTGCCTTTTCTGCCTTCTGTCAAAAAGATACCCCACTTTCTGGAGCAAGCTGGCCTCTTTTTCCTTATGATTTACCGCATTTTCCATAACAGTCGTTTCCTTATCTACTTTTATCTTTTTCTCTCTTAACCAGAGACTTTTATCATATCCGCCCTGTAGATGTCACTGCAATCCCATTTATTCATCCACTTATCCGGCGCCAAAACCCTTTTCCCCGGATTCTCATTCAGATAAGAAGCCCACCAACTGAAACTGCTATTCGCCAAAATATTATGCTTACACCGGCTCATCAGCACAAACTCCGCATAATCGCTGAGCCTGCCAAAGCATTCCATATCCACAGTCTCCGCGTCCGGAACTTTCGACGTCCACTGCCTTCCCCACTCTTTGTCATTGGTAAACAAATAAAACTTGCAGCCTGGATATTCCTGCCGCATCCGCTCCATCGCTTCCTTATAATATATATCCGTGCAAATCCCGCCGAACAAAGCTTCGTTCTCCGGCAAAAGATAATCGCCTCGACGGATGTGCACGCTGACAGACTCCGTGGACAAAACTTTTCCCATCCACTCATGGAGAACCGCCTCCGCGGCTTTATCTTTGCCATCCGATTGGCTGTCCGCATGTTCTTCCAGATACCGCAGAAGCTGCTCCGGCTTGAAGGCATCCCGAACCTCTTTTTCCACTTGCGCAAAATATTTCTCCGTCTGCCAGTATCCTTCCAGATAAATATCGTCCCACTCCATAATCTCAGGGTGGTAACGCCTGTCCGCCTCGAAATACGCCTTCTTCTTCCTGCCGCAAAGTTTCCTGCGTACTTTGTGCCACAGAAGCGGCGAGGAATCCAACATGCCTATAAGCTCCTTCGCCGTAGCGCGCTCATAGTCGATTCCAAAAAGACCTAATACCGGGTCTCTTTTCTCATCTTCCACAAATCCTGCCCGGTCGTCTATCCTGACAGTCTTGCCAAGGTTTTTCAATTGTAGGTACAAGGCGTACTGGAACATCTGGTTCCCTAACCCGCCCGCAAGCTGTATAATAACCATCTAATATATGACTTTCCCTTCTTTTCAACCGCCCTGCGGCTTTCCGCCTTGGTTGCCAAATCTGTTTTAAGCCTTGTAGCTAATTATTTGGCGCTTCCTGCACTCTCCTTAACGCTTCTTATTTTGCGAAGTAGCTTCTTCACCGCCACTTTCAGCGGAATAATCACCCGCTCATCCAGGCATGACCGGCAGATATAGAGCATTGGGGATTTCAGGAAAAGCTTCATCTTCCTGTAGTCGCGCGGGTCTGCAACGGCACAGCCGTAAACTCTTGCATAATCCTGCCTGTTATCCTCGATAATCCTGGCAAACTCCTGCATATACCGCTTCCCATCCGCCGTCTTCATCCTGTATGCGCCTTCATAAAAGAGAAGCACTCTCTTATAAAGGAAATAATCATGAATATCCGCAAGGTCCTCCCTGCCGAGTTCTTTCAGGAATTTCGTCTTCTCGTAATAGGCAGGAATCTGGTCCGCAAGGGTATGTTCATTAATCCGTGCATTCATGTAGCTTCCTTCCCTGTCTATTATATAGTTATAATAGGCAGTGTCAAGGTAAATGCAACGGCTGGTACGGCTCAGCGCCCAGGTTGTGAACAGGATGTCCTCATACCATCCCCCTGTCGGAAAAGACAACCCTTCCAACACTTCTCTTCTATATAATTTGTTCCACGCCGCATTCTGGATGGAGTATTCTTTCGTCTCCTGCACATAGTACTGCAACGCCTCCTGGCCCTCGAACAGGATCACCCTGTCCACAGACTGGTCGTCTATATACGTCTTGTGCACCTGACGGTAACGGCAGATGGCGGCGTTTGCCCCCTGCTCTTTCAGTGCCCCAAGCATCCTCTCATACATATCCGGGTCAATCCAGTCGTCCCCGTCTATAAAAGCAATGAACTTGCCTCTTGCCGCTGCCATACCCGTATTGCGTGACGCCGCCAGCCCGCCGTTTTTCTTATGGATAACCCTGACTCTGGCGTCTTTATCTGCAATACGGTCGCAGCGTTCGCCCGTATCATCCGTGGAACCGTCATCCACCACGATAATTTCCAGATTCTGATATGTCTGGAAACGGACGGAATTGATTCCTCTCTCGATGTATTCCGGTGTATTATAAGCAGCCACAATCACCGAAATCAAATCTGCCTGGTCTGCTATTTTAATTCTGGAAGGGTGGTAGTTCTCTAATATTTGCATCGTACATTCCTTTAGCTTCCTGTAAAAAAAGTTGGCCCGGCGGCCAACTTTGCAAGAATTTGCGTTGCAAATTCTTGTTGGCGCCTTACCACATTATGGCGTACTTTCCTATCAGTTAAAATAACGCTAGATATATTTTCTTATTATCAAATAATTAAATTTATATTTAATTATTTGATTAATTTCAAATGTTATTTATCCTGTGCCAGGTGCAGGTGTATTATCGCCCGGCGTATCCCATCCACGCCTGGAACATTAGGATATACCATATCTGCACCCGCCAGATATCCCGCCTGATATAATCATCCCATATCTTCCATACCGCGTCAGTATCCAATATTCCCTGCCTGTCCAGCACCGTCCTATCAATCAGTCCTTCCGCCCACTGGCGCAGTCCTGGTTCCTTCAGCCACTTATGAAGAGGAATGCTAAAGCCCTTCTTGGGCCGCTCCATCAATTCCCGTGGCACATAACGGTACAGAATATCCCGCAGAACATTTTTCGTGACGCCATCTTTCTTCTTGTAGGACAGCGGCAGTGTCCATGCAAACTCCACCACATCCTTGTCAAGCATTGGCACCCGCGTCTCCAGGGAAACCGCCATGGCTGTCCTGTCCACTTTATTCAGTATATCATCCGGATGGTACATTAACAAATCCATTAGCATTAAATTGTGCTGCGGCTCCTCCAGAAGTCCCGCCGGATAAGTGTCCATAATTGTACTGCTGCGCGGAAGCTTTCCTGCCTGTGGGTCACGGTGTTCTTTCCCCACAATCGAAAGCCCCTCCCCAATCTCGGAACGCAGGTACATATCTTCAATACTGCGCGCCCCCAAAAGCCTTGCCCGGGTAGACATGGCGCTGTCCCTGCCGCCGCAGGCCGCGCCAAGAAGCGCGCTTGCCGGTCTCCTGATTGCACCGGGAATCTTCCTGGTGCGACCCCATATCCGGTCAACCGATGTATACGTATTGTAACCGCCAAACAACTCATCCCCGCCGTCTCCGCTCAGAGATACCGTCACATGCTCCCTGGTCATCTTACTCACGAGATAGGTTGGTATCTGGGAGGAATCCGCAAAGGGCTCGCCGAACATCCCGGCAAGATGCGGAATCACACTGCGAGCGTCCTCCTCCGTAATATAAAGCTCCGTGTGCTCCGTACCCAGATGCTGCGCAATCTCCTTAGCGATATGCGCCTCGTTAAACTTCTCGTCGCACATCCCAATCGTGAAACTCCTGACCTTCCTCTCACTTAAAGACTGCATGAGAGATACCACCGTACTGCTGTCAATACCTGCCGACAGAAATGCCCCTACAGGCACATCCGCTACCATCTGCCCGCGGATAGATTCCTTGAGCAGACGTTCCAACTCATCCGCCGCCTCTTCCTCGCTCCCATGAAAAAGATGCTTCTGCCCATAAACCGCCGCCTCCTGCATCGACCAATAAGGATAAATGGTGTAATTATTAAATGGAGACTTAATAACAAGTATTTTTCCAGGTTCCAATTTGTATATTTTTTCATATATCGAATAAGGCGCCGGAATATACCCATACCGGAAATACTGTTCCAAAACATGCGTATTTACCGGATTGCTAAAACCGTCCAAAGCCGCAATGGAATTTAAATCGGAAGCAAACACAAAACGTCCTTCTCCCACAAACCCATAATACAACGGCTTCTCACCCACTCTGTCACGAGCCAGTAATAACACACGTTCTTCTTTGTCATACACTGCAAAGGCAAACATACCTTTTATCATACGCAATGTTTCCTGCGCCCCATATGCACAGACTGCTTCCAAAAGAACTTCCGTATCCGACGTTCCCCTGAAAGCAGTCACCTTATTCTCCTGAAGCAGCCTGTCCCTGACTGTCCGATGGTTATATATCTCTCCGTTAAAAACTATCACATACCGCCCGTTATGTGATTCCATAGGCTGTGCCCCGGCCGGCGTCAAATCCACAATGGAAAGTCTCCTGTGTCCAAGAACTACCTGATGACCGTCCAATGCCCATATTCCACCCGCATCCGGGCCCCTATGGTACATCTTCCCGTTCATCTTCTCTATATTCTCTCTAAAACCGTCACCCCAATTACATAATCCGGCGATTCCACACATACCCGGTTTCCCTCCTGCCCGCAGGCATCTATGCTTAACCTATAGCAACTCCGTTTTCTCACACTATTCCTCTCCCACTACGGCATAATCTTCATTGATTATCCTTTCCTGTATGGTCTCCCTGGCGGGGACAATTTTCTCCTGCCATAGCGTATAGGACTTATCCCAGGACGCATAGTCCTTATCTCCCCGCTTGTCCATGAAGTCATAGTTTACAAGCAGATACTCTTTCAGGAAATCCGTACATTTCTCAGCCCCCACCGCATTGGTATGGCTGCCGTAATCCGCGAAATCTTCCTCGAAAATAATACCGATTTCTTCATAATAATTATTCATATTCAAAAACGGATAGTCATAAGAAGAAATAATTTCTTCCATATAGTTAAACATCTGCTGTTCTTCCAATGATTCTCCATAAGGAGATACGACAAACAGAGCGTCTCTTTGCCCTTCTTTCAAAAAATCCAACAAATCTCTCAAATATTCTTCCTGTTCGGAAGGAATCTCCTTCACGCCCCCGGCATTTCCACAGTCCGGCATCGGTTGGGGCCCCACCTCGTCTTTAAACGTATAACCTTTCAGCGGATGCGGTTTATGGTATGTTATATTTGCCCACTCCGACGGAAGCGCAAGCATCTTCCAGTTCGTGTGATATTTCATAATATCCAGATAGAAGCTGATACGTCCTTCTTCGTTTTCCGCAGGCACCATCGCCCGTATGGTCTGACACCGCAAGGGCGAATATTTCAGGTTGTCCGTCACGCCCCTGGTATATGCCATATTTTCACTTAGTCCCGCATCCTCAATCGTAAACATCCGCATCTCAAAAATATATAGCTCCGGAGACTGGCTCTTCTCGGTCTCCTGCACTAAATATTTCATGGCGACGGGGCGCTGCATATTAGACGACAAAGGATACATGGCGATTCCGGTCTCGCCCCACAGCTTTGGCGCTGCATAATAGGGAAATACCGGACTGGAACCAATCATGACGATATCAAGCGTATCGTCCTTCTCCGCATAGAAACCGGAAAACCGGTCCTTCACATCACCGTTTGTCCGCACCATATAAGATACCGCAACCAACAATACTACAAAAATACCGATGAATGCAGCAATCTGCATGACTGTCTTCGCCTTGCCCTGTCGCATCTGCAATGTCCTTTCCTAAATAATCCCGTCAAAAAATTCCTTCCACAAATAATTCACCCGTTCCGGGGCAAGCCGCTCCTGAATCCTGGCTGCCTCCCTCCCAAGCCTGTCTGCGTAGGCAGGGTCGCCAAGCAGCCTGTCCATGGCCTCTTCAAGGGCCTGTTGGTCCCCCGCCGGAATCACCAGACCGTTTTCTTTATCAGTCATCAGCTCCTCGGTGCCGCCGCTAGGCACATCCGTGGAAATCACGGGAAGCCCGATGGCAAGCGCCTCAATCAAAGCATTGGAAACACCTTCCGAATAGGAAGTCAGCAGGAAAAGCGCCGCCTTCTCAATCCGTGCCGCCACGTCAGGAATCACACCGGGCAAAAACACTCTCCCCAAAAGCCCAAGCTCCTTAGCCAAATTCTCCAAAAAACCATGCAGCTCTCCCTCTCCATATATCGTCAATGTATATTCCGGATACTTATCCTTCAACGCCGCAAAGGCGCGAAGCATCATCTCATGGTTTTTATTGGCGTCCAGGCGGCCCACGGCCACAATCCTCCGCTCCCGCTCTCCCTCATACCGCGGCTTCATAAAATCCGGATTGAGGGAATTGGGAAGAACGACGGCCCGTCTCTGTACTTTCTTGCAGAAGAAATATTTCGACCGTTCCGTCTGCAAAATAATACCCGCCGCATAAGGAAAAAGAAAATTTGCAAGCAGACGCATAAGTCTGTTCGGATATTCTTCCTTCGCCTCGCCCACCACGGACACAACCGCCTTCGTTTTTGTAAAGCATGTCGTAACAACTGTCATGAAATTATTCTTGCCAATACAAGATAACACCAGGTTGGGTTTCTCGTTTATCCATACACTCCGAAGCTTTCGCAAACGGCGAAAAAAATTAACAATACGGCTGTTACTTATTTCTTCTTCCGTCAAATCCGAGAGTACTCTTTTCACCCCCTCCGGAAGCCTGTATTCTTCCTCTTCTGGGAATTGATATTGGGTGACCATAGTAACCCTATATCCCTCCCTCCTGAAAAATTCAGCGAGGTTCACGAAGACTCTTTCCGCTCCGCCTTTATGCAAAGAACCGATATAAAAAGCTACATGTTTTTCTCTTTCGACTTTTTTCATGGGTTTTGAATAAAATCCTTCATATTCTTTTTTCAATCATCATATTTTGCAGTTTCGCTTCATTTTTCCTGCATTTTCTTCCCAAAACCTTATTTTTATTAAATTTGATTTTATTTTTATCTTTAAAATTGTGCACGCAATTATTTCTGTTATCTAACTTCTTTTTCTTCTGAAAAACTTTATTTTCAATCGTTATTTTATCTTATATCAGATTGCGTAAGTTATATTCTACCGCTTAGCGACTATGGTATTTCTGATACCATTGTTGGAAGACGAAGAAAGACCAAGTCAGTTTTGAATAATTCGCCCCGGTTGCGGGGCCTGCATCGCCCGTCTTAATATACTGTCCCACCATGTCCGATACATACTGTGCATCGAATATGTCCTGACGTTTTAAAAATTCATAACTGCTGTATCCTAACAGCTGTTCCCGAAGCGGTCCGCGGAGCCATTTATCAAGCGGAACACCGAACCCCACCTTAGGCCTGTCCAAAAGCTCCCTTGGTATATAATCATAAGCAATCTCTTTCAGGATATGTTTCTTATCTTTTCCCGCATATTTAAACGCATGTGGAATCCTGTAAGAAAATTCCATAACATCTGTATCTAAAATCGGGCACCTGGATTCCAGAGAATACTTCATCGAAGCCCTGTCCACTTTACAGAGGATATCCCCAGGCAGGTAAGTGTCCATATCAAGCAGCATTCTCCTGACCTGCCAATCTTTCACCTGATATCCGCTCTCCGTCAGATAATGAACCGGAAGTGGCTCTCTTCCTCTGTCTTCCTGTTTTACCATAGCTTTCGCACGGACAAGATAATTGCCGGCTCCAAACTGGGTCTTACTCTCCTTCTCACGGTTGCCCGCTATGACCCGGACCCTGAAAGGCAGCTTGCTCTCCAGACGCGCCTGTTTCAATCCCGGTAAGCCGCATATGCCATGTACCATCGCCCCAAGCATATCCAACCGTTGCGCCTGGGCCACATTGGCGTAAATATTGTAGCCGCAGAAAAACTCGTCCCCACCGTCGCCTGACAAAGCAACCGTCACATGCTCCCTGGCAAGCTTCGACACCATCATCGTGGCAATCTCAGAGCTGTCTGCAAAAGGTTCGTCGTAATATTGCGGAATGCTCTCCACCAAGTCAAACATATCTTTTTCATCAATGTAGAGTTCTGTATGGTCTGTCCCAAGATAATCCGCCACCGCCCTGGCGTACTTCGCTTCATTGTATTTTTCTTCATGGAAGCCGATAGAGAAGGTCTTCACAGGGCTACCAGAACACTCCTGCGCAATAGCCGTCACAAGGGAAGAGTCATATCCGCCGCTTAGGAAAGAACCCAATGGCACATCGGCAATCATACGCGCCTTTACAGATTTCTTCAAAAGCGCTTTCAGCCCCTCTTTCGCATCCGCGTAATCTTCCACAGGATTTCTCTGCGCTTCATGATAAACCTTCTTGACGTCCCAATACTTCCAAGTATGAACCTCGCCCCTGGAAAACTGTACAATCGAGCCTGGCTCCGCCTTGCGGACATGCTCGTATATGCTCTCCGGCGCGTTAATATACTGTTGGAAAAGATACCTGGACAGGACGCTCCTGTCTATCTGGCCTGTGAATCCTGGGCACGCCATAATCGGTTTCAACTCCGACGCAAACACCAGATTTTTGTCCTCATACCAATAATAAAGCGGCTTCTTGCCAATCCGGTCCCGCACAAGGAAAACATCCTCCGTATCCCTGTCGTAAAGCGCAATGGCAAACATCCCGTTAAAACGCTCTATACACCGGATTCCCCATTTTAAATAGGCGGCTATGATAACTTCCGTGTCACAGTTCGACCGGAAGGGATAGTCCGCCAATTCTTTCCTCAATTCACGATAATTGTATATTTCACCGTTAAACACCACAGAGACCCGCTTATCGGCCGAATGCATCGGCTGATGCCCTAGGGCCGACAAGTCCATGATGGCCAGCCTTCTCTGAGCGAAGCCAACCTGCCATCCGCCGCCCATCTCATAGATTTCCTCACCGCTGTCGTCCGGCCCCCTGTGATACATGGTGTCATTCATAGCTTTTAATTGTTCCAGGGTTATATTTTTTCTGTTGATATATCCGCATATTCCACACATAGATTCATCCCGCTTTTTCTACATCCTGTCCACGATGGCCTAATGTATCATTTACCAAAATAACACTCTAGCGCACATCTTTCTCCAGGAAATAATCTTTATATTCACCGAAGTCCTTACACTCATTGTCTACGGATTCCACCAATTCCACATATTTCTCCTGCAATAGCGACCTGTAGTTCTCAAAATTATTATACCCCTTTTTACACCAGGAAAAAGGATGAACCAATATCTGCACCTTATCATAACTTGTGATATTTTTTTCATCCGGGTAACCGTAACGCCAAATATGATTTGCATCGGACATATATTTGACTTTTAGTTGAGTATCATCCGTTATTTTATCTGAAAATGTGAAAAAATCATCCTGATACGCATTCAGTATGCCATCCATCTTAATATTCTCGCGCAGAACATCCTTTGACGGCCTGTGTATGGAAAACTCCTTGATTTCAAAACCGAACATTTCGCTAAGAATATCTATCTCCATCTTGATACGCTTGCGGATTTGCTGCATATCCGTCATACCGTTCAAGGCAAAGTGAAGCCCGATGTGCTGTCCCCTCTCATGCATATCCTTAATCATATCCATATTTCTTCTGGACAGAATATTATAAGTATTGTTCGTCCACTGGAAAAAGAATGTGGAAACAAAATCCATGCTCTGCTCCACCCGCGCCATCTGATAAGCCCTGTCAACGCTGTATTCTACATCATGCCGCATAATGATAAACTTATCCCTGCCAAAAGCGTCCGCATAACCGCAGTATCTGCCTGTAGACTGTATAATCCGAATCATTTCCCTGTAGTCATCGTATGAAAACATATAAAACCTCCGCCTGTCTCCTTAATATTAAAACACACTAACCTTATCCCATTATATACGCTATGGAACACCGCCACAAGATACAGATATGATATCTTACTTACTCCCCGTTTTTCCTCACGGAATTTTTATGATAAAACTGCGCCACGCCCACATTCACCCAACCGTCCGCATCTTCATCCAGATAGAAGCACTCAAAATCCTCAATATACTCTGGCACGTCAAGCGCCACATCGTCTTCCGGGCAGCTCTCCAAATAACCATAAAGTTCCGTGCACGCCTCATAGTAATCCCTGTAAGTCCCATTGTGCATGGAACCTGCCACCGCCATAAGAGACGAGTCAGAAATCTGTTCCGGCGCGAATAAGAAGGAGGCGAATACCACCACCGCCAGAACCCCGCAGGCGCTCTTATTATCACGCATATCCGCCCACCTGTCCAGGCAGAACCCCGCAAACACGGCAAAGTTCAACAATGACAGTATGAGCGCCACGTCCAGTATAAAATAACACCTATTTGGAAATTCTGAGCCGCCATATCCGAAGGCAACCGGGAACGCCGTCACATACCCCACCGCCAGAGCTAAAACGCTGACGATACCATATGCCCACAGCACAGGTCGTATTTTTTTCGATAAATATATACCCGCTAAAATCATGATAATCAGCATGACGCCAAACATTGTCTCCTCCGTGAGCCTGCCAATTTCACGCCATACAGTTTTGACCGTCCACTTCACCGACTGCACAAGCAGCCAGGAGGCGCTGTTGTAGCTATGCCTGGAAAAATTACCCGGGCCCGCCACGTTAATCAACGCTCCCACAATTCCCGCCACGGTAACAATCATATTTCTCACCGATATTTTCCTGGAAACAAGATAAAACCCTATGGTCATCAGCAATATGGCGTAACACCCCGTCCCGCTGACCGCCAGGGAGCCTCCCGAAGCCAAAAAAGCAAACACTGCCGCAAACGCAGTCAATGTATTCTTCGCTCTTGTAGTATAACATGTGTAATTTTCTAAAAGAAAACATGTGACGGCAAGAAATAAGAAGGAATAAGGAATGCTGTATGCCACCGCCCCGGAATACCAGAAAAAGATTTCTGTAAATACATCCGCGTCCAATACCGCAAACAGTATCACCGTAAAGAAAGTCAGACGGATATGCAGTTCCTTTTTCCCATGGAAAATAAATCCTGAGGCCGCCCAGTACATACAAAAAAGTGAAAGGAAAAAAAGCAGCGCATTCAACATCATGACAGCCTTAAGCTGCGCCATTCCAAAATTGTTAACCGGAGAAAGAAACGCCTGGAGAAACATCGCGAAATAAGTCCCCTGCCAATCCAGATATATCTCCCTCATATATCGGAAAGAGGCAGCCACATACTGGAAAAAAGGTACATGAAACGCTCCCACTCTCACACCATGGGTAAAATCATCTCCAAGAAGCACCGTATATCCTGCACTGACCGTCATCACATACGCCATGAAAAAGACGGCGGCACAGTTACACAAAATAATTATTTTTTTCACAATCTTGCTGTGATTCATCCTAATCCCCATTTCCGAGCGTCCTACTGTCCGCGGTACTTTCCGCAAAGTTCCTCAATATAATCTCTCCACTGCGCAAATACGGCGTCTCCATTGGCACGCCCGGCAATCTTGCGCGCCTCCCTGCCAAGCCTGTCCGCCAACTCTCTGTCCTCAATCAGACGGTTGATTCCGTCCTCCATTGCCTTCTGGTCCTTGATGGGCACAAGAAGACCGTCCACACCGTCCGTCATCACCGTGCGAGGCCCGCCGCAGGGGCAGTCCGTAGCCACAATAGGCAGTCCAAGCGCCATCGCCTCAAGCAGCGCATTCGGTAATCCCTCCCAGTCCGAAGAAAAAGCAAATAAAGCGGCATCCGCCAAATCCTTCTCCAGACTGTCGCTGGCTCCCATCAAATGTACATAGTCCTGGGCTTGGTTTTCCTCTATCACCCGTTCCAAAATTTCTTTCGTCCCGTCAAAAGAATCCCCGCCGTAAATTTTCAAATCATAATCCGGGTGCTTTTTATGCACCTCCACAAACGCCCTGATTAGCATCGGCTGGTTCTTAAAGTCCACGAGCCTGCCGGACTGCACTACCGTCTTCGACCTTGTCTCCGGTTCGGGGACGCCGATATATTTCGGATGAATCGGGTTTAAGATAATCCGGGAATTTTCCTGTAGCCTGGGGGCAAAAAATTCCCTCGCGCCCTCAGTCTGGAAGACACAGCCGTCCGCCCGCGGAAACAACAACGGTATCTGTATCTTATCCGAGCGTTCTTCATAGTGCCCCGCCGGGTCGGTGCGTATGGAAATCAGCACCGGAAGCTTCATGAAATATGCCGCCATCAATCCCCTGTACAACGCCTTCCTGGCAAAAGGTATCAATATATCAGGCTTTTCATTTTTGAGAAATTCCCGCAAATATTTCACGCGCAGATGAAACTGAATAAGGCGATGTTTCTTCTCATCGCCTTGCCGCAGTCCGACATGTACACGCCTGACACGTCTGTCAGTTTGAAATTCATTCTCGCCAAACCACTCTGTAGCGATAATGACATCATATCCATTGTCCGCGAACTGATTCGCCAGGTTTGTGACGACTCTCTCTGCGCCGCCCTGCTCTAAGCAGTTTAAATGAAAGACAATTTTTCTCATCGGATAAACCCATCTCTCTGAACCAAATGTAAGACGACATCCATAACATATATGCAGGCAGAATCAAAAACTCTGGTACATAAACGCCGCCGTATCGTAACCGCCGCCATAGATACCCGTCACAAGGACTAGCAGAACAATCCCGTAATAACATATCCACCGGATAAGGATAGGTTTGGCTGCCAGATACGTCCTCACGTCCTCTCCCCGCTCTTCCAACAAGGAAACCGCAAGCCAAATCAACAATACTACAAATAAAAGCAGAAAATCATATTTCCCCAATCCGTAAGACGTCAATTCACTGGAAAAGAGCCCCCGGATATGCAATCTTGTCAGAAAGGAAGAATAAATGGCTCCTGCCTGCGCCAGACTCTCGCTTCGGATAAGCACGTCCGCCAGAAAAACAATACACCAAGTACGGGCCATACGGAAGAATCCCCAGGCCCTCCCGTCCTTGATATGAAATTGCTCCTTCCATCCCGCATATCTGGATTCCAAAAGAAGAGAGACGCTCATAATTACACCGTAGTAGACTCCCCACAGCATGTAGCCAAGCGTTCTGCCATGCCACATCCCTGTAAAAAGCCATACAAGCATCGTCCCGATAATCGGCGCGGCCTGTCTGCCCATGCCGTTCCACTTATTCTTGCACACCTTGCCGATTTTACGTCCGATTCCCGACATCACAAAGGAAAACATCACATAATCTTTAAACCAAGTCCCCAACGTAATGTGCCATCTGCGCCAAAATTCCGCCACCGAACGGGAAAAATAAGGGCGCTTGAAGTTATCCGGAAGACTGATATCAAAAGTCTCGCTGACGCCCGCCGCCATATCAATATAGCCCGAAAAATCTGCATAAAGCTGCAACATATAAAAAGCCGTGGCACAGGCGAACACACTGCCGGAGACAGAAGCCGCCTCCACGCCGTAAACCCTGTCCACAAAAATGCCAAGCCTGTCCGCAATCACAAGCTTCTTGAAAGCGCCCCAGACAAACCTCTGTATACCCCGGAGCATCCTGTCATACCGGAAAACATGTTCTTTTACAAACTGTTCCTTCATCTGTTCGAAACGGCAAAATGGGCCTTGCGTCACCGAAGGGAAATAGGCAAGAAATAAAACCACTACCAGAAAATTCTTCTCCGCCGCGTAATGTTCCCTGCCTACGTCAATCACATAGCTTATAGCCGTCAGCGTATAGAAGGATATGCCAAGCGGCATCACGACTTTTCCCAAAAACCCGGCCTGCGGGCCAAACAGTGATTCTGCAAGAGGCAGCGCAATCACTGCATATTTATAGAAAATAAGCAGTCCCAGATTGAACACAATATAGACCGCCTGCACTCTTTTTCTTTTCCTTTGGCACATGCCCTTATATGCCTTCTTCTGCTCCTTATCCGCAAACTGTTTTAGTCCGTCTTTCTCTTTTGCAAGCTGTCGCTCCAGATATATGCCGCACCCATAGGTAGCCGCCCCGGTAAGAAGCAGGCTTACAGGAAATCCCCGCAGCCCAATCACATAAAACAAAACGCTGGACACAAGCAGAACATACTGTTGCATCTTCTTCGGAACAAGGTAATATAAGGCGAAGGACATCGCCCAGAGTATCGCGAAAGAATATGATAAAAGCTGCATTTACTCATCCAGCAATCTCTGCACCAGGGCAACGATTGCCTCCTTGTTCTTGAAATTCTCCGCTACCACATATTTTGCGTCAATTTCGATATCAAATTCATCTTCCAGGTCGCTTACCACATTGATGACCGTAAAAGAATCGATAATACCGTCCTCCATCATGCTGTCCCCGTCATAATCCAACGCTTCAATACAATGTTCTTCTAAGATTTGTAGAATTTTTTCTTCCATATTAAATCCATACCTTTCTGTAATCTTCAACCTCTAAACCGATGAATACTTTATCTTCAACAATGCTTCCTTCCCAAGGGGAAGGTACAGGACACCCTCTTCCTCCCGCCGCTTATCCGGCGTCACCTTACGATATCTGAGCACCTTCACCTCCCGCCCATCCATCATCGTCCGCATAGGAGGGAAAATATCATTCTTGCCGTAATCCACACTGCGCAGAAGACGGTAAATATCCTCCGGCCTGTCCGTCAGCCGGAAGAATCCATCGGAGGGCACCTCATAGGAACGGTACATTCTGCGCCCCGCATCAAATCCCTGCTCCTTCGCCTCCACACACGCCGCCATCACATCTGCAAAGCGCTCCCTGAACGCCTCCCCGGCCAAATCCATCAGCTTTCCCGCCAGTTCATAGGCTTTCACGTCTTCACCGACAGCACACCTTTTCTGGACGATGATATTCCCCTCGTCCACGCCCGCCGTCACGTAATGCCAGGTAATGCCGGTCTCCTTTTCCCCCATATAGATAACCCAGCTAGGCGCATTCCGGCCAGGATATTCGGGCAAAAGCGCATTATGGAAATTGATGATGGTGATATGTTCCTTCTCAACCAAAGACGCCGGAAAAAGAAAATTATTGCTTGCGCTGATAATCAGCGTACCCTCCTTAATCTTGTCAAAAAAGGCTGCAAGTTCCTTCTTATCCGTAATCCGGTGAAAAGGAATCCCTTCTTCTTCACAGATTTTCTCTGTCACGCTAAAGGGATGTACCTCATGCTCGATAAATTCCAGGCTGTATCCGTACTCTTCCTGCTTCTCACAAACATGCTGCAATACCTCGCCTGTCACTTTTCCATACCCAATCACAATTACTCTGCGAAACGCTGTATCCATCATCCCGTCAATCCTACTCCCCTATACAACCCAATCTCTTATAGAAGCTCTTTCAGCTTCACCCTGTCAATCTTCCCATTGGCATTGATGGGCATCTTCTGTAAGGTAACCACCTTGTTGGGAAGCATATACTCCGGCACAAGCCTTGATATCTGCTCGTTGATATAGGCTTTATCCAGTTCCTCCTCGATGAAGAGTACAATCTTCTGACGTTTCTCATCGTACAGGCAACAGCAAAGCGCAATCTCAGGTAGGGAAGATACCGCCGTCTCAATCTCTCCCAACTCTATGCGGTGTCCCATATGCTTAATCTGGAAATCCTTGCGGGACAGATAAACTATCTCCCCGTAATCGTTATATTTCACCAAATCGCCCGTTCTGTATATCGTCTCCGGCACACACAGATTCAAAGGATTCTGCACGAACGCTTCTCTGGTCTTCTCCGGGTTACGGTAATATCCCATGGAAAGAGAAGTTCCCCTGACACACAGTTCCCCCACTTCATCGCCTGTCACCAGTTCATCCTTGTCATTCAGAACAAGAATATCCGTATTCGCCATCGGAATGCCGATGGGAAGCGGTTCATCATCCGCAAACTCACGGTCCACAATATAATAAGTGCAAGCGTCCGTGATTTCCGTAGGCCCGTACAGATTGGCATACAGCACATCCGGCAGGAACTTCCTCCACGTATTAAGCTGTTTATTGGGCATAACCTCACCGCAGAAAAGCACCCTATGTAATGTGTCCGACAAATCCACGTTTCGGAAAGCTTTCAGTTTCGCCACCACAATTAACGCCGACGGCACCCAGAAAATTGTATTAATCTTCCTTTCTTTCAAATATTCCAACAAAAGGACAGGCTGCGCAAACAGGTTTTTGGGGATAATATAGGTCGTCGCGCCGCTCTTTACGGTACTGTAGATATCCAGAATCGAATTGTCAAAATAAAAAGGTGCCTGATTTCCGAAGCTGTCCTGCTCTGTAATATCAAAAGTCTCCGTCACCCAGTCGATATAGTCTATCACCGAGCGGTGGTTTATCGTCACACCCTTGGGCACGCCCGTGGAACCGGAAGTAAACAGCACATACAGAAGGTCTGTGTCAATCCCTTTCCCACGGGTGGCGTCTATCGCCTCCTCATCCGCCTCCGTCACGGAAACTTCCTCGAAAATCATATAATCTCCCTGATAGTCATACGCCTCAAAGGCTTCCCGCAAGGCCGCGGTCGTCACCACCAAAGAAGGCTGCAGCACTTCCAGAATCTTATTAACCCGGCTGGCCGGCATATCAATGTCGATAGGGGAATAGAAATTACAGCTATATGCGGCCCCCATGAAAGAAACCAACACGTCTACGCCTTTTTCCAGATAGACCACAATAGGCTTCTTAAACAGGCCTTTCCGAATCATCTGCGTGGCCAACGCCATGGCCTGCATCCGCAGCTCATGAAACGTCACGCTCTTATGCTCGTCCACAAAAGCAGGTTTTTCAGGAAATCTGACTGCACTCTCATCCAACCAGTAAGTAACATTCGCTTTCATATATAATCCTATATGTCCTTTCCAATACTCTGACTGCCTGTCAGTGCGCCCGCCATACCTTACGCGTCTCTCTATGGCATATTGGCAACAGGAACAGACAGATACAGCGTATCCATCATTTTCTCGGTCTTTACATGGTAAATATCGTACAAATCCGTCATCTCGAGGCCGCAGCCGGCAGGGTCGTAGGAGCCATACAACGCCACGCTCCTGTCCTTAGCCATCTGCCTGATTCTGTCTTCAATCCGAAACGTAATCTCGTACTGTTCCTCAGATTCTATGTAATTATACATCATGGGCGAATAGGGTGGCAAGTATAACATCACCTCCACGCCACACGCCTGCAAATACCCGACCAAAGCGTCAAGCATTTCCATGCTCTCTTCATCAATCTCCTTGTAATCCGTCATACGGTAAACTACATGCTCTTCAATGGACTGCCTCGTCAGCTCTTCCACTTCGCTTACATCAACCTCCCGCAGGCTTCTCTGGTAAGCGATACTGCCGTCATAATGTTTCAGGTACTGCTCAGCCTCCCACTCTCTGGTGTAACCCACCGCAAACCGTTTATGTTCTGACAGGCATGTCACATTGTACCGGAAATAGTCCAAAGACAACCACTTGCTGTTGTCCCTGCCCGTGCAAAGCTGTATGCTCCTGTCAGCTAAGCCGCTGTCTTCAAAGCCCGCGCCTGTATCCTGCCGTATGCCGTCCAACCGTCCCTGCATATAGGCAACATACTCTTCCAATTCCATATAGCGGTCATTGTTATGGCTTGTATTAAAAAGAAAAGCATCCACCCCTATGAGCATTTTCTCCGGAAGCTGCCCATTTTGTTCTAAGATTCCCACAACCGCCAACAAATCATAGATGGTAGACTCAGACAGCCCCGTATTATAAAAAGAATCCGTCCCGAACATCTGGTGCTCGAAATTCATCACTCTGCTGGAGCCGGCCACAATCAGCTCCTTCGGTTCTTTCTGTCTCTTCAGATTGGCCAGAAGCAATTTCCTGTCATTAAAATCGGATTCCATAAGCCCTGCCACATTCATCGAAGCGTCTGTCATCTGCATCCCTATCTGGTCATAGGTAACCCGCAGATACGCATAAGAATCCACATACCAGTTCACCGCAGCCACCATGCACAAAAGCGGCAGGACAAACAGAAGCGCCTTACACCATTTTTTCATCCGTATCTCTCCTGAAACTATAACTCAACAAAAGCGGAAGGGCCACAAACAGCCCGTATGCATACCGAAACTCATTGTACACCGGCGCCGCAAGGAGAAGCGTCGCGAGCATCATAATAAAAGGGACATAGACAAGCACACTGCGCCCGTGGTATGCCATATAGGCAATCCCAAACACCATAAGCCACGTATTTAATCCCAGGCTCCATACCTTATTATAAAGGTCGCGGAACCACATCAGGAAATCATGCATGGCAAGCTCCGCGTCATAAGAAAAAAGCTTCCTCTCGGTTGTCATGCCAAAAGGATTGTCCACCATGTAATAATCCCCATAGACATACTCGTAATCCTTCACATCATATGCCCAATAACCCGCCGTCTGCCTGACCTCCGCCACCAGATACTGCAACGGGCTGTGCAGCCCTACCCTGAACCAAAGCTTAAAGTATTCCCACTTATTGTCCGCAATCACCTGTTGGTTGCCCTCGCTGCGGATAAAATTCTTGACGATATCAAACAGCCAGGGATTATAATACTCTCCCACTTCCTCCGCCGGAACCACCTCGTCAATCATGGCGATATCCTCCTCCGTGAGCGTCCCGCCTTTCAGATATGCGCATAATATATGCTGTGTGGGCATGGTCAGTCCCTCGATGGTATCCGGCGGCTCCACATGCAGCCCATGGAGCACCGGACCCTTGTAAACCAGATAACATAGTATCACAGCCGCCACGCACAGAAAAGTCCGTAGCGGAAATTTCCCTTTCCTCTTTCTGGCAAGCAACAGGAAAAAAGCGGTTCCCAGGAAAATGAAAATACCGTTGCTTCGAAGCAGACATAACAATAAACCAATCGCAAAGTACATTATCCATCTAAAGATGCAGCTCCTGCTAATTTTCCTGCCATTCTGTATGTCCTGTGCTTCTTCTCCATCCAGATTCCATTCCACTGTCGCCCATGCAAAAAGCACAAGGGAGGCCGTGAAAAATTCATCTTTTCCCATGCAGATGGTAAGCAATCCGTTAATCGGCAATACCGCATAAAAAAGAAGCGCCAAAAAAAGCCAGGCCGGGCGCGTCCCTCTCTTGTATAGTTGGTAGAGAAGAAAGCCAAACACCATGGCCATAATAAGTACCTGGAAAAAAGTATAGAAAGCCGCACCGCCCGTATAGCTGCCGGACAGCTTATAACCGATAAGAAACAGATATTTCAGTAATAGCGTATGAAAGTATGGATGGTGGTTGGAACCCGGCACAAGCCCGAGAGCCTGCTCAATCTGCCACACGGCATCATTGTTCAGCCACGTGGGATAATACATGAGAAAGTACGGCAGATAACAAGCCAGGCATGTCAAGGTGAAAAGCACATATACGTACCATCTCCCCGGTCTCCTTTTTCCTGCCGACGCCCCGTTATCCTTTTTTAAGCCATGGCCGCCCGCAGAGATAACCATACACAGTCCAAGCAAAATACAATAGCTGCAAAGCAGCCATGCAATCCCTCTGCCAAGATTATGGAGCATCCCCAGTTTGGATGCTTTCTCAAGCTGCCCAAGCATTCCGGCAGCGGTATAAAATAAGGCAAAGGGAATTAAAATATACAACTGCCTCTTCTGCGGCATCTGAAATTTATGATTTGTCAGTTTCTCCATAGACTCTGTTCTTTTCCTCTGTACTTACTAGCAGTCAACTTTCGCCCAACTGCATATTTTCTCAATATAGGACTCCGCCGTGTATTCCCCTGCACGCTGCAATGCCATCTTGCGGTAATGGGACATCTTCTCCTCATTCTCCAAAAGCGATGTGATTTCCTGTGCCAGGTTCTTATCTTCCTCCATTATATGGGCCGGGTCGAAATCTTCCTCTTTGCTCATATTCGGAATCAGGATGCCATACTTGTCTTCCAATATTTCCCTGGGGCCTGTCATACAGTCCGTGGCAATCACGGGAAGCCCCATGGACATCGCCTCCACCATGGCGTTGGGAAAGCCCTCATAATAAGAAGTCAGGACATACAGCGCGCCCTTTTTCAGATACGGATAGGGATTCTTCTTTAATCCTGTAAAATACACTTCACTGTCAATCCCAAGGTTGTGCGCCAACTCCTTATAGGGTGCAAAATCCCCTTTCCCGATAATCATCAGCTTTGTGTCGGGCAGCCTCTTATGCACCAATGAGAATCCCTTCATTAAGTGCCAGAATCCTTTCACGGCATCCTCCCGTCCCATTGAGATGAGAATACGGCCCTCATCCCACGGAAGTTGGGCTTCTTCCTGCTCAGACAAACCCTTCACCTCCTGTAAGTCAAAAGGGTTATTCAGGGAAACCGCCTTATCACAGCGATATTTCTGCCTTACCTCACGGCAAATCGTATCCGAACAACATACCACCCTGTCCGCACAGGCACAGAAAAGCCGAATCTGCTTCGGGTTGCCCATGTCCATGTAGCTGCGGATGCCGAGCCACTTCTCGGCCTTGCCCCCGGAGGCGATATTCGCAAGATTCGCCGTAGGGCCGAAGCTGTAGGCAATGTCAATCTTCTCTTTTTTCTTTATCCTGCGCAGCTTCCATCCACGCTTCCATACATTAATCACTTTCCCGAGCTTATCCGGACGGCTGGGAAGCCGCAAATCGGCAACCGGAATACCCTTGATATCGTAGGCCACGTTTCGCGAATCAAAAACGGCTATTCTCACATCAAAATATGGCTGCATGAGCCTTGCTGTAGCCGCACATACTTTTTCCAATCCTCCCTGATGCAGAGAAGGTACAATCAACAACAATTTTTTCATAACCTGGAACAGTCCCCCTTTTGGTAAAACAGACGGTAGCCTGCCGCCTGCGCCGCCACATCGAATCCCGCAGCCTTCATGATATCTTCTGTCGCAGTACGCTCATAAGAAGCCGCAGCCGCAATTTCCTGCGCCCACACCTGCGGTTCCTCGCCGATACCAAGGTACGTAACCAAATCCGTGGCAGCCGCTTCCCGCGTGACCG
Source organism: uncultured Lachnospiraceae bacterium (assembly GCA_947172645.1). GTDB lineage: Bacteria > Bacillota > Clostridia > Lachnospirales > Lachnospiraceae > UBA3282. The sequence goes on along the minus strand of CAMWBY010000004.1, from coordinate 120,154 downwards.
TATCCGACACGAAACATCTAAGCCCCGCCGCCTGCGCTTCCACCAAAACCCCCGGAAGCCCCTCAAAGAAGGAAGGCAGGACAAACACGTCCATAGCCTGATAATAGTCTTCCGGCCGCCTCTGGTTACCCAGAAATTTCACTCTCTCCGAAATGCCAAGGGCACAGCACTTCTCCTCTATTTTCTCCCGGTCAGGGCCCTCGCCCAACAAAAGAAGCACTGCGTCCGGCACAATTGTGCATAGCTTCGCAAAAATGTCTATGAGATAAGGATGGTTCTTCTGGTAATTAAAACGTCCCACATGCCCCAATACCAATTGTCCTCCGATGCCGAGACGCTTCCTCATTTCCTCCCGTTTTCCGGGATGAAAACGGAACCTTTCAACATCTATGGCGTTGTGGATTATTTTCACCTTGCCCAGACGCACCGCTTCTTCCCCAAATACGTCTGTCCCTGCAAGCTTAGAACAGGCGAAGCACACATCCGCCTTCTTCACCAGATTCCACCTGAAAAATTTCGTCGCAATGCCTTTAAGCCCCTTATCTACGCCGGCATTCCTGGAATGCGCCACCGTAATATGCACGCCGCTTTTCTTCGCAATCGGCAGGTATATCCCTGCGGTGCTGGTCATATGCCCCTGCACGACCCGAAATTCACGGTGACAGGCAAAAAACTCCTGCACTGCCTTTTTATATGCAAAATAATTATATACCTTAAACTTAGGCAGCATATAAATCTTCCCGCCCAGCCGCTCTATTTCCTCGTCATAAAACTGCGGTTTCCTGACGCTTGTGTCATTTTGATGCACCAGAAAATCAAATTGTATCTCGCTGCGATCCATCTGACGGTACAAATCCATAATCCTGCTCTCCGCGCCGCCTAAACCTACTCCGCCAAGCACGTGCAGTACCCTGATTGCCTCTGCCATGACTTTGCCTTTCCGCCTTCGTGGGCACACTTCTTACTCCAATACATCTCCCACAACAATCTGCCTCTCGCACTCGTACCTGTCAATCAGGAGGGAACCGTCCACCGTGCGCACCACCAGTTTTCCGTCAAATATATCGACCACCTCTCCAGGCGCATAGGCGGAGAAATCAATCATCTCGTCAAAAGGATGGGCCTCCCACACGGTCACTTTATCCTGTCCCGCCATGGCGTATGCCCCCGGAAAAGGAGCTGCAACGCCCCGGATTAAGTTATAAATATCCCTTGTCCTAGCGCGGAAATCAATCTTGCCGTCGGCCGCCGTGCGCTTATGATACCAACAATCATAATCCTTTGAATCGGTGTGAATCACGATATTATCCGCCTCATAGGCCTTAAGCAGCTTACGTATCAGGTTCTTCGAACAAATCATATTCTTATATTGCGCCGTCCTGATATCATCGTGGGGCGTAATAGAAAACATCTCCGTGGCAAATACATTAGGACTGTCCGCCTTCTCGTCATAGCGGAACATGTTCAGATTAAACCGCGTGTCCCCCAGGATGATGGACCAGTTAAGCGGCGAACGTCCCCTGCCAAAAGGCAGATAGCCGCAGTTGCCATGAAAACCATAAATCCCGTACTGAAAGCAGTCCAACACCGACTTAGGAATCAGCCTCTGCCATCCCATCGAAATACCGATATCAAATTCATTTTCCTGCATAAACTTCTGTGTCTTGTCATCCGTCAGGAAATAGCTGTCCGCCTCATGCACCGGAATGCCATATCTCTCCGTCAGCACAGACAGCCCCTTATACCCTGATACCTGATTTTTCTTCGTCACCTCCGGGCTGATTGTAATGACCAAATCCACCGGGCAAATCTGCTCCGTAATAAAACTCACGATATTTTCGGATGTATCCTTTACGCCGAATACCACTACCTTATATTTCATCTTTACCTCCATGCCGGAGCGTTTTTTTTGCCCCAGTTTAATTCCGTGCCCCCAAATAGTGCTCATACAGATAATCCTGCATATTCACATACTCTTGTACTCTGTTGTAATTGTCAAGCACCGCGCAAATCCTCTCTTCATATGTTTCCCGCGTGCATTCCTTTATTTTCTGTTTCGCTTCTCCAAGGTCAGGCTTTTCCAACAGAATCATACCGTCCGTATTGAAAAATTCCGATATTTTGCGCGCTCCCAAATATACCGGGATTGTCTGGGCAGCGAAACAGCTCGTAAGACGCTCGGAAAAATAATAATCGGAAACATTATTCTCTATCACAATGGAAAAGCGATAACGGTCTAACGTCTCGTCTACGCTTTCCACATAGCTCCCGCCGTCAAATTTCCCATAAGTATCCGCCAACCGCTCTTTTTTGCACATCCTGGCAAGCTCCAAACGAAACTTGTGCAGCTCGCACATCACCTTGTCGGAGGACAGAATCGACAAGTCCCTGTCCTTCTCCCGGCAGAGCCCGTCCCGCATCCTACGGTTCCATATCCCCGCCGCAACAGGATAAAACCTGGCGTTCTCCAATTCATCCAGGATTTTTTCATCATAGGTAAAGATATAACGGAACTCTTTTTCCAGACCTCTGTGCTTGTGGAACACCTCATAGTCCTGCGGCACAATTGTGCGGGATTCCGTCAGCATACCATATTTGACTGTGGGTCTGCCAAGCGGCCTCGCCATGGACTCCGGCCCATAGAAATGGGTGTCAAGTCCGTAATTATAACGGTCCCAAAAGAAATATTTTCCCTCATGCCCAAAAGGGGCATGTCTTGAATGCCTGTTTTTAATGAAATAGGTCTCAAGAGGCTGCCCCTGTGCATTATATATTTTCGGCATCGTGCCGTCAATTTCATATTCCCGCGCTATCTGCACGCGATACCCGCCAAGTGTAAACTCCATTCCCTGTCTCCCGGCATTTACCTCAGGTTTTCTTTGTACCAGTCAATCGCCAGTGCAATGCCCCGCTCGAAATCATATTCCGGGTCATAGCCAAGCAGTTCCTTCGCCTTGCTGATATCTGCATTGGAATCTCGCACGTCACCCTTGCGTGCCGGGCCATAAACCGGCTCTATCTCCTTGCCAAGGGCCTTGCAGAGATACTTGTAGACGTCGTTCAGGAAAAGCCTGCCGCCCGCCCCGATATTAAACGCCTGCCCCGCCGCCTCGCCGGAAGCATGGCACGCCCGCAGATTCGCCTCAATGACATTGTCAATATAAGTAAAATCCCTGGACTGCTGGCCGTCCCCATTGATGGTCGGCGCTTCGTCATGCAGAAGCTGCTTCAAAAACTTCGGAATAACCGCCGCATACATCCCTTCCGGATTCTGCCTGCGCCCGAATACATTGAAATACCGCAGGCCGTAAGTGTCAAGGCCATACAGCTCCTTATACAGCCGTCCGTACTCCTCATCCACCTTCTTCGTCAGCGCATAGGGAGAAATCACATGCCCTTCCTGTCCCTCTTTCTTCGGAAGTGTAGGAGAGTCGCCATAGACGGATGAACTGGATGCATAGACGAACTTCTTGACGCCGCATACCCGGGCCGCTTCCATCATATTCAATGTGCCGCGTATATTGATTTCCTCATACAAAAGCGGCATCTCAATACTGCGGGGCACACTGCCCCATGCCGCCTGGTTGAGCACGTAGTCCACACCCTTAGTGGCCTCCATGCAAGTATCCAGGTTCCTAATATCTCCTTTGATAAAGGTAAACCTTTCATTTTCCGCTAAATGCTCGATATTCTCATATTTTCCGGTGGACAAATCGTCTAAGCACCTCACGGTATAACCCATGTCAATCAACGCCTCGCAGATGTTGGAGCCGATAAACCCGGCTCCGCCGCCCACCAGAAACGTACTTTGTTTATCAAACGCAATATTCCTGTATCCCATTGCCTTAAGCTGCCTCCTTCTTAGTAATTCCCTCCATACACTTTTCTCACAAGCAAAAAACCTGCCGTATAAAACAGCGAAAATCCATAAATCATATAGCGTGACAGACACATAATTGTAATCGACGTGGCGCAGACATTGGCCGCAATAAACAGAAAAGCCACTCCCATGACCCACGCCGCATCACTCTCTTTCTTTCGCCATATCTGCCAGACGGCAAGCGCCGCTGCCGCCACATAAATCAACAATGCCAACGGGCTGATAAGCGGATGCACCACCGCTATGCTCCTGACAAATCCGTTCACGCACAGCAATACGTAATCATACAGCCATTGCCCGAAGCAGACGGGAAGAAGCTTTACCAACATCCTGCCCGCCATCTCGTCCGACATACTGCTTTGCTGGTAATAATCTACTTCGCCAAGCCCGAAATAATAAGCCGACATATCAGCTTCCAGAATGTCAAACTTCAACTTATCATGGTACTCTTCCAAGTGCCCCGCCCGCTCGGCAAAGGTGTCGCCCCCATACTTATAGTTCGCCTCCATGGCGTCCGCCTCGGCGTAAAAACGCTCAAAAAACTCCCGTTCCAGGCTTCCTTCTTCGAATACCTCTCCATCCTCCTTATCACAGGCATAAATCACATTGGTCAGCGTGTTAACCTGTCCATAAGTATTCCCCATAAAGTATCCTGTCACACCGTAATTGTAGATATGGACCGATAAGCTGCGCAGCCCGAACACCATAGCCACCGCTACGACAGGAACCCACAATACCCTGTACCGCTTATGAAATATTATCTGCCCAAGCAGCAACACCATCCATACAAGGATTGTGGTCATCATCTGTCCTCTGGCCATCGAAAGAAGAAACGCAAAGACCAATCCCAGTATCCTGTCGCGCAGCTTGTTTTCAAACAACATGCGCAGCAGAAAATAAAGAAAAAAATGAAACAACGGAATGCAAAGCGCCTCGCTCATCACCGAATTTTCCAGGAAAATATGCAGCGCCGACACATATCTGGTCATCAGATGGGGGACAAGCTGAATCATGACCACCAACAGTTCTTCCCATAGCCGCAAGCCAAAATGGGACGCAATATATTCTGCAAACACCCATATACCCACCGCCGTAAGCACATTCTGCGCCACCGCCACGACCGTCAGATAGCCGTCCCCGCACAATACCCGGAAAAATGCCAGAAACAGGGGATACAACGGTTCCCTGTGTATATGCATCGTGATATACTGCTCAGAATCGTTATAGACGCCTACGCCGCAAAGAGCGAGCATCCCCAGAAAAAATCCAAGCAGGCCCGCAAGGATGCACCATGATTTAGTTAAATTTTTTCTCTTTCTTACAGTCTCCAATACAGATAGTCCTCTGTCAGATACTCTTTTCTGTCAAGCAGCCCTTTGATATCAAGCAACACTTTCTGCTTGTGCGCAGCGTTATAGAATGTGTTAATTTTCTCCCTGCCAAGGCCTAAAAACGCATCATGCGCCACAGCAATCACCACGGCGTCCATATCCTGAATATCTTCCATAGCGGCAAATGTCACACCGTACAGCCTTTTCGCCTCTTCCGCATCGGCTGCGGGGTCAACCACAAGCGGAGAAATCCCATATTCTCCTAATTCTCTGTAAATATCGATTACTTTTGTGTTTCTCGTATCGGGACAATTCTCCTTGAACGTAAAGCCCAGAATCGCCACCCGGGCATTTTTCACCGGGATATCCGATTTGATTAACGCTTTCACAAGGCTCTCTGCCACGTACTTACCCATATCGTCGTTGATTCTGCGCCCGGATAAAATAATCTGGGAGTGGTATCCCAATTCCTCCGCCTTGTAGGTCAGATAATAAGGGTCTACGCCAATGCAGTGCCCGCCCACAAGCCCTGGCATAAATTTCAGGAAATTCCACTTCGTCCCGGCGGCCTCAAGCACCGCCTTCGTGTCTATATCCATCTTATGGAAAATCATGGAAAGTTCATTCATAAACGCAATATTGATATCTCTTTGGCTGTTCTCAATGACCTTCGCCGCCTCTGCCACCTTGATGGATTCCGCCCGGTACACGCCTGCATCCACCACAAGCTCATAGACTTTAGCGACCGTATCAAGCGTCTCCTCATCCATACCCGATACAATCTTCGTAATGGTTTCCAACCTGTGCACCTTATCGCCCGGATTGATACGTTCCGGCGAATAGCCAATCTTGAAATCCACACCACATTTTAACCCGGATTCTTTCTCCAGAATCGGCACGCAGACCTCCTCCGTAACACCCGGATAGACGGTGGATTCAAATACGACTACGGAACCTTTCACTAAATTTTGTCCCAGAATACGGCTTGCCCCCTCCACCGGGGTCAGGTCAGGCGTATGGTCGTCATTGACCGGCGTAGGTACGGCAACGATATGGAATTTCGCTTCCCGCAGCTTCTCACTGTCCGCCGTAAACTCCACCGAAGTATTGGCTATCACCTCGTTCCCCACCTCGTTGGTCGGGTCTATGCCATTTTTATACAGCTCGATTTTCTTCTCGTTCAAGTCAAATCCCACGACTTTAATCTTCTTTGCAAAAGCGACTGCAATCGGCATTCCCACATACCCAAGCCCCACAAGGGACAGCTTCTCTTCGCCTTTTACAATTTTCTCGTATAAGTCCATATTAATCTAAACCTCCACTTAAAATACTGTTTACTTCCTTCATATACTCTTTGGTCACAAGCTTTCTGTCAAATTCCTTCTCCATCTTCTCCCTGCCCCTGCGTCCCATTTCGGCACGCTCTTTAACAGGAAGCGCCAGAAACTTCTCCATAGCCGCAATCAGCTCATCCCCGTGTCCGGGTGTAAAGCCAAATCCTGTCCGCCCATCCTCGAATGCCTCCAGACAACCGCTGATTCTGGAAGCTATGACTGGCCTGCCCGTAGCTGCGCCCTCAATCAACGCATTGGACATCCCTTCATGGAAAGAAGCTACCACAATGGCGCTAGCTGCCGCCAGGTAAGGATGCACCTGCGTCTGGAACCCGACCTGGTGCACGACGCCTTCATTTTCAAGCTCGTCCAGCATATCCTGATAGTCTTCGTCACAATAACCCATAACGTCGAAAAACACTTTGTCGCTATGTAGCGTCCTGGCAGCTTCGATATACTCCAGTATACCGCGCTCTTTCATGACTCTCCCGACGAAAAGGAAATGTGTCTCGTCTCCCTCCGGATACGGCTCATACCGGTGCCTGTCCAGGTTCACGCCGGAGCCCATCACCATGCGCGTCTTCTTCGCCGTAATACCCAATCTGTTAAAAATCCCTTTATTCTCTTCATTCTGGAAGAAGACACAGGAAGCTTTCTTAAGCCCTGCACGGTACATGGCGACAATCAACTTCAGCAAAACCCCCGTCCTGTCAAAAGCCCCTCCCAGACCGGTAATCGTGGCCATATAAGGGATTCTTCGGCCTGACGCCGCAAGGCCGCCGTATATGTTCGGTTTAATCGTGTAAGTCACTACCAAATCAGGATGCAGTTCGCGCATCAACCGCCTGTACGTACAATACAGCTTAAAATCCTCCAACGGATTGATGCCTCTTCGGTTAATCGCCGTCTTAATAATCCGGCATCCCTCCTCCGCCAGTTCCTTCTCCTTCACATCATCCGGCATACTGACATACACTTCATGTCCGGAAAGCATCGCCTGCACGAACTCATTACGGAAATCATACAGCCCGCCGGAAGAATTTGTCAAAACAAGTATCCTGCCCATTCCAGTTCCTGCGCCTTTCTTTTTTCCTCTTATATCTACACCAGTTCTTCCCCGCTCATATCCCGGATGCTGATTTCATTGTATTTCATCATGCAGATATTATCCGGATAATCCCCAATCTTCACTTCATTCTCCCGGCCTTCCAGATTACGCAGCACCGCCGCAGGCATATTCACGCCACAGGCATATGCATGGGGATATCCGCCGCCAAACCGGGGATTTACTTCCGATATATAGTAAACGCCGTCAATTTCAAAAATATCTATATCAATCATGCCACGGAACCCACATTGTTCCACGAATTCCCGCAACATCTTAAACAATGCCTCATCTTTCACAGACACGGACTTGTCCGTCTCCCCTGCCCGCATCTTAATCTTTTTCTTCACAAAAATAGATGTACATTTACCGGAAATCAGGTCAACATACACGTCGGCCCCATACTCCTGCCCATCCATATACTCCTGAATCATCAAATCGTCATATAAATCAAACAGCATATCGATTTCTTTGCGGCTGCCTACTTTATTGATATTAAGACTTGCGCTTCCCCTTACCGGTTTCACAAACACCGGATAAGACACTTCGCCTGCCTCCGCCGCACAATAAAAGTCCTCCTTGCTAAGATAACATTTTCCCGTAGGAATCTGCATCTTACACAGAAGCTCATACATCCTGTATTTATCAAAACACGTCTCAACCAACTCATAATCTGATATAATCGGCGTGGCGCCCACTGCCAGGAATCTCTCCCGTTCCTTCGCCAACATACTCAGTTCCGGGTCAATCAAGGAAAAAACGCCTGTTATTTTTTCTTTTCGGCAAATATCGAGAATGACGTCCAGATAGTCCGGCGCCGTTATCCTGGGCACCAGGTAAAAAACATCCGCATCATAGACCGCCGGAGCGAGATTGCTGCAGTCCGTCGCCACCACCCGTCCTCTATCGCCAATCTCTTTCTTAAAATACTGCACTACCTTATTCCGCGTACCCGCGCTCAGAATCAATATATTCATACGAATCTCCATAGATAGATTTTTCAATTTAATTTTCCAGTCTCTTCCAATCGTTTCTGCCGTATCTGTGCGAAATTGCCTTCCACCGCATTGGTATCCTCCGCCACCTCCTCGGCATGGCCAAGCACTGTCTGCACAGTCATCCACAGCACTTTCAAATCCATTCCAAAAGAAAGATGCTCCACATACTCCACATCCTTCGCAAGCCGCCTGTCCCAATCGATAAAATTCCGGCCGCTGACCTGCGCAAGCCCGGTCAGTCCCGGGCGCACGCTATGCCGCAGTTTCTCGCGCTCACTGTAATAAGGCAGATAGGAAACCAGAAGCGGTCTGGGGCCGATGATACTCATATCCCCTTTGAGGATATTAAAAAGCTCCGGTAACTCGTCCAGGCTGGTAGAGCGAAGAAATTTCCCGAATTTTGTCAGCCTCACGGCGTCCGGGAGAAGCTCCCCTTTCTCATCCCTCTCATCCGTCATCGTACGGAACTTGCAAAGCGTAAATATCTTTTCATTCTTACCCGGTCTCTCCTGCTTAAACAACACCGGACTCCCGAGTTTCACCCGCACTAAGACAAACAGTACAAGCAGAACCGGGCTAAGCACAAGCAAGCCGCAGAGGGAAAGAACGAAGTCCAAACATCTTTTTACACAATTTTTATACATACCCCTTCCTCCCTCTGCTCTATCTGGCCCTGTCGCTTAAAATAATCCATGGCCATAAACCGTTCCTAAACGGCGTCACATAATTCATTCCCTGCAATCCCGCCGCAAAATATGTTATCCTGGCAAAATGCCACATTTAAATAACGCAAGTTATTTTCCAAAACATCCCCGTATAATACCGATAATCAGCTCCATATCCTCATCCGTATTCTTAATGTCGCTAGGCAGACACAATCCTCTGTTGAAAACTCTCTCCCCCACACTGCTGCCGTCCTCATTGTGCGGTATAAAATCATATCCCGCAAACACAGGCTGCAAGTGCATCGGCTTCCATACAGGCCTGGACTCTATATTCTCTGCATCCAGGGCATCCATAATGATATCGGGTGTTATTTCACTGTTGTCCGCAATCAACATACCCGACAGCCAACAGTTGGCGTCGCCGTCCGGGTTCATCGGATTCATTGTAATCTCAGGAATATCCGAAAAGGCTTCCCGATACTTCCTGTAAATCTCCTTCTTCTTCGCCTTATGCTCCTCTAAATGCAAAAGCTGCCCTCTGCCGATTCCCGCCGTGACATTGCTCATCCGGTAATTATAGCCAATCTGCGAATGCTGGTAATGCCTTGCGGGGTCTCTCGCCTGCGTTGCCAGGAAAGTTGCCCGTTTCACGGCTTCCTCTTCCTTCGACACAAGCATACCGCCTCCGGAGGTGGTAATAATTTTATTTCCGTTAAAAGAATAAATCCCATACTTACCAAAAGTGCCTGTATGCCGCCCTTTATAGGTGCTCCCAAGCGACTCCGCCGCATCCTCGATTAACGGCACATGATGCCGCTCGCAGATTTCCATAATCCGGTCCAATTTGGCAGGCGTCCCGTAAAGATGCACGCAAATCACCGCTTTCGGCTCGGGATATTTCTCAAACGCCCGCTCCAGCGCCTCCGGCGACATATTCCACGTATCCGGCTCAGAATCAATGAATACTGGCGTCCCCTTCTCATAGGCAATAGGATTACAGGACGCGGAAAAAGTCAAATCAGACACAAACACAATGTCCCCCTGCCCTATCCCAAGCAGCCTTAAGGCAAGATGGATGGCTGCCGTTCCTGCACTGAGCGCCGCCGCGTGACCGCACTGCGTATAAGCCGCCATCTCCTGTTCTAACGCATTCACATTAGGGCCCAGGGGAGCCACCCAATTGGTATCGAAAGCCTCCTGTACATATTTCTGCTCCTCACCATGCATGGTGGGAGAAGACAAGTAGATTCTTTTCTTACTCATGATGCTACGCCTCTTTTCTGTTTATCTAAAGCTTATTCTTCATATCCGTCATGAAATTCCCTGGAAAGCTGCCCGGAACGGAATGCCTAAAATTCTTATGAATCTTCTCCATATGGATTGGCAGCCCCTTGGCCTCTCTATACATCTTCCGCACTGTGGTAAGTGGGCACAATCTTCCTGATAAGGGGCCTGATATCAGAATTTTCAATCTGGCACTCATCCTTCAGTTCTTTCAATTGTATAAAAAATTCATGTTCATCAAGTTCAATCGGCTTGCCGATATGAATCATCTTGTTCGCCGTATCCTTCATGCCTTCCTCTTCCATCAGAAGTTCTTCGTACAGCTTCTCACCCGGACGCAGTCCCGTAAATTGAATCTTAATGTCTTCCCCCACGCGGAAACCCGATAATTTAATCAGGTTCTGCGCCAAGTCAAGAATCTTGACCGGCTCGCCCATGTCCAACACGAATATCTCTCCGCCCTTCGCGTATGCGCCTGCCTGCAACACAAGAGACACCGCCTCCGGTATGGTCATAAAATAACGTATGATATCCGGATGTGTCACAGTCACAGGCCCACCCGCCGCAATCTGCTTGCGAAACAGCGGGATAACACTGCCGTTACTGCCAAGCACATTGCCAAAACGTACCGCAACAAATTCTGTCTCATAGTGCTTATCGAAAGTCTGGATAATCATCTCGCAGATTCGCTTGCTGGCCCCCATAATATTGGTAGGATTGACCGCCTTGTCCGTGGAAATCATGACAAACCGCTGCACGCCGCTGATAGCCGCCGCCTGGGCAGTCTTGAATGTGCCGAACACATTGTTTTTCACCGCCTCTGTAGGGCTGTCCTCCATCAAAGGCACGTGCTTATGCGCCGCCGCGTGATACACGATATGAGGCCGGTACTTTGTAAAAATATAATTCATGCGGTTCGTATTGCGCACGGAAGCAACCAAAACAACCAAATCAAGCTCAGGGAATTTCGCCTTTAGTTCCTGTTGCACATCATAAATCGAATTTTCGTAAATATCCACAATAACAAGCTGTTTCGGCCTGTGGGACGCAATCTGTCTGCACAGCTCGCTGCCTATGGAACCGCCTCCGCCAGTGACCAACACCACTTTACCCTGCACATAGCCCAGAATAGAATTTAAATCCACAGAAACGGGGTCTCTTCCAAGCAAGTCTTCCACTTCCACGTCGCGCAGTTTGCTTACATTGACTTCCCCATTCACCAACTGATACATACCCGGCAGGGAACGCAGTTTACAGTTCGTATCCTTGCATATCTCCAGAATATTCCTGATTTCCATCCTGCTCGCCGAAGGCATTGCGACAATAATCTCATCCACATCATAGATATCCGCACATTCCACAATCTTGTCACGCCCGCCGGCCACTTTAATGCCCTGGATATACCTGCCCCATTTTCCCTTATCGTCGTCGATAATACATTTGATGACCATAGTGGAAAAATTACTGTTTATAATCTCCTTAATAATCAGGTTTGCAGCCTCCCCCGCCCCAATCACCATGACAGAAATAAGGTTTTTCTTATTCTGCTGCTTATGCTTTAAACTCCTGAAAAAGCGGTAAGAAAACCTGCTGGTAAAAATACAGGTAAGCAACAAAAACAGGTAAAAGAAGTAATAGCTTCTAGGCACTGCCTGGGTTTTAATCTTAAAAAATTGCAGGCCGATACTATTGACCACCGTAGATAGGACACAGGATACGACGATATTCTGCAACTCCGTCTCTCCCGCAAACGCCCATAAACTGCTGTAAAGGCGGAAAAAATAGAAAATCACCAAGGTCAGCAAAATGTTAATCGGCATAAATTTCTCAATGGGCTGTCTGAAATGAACCGGAATGGAATCCACATTGAACTCATACCGAATCACAATCGCCAGATAGCTCGCCAAAATAACACTGATGACATCGTATATAATCAGGCATGTCCTTCTATAGAATAGTTTTACGTTAAAAGGTTTTCTTTTCTTGTCCATATTTTTCCCTACGCCGCCTTATGGCTGTCAATCAGAAGCGGCGCCATCGTTAACAATAAACAATACGCAATCGAGCTGCAGGGATGAAAAATCCATTCCGTCAATCCCGCAACCGCAAAGAGAATCAATAATGCAAGCGGCAAGGCCGCACACTCCCTGTCTTTCTTACGCTTATGAAAATACACGGTGGCCTGAACAAAAGTCCCTGCTCCGAGCAAAATAAACACGGCGCCCACATAGATACCATGGTCGTACGCTACCTGCAAGTAAATATTGTGGGCATGGACGTTGTAATTGCCGTTGGGCTCCATGATGCCCATATCATCATGCCCGACTTTATTCAGGTTCTCATAATACAGCCTGAAAATCTCTAATCTTCCATTTGTGTAGGACTCTTCCTCCTCCGGATACTCTCCCTCGGCACCCGATTCCTGCACGCCATTCCCGTCCTGGACGTCCTCTGGCGCATCGGCCAAACCACCTCCATCCGATGCGTCCACCACACCGCCCGCCGCATCCTCCGAGGATGCCAGAAGAATTTCCGTTGTATCAAGCAGCCCAATGCCCTGTACTGCATCCACCGGAGGCCCAGACAGCATGAACGGCTTCTGGGATATTTCCTCCCCCGCATCGCTCACCATATAAATGGCGCGCAGGCTCTCCTCCTCCGGGATACCCAATATTTTCATCTGAAATACCTGTATAAACCGCTGGATGGTAATATAGTAGAAAGAATCCATATACCTGCCGTGCATAATTTCCGTCGGAAGCTCTTCTATCTCATGCATCTTCGGTTCCGCCGTCACTGCAGGCACCATTCTCTGCGCCGTAAAGGTTACCGGAAAACATAACAGCGCCGCCACAAGCATCATGCCGATACTCCGGAACATGCTGCGCCACCTGTTTTTCATAGAAAAGCTCATGACCGGAATCATAACAACCGCCATCACCACAATCGCCAGATATCCTGTCCTGGACAGCGTAAACAACAAATATACCGCGGCCACACCAAAAACAAGCAATTCTTTATAGACAGCGGCAAGCTGCTGCCTTTTACTGTATGCATCCATAAATTTTACAAGCGCCGCACATACCACTAACGCCAGGTAAACCGCGGACATCGTCACCGTATGGAAGATGAACGGATATCTGTAATACTGGAAAAACATATACGGCCTGTGGAGCAGGCAATACACCACCATTGCCCCGAAATGAAACAGGATACCGTTGCATATATTCTTCAGCAAAACGGCCTTCTTCTCCCACGCCGCCATATTCAGATAGAACAACACGAAAGAGCATACAAGGTAAATCGGCCATCCTCTTGTATTACGGTATATAATAATCAGCGTAAAGAACAAAGCCACCAGGGCACAGTACCACAAGGATAAATTTCTTACCTTCCTGCGCGCCAGATGACGTATTGTGCCAATGATGACAACGCCTGCAAGAATCCCCGCCCAGGCAGTCAGTTTCACAGTAAGAATCTGTAACTCATCCGGGTTCTCAAGCGCGGCGGATACATTCGTATAATACTGAAATCCAATAACCGCCGCCGCAACGGCATATACAAGATGCCAAAGATTAAAAATGTCCTTCGCCTTATAGGTCACGATAACCGAAAGAGCAAAGAAAATCAGCAACTGTCTGTATGCCACGGTATGATGGATTTCATACAGGCCGTTCATATAATTACAGCATGCCCAGATTGCCCCTGCAAAAAGCGCCGACTGTAGATAATTCTGCCAATTTTCTTTTAAAATATCCAAAACCGTCCGGTCCGAAGCCAACCCGGTCCGGTTGTGATTGATGGCATAGAGCGCAATAAGCACTGCGAGGACAATGCTTGCCTCAAAGAACAAAATAGACACCGTATTCGTGCTAAACAACTTGCAAGGGTACACGGCAATACACGCTACAAGCCCCGCCGCCAGCACAAGCGGATTACATACTGTCTTCACCGTCTGTTCCACCGTCAGCAGCGTATTTTTCTCCGGTCTTTCGCCATAATATTTTCCTGTCAGGAATGTAACCAAAATTCCGGACAGCAAAAACAGGGCATCACAAACCAATGTCCTGCCCTTTCGTAGCGGCACCTCGTACACATAGGACGCAATCATGCAATGCTCCGTATCCTCCACATTGCCATAATATAATGTGCCGCTATAAATATTTCCTGATGTCGCCGTATCTTCATACGCCACACGGAAAGGCGTGTCGATACCCTGTATCAGATAATAATATTCCTTACCGACTTCCGTATCGATATTAACCTGGACGGTACAATACCCCGGCATCCCACTCATGTCTTCCGTACTGATTACCTGCTGCATCATCCGGTTCATGGCAGCATCATACAGCACAAAATTGAACTCTTCCCCAATTGTGCCGTCCGTAAAATAAATATCGATATTTTTCAGTTTATCATACTGGGCGATAAACATCTGCTGCACAACATAGCCCGACGTAATCTCCTCAGATTCCATGACTACCTGCTTATTGCTGTCGGAAACAACCGTCTCATTGACCAGACGCAGAGGCCACAGCGCCAACACCGCACACAGCGCCACAATCCAGACAGTCCCACAGATTGCTTGTCTTCTATTAATTACCCTGTTCATTGTCCATTCCTAAATCCGTAGCATATTGTCACTTCAAAATTTCATTGCTTAGTATATCACGATTGTATAATTTTTACAACTAAAGGTGAATTTCGCGGTAATTATATATAACAGTTCAGCCATGCACTATTCCGCGAGTAAAATTGCTCTCTATGCGATTTTGCGAGTTGCGAACGCGCCAAAATGTGACTTTGGAACATTTTGTGTGCATCAGGCGTGACAGTGAAGCCGAAGGCTGAACTGTAACACTTATATCTCGTCCAGCAGCATTGCGACAAATAATGGCAGCCCATACCAGAAAATCAGCACATAGCGGGGCAGGTAAGTAGGCCCTAAAATTACGGTCAGCCAGACTAATAGTACCATCAGATACGGAATCATTAAATGGTATTTCCGGCGGTAAAGCACATAGGCAAACACAAATGCAATGAACCAGAAAATCCCGCCGGGGGAGTATAACATGGAAAAGACAGGGACTTTCTCTTTCCAAACCTCCAATGACAATTTCCTATACAGCCCATCTATCCACGGAATCCTGCTGACCCTGAGCCCCGGCTGCTCTACTTCATAGCCAAAGTAAGAGCTATCCTCATAAATATACGTAAAGGTCCCATTTCCCCTGTAAACATCAATCACCGTGTCGGGATACCAGAAACCATAAGAATTCATCAGCCATGCGTTGATGTAAGATAACGGCTTCTTTATCCCCATTTTGACCCACAAACCAAGATATTTTGATTTATTCGCCGCAAACACATCATTCTGGAAATATGCTTTCACCGGGTCTGATAATTTCGGCCTGTACTGTTCAAGCGCATCCTCCGAAAGAACCTCATGCAACGTATCAATATCCTCCGGTGAAAAAGCCTCCTTATTGAAATGATAGGTTCTTGTCAACTGCTGTATCGGCACCGTAAGAATCTCCTGATATGCCTCCTCCTGGGCATGGAGTGCCATAATCAATCCATTATTCACCAAAAAATAAGACAAAAAAGCCATCACAAGCAGTACAGCCATTTTTTTCAAATATTTTTTGTGATAAAATACCAACACACAAGCCATCACAGCGAACGCATAAACGCCGTTATTGCGCAACAGCATCATTGTCGCTGCGCTCAGCACAAAAACAGCCATTTTTCTCTTGGAAGCAAAAAAAACTTCCCTGGCATTGCACATATCCAATATGGATAACACTAATATCAGCAACGCAGTCGTAAACAAAGCGTCTTTTGCCGAGCAGAGCGTAAACATCACAATGACAGGAAAAAAAGCGAAATAAAGCGCCGAAACAATACGGAACGCTCTGGAAACCCCTTTTTTTTTCATAAAACGGAGCAGATAAGTAAAACCGCCGGACACAATCACCATCTGCAAAAGCGTATAGCACGCAATTCCGATATTATAGGAATCTGTGAATTTATGCACAGCGCAGATAATACCGCCCAAAAGAAGCACATGCAGAAGCGGATGATGCGGGCTAAATGACCTTGACGCCACTTCCCCCCATTCACTCCATGCATCATACACAAAAAATCCCGGATACACCCCAAGTAATACCGGAAACCAACATAAAAGCAAGAAAAAGAAAGTCAACATGTCAACATGTTTCACCAATTTCCCAGGAAACTTAGGCGTTTTGATATATTGGGCAAACATCGCCCTTCTTTCTCCTATGCCACCCAGAAAATCCCAACATTTCCGAACCAAAACTGCAAACAAACATGTTAAAACAGGGATAGAAGCCCACATTTTCCAATCCGCAAAATCTACATTCTCCATTGCTTCTAAGCGAACGCCAAAAAGCATGGCCACAGTAAACAGAAAGGAAAATCCGCCTGCAATCAGCCATCCCCTCTTATTTCGTAAATCAACAGTATATAAAGACCGCTTGACTGCACAGATGCATAATATCCATATAAATATAGAAAAAATACTGTTGGTAAACCCTAAACTATTTTCCTGCAAATTTAAAATCTGTGGAAAGCAGAGTATCCCCGCCGTGGCAAGCAGAAATGCTGCCACATTCAATTTCAGGCCAAACCGATATTCTTTTTCCTTCATGCCTCGTCTTTCCCTTTCTCTTCACCCGCATCCCCATTGATGCACTCTCTAATCACATACTGGGGCGAATTGTTGAGTGAAATATAAATTCTTCCAATATATTCCCCAATCAACCCAAGCATCAACATAATCATGCCTCCGATAAAAACAAGAGCAGCCATCATTGCACTAAACCCAATCGGCACATTGGGATTGACAAATTTCTTGATGACCGTATAGATTCCATAGAGGAAGCCTGCACTCGCCGTCAGGCATCCCACTGCCGTTGCAATGCGAAGCGGTTTGATGCTGAACGCGGTAAAACCGTTAAACCACAGCCCTAACAGTTTACCGATTGTATACCCGGAAGCCCCCACTTCCCGCTCCCTGTGTGAAACTTCCACATTCGCAATATTTTTCGTGGAGCGCAGCACCAGACCAATCACATAAGGATAAGGGTTCGTATACCGCAGCATCTCTTCCACCACAAATCTTCTGGCGGCGAAATAACTGGATAAATACAACTCTTTCGGTTTGCCAAGCATCACTCTTGTCATAAGTTCATTGATTTTACTGCCAAAATTGCGAAAACCCGAATGCTGCTTATGGGCATACTTCGCATAAACCACATCATACCCTTCTTCTACCCGGCCAAGCAGCTTCCCTACTTCCTCCGCCGGCGTCTGGCCATCGTCGTCCAGACACACCACAATATCGCCATGTACGTACCGAAATCCCGCCATAAGCGCCGCATGCTGCCCGAAATTCCTTGCCAGATTCACGCCACAGATATCCTCTCGCTTCCTACAGAGTACACGGATTGTCTCAAAGGTATCATCCGGTGAACAGTCATTGACCAACACTATCTCATATCTATATTGAGACAGCTTCCCCATCGCCGCATCAATCTCCTCCACCACCCCGCCAATGGTCTGCGCCGAGCGGTAACAAGGTATTACAAAACTGATAAGTTTGTCCATAATTCCTCCAGAATCTATCTATTGCTGCATTTTGACTATATATCAGCCATATCCTCCCATGATGCACGGTCAATCTCCATAAAACGGACCCTCCGTTCCCCCTGCATCGTCGTCACACTCTCTTCTCTGCCCGTCAGTCGAAATCCTGCATGTTCATAGCTTTTCCACGCGCTGATATTGTCAGACAAAAAACGCAGAAATACTCTCTCAAGATGCATCTTGGTAAATGCATATACAAGCGCTGCCTTTGCTGTCTGTGTGCCGTAACCATGTCCTAAAGCGTCCTCTTCTCCGATAAAAATGCCATATTCCGCCGTTCCTGTCTCCCGGTCAATATCCCTGAAATAAACGCTGCCAATCTCTCTGCCATCCTCCAGGCAAATCACAAACTGCACCACATGGCCTGGCTTCACCTGGTTCTCAATCCAGTCTCTGTGCCCTTCCTCGGTAAAAAGCTCCTGGTAAATGAAATTCCTCCTGACAAAATCCTTATTGCGCCATGCAACGATTTTTTTCGTGTCCGCATCTGTCATAAGACGAAGATGAATTTTCTGACCCATGTAAATGTCGTTCCTCCCTGCATCCATCATTTTGCCGCATTGCCCTCCCTGATGTCACATCGCCACATCATAAATTGTCTGGCTTATACCATTTCTGAAATGCAACAGAAAAGAATGTAGTCATATAATCGTATAAGTCAATCGTCCAATGATTCCATAATCACCTGATATACGCCATATCCCTCATCAATTCTGTCCGCCTGCTCCACCACAGCCATAATACCCTGCGCCCTATAATAATCCGTAAGCCAATCAAGTCCCCTGTCCGTCAGTTCTACATCGGACATAATCACATACAAATCATTCCGCTCAAGCAAGTCTTCCGATACGGAACCAATATCGTAGCGTCCAAGTTTCTCATCATAAAGAGGGCTTTTACACATCCATCCGCCCAAGATATCATAGTTAGCATAAGTATTGTCACGTTGGCTAAACAGTTTATGAGAAAACGATACCGTAGAATATACATCCTCAAAATAAAAATTCTCTTTGTGCGACCTGCAATAAGCGTCTATCGCAAGCCAACTCTGATTGGCTTTCTCCCGCCATTCCTGGTCCGCCTGCACTCTAACAATACTGTCCGTCATGCCGCCCACAGTAATCAGGCAAAATGCTGCTGTCATAACAAATACGACACCTTTGCCGATAGCTTTCCTGCAGCGCGCCAGCATCCGCGCACACATAGCCGCAAGCAGAGCGAACTCAACCATATACAAGGAATGGGTAATCCGTTCCGGGTCCCGGCCCCGCATCAATATGAACATCCAAATCGCTGTCCGCACCACTGCAAGCAGCATAACCTGCCATAAGAACGCATACCTGTATGCCATACCGCACACTTTATTCCATAATGTCCGGCTCTCCACCGGCAATTTCCCCGCTCTCAAGCTTCTCTCCAGACAGAATCCGACGGCCAGAACCGCCGTATAAGCCCAGAGTACAACCATATTGTAAGGCGTGTCTCCTCCCCGGAATGTCCGGTACACGTACCGTCCTGCCTGCTGACGGAAAATACTGCCAAAGTCTTTGCTGCCCCCTATCGTCTCCACGGCGTAATCCGCCATTTCCCCAAGAAGCGCCGAGTCAATCCCGTCATCCAACCCGAAATTATAATTACGCAGCAACACCTGCTGCGCCGGCGTTACCCCAAGTCCAGTCAATGATTCGCTGTATGCATCGTCCGTAACCAGTTCCTGGTAGAAGTCATAAACGGTTGTCCTGGCATCAAAAAAACTGCGAAAATCCTTCCATTCCCGACTGCCATACGCCATAGAATCTATCACCAGGCAGACAAACATGCCCCCTAGCATAGCGCCCAATACAGAGCCGTATTTATATAAATTTTCTTTGGCAAAAACCTTCTTCTCCTCTAAAATCCGGTACAACCCTGCCAGACATATAAAGGGAAAAGTCAGAAGAAGCATCTCCGAACGCAGTTGATATGCCACCACCACCAGAAAAACGGACGGAAGATTATCTGCAAAAAAACGCCATGCGCTTGTCCTCTCCCGAGACGTCAGAAACAAAAAGATTGCGGTGGCGGACAGCATAGCGCATGTGACCGTATATTGTATATTGATAAAATGCGCCAGACACACACCCCATAGGTACAGAGACGTGGCCAACAACAAGATTACTTTCTTCCATCCCCCCGACTTATCCGCCAGTCTGTATATCCGCACACAAATCAGGTAAAAGCATCCGAACTGGCACAGGCATAGAAACAGGCCGTACCAGGGAATCTGCCTGCACAGCCTGTAACATAACGCAAGCGCCGCCCCCAGAGGATAAAGGGTCTGCATATTGTGGCCATCCGGCGTTCCGGTGTAAATTCCTGCCATAATGTCATGCATCATCGTATCATCATTGAGGTCATAATAAAAATCAAAACAGACCCCCAGCAAAAACACATGAACCGCCACGGTAAAAAAAGCCAGTATATAATTTCCGTATTTACCCCATGTTTTCCTATATTCCATGGACTATATATTCCTTTCACGCCAACGCCATTCCAACATATCAAGCAACTACAGCAGTCACAGCGCAATGCGAAATCCACATACCGCTTACCACATCTATGTCTAGGCTGCATTCGAAGCCCTAACTCAGACCGTCGCCGTAATATGAATATATATTACCGATAAAATGCTTTCACCTGCTCTGCAATGTACTCCGTCTCATCCGCCGTCAATGTGTAGAACATCGGCAGGCGCAAAAGCCTCTCGCTCTCCCTGGTCGTATACTTGTCCTCCCCATGGAATCTTCCGAACTTCATACCCGCAGGCGCAGAGTGCAACGGAACATAATGAAATACGGCATAGACTTCCCTTTTCTTCAAAAAGTCAATCAGCCTGCTTCTTTCCTCCATATCTTTCGTCTTAATATAAAACATATGTGCATTATGGCTGCAATGCTCCGGCACATAAGGCAGCTCAATCTTCCCTTCCCCGGCAAGTGGTGACAGCAATTCCCAGTACTGGTTCCATCTGTCCATTCTCGCCTGCGTAATTTCCTCCGCCATCTCCAACTGGGCATACAGATAAGCCGCATTCATATCGCTTGGCAAATAGGAAGAACCATAATTCTGCCAACGGTATTTATCTATCTGGCCCCTGAAATATTTACTCCGGTCAGTTCCCTTCTCCCTGTAAATCTCAGCATCCTCTATATACTTTTCATCCCGTATAAGCAGTGCGCCGCCTTCTCCCATACTGAAATTTTTTGTCTCATGGAAACTGAAACATCCAAAGTCGCCAAAAGTACCTAAAGGCTTGCCTTTATAAGATGCCATAATCCCCTGGGCCGCATCCTCAATCACCATCAGGTTATGCCGCTTCGCGATATCCATAATGGTATCCATCTCGCAGCCCACGCCCGCATAATGAACCGGCGCAATCGCACGCGTGCGCTCCGTGACTGCCTCTTCAATCAATTTCTCATCAATATTCATGGTGTCCGGCCGGATGTCCACGAAAACCGCCTTTGCGCCCCTGAGCACGAAGGCGTCCGCCGTAGACACAAAGGTATAGGAGGGCAGAATCACTTCATCCCCCTCTTTTATATCCGCAAGCAGAGCCGCAAGTTCCGTTGCATGTGTACAGGAGGTGGTGAGCAGGCATTTCGCCGTGCCGGTCTGCTCCTCAATCCACTCGCTGCATTTTTTTGTAAAAGGACCATCGCCGCAAATCTTTTGATTTTCGATAGCTTCCCTCATATACTCAATTTCTTTTCCGGTATAAGGCGGTACATTAAAGTTAATCATAGCTGCTTCCTCTTTCCTCTGCCAAGTCAAAAACCACCAGGTTCATTGCACACGGCGATAAACACATTATCGCAAACGATAAAAACAAATTTCTAAGGTCAGTATACCACACTACGGCTATTCTGTCACATAAACCACATAGCGCCCATTGCCGAAGGACTCTTCATAACTATGCCCCGCCATATAATCCGCCAGCATCTGTAGTTTTTCATCTCTGTCTAACTCTTCTTTTTTTATGCCAAACCAGTTCATCCCATCTGCATCCTCGTTCAGATAAGCCGCCACAGGAGATGAGACAATCACTACAGGCGGCGCTGCTATCCCGCCCAAATCCCGCTCGTATTCCACCATGCGGTAAGAATCCAAATCCGCCCAGAACGTGGACAGCGCCGAAGGCATATCCAACAGATATCCCAGTCCCGGAATCTCCCCATAAAGAATCACTTCCCTGCCGGTAAGTCCCTCTGACTCTGTATACTCTGAAAGTTCCGACAACCATGCCGCATTGTCCTGGTTCGTATAAATCCCTGCCGCCTTATGAGGCGCCGACAATTTTGTGTCCCTCGCTGCGCCGTCTATTCCGTCCTGGAAAGAAAACGCCATGTGAAATGCTACGCTCTGCACGAGCACAAACACGACAAGCATCACAAAAGGTATTCCCCATGTCAAAGTCCCCACAGGAAGGACGCCGGACTGCTTCTGCATTCCGGCGGCAATTCGCCCATAGCAGACCCACAGCATAAAGGGCAAGACAAGAAACAGGTTATTGATAATCGGATACAGTGCATTGTTGCTCCCAAGGGGCGTCACGAAAATCTGTACCAATACCAATACCGCCATAATCTTCTGCTCTTTCCCCACCTCTTTGCCAAACAGGCAGTACCCCGCCACGAAGACTGCCACGAGCAACAACAGCACTGTGGGATAATACATGCTGCTATATTCATAATAAAGGAAGGTGAATACGCCCTGCCCCCAATAGAACCGCAGCAGCACGGCGCAAACTGCCGCATAGATACCGCAGCATAATACCGCCATGCCACGCTTTCCTGCAAACCACCTGCGCTGCGCCCTCAGGAGCAGCCAACCGCCCACCATGCATATGCCTGCAAAAATCAACCAGTAAAGCCCTGTTATATAATCCCCCAACATCCCCGTTACCATGGAAGTCGGCTTATAGTCCGTCGCCTTCTCTGTCATAGCAAACATGGTCTGCACCATAGCGGGATAAGCGCCCATGCCATACCTCACGCAGATAACCGCCAAGGGCACACCAAATCCCACGATATACCCTGCAATACACCATAACGTGTCCCTGACCGACTGCAAAAACGCCCTTCCGCTGACCGCGCCGCCATACCACACTGCCACAATAAACGCCGCCTGGACAACATTGGGCATCCTCACCGCCACATTCATGCCAAGGAAAATTCCCGCCGCCACATAATACTTCCGGTTTTCCTCCAGAATCCCTTTATATAACAGCATCACGCCGACAGCCATAAGAAGATAAGTAAGATAGTTGTACAAAATCGTGGAAGGACACCAACACAGCCCAAGGGCAGTCAATTCTCCTATAAAGACAAGCACGGCAGGAATCCTCACCGACAGCCGCTTCTGCAATGCCTCATATACCCCCAAAGCAGTCAACGACTGCACCAGGGAGGTATAGAAGTACATCCCCATCAAAGTTTTGCCGAACGGCAGGCGCATAAACAAGCTCCCCAACGCGTTTGCCAGGAAAGTGGCCACCATCCACGTACCGTCCATAGAACCAAAATACTGGAAATTTGCCAGGCTGTATGTGGTATCCGCCACGTCTATTCCCTGGTTTATTTTCACAAGCGGGTACAGGACAAGGATGAGTGGAAAAAGAACGTTTTCTATCCTATTTTGATTCTTATTGTATGTGTTTCTTAACGCGCCGCTCAATCCGCCCAAAAATCCACCCCCTCACGCAATCTACTCCCGTGCCTGCCGCATACACAAGCACAACGCATCCAATCATATGGGGAATAAACATCCAACTGCCCCACACCGTATCCACGCGCAGCCACTCCAACCACCTGTAGCGTACAAGCTCATGCTCATGTAAAAGATACACCCCGAAAGTATAAGGCGCCAGACGCCTCACCCAATCGGCCGTCTTTCCCTCCCACGGTTTCATATTTTTAAAAATCATAAAAAATCCCACCGAACCAAGCAGACACAAAATATGGTTGTAAGTGTCCGGCATATCCATATAATAGGAGAATGGGGCAAGCGCTTGCGCCAAAACGCCGGACAACGCCGTCAGCAGAAAGATACCCAGGCTCATGCCAATATAGAGAAACACCGCATTCCTTTTCTTCTCCAACTTCGGGCAGCCGTACAGCCGAAGATATACCGCAATCAAAAACAGACACAGAAACCACCCGTATTCATATCCGTAACGGTCCGTGGCAAGTTTTGCAGGCACCAGGGATTTCCATATGGAAAAGAAAAACACAAGGAACACAATACTGACCTGCAAGGTCTTTTTCTCCACCGCTTTCGCACCTGCGGCCAGGACAGGCGCCAACGCATACATAACCAAATAGGCCGTACCGAACCAGTAATGCTCCGTCTCAACAGGCAGCGCAAAGTTAAGCCAACTGTATACCGACAGTTCTCCGGGCGAAACGATTCCCACACATATCAAAACCACCGGAATCAGCAAGGAATAAAAAAGAATCTGCGCCACCAAAGACACCACCCGCCCCGGTTTCCATGCAGACTCCGCCAGAAAATACCCGCTAAGCAGCACATAACAGTTCACCGCCACAATACAAAACGCCTCAATCATGTGTGTCGCATAATTCACCATGGAGCGTTCCTGTGTGTATAGCAGGATTAAATCACTTTTATTCAGATAATGCAGGACAATAATCATCATCATCGCCACGATGCGCAACAGTTCAAAGTTAGCCTGTCGTTTTGGCTTCATCTTAATCCCTATGCCTTTCTGTAGCCTGCAAGCTTAAAGTAGCAGGCACAACTTTGCGTGATTATTTCTTTTCCTTAAAAATCCATAGCTTACTGAGGAAGTAATTCGCCACAATCACAAGTACCTGGCAGACAAGCTTGGAGAAATATTCGTTAATCCCCGCCACGTCCACCATAAGGAACATCAAAACAAGTTCCAATACTTCCGTCGCCACTCTTGCGCCGATAAATGCAGTAAACTCTTTTCCCAGGGACTGTACATCTTTATTCTTGCTCTTAAATACAAATGTCCGGTTTGTCCAGTATGCAAACACTACCGTCAACACCCAGGAAATGGCCGTGGCGAGCATATAATGCATATGCATCATGGATGAAAATACGAAATAGAGAACATAGTTCAGCACAAATGCAAGGAACCCGAAAATCAGATAATTTATCCCTTCCTCATGTTCCTTATATATTCCCCAACAAAAATTCCAAAGTTTTTTCATAGTGCTGTCATTTCCCTTCCGTAAATATATTTTGTCTTGTTCCTATATGCCTGCCCTTTTGGGCTGCCTGACTCCGGCAATGTGCCGCTTCCTTATACCGTTACCTCTCCCTGACTGCCTTGCCTTCCACAACCCTGTACACCATATCGCACTTCTCAATCGTTTGCAGTCTGTGGGCGATAATGATAAGCGTCTTACGTCCATGCAGCCTGTTGATAGAATCCATGATTGCCGCTTCCGTCTCATTGTCAAGAGCGGAAGTCGCCTCATCAAGCACCAACACCTCCGGGTCTTCAAAAAGGGCCCTGGCAATGCCAATCCGCTGCCTCTGCCCGCCCGACAGGCGGATGCCCCGCTCGCCAATACTGGTGTTAAGTCCATCCGGAAGTCCCTTTACAAACTCATCAAGCTGCGCCTCTTTCAACGCCTCCCACACTTTGTCGTCATCTATGTCTTCGTCCGCGCATCCAAACGCCACATTCTTGCGAATGGTAGAATCAATCATAAAAATTGTCTGGGGAATATAACCGACATTCTTCAGCCAAGAAGCATAGTGTTCCCTCACTTCCACGCCGTCCGCCAGGATACTTCCCGTCTCCACCTGCAAAAGCCCAAGCATAATATCTACAATCGTAGTCTTGCCTGCACCGGACGTCCCCACAATCCCCACTGCGCTGCCGATAGGAATCGTCATATCCGCATGGTCAAAAATCAGCACATCGCTGCCAGGATATTTAAACGTGATATCCTCCAAAACAATTTCTTTCCTGATAGGAAGCTTCTCCACCTCTACTTTCTTCCGGTAGGTCTCCTCCCCATAATCAATATTTTCATCCCGTATTTCTTCTTGCAGGCTGTCGCTCACCCCCATCAAAAAAGGTTCGAAATAAGAGATGGAAGTTAAATGGTTATTGATTCTGTTAGCGCAAGGAATCAAACGCATGGCCGCCATGGCAAGCAATGTGAGCTGCGGCATAATGTCCGTCACCTGCGTTCCCCGCAGAAGCTGCAACATCATATACAGAACCATGCCCGCAATCGCCACCGTCTCAATCAAAAGCCTGGGCGTCGCATTGAACAGATTATAACGCTGTACCGCACCTACATATCCCGCGCCGCATTTAGAATACTCATTGATAAAATAACTTTCTTTATTGGCAATCTTAATCTCCTTGATTCCCATAACGGACTGGTCAATCCATTTATATAATCCGCTGTAGTAATCCTGGTTTTCCTCTCCGGCTTTCTTCATAATCGGCTTGAGAATACATTTGATAATCAAAAGCACCACTATCAAAAGCGCGGAAACCGTAATGCTCATCCACACATCCGCCACAAGACTGACAACCGCCAGGCAGAGAAAGACAATCGCCTCGCTCACAAGCCCAAGCAGCGCCAGGATAAGCCCGTACATGTTATTGACGTCAGACGTAATGTTCCTCTGGATAACCGAAGTGTCCGCATTCAGATAATATTCATAAGGCCGTTTCATGAAATTAATCATCATTCTTCTGGATGTAGCAAATTGGTTCGTATATACAAACCGTAACTGTACTTTCTGCTGCCCGAAAAGGAAGAGATTCTTCAGTGCAAAAATAATCACAAGCGCGACCATAACCAGAATCATCAAGTCCCGCGTATTGTCTATCCGGAATATATCACAGATAACTTGTAAATACACATGCTTCTCCACCGCATTTTCTTCAAGAACCACATTCATGACCGGCATAATCATAGAGATTCCTAGGGTCTCCAAAATCGCGCCGATAAGCATAAGAAAAACAAGCAGCGCCATCTTACGCTTCTGCTGCCTGTCCAACAAAACCATCAGTTTTCTATATATTTTCATCATACCGGTAGTGTGTCCTTTCCTGCGGCAAGTACCACTTCCTTAAGCGCATTCTCTGTCTGCCAAAGGAAGTATATGGAAAATATCATTCTATTTTAGCACAAGAGAACTGAAAAAAGCAAATACTGGTTTAGAGCATTTCATTTTGGCGGTGGATTGCGGGGTCTTCATATCTGTCGAGGAAATCTTCCCCCAGAAAAATGACCTCTTGCGCAAACTGAATCCCGTTCGGCACAGTCGCTACCGACACCACACGCCTGAACTTCAGATTCGGTATGAAGTTCAAAATCTCCATGGGAAACATGGCGTTTAAAACGATATATTGTGAGAACTCTTTCCGGTAGTCCAACACGTCGCGGGGATGCGGCTTAATCAATATCTGCCCCTGCCTGCCGTCAACTATCCCGTACTCTTCGATGACATCCGAGAAAAGTTTTTTCCTGACGTCCAAAGGGCATAACGGCTCTGTCAGCACAAGAACTTTATCAGCCGCACCCATCTTAAGCTGCCCCAATAGCCCGTCCATATTTTCGATAAACAGATGAATCAAAATATCCTTATCTTCTTGGGTGAGGCGCTCCACCAATCCGGCGCGGGGCTTTTCAATATACTTTTTACAAGGAAAAGGCACCACGCTCTTGTCATTAATCTCCATATCCAGACAGTATTTTCCGTACCCGTTCTGAATGAAAATCAAGTTATGCGCCGCCATCCATGCCTTCAGCTCAAAATGCCCACGGTTATCATAACGCGCCGTGTCATAATACTGGATACAGTTAAGGCCATCCTCCAAGGCATGGTAATAAATCTTTTCATAACTTAAATAATAACCGATGGGGTCGGAGTCGCAAAACACATAGACGTCCTGATACTGTTTAAAGTCAACCGGAACATAAGGCTTCTCCAACTTTCCGAATAATTTCGTATATCTTATGCGCGCAAGCATATTCAGAACGATATTGCCCCTGTCGGTATGGTATTTTTTTAGCTCCGGGAAAAAAACGTCCTCTTTCTCGTCAAACATGACTACCTCTTCAAAAAGCCCGCTTGCCTCGGCGCGCTCTTTCAGGTTCCCAAAGTCATTCGACATAGTGCTTAACACCAGTGTGGCTTTCCCCTGCCGTTCTCTGGGCAGCGCAAGCTCTTTCAAGCATGTAACATATACATGGTAGTATGTATGGCATACATAAATTCTTTCTTTCACATTCATCCTCATTTCTGAGCGACTTGCCGCGAAGAGGCACTAACTTTGCTTTTGTTCAAAAACAAATAGGCGGATTTTCATATACCACCCGCACCATAGCAAGCGCTCTTTTTCCAATCTCCAAAGCCTCTTTCGCCGTCTCGCCAACGGTAATGATATGGCCCAGCCGGTCGTTGCTGGACTTCGTCCCATGCACGGCATCCCCGGCTTTCTTATAAAACGCCGTCTCCACCACGCCTTCAAGCCGTGAGAGCGCATCATCCGTCTCAATATCCTTGATGACGCCCTCCCTCCCCTGTATGAAATGAATCGCGGAGCCTTTCCGCCATTTGCTGGTAAGGTCCGGTTCCTGCCCTGTCGCAAGAAGCACGGACGCGCCCACCAAGTCCACGCCGGTAGAGAGCGGCACAAGTTTTGAAGTGATAAAATCTCCCCCAAGCCTGGCAGCCAGTTCCACAATCTTCGGCCCCTCTTCCGTCACCTTAATCTCGGTGTGGGACGGCCCGTTTTGCAAGCCGACCGCCGCCACTGCAGCCATCGCCACCTGTCTGATTTGCTCCTGCGTTGCCGCATCCAGGCCGCTGGGCTCACTGTGGGCAATCTCCACGAAATACGGCGGCGGCGTAATAAATTTATCCGTGATTGTCAATATAGTCGTCCTGCCGTCCACCGTTATGGCCTCCACGCTCACTTCCGGCCCGGTCATATATTCTTCCACCATAACCGTGCCGTTTCTGGAGTTTGCCTTACTATATTCGTAGATATCGCACAATTCTTTTTCACTATAGTCTCTGTTCCCGTCAAGTGAAACCACCCCCCGGCTGCCGGCATTATCCGCAGGTTTCACAATGCGGCTGCCGTGAATCGCCGTCACTGCCGCCTGAAACTCCTTAAAATCCTGTACCGCATAATAGGCGGGAATAGGAACCCCGTGTTCTTTCAGCCGATTCCTCATGTAACTCTTGATTGTGGCGCACAAAGAATCTTTATATGACAAGTCCGGCTTCTTCCCCAATTTCTCATTCACATAAGCCGCCGTCCTCACCGGGCCGTCACTGGTAGAAGTCAATACGATATCCGGCTGATAGATTAACGCCTGACGGTACACTTCCTCCTGGTCTAACGTACTGACCACAAGCTTCACATCGGCAAGCGCAAACCCTACCGCATCTTTATTATAATCCACAAGGATAATCTGGTATCCCAGTTCTTTCGCCTTCCGTATTGCCGGGACCTGAAGTTCGCTGGCTCCCAGAATCATCATTTTCTTCTGCGCCGTCTCTCCCAAGAATATACCCCTTTCCTGCCGGTACGCTATCCAATAAGTTTCCAATCAAGCGGTGTGCCCTTCGCGATATCCTTCTTCGCTTTCTGCCCCAACACTTCTTCATAGTACATCGTGTGCATACCGAATGCCGGACGTATAGAGCGCACGTTTTCTTCTGTAAATGTCTCCCCCGCCTTAACGTCTTTCACCACGAAAAGAGAACGGCTGTCTTCCCTACTTCTCTTCTGCTTTTCCGTTAATTCATAAGTCACTCTGCCGACCGCCTTCTCTACAATGCGGATTTCATCCACCATCCTTTTAAATTCCGCAGGCTCCATGGAAAATGCGGCGTCAGGGCCTCCGTCCGCACGGGCGAGCGTCAAATGCTTCTCCACCATCTTCGCCCCAAGCGCCACGCTTGCCACCGCGACGGCGCTTCCCATGCTGTGGTCAGACAGTCCGGTCACACAGCCGAACACCTCCGCCATATTAGGTATCACTTTAATATTCATATCCTCATAAGGCGAAGGATAGGTGGACGTACATTTTAACAGGATAACCTGGCGGTTGCCTTCCTCCCTGCACACCCTAAGCGCCCTGTCAATGTCCTCTAAATATGCCACGCCCGTAGCGATAATCACAGGTTTCCCGATTCTGGCAATCTTGCGTATCAATGGAATATCGTTGATTTCAAAAGACGCCACTTTATAGGCCGGCATATCCATCTCACACATGAAGTCTACCGCCGTTGCATCAAAAGGAGAAGAAAAGCATTCCATTCCAAGGCTTTCGGCAAACTTTTTAAGTTTTGGCTGCCACTCCCAAGGCGTATATGCAGTTTCATAAAGTTTATGGAGCGTGGTGCCGTCCCAAATCGTACCCTGGGTAATCTGAAAATATTGATTGTCACAGTCAAAAGTAATCGTATCAGGCGTATAGGTCTGCAGCTTTACAGCATCGGCCCCCGCCTCCGCCGCCGCACGTATAATAGCCTCTGCACGCCCATAGTCCTGCAGATGGTTTGCAGATACCTCCGCCACAATATAGGTCTTCTCTCCATCCCCTACATAACGGTTTCCGATTTTTATCTTTTCCATTGACCTTCCTCCATTCTAACTCTCACGCCCATCCAACATCATCTTATACTTCATCTCCGCCAGGTTCCAGTCTGACAGATTGTCAATATCCTGCACTTCCGTCTCCGGCACAATAATCGGCACATATCCGTCCGGGAGGTCTCCCCGGCACGCACGGTACTCATCTGTCTTATAGATATAGAATTGTCCGCAATCATGGTAAATTTTCTCCAAATCCTGGGAACGCTTCATTGCATTTTCCGGATAACAGTATTCTAATCTGCCGTCCCTCACTGCCATCCCCCGCTGAGGCGGAAAAGAATACTGCACCACAGGCATAACCCCTGCTCCTTTTTGCTCCTGCAAAATCCGTAAAGCATCCCGCAGCTTCTTCGCGGTGACAAAAGGCGCAGTAGGATAGATACACGCCATATACTCGAAAACCCGCCCCCTCTTCTCATACTCCGCAAGCACTTCCATCAAAACATCATCTGTGGTAGCGAAGTCATTGGCCGTGTCTCTGCTGCGCATAAAAGGCACCTGCGCCCCCGCCTGTCTTGCTATCTGCGCAATCTCCTCGTCATCCGTGGACACCATCACCTCGTCGAAAAGCCCTGATAAAAGCGCCGCCTCGATGGAATAACACATAATCGGTTTCCCCAGAAATTCTTTCTTATTTTTACCCGGTATTCTTTTACTTCCTCCCCTTGCGGTTATAATCGCAATCGCACTCATATGTTCCCCTCCTGGTATACTCACAATCCCGCAATCTCTCCGGCAACCCTCCGGGCCCCTTTTCCGTCAGTCACCTCATGGAGCTTTTGTCCCATCCGCCGCCGCATCGTCCCATCTTCCAAAATTTCTTTCAGCTTGCTGCACACATTTCTGACACACTCTTCCCGGTCTTCCCGTATATCTCCCGCAAAAAGCATTCTCCCCTCTTTAGCGAAAAACTCCTGGTCATACTGTTGATTATCCGCACTGACAAAGAAAACCGTCGGCACCCGCATAGCGCTTAACTCAAACAGCATCGTCCCAGCGGCGGACACGGCCACCGTACACTCTCCCATCAGCTTTGCCATATGGTTTACTTGATAATGCAGCTTGACGTTTTCATGTTGTCTGGCTATATGCTCCAGTTCTTCCACATTTCGGTTGAAACCTCCGACTACCGTATGGAACACTGCCTGTCCGAGAAAGTCGTCTTCCATCGCCGCCGACAGGATTCCCGGAAGGGCATTGCACAAATCGCCGCCGCCGGAACTTAAAAGCACCTGAACTTTGCCGCTTCCCACCCTTTCTCCGTCATACCCAAACTCTTCCCGCAGCGGCACGTACGCCGTCCCAAGTAAAAGTTTCGCCTTCCCTTCATATGCCTTTTCATAAGGGAACCGTACATGGTACGCATTGTAATTGATGACCATGTCAACCGGATAAACCGCCTCAAAACAGTCGTCTATATAAATAATTTTACATACATCTTTCAAGCCTTCAAAATATTTTACTGTTGCTTGGTAAGAGTCCACCAGAAGTTTCCCACATCCTGACTCCTGTAATTTAGCGCGGAGTATATCCGTCTCTTCTTCCATATGATTCCACGCCGTATGCAGGCACACATATTCCATGTCCGCCTGTGTAAGCAGCTCGGCAGCATATTCATCCGCCGTAAAAAAGAGGACCTTCTCTCCCAACCGCGCAAGCTGTTTTGCTATCGTAATGCAACGCATGACATGTCCCGTCGCAACGGTTTCATTGGCGTCCACCCGGATACCCGTCACATGTCTTTGCAAAGAATCATCTATCCCTTTCATACTGTTCCAATACCTCCACGATACGCCGCATTTCTGCTTCACCGTACCTCTGGTCTATGGGAAGCGCAAGGATATGCCCAAAAATATACTCTTCCTCCTCCGACAGACAGCCCGCATTTTCTTTTCCGGCTAACCAGAGTGTGGGCGCATAGACGTCATGATATTTGAGAAAATCCTGCAGGCTATCCCTGTCCGCGGCATAGACCGGGTAATACAGCGACGCCGCTTTGCCATGTTCATATTCTTTGTCAAAAACCGATACCACCTGCGTTTTATCCTGCAAATGGCTATGGAGATACGCACAGTTTTCCTGGCGTCTTCTCTTGCATGTTTCTTCATCCACACGAGACAAAACAGAAGCGGATACTTCTGAGATTGCACTGATTCCCGCATAATCATCCAGCCAATCTTCCATCTCGCGGTTCTTTTTCAGATAATCTGCTTTTAATGCCTGCCCTTCCTGCGTTCCCCTTTTCTCATGCAGATATGTCCATTTCTCAGTCAAAAGTTCCCGCCTTTTCTCCACAAACTCCTTATTCGGTACAAGCTCCTCCCCCGCAAGCATCTCGTCGGACGCTAAGAAGCCGCCATCCGTCACCGCATACCATTTACGCAGACTACCCACGCAATAATCCGCCTCCAACCCCACATTGTCCAGATAATAGGATTGCGACACATCTTCCATAATGCGAATACCCCGCTCCCTCCATCCAGACAAAAAAGGCCGCGCGGATTTCCATGTATCCGCCCCGTAATAGGGATGGATAAAAATCATACCCGGCCTGATTTGTTCCACCATCCTGCCTAATTCGTCAATATCCGCCCTCATGTTCCTGTTAAGATGGTAAAACTGCATCTCCCATCCCGCCCGCTCAAAGGGGAAAAATACCGTGTCGCACATATAAGCCGGAAGAAGACAGCGTTTCGGGGCGTCCGGATGGTTTTTTCCAAAGCTTTCCAAGGCCAGTGCAATGGCCTCCCTCCCGGATTGCGTATACCTGATATTTTTTTTATGGTACTTCTGTATTCCTTTCAAACACAAAGTCTGCGTACAAAAAACAGACTGACTGTCAAACAGGCCAGGGTCAATTTCATAAATACTGCCGATTTCCATATGCCTGCCTGTGTCCTTTCGCGAATCATCCACTTCGTTTTTTCCTCCAGTTCCTATATGTCCACAACAACTTATAGTACAACATAAACATAAGCGTAGAACGCTGCTGCATACGGATTAGTTTCTTCTCTTCCTCATGGGTTCTTTCCTGATAGTAGGGATTCTTCTCAAACCCCGGAAATGTCCGCTT
Organism: uncultured Lachnospiraceae bacterium; assembly: GCA_947172645.1. GTDB lineage: Bacteria > Bacillota > Clostridia > Lachnospirales > Lachnospiraceae > UBA3282. The sequence goes on along the minus strand of CAMWBY010000004.1, from coordinate 86,137 downwards.
CATCTCCTGACCCATCTCTTTCACAAAACGGAATTTGGTCCGCTCCACCCCCGCCATGTAAGTAAACAGCGTATTAATATAGAATAAAAGCGTAAAACTGTACTCCAACTCGGGCTGAAAATCATCATAATAACCATGCCTGCGCGCTTCCTCAAGCATCATGCGCCCCGCAGTCATGCGGTCCTCGCACCGCTTGGGAGAAATCGTGTGCACGGTAGATGTATCATGTTGATAATAATAGTACAACGGTTCTTCGATATATTCAAAATGTTTCGCCAATACAAGATAAGAATTACCCAGCGCATTGTCCTCGTAAAAAATATCTTCCGGAAACCATAGCCCATTTTCCACAATCATAGACCGCCTGAAAATTTTCACCACAAGGCTGCCGCCATCCAGAATCAGACTGCGCCTCTTCTCCGCATCCAGAATACCGCTCTGTTCTTTCTTATTGTTCGGCACCACCTGCCCGACCTTCATGGAATGTTCCTCTGTCAGACAGTAATCGCACCCCACCAGGTCAGCCCCTGTCGCTTCCGCCCGCTCAATCAGCTTTTGGTACATGTCTGGCACAATCCAGTCGTCGCTGTCTATAAAGCCAATCCAATCGCCCTTCGCCATCCGCAGCCCGATATTCTTAGCTCCTCCCTGATGCCTGTTAACCTCCGAATGCACAGCATGGAATTTCCCGGGGAAACGTCTTTCATAATCCTGTAAAATACGATAAGATTCATCCGTGGAACAGTCATCCACCGCAATAATCTCATAGTCTTCTACCGTCTGCCCCACAAGGGAATCCATACAGTATGTCAGTTTATTGTCCGATGCCATGTTGTAAACCGGCACGATGATGCTTAGTTTCATATTAATCCCCATTCCTGAGCAGTTTGCTGCCATTCTTTCTTCTTGGTTACTCCACAGCCGGATGCAGGTAATAGGTAACCGTATAAATATCATTCCCTATTTCTTCATAGGTATCTATATCCGGACACATATGGATAATCCTGTCTAAAACTTCCTGGTCCCCCACATCCAGATAGCGGTCTGTCACAACAATCAGTTCATACCTCGAAGCAAGGTCTGACAAACTCAGCATGTCCAAATCTTCATTCCGGTAAAAAGTAGCACTATGGAATTTAGACACTTCTTCATAGACCGGATTTAGACGCCATGAGTCGCTGTAGATACAGACGCAGTCCGTATCTGCATATGACGCAGCCGTTTCAAGCAATGGCTGCGTAGACTTGTACAAGTATGACCACCGTTGGTTCTGCCACCCTTTTATTATCAAGACTGCCAATACCGCCACGATTGCAAGTCTTACATACTGCTGCTTCACGATACCCTTACAAAGCGCCGCCACACCACAGACTACAACCGCCAACAAGATGCCATATACCGGAGACAGATACCGAGTGTCAGAATTAGACGATATAAGGCAAATTATAAGGAAATACATGGCACATGCACAAAAGCAGCACAGATATCTGGCTAAAAAAGTTTTATCCGCCACTATCTTTTCCCCATGGCATTTACGGTATCCACATACGCAAAGCGACAGCAACGCCGCCCCTGCTATGTATATAAGCAGCCCTCCAAACAGTTCATCATCCATCACCTTCCATGTTTCCCATACCCTTATGAGACTTTCCAAACCGCTATGTTTTAAATTGTTAATGCGCTGTGTCCCTCTATATCCGAAAAATATATGCTTTATCATTGACGGGAAAATGATAACCGCTATAATCCCCGCCGCTGCCTGCATCAGGCAGAACAGCCCTGTCTCCTTCCAACGCTTCTCATAAAGCAGATAACATCCATAGCCAACACATAGCACAACCGCATAGACAATACAGTAATAATGCGTCAACGCCCCACATACCGTACAAAACAGGACCGGTAAGTAATCTCGAAACCGATTATACCCCCCCCCGATTAATTTTGCCACTTCGTAAGTCAATGCAATAACCCAGAACATGGCCATTATGTACATCCTCATAAAAGTCACTAATGATAAAATACATGCAGAAAAAATCAGTGCTGTGGAAGCCGCCATCTGCATTCGCCTATCGCATGTTAACAATAAAACGATTTTTCTAAAAAAGAATAGAATCCCACACGCAAATACAATATTAACTGCTGCCCCAAACCACATACTGATACTGCCGGGGAACAGCGAGCATACTGTATGCAAAGCCGCATAATACAGAGGCGGGTGTACATCCTCGCCCTGCTTCTTCCAGACATTCCCATAACGAAACCTTTCACCCTCATCGACCGACATATAATCGCTCCATACCTGATGGGAAGGATAATATGTCTTCCCGTCTTCGACAGGCAAGACAATCCCCTCACCTGTATAATTGCTCAATCCATAGCTGAAAACCTCATCAAGATGCCAATTTACTTTCTGCGTTCCCACCAAGCAAACCATCAGGGCTATAAATACAATATAGATAAGCATGTCGCCTATATGCAATCTATTCCTAATCCCATGAACCATGTCTTTTATTCCCATTCCCGCCCCTGTACAAACTTTAATGACATATAACATCTATTTTCAAATAATTTTACCCAATAATGTGCACTTCTCTATACAAAATATTTCCATTACATATCATATCATCATACATACACTTTTTCAATTATTTGCATCTCCAAAGAAAATCGGGCCAATTTCCATATCCACATACATTTCGGATATATGAAAATCAGCCCGATTCCACTTATCATACTAATTTATTCAATTATCCGGCATCCATGCCTGAGCCTTCTTCCATCCTCTACAGTTGGAATACATTCATCTCATCCTGCAAGCCGTCTGCTATCATCCGCAGCTCTCCCGACTGCTGCGCAATCCGCGACATATGTTCCCCTACCTCTGTCACAGAGGCGGACGTCTCCTCAGTTCCCGCCGCATTCTCCTCTGCAAGAGATGTCAGATTCTGTACTATATCAACCACATCCACTCTGGTACTATCGATTCGCTCCATCTTTTCAGCAATATTGCGTATTCCTTCTATTGTCTTCGCAATGCCGCCATGCATTTCAAGGAACTGGTCTTTCGTCTCTACAACATTCTTGTTTTGGTCTTCCATAACCTGTTTGACCTCGCCCATCGTCCGGACAGCTTTCTCAGAATCCGCCATAAGCAAAGCGATAACCTCTCCAATCTCTTTCGCCGACTGATTAGATTCCACCGCAAGCTTCTGGATTTGTTCCGCCACCACTGCAAATCCACGTCCCTGTTCTCCCGCTCTCGCCGCCTCAATAGCCGCATTCAGGGATAACAGGTTCGTCTGCTCCGCAATGGAAGTAATTAACGCTGTAGCATCTTTAATCTTGATTGCAGATTCATTGGTCGTATGAGTCTGTTCATAAATCAAGTCAATCGCTTTCTGCGCTTTCCGGTTTACCTGGTTCATGTCATCAAGCGTTTTCGCAGCCTCTTCACTGGAAGTATACATACTCTCCGCCGTCTTATGCAAGTCTTCCATTTCCACGCCGTTCTCTTCAATCATGCTTCCCATCAGGACAATATTCTCTGTAGCTTTCTGTGTTTCCTCCGCCTGCGCCGTAGCGCCCCTTGCCATATCCTGTACGGCCTGCTCTACCTGCCGAACCGCACCGAATACTAAATCCGTATCGTTACTGAGCGTATGGGAAGTCTCCATTACCGTGGCGCTGTGCCCTTCGATTTTGCCAATTACACCGCTCAGATGTTCCCTCAGAGTATCTACCGCCCGGCTTATGGCGCCGATTTCATCTTTTCTCCGGCTCAGCTTTGCCTGTCTCTCATCTGCCCTGAAATCCAGTCCAGCAAACTTCATCGCAATCTCCGAAATTTGCTTCAAAGGCTTCACAATAATACCACAGATAAGGAATACCGCTATCATACAGATGAACATTGTGATACAACCCCAAAAAATAGAAGTCAAAACAATTTCGTCCGATGATTTCACCTCTCCGCCTGTAGACCTCATGGCGGCATCCTCGTCAGCCGTTATGACAAATATGTATGAACCGTCCTCCGTCACGCTGTAGGCAGCATATTTCATCTCTCCATTATATTCATACTGAATTGCTTCTGTCCCTTGTGGAATATTACCTACCCTTATCTTCGCCACGGCAGCGCTCACCGCCTGGTTCTCCACCGGATTGCCAATCTTACTTTCCGTGGGATGGTAGCACATAATTCCGCCTCCGTCTACAATATACGCATAGGAGCCGTCCAATCCCATGATGTTTACGCCGCCTACCATCTCTTCCCAAAACGCAGTGTCCGGCTCTTTTCCTTCTTCTCTAAGGTCAGCCACGCGTATATTCATTATCTTGCCATAAGACTCTGCAAGGTCATCCATATAGCACATTACCGTATCCTTAAACTGGTCCCTTGACATAGAACCGAAGATAACAATCAATGTCATCCCCACAATCATAATCGCCGCCATTCCAAGGAGTATAATTCTGGTACGGATTGACCAGAACAGGGATATCTCTGTCCCCGCCTTGGGATGCCCTGTCCCCACTGTCTCGCTGCCTGCTGTTTCTTTGTTTTTACTCATGACTCTTTCCCCCGTATATAATAGTCAGTACAAACCAATGTACATAAATGTCCATCCATACCGCAAACCTGCTTCCGGTACTTCTAACGTCCCTTATGGTTCTTTCTGTTTTACCTTATAGCCTAAACGCAGCATTATATGATATTCTTTTCCCTGCTTCCCCCTCTCCGTTTCATTTTATGCTGCTCACTCTGCGAATAAGAAACTGCCTTAATCAAATCATCGATTCCCTGGCAGCTTCTGGCAAAACACATCAAAAACCCATCAAAAAAAGCCAACCAAACTAATACACAAAATGACCGACTTAAATTGCTTATTTTTATATGTTCTATTCTCTAATTTTAAAAATATGATGGTTTTGACACAGGCGGGAAATGCTTCCCAAATACTAAAAAGAACCCCTCGGAACCGAGTAACTATATTCTATACACTAATTGTACTTATGTCAATGCAAAGTCTCGCCAAAATACAAAATTTCCTATAATTATAGAAAGAGACGGCACAACCTGCAAGCCGCGCCGTCTCTTTCTTAAATATCTTTCATCTCCGCATTGATTTAAGATTCCGCGATGCGGAATCATGGAGGTTAGAGTGCCAAGACAGAGCTTTTGATTACTCCGCCGCCCTGCCAATCCAAAATCCATATATAATATCTTCCTCGCCGCTGATATGGTAAGGAGCCTCCACATCCGCTCCCCAACTGTCTATACCGCCAACGCCGCGAACCGCGCCAAGAATTGTCACTACCGTCCTTCTCGCAGGGGGAAGTTCTTCCTGATGGGTCGCATTTTCAAGTTCCATGGCAGTATAAGGCAGGCAGGCAAAAGCGATATCTTTGCCGTCCTCAGCCCAGAAGCGTATTCCGCTCTCTTTCTCTTCCTTGCAGGAATTGTCAAGCGTCTTGCTGCGGTATACCTCCACCCATTTTGTCTGCATATGCACACCGCAGTCCTGGGGCACGATATACGGCGTCACCGGCATTCCCTTCACATCATACACGCCCGGCACGCCGCCTGCCATTCTGTCAGGATAAGTCTCCCCGGACAATCCTTCATAACGGTATCTGTCCGCACAGGTAGGCATAATAAAACGCATACCGAATACCGGAAGCTCAGGAAGCCCCGCCCTGCCTTCATAGTGTACACGCACGTGGATTTTCCCGTCTGCAAACACTTCATAAGATACCGTGACTTGCGTATGCGGTACGGTAACCGTCTCATAGCGGTAGGTGAACGAAGCGTGTTCCGCCTCCACGCTGCCGCCATAAACATTATTCGCCGGCGGCAGAGGCACTTCCACAGACTTACCGTCAATTTCCGCCGCGAACTGCGTACATTTGATAAAGCAGTCCGCCCCAATCCACATGCCGCTCTTTAAAGCAAACTTATTTCCCCTGTCATTGTCCGTGAGCGCACGCCAGAAAGTGGGAGCCGGATTTCTGTAAATCCATTCTTTACCCCCTAACACCAGGGATTCCATACCGCCCCGCACGCCCGAAAAAACATAGGAAAACCCTTCGCCGTGCATACCGATGGACACATCGCCCACCACCACCTGTAATTTATTCATGCAATTCATAATAATACCTCACTTCCTGCATAGCAGGCTTCTCTGTCCTGTCTGCAAACACGATGCCATTGCCGGAAAACTCGTAATCACTCAGCCTGTCGTCGAAGTCTCCGCCATACCGCATGACCTTCTTCCCTGTAACCTCATCCTGCACGGAAATTGCCTGGTCGATATAGTCCCAGATAAATCCTCCCTGATACATCTCAAAGCGGTCAATCAAATCGATATAAGATTTCATACCGCCCAGGGAATTACCCATATCATGCATGTATTCACACAGAATAAACGGTTTCTTCGGCTCATTTTCCAGATACTCTATAATATCCGCAGGCGTGGCATACATGCGGCTCTCCACCTCAGACACCGTATCCTCATAAGCGCGGTCGTAAATGACGCCCTCATAATGGATAATTCTCGTATTATCCTTTTCCTTGAAAAAGCGCTGCATCGCCTCAATGTCGTCACCCACAAAGGACTCATTACCCAATGACCAGAACAGGATAGACGGGTGGTTCTTAAACGTCTCGAAATTAGTCCTTGCCCTGTCCACCACCACTTCTTTCCACTGGGGCAGACTGCCAGGTACATTCCAGGACGGCTCTGTAAACACTTTCTGCCAGGAACCATGGCTTTCTAAGTTCGTCTCCGACATCATATAGATACCATTCCTGTCACACAAATCATACCACGGTATCTGATCCGGATAGTGGCACGTGCGGACCGCATTGATATTGTTGCGCTTAAAACACTCGATATCCCATTCCATATCTTCTAAACTGATGCATCTGCCGCCTTCGGCGCTCCACTCATGGCGGTTCACTCCGTTAATCACTAACCTCCTGCCATTTAAGTACATCACCTTGCCGCGCATCTCAAACCTGCGGAACCCAACCTCGCAAGGTACAGCCTCCGCCACTTCTCCCTGCCCGTCTTTCAGCAAGACAGACAGCTTATACAGATAAGGGTTCTTATTATCCCAGAGCTGTACCTGCCAGGCGGAACCGAAATCCACCTTCACTTGTTCTGCCGCTGCCACTGTCTGCTTGGCCACCGTCCGTCCGTCTCTGTCCTGCAAAATAAGAGCAACTTCCCCTGGCGCCAAATCCCCCTTCGACGACAGCCGAAGCTCCACTTCCATGCTTCCTTTCGTCAAATCGTCCGACACGGAAGGCTTCACCCATAAATCCTCCACATGCAGCTGCGGTTTCGCATACAGGCTGACATTCCTGTAAATACCTGAAAAACGGAAAAAATCCTGGTCTTCCAGATATGCCGCAGTACAGTACTTATACACTTCCACCGCAAGCACATTGCCCTTTTCCCTGATATAAGGCGTCAGGTCAAATTCGGAAGGCGTAAAGCTGTCCTCCGCGTAACCTACAAACTGCCCGTTCAGCCAGACATACATCGCCTGCTCCACACCCTCAAAGCAAATGCAGACGCGCTTGCCGCGCAGTCCCTCATCGAGGTCGAACACTTTCCGGTAAGAACCTACCGGGTTATACTCTGCTTCACTAAATGAACCTTCTTCCTTCCGGTCTTCCCCCAGTGCATAGGCAGGGCGGCGGTACACCATTCCCTCCCAGGGGTACATTGTATTAATATATTGAATCTTGTCATATCCTGCTATCTGAATGTGGCAGGGAACATGTATCTCCCCGAATCCTTCCGCATCGTATTCTTCTTCATAGAAACGAACCGGACGGTTCTTAGCATTCCGGGAAAAGGCAAACTGCCATACACCGTTCAGAGACTGGACAAGAGAACTCTCCTGCCGTTCCATCTCCTCCACGCTCCCATAAATCCTATGATCACTATGCGCCGGAAGCTGACCCACTCGGAATGTCTGTGGGTCATCCAGCCATTTCATATCTGCCTGCATTGTATATCCTCCTTCCTGCCGCCGCTTAACCGCGCAGCAAATCCGCATACCGGAACATCACATCCTGTAACTGGTAAAGCTCTGACTCCCGGCTCACACTTCTCCACTCTTCCTTATAGTACATAAACCATTCTTCCAGTTCTCCCGCTAACGTTGCCCCTTCAACAGGCAATACCGGCTCTGTATGATAGTCCTGCGCACTGACCGCCACGCCAATCTTCTGGAGCAGTTCCATGCCGCGGATTGCTATCAGACAGGCATGTATAATAGAAAGCGTCTGTTCCGGCAGGCCCGGCGTCATATGCCGAAGTTCATCCGCAATACAATCCATTTTCTCCAACACCTTCGCCACTCCTGACAATTTATCCATCTCAGGAGCAGTTCCCGCGCCTTCTATATACCTGACGGCTTCCTCCCAGTTAAATACCTGGCAATGAGAAATATCCGCCATCACACCTACGAGTTTCTCTGAAACGTCGCCAAATTCCACGCGCGAGATTCTCCTGTTGATTTCATCGAAATCAGGAATATTCCGGTTCCATGAAAAAGCCGCGCCATATATCCTGCCCGGAATCCCGAAATCGGGATGGTTAATGTGCCCGTAATCTCCCCAGTCCGTCGTCAGGACGCCTTCCGTCCCATATTGCAATGCATAAGTACACATCCTTTTGATATTTTCGTATGCCACATCCAGCCTGTTTACGAACTGGTTCCATCCACTCACGCCAGGGCAGTTATATTGCACCGCCCCTGCTGCCGCAAGCTTCTTAGTCGGTTCATCACTCTGTTCTTTCTCATACCCCCAGTTCAGACAGATTGTCTGCGCCGGAAGCTCTTTGATGACTTCCGGGAAATCGCAGATAATATCTCCCCAGAACATCGGCTTCTTGCCTTTGGACACCACATACTCGCACAGCTCTTTGACAAAATCTATATACAGGCGTTTGATTCCAATCTGCTCCGCTTTTTCCAGGTTTTTACCCTTTCCTAAATCAAAAGTCTCATCAGCGCCGATATTGAAATGCTCCGAAGTAAACAAAGGCATAAACTGGTCGATTAAGCTCTTTATAAGAGCCATGCTCTCTTCATCGGACACATCGATGGTATGGTGCATCATCCTGTACCTAAGCCCGAACGGCTCCTTGCGCGGGTCGGGTATCTCGCATAAATGTTCGTAGCTCTTTGTCCGCAGCAGCTTATACAGATGCCCGAAACAGGAAATATTCGGAACCAATTCAATATTCAACTTCCTGCAATATGCGTCAAACTCTAAAATATCCTGCGCGGTAAGGGGCGTATCATCCCGCCACATCTCACTTAAACCTTCAAATAAAAAGGTATGCTCGACATAGAGCTGCAATTGGTTCATCTTATAAAAAGCTATATTGTCCGCCAATTTCTTTAAATACGAAAGAGTCGGTATTCTTCCCCTTGTCACATCATGGTAAAACCCTCTGTTCTTGATTGCCGGATAGTCATGGATGGCTGTATAGGGAATACAGGCTCCTGTCTGCCTCACCATCTGGCGCAGTGTCTGTACGCCATACAGGAGTCCTCTGTCCGCGCCTCCTGTAATCCGGATACCGTCCTCCTGCACGTCCAGACGATACTCCTCTTCCCCCATAGCGCAATCCACCGCCAACGTGACGGCCGCCTTGCACGAACTTCCCCGTGTGATAGCCAGTCCGTATCCGGTGCAAGCCCGCAATTCCTCCTGAAGCAGCTTCGCATATTCATATGCGTTCACCCCGCCAGACGACGCAATGACAATCTTCTGGTCAAAAGTAATGGTATACTGCCCCTCTCTCTGAGTCATTTCCTGTGGTTCTGGTATAATATACATATCGTTCTCCATTCTTTCTTTTTAATATAAATTCCCCGGTTTCAGGCGCACACTAAAATGAAATTCCCTGTCATCCAGCCTGTACTTCTCTATCAACTCCGGCCCGCAGCTGTTAGAGCCAATCCCGCTCTGACGATAATCCACGCACAATACCGTGTACGGTGATTCCACAAGCTCATAATTATGCGCTTTCTGTGTCAATTCCTCCTGCGTATAGACAGAAGCATTGAAGGCAAAGGTCTCCCTGCCCATTACGGTCAACGCATTTCCTCTGCCATACACCGTCACATAATCACAGTCATGATGGCTTCCGTTTTCCTGGGGTCTCACATAATCTTCATGCATAGATTTCACATCCGTGTCAAACACGCCATGGTACCCCGCCCACCGTTTATCGATATAGCTTTCCCACGGCCCGATACCACAATAATTCACCCTGGACATCGACTTAGGCAGGAACATACGCAGTCCGAATCTAGGAAGGAACGGGAAATCCGGGTTCTTTTCCACCGCAAACGCCGCGTCTACGACGCCGTCCGCCCTGATTGTCCAACTCACCTTAATATTCAGAATCCTCTGTATATAGACAGCCGCTATGGAAAGCTCCGTCTCAATCCTGACCTCACAGTCACGCTTCTCCACCTGCGTTCCATAAGCCCTTGCCACAATACGGTCATATTGCGCTTCCATCCAGTCATGCTTGATATTGCGGTCATTGTCCGTAGGCGCCCTCCAGATATTATATTCCATAGGCCGTTCCAAAAGGGCCGCATTCTCATAGACCATCTTGTCAAATACGCCCGTCAGTTTATTATAAGTATAGCAAAACTGCGGCGTCGATACCGTCAAAGCCCTGTCATCTTCCTGCACTTTAAAGACTGTCTCTTCTGTCTGGGTTTCAAAGGCTTCCTTTACTTTCTGGTTTTCATTATCCGCCGTCTTCACGGCAACCTCCTCGAATCCCAACAGGAATCCATCCGGAAGCGCCTCTGTGCCTTTTCGCAGATAGTAGGAAACTTTCAGGAAGCATTTCCCCCGCTCCGGAACCGTGAACGCAACCGGCACAGCCTTCTCTCCATGGGCGGGGATGTCCAGGACGCCCGTTTCTCCGACGCTGCCCTGTTCCAGCACAATCCCGTCACACAGCAATTCGTAACGTATCTCACAGAAATCTTTCAGGTTCAGGAAGTCCATGTAGTTATGCACCGTCACTTCTTTCCTCTCCCGGTCATACGCCACGATTCTCACCGGGCGGTACACATTCTTATGCTCAAGCAGCCCTGTATGAGGCGTGCGGTCGGGATACACAAGCCCGTCCATACAGAAATTACCGTCCTGGGGATATTCCTCATGGTCGCCGCCATAGGCATATATTTTCCTGCCCTCAATCGTCTTGCCCAAGTCTATCGCATGGTCGCACCATTCCCAGATGAACCCGCCGCAGGCGCCATCATATTGCTGCACAATCCGGAAGTAATCTTCCAAATCGCCAGGCCCGTTACCCATGGCATGGCAGACCTCGCACATTACAAAAGGCTTCGTCCCGTCTTTTTCGAAATACTCATGGATTTCTTCGAGCGCAGGATACATACGGCTGAATATGTCAATGTTGCTGTAATCGTATTTACGCTTGTCCGACACATACCGGGAACTCTCAAAATGAGCCAATCTGGTGGGGTCAAATTCTTTCGTCCATTTCAGCGCTTCCTCAAAAGTGCATCCATAGCCGCACTCGTTACCCATGGACCAAATCACTACGCTGGGCCGGTTCTTGTCACGCTCCACGCATCGCCTTGTCCTGTCCACGGTAGCCTCCGTAAATACCGGATTATCTGCAATCGCCTCATTCCAGAGCTTCCCTCGCTCTTCCCATCCCATATCCTTCTTGTAAATGTCTACCGTTCCATGGCTTTCGTTGTCCGCCTCGTCGATAACATAGAATCCCAGACGGTCATACAACTGGTAGAACCAAGGCGCATTCGGATAGTGGCTCGTGCGGATGGCATTGATATTGTGTTCCTTCATCAAGCGCAGGTCTTTCATAATCTGCTCTTTGCTGATGGCAAATCCTGTGACCGGATCGCTGTCATGCCGGTTTGTGCCGTGGAATTTGACTTTCACGCCATTAATATACAAAACACCGTCTTTCGTATGAATCTCCCGGATTCCCACATAGTCTGTGATGATTTCGTTTTCTGTCTCCAGAACCAGTGTGTACAGATATGGCTCCTCCGCATTCCACAGATGCGCATCCTTCACCTGCATGGACACTTTACCGTCCTGTGCCTTATCCTCAGCCGCCAACTTCCCGTCGGCGTCAAACAAAGTCGCTGTCGTATCCGTTTCTTTGTTCTGATACCGGAACGTAATCTCAATCTTGCCGTCTCTATAGTCTTCTGTGGGCGCCGCCTTCACGAAATAATCAAAGATTCCCTCTTCCGGCCTCTTTAATAAATATACATCCCGGAAAATACCGCTCATCCTGAATTTATCCTGGTCTTCCATGTAGCTTCCGTCACACCACTTGAGCACCAAAACCGACAGCGTGTTCACGCCTTCCCGTAAATGCGCCGTCACATCAAATTCGCTGGTGGAATGGGACACTTGGCTGTATCCTGCAAAAACACCGTTCACCCACACATAGAAACAAGAATCCACGCCCTCAAAATTTAAAAACGCCCTGGGCGCCTTTTCGTCTTTATGGTATATAAAAGTACGCACATATTCTCCGCATGGGTTCTCATGGGGCACATAGGGCGGGTCCATCGGAAAAGGATAACGGGTATTGGTATACTGATGCCTGTCGTACCCATAATTCTGCCATACACCAGGCACAGTCACGGTGTCAAACCCTGACACATCATACCCTTCTTTATAAAATTCTTCTTCCACATCATAAATGCTCGAAAAATAACGGAATTTCCACTCCCCGGAAAGCAGCACAAACCGGTCCGATTCCTCCCTCTCTTCCAGTCTTTCTCCCATCCTGACAGATGCCGGGATATAATAAGCCCTGTTAGGCATCGTATTCTTGTGGAGCACATGCAGGTCCTCATAATACTTTGGTACAATCATCGATAACTATGCCTCCTTCTGCGTCTTCCTGTTTTCTATATTATATGAAAAAGAACTCGGAAAAGCTATAGCCTGTATTGGACAAAATATGCACAAAATGATACAATCATTTTTACCAAAATAATTGCCGTCAGGCTGAGGAGCTCCCCATGTATTCCAACACAGGTTATCTGAATGATGTCGATATAGAAATAGAAGACACGCATAACGCCTTGACTGTTTTAAGCTGCGGTATTTACCGCCTGTCCAAGCTGCCCGTCATGCCGACTTTGCGTCCCGAAGGGCGCAAGGATTACCAGCTTTTGTACATTTCTTCCGGAAAAGCGTTCTTCTTTCTGGACGACGGATTAAAGGAAGTGCCCGCGGGCTGCATGGTGCTGTACCGTCCCGGGGAAAGCCAGGAATATTATTATTACGCCAAAGATATGCCGGAAGTCTACTGGGTGCATTTCTCAGGCTATGAAGCCGGACTGCTTTTGGACAAAGTTGGATTCTCCGGTATACACGTTCTTTTCTGCGGCATATCCTTCCACTACCTGGAACTTTTCCGGCAAATGATTCTGGAATTGCAGTTAAAGCGTCCCTGTTTCGAAGAACTTCTGCGCTTTTATCTGCATCTGCTTTTTGCGCAGATTCAAAGAAACCAACTGGAGCATTCCGCCGAAAAATACAAACGCCAGAAGCAGATGGAGGCCGCCGTATATTTTTTTAACGAATCCTTCACCGAAAATATTTCCATCGAGGAATATGCACAGGAACACCATATGAGCATCAGTTGGTTTATCCGCAGCTTCAAACAGTATATGGGAATGACGCCCATGCAGTATATCACTTCCATCCGCATCAACAAGGCGAAAGAACTTCTCAAAAACACAAATTATTCTATCCAGGAAATCAGCGCCCTTGCCGGATATGAAAATCCGCTTTATTTCAGCAGGATTTTCCGAAAACAGACCGGAATGTCCCCCTCCCGCTATCGGAAGGAATAGATGGAAATCCGCATGCGCCAGAAAGGAACATAGAATCTCATATGAACAAACAGACACCGCCAGTTAGTTACAGAACTTACAATATGCCTCTTGGCAGCGCAGTAGTTGCTATGTTAGAGCAGAATTACCCGCCAGACAGCAACACCAAACAGGACAGTCTCCATTTCCATAACTATATGGAAATAGGCTACTGTTATTATGGGCATGGCAATATGACGCTAGGCAGCGAGACAATCCCTTACGGCAGCAATATGTTCACAATCATCCCGTCAAACATTCCTCATATGATTAAAATTATGGATAAGACAGGCTGCTCCTGGGAATATCTGATGATTGACGTCAATGAATTGTTATCTACACTGTATAAAAATACCCCCCCCCCAATTCGAAAAGCTGATTTTTGACATCAACTGCCGGCCGCATCTCGTAAAAGCAGAAGACCACCAGGAAACGGCATCTTTAATCCGTAAAATCATAGAGACTATGAGAGAACGCAAAGAGCTTTGCCAGGAAGAGGCCCGGGGATTAGCCCTTGCCCTCCTTATCCGCATTGCAAGATGGAACCGCGCCGCCGCTGAAAACGAATATCCTGCTGCGGCAGCCAATAATACCATCATATCCCCTGCCCTGGATTACATCACCAGGGAGTTAGACCATCCCCTTAAAATCAAAGACCTCGCCCAGATATGCCATATCAGCGAAGTCCATTTCAGGAGGGTTTTTCAAGAATACATGAAAATGTCCCCGGTCAAATTCATCAACCAGATGCGCATCAAAAAAGCTTGTTATGAGCTTCTAAGAACAAACGATTCCGTCAACGCCATCGCCGCCAGGTCAGGTTTCACAACCTTATCCACCTTCAACCGTAATTTCAGGCAGATTACAGGTATTTCACCCCAACAGTTCAGGAAACACCCGGAAAAATACGACCCGGACCGCAAAAAAAGTACGTCAAACAGATGATTGTTTTTGCATAGTTTGTGTTCGAATATAGCAACACAGCAAAAATGCCCTATGCTATAATGTACAAGAATTGTTTATTTAACCTCCATAAATTCGACATATTGACGGACAAACTGTCAAATACGTTTAATTAGACAGGCAAAATAAGCAAAATTATAACTCATAGGGAGGAAATAAGATGAAGAAAAAAGTAATATCTGTATTACTGGCTATGGCAATGGTCGCTTCTCTCACCGCATGCGGCGGCGGGTCGAACGGCAACGATAGCGCAGCAAACAGTGGAGATGCGGCAACGGAGAGCGCTCCCGCTGATACCGACGCAGGTTCAGATGCTGCACCGGCAGATGACGGCGCAGCCGTTACAGAAGGCGCAGCTGCTGACGACAACACTCTGACTGTGTGGACATGGGACCCGAACTTCAATGTATACGCAATCAACAAGGCAGCGGAAATCTACGCAAAAGACCATGAAGGTTTCAAAGTAGAAGTAAGCGAAGTACAGTCTGACGATATCGAAACCCGTATCACCACGGCTGTTTCCGCAGGCGACTTAAGCACTCTGCCCGACATCCTTTTAATGCAGGATAATTCGTTCCAGAAATATGTAATCAACTACCCGGATGTCTATACAGACCTGACAAGCTCAGGAATTGATTTCTCTCAGTTCTCTGCAGCGAAAGTAGCATATTCTACAATCGATGGCAAGAATTATGGTATCCCGTTCGATAACGGTACCGTTATCAACTGTGTACGTACCGACATTCTGGAGCAGGCCGGATTCACCGTTGACGACTTTACAGACATCACTTGGTCAGACTACATGGAGAAAGCGAAAGTCGTTCTGGAGAAGACAGGCGTTCCGATGTTAACTGCTCAGGCAGGTTCCCCTGACCAGGTTATGATGATGCTGCAGTCCTGCGGTTCTTCTCTGTTCAATGCTGACGGCACAGTTAACATTGACGGCAATGCAGAACTGAAAGAAATCATGAATGTTTATGTTCAGATGGTTAAAGACGGCACTCTTGTAGAAGTAACAGACTGGGATCAGTATATTGCTTCCCTGAACAACGGCACGGCTGTAAGCGCTATGAACGGATGCTGGATTATGGCAAGTATCACACCTGTAGAAGACCAGTCCGGAAAATGGGCTCTTACCAATATGCCTAAACTTGACACCATCGCCGGCGCTACCAACTACTCCAACAACGGCGGTTCTTCCTGGGCAATTACATCCAACTGCCAGAAAGTTGATTTGGCTGTAGATTTCATGAATTCTACTTTTGCAGGAAGCACAGAGCTTTACGACGATGTAATCTCCAAGGGTGCTTTGGCAACTTGGGCACCTGCAGGCGAGTCTGAGGCATATGCACAGCCTGTTGAGTTCTTTGGCGGCGACGCTATTTACTCTAAAATCGTTGAGTTCGCTACACAGACTCCTTCCAATATCACAGGCGCATACTACTATGACGCACGTGACGCAGTCGGTGTTGCATTATCCAACATTTGCCAGCAGGGCGCTGACATTGACGCAGAGATTAAAACCGCACAGGAAACTGTAGAGTTTAATATGGGCGGCTGATTTGTTTCCACCAATATATGACTGAAAAAGGTCTGTTGCTGCTGAACAAGCAGCAGACAGACCTTTTTTTACCTTAATAAAAGCTCAGGACAATAGAAACCATAAATATTTATATCTTAAAGGAGGGGAACAAGTTATGAACGAGCAAAAGAAAAAAGGGTTCACTCTTCAGCAAAAGCATGGTCTCACCGGCTGGGTATTCCTGGCTCCGGCGGTATTTCTGATTTGTTGGACTAGCTTCTATCCCATGATACGGGCATTTATCCTGTCCTTACAAACTGGCATGGGTGTAAACTTAAGTTTTACTGGATTCAGTAATTACACGCGTATTCTGAAAGACCCTACATTTAAGCAGACATTGTTCAATACGTTCTTTTACCTAATCATCCAAGTACCAATAATGTTGGTTCTTGCCTTGATTCTGGCGTCTTTGTTGAACAACAAGCAGCTCCGTTTCAAAGGGCTGTTCCGTACCTGTATATTCCTGCCGTGTGCAACATCACTGGTATCCTACGCGATGATTTTCCGTTCCCTGTTTGCCAACGACGGATTTATCAATACTGTTCTGCGTGGATTTGGTATGAATCCCGTTATGTGGTTCGCCAATGCATGGACGGCCCGCGCGGTTATCATTATCGCATTGATTTGGAGATGGACAGGATATAATATGGTATTCTATCTGTCAGGCTTACAGAATATTGAATACTCTGTTTACGAGGCGGCAAGAATCGACGGCGCAAGCCCGATGCAGACTTTCTTCAAGATTACTGTTCCGCTGTTAAAACCGACCATCCTGTTAACTACCATTACTTCTACAAATGGTACGCTGCAGTTGTTTGACGAATCCCTGAACCTGACCAATGGCGGCCCTGGTAAGTCAACCATGACAATGTCGCATTACATATACAATACATCTTTCGTTCAGAGCCCGAATTTCGGTTATGCGGCGGCGATGTCCATTCTAATCCTGATTATGGTTGCAATTTTGGCAATATTACAGATGAAAGTAGGTGATGAGAGATGATGAGCAAAGGCAAAAAGTTCGCTATGTATGCATTTTTAACAATCTTTTCTCTTATTTCTATCTTCCCGCTGTACTATATGTTCTGTGCAGCTACGAATAAGAGCGTAGATGTTATTGCCGGCAGGCTTTATCCCGGCACTTACCTCGTTGAAAATTATAAATCCCTGATTGCCAACCAGAATCTCGGGCTTGCACTCTGGAATTCTTTCAGGAACTCTGTTGTACTGACAGTGCTCTGCCTTGTTGTCTGCTCCATCGCCGGTTATGGCTTTGAAATCTATCATGACAGAGGCAAAGATGCCGTATTCACGGTTCTGCTGACAGCTATGATGATTCCTTTTGCGGCCGTTATGATTCCCATGTTCCGTATGTTCTCAACATTGGGCATGGTAAACACCATGGCAGCATTTATGCTTCCTTCTATCTCCACACCGTTTATGATTATGATGTTCAGGCAGGCATCCCGGTCTTTCCCACATGACATCATCGAAGCGGCGAGAATCGATGGGCTGAGTGAAATTGCAATCTTCTTCCGCATGTTCTTCCCTACAATGCGTTCCACTTACGCGGCGGCTATGACCATCGTATTCATGAATGCATGGAATAACTACCTGTGGCCGAAGGTTATCCTTCTTACAAACGATTCCATCACAATGCCGATGCTTGTTGCCAACCTGCTTGGCGGCTATACGGTTGATTACGGTATGTTGATGCTCGGCGTATTTATCTGTACCATTCCTACTGCTATCGTATTCTTCTGTTTGCAGAAGAGCTTCGCAGAAGGTATTACAGGAGCTGTCAAATAATTTTCTATACAAGAATAGGCAGGGAGCGGATGGCTCCTCTGCCTATTTTTTATATATTCTTCTACTCTTCTATTGCTTCTCCATCTTCCGTCATGCGGCTTTTCCTCCGCCGCCATATCAAACCTGCAATTGTCAATGCAGAAATAATATTCGCTGTTATAAACAGTGGATGCGGGCCATAGCGGACATAGATTGTATGCTGCTTACCGTCTCCTTGTACCGGAACCCAGATTCTCGCGCCCATACCCCGTTCAAATGAAAGCCTCTTTCCATTCTCATCATACGCCCGGTAGCCCTTATAGCTCTGGATAGGCAATTCAATATACTCTCCGTCCGCCGTGGCCGTATAGACCGCCACAGCCTTCGTTCCTTTTTTCTGATAATCGTGAATTGTAATGCTTTCGATATCCGACGTAATCACACTGGAAACAAGCCGCTCGTCCCCGGCTCCGTCAAGCCGCCATTCATGAGGATAAAACAGGCCGATATTCGCCGCAAGCTTGCTCTCATGCCCTTTCGAGACCACCGCTTCCGCATTGGTATAAGGCATATGGTTATTATCCGTCGGTACCGATATAATCACCAGAAGGTTCAGCCCCACCAACAGCGCAAAAATAATATTCCTGTACGGTTTCAGAATTTCCGAACGGGCAAGCCCCAATGCGCCCACAAAAAGGAAACAGGCGGACGCTGGCCCTAAGAACCTCCACGGAAACTGAATCATCGTCGCCACGTTAAAAAACAAATCGTTTTCAAGAAACGCTTTATTTGGGAAATATCCCGTCGTCATATAGGCTAAAAGGAATCCAAGCACAAACAGATACATCAGATACCCGTCCATATCTCGTTTACGCTCTTTTTTCTCACATAAAAGCCAGATTACCCCGATGCCTACGCACCCAAAAAGTGCAAGCCCCAATGAAAAATACTGCTTATTATACAGGCTGACGCTCTGCGTAAAATTAGAAGGATTGATGGACTGCTCAAAATATCCGCTCCACCTAAGCGCGCCTGTACTCAGGTTGTCCCCAAAATAATAATATAAAAACGGAGCCAGATACCATAGGTTAAGAAGCAGAGATACACCCGCCGCCTTACCGATTTCTATGTACCGTTTTTCTTTCACAATGCGTACACAATATACAAGCGCCGTCACCACACATATTGCCGCCACAAAAGCCACGCTCAGTATATGGCTCTGCAGTGCGCCGCTGAACCCGATGACAAGAAAATACCAGTATTTCCGCTCCCCCATAACAACATGGTAAAGCCCGGCAATGACAAGCGGCCAGAATACCAAAGCCAGCGTCTCCCCCAGGTCGCCTCTGGAAAAGATATTTGTAAACCGGTATGGCATCAGCGTATATAATACCACCGCTAACATGATGCTGCGGCGGGATTTACACATAGATTTCATAGCAACGTAAGCACAGACCGCGGAACCTAGATTGGCCAAAAAAACAATGACTTTATATGATAAAGCGATTGACACACGGCAAATGCGCAAAAACGCCCCTATGTACAGAAACAGATAAGGATACATCGCATTCATATACCCGTTTCCCTGTAATCCTTCGGGCTGGATATTAACCGGAATCTGTCCGTCAAGGATACCGTCCTTCAGCCCCTCCAACCTGGCCAAATGATAGCATAAGTCATCACCGTTATAGAGATATGTCTGCATCATCGGCGACATGGCAAGCAATGCCACTCCCAGAATAATACTGTAATCCACAAGCTGCTCCTGGCGAAGATTTAGCCTGCCTTTGACCAGACAAAACCAGACAAACAAACTCGCTACAAGAAACAGCGCGATAAAGAAATAGGTGTCCGAATAGAACATCGTGCGCGGTATAAGCCTTAATTCGCTGATAGTTAACGCTCCCTTACCGCTGTAATTAACCTGCAACTGTAGCTGCTTCGCATCTTTTGACAGCGTAAACTCTGCATCTAACTCTGTCTGGGTTTGGTCAATCGGCCAGGCGGCAATCTTCCTTCCCTGTTCCCAAAGTTCCAGTACGGAACCGGATTCCTCCGCCACATAAGCAAGTCTGGCTGTATAAGTGCCCCTGTTCATAATATATTTCGGCGTGCTAGATACTGTCCCGTTCATTGCTACGGATTCCCGCACCACCAGGTTGCTTTCAGAATCAACCAATCCCACCGAATGATGCAGGCTGGCTCCCGTATAGACTAACGGCTTATCTCCCTCGTTGCCAAACCACAGCAACAGAACGACAAGGCATACTACAACAATATACAATATTTGTGTTTTCAACGACGTTTCTCTCGTCTGCATGTTATTTTCCACTCTATTTCCCATAATATACCGCAATCTTCGTCACAGCCTCAATAACGCTCTCCACATCCTCGTCCGTCATGGCATAGTAAAGCGGCAGGGAAATCATCTCCTCATATAACTTCTCCGCATTCGGGCACAAACCTCTCCTGTAGCCTAATTTCTCATAATATGGAAAATAATAAGTAGGTATATAGTGCACGTTACAGCATACATTCTCTGCGGCAAGCGCATCAAAAAACTGTCTTCTGTCAATACGAAGCTTCTCCGGAATAATACGTAAAATATACAGATGTCTTGTGGTATCAGATTCAGGAATCTCCTTCTGCACAAATAACATAGGCAGTTTACCAAACGCCTCATTGTACCGCGCTACAATCTCTTTCCTTCTCTCACTGAACATCTGAAGCTTATCAAGCTGACTGATAATAAGCGCCGCCTGAATATCCGTTATGCGGTAATTGTATCCTAAATCTACCTGTTCGTAATACCATGCCCCTTCCGGCTCATGCTCCATCAAGTCTGCATCCCTCGTGATACCATGGGTACGGTAAAGAAGCAGTTTCCGGTATAATGCCTCATCATTTGTCAGCACCGCGCCGCCTTCCCCTCCGGTAACCGTCTTCACCGGATGAAAGCTGAATGTCGTCATGTCAGCAATGGACCCGTTTGCCTTACCCTTATATTTTGTGCCAATCACATGGGCGCCGTCCTCAATTAGCGTAAGGCCATGCTTTTCACATATCTTTTTCAACGGGTCTAACGCCACGGACTGCCCTGTGTAATCTACCGCGACGACAGCTTTCGTCCTCTCCGTGATTGCCGCTTCCACTTTCTCCGGGTCTATATTGTAAGTCTCCGGGTCTATATCTACAAAAACCGGTCTTGCGCCACAGTACAGCGCACAGTTCGCAGAAGCCGCGAAGGTGATAGGCGTCGTAATCACTTCATCTCCCTCGCCGACTCCGGCGGCAAGCGCCGCCATATGAAGCGCCGCCGTGCCGTTGCTGCACACCACCGCGTATTTTGCCCCGGTTATCCGGCACAGCTTATCCTCCAGTTCCTTGATTTTCGGGCCACAGGTCAACGCCTCGCTCCTCAATACGTCCACCACAGCCTGGATATCGGCGTCGTCTATGTATTGATGCCCATAATAAATTTTCTCCGCCCTGGCGGGCGTCCCACCCTCGATAGCAGGTTTATTAACTACAGCTTGTCTCATATGCATTCCTCCGAATCTGAACAATAACCCCCTGACAAGAACAGGCTGCCGCACAATGCCGTAAACCAACACTATATAGCTCTGCCATACATGACAACAACGCCACATATTGTTTGAATCCGTCATTTCGCAACAGCCCTAATTCATTTTCACCCTAACCTCCATGATTCCGCTTAAGCGGAATCTCAAATCTATGCGGAGAATGCCCGTATTTTAGGCATTCTCCAGTGTGAGATGGAGTTGCAAAGCAACTCCTAGTACTTCTTGACGAAATGCCCTCTGGCATGAGTCTTAGAAGTACTTCTCACACTATTCCAACACGACGTCTTTCAGAAGCCGTCTGATATCTTCTACCGACAGCCATTCCTTATTCGTGCCCGAACTGTAAGCGAATCCCTCCTCCACCTTTCTGCCGCTGAGGTCAGGCTGCTGCCTCTCATTCCATACCATCTGCGGATAAACAATAAAATGTTTATCATATTCATAGGTCGTGTGGGAATCCTCCGTCGTCACCATAATCTCATGGAGTTTCTCACCCGGACGGATGCCCGTCTCCTTAATGGTGCATCCCGGCAGCATCGCCTCCGCCAAATCCGTCACCTTGAAGGACGGGATTTTACTGATAAAAGTTTCCCCGCCTTTGGCCTCCGTAAGCGCCTTAATCACAAGCTCCACACCCTGTGTCAGACTTATCCAGAAACGCGTCATCCGAACGTCCGTGACAGGCATTTCCGTCTTCCCCTCTTTAATCAGCTTATGGAATACCGGAATCACAGAACCCCGGCTGCCCGCTACATTGCCGTAACGCACGATAGAGAAATTAATATCCTTCGTGCCTGCATAAGCATTGGCCGCTACAAACAATTTGTCCGATACCAATTTCGTGCCGCCATACAGGTTCACCGGATTCACGGCCTTATCCGTAGAAAGGGCCACCACTTTATGCACGCCGCTGTCAAGCGCTGCGTCAATCACATTCATCGCCCCATGTATATTGGTCTTAATCGCCTCATTGGGGTTATATTCACAAGCCGGAACCTGTTTCAGGGCTGCCGCATGGATAATGTAATCCACGCCCTCGCATGCACGCCGCAAACGCTCCACGTCCCTGACGTCACCGATAAAGAAACGGAGCTTATTCTCATACTCCTTAAATTCATCCGCCATAAGCCACTGCTTAAACTCGTCCCGCGAATAGATGATGATTTTCTTCGGCTCATAATGGGTCAGCACATACTTGGTGAAGCATTTGCCAAAAGAGCCCGTCCCTCCGGTAATCAGTATCGTTTTATTGTTTAACATATGCGTTCCTCCAATTTCTCTATATCTCTGTTCCTATTTCTTAACCAGACAATCGAAAAATATACCTTTTACATCGCCCTTTAGTATAACATAGGCAAAAATCCTTTGCAATCTTCTAAAATCTTAAGTTCACAACTCATAAAACCGCATACAGAACGATTATACCTACGCAGCATAATAAGGCTGAACGATTACGGTTCGTCCGTTAGACGTTCCATCTATCTGCTAAAATAATACACATCGCAATACTTCTCCCCAAATACCAGCCTGTTTTGTGTCAAGTTCGGATTACTCTGCAAAATCCTCTGCGCCTGCCCTCCTGCATCCGCCCCCTTTGCCATATACACCACCAATGCGTCCGCATTCCCGATTGTGTCATCCACAATCGGCCTCTCGCCCTCCACGGCCGCAAAGTAAACCTCCGGATAGGCAAACAGTTCGTTGGATACATCCCATATACACCATTCCGCCCCTGTCTCATAAAGATAAACCACGGACACGCCCAATTCCGCCATCTCCCGGGCATATGCGGTCTGCTCTCTGTCCTCGGGATAGAGGAACACTGTCCTGCCGGATACAAGGCCCGTCATATCAATCAGAAGGCAGACAGTGACAGATGCGCATGTCAATGCCGTCCCGGCATTGGTCAATCCGGCAAACCGCCCGCCTTGCGCCAAAGATACCACCCGCCGCCACAACACCCCTATTGCCTGAAAGACCAACAACACAATCATGCCATAAACCGGAAGCTGATAGCGGTTGGACGTATCGCCAAGCAGCAGGGCTGTCTTTGACACCGTCACAAAATATCCCACCGTGGCAAAAGCAAGCATCCAGAATGCAGGCCCAAAGCTTTTCCGCACGCCTCTCCGCCTGTATACAGTCACCCCAAGCACCAAAATCACCAACAAGAATACCGGAAGCATGTTCCCAAAAACATACTCATCAAGCAGCCCCCAGAAAAAGCCCAGTCTCTGCGCCGTATTGGACAAATCAAAGAAGTTCTCCGTCGCCTGCGCCCCTCTCTGCCCCCGGAACATCTGGCCCAGACAGGAAGGATAGGTCAAATATGCCAAAATAAACGCAATTCCCTGGCAGGCGCCATATCTCAGGCAGTTCCATATATTTCTGTCCCGCCATAAAATCCACACGCCAAAAGCCGCCGCCAGATAAAAAAGAAAGATAAAATAATAATACTGCGTCAAAAATCCGATATAAGTCACCGCCGACATGGGAAGCAGGATTTTTAGCACAGGCAGTTTCCTTCCGCTTTCTTCCGCCGCACGCACGTGTAGAATACCGCACAAAAGCACCATCGTGGCAAGCATCTCATACATCCTGATAAACGCCACGCCGCTCATGGCCGCAGGGCAAAACCCTGCAAAAAGCGCCACCAGGACAGACAGCCCTTTGTTCCGTCCGCCAACTAAATATGACAGATATGTCAGCAAAACAATATTAATGCCAAAGAAAAACAGGTTTACCGACAACCCAATCCATTTAGAAAATACCCCCGGCACAAGAGACGCCACAGTATGAAACACCCAGTAATACATCGGCGGATGCACGTCCCAAGACTGCACCTGTTTCACCAAGCCATACTGAAACCGCTGTCCGGGCAGCACCACAAATTCATCCCGGTAGGCGTCCCTGTCCATCCACTGCCCATCCTCCACATAGAAACCATTGGTACGCGCCGTGGAATAATAGGTATAATATTCGTCTTCATGGAACCCCTGTTTCTGTACGCAGAAATAAAAGGCAGCCGCCATCTGTGCTGCCCAGATTATAAGAAAATATATCAGATATCTTTTATCGGTTGTTATGGTTTTATTGCGCTGTTGTTTCATTTACTTCCCTTATCCCGCTGCATTGTCATTTTCCATGCATGTACTTTCCTGACTGTTCTCGGCGCTGCCGTAAACAGTAACAGATATATTTTATTTTTTCTCGTCAGGTAAGGATTGCATAAAGTATCCCACACATGTCCTCTCAGATATGCCTTTACGCGATTATAAAACGCATTGTCCTTCCCCATCTGTGAAATCGGCACATGAAGCAGATAATCAAGTCTCTGGTACAGGTTAAACCGCACAGCGTACCCATGAAGCTCGGGATAGTCCTTATCCACAAGCAACTGTATCTTGTCCGCATTGTCCACAATGTCCAGAAACACTCTGGAAAAACTGTCCTGCGTCTTCTTCCTCGTGGTGCTTTCCATACGACAGACCACATGGTAACATTGCTTGGGCAGAATCGTTATACCCCCCGCCTCCGGAAGCATCTCCACCAAAAGACTGAAATCTTCATTCAAAACCCCTTCCGGAAATCTGTGCTTCTCAAACAGCCCCCGTTTCACCAATTTCGTACAGAAAGAACAGTCGCCCCGGTGCATCAAAAGTTCTTTCAGGAAATCTTCCGCCTTACAAAACTCCGCCTTCTCAGGCGGCACACAGACGTCCGGCAGTCTGTTTCCCTCCTCGTCCACCTCGTCCCTGGAAATCTGTACCACAGATATTTCCTTCTGTAAGGCGGCGCTTGGCACCGTAGAATCCCGTAATTCGGTTTGTGTCTCCATAGCCGAAACCATCAGCTCATACATATCCGGTTCGATATAATCGTCGCTGTCCACGAAGCCAAGGTATTCTCCCGATGCAAGCCTGATGCCGACATTGCGGGCGGAAGAAGCCCCGCCGTTCTTCTTATGATAGGTGCGGATACGGCTGTCCTGTGACGCAAGTTTCTCACACAGTTTATCCGTCCCGTCCGTGGAACCGTCGTCAACCAGAAGTATCTCCAGATTCCCGTAAGTTTGCCTACAGATAGATTTGACGCATCTCTCCAGACAATCTATGGAATTATATACCGGAACGATTACGCTGACTTTTTTATTCATTCTTGCTTTTACATAAACCTCCATCCATCATCTTCCAGTACATCTTACCCGGGCTGACCGCCGGGGCTACACTGAGCGGCCCCTCCTGCGCAGGAACCACCGCGCCTCTTAGCAGCCCTTCCGAAAACCGCAGAAGCTCTTTTGCCGCATGCCCGGCATTCCACATATCCCGCACCGTCTCATAGGCGGCGCGTCCCATCGCCCTATGCGCCTCCCAATGCTCCATAAGGTCAAGCACCAGTTCTTCCATTTTCCCGTAATTGTCGTCCGGATAGACAAGCCCATTCTCTCCATGGCGTATCAAATAAGGGGCCGCCCCAACCTGCGCGTTGACCACCTCCACGCATCCGCTGTTCATGCCCTCATTAACTACGGCTCCCCATCCTTCCAGATAATTGCTTGTAAAAAGGTGGATGTGGCACTTCTCCATCACGTCCCGCACCCGTCCGGGCTCCGTATAACCATAGAACCGGAAATATTGCGACAGGCCGGCATGTTCCACCTCTTCCCTGACCGAAGGCTGTAATTCTCCGTCGCCTAACATATGCAAATAAAATGCATACCCCCTGGCCCGCAAGGTTCTCGCTAACCGCACTACATACTCCGGATGTTTGAGGGGTATAAACCTGCCCGCCCATACGATATGGATTGTTCCGTCCTGGGGTTTCATCTGCGCAAACTCATCTTCACTGTAAGTGCGAAGCTCTGTAAAGTATCCCCACTTAAACAACTTGCCCGGATATGCCCCGATTAGCCTGAAATCCGACGCTGTGTACGCACCCGCGCACAGCATACACACATTCTGCTTCCTGTATTTGATATGTTCATGGTACTTGGCAATAAGCCCCCTGGGTGAAACCGCTTTCCACTGTCCTTCTCTATAGAGCCGCTCGCTCACCCGCAGCGTTGCTTTACCCGTTTCAAGCCTGGATATGGCCAATTCCTCCCGCTGTGTCCATCCAAACAACACCACGTCGCTCTCCACAATCTTTTTCAGGCATTCATACTCCGCCTCATACAGGCATTGCACATAGGAAAGGCGGCGTACATCCACGCCCCACCCCATAGCGACCCGCTCTTCCTCCATAGGCATTGTCTGGATAAAAGTAAAATCTTCTCCCAACTCCTGATAAAGCGCATCGCACAGGGGAATCTGGTGATGGTTGATATAATTGGACACAAACGTAAAAGTCATGACAATATCTCCCGGTATATATGAATCAGGCGGTAATAATTCTGATCCGTGTCGTGATTCACCCGCGCATGTTTCCTGGCATTATCGGAAAATCTTTCCACTATAGCCTCCTTCGTGAAAATCTCAATAATGCTGTCCTTGAGCGCTTCCACATCCCCCGCCGGATACAACATCCCGTCGCCGCCGTCCGTCAGCAGGTTATGTACGCCGCCCACATCCGCCGCCACACAAGGCACGCCCAAAAGCATAGCCTCCCCCAACGAATTGGGAGAATTTTCAAGAGCTGAAGGCAGCACGAAAAGATGACTCCGCAAATACTGTTCTTTCATCTCTTCCGCGCTCAGTCTGCCAAGCATCGTCACATGTTCCTCCAGATGATTGTCCTTGATAAGCTTTCTGATATACTTTCCATACGCCGACAGTTTCAGCCTGTCCTGCAGCGTCCCGCTCTCAATAATATTACTGCCTGCCACGTAGACATGTGTTTCGGGGAACTGCTCTAATACCCCCGGCAACGCCCGCAGCAGATAGTGAAACCCTTTGAGCGGATAATCGCCCTGGCTCAGGAAAATACTGTACGGCTGGCAAGCGTTTCTTTTCCATCTGTCACGGTAAAAAATCCCCCGCAGCGTTTCATTCAGATAGTGGTAATTGGCAGTGGGATTGATTTTCGCCGCCTGCGCACGGTCGAAATCTGTTCTGCCCGCAATGTTCCCCGTCAAGAGCAAAGCCTCTTTCTCATGCTCTCCCCGTTTCTTAAACTTCTTTTGCTGCTGCCTGATACTGTCCTTCTTAATCCGGTCGCGTAACGTCACTTGCCTCTGCACTTTTTTCGGCAGGTCAGCCATATATTCCTCCGCGATGGCGCTGCATACCCCCTGGATGCCTACAAGCGTATGCTCCGGCTTCCCGTATGCCCTGATACATGCAAGCGCATGCGGATACTCCGTCCCGAACACATGCAGGATGTCCGGCTCAAAATCTTTTAGAATCTCCTGAAATTTTCTCTCCAACCCTGCGTCATAGACTTCAGGTTCGTCTGTATTTTCTACAAATCCGTAACAAGAACAGGAACCATGTTCCCCAAGCTGCATCGTCCTGTGGAAATCCCCCATCTCTTCATCCACCGGAAAAGCAATCCCAAGCTCAATGCGGTTCCAACCCTGTTCCTGCACGACACGCTCCAACAGCCCGCTCAGCCAGCCCTCTCTGTTGCTGTAAGATACGCCTAACTGCCTGGCAATCGTAGGGAGCATGATATTGCAAACCCATAGTGCCTTCATATTCTCCTCCATTCCGAAGCGTCACTGGCGTGTCATTTACCAACTAGCCATACTTTTTTGTATGCAATTGGAAAATGACACACTAACAATGCTTCCTTACCCCTTTATATATTTATATAATTTTCCCTTTAGTTTCTGATAAAAAGCCGCTGTCAGCGGATTCCCCGCCGCCCAAGTCCTTACAGGCGCCAAGGTCAGCGCCATAATAAACCGGTACTTGATTACTTTCCCTTTCGGCATATATCTGCCTACTACTTGCCTGTGCTCTTGCCTGGATTTCACCCTGTTTTCCCTTGTCTCGGAGAAGCCGCCTCCTTCATAACGCGCCACGGCGACCGGTATAGATACCATTCCGGCACGGGCTATGTAATAACACCATAGAAAGTGTTCATAATCAGCCCGCACCTGATAGCCCGTATCAAACCCTCTCTCCCGGAACAGCCCTGCATCATAGAAACACGCCTGGTGACAGGGAATGTTCCTGTAACATGCAAAATCGTCAATCACCGGATTGGACTGTACAAGCGTCCCTGTCTTCTGCTCATAAATATTACCGTAAACAATATACGGCGTCTTTGTGTCCGCATCTTTCAGCCGTTCTGTCTGCTCCTTAACCCGCGCCAGCACATGGCTGTCATAGAAGCTGTCCCCGCAATTGAGAAAAAAAACAAAATCCCCCCGCACATGCTGCACGGCCTGGTTCATGGCATCATAAATACCTGTATCCTTACTGCGGTATATCCTAAGCCTGCCATCAGCCCCATGGTTATGCGGCCATTCCTGCTCCCCGCAAGCCATCATCGGAGGATGGTCGTCGTTTTCACTATATTCCTTTAAAAGATTCACCGTCAATTCATCCGTAGAGCCGCCGTCTTTGATGATAATCTCATAGTCCTGCTCTGTCTGCCTCCGGATGCTCTCGACTGTCTCCCGCAGCCTGTCTCCCGCGTCCAGACATACCACGATAATGCTAAAAACCATGCCTCATTCCCCTGTCCTTTTTCTGATATCCCCCGGAATTAGTTCACATCCGACAATATATTTACCATATCATGAAAGAAAAACGTCTTATATGGCAGAATCAAAGTCCCATCATTCCCCGCACGACTCATATAAACCGCAAAATAAAGTAGAGCAGCCAGAATCATCCCCAACCGGAACAGCTTCCTCCATCTCGGATTGTCCACTTGTCCAAGCAGCATCGGTAAGAACAGTATGTGGCTGACCGTCAGATAATATCCTATGCGGGATATAATTGGCAGAAATGAACAAAATACATACAAAACAAGCGCGCCTAAATTCAAATAAAAATAAAATCTGAACCTTTCAGAGTCGGAACGCTTTTTCCTCCCCATGACATACACCAATCCAGCAAACAAAAGCACCGCCAGGCAGCGCAGGATATTGATATAGCTTGTACCGCCCTCCAGATATTCCGTATCCTCATAGGTGGGGTACAACAATACCACCACTTTCAGATAAAAGTCCTGGCAAAACAAAAAGGTCGTACAAAATAATGCCCCGATGGCAAGCTGCCATTTCTTCCACGGCACAATCGCCAAAATATACAGCGGAATGACCACCAGGAGCGATTTGTGGAATGCGGAGCCCAATAAAACCAAAACCACGAACCTGCCCCACTGTCTGCGCAGCACAAACTTCATAGAGTACAACGCCACCGCAAGCGCCAAATAATAGCGCACCGTACTGAACGTCTGGAAATAATACCCAAGCGCCATGAAAAGGAAGAATGTCAATGGGAAATCATCGCTCTGCTCATACATGGCGAGCATAAAAAGAAATACTGTCGCAAAGGCATATACCGCAAACACGAGAAGATAATTCTCAAATCCCGACAAACCGTAGATGAATTTCACCAACAGGTTAAATCCAATCTCCGTCGGCACATAAGAATCACAGTTCACTAGATGCATAAACTCCACGTACTTGGCATAGTCGTTGCCCACATTGAGCCTGCACGCCGACAATGCGAAGAGAATCAGAAACACAGCCGACAGGCAAACCCTGTTGCACGTCTGCTGCCTCGTGGTCTTATGCGGTTGTATGGCCGGATGGCAGTTCACCATACCTGCAAGCAGCACCGTGACTGCCGCCACCGTAATATACAGAATCATAGCTCGCTGTTACCTTTCCTGCACCGCCGCAATTTCTTCCTCCATACACACTGCGTCACCCATGCTTCGCCTCATGCACACCCGCCTTCATCCATGCATACGCCTGTCTGACGGGAATTTCTCGGCACATCTCCTTCCTGTGCGCCCACAGGAACCGGAAAGAAAGCGGCAATGCCATTCTTCCATACAGATAGTGGTACAGGACGCCCCGGTCTTTAAAGAATTTCTCATGGTATCCGCTAAACCATGTAGACTCTCTCTCCACTTCTTCCCCGATGCAAACCGTATGGGCGTAAATCTTAAGCCCCGCTTTCAGGCAGTCCCTGAGAAAAAGACTGTCCTCCCCGTTGCTGTACCTGGCTCCTCCGCCGAAAAGCAGCGAATAATGCACGTTGGCCCGCAGCAATGCCTCCTGCCTGGCCGTAATGCTGTAAGCCGGATACCGCCCGTAATTGCGAAAATGGATACGATGGATGTCTTCATTCCAGTAAGTCCGCCTGGAAGGGGCTACTTTTACATTGACAAGAACCATATCTGCATCCGGCAAGTCCCTGTATACCCGGCGAATTTTCTCTTCATAATCCTCGCACAGGACGACATCCTCGTCCGAGAAAACACAAATATCCGCATGGGCATGCAGCATAGCGGTATTACGGCTCAGTCCCACGCCTCGCTCCGGCATGGAAAACACCTGTATCTTATGCCGGTTGATAATCATCTCCTCATATCCGTAACGCCCGCACTGGTTGACCACCACCGCATCGCCCTGTATATGCATTTTTTCCGCAAGTGCGGCGACATCCTGATTCACCGCCGAGACCAGTAATTGTATTCTCATATCCGCCCGTAATATCTTCTTAAAAACTTTCCGTCGGCTCCGCTGACCGCCACGCCAACCAGTTTACATTCCCTTACTTGAAGCTGCTCTATAACATAAGCCAGATAGGCGGCGTGTACTTTCCCATATTCCACGCACACCACGACACCGTCCGAGGCGCGCGCATTCTGCCAGGCCTCCCCAGAGATTGCTTCTCCCTGGTCAACTGTAAGAACATCTATCCTGCCTAATTTTTCTCTCAGGCACGTTAGTGTGTCCTCATATGCCGTGCCAAGCATACCCTCCGCCCCTGCATAGCCCACAAAAGGCGCCTCCGTCACCTGCCTAAAATCGCCCGCCACCTGAATCCGGTCATCCAATACATACCCAAGCATCATGCCAAATAAAGCGAGCGCTATAAAAAGTATCATCCCCACAAGAACAGCCTGCGCCATTCTGGAATCGGCTGTTACAAGCGTCGCCTCTGTCGTCTGGATGACCTCAATCCGCCGAAACTCCTCCGCCACATCGCCCCGCTCTTCCAGTGCCTGCCCGGTGGCAAGCAGAATGGCGCTGCATCTGTCCGGGTCGTGGGAAGTGATGGTGATTGTCAGCAAACGCACATCCGATAATATTTCCGCTTTCGTCGCCTCTGTCACCTCTTCCCGGGTGTACCCTTCAGGCAAATACTTCATTGTCAAGTCCAAAATAGGCTCTGTCGCCATCAAGTCATTCCACGTATAACCGTTATATGCCTGATAGACGTCCCCCGTCTCGTCCGGTGCGAAATCCAGATATATTTTAGACATTGCCCGGTATTCCCGCTCCTCCTTTGGCACAATACTTGCCATCGCATAGACTGTGCCTCCAAGCGCCGCCCCTAACACCGCGGCGGCAAATACTATCCAGACTTTTCCAATCAGCCGAAGCATCAGTTTTTTCATATCCATGCCTGCATCGGCATACTTTATTTCATGCATAGCTTTGCATCCTTCTATATCTTCTATCGTTTCGGTCACTTCTCCTTCGAATCTTTCATGGCAGTTGTCTGCGTGCTGTCCACGCCTTCCGTGCTCTCCGGCTTAATCAGAATCTTCAACGTCAGAAGCATCAACTTCAAGTCAAGCCATATGGAGTACTGTTCAATGTATGTCAAATCCAGTTTCAGCTTATCGTATGGCGTCGTATTATACTTGCCATACACCTGTGCATAACCTGCCAATCCCGCTTTCACTTTCATGCGAAAAGCAAATTCCGGCATTTCGGTCATATACTGTTCTATAATCTCCGGCCTCTCCGGCCTGGGCCCGATAAATGTCATATCGCCGCGCAATATATTAAGCAGCTGCGGTAATTCATCAATCCTTGTAGCACGGATGAACTTGCCCACCGGCGTAATGCGCGAATCATTCTTGGCCGCCAGCCTGGCAACGCCATCCTTCTCCGCATCCACCCGCATACTCCTGAATTTCAGGATTTGGAATTCTTTACGTCCCATGGTGCACCTGACCTGCCGGTAAAAAACCGGGCCGCCGTCATAGGCTTTAATCGCAATGGCCGTTATCAGCATAAAAGGCGACGCAATCACCAACAGAATCGAGGAACACACTAAGTCCAACACCCTCTTAGCTAACCGCTGTTCTATTTTCAGCGCATACTCCCTCGTCAGATAGATAGGCGTGTCAAACAAGTGAAGCTGGTCCGCGCCTTTGACCAGAACATCCGATATCTTCGGCATCATATAGACACGGATGGAACGGCTGTAGCAATACTTCAGCAATTCGTTTCTGTCTGTGCCGGGAATATCCCACAAAACAACTGCGCCATAACCCCCAAGAATCTCTTTCTTGACGGCTTCCATTCCTTCCGAGATATTCATGCTCCTGCTAATCTGGTATTTCTCCCTGCGGGACTCGAATTTCGCAACGATATCGTCTATCGGGCGCTCCCCGTGAATAATCAGGATATCCCTGGGCGGAAACGCTTTATAGTAACATGTATTGCACACAAACACCCATACGATGGAGAAAACAACCTGTATAAACATCACCTCTGCAATAGGCCGGACCTGCACTACCCAGTTTGCCATCAGGGATATCTGGAAATAGGAAATGACATTTGCAAACAACAAGGAAAAAAATTCCGAAATGAATATATCGACAGGCTTTAAATAACCTACTTTCAGCACGCCATAAGTACTTGCAAAGAAAAATAACAACACGAAGTAAATGAGAATAATCAAAATATGCCCATTACGGAAAAAATTAGCTTTTCCATGGAACCTCAGATATGGGTAATATTCCTCAAACCAAAAATAAGCATAGACTGCCGTATGAAAAAGCAGCCCGATAAACGATAACTGTAATATGATAAACCTTTTCATTGATTCAATCTGTCTCATAATGGCACCCATTTTACTCTAATGTATTCTCCGGAAAAATCCGGTCTATTGGCATATTCCTCTTACAGCCTGCGCACCGTCGCCCTGTATGCCCAGGGAATAAAATACCGCACGCTTGCCGCCACAGACAATTTTTCCTGCGCACGGTACAGATTCCAGATGCGTCTGATTGCCGTAAGCTTGTTCGAAGAGAGGGATTTCGCCGGACGACGGTAAACGGCTGTCACTTCGTCCAGCCCATAAGCCCGGTAACCTGCGCGCAGTATCCGCCACCATGTCGCCGTATCCTCGCTCTCCACGACAGGCATCCGCATCAAATCCGCCGGAATCTTCTCCCGGTCAAACAATACCGTCGTCGTAAAAATCACAGTCCGGGACAGTGCCTGTCTATACGTCAGTTCCGCAGGAACATGTACCACTTTTCCGGTCGGGCGTGCGTTCTCGTCCCCGAACTCATAAGATGAAAACACAAACCCCGCCTGCCTGTCCTTCATAAACCGTAGTTCCTTCTCCAGTTTCCCTGGCAGCCAGACATCGTCCGCATCAAGAAACGCAATGTATCTTCCTTCCGCCAACTCCATCCCTGTATTGCGCGCAGCCGCCGCGCCCTCATTGTTTTCCTTACACACAAGCACAATACGCCGCCCTTGCATGTCTGTATATTCTTCCGCCGTCCTGATTCCGTCTATGCAGACGGGCAGCTTACGGCAGGCGCAGTCTTTCAACAGTTTCCGTATGGCTTCCGCGCTGCCATCAGGCGAACAATCCTCTACCAGAAATAATTCCCAGTCCTTATATGTCTGCCCGCGTACCATCGCAACCGTTTCGGCAATATAGGACGCCGCCTTATACACGGGCACGATGACACTAACCCGTCCCTTCATTTAAATATCCTCTTTTACCAGATAAATTGGTCTCTTCTTCACTTCCATATAGGTCTTCGATAAGTATTGCCCCACAATTCCAAGACAAAACAGCTGCACGCCGCTGACAAGCAAAATAATACATATCATTGACGGCCACCCGGAAGTCGGGTCTCCGAAAATCAATGTCCTCACAATTGTAAAAATTATAAGGAAAAATGCCAGGATACAAAACAGTGCGCCCATCACGGCCGCCACTGTAAGCGGAACCGTGGAAAAAGCGGTGATGCCTTCCAGGGAATACACAAAAAGTTTCCAGAAAGACCACTTCGTCTCACCCTTCTTGCGCTCAATATTCTCGTATTCCAACCACTTCGTCTCATAGCCTACCCATCCAAATATCCCTTTGGTAAACCGATTATATTCCGACATGGCAAGAATCGCATCCACAACCTGCCTTGTCATCAGGCGGTAATCCCTCGCCCCGTCTATAATTTCCGTCTTCGATATCTTATTCATCAGACGATAGAACATCCTGGCAAAAAAGGACCTCACCGGAGGTTCCCCTTTCCTCGTCACGCGCCTGGTCGCCACGGAATCATATCCCTGCTCAATATAGCCATACATCTCTGGCAACAGTGACGGTGGGTCCTGCAAGTCCGCGTCCATCAATACCGCCATGTCTCCCTTTGCTCTCTGCAGCCCTGCATAAATCGCCGCCTCTTTCCCAAAATTTCTGGAAAAAGAGACGAGGTGCACGCGCGCATCCTGCCCATGCAGCTTCTTTACTTCTTCCACTGTTTTATCTTTGGAACCGTCGTCAATGTAGAGAAGTTCTACCTCTATTTCTTTCTCCTTAAAAAAAGGGTCATTTTTAAACAATTCATCGTAAAAATCCCTGATATTCTCTTCTTCGTTATAACAGGGTACTATGACGCTAAGTAACTTCATACAGATTACCGTACCTTTCATGGAATCCCCACTGTATCTACCCAAGCCACGCAAGGCCCAAGCCTATTCCTACTATACCATAAACAAACAAAAAAAGGAAGAGACGTATCTCTTCCCTTTCCGGCTGCAAATGCCCATTCTACACAAATCCATATTTCAGACGGATGTAATCCGCCACCGTTGCGATATACTCACTGTTCGTCGGCCTGTTGTATTCTTTTGAATTGCAGTAGCCAAACAGCTGTTCAAACAAAGCGCTGTTGCCCCTCTCCCATGACACTTCGATTGCATTCCTGATTGCCCTCTCAATCTTCTGGTCCGTCGTTCGGTACAATTTCGCCAAATCCGGATACAGCAACTTCGTAACACTGCCTACCAATTCCATGTCCTCTGCGCACATCTGCACTGCGCTCCTCAAGTACTGATAGCCTCGCAAATGCGCAGGTATACCCAGTTCCAGCATAAAACTGGAAATTGCCTGTTCCAGTTCCTGCCCAGACAATGTTTTTTCTTGTAACATACCCTGTTTACTCCTTTGCGTATCATATATTATATTCGTAGTTATATTGTACATTTACATAATAACAAACAGTGTACGTTATGTAAATTGTAAGTTATCGCCCGGTTCCGCTGATAAACTCCTACATCCTTGCAGAATCTACATTTTCTTTAAACCACTCATAGGCTAACTGTACGCCTTCTTCCAATTCCACCTTATGCTGCCAGCCAAGCCCATGGAGTTTCGTCACATCCGTCAGCTTACGCGGCGTGCCGTCCGGCATGTCCTTATTCCACACGATTTCCCCTTCGTATCCCACTACCTTCCGCACAGTCTCCGCCAGTTCTTTGATTGTAATTTCCTTGCCCGTGCCAATGTTGACATGCTGTTCCCCGCTGTAATTTTCCAACAAAAATACGCAGGCGTCCGCCATATCGTCCACATAGAGGAACTCGCGCAGAGGCATGCCCGTCCCCCATAATTCAACAGTAGGCGCGCCGTTTACCTTCGCCTCATGGAATTTCCGTATCATCGCCGGCATTACATGGGAACCCTGCAAGTCATAGTTATCATGAGGGCCATAAAGATTCGTCGGCATACAGCTGATAAAATCATCTCCATACTGTTTTTTGAAGAACCTGCACATCTCCATGCCCGCAATCTTAGCGATGGCATAAGCCTCGTTCGTCTCCTCAAGCGGCCCTGTCAAAAGCGCATCCTCGGGAATCGGCTGTGGCGCCATTCTGGGATAGATACATGTGCTTCCCAAAAACAGCAGTTTCTTCACATGGTAATCATGGCAGCACTTGACCACATTGCACTGAATCTGCATATTCTCATAGGCAAAATCCGCGGGGGCCGTATTGTTGGCATTGATGCCGCCTACCTTCGCCGCCGCAAGCACCACCACATCCGGCTTCTCGGCTTCGAAAAAATCCCGGACCGCTTCCTGGCTCGTTAAATCCAGTTCACGGTGTGTCCTGCCGATGACATTTGTATATCCCTTCGCCTCCAGGCTCCGCACGATAGCGCTTCCTACCAGTCCTCTATGCCCTGCCACATATATTTTGTCCGTATGGTTCATCCTTCTATCATTCCTTTCCTGAAACAAAACAAATCATGCTATATTCTCGTCTCTATTATATCAAAAACTATAGGGTTTGCAATTCTATTATGCCCAAAGTTTGTATATCCATTTTACTTATAGTATACCAAATATTTATTATGGTAATCTACAAACTCTTACCTTGCTCGGCTCCCGACCTGATAAAAGGGTTCCTCCAGAATGCAGGGAGAAGCTCCGCCACCATAAAACACCAAATCACCGGCTCGCAGAAAATAACAGCCATATACTGGAACTTCGGTATCATAATTGCCACAAACAGAATCTTCCCAAACAGCTCAATCACACTGGAAAGCAACGGAAGAATCTTCTGCCCGATAGCCTGTAACCCCAGTCTGCACGGGTTAAGCACTCCTAATATCGCCAGGCATGGAGCCACAATCCTCAGATACAATGCGCCGTTTTCCAACACCACGCTCTCTGAGGAACCGGAAATTAACCGTACCGCCGCCGGCGCAAAGAAGAACATTAACACCGTCGCTGCCGCTGCAACCACCACGCTATAGAGGTAAGCGCATTTCATCGCCTTCCTGATACGACCGACTTGTCCTGCTCCGCGGTTCTGGGAGACAAAGGTGCTGATTGTCTGGTTCATGGCCATGTTAGGCATCATCAGAAATTGAAAAAGCTTCCTTGCCGCCGTATGTCCTGCAATCACCAAGTATCCCAGGTTATTGATACCGGACTGTAAAATTGCCGTACCCGCGGTGACAATGCAGTTCATAAAGCCCATGGAAAGTCCCTGAGCAAGCATCTCCTGGTACAATTCTTTATCCCAGACAAAATGCGACTTCCCCGGTATCATAATTTTTGCTTTCTTCGCTATGTAAATAAGGCAGCACACCACTGATACGCCCTGGGCAATCACCGTCGCTACGGCTGCGCCGCGCACGCCCATGTGCAGTCTGGTAATAAAAAATATGTCCAGTATAATATTTAACACCGACGAGAGAATCAGAAACACAAGCGGCATCACACTGTTCCCAATAGCCCGCAAAAGCCCCGCGCACAGATTGTATGCAAACATAACCACAATAAACAGCGTAATTGTTGAGACATATTCATAAGACTGGTCTATAATCTCCGGCGGCGTATTCAGCACTTCCAAGAACGGATACAGGATAAAGCGTGTCCCCGCCGTAATCACCAGAGTAATGCATGCACCGATTACAATGGAAGAAGCCACCGACTTCTTCAGATAATCCATGTCTCCGCTACCAAAGCTTCTGGCCGTCACCACAGCAAGCCCGGCGCCGATTCCAAAGGAAAATCCCATCAGCAAATCATAGACTGCCCCCGCCGCCCCCATAGCGGCCAATGCCTCGTCACCAAGCGTATGCCCGATAATCACCGTGTCCATCGTATTATATAATTGTTGAAAAACGCTGGAAAAGAAAACCGGAATTGCAAACATCAGCATCGATTTAAAAATCGGCCCATGGAGCATATCCACGGAGGAACTTTTATGCGTCAATATTTTCATATCTTTCCATTCCTTTCATAAATTTATTTTTATCTTCCAAAACCTTGCTTCGCTAAACGGCAATTTCTTATTCCGCCGGGTACGCAAACCCCTCTCCCACGTCTTCCCCTATCAGCTCCGCCTCAGCCTTTACCGGGGAAGAAGGGAACGCCTCGTACCCCACCTGGTCGCCCTGCGCAGGATAATAGAAAGTAACGCCGCCTATCTCATAGGACAGCACCGGATAGTTTTCATAGTCTTTCTGAACGACCCAATAGTCATTCACAAAAGAACCCGCAATCTCTCCGCCAAACGCCGCACATTTATATCCAATGAGAAAATATACCGGCAATATGCCGCACAGCCCAGCAATCCGCCGTGCCATCTTTTTTTCCGTGCTTTTTTCCTGCCTTGCATTATCCTGATACATCCCGCACAGCCCGGCCTCTCCATCAGCGCGGGCTTCCATAGCGCGAAGCGCCGCATCATAGATACCACCAAATACCACCGCAGGCAGCAAGTACACATAGACGCATCCATACCGGATTAATGGGGAAGTGCACAGCCAGAAGAGGAAGGAAGCCGCCACGGTTATCTGCACCAGTAAAATGCCCCAACGCCTTTCCCACAGCCTGCAAAACATACCGATGCCATATACGAGCAAAGCGCACACGGACAGTGCGGCGGCGGCTACCAACAGTTTATCGCTGCCCGCCAGGGAACGGAACCAATCCGGAATCCATTCCCCCATGGAAATATGATATCTGGCCACGTCCGTATAGCCCCTGCCCCAGACCTGAATCTCCCTGGCGTCATAGTCGGCCATGCCCTTCGGTATTTTCCATGCCACGTCAAATAAATCAATCTGGGTAAAAGGATACACAAGCCACCCTGACAGTACCACATTCCGGATAAAAAACGGCAACGCCGTTATCAGCCCAAGCGCCAGATATACCCCTGTTTCTTTCCACCGCTTCCCACGCACCAAATCATATGCCGGATAGCAGACCAGCAGCAGAATGAGCGCCGCCGACAGTTTTACCGTCATCAGGAAAACACCCAGGACGCATAGCATTGCGTAAGGAAACGTCTCCCCGACTTCATGTTCTAATAAATCCAAAAACCGTATGACAATATAAAAAGCCAATAGCACCATAAAATAATCGGATGCGGGAGAAACCATCTCATCGAAAATGTTCACCAGATAGTAACCGCACATCACCCTGGCAAATCCACTGGCACGAAGCCTCTTTTTTCTCAACTGCCCTGCCGCTTCCGCAGAGACCCTTGCCAACAGGAAAGCCAGAAAACCCGCCGTACAGTGGAAGGACTGTCCCCCCAGGAATGCCATGCTGTACAACGCTGACAGTGCAAAAGAGGAACTGTTATAGGCCAGCCTGCAATGCAGATTGCCTAATCCCTTCACCACGCCGTATTCCTCAATCCATCTGATACTCTGGGCATGGTACAGCCCCGTATCATAATGTATGATGCCTCGCGAAGTACCGTATGCAAACAGCAAAAAGAGGAACAATGCTGCAAGCACCTTTCCTCTTTCTCCTGATTGATTTGTCCGTATGCCGTTCCACACCTTCTGTAACATGCCGCCAAGCGTTCTTCTGCCATGCCATGCGATTGCCGCACACGCGATACAGAGAACCAAGTTGGCAGCAAGCCCTACCCGTCCTAGCAGACTGGCCGACTGCGCATACACAGTCGCCACAGCCAAACCGCATACCAGGTAGGAATCCCAATGCCTGACACGGTACGGGATAAAACGCATAACCGCACGCATCGTCCCGTACCCTGCCAAAAAGGCCGTGAAAAGCATATAAATCCATATTCCAATCACTGACAGCATATCACATCTGCCTTTCTTATCATCCCAGTGCCTCTACTTCTGTTTTGCCTTATATGCGGCGCAGTCCATGCCCGCAATTTCCTTCATATCCGAATCCATCATCATCGCGACCAGGCCCTTGAAGTCCACATCTCTCTTCCAGCCAAGTTCCTTCTCCGCCTTCTCACAATTCCCCCAGAGAAATTCCACTTCCGCCGGACGGTAAAATTCAGGATTGACATCCACCAAAAGCCTGCCGTTCGCCGCATCATATCCTTTCTCATTCACACCGGAGCCTTCCCAACGGATTGTAATGCCAAGGGCTCCGAATGCCTCTTCCACAAATTCCCTGACCGTATGGGTCTCGTTCGTGGCAAGCACATAGTCGCAGGGCTTATCCTGCTGCAGCATCAGCCACATACCTTTCACATAGTCGCCTGCAAATCCCCAGTCACGCTTCGCATTCATATTTCCAAGGGACAGCTTGTCCTGCTTCCCGGCTATTATATTGGCAATCGCAAGCGTGATTTTCCTTGTGACAAAATTCTCGCCACGCCTGGGAGATTCATGGTTAAAGAGAATGCCGTTGCACGCATACATGTTGTAAGATTCCCTGTAATTGACTGTAATCCAGTAAGAATACAGCTTCGCCGCGCCGTAAGGGCTCTTCGGATAAAAGGGCGTCTTCTCGCTCTGCGGGGCCGTCTCCGGAATACCCCCAAACAACTCCGACGTGGACGCCTGATAGAACCTGCACGTGCCGCCATTTACACGGATGGCCTCAAGCAGTTTCAGCGTGCTTACGCCCGTCGCCTCCGCCGTATACTCCGGCACGTCGAAAGAAATACCCACATGAGACTGTGCCGCCAGATTATACACCTCCGTGGGGCGTATCTCCGCAATCAAGCGCATCAGGTTGCTTGAATCTGTCGTGTCTGCAAAATGCAGGAAAAATTTTACCTTATGATAATCGGACGCAATCAGGTGGTCAATCCGCGCCGTATTGGAAATGCTGTGCCGGCGGATTAATCCGTGAACCTCATAACCTTTCTCTAACAAAAACTCAGCCAGATAAGAACCGTCCTGACCTGTGATACCTGTAATCAAAGCTATTTTCTGCATATCGTTCCTCCGTTTGTTTCTTTATTTTTTATAATTTAACTAATATCATGTATTCTTAAAACGGTACCTCTACATACTCTTCATATATTCCGCAATGGCGTCATGCCAGTCTGCAAACATGAAATCCGTAGTCATCTTGAACATATAATTCTCCAGGATAGAATAAGCCGGGCGCTTCACCGCAGCTCCATACTCCTGCGATGTAATTGCCTCCACCGCCGTGTCCTTACCCGCAAGCCTGAAAATCTCTTCCGCAAACTGCGCCCAACTG
Source organism: uncultured Lachnospiraceae bacterium (assembly GCA_947172645.1). Lineage (GTDB taxonomy): Bacteria > Bacillota > Clostridia > Lachnospirales > Lachnospiraceae > UBA3282. Next base: position 44,161 of record CAMWBY010000004.1, on the reverse strand, counting down.
CAGTCCCCTTCACATGTTCCATGAAAGAGGCCATAATTCTCCGTAGGAAGCAGACAAGCAACCGCTTTCGCCAGTTCGCTTGCACTGGTAGGCGAACCCACCTGGTCACGCACGACCCTCACTTTATCATGGGTTTCCGACAATCTGAGCATTGTCTTGACAAAATTCTTGCCGTCCCCATACAGCCACGCAGTACGTATAATATAATGTCTGTCACTAAATTCTTTCACAAGGTTCTCTCCGGCGAGTTTCGTCCTGCCGTATGCGCCCTGGGGCCCTACCGGGTCGGTCTCCCTGTAAGGACGGGTTCCATTGCCGTCAAAAACATAGTCCGTGGAAATATGCATCAGTTTCGCCCCCGTCTCTGTGGCGGCAACGCTTAAATTCCTCGCCCCGATGGCGTTAATCCGAAAAGCAAGGTCCTCCTCTTTCTCACACGCCTCCACTGCCGTATACGCGGCGCAGTTGATAATTGCATAAGGCCGTATCCCACGCACAAATTCCATTACCTTGTCCACTTTGGTGATATCCAGTTCGTCTACATCCGTATTTATCAGTTCATATTCCGTGCTTTTCGCATACTGTAAATTAACCGCCCGGCCTAACTGGCCATTGGCGCCCGTCACAATGACTTTCTTCATCGTCTATAACCATGCCTTTCCCTTAATCTGTAAATCCATGCCAACAATTTCCACAGTATCATTATCATACAACCTGCAGCTAAATTATGCAATTATTATCGGTCAAAATTCATAGCAGTTCATCTTTCGGCTTCCTTGTCACCCCTGATGCACACAAAATGCTCCAAAGTCACAAACTTTCTGTAATAATTCCTTAACATTTTGTGGATATTTTCAATTTTTTTCTAGTGACTCTCCTTTTTCCTTATGATATACTAGGAACAGTCGGGTTATTCCCTAAAGATAAAGAGAGAGAAAGAGAGGACTAGAAATGAAAAGATTACAAGTGCTTTTGCTTGTAGCTTTATCTTCTACTCTTCTATTATTTGGTTGTGGAAAAGAAAAAGAGGTTGTAGAACCTGTCGTCGAACAAGTAATTGACGACATTGACGAACCAGAAGTTGTAGAAGAGCCAGAAGAAACGGAAGCAGCAACCGGCGAAGATGTTCCTCCGGAAGAAGGAATGGTGCGCAGCCGCATAACAAACGAATGGGTAAAAGAAGAGGTCAATAACACAAGGCCGATTACCGTTATGATACCCAACACCAAAACCGCGTCTCAATATGGTATCTCCAATGCGGATGTATTGTATGAGTGCAACGTAGAGGGAAGCATCACCAGGCTCATGGCCCTTTTCCAGGACTGGAGCAACTATGACAGAATCGGTAACGTAAGAAGCTGTCGTGACTATTATGTATATTGGTCGTTTGAATGGGATGCCTTCTATGTTCATTTTGGCGGGCCTTTCTACATAGATGAAGTTATTAACCGTCCCGACACGGAAGACATCGACGGACTTTCCAGCAGTAATTTCTGGCGTGCAACCGACACGAACAATTCTACCGACAACGCTTATGTAGATACGAAGGGCCTTCTAGCTGACATCAATAAGCTTGGTTATGATTTAAATTACCGTGACGGTTATTCCGACGAGCAGCATTATAAGTTCGCTCCCACAGACACACCGAATACTTTGGAACAGTACAGCGACGCTATCACCGCCAACAAAGTAGATATGTCTCCCACTTACCCGGTGACAAACTGCTACTTCGTATATAACTCCGAAACCGGATTGTATGACAGGTTCCAACATCTGTCAGGCGAAGCCGACGGCCCTCACATTGACAAAGCCAACGGCAAGCAGTTAGCTTTCAAGAATATCCTGATTCAGAATACTTATTATGAGGTGCGTGACCAGAAAGGCTATCTGGCATTCCAATGCCATGATACCACAAGGGACGGTTGGTTCTTCACCAACGGAAAAGGTATCCATGTGAATTGGGAGAAAACTTCCGATTACGGCGCAACGAGATATTATGACGATGCCGGAAATGAAATCGAACTGAACACAGGCAAGACAATGGTATGTATCGTGGAAGACGGAGATTCCTTCTTAGTGGATGACGAGAAGGTGGGTTCTTCGAATTAATGGAAATGTATCTATAAATCGCGTAGGGAAAGGGAACTTCCCTACGCGGTTTTTCTGTTGTTCTCAATATCCTCCGGCACCAAAAATTATTCCACCACGCAAACCGCTTCCACAATGCTCTTCTTCCCCATTGCCCTTAAGGGAATGGCAGTGGCAATCAGACATGCCGCTACAGATACGATTGCCGCCTCCAAAATAGCTGCCGTCGGAACGGCGCAAAACCGAAGCCCGTCATTCGCCGCCGCATCCACAAACACCGTACAGATATACCCGCTTACCGCGCCGACTGCAGAGGCAACAATACCGTAGTATGCTCCCTCCCATAAGAAGGTTCTGTAGAGGCTGCCCTTATCCATGCCGATAGCCCTCTGCATCCCAATCTCATTCACGCGGGTGTGGATATTTGTATAAACCGTATTGACAATGTTCAAAATGCCTATCAATCCCATAAAAAAAATCAGCCCCCAACACAGCAAACGTATCTGTTCGAAGCTCTCCGCCGACTGTGCATCCGCCTGCCGGTAGGACAGCCAATGCGCACCGGGACTGTCTTCACACCACTTGTCAAGCCAATCTTCAAATGCCTTCGCATCATAATCCTCCTGAAGCGACAGAAAAACCTCATGATACTTATCATCCCCCACCAAGGCATCGTAGAGCGCATCCGTCCCAATCATCTGCACACCATTGGTAAATCCTGCATTGTTAATGCAGACCGGACTGCTTGTGATGCCTGCTATCCGCAGCTTCCTGCCGTTTACCGTAACCGCACTGCCCTTCTCTAACTGTGTGCGTTCCGCCTCCTGCCCGTCAAAAGAGATAGGAATCGGATTCACAACCAAACAGGCTTCACCATTCCTGATTGCCTCTTTATCTTCTTCTGACAGTTCATTTTCCAGTCTATAGTCCATAATACGTTCTTCATCAACTGCCGCTATCTGGAAGGTTTCTCCAGGATGCAGCTGAAAATCCAACTTTAGCGGCATACTTCCGTCTGTTTCCTGCATATAAACAGCCAGTTTGGTCGTAGCGATACTTGTAACCGCCTCCTGCCCTTCCAATAAAGACAAAGCTTTTGGCGTAATGCCTACTTTTTCACTGGTAATGCAATAATCGCCTAAGTGCAATGCCTGTATCGCCTGGCTTGTATCCAATAAACTACCAAACCCCTGCAGCGTCACAAATACCGTAATGCTCATCACAATGGACAGGACGGTAATTATTGTCCTGCCACGATGACGGTTCAGGTTTAACCAGGCATAAAAAGCCTCAAAATTCCGTATTCTCTTCATTTTCCGATTACTGCGTTTCACCTTAACCGCCTGGCCTCCCATTGCAACCGTCGGAGAAACACGGGATGCATACGCAGCCGAAGGATATGCAGCCACGGCCGCAAACACTAGCGTCACGAAAGCGCTCGCAACAAGCGGCATCATACCTCCGCTGCCGCTTTCGGCAATCATCCGGTTCAGCTCCTGCGTCGTATCAGCCATAAAAAGACCCGGATTGAACAGCCCTGCTGCCGCCGTGAGAATGCCCCTCGTCAGGCAGACACCAAGAAGCATCCCAAGGGGAAGTCCTGCTATCGCTAATATCATTGCCTGTACCGTGACCAGCGCATAGAGCTGCCCTTTGCTTCCTCCAAGTGCGCGCAATGTCCCATATTCGCGGATTCTTTTCACCACCGCAACTTTCAGGATATTGTAAACGACCAATCCCGCCGCCAACAAAACCAGAGCCCCCACCATCACACACGCTATCATCATAAACGGGAACCCCACATCCCGGACATTCCCTTCTTTGTCCGGGTAGTCCACTCCCAGGGCGTCAAGAAGAACCCAATTATACTGCACTTGGCGTGTCGATATCTCCAACCGTCCGGCCAGGTCTTCCACAATTTCCTGAAGCCTGTCCTTATCCTCCACTTTAAAATCCGTAGAATAGCGCAAATACCGCTCCGGCAATAAACTCTCCGCCGTCCCTTCCCCCACAATCCCGTCTATGATTCCCGTGGCATAGCCAAGATAATTGTTCTCCAGTATTCCTGTCAAGATAAATTCGGCAGCATACTCATAATGAGGGCCGTCATCTAATAACAATCCTGCCTGGAGGGGCAGACTAATCCGCTCCCCTAATCTGCCCTCAGCCCCCAGATACCGCAGGGCGTCACCGGACAGAGCAATTTCTCCGGAACGACTGGGAAGGCGCCCCTCTTTGATTGTCCCACAACCAGGGTAGGCGGACAGTGCATCCCCATAATACTCCCGCAGGAAAATTTTCAGGCTGCTGTCTTCCAATTCCCTGTATCCGACTGTGATATAGCTTCCCACATCCCGCAGGCGCATATCCTCATAAAGCATCCGGTTCTGCTCCTGCGTCAATTGGTGAAAAGTCACATACCGGTCACCGTTCAGCCCCGCCGCCTGTCTGACGCGCATTGTCTGCAGAATCCCGACAGACCGTCCCATAACCGTAGTTGTAATGGCGGACAGGATAACCGCAAACAAAATTAACACGGAAGTCACCCTCTGTGCCTTTAGTTCTTTCCATGCCAGAGATAAATATGATTTCATCATCAAAACACTCCTTCCTCCGTAACTACACCGTCCGTCATCACAAACCGTCTTTCGGCTTTGCAGGCAATCCGATTGTCATGAGTAATCACCACTAATGTCTTACCAAATTTATTGCGGATACTTTCTAACAGTTCCATAACCTCCCCTCCGCTCTTACTGTCAAGGTTCCCTGTAGGCTCGTCTGCAAATATAATATCCGGCTTAGCCGCCAAGGCCCGGGCAATGGCCACCCTCTGCTGCTGCCCGCCGGACAATTCGTGGGGCAGATGCCGCAGACGCCCACCGATGCCAAGCAATTCTGTAATTTCCCCAACATAATCCATATCCGGATGTGTACCGTCAAGCAACACCGGCATGGCAATGTTCTCCTGTGCCGTAAGCACAGGCAGGAGGTTGAACTGCTGAAAAACGAAACCGATACGCCGGCGCCGAAATGCCGACAATTCCTTATCGCCCATCCCGTAAATATCCTTTCCGTCATAAGTAAGGCTTCCCGATGTGGGTTTGTCCAGACCTGACAGAAGATGTAACAGCGTACTCTTGCCGCTTCCTGAAGGCCCCATAATTGAAATGAAATCCCCGGAATGTATTTCCATATCCACATCTTGAAGCGCAACAATCCTGTTCTCTCCTTCTCCATAAACTTTTGATAATCTTTTTGCGTGAATTTCCATACAAATCCCCCATTCTTGAAATTTAATATAAGAAAGCATACCAGGCAATTCTCAAAAAAGGCTCAAGAAATAAAAAATATACTTTACAAATTAGCTTGGAAATTAAGTATTGAATGGCAAAAATTTATTTTTTCTTTTCACCTTATAGTGTATACTATAAAAAAGAAAGGAAGTGTAAAGATGGCACCAAATATATCTGATATCCGTATGCTCCTTAAACCCATCTTTGATGATTATGGCATTTCACGTGCAGTTCTGTTTGGTTCTATTGCCAAGGGGTCAGCCACGAAAAAAAGCGACTTAGACCTGCTTGTGGACAGCAAATTGCATGGATTACGTTTTATAGGCTTTATGGAAGCAGTAAGACAGGCAACAGGAATGCCGGTGGATATTTTTGATGTATCCCATATTGAAAAAAATTCAAGAATTGACCATGAAATACGCACGACAGGAATAACTATCTATGAGAAATGAAATTGTTATACAAAAAATGCTCGCTTATACCATGAAGATAATAGATTATTGTTCAGGCTATACTTACAAAAGTTTTTCAGAAGATACAAAATTAGTGGATGCCTGTGTTTTTAACCTTAGCCAAATTGGTGAACTGTGCCATAGTGTAGAAGATTCCTTTGCCAAGGCACACCCTGAAATACCTTGGCATGAAATGTACGGATTAAGAAACCGCATCGTACATGATTATGACGGCGTAAACCTTCTGCTTGTTTGGGAAATTATCAGCGAAGATATTCCCCGGTTAAAAGAAATCCTCTCCCATCTCACCTGAAAACCGCCGTCACCCTTGCGCCGCCATTTTTCCCATTTTCCAGTACAAGGCTGCCCCCGTGTTTCCTGCATAACATCCGGCACGTGTACAGGCCCATTCCAAAATGCCCCTCATTCCCTTCCATCTTTCCAAAAGGCTGCGGGCCTTCCCGGAGCATCTTCTCAGGAAAGCCGTCCCCGTCATCCGCCACAGTCAGAACGAGAAAGCATCTTCCGTTTTCCTTCTCATCAGTCTCCTCCCCACAACAGCGTTGCCCACCGCCGCACTTTCCAGACTCACCGCTGATTGACAAGGATATCGTAATTTTATTTCTGGCGAAGCGCGTCCCGTTGCCAATCAGATTTTCCGCAACCGTCAGGAATATGCCATGGTCTATATGAACGTCCGTTTCCATATCTGTCCCCTCATCGTCTGTAAGGATTTCCCCTTGCAACGCAGGCGCCAGAATCCTGACCGTCTCCTCCAACTCACCCCGCAGCATCGCAAACCTAACCTCTTTTTTCTGCACCGGAATCTGTTCTAACCGCTGTACATTGCTCATGGCATCCACGTACTGTTCAATGCGACGCACGTATGTCTCCAACCGCTCCAGAGCCTGTTCATCCGCTATGCCTTGCCGCAGAAGCTGCACCGTGCCTTTCAATACCGTAACCGGATTGCGCAAATCGTGGGAAAAAGCGGCATTGAGCCGCTTGCGCTCTTCCGCCTGCCTCCACAGTTCTTTGTTGGTCTTTACCAATTCCTTCCGCATTGTCTCAAACGCCGCACAGACCTGCCCAAGTTCATCCCCGGAGACTTCCGGAACACGAAAAGACAGGTCGTTTCTCCGGATATGTTCCGTCCCCTGCCGCAATACAGCGATTGGCTTCTTTAACTTAACATGGTAAAAGAAAAAGCTGGCCATGCCCAAGCTTCCAACCGGAATAAAAATGCATGCAAGAATCTTAACCCATTCCAGCATCTGGACAAGCCTGTTCTGCTCCCATGTGGAATTGGCAGATTCCCATACGGCGCCGTCGTACGTAATACGCACCCCTCCCCCAGGATATTCGGACGCAATGTCTATGCATACTGTAAAAACTATGCCGACGGCCAGCAACGCTGCCGCCATGCTAAATACGGACATGAAGAAAAACGATTTTTTCAGTCCCATATTCTTTATACGTTCCATTTATATCCGCACCCCCAAACTGTATCGATATAGCTGTGCGCCGTATGGGCCGCCAGTTTCACCCGGATTTTGCGTATATGTTCCATAACCGTATCGCTGTTCCCGTCTCCGTCAATCCCCCAAACCCGCTCATATATCCGCTCCCTGTCAAACACCTGCCCTGCATTTAAGGACAATAGTTCCAGAATGTCAAATTCTTTTTTAGAGAGTGCAATTTCCTCGCCGTTCACAGTCACCCGGCGTCCCGAATAATCAACCGCAAGCTCTCCAAAAAAATGCACTTCCACACTTTCCCGGCGGCGCATTTCCCGACGCAGATGAGCCGCCACCCGAGCCGCCAATTCTTCCAGGTCAAAAGGCTTCACAATATAATCGTCCGCCCCTGCCTGGAAACCGATAATCTTATCGGAAGATTCTATCCGTGCGGTCAGAAACAGAATAGGACATGACACATACTCCCTAATCCTCTGGCACACAGTAAGTCCGTCCATCCCCGGCATATTGATATCCAACAGGATTAAATCAGGCTTCCTGGCCGCCTGTTTCAATGCCTCTGCCCCGTTATAGGCAGTTATCACATCATACTGCTGCCTAAAATAACTTTTCATCATATCCACAATCCCATATTCATCGTCAACAATCAATAATGTCCGTCTCATAAATGCTTCTCCCCACGCCAATATATTACCTCATAAATCTCAAGAAATTTCCAAAAACAATGTTAATTTATCCAGAAATCCCGCTTGTTCCAACAACCCGCCCGTTTATAGCGTCAATTATATTTTAAACGCTTCTGTCCGATACTTATATATAGAAATCCAAAGAAAGCAGGTTCCCCTATGCTCATGATTGCCGTCTGTGACGATGAAATACGCGAATGCCTCCACATCAGCAGGCAGATACAAGACATTCTTGGACAGATGCATGTCCCCTGTACCATAAAACAGTATCACAGCGGTCAGTCGCTTCTTCAGGCTATAGAAGAATTTGACATTGTTTTCCTCGATATTATCATGTGCGGCCTGGACGGCATGAAAACGGCCGAACTTTTCCGCCGGCAAGTGCCCGATAAAATTCTGGTCTTCATATCGTCAAGCAGACAATATGTCTTCGATGCTTTCGCAGTGGAAGCCTTCGATTATCTTTTGAAACCCATTGACAATAAGAAACTTAGCCAGGTCTTGTCAAGATGCCTCGCCAAGACAGACAAGCAGACGCAAGATTTCCTACTGTTAAAAAAAGACAGGCAGACTCGCAAGCTTTTTTTGGATGAAATCCGGTATTTTGAAATCCGGGGCAGACTGATAGAAACCCATGGCACAGAAAATTCTTTTTCCTGGTATGAACAAATCGGCACATTAGAACGCGCCTTGTTCGGCAAGGGTTTCTTCCGGTGCCACAAAAGTTATCTCGTCAACCTAAAGCATGTAGATACTTATACCCGTCAGGAGGCCATTCTTGACAATGGAGAGAAAATTATGATTGCCAAACGCAGATATGCAGATTTTTGCGGGGCAATACTCGAATATATGAGGAAAAACGGAGGTATCTCAGAACCATGAGCGAACAAGCAATGTTTTGTTTTTATCTATTCCTTCTTTTGATATGCAGCGCAGGCCATATATGGTCATTACACCGTTTTTGCATATATCATTTTGCCTGTGGCAAAAGCCTGAGTAAACGTCTCCTTTTCTTCTGTGCCGCCGCCGTCCTTTTACCTACAGCCAATGCCCTTATGCTTTCCGGCATTCTCCCTTCCTTCTATGCACATCTTTTTCCCCTGCTTTGGCAAATCCTGATTGTGTTATGGATGGTATTGCTTTATCAAGGGCATGCGGCGGCAAAAGTATCCGCGGCCGCTATTCTTCTCACGGTCACCAAACTGCTTCATCCTTTCATCAACTCTTTGTTTTCATGCATGGAATTACTTTTTCTGCATGTCACGCGCACAAAACTATCTCCTTTGGCAGATTATGCCTTTGAATGCCTTGTCTGCTGCATGATGTATTCCTGTAGCATATGCGCCATACTTTACTTGTCCAGACATATGGACGGCTTTTTTTCAAGCCGTATCCCCCGTTGGTATCTTCTGATATCCGCCCCTCTTTTCGGCGTTATCATACTATGGGATGTGCTTGAAATCGGCGCAAGCCACGGCATACTGTTACGTGGAGGAGACTATCTCAATTTGTACTATAACCAGATTTTCAGCCATGCAGGCATTTGTCTCCTGTCAGTGTTGTGCCTGTGCGCGGCAGGTTCCTACATATTTGGCATGGACAGGATTGACACAGAACAGAGGAAGAAAGAACAGTACCTTTCCCAAGTAAACTTCTATCAAATGTTGGAAGAACAGTACCACAGCCTGGAACGCCTCAGGCACGACATGAAGAACCACATGATTGGCCTGCAGCGCCTTATAGACAATAAAGAATGGGATAAAGCGACCTCTTACCTGCAAAAAATGGCCCAAGCCGGCGGTATGGAATACCCTGAAGATATGTCCGGAAAAGGTATCGTGGACGCACTCCTCTACTATAAACACAACCAGGCCATGCGTTCCGGCATCCGGTGGGAATGCGACGTCCGCATTCCGCCCGAATGCACCGTCGATGACTTCGACCTCTGCGTCATGTTTGGCAACATTCTCGATAACGCCCTGGAAGCCTGTGGCAAAACGGAAGAATCCGCAAACCGTTTTATCCGTATCCATGCGCATATGGTCAAAAAATGCCTGTTCTTAGAAACTGTAAACAGTACAAATATCTCAACTATTTCTGACATAAAGCCCGGTATCGGACTGCAAAATCTTCAAGATACCATAAACAAATATAACGGGACTTTATCCATAGACGTAAATGAAAACGCTTTCCGTATTTCTGTCCTGCTGCCTTTTATGTAATTGTTCAAACAATATTTATCTTCAATCACGACGCGTTCAAGGTAACCTCCGCCCGCACATAACATCAATCGGCCTATATAAGACATTATGCTAACATACCTATTTCCACTGCCGATATACAATGTATTCCCGGATTGCGGGAGTACATATTACAAAAAAGGAGGACTTCATTATGCATGTAAAGACAATGGAAGGTTTAATCGGCGCACGGACAAACATCAATATGACCGACGTTCCCTTGCGCGTATATAAAGAAGCAGAGCGTAAAGGCGATCTCGCCACCATGGAGCGCGCTATGGGATATGTCAACGACTTCGAGGGCAGGGCTTATGATTATAAAGACAAAGCCAAGGAAGGTATGAAGGAGGAAGCGAAAGAAGATAAAGAAAAAGAAAAGCTGGAACGTGAACAGGAACTGGAAAAACGCCGCGAAGAACGCAAGCAGGCACAGGAAGAAGCGCTTGCAAAGATACAGGAAAACCATGCTCCAACGCAGATATCCCCGGAAACCGGCGTTCAGACCAAAACTGACAATGCCAATAACAACAATGGCTTGAATGTCTCAGGAACGGATACGAATACACAAGGCTCCTCTGAAACATCAAATAAGCCGACGGCGGATACTGTGGAAATCAGTTCGGCGGACCAGGCTTTACTCAACCAGTCAAACGACAACAGCCAATCCAGTACCTCCAGCGTCAAGCCGGAACAACCTGTCTTCTATTCATCCGCCGGCGCGGCAAAAAGGATGGCGCAATCCGATACCCCTACGTTGAACGTTTCCGTATAAGAAAAAGAGCATAGCTCGTTTACGGGATTTGCTTCGCAAACTCGAAAATGTCCGAAAACTTTCTGATAGCATAAAAATCATCTAAAGACTTTCTTGTTGGCGTTTTATAGACAAAACCATGAGGCTGTCGCGGCAGCCTCATGATAACGCATCAAACATAACCTGGTGGAACTTCGCGCTCTCACTCCACTGCGGGAAATGGCAGGAGCGTTCGAACCAAACCAACTGCTTAGACGAGCATATCTTCTTATAATAGTCCTGTACCAAGGCGGACGATACATGATAATCATGCCTGCCCTCCACAAAAATTAACGGGACATCATACACCGTTATTTTTTCGAAATCTACTTCCATCAGCTCCTGCCATAGACGTTTTACAGACTGTGCGCTGCCTTTTTGCCGCCGGATGTAGTCCGGGATTGTGTAACCTTTCGCAAACAAAAAGGGGGAAAACAGCTTCGCATATGAACTCTGGCCATACAGAGAACCCTTATACTTCACAACCAAGCCGGTCACATACAGCAGTTGCCGATACCAGTTCTCACCTGTATATGTGCAGTCCACTCTTTCCAATCTGCTTCTTTCTTTCCTGTTTGCGTTTTCCCAGGCATATTCATAAGCTATACGGCAGGATTTTCTCATATTCACCACCTGTCCGCAGCCAATGTATGTATGCACATATTCGGGATGTTTCTGGATGAACTTAAGCCCAAGCACCGTCCCCCAGGAATGCCCCACCAGATAGACGCCGCTTTGTCCAAACCTATCCAACAGATACCGGATAAGGCAGCGCATGTCCTGCAAATAAGTATCAATCGTAACCGGCTCATCCTCCGCAAACGGATAATAGGACTTCCCCGCACCTCTCTGTTCCCATACAGCTACAATGAAATGCTTTTCTAATTCCCGGTTATATTTCAGAACAAGAGGAAGCGCCGCATCCCCCGGTCCTCCATGAAGATAGAGCAAAAGCGGCGCATAGTCTTTCTCTGAGCGGATGGATACAAACTGCTCCGTTCCGTTTATCGGTAATCTGACTGCATCCTGAATCATTCCCTTTACCTCGTATAAGCATTTTTCTGTATTTCATAATTTTCTCCCATACCGTCTATATCATAGCAGCACTTTCTTTATTCCTTCTCAATAAAATCTTAAAATTCTCTTAATTTAATCATAAAACCGTTTTCCAATCAGACAGAAAACAGCCGTCCTGTCTCCTGTCCTTGTCAGAGTCCAGAAACGGCTGTTTCTTTTCAGCCTTCTACCTTTACAATACGGATATGAGTCGCTTTCAGCCCACCGTCTTGCGTATCTCCCCAAACTTCCACCGACTTGCCCTCAGCCAAATCAGATACCGATGCATCTTTCACATCACAACTGGCTCCACCGCCATAAATCGTTTTCACCGAGAACAAAGTCGTGTCGTCATATGTAACCGTCATTTTATTAAAACCTGAATCATCCCCCTCCGCACTCGGTAATGCCATAATCTTCCCGCCGTCATCTAGTTCCGACTGTTCTGCTTCTACCACCGTGAACTGTGTTCCGCTTATTTCCTTAACATCCCCTTCCAAGTCCGGCGTTATGCTGTCCCATGAAGACGACGTGCTATCGGACTCTGCACCTGTCCCATTTCCATCCTCCTCTTTTCCGGTATTTTCAGACGTCCCTGACGTATCCTGGCTCTGTGTATCGGTTTCAGGGGTTGTCTTGGATGCATCCATGTCCTGTTCTGATGCCGCATCATCTTCCAAGTCTGCTTTCTTTTCCGGCTCCCCTTCTTCCGTCTCCGCCTGTAAGCCTCCCTCTGGGGATTCTTCTGCTTTTCCGCACCCATATGCAGAAATCCCCATCATGCCGACTATTCCAATCAGTAACACCATTTTTTCCAATTTCTTTTTCATATTTTACCTCTTTTCTTTCTGTGTATTCCGCCTGAGTATACTTATTGCATGCCTATGCGGTTTGTTCTCCATATGATACCAAGACAATCTCTAAGCCTCCTCTAAAAAGTCTTAAGAATCCCTTAATCAGATAAAAAGGGGCAAAAAACCCCAGGAAGCTTTCTTCCTGGGGTTGCTAAGAGGTGACTGCCGGATTTGAACCGGCGATAACGGTGTTGCAGACCGGGGCCTTACCACTTGGCTAAGTCACCATAAATATGAAACTATAAATTTTAGTCTTACAACTAAATGACTCCAACGGGAATCGAACCCGTGTTACCGCCGTGAAAGGGCGATGTCTTAACCGCTTGACCATGGAGCCTCGTCTTTTCTTCCCGGCGCTTCTACTATATAATATGCTGCTACCGTCTAAGTGATGACCTAACGGAGTCTATCTTATCATACCTTTCTATATTTGACAAGAGATTTTTATTTTTTTATTTGATTTTTTGTAGCAATTCTATAGGGCGGACACACAGCATGTAATACGTCTCCGGTCAATCAGTAATCTTATTAGCCAAAATGTATATTCTGCGGTTCCGCCTTATAGCGCACGAATTAGCTACGTCATTCACTCTTCAATGCTTCCTCTTGCAACCTGTCAAATTCCGCCATACACTCATCAACCGTGGCGCCATTTAAAAGTTCACGTACAATCAGACAGGTATTTCCCCACTGTTCTACATTCATGCTGGCATTAGAGCCAAGAACGTAAACATTCTCTTTAATCTTATCGTTCAATGGTTTTAAGGCGGGGATACATTCCACTTCAACGTTCTTGGACGGTGAAATGACACGGTTAATTTCCGTATACACCTGAAGCGCCTCGTCGGAAACCAACACATTCAAGGTATCCATTGCATCCTGCGCATGTTCTGCATTCACGCCGACGGCAAACCCCGTCATAGGCATTACCGGCATCTGTCCGCGATGCGTCGGGAATCCAATAACAACCATCTCAAAATCAGGCTTCCCATAAGCCGTATCTGTATTCGCCGCACCCCAATACGCCATAACAATCGGCGTCTTCTGCGCCATAAAGTCTGCGCCTTCCCCTTCAATCGCCTCGCTTATATATGCTTTCTTGGCGTCAATATATCCGCAATCAATCATCTCCTGAAGGAATTCGAAACCGGGACGCATATAATCGCTGTATCTAGTTTCACCATTGTTTAATGCCGCAATCTCCGCTTCCGTATTCCCACCGTTATATAAATCTGCATACGCCTGGGCAAGGACAAAAGTTTCCAGCCACCAACGGTTAGCTCCAACCGGCGTCTCAATCCCATTCTCCTGAAACACTCTGCAACATTCCAGAAACTCTTCCGGCGTCTCCGGCAGCTCCAAATGATACTGGTCAAACATATCTTTATTAATGAACAGCCCGTAAGCCACGACTTCCTGTGGAATCGCCACCAGTTTTCCGTCAATGATATTCGCTGTCTTCACCACGTCCCGTAAGTTCTTCGCACTCTCAAGACCAGATAAATCCATCAGCTTTCCTTCTTCGCCCAATATCCTGATTGTGTCCGGGTTTAACAGATAAATATCATCCATGTCATTGCGCGCCCTGTCAAGGGCTACATCATCATATGTTTTATCCTGATAGTTTTCCGCCGTATAAGTTATATAATCCACTCTCACGCCAAGTTTTTCTTCCGCCATCAGGATCGTCTGGTCGGCTGCGCTTCTTGCGGCATTGTCAATGCCCGCTATTGTCTTCTCCATCGGGCTGTACAAATTTACAATCTTACTTGTAGCTTCTTCCTCCGTAATAAGATTTTTACCCGGTTCCTCTATATTCCCGCAAGCGGCTAATGCCAATACCATAATTCCCGACATGCACGCCGCCGCTAATTGAAATCTGTTATTCTTTCTTTTACTTTCCATGCCCTATTCCTTTCTTTGCACATACTGCCGTATCACTTGTTTTAACATCTCCACATCAATCGGTTTGGCAAGATGGACATTCATCCCGGCAGCAAGAGCTTCCTTCTCATCCTCTGCAAACGCATTCGCCGTCATGGCGATAATCGGTATCTTGGCAGCATCTTTGCGTTGTAACTTGCGGATTGCCCTTGTCGCATCGTATCCGTTCATGACAGGCATTTGGACATCCATCAGAATTGCGTCAAACTTTCCTTCTTCTGAATCTGCAAAACATTCTACGGCTAACTGTCCATTCTCTACAATCTCACAGTCAGCGCTCTCTATAGACAATATCTCCCTCAGAATTTCCGCATTAATTTCATTGTCCTCCGCAGCTAAGAAATACATACCTTCAAGGCTTCTTCCTTCTTCCGCCTCTTCCGTGCTGTCTTTCCCTATACCCGCCTGCATCTCCACAATTTTCTCCTTAAACGCAGAGACAAAAAACGGTTTGAAAAGCAGCCCCGTATTTTCCAGGCGCAAAACCGCTTCCACATCCTCAACGTCATAAGACGCCAAAAGCAATACGGGAACCGTATCGGACATGGTTTCTCTCATCCTCTTAACCGCCTTCACGCCATCCATGTCTAACGTATCCCAATCCATCAGGACAATCTGATAGCCTTCCGATGTCTCGCTGTTATTCTCTGTCAGCTCTAACGCCTCTTGTATACTATATGCCGTATGCACTTCTACACCCACGTTTTGCATGAGTGCCTGTATGTTTTCACAAGTCTCCTTGTGACCGCCAACTGCCAGAATACAAGAAATACTATTTTCCTCCCAGAAACGCCTGTCTGCCTGTCCTTCCGGTATCCGGCACTCCAACTCAACCCTAAAAAGGCTTCCTTTGTCTATCTCACTGGAAACATCGATTGTTCCGCCCATCAGCTCTATAATGTTCTTCGTGATTGCCATGCCAAGCCCGGTACCCTGAACCTTATTTGTCGTGCTGTTCTCCGCTCTGGTAAATGCATCGAAAATCGTCTTCAGATATTCGGGCGTCATTCCATAACCGTCATCTTCCACCTCAATCCTGATATGCTCGTACTGCAAGGAACGCTGTTTCTGTCCAATAATCCGAAACCAGATGTTGCCGCCTTCCGGCGTATACTTCACCGCATTCGATAAAAGATTAATCAATACCTGATTAATTCTTGTCTCATCCCCCATCAAATGTTCATGGGTAATTCCTGTCACCTCAACATGGAATTTCTGCTGCCTGGACTTCGCCATAGGGCGGATAATCGCATCCACGGAAGATACCAAGTCATTTAAAGTAAACTCTTCCACATTCAACACTACTTTTCCGCTTTCAATCTTCGATACATCCAGAATATCATTAATCAGGCTAAGCAAATGCTGGCCGGAAGCCATAATTTTTTTCGTATATTCTCTTACTTTATCAGGATTCTCGGCATCCTTTGCAAGCAGCGTTGTAAACCCGATTACCGCGTTCATGGGCGTCCGGATATCATGAGACATGTTGGAGAGAAACATGGTCTTGGAATTGTTTGCAATCTGTGCCGCCTGCAGCGCCTCAGCCAACTGCCTGTTATGGATTTCCCTCTCAATCTCCTGCTCTTTCCGAATCCGGTTCTGCTGCCGCTGATTGAAATAATAAATCAGGCAGCACAGGAAAAACGCAATCAACATGACAGCCACTACCACCAGAATATTCTGGTTCACCGTCTTTCCTTCCTGCTGAATCGCCTCGACAGGTACATATCCAATCAGATATATCGTACCTCCGTTCACCGCCCACATGTAGTTTAGCGAATTGGTTCCGCGGATGTCGTGATGAAACATAAGGTTCTTGCCATTTTGAAGGCATTCAGTGACTTCCTCCCGTAGTCCTTCCTCCTCTATAGCATTCGCACGGTAAAAATCCGTCAGATTCAGATGCCCCGCATCCCGTTCCCCCATGCCTTTGGGTTTCAGAACAAACCGCTCTGTCTCCGCATCCATAATATAAAGCATCGCCTTCTTGTTATAGAATCCTCCCGGGAGAGATTGGTCCAATGAATCATAAGTATACTCCACATAAAGCGACGCAATATTTTGTCCATCCTTCGTAACGGGGCATTTAATAGTGTAGGACCATGTCCCCATATAATTCATATATGATTGGGAAACCTCCAGTTCGTTTACCAAAGCATCGGATGAGAACTCCAGGCCCTGCTCTGTAAACGCCTCCCCTGTGCTGGATACGCCTTCCGTTTCCCCCTCACGAATTAACGATATCTTAACCATCGTCTTATTTTTGTCATATGAATAGATATATTCTTCCGGATTTGCCGACCGCGCAATTTCCTGCGCCATCAGCTTCTGGTACTCCGCTTCCTTATTTAAAATCGCCTCTATCGTAGCCTTAATCAAATCCAGGCTCTCACTCAGATTCTGTATCGCTGACTCTGACATCTCTACGGATATCTTCCTCGATACTGCAAACACTACGCCCCCTAATATACAGAAAACTAAAATAACAGAAAGAAGCAAAGAAACACCTTTATCCATCTTCTTCCCAGTTTGACGTTTTTCCATTCCTATTCCTCATTCCATTATCTGACACAGCCCGTAGAAAAAAAACTTTGTGGAATTATTATATCTTTCCTTTTGTTTTCATGTCAATATTATATACAATTGAAAGCTTTCGGTGCCAGTTCTACATAGCGAAAAGCCTCTGGTTTTCCATTTTTATAAGGAAAGCTTGTCGCGGACTCGAATAGTCCGAGAACTTTCCTATAAGAAAAAGCGCGCCCGCCATTGTTATGCGGACGCATACTTTGTCATCAATGTTGCCTGCCATCATGCTTTCTTAACACCCTCTCCAGAAATTCTGACATCAGGAAAGCCACCGCTCCCGGTGTGAAAAGCATTAGAAGAGGAACCTTCCAGATAAGCATTCCGCAACATACCAAAACCGCCAGTAAAACCACACTTGTCCCCAGGTAGCGCACTTCCATGTACATAGAAATCTTTAATATCCATCCGGCAGGCATATCATACCTGGACAAGGCAGGAAAAGCATAACATGCAGCCACCGCCACAAAGACCCCCACCAAAGCATACAGCGCAATAAGGAAGAGTCCCAAGTACCCGTCAGTTTTATCCAGCAAAATTCCGATATTCAATTGCATCAGAAAAGACACGGCGGCAAAAGTAACCCACAGAATTGTGGCAGGAATCAGATTCTGCCTGAAAGAATGGAAGAATGCTCTTGCCGCATATCCCTCATTGCTTTTCACGCATTTCACCACCGCATAGTATAACGCCGTGCTGGCGGCGCCCACAGTAATCAGCGGAAGGCTGCACAGAATCCACAAGAATCCCAATACCATCACATCAAAAAGCTTATCGCATAAAGCCATGAAGCTCCCGTCAAATCCCCATATATTCCTGCCCTCTCTCCGCTTCATTCCTGCCCGGCGCCCCTTTCCATATTTCTATACCTCTAATACAAATCCGTTTCTTGTAAATAATGGAATCTGCTCGATAGGCGTGTCAACCGTCACGCTCTGCCCGCCTTCGAAAGTTTCTTTCGTCCAAACGTTCGTCCATTCTGCCCCTTCCGGTAAATATACTTCTTTCTGCATCTGACCCTTCTCCATAACCGGCGCCACCAGGATGTCCGGCCCAAACATATATGCCGATTCATTCTCCCAACATACCTTGTCTGCCGGGAAATCATAGAACAACGGCCTCATCACAGGGCTTCCTTTCTCATGGGCTGCTTCCATCAGGCTGCGCACATAAGGTCTCATGCCCTCGCGGATTTCAATATATTTCTTGCATATCCCGTATACTTCTTCTCCGTAGGACCAGATTTCATTAGGCGCACCGGACACGCACTCGGCGCCGCCTGTGGTTCCATACTGGGGCTGATAAGGCATACGGTTGCCATGCAGACGCATAACCGGACAGAATGTCCCATACTCAAACCAACGCACCAATACTTCATGGAAATCCTTGTCGTAAATATTCCCGCCGAAAAATCCGCCGATATCGGTTGTCCACCAGGGAATGCCCGCGATTCCCATGTTCAGTCCTGCCGCAAACTGGTTTTGCAGGCTGTGGAATGTAGAATGGATATCTCCCGACCACACCAGCGCGCCATATTTCTGACTTCCCGCCCATGCGCAGCGCAGCAAATTGACAATATTGTCTTGTCCCTGGGCGCGCATCCCCTCGAAGAATGTCTGCGCATACATGACCGGATAAACATTCCCAATCTGCACATTCGGCCCTAAATGGTAACGGTAATTCTCGAAGTCATACACACTGTATTCAGGTTCCGCCTCATCCAGCCAGAAAATTTTCACGCCCTTGTCATAATAGTTCTTCTTCGCCTTTTCCCACACATACTCTCTGGCTTCCGGGTTGGTGGGGTCATACTGGATGGTATTGCCCATATAGATATTGTCGATGCGAAGCCCTTTCTCCACCCTGGTAAGCAGCCCTTTGGCTTTCATCTCCTCGAAGTTTTCGCTCTTGTAATCCACCATCGGCCAGATGGATACCATCAATTCCATCCCCATCTCTTTGAGTTCCGCAATCATGGCGTCAGGGTCAGGCCAATAAGTCTCATCGAAACGCCAATCGCCTTGCTTCGGCCAGTGGAAGAAGTCAACCACGATTACATCCACCGGAACGCCTCTTCTCTTGTATTCCCTGGCCACCTCAAGCAGTTCTTCCTGGGTCTGGTAACGAAGCTTGCACTGCCAGAATCCCATGCCGTACTCCGGCATCATAGGCACCTTGCCTGTGGCGTCCGCATAGGCCTCCTCAATCTCTGCCGGCGTATCCCCTGCCGTAATCCAGTAATCCAGTTTCTTCGTAGACTGTACTTCCCACGTGGTAATATTTTTGTTGAAGCTGACACGCCCGATTGCCGGATTGTTCCACAGGAATCCATACCCCAGGGAAGAAAGGGCAAAAGGCACGCTCGCCTGGGAATTACGGTGCGCCAGTTCCAATTCCGCCCCCTTTACATTCAGGAATTTCTGTTGGTACTGCCCCATGCCATAAAGCTTCTCGTCCGGGTTTGATTCAAACCGCATCGTCAATTGATAGTCGCCGCCGATAATGGGTTTAAACTCCCTTGCCTCCACCTCCAACGAGCTGCACGTATCCGCAAACATGTCCTCACGATTCCGCACATACTCTTCCAGAAGGACCTCGTCTCTTTGATTGTAAAAAGTGATTTTGCCAATATTATTGATTACCGCTTTTATCTTCCCATTCACAATCTGCGCCGAATATTCGTCGATTACCACTTTGGCATTGTTTTCCTCCGGTTTGCCTTCCAATGCCCAAAGTTCCTGGGGCATCTCGGGCATCTTAGAAGCCCTCACACGAAGCGCGTTATCTCCCCAAGGCTCGATGATAACACGCTCTGCATCATATCGGTAATGCAGCGCATTGTCCTTTTCCTCAAAATAACCCAACAGGAAGTTGCTGTCCGAGCGGAAATCTCCTGTGTTTTCCCCGCCTTCTTTTTTTTCAAAATTAGCCATTATCATGTACCTCCATCTTAATTAATTTGATTATATCACACTAACCTCCATGTCACAGCTCTGCTGTGACTCAAATCAGTGCGGAGAATGCCGCATTTCAGGCATTCTCCAGTGTGAGAAAAGTCTGCAAAGCAGACTTAGTACTTCTTGGCGAAATGCCCTCTGGCATGAGTCTTAGAAGTACTTCTCACACTATTCCTTCACCGCCCCCGCAGTCAGCCCTCCCACAATATATTTCTGCAAGAATACAAACAACAGAATAACCGGCAATACCAGAATCGCGCCATATGCCATGATACAATTCCATTTCGTCCCGTATTTGCTCTTAAATTTATAGATATTGGCGGTCAGCGGCCGCATCTCCGGCGTTACATTAAAAGTCATAGAGTACGCCAGGTCATTCCATCCGTTTAAAAATGATATCACAACCACGGTGATAATACCTGTCTTAATCGCCGGAATCATAATCTTAAAGAAAGAACGGAAGACCCCGCATCCGTCTATCCGCGCCGCATCGTCCAGGGATGTGGGCACGCTTTTAAAATACGGCCTGAGCGTTACTACGATAAAAGGCACCGTGCCTGATGCAATCGCCAGGGCTGGCCCCTGATATGTCCCCAAAAGATGCAATTTATTGAAAATTAAGTACATCGGGGTCAGCATCAGGGAGGCAGGCAGCATCTGTGTCACCAGGAAAGTCAGCATAAACGCTTTTTGCCCGGGCACTCTGTAACGTCCCATCCCATAGGCCGCCGGAACACCGAAAACCATAGAAAGCGTCATGGACATCACCGCAATCAAGACACTGTTTTTCAGGGAAGTAAGAAACTCCCTGTCGCTTAAATTCTTCACCCATGGGTCTATTGTAAACTCATGCGGATAATAAGTGACAATTTTACCAAAGGATTCCGCATCTGACTTAAAGGACATCGCCAAAATCCAGTAAATCGGAAACAAGAAAATAATAGCCACAAGTACGGCAATCATACAATAGGCCAGATTTTTCCTTCCTGATTTTGTAGCAAGCATTTTTTCCCTCTTCGCCATACTAATCATCCTCCTTCGAAATCATTCTCAGATAGAACAGCCCGATTATGAACAGACAGCAAAACAGTATCATCGCCGTTGCGGAGCCCATTGAGAACTCATACTGCGTAAAGGACAGCGTATAGGAATATGTACCCAATACATCCGTCGCGTTTAACGGTCCGCCGCTGGTCATAACAAACTGCAGGTCAAATGCCTTGAACGTATAGATAAATCCAAGCATCAGTACGGATGCAATGGCTGATTTCATCAGAGGCAACGTAATATAGAAAAAACGCTGAAAGGAATTGGCCCCGTCCACCTCAGCGCTTTCATATACATCCTGGGAAATGCCTGTCAGTCCGGATGTCAAAAGCAGCATATTAAAGGGAATCCCCACCCAGCAGTTCACCGCAATCACGGACGCCATAGCCGTGTTTCCGTTAAGCAGCCATTCCACAGGCGCGCTAATCACGCCGATTTTCATCAAAAGGTCATTAATCAGGCCGCTTGACACGTCGAATATATTCTTGCCAAGCATGGCCGTCACCGACATGGGCATCATATACCCTACAAGGACCATTCCCCTGATAGGCCCGGCGAGAGTGAACTTTTTGGAGAAGAACATCGCAAAAATAAAGCCGATTGTAAACTGGAACACAAGGCACCCGATTGTAAATACAAATGTATTCTTAAACACCAGAAGAAACGTCTCGTCGTGGAGTAGCGTAATAAAATTGTTAAGCCCTACAAACACATCCGTCCCCGCTTTGAATGTTTTTATATTTACATCCCTAAATGCCAGTATCACATTATAGATAAGCGGATACCCCAACACAATCATCATGTAAACAAAACCCGGAAGAATGAAGGAATAACCCTCCCTTCTCTTCTTGGCAGCCATAGACAGTTTCATCTTTCATGCCCCCTTCTTTTTATGGAAATAGGACCATTGCGTGAAGCAACAGCCCCATTCCCGTCTCAGATTATTCAGTTCTTTATTCCGGAAGCGGAACCTTCTCCAGAATCGGTTTGATTGTCTCCGCTGCCCCTGCCGCAGCTTCCTCGGGCGTCTTTTCCCCTAAGATTGCTGCCTGCTCGGCTTTGTAAAGCGCCTCTGAAATTGTCGGCCATGACTCGTGGGGGCCTCTTGCCACTGAAAATTCCATGGAGTCGTTGAATACTTTATATCTGGCGTCCGCCGTCCAGAAATCCTTTAAGCCGACAGCATCCGCACGTACCGGCAATTTTCCCGCCACTTCACACCACTCTGCGTTATTCTCCGCCGTCTGCATGAATTTCAAAAACTCTGCGCATTCCGCCGTATATTCGCTTCCCGCGCATACGCCGAAATTCTCACCGCCAATAACCGTTGCCTGCGTGCCGTTGTCACTTGCCGGAAATTCCGCATACTGGTATTCCCACGTGACAGCATCTTTAAACTCGCCATCCAGATTCGCAATCTGCCATGTACCTGACTCAAGCATCGCAGCTTTACCTGCAACCCAGGCGTTAATCGCGTCGCCCTGTCCCCAGTTAACCACTTCCTTACTCATCCAGCCATTGTTCACCAGTTCGCTCAGCATTGCAAAGGATGATACACCCTCCGGGCTGTCAACCGTCGCCACTGTCGCGCCCGAACCGTACAGCCAGGGGATGAACTGGAACGTGCCTTCCTCATTGCTGATACAGCACATCGCAAAACCGTACACACCATTGTCGGGGTCCGATGTGGCTTCACACACTTCCCTGAACTCCGCCCATGTAGCCGGCGGATTCTCGAACCCTGCCGCCTTCAGCATGTCCATGTTGCAAAGAATTGCCAGGCAGTTAGAATTATTCGGAAGGCCGTACAGGTTGCCTTCAGAGTCCTTGCAGCTGCTCAGAGGGCCCTCATAAAACTGCCCTAAGTCTTCCCATCCCTCAAGGTACTGCGTGATATCCTCAAATACACCCAGGGAAATATAAGAAGCCATATCCGGCGAATCCACCATGCCGATGTCCGGAAGTTCTCCGGATACCGCACCGATTGTATACTGCTTCATCAGCTCTTCACGGGAGATAAACGTAGGGATAATATAAATATTCGACTGTAATTCGTTATACTGTTTGCACACGGCATTCAATGCCGCAGCCTCATGCTCAAAATAATGCCACAGCCTTACTTCCGCACCACCGTTAGGCTGTCCAATGTCTTCTGTGGAAGAAGCCGTACCGTCTTCTGTCGTCTCCGCAGCCGGCGCATCGGAAGTCTCTACAGCAGCGTCTGTCCCTTCCTCGGCCGCCACTTCAGCGCCTGCATTGTCAGAACTTTTCGTGCCGCCGGCATTGCCGCAGCCTGCCAGGGAAGCCATAACCAACGCTGTCACCGCCATTGATGCCGTCAGTTTTACCATTTTTCTTTTTATCACTTTTTCAATCCTCCTTCATAATTTTTCCGCCTTAAGGCACAATAGATATTAATATTTTTATATTTTTTGAATATTTTACACAACTGACATTTTTTAGATAGGGAGAAATTATTAGTGGAATGTTTTAAGATAGGTGCAAATTTTTAATATATTCTGTGTATTTTGTCGAAAAGAGCAGGGGAAAAGCTTTTCTTCTGCATAAATCCGTGGACAGAAAAAAGACGGAAGCCTCTGCATCCCGTCTTTTTCCAATATAACAATAATTATCAAATTATCTTACAGAAGCCACAATCACACCGACCTTCTTTCCGTCTGCCGCGCCCGTAGGGTTAATCACATATTCCCCTACGCTCGCCGGAATAATAAAGGTCTCCGCATAATGTGCCTCGAAAGGTTCGAATGCCCCTGTCGGGCTTTCTATGGAAACCTTTTCACCTTCTACCACATTCAGCACATGCACGCTGTCATTCTGTGTGCACCTTACCGGTTTTGTCAGCATATAGCGGTATGTATCGATAAATTCCCTCTGGTGCAGGCCCGTGCGTTCCACATAAATACCCTCTTCCTCCCTGCAAAGCTCTTCCTGGTGAATCAGGTTCTCTTCAATCCACGGCATTGTCCTGTCCCACTGGATGTTCCGAATGCCATGTCCGACATGCACGGGCCTGGGGATTCCGTCTAACCCTACTCTTCCCCAATCCCACATCTTAAAAGTAAAGATATATGGGGTGGCGCTGATTTCAAGCACCATCGTGTCGGCTCCTGAACAATGCACCGTTCCTGCCGGGATAAGTACGTGGTCATGCTTCTTAACCGGCACTTTGTTCACATATTTTTCTGCCGGAAATTCATACCCGCCTTTCTCGGCCTTCTTCAAATCCGCTTCCATCTCTTCCGGGTTTACGCCTTCTTTCACGCCCAGATAGACGCAGGAGCTTTCCTCACAGTCCAGGATGTAATAGCTCTCGTCCTGCGTATAATTCATGCCGAATGCATCCTGGATATATTCCGTCAGCGGATGCACCTGCAAAGAGAGATTCCCGCCCCCCATCGTGTCCAACAAATCGAAACGGATAGGGAACTCCGCGCCAAAACGGGCATGGACCTTCTCGCCCAAAAGTTCATGCGGCCTGTAGAGCACCAGGTCAATGCAAGGCAGTTCAACCAAAATATTCCCAAACATCAGGTTCAAACTGTTTTCTTCCGGTACGCCGTCAAAGCTCCAGGCATAATTGGGCATATCCGCATCCAGGCCGAATGCCTGCTGCATCCAATGCCCGCCCCACACCCCCGGGTCAAAATAGGGCTGTGTGCGGAAGGGTCTCCCGGCCACCCGTCTGAGGGCCTCCCTGAAAGCTTCTCCCGTAATCATCTTAGGATTTTCTTTCCTGTTGGTATCTACCACATAATCGAAATCCTCAAACCTCTGCTTTTTATACTTATCAGCAAGCCTCCACTCTATGAAGAACCCTCTTTTATACTTCGTCAAATTAGGCGCGTCATAATTGGTACAATTCCAATTGGGCATTCCTGCGCGTTGCCGAAGCTGTATTTCCCATCTCGCCAGGTCAAAGTAAAGATACACGTCTCCCCGGGTAATCAGAGAAGCCCCCACACCCACCACCAGAACAATACCTTCCGTAATCCCGGCAATCTTCCGTCTGGCATTGCAAAGCTTCTCTTCCACGAAACAGTCCTCTAATTTCTTATGGCACATAAAGCCAAATACCCTGTCCTCCGTAAGATAATCCTGAAAAAACGTATTCAGTTCTTCCTCTTCAATTGCGCAGCTCTCAGATTCTACCACCAACGCCGGATGCAGACGAGATAAGTTCTTTAATACCTCTTCCTTGTCAACTCCCGGATAGAAGTCGCAGACTATCACCCTTTTTCCTGCCGATGCTTCCTCCATAAGTCTTATTATTATATCATCATAACCTTCTACGGCATGACTATCATATCCCTCAATTTTGGTATATGGCTGCAAATCATAATTGCCATACTTGAAATATCGATTATTCATATCAATCCTCGTTTTATCCAATTTAAAATCACAATTCTACAGAATATTTATATCTGTCACCCGGATAATAGCAGATTGTGTACTCCACAATATCGCCGTTTTCTTCATAGGCTTTACGCACCCTCTTAAATACAGGTACACCTTCCGGGATGGATAAATATTCCCCGATTTCAGCCGTAGCCGCCACTGCCTCAAAAGTATCCCGCCCCTTGACTACCTTCGTGTTACAATTGGTCTGCAAAAACTGGTATAGCGACTCCATGTAATAACTGGTATCCAGAGGATACTCCCTCGTCTTTTTCAGATATGTAATGGAATACACGATGGCTTCTTCCCCGACGCTCCTGACCCGCGCAAGCCGGTAACACTCATCCCCCGGTTCAATCTCCAACTGGCCCGCTATTGCCTTACCTGCATGAATCAAGGACATATCGCAGTAACTGGTATTCATCACCTTGCCATGCAGTTTCATTTCATCCGTAAAGCTGACTAAGTTCTTCAGGTTCTCGTCTATCTTGCCATAGACCACCGTAGTCCCGACCCCTCTTGAGCACTGCAGATATCCCTCATTGACCAATTCATTGATTGCCTGTCTGACAGTAATGCGGCTTACCTCATAAATCTCCTGGAGTTTTTTCTCCGTAAGGAATTGGTCGCCCTTTACAAATTCCCCGTTTTCAATCTGGCTTCTGATAATTTCTACAATTTGGGAATACAACGGAGCAGCACCTTTTTCTCTATTCAGCATTATAAACCTCCTGCCTACGCCCCTAGATGGCTTAGTCTTGTATAACCTTCCACCTATATACTTCATTCTGTATAATCTTACCATTTACCACATAAAATTACAATGAAAGAGAACATCACATTTTCATTCCGACATACAGGCCCTCCAAAGCACGCCTGGAGGTGTCCTGCGTCAAATAAATATCAATCCCTCTTCTGCCGCACTCCGCCGACAACTGCTCTCCGTAAAAAGAAAAGCTCTTTGAAAGCTGCCCGCCCAACACAAACCCGTCCGGTCCGAAATTATCAAGAAAAGGCGTCACCGCCTCCCTCAGCCACGTGCCAAACTCTCTGTATACCGCAAGGGCTGCTTCATTCTCTTCTTTACACAACCGGAAAAGTTCCTGGCCGCTCTTCGCCTCCCCGAAAATCTTCCGGGACAGCGCTGCAAGCCCCCGCACGGAAAGATAGTCGTCGATAATACTTTCTCGAAACGGCGTGTTGTAAATCCATCCCATGGAAGGCACTGTCCCGTCCCCGCCTTTCAGTATCTCCCTATGCCTTGTGAACGCAGACCCGGCTCCCGTGCCGATACAAAGGTACATAACCTTTTCACAGTCTTTTCCGTTTCCAAAGTAGCTTTCCCCCATGGCAAAAGCCTCCACATCATGAAGAAATACAAACCGGCATCCCTGTCTAAACAATGCTTCGTTCTTCATGGAAGGAAAATATCTTTGCAGTTCCTGCGCAATACGAATTCCGTATATGGAATCATACTTGTCAAGTCCCCGCATCAGGCTGATTCCCTGTTCATAATCGAAGGGACCGGGACATGCCATTCCAATCCCTTCGACCTGTATATTTCTATCAGGAAGTTTCTCCGCCAACGCGTCAAATACATTGGCAAAGTTCCGGAAGATTTCCTCTTTGCTTCCTTTGGATTTCGCGTCAAAACTTAAAATACCCTCTTCCCACAGGCGTCCGTCCTCAGACAAGACGCCCGCTTTGATATTGGTTCCGCCCACATCCAGCATAAAGTAAACCTTCACATCCGTCCCCTCCCTACAAAATAACTATGCTGCCTTTCTTGACGGCCTTCCAAAATATGCGTCCGCCGCCGTATCTATCCGGCATAAAAGCCAAGTACGCCTTCGTTGTCCGCCACACAGATTTCCATGGCCTCTGCCGCTGGGCATTTGTCGTAGGTAGAAAGCGCATACCTAAACTCATAGAAGCCGCCCAAGTCAACCTTAAAGTTCGTCTCCCAGAAATTATTCATCACCCAGGAATATACCTCTTCACGGTTCTTCTCTTCGTTCTTGCCGTCGCAGAGAAGAATCGGGTGCGCCTCCAGATTTCCGAACGTGACAAGCGGCGCATCCTTCACCGCAAGTACCAGTGTCTTTTCACTGCCCTCCATCACGACGCCGTTCTGCAGAAGATAGAACTCCATATTCGTGCCGGGAAGCTGGTCGATTCCCGGTCTGATGATACATCCCGTCTTATCGATATATTTCACTTCTTCCTCCCCTGCGGTAAAGGGCAGGGAAATATAAAGGTTTTCCGGCTCCCACACGCTGTCCTTGTGAATGCGCACCGTGGCTTCCAGTCTGGGGATTCCCTTATAGACTTTCAAAAAAACGCTGTAAAACCCTGTCCCGTGAAGTCTATAATCCAATTGAATTGCCGTGTAGACTGCCCCGTCCTCCACAATACGGATGTCTTTCAGCTCACAGGCATACCGGGCTGTGGATACGTCCTTGCGGTTTCTCCCCATCCTCCGTCTGCTCTCACATGCTTGCCCGTTCATATCCGTCACTTCGTAGATTCCAGTAAAGGCAGGGTACGCCGCATCCTCCCTAATCAGGTTCCTCCCGTCTTTCTTATCAATGATTTCTGCAATTCCTCTTTTCTGGTCAAAAACCACTTTATAAAAATCCGTCTCCACGCAGGCGCTGTCCGTCCTGTATCCTCCAGGCTGAATCACATCTTCCACACCTTCTGCGCCGATATGGGCATGGTTCTTCACTGTCACAGGCTTTTGGTTCTTCGCAAGGCGTATCACGACTTCTTTTTCTTCCCCTGCTTTCAGCTCCACAAGCACCTCCACCTGGGTCGCCCTTGCGATTCTCTTAACCTGGGACTGTAGCACTTGTCCTGTGGCCACATCAACCACCTCTATAGGCATATCTTCGCTGTAGCTAATCCCTTCCATATACTCCCAGAACTCTATATACAAATATACCTTAGTCTTTAAATCCATGTTATGGGGATTGATTATCTTATACTTATGGGGTCTGTCCTGGGCAATCGTAACCTCGCCTTTCCCGGCAAGAATCCCGTCCAGGTTTCTGGACACTTCCGTGTTGGCGTTGATGGCATAGGCCGTCTTTTTCATTTCCAGGTCTCCCACAAGCGTCTCCCAAGGCTCTGACACGGAAGAGGAATATCCCCATGTATGTTCCGCATAGAGCATAAGGTTCTCCGCCGCCTGCTCCATCAGCTTTTCATCCCCCAACGTCTGCTCCCTGTCCAGTTTCCGGCAAATGTTGTATTTTCTTCTGGCGTCACAGAATATCTTGACTGCCGCAGGGGTGGAACCTACGCCGTCCGCCCACCAGTCGTTCCAGTCTCCTTTATACGTGGCGATATCCCCACAATTTTGTTCTACCTCATGGAAAAACTGTTCCAGAGTCGCCATGCAAAACTCTATCTGCCCCTGATAAATATTGTTAAGTTCATTGACACGCCTTGCTATCTCTATGTTTGGCGGCGCATTGTCCGTGATTGCCCCGGATACCATGAAAGGTGCCAGGCTGTAGGGGTATCCCTCATCCTCCAGGTTCGCCAGATAACGCTCTATCCGTGTTCTTGCAATCTCCATTTCCTTCTCATAGGTATCCTTGGCGGAATGTATCAGGATGCTATTGCTCCCGATTGGTTTATGGAACTCATCATAAGTCAGATAGGAAGTCCCCGCATGGGGTGACAGGAACATTTCATTGCCAAAATGGTAGTGTTCCCCGTTCCATACAAGCACCTTATTCCCCTTCGGGCTCTCCCAGTAGAAAGGCATCACCTTCTTATAAAGCGGGAACATCCCGTGATGAGGATGCAGGCAAGAGTACAGATGCCTAACCCCATGCTCATACAGAGAATCCACATAGCCCCAGGCGAATCCGTTAATGTCCGCAGTCATACCGGAAACCACAGGATGCCCGATACTTTTCCCGTATTCCTGCGCCTGTGCGATACGGGTATCCAACGCTTCTTTTGAAATCAGTTCCGTCATATTCAGGTAATTCCCGGAAAGCCCAATCTCGCCGCTGTGCACATACTTCTCGAAATCCTTGATGTATTCTTTGGGCGCGTGGGCATAGAAATTCTTAACCTGCCAATAATTCTCGCACTGCCATACGAAACCCTTATACTCTTCCTTATCATTCTCATGGATATCGTTCAAAATATCGACGGCCTGTTTGATAAAGTCGCAGTGATAACTGATAATCTTATCCTGTCTCTCCGTGTAGCCGATGTCTGTGTGTGAATGATGAATCAGATAAACTTTCCATTTTTTCTTTAAGTTCATAACGATACTCATACCTTTCATAGTTGATTATTATATTGTAAGTTTACAATTATTTCCCCGTGTATGCAAAGCCCGCCTCGAAGTTTTTATTCAGGAAAATAAAAAACAGTACCGTGGGCAGAGACGCCGCCAGACAGGCTGTCAGCATGGCAGGCGCATGTCCTGTATTCATCAGCGACAAGGACGCCATGACAGGCTTAATTTCTTTCGACTTCGTGAAAGTAAGTCCAAACATCAAGTCGTTCCAACAGAATGTGAACTGCGACAGAAGCACCACGGATATGGGCGCCCTCGCCATGGGAACGAAAATTCTCAAAAGAACCTGGAAATCACTGGCCCCGTCGAGTTTCGCAGACTCACAGATTTCTTTGGAAATTCCGGTGAAAAAGTTACGCAGTACAAACATGACAAAGGGTATACAGATTGCCGTATAGAACAAAACCATCCCTAACCTCGTATCGTACAATCCCAATTTCGCATAGCCGGAGAAAATAGGAATCAGGTAAATCTGAAATGGGAAAATCGTACCGCTGTAAATAACCATAAACCAAAACATCCTGTGCTTAATTTTAAGATGCGCGATTGCGTAAGCTGCCATGGTTCCCAGAATCACAGCAAACACGGCGCCGCATGACGAATAGAGAAGACTGCTCAGCATACCCTGGAAAATCTTCGCATTATCCCTGATATAGTTCACATTCGCCATGAACTCGTTTCCTTCGGGAAGCGCCCAGAAACTTCCCATATTGTATTCCACCTGTCTTTTAAACATATTCAACACTGCAAAAACGACAGGCACAAACCATATAACCGCCAGCACCCCTAGTATGCAGTTAATTATTATCCTGTTCTTCTTACTCGTTCTGTCCATATTGACCCCCATTCTTATTCAGGTTTTTCAGCCTAAACCTTATCTAATCATTCGTTATATATGAACGTGTCAGCGCGCTAATTTTCTTTAAAAGAATTTCTGATATTAAAGTAGGAGACAAATACGACAACTACAGTAAGCACAATGGCAACGGCCGCACCGCGTCCGAAATCATTCCGTATAAAAGATTCCTGGTACATAGTAAGCGCCAACGTTTCCGAAGTCCTGTAGGGACCTCCCTTTGTCATAATCCAGATATTGTCAAAGGTCTTAAAGCTGTTGACCAAGGACATCAGAAGCACCACCACAATCGTATTTTTCATCAACGGAAATACCACCCTGGTATACATCTGGAATGTGTTCGCCCCTTCAATTTTTGCGGCTTCTATAGGCGACGAGTCAATGCTGTTTAACCCCGAAATAAACAAAAGCATATTTAACCCAAGCCCCTGCCAGATTCCCGATACAATCATGACAAACGTATTCACATAAGGAATGGAGAGCCAATCCCGCACAAGCTCAGGATATCCCATCATCCCCACAATCTTCGGAAGTCCATAGATAGAAAGAATGGAGGTCATAAGCAGGCCGCCCACAGTGCCGGACAGCGCCGAAGGGAAATAGAATATGTTCTTAAAGCCGCCTGACCAGGAACTTTTGATAATCAGAATTGCAAAAAGTAACGGCATCGCCAGCGACAATACCAGGGAACTTGCAACCCAGATAACCGTGTTCATAGCAGACGTCAAAAAATTCTTGTCCCGAAATAGTTTTATGTAATTATGAAGTCCCACAAACTCCATTTTTGAAAAACCGTCCCACTCATAAAAACTGAGCCTGAACGCATAGACAATGGAACTGATGAAAAAAACCGTAATAAATATAACTGCAGGTGCAATATATAAGTAATCTTTATATTTTTTGAAAGAAAAAGATTTGAACATCCCCCGGACATACCTCCTCAATTTACCACAACACAGTCCCTGTCCAGGCTGCCGCCGCCTCTCTCCGCTCCGCCTTCAGCGCAGTCTGTCCGGACAGGAGGAGCCGGCGCATCAAAAATATCGCGCCGCCTCCGTCTTTTCCTTATATTAATTTCCAAACACAGTATCCGCCTCCGCCTGGATGGTATTCAGCATGTCTTCAACAGTCGCGTTCTTCAACTGGAATCTCATCAGTTCATCCAACACGAAGTCTCTCAGTTTATCAGGTGTGCTTTCGTAGAAACGAAGTACTAACTGGTAATTGTCCGCGTCTGCGGTGGCGTCAAGAATTTCCTGCACAACCGGCGTATCTACATGAATCTTGCTCGTGTTAGTATAACCAAATTCCTCATGGAACATGTTCTGTACATCTTCTGAATACCATGATTCAAGGACTTTCATCGCATCGTCCTTCTGCGCACTGGAAGTGGAGATGCACAGCGGAGCCGCTTCAAAGAAAATAGTCTTCTTACCGCCATCCATAGCAGGAACCACAAAAGCGTCAATGCTCTCGCCCTCCACCATGTCGAAGTCTTTCTTCATCCCTGTAAATTCCACATGGGGCTCAAGCATCATAGCCACTTCCCCTTTTGCGAAGCTTGGCCTTACGTCAGACCAGTCTATGGGGACGGAAAAATAATCTTTATCCAGCATGTCTTTCCAGACTTCCATCACTTCCACGACACGCGGGTCCGTATATTTAATACTGCCGTCGCAGATTCCCTTGTACAGCTCAACATCCTTAGCCGCCAGTAATGCCTGGAACCAGATAAATCCTGCCCATGAATCGCTCTTTAGCGCAATCGGCGTCACGCCGTTGGACTTCAATGTTTCGCAAACCTGCAAGAACTCATCGAATGTCTCCGGCTCTTTCAAACCATACTGGTCGAACACAGTCTTGTTGTAAAGCACCACATTGTACAGGACACTCCAAGGCGCAGCATAAACTTTGCCGTCGAAGGTGAACGCATCCGCAATTCCCTGGGACACGCCTGCATCATAAATCGAGTTCTCCCATACGGGCGTCAAATCTTCTACCAACCCATTTTCCACAAGCGTCTGTAACTGGGAACCGCTCCACCAGGTAAAAAGCCCCGGGGCTTTCTCATCCCGGATTGTCTGCTGCATAGCCGTCTGGTAAGACGCCGTATCAGGATAGGGAATCATATCAAGCGTGTAACCCGATACCGACTGCACTGTCCCGAGCACCGCATCCAGCGACGCCTGCTCGATATTTGCCATCTTATCATTCCAAAACTCAACCGTTCCGCCGCCGGAAACAGCCTCGTCTGCCGCCGTGCCTGCATCTTCTGCACTGCTGCCTCCCGTTTCTTCCTGCTCATTATTTTCCGTATTTTCTGTCTGTGCGTTGTCGCTACCCGTACTACCGCTGTTTCCACATCCCGCCAATGCTCCGGCTGCAACTACCACCGAAAGCAACAGAGCCGTAACTCTCTTCAAATTCATAATAATTCCTCCTTCGTTATATTATTATATTGTTATGACATTATAATAGCATGATGTATGGCTCGCTGTCCATCTATTTTTTTATCCTGCGGTTATTTTATTTAATATATTCAATTATTGGCCTACTTTTCTGTGCACATTGACAATTTTCCATATGGGAGACTGTGCAATCTTTGCCGCGCGGCCCGCACGCTGCGACAGCAGCGAATTTCCTTATGCGGGCCTGTGCACAGAAAAAGACGAAAGCCTCAGCATTTCGTCTTTTTATATTCCGTCATATTAACGCCTGTCTCTTCTTTAAAACATCTATAGAAATATTTCGGGTCGGAAAACCCTACGCTATATGGTATTTGGTCTTTTGGTACGGCGTCCGTTAAGAGCAGGGATTTCGCTTTCTCGATTCTGTAATGTCTCAGGAATTTCGCATAATTCTCTCCAATGTCACGACTGAACAAAAAAGAAAAATATTCCGCGCTAATTCCCAGGCTTTCCGCCAAGTCCTTCTGTGAAAGCTTCGTAGCATAACTACACCGGATAATATCTAAAGCCTTCAGAATAAGGGGATGAGCGTCCGGATATTCGTTCTTCAAATCTCCTTCTCCTTCTTCCCTGCAGGCTGCGAAAGATTCCTCCTGCAGCCGTCTCCATACCTTCTGCACATCCTCTAAAGTCAACGGTTTCACCAGATAATCAACAACCCCCAGGGAAATTGCCTGCCTCGCCAGTTCAAACTCTTCATAGGCGCTGATAATGACAAATCTTGCCCGTGTCCCTCCCCGTGCCTGAATTGCCTTAATCAACGAAATCCCATCCATATAAGGCATCTTGATATCGGTAAAAACAACGTCCGGCTGCAAACACAGAATTAAATCAAATGCTTTCTGTCCGTCTGACGCCTCCGCCACGATTTCACATTCATCAGAAATCGTAAGAAGGAGATTTTTAAGTCCTCTCGAAGACCTCTTCTCATCTTCTACGATAATAATTCTCATACTGCTTTACTCCTCCCCATGCTTCGGCAGAGGAATTTTGAATGTAAAAGCAGTGCCTCCCTTAGCCGTTGTCTCCATTGTGATATCCAAATCTTCTCCATAAAACATATACATTCTTGTGACTACATTACGGATGCCTATGCCAACTTTCTTCTGGTTTACAAAAGTGGTATGTCCCTTGTCACGGAGAATTTCTTCCACGGCCGTCGCCTTCTCTCTCCCCATACCACATCCGTTATCCTCAATCACTATCTTAAGCCAATCCCCAAATCCTTCCCCTGTAATCCTTATAAAACCCTCTGACTCTAATCCCGCAAAACCATGCAGAATCGAATTTTCCACGAAGGGTTGAAACATCAGTTTACAGCATGCCCAGTAATGATATGCATCCGGAAAAAGAATTTCATAATCGAACACCGTCTCATACCTGTTTTTCTGCAAATACAGATACTGGTCAATCCATGCAAGTTCCTGGAACATATAGACAGTCTGGCAGTGCTGGTCAAATGTATATCGCAAGATATTCGACAATTTTTTAATGAGCACGGAGACCTGGAAATTCCCTGCCTCTATCGCTTCATAATTGATACATCCTAACGTATTGCAGATAAAATGAGCATTGATTTGAGATTCCAGAGCCTCCTTTTCCGCCAAATACTGTTGTCTGAGGGACTCTAGCCTCTCCTCGTTCTTACGGCTAATCTCATGGTTTTTCTCTTCAATGGCGTCCGCCATCCGGTTATATTCCTCGGCCAATTGCCAAATCTCATTTTTCCCTTCTATCTGAATCTTGGAATTATAATTGCCTTGCTCCGCTTCCTTCAGGGATTCCGAAATAGAGCGAATCGGTTTTAGCAGATGTTCCATGACAAAGATGACAATCACAATATAGATGACAAGAATAATGAGGTACAAAACCGTCCCCTTTTGATAAATCTCATCTACATGCGCTTTCATCTCTGTTTCATCCATAATTACATTAGCGGTCCAGCCAAAATAATTCAAAGGTTTAGAAATCAAAGTAGTCTCATCATTCTCGGTGGGAAGAAAAGGCTCTTCATACCAATACGCTTCATCGTTATAGTAGAGGATGTCATCATTCTCATCTGTGATAAATCCTCTCACATACTTAACCTTGGGTACCTCCACCGTATTCAGAAATTCATTGAACACGCTCATACTATATGAGATGACCATCACATACTCTATATTCCGGATACCGGTCACACCGCCCGTAAGCGGGTATGCCACATGAAACACTTTCCTCTTAGAATCCGGGTACGCATACGGGTACAGATGCGCCATGTATCTCGGTAAGTTCTCCTCCGCAATGCTCTCGAAAAGGTCATCCGCCATTTTCTCCACATAGGCTTGATTCCCGTCTCCCCATATGGTCGAATTGGAATTCTTATAGCGGTCATACTGGCAAACCAACCCATCCTTCCCAACAATTGCCATCGCGGAAACAAAACGCAAATGGTTATATCCGACAAGAGCATTATGCAGGTTCAAATAACCCTGGCTGGCATTCTTACCTTCTTTTACCGCCCGGTCAACTTCTATCGTCAAATCCAAAAGGTTCTTATCCGTCACGACCTCGCTGCCTGTCGTAATTAACTCGCAAAGCGTACTGTTAAGACTTCTCTGCATGGATTCCATCACTGCATCTTCCGTCTCATAGCTTTTCTCCCGCAGGTAAAAAAGATACTCATTCTTCAGATATTTCATGAAAATATGTGCAACGACAAACACCGCCACTGAAATATAGAATGCAAATACCGCCGAAAAATGAGTCGAAAAATACTCTTTCACCAACCGGATTATTTTCACAAAACCACCCCTGACCCGCGAATCCCAAAGTCTTTTTCCAAAAATATTTTAACATCTCCGCCCAATATTTCAAAGCGTAAATTCTTCTCCGCCATATCTTACCATAAACAGTCAAAAAGAAGCTGTCGCTCCGGCAATTTCTTTCTAGGATATGCCTTCGCAACAGCTCCGTACTTTCTATCTGTATTTATAAATAGCTTTCTGCAATCTCCTGCATCCGTTCCCACTTATCTTCCATATCTTTGACCATACGGAATTGTGTCCGGCAACGATCCAGATTATGTTCCGGGCGGTGAATCTTGAAATAGTGGTCTCCTTCCAGATAATCTGTCAGGAAACGCATACCGCACTCCAGTGTCATCAGCTTCGCTCCCATGGGAAGCAGCCTTATTTCCTTCTCTGTCAGCGAACCTCCGCACCCTTCAATAAATCCCTTTGTATACAAGGCAAACAATTCCAAATCACAGGAAATCTTGGACAGGTCCTTCTCATCTTCCGCCCCGGTGTTTGCCCCAAACCGAATGGAATCCCCATAGTCATACAATGCCGAGCCCGGCATAACCGTATCCAGGTCAATCACGCAAATCCCTTTTCTGGTTACATGGTCCAGCATAATGTTATTGAGCTTCGTGTCATTGTGCGTAACTCTCAGAGGAATTTCACCTGACGCCAACAAGTCGCACAATATATGGCAGTCTCCTTCTCTGTCCAGCACAAACCGAATCTCTTCTTGCACTTGCGCGGCACGCTTCATGGAATCTTCCGCCACCGCCTTTTTAAATTTCTCCAAGCGGTCTACGGTGTTGTGAAAATCAGGAATTGTCTCATGCAGGCTCTCCGCCGGATATTCCTCCAGAAGTTTCTGGAAATGCCCGAAAGCAACTGCGCTTTCATAAAAATCCTCCGGCCTCTCTACCAGGTCGAAACTGTCTGCGCCTTCCACAAACCGATATGTTCTCCAAAATGCTCCGTCCTCTTCCAAATAGGAACCGCCGCTCCTGGTAGGAACCACATTCAATGTTTCTCTTTCTGTGTCTCCCCCGTGTTCTTCTATTTTCTTACGAAGAAACGTAGTTACCCCTGTAACATTTTCCATTAATCCTTTAGGGTCCTTGAACACTTCATGGTTCATCCTCTGCAAGATATATTTACGTTTCTCCCCTGATTCCAGACGGCAGGTCAGAAGAAATGTATCGTTTATATGTCCGTTCCCGTGGGGTTCAACGCTCTCCGGCTTCCCCACAACCTCAAATTTTTCCGCTATCCGCAATAATTCCGGATTTTCTTTGCTCATACAGGCACCTCCTAGCCTTTCACGCCGCCTCCTGTTACACCGGCAATAATCTTCTCTGACAAGAATACATACAGAACGAAAGTAGGCAGAAATACGATAACCACTGCCGCAAACATGCCTGCATAGTCTCCTGTGTACCTCATGGAATTAATCATTCCATATAATCCGATAGCCACAGATTTTACTTTGTCGGAATTTGCAAAAATCAGAGACATAAAATATTCATTCCATACATTGATAAAGTTAAAAATTGTTACAGTGATAATACCTGGCTGCGCCATGGGCAGCATAATCTTCCAGAATGTCTTCATAGGCGGACATCCATCAATAGCGGCCGCTTCCTCAAAAGATTTGGAAAGATTACTAAAAAACGTTAATAGGAATATCGTCGTATAAGGCACATTAATACCTACATACAGGAATATTAATACCGCCCGGTTTGCCAATGAGACATTCAGGATATTCCAACCTGCCACCAAGCCAAACAACGGTAGCACAATCATAGTCGCCGGAACACCCATTGCCGCCACAAAACCGTTCTGCACCAGGCGGTTACCCCAAAACGTAAACCGGGACAACACATAAGCCGCCGGCGCGCAAATTACAATAAGAAGCGCACAGGATATTGACGCATACACAAGAGAATTCATAAAGAACACAGATACGTTAGACGTATTCCATGCTTTCGCGTAATTCTCCAGATGAATGCCGCTTTCAAACTGAAATACCGTACCGGAGAAGATTTCCTTGGACGTTGAGAAACTGGCTCCCACCACCCATCCTAACAGGACAAATGTAAACAGAACCCACAGGGACAGGATGATATAGCCGGGAGCCAAACGCAGCTCTCTATGCCAGTTTACGCGTTCACGCACTTTCTTTTCTTTTGCCATCCTTACTCCCTCCTTTAAAATTCAATGTCATCATCTTTGAATATCTTATCGCACACAATAAAAATCACTACCACGCAGACACTCAAAAGCACACCCACCGCCGCGCCTATCCCGGCATTTCTTTCTGTCATACTGTTACCTGCGCCAAAAATATTCTGGTACATATAAACGACAGGCGTAATCGTCTGCGTATTGGAAACTACCATGGAAAAAAGCTGTGACCAGAGGAAGAAACCGGCTGAACTGATACTCCACATAGTAATGTTTGTCTTCGTAACGCCTTTCAGAAGCGGAAGCGTAATATAACGGAACTGCTGAATCCTATTCGCCCCATCTAATGTGGCCGCCTCATAATAATCAGCGCCAATCCGTTCGATACCGCTTGCAAAAATCAGCATGTGGTAGCCAACCATGCCAAAGCAGTATGCTACCAAAAGCGCAATAAATAGATGCGCCGGGTCTAACCACTGGAACTTCTCAAGCCACTCCCAATGTAAAAACTTCCCCAAAGATTTGAATAGGCCAAACTTCGGGCTGAACACATATTGCAGCCACATAGTCGCCAATGCCACCGCACTCACAACATTAGGCATATAAATAATTGCCCGAAACACATTCTTAAACCGAATACCGCTAGTCAGAATCGCTGCAAACAAGAGCGCCAATCCCATAACGAGGATGCCTCCGAAAAGCCATATACGGAAAATATTCCACATAGATATACGGAAAAGCTCCGTATTGAATAACTTTATGTAATTGGACAGTCCCGAGAACTGCCATTTAGACACTGCATCCGTCACCCCTTCAATCTTAAAGAAACTCATCAGAACAGTCCTGAAAATCGGATACAGGAAAATAATCGAAAACATGATGACCGCGGGAGCAAGAAATACAACGATCATGGTCTTATTTTTTTTCAATACAGTAACCCCCTATCGCCATAAACAAAATACTTTTTCTCTTGCATGGAATAAGATATGGCAGCACCGCCAAACACGATGCTGCCATAGTCATCTCATGCCTATCCGTGCAACTAACTTATCTATAACTTTCCAAGCTGCCTGTAATTAATTACCTGCCGCTTTTAAGGCATCTACAAATTCCTGTGCATTGATGGAACCGCCGCAAAGCTTTGTGAAATTCTCAACAATGATAGGAGTCATATCTGCATTAGCCTCTGCACCTGCACCCCAAGGATAACGTGTGCTTAAGCTGTCCATAACCGGTTTCACGTTAGTCAACAGCGCCGGCCACTCTGCATTGTTAGAATCCGCCGGGATACCGACTGACATCTCGGAAAGAAGCGCGTCAGCCTCCCCTGTTGTCAGGTAATTAATCAACTGGAACGCCTGCTCAGCTTTGGTAGATTTCGCATTAATCGCAAATACCTGCGCGCCATAGTTAGAAGCCTCTGTTCCGTCCGTACCGCCATCTACTGCCGGATAGCTGAAACATCCCCATTTGAAATCTTCGCCGGCAATATCTTTTACTTCGTTAGGAAGCCAGGAACCATTCAGGTACATAGCCGCCGTTCCCATTGCCAACTCTGTGTTCTGTCCGGCAGGCCACTGGTTACTCTCGATTGTCTCGGAGAAATATCCCTTGCTTGCCAGCTCCTCATAAGCCTGTGCTGTCTTAAGCACTGCCTCATTGTCCCAATCACCGTTCTTTACTACTTCTTCTGTAGCCGGCTCACCAATCAGACGGCTCATATGATAACCAAACATGCTGCTGATATAAGCATTGTCATTGGTAATCGGCGTGTAGCCCGCTGCTTTGATTTTCTCACATGTGTCAAGGAACTCATCCCATGTTGTCGGAACTGCCGTCACCCCTGCTTCTTCAAAAATGTCTATATTATAGAAGAATGCAAATACATTAGGCTGATAAGGAATAGATTTTAAAGTGCCGCCGCCAACTTCACGACATGCAGCAATCAGTCCTGCATTGGCTGTCGCCTCATAATCATTGGCTGCTACCAGTTCTTCCAAATCAAGAAGATAGCTTCCCCATGTCGTATTGACACGGTCGATATCCTCGTCAAATAAGTCAATATTGGTTCCCGCATCCAATGCCGGCTGCAAACCTTCACGGATACCGGTACGTCCCTTAAACTGTACGTCTACGGCGATACCCGTCTCAGCTGTGAACGCTTCAATAGACTGTGAAATCGCCTGTGCCTGCGGCTCCGCCGCATCCCACATGGACCAGTATACCAGTCCGTCGCCAGTGGACTCCGCCGCGGGTGCCTCTGCTGCATCTGCGGTGCCTTCTGCAGGCGCCTCTGTCGCAGTGTCTTCCGCAGGCGCTTCCGCCGTTCCTTCATCTGCCGGCGCTGAATCGCCAGTGGAACCGCAGCCCGCTAAAGTTGCCGCCATCATAGACATACACAAAAGCGCGCTTAACATTTTCTTTTTCATTCTTTTTACCTCCCTTTAAAAGTTCAAAATGTGCAAAATATATGATTTAATATTCTGCATGTCTGTGTATCATGATGTTTTTATTATAGTAATCCGTTTCTCAAAAGTCTTTGTCTTATCTATCCACCTTTTTGCACTATCGGCCTGTATATTGTATAAATTATATATTTTTTCCCTTTTCTGATTCATTTATAAGTAATTTTGTATACTATACACGCTTTCATTTCGGAATAATAAACAATTTTATTTTTGACTTTTTATCTGTTTTTACATTTTTAACAATTGCCATATCTCATTGTTTCTTTTTTTATTTTGCTTTTTTTGCACTTTTGCATTATAATAGTGTCAAATAGGATACAAAATTTGCACAATCGGTTCACATTATATATAGGAGCAGCACAATGAGCTATAAAAGCGTACATCTACAGGATGTTTTGACCATACAGGAAATCTATTCCATTCATTATTTTGAATATATGTGTGATTTTTCTTTTCCCGGAGAGTCTCATGACTTTTGGGAATTTCTATGTGTGGACAAAGGTGAGGTAAATGTCTTTGCAGACCAAAAATTCCATGTGTTGAAGAAAGGCGATATCATTTTCCACAAGCCCAACGAATTTCATGACGTGAAATCTAATGGGCTCATCGCACCGAATCTGGTTGTCATGTCTTTCTCCTGCTCCTCCCCCGCTATGTCTTTCTTTGAAGAAAAAGTATTAAAAGTAAGCGAGCCGGAGCGTCTGCTTCTGGGACAAATCATCCAGGAAGCCAAATATGCCTTCGAAGGACGGATGGACGACC
Source organism: uncultured Lachnospiraceae bacterium (assembly GCA_947172645.1). Taxonomy (GTDB): domain Bacteria; phylum Bacillota; class Clostridia; order Lachnospirales; family Lachnospiraceae; genus UBA3282. Next base: position 2,438 of record CAMWBY010000004.1, on the reverse strand, counting down.
CCTACCAGGAAGAACTAATCCGAAGTGAAAACCCACGCTTCGCCGGCGAACAGCTTATCCGGCTATATCTGGAGCAACTTCTGATTCAGCTTATCCGACACAATATGGTACGCACACTGCCTCCCATAAGCCCAACAATTGTCAAATCTATAAAACAGAAAGCAGATGGGGAATTATTCGCACAGATACAAGAATATATGGAAGCCCACATGAATGAAAGCCTGACCATCGAGCAGATTTGTAAAAGCAATTCCGTAGGCCGCTCGCAGCTTCAGAAACTATTCCGAAACAAGAGCGGCTACGGCGCCATTGAATACTTTTCACGAATGAAAATCGACCTCGCCAAACAAATGATACGGGAGGACCATTATAACTTCACCCAGATAGCAGACGCCCTGGGATTTTCATCCATCCATTACTTTTCCAGGCAGTTTAAGCGGATTACAGGCATGACGCCCTCCGAATATGCCTCATCTATTAAGGCCCTCTCTGACAATCCGGGCTAAAACTACCCTATTCCCACAATTTCTGGGGATACAGCCCCTGGTCTTTGAGGGATTGTATCGCCTTAACCACTGTGGGCTTATCTTCTTTGTAAGTCACGCCGTACCAACGGTCCTTAGATTTTAAGACAGTTACTTCCGCCTTTTTTTCCTGAATCAGTTCATCCACTACAAAAGGCAGGAAATATTCACATTTTAACGGATTCTTCGTCAGGTTCTTCGCCAAAAAATCCGCAAATCTGTCCCGAATCTCAGGCATCATGCTCTCCGTAAATCCCCACATATTCATGGATACTACCGTGTCGTCAGGGAGGAAGGTCCAGGTTGCGCCATCATCCTCCGTATAGGCTGTCCCGTCTTCACGCTTCTCAATGCGAACGCGTTCTGTAATCTCCGTCAGTTTGCCATTGGCGTCTGTCTCACAAACTCCGCGTGCAACATGTCCGTTTTCGGTCAATGTATTTTTAAGCAGATAACCTACCATCGTATATTGGAACTTATCTGTATCCTCATGAGAAGACAGAAAATCATATATCATCTGGAATGCCTGCTGTCCATAATAGTCATCCGCGTTGATAACTGCAAAAGGGCTGTCAACAACCGGCAGGCACGACAGAACCGCATGCGCCGTACCCCACGGTTTCACCCTGCCCTCCGGCACTGCATAGCCTTCCGGAAGATTCTCGATATCCTGGTATACATATTCCACTTGGATTCTTTTCTCCATCCGGTTTCCAATCTTCTCCTTGAAATCCTGCTCATTTTCTTTCTTAATAATAAATATAACTTTCTCGAATCCAGCCTTCACCGCATCATAAATAGAAAAATCCATGATGATATGTCCTTCTTCGTCCACCGGGTCAATCTGTTTTAATCCGCCATAACGGCTCCCCATACCCGCTGCCATAATAATAAGTACCGGTTTTTTCATATTATTTTGTCCTCCTATCCTAAAATCATATTCACTAAATTTTTGTTGCATACTTCTCTGCCATATCTGTTAATTGTCTTATTTTAAGTATATACATCTTTCCATTATCCGACAATAGCACAATTAGCACTTTTTTTTATCATTAAAGCCATCAAGAAAGACTATTTCTTGTTTTTACTTACATACCCTGATAAAATAAAAATACATTATTTTCTACAAGGAGGGAAAAACCGTGACTTACGATGTATTGACCATAAAATCAGAAAACGCTCTGTCTCAATGCCCGGTATTTATGGTGGATCAGTTTAACTGGGGAGGTAACTACCGTCCTGCCACTTCCGGACGACTTGGATATATCCCGGAAACCGGATTTGTACTGGAAATGGTATGTCAGGAAAAAGACCCTTTTCGCAGCTTCAAGAAGGACAATGACCCTGTTTACCTGGATTCGGCCATGGAAGCTTTCTTCTGCTTCACGCCCGACGAAACAAAGCCTTACTATATGAATTTTGAAATGAATGCGAACGGCGCAATGCTCGCATGTTACGGAAGAGAGCGTGAGAATCGTACCCCTATTCCGGAAGAACTCCGCAAAGGGCTCCTTTGCCATGCGCAGATAGAGGAAGAATCCTGGAGCGTCCGTCTTACCCTCCCTCTAACTCTTATCACTGCGATTTATCCGAATCTTACTCTGGATACCGGCAGCCGCTTTACATGTAACTTTTATAAAATAAAGGAAAGTGAAGGGCAGACTCATTTTGCCAGTTTCTCGCCCATTCCGGTCGCCAAACCGGATTTTCATCTGCCGGAATACTTCGCGCATGCGCAGATTCATGCCCCGGTATGACAACCGTATACGCATTTTATGCATAATAATATTTTTGAAAATATATTACTGGCATATATCTACACAAAAAGACCGCAAATATTAATTTGCGGTCTTTTTCAACTCCCCGAGTAGGGCTCGAACCTACAACCCCGCGGTTAACAGCCGCGTGCTCTAC
>CAMWBY010000003.1 GCA_947172645.1 uncultured Lachnospiraceae bacterium | reverse complement strand
AGAGGTAAATTCCATTGAATTGTCTAAAGGTGGAATTTAAAATTTCAATTTTCGCTGCTGTAAAATATATGTCCTTTTCATAGACTTTGTATTTTTTGTGTGATATACTAAAACTAATCTGATGATTGTTTTCTTCATAAATAGGAGGTGTGGGAATGCCGAGTAATGCAGAGATTGCAAAAGATACCATCGAACAATTTAAAAAAATCCAGGATTATATGGCACTGGCGAAAGAAGAAAATGCTACAAAGACATATGACAAGCTGAAGAAAGAATATCTGTCTTTAAAGGCATTGCTCAATGTTATAGGTGTAAACTTAATAGATATTGATTTGATGAAAGAATAATTGTCGGAAAGCATTATGGAGTAATAAGGCGTAGGTTTAAGAAATAGCTTACGCCTTTTTTATGCGCAGCCCCGTGCAGATGAGATATGCCGCTGATGCGGCGCACGGGACGCGCGGCGAATAGGGGAAGATGGCTCTTCCCTACTCGATTGTGTAGGCGTGCGTATGGAAGTTTACAATTGCTTTTTATGGTTGACATAGGCGGTATGATTGTATACAATTATACCGTGGCGCAGATGAATGTCTACGCAGACATGGAAGGAGTGTGGCAGTGATGCATGATGACAAAACTTTTACCTATCGTCCGGTAAGCATGAACGCTCACAACAATCTCTTGGAAATAGAAGAGCATATGTATATTCTGGATGATGTGAAGAAGCCCAACGTGTTCCGGAATATGTTCCCTTATTCCGAGATTCCGAAGATTCCTTTTAATGACAGGACAGTGCCCCATAATATGCCGAAAGATATCTGGATTACAGATACGACGTTTCGGGATGGCCAGCAGTCCAGGGCGCCTTACACCACAGAGCAGATTGTCACGATTTATGATTATCTGCATAAGTTGGGCGGACCAAACGGTATGATACGCGCCAGTGAGTTCTTCTTGTACAGCAAGAAGGACCGGGATGCAGTATATAAATGTATGGAGCGTGGGTACAGCTATCCGGAAGTCACGAGTTGGATTCGTGCCAGTAAGGATGACTTTAAGCTGGTCAAAGAAATTGGCATGAAGGAGACCGGCATTCTGGTAAGCTGTTCCGATTACCATATTTTCCTGAAACTGAAAATGACGAGAAGACAGGCTATGGAGCATTATCTGAGTGTCATCCGTGACTGCCTGGAAGAAGGTATCAGTCCCAGATGCCATTTGGAGGATATTACGCGGGCGGACATTTATGGCTATGTGGTGCCTTTTTGTATGGAGCTGATGAAGCTTATGGAGGAATACCGGATTCCCATTAAAGTGCGGGCATGTGATACGATGGGATACGGCGTCAATTATCCTGGCGCGGTTATTCCCAGAAGCGTACAAGGCATTATCTATGCGATACATACCCATGCAGGCGTGCCCCACGGCCTGATTGAATGGCATGGGCATAATGATTTCTACAAGGCAGTATCCAACTCTACTACGGCATGGCTGTATGGCTGTTCCGGCATCAACACTTCCCTGTTTGGAATCGGGGAGAGAACCGGAAATACGCCTCTTGAAGCGATGGTGTTTGAATACGCACAGCTGCGGGGCGACTTAAACGGCATGGATACCACGGTGATTACCGAACTTGCAGAATACTACGAGAAGGAAATCGGCTATCAGATTCCGCCCCGTACTCCCTTCGTTGGTAAAAACTTTAACGTGACCCGGGCGGGCATCCATGCGGATGGCCTGCTTAAGAATGAAGAAATCTACAATATATTTGATACCGAGAAATTCCTGAACAGACCGGTGCTTTGCGCCGTATCCAATACATCGGGCCTGGCGGGCATCGCCCACTGGATTAATACGTACTACCGATTGAAAGAAGAGGACCATCTGGATAAAAACTGCGATTTGGTGCGTGCCTTGAAAGTGTGGGTAGATGAAGAATATGCGGCGGGGCGCGTGACCGTGCTGACGGACGAGGAATTGACCGCACGGATTCAGACGACTTGCGAGGAATTAGGGCTTCCGGTTCCGGGTTCTGGGTGTGAGTAAATACCGCTCTTGTGCGGGCATGGCCTGCGGTGTCGGCGTCGAAGGATGATGCGGTTTTATAAGATGAAGAAAATATGTCAAAAAGGAGTAAAAATAAGAAGTAAAATGGCTAACTATGATTTAAAAAACGAGGTGAACGACAAGTACTCCCTGCGGGGGCGCGTGTTCCAGAAACTGCGGGAGGATATCCTGAGCGGTAAGTATAAGGAACATGAAGAACTGAAGGAAGTGGCGATTGGAGAGGAGCTTGGCGTCAGCCGAACGCCGGTCAGGGAAGCTTTCAGACAGTTGGAACTGGAAGGGCTGATACAGATTGTACCCAACAAGGGAGCCTACGTCACAGGGATTACGGCGAAAGACGTGAAGGATATCTACATGATACGTTCCCTCTTAGAAGGGCTTTGCGCCAGATTGGCCACAGAGAAGATTACGAAAGAGCAGATGGAGGAGATGGAGGAAAATATCTATCTGGCGGAATTTCATGCTTCGAAAGGACATATGGACCAGATGGCGGAACTGGACAACCGTTTCCATGACATCCTCTATGAAGCATGTGATTCCAAGATGTTGGAGCATACGTTAAAAGATTATCACCAGTACGTGCTCCGTGTCAGGCAGAAGACCCTTTCGACCAACACGAGAGGGCTTGCTTCCAACGATGAGCATAGGCAGATTATGGAGGCAATTAAGGCAGGGGACGCCGGCCAGGCGGAGCAGTTAGCCAATAGACATATGCTCAATGCCTATGATAATATGGTAAAGAACGGACTGTATGAGATATACGGTGAGGACGGGTTGACGCAATAAAGCGGCGTAGAAAGGAAGAAAAAGATGACAGACAAGATTAAAATGACGACTCCCCTTGTGGAGATGGACGGGGATGAGATGACGCGTATTCTCTGGAAGATGATTAAGGATGAGCTGTTGCTTCCTTATGTTGATTTGAAGACAGAGTATTATGATTTAGGCTTGGAGCACCGCAATGATACAAATGACCAGGTTACTTTAGATTCCGCCGAGGCGACGAAGAAATACGGGGTGGCAGTCAAGTGCGCGACGATAACCCCCAACGCGGCCCGCATGACGGAGTATCATTTGAAGGAGATGTGGAAGAGCCCCAACGGAACAATCCGTGCGGCGCTGGACGGTACGGTGTTTCGCGCGCCGATTGTTGTGAAAGGGATTGAGCCGTGCGTAAGAAACTGGGAGAAGCCGATTACTCTGGCGCGTCATGCCTATGGGGACGTTTACAAGAATACGGAAATCAAAGTACCCGGGCCTGGCAAGGCGGAATTAGTGTTCACCGCCCAGGATGGCACGGAGATTCGGGAGACCATACATAATTTTACGGGTTCCGGTATTTTGCAGGGTATTCACAATACGGACGAATCCATCAGGAGTTTCGCGAAGGCATGTTTCAATTTCGCGTTGGATACGAAGCAGGATTTGTGGTTTGCCACGAAGGATACGATTTCCAAGAAATATGACCATAATTTTAAAGATATTTTCCAGGAAATCTATGACGCGGAATATAAAGACAGCTTCGAGGCGGCAGGCATTGAATATTTCTATACGCTGATTGACGATGCGGTGGCACGCGTTATGAAAGCGAAGGGCGGTTTTATCTGGGCATGTAAGAACTATGACGGCGACGTGATGAGCGATATGGTGTCTTCAGCGTTTGGTTCCCTCGCCATGATGACTTCCGTGTTGGTATCCCCCAGCGGCGTCTATGAATATGAGGCGGCCCATGGGACCGTACAGCGGCATTATTATAAACACTTGCAAGGAGAAGAAACTTCTACCAACTCCGTGGCAACAATCTTCGCCTGGACAGGCGCACTGAGGAAGCGCGGAGAGCTAGATGGCATCCGGGAGCTAATGGAGTTTGCAGATAAGTTAGAGAAAGCGACCGTGCAGACGATTGAAGAAGGGAAGATGACGAAAGATTTGGCGTTAATTACTTCTTTACAGGATGTAACGGTACTGAATAGCGAAGATTTTATCAAAGCTATCCGGGACACCTTTGAAAAAAACCGAGCATAGCTAAAAGCTTTTTAGAGCATAGCTCGTTTGGGAACGGCCCTCATTCGGAGAGCAGTTCCCATTTTTCATATAAATCAGCCAACCGGCTGTTGTTATTTTCCAGTTCTTTGTTCAGTTCCTGTAGTTTTGCCACATCGGTGCAGACGTCAGGGGAAGCCATCAGGTCATCGATTTGTGCGTTGCGGGTTTCCAGACGTTCTATCTGTTCCTCGCATTTTTTGATATCGTTTTCCTTTTTGCGTTGGGCTGCCTGCTGTTCCTTACGGGCAAGCCATTCCTGCCTGCTGTCTGCCGCAGGGGTGTTTTGATTGTTGCCGGAAACCCCAGTTTGGCCGGATGGCGAAAGGCTGTTCCTGTGGGGCATACTTATGTCTTCGTTTTGTCTGGCGGCGTCTAGCAGGGCGAGCTGTTCGTCTTTTTTTTCCAAATAATATTCATAGTTGCCCAGATAGCTTGTAAGCGTCCGGCGGTTTAGGTCCAGAATCCTTGTGGCCGTTTTGTTGATAAAATAACGGTCATGTGACACGTAGAGCACGGTTCCCGTGTAGGCATTCAGGGCGCCTTCCAGGATTTCCTTGGACATGATATCCAGATGGTTTGTCGGCTCGTCCAGAATTAAGAAATTGGCCTCCGACAGCATCAGCTTGGCCAGGGAGACGCGTCCGCGTTCCCCGCCGCTTAACGCTTTCACTTGTTTGAACACGTCTTCCCCTGTGAAAAGAAACGCAGCCAGGGTATTGCGGATTTCTGTGTTAGTTAATGTCGGGTAATCGTCGGATATTTCTTCAAAAAGCGTCTTATCCATATGCAGTACATGATGTTCCTGGTCATAGTAACCCACCGCCACATTGGTTCCCAGACGGATTTCTCCGGTGTCGGGCGGCACAAGGGCATTGATGATTTTCAGGATAGTGGTTTTTCCTGTGCCGTTGTCGCCGATGATTGCCACATGTTCCCCCTTCTTGATGTCAAACCCCAGATGTTCGAACAGCTTAAGGGGACCGAAAGATTTAGACAATTCCTCTACATGGAGCACATCGTTTCCGCTTTCGTATTTCGGTTCCAGTTTCAGGTGCATATCGGAGCGGACTTGGGTTGGCTTATCCAGCACATCCATTTTACTCAGCATTTTCTCGCGGCTCTCGGCGCGGCGTATGGATTTCTCCCGGTTGAAGGATTTCAGTTTCTCAATCACTTCTTCCTGATGTTTGATTTCCTGCTGCTGTTTCATATAGGCGTTGTACTCCGCCGTGCGCAGTATTTCTTTCTTGGCGGCATAAGCGGTGTAGTTGCCTGTAAAAACAGTGGATTTTGTATTGTCGATTTCGATGATTTTGTTGGCAATTTTATCCAGGAAATAGCGGTCGTGGGACACGATAATCACGGCGCCTTTATAGTTGAGAAGATATGTCTCAAGCCATGTGATGGAAGACATATCCAAGTGGTTCGTCGGCTCGTCCAGGATAATCAGGCTAGGCGCAAGCAGAAGCAGTTTGCCAAGCGCTACACGGGTTTTCTGTCCTCCGGAGAGGGTGGCGATGGAGCGTCCGAATTCTTCTTGTGCAAAACCAAGCCCTTTCAGTACGCCTGTCACTTCACTCTTATAGGCGTAGCCGTTTGCAGATTCAAAAGCATGGGTCAGGCCGGCATAAGTATCCATCAGGCGTTTTAATGTATCCTCAGAAGCAGAGTTCATCTGGATTTCGACAGAACGCATTTTCTGCTCCAAGTCAATGATGTCCTGTTTTACACTGAGGAGCTCATCATAAATTGTGTTTTCCCCGGACACTGCCTCGTGCTGTGAGAGATATCCTATTGTCTTGTCGTGGGAGACGGTCACCATGCCCTCGTCGGCGGGCAGTTCACCCATAATAATACGCAGCAGCGTAGTTTTGCCTGCGCCGTTGATGCCGACAATAGCGGCCTTATCATAATCCTCAATATGAAAAGAAACATTCTTAAGGATTGGGATTTCATTGAATGATTTGCCTATGTTGCTTACGGAAAGTATCATATCAGTTCATGCCTCTCTAGTGTTTTCTTCCAAATATACTCAGTTTACAGGCAGAATGCGCGGCTGTCAACGTTATTGGCCAAATAGTTATGTTTGACAGTTTTTTAACACAGTTGTATACTTATCTTATTAAATACAGGGGGTGCGGGCGAGATGGAAGAAAAGGAAATTTCGCAGGCTGTTGTGAGCCGTTTACCCAGGTATTTCAGATATCTCGGTGAATTGAAGGACGAGGGGATTGAGAGAGTTTCTTCACAGGAATTGAGTGATATTATGCGGGTCACCGCATCGCAGATTAGACAGGATTTGAATAATTTCGGAGGCTTTGGCCAACAAGGATACGGGTATAATGTAGGTTATCTCTATGATGAAATCGGTAAAATTCTTGGGCTTCATAAAGAACATAATCTAATTATCGTAGGGGCGGGGCATTTGGGACAGGCGCTTGTGAATTATATGAATTTCGAGCGCAGAGGTTTCATATTCAGAGGGATTTTCGACCAGGACAGACAGCTTCACGGTATACGGATACGCGGCCTTACGGTTCGTCCCATGCAGGAGATGGAGCGGTTTGTGCGGGACAATAATATTGATATCGCGGTGCTGACAATACCGAAGAACGGCGCCGTGGAAGTGGCGGAGCAGCTTGTGTCTTATGGGATTAAGGGTTTTTGGAATTTTGCCCATGTGGATTTACATGTGCCGGACGATATTCAGGTGGAGAATGTGCACCTGTCAGACAGCCTTATGAAGCTGTCCTATAACCTGGCCTCCCACAGCGGGCAGGCATAGGCGGCCGACAGGCCCGCTGTAAGTAACGGAGTATCCTGCCATATGGGAGTGTGGCGGGCGTCGTTTATAGAACGGCGTTTTATGGCATAATGAAGAAGGGTGGCAGCGATGGCAAGGACAGACGAAGTATTTCAGCCGGCGCTTGTCGGTAAGAAAGTTCCGATTCTTACGCTGGACAATAAGTGGCATAAGCTATTTACGCAAAAGGGGGCGACTCCGGAGATTAAACGTCTGGAGGAGGAGCTGAATAAGCTGATTAAGCGGCAGGCTAAAGCCAACGAGGAGAGCAAGGAATGCAAGAAGCTTAAGAAGAAGACTATGGACGAGATTGTGGTCCTGGCAGACGAGATGGAGAAGAGCCCGTCCAAGAAACTGGAAAAGACCATGGAAGGGCACAGGAAGCTTGTCAATGAATGTAATGAGAAGATTGAGGCATGTGAAGATGAGCTGACAGAGCTGCCCAGGCAGATTAGCCAGGCCAATAACCGGCTGATGGTAGCCACCATGGACGTATGCTACCGCAGGATGCAGAAGAATACGGAAGAATTAGAAGAAATCGAAGAATGGATTGGCACAATCAGGAGAGAATTAAAGAAGAAGGTTATCCGCAAGCAGGAGAAGGAAGCGATGAACCATCAGCTTTATTCTTATATGCATGACATTTTTGGGGCGGATGTGCTCGAAATATTTGACATGAAATACAATCCGGAAGAGAAATACCAGAAGGGTAAGGACACGGAAAAAGATAAGACGGAAGAACCAGAACAGCAGCAACCGGGCAGTGACAGGAACACAGAGCAGAAGGAAGAGAGTGGGAATGCGTTGAAATCGTAAGGTTTTGACGCTTCTTTATGCTATAGGAAATCCCTCATGGAGACTGATATGAAAGAATATCTTGTGACGGCTTCGCAGATGAAGCGATATGATACCAACACGGTTGAGGAGTACCGTATCCCGGCCCTTGTGCTGATGGAGAGGGCGGCTCTTGTAACGGTGGAAGAGTTACAGCGCGCGTTTGGAAGGAAACCGTGTAAGGTCATGGTAGTGGCCGGATGCGGCAACAACGGAGGAGACGGCCTTGCCATCGGGCGGCTCCTTATGCTGGAAGGATATCATGTCACCTATGTATTGCTTGGAGATGAGAGGAAATGCACGCCTGAGACAGCCAGGCAGGCGGATATTGTGCGAGCATACCGGGCGCATATTTTTAGCACAATACAGGATGGTGAATATGATATAGTGATAGATGCGATTTTCGGAATCGGTTTATCCAGACAGGTGGAGGGTGTACAACGCTCGGCGATAGAGTGGATGAACGACAGCGCCGCATATAAATGCAGCGTGGATATTCCTTCCGGCATCCAGGCGGATACGGGTGAAGTGATGGGATGCGCCGTCCAGGCAGATTTGACGGTGACTTACGGTTTTTATAAAGTAGGGCATATGCTGTATCCGGGCGCATCATATACGGGCAGGCTTGTGTGCAGGCGGATGGGAATCGATATGCACAGTTTCCAGGGTACGGAGCCTTATTGGTATACGCATACCGGGACAGACAGCGTGCTTTTGCCAAGACGCAGACCGGACGGCAACAAGGGTACTTTCGGGAAAGTACTGGTGATTGCGGGAAGCGGTACGATTGCAGGGGCTTCTATGCTTGCGGCAAAAAGCGCATTCCGCATGGGTGCGGGCATGGTGAAGGTGGTCACTTCCATAGAGAACAAGGACACAGTACAGCAGTATGTCCCGGAGGCGATGATACTTGCTTACGGAAATGATACGCTGTGCGATGAAGACGGCATACTTGGTTTTGGGGAACAGGGGTTTATGGATGCGCTCAGGGAAGCGGAAACGTGGGCGGACGTGATTCTTGTGGGCCCGGGTATCGGCACGGCGCAGCGTGCGCGCAGGCTTCTTAGGTTCAGTATTTTAGAGAGCGGCCTTCCCCTTGTCATCGATGCGGACGGACTCAATATCCTGTCACAGGACAAAGATTTACAGGAAGGTTTGGCATCCGGGCAGGCAAGGGACAGGACGGTTATCCTGACGCCCCATATGGGCGAATTTGCCAGGTTGTATGGATGTACCGTAGCCCAAGCGAAAGAACATCTGACAGAATATCCGGCGGAGCTTGGACAGCGGCTGCATTGTACCGTAGTCTGCAAAGACGCCCGCACCGTAGTAGTGTGCCCGGAGGAACAACATGGTTATATCAATACGACAGGCAATTCCGGCATGGCGACGGCGGGGTCAGGAGATGTGCTGGCCGGAATGATATCCGGGCTCCTTGCCCAGGGGATGCCTGAATTTGAGGCGGCGGTGGCAGGCGTGTATCTGCATGGGACGGCAGGGGACATTGCGGCGCAAAAGAAGACGGAAGCGTCCATGATGGCGTCTGATATCATTGACAACATACCGGAAGCTCTTTTACGGCAGTGCAAAGACCATCCAGGAATAAACCGGAAGCCTATCTTTGAGAATGGAGCAGAGTCATGACAGAAAATTATCAAAGGGTTTGTGCAGAAATCGACTTGGACGCGGTCTGCTACAATATGGAACAGATGCGCCGGAATCTGTCCGGAAACACGAAAATAATCGGCGTCATCAAGACGGACGGTTACGGCCATGGAGCGATACCGATTGGCCGTGAGCTTGAAAAGATGGATTATGTATGCGGCTATGCGGTGGCAACCGCGGAGGAGGCCATGATTCTGCGCCATGCCGGTCTTAAGAAACCAATCCTTATTCTGGGGTATACTTTTCCTTATTGTTATGAGGAGTTAATCCGGCACGAAATACGCCCGGCCGTATTTCGGGAAGATACCGTCGACGAGCTGTCGGCATGTGCGCTCAGGATAGGGAAGCCCGCTAAAGTACATATCAAGGTGGACACAGGCATGTGCAGGGTCGGAATCTTGCCGGATGCGAGCGGCCTGCGTTTTGTGGATAAAGCGCTCCGCACACCGGGCATTGAGCTGGAGGGAATGTTCACTCATTTCGCCAGGGCGGACGAGGCGGATAAGACATGGGCGAGAGGACAGCTGAAGCAGATACAGGATTTCATGGAACGGGTGGAGAAGGAACTCGGTTACCGCATCCCGGTCAGACATTGTTCCAACAGCGCCGGAATCGTGGAGATGCCGGAAGCCAATATGGATGCGGTAAGGGCAGGAATTACGCTCTATGGACTGTGGCCGTCGGAGGAAGTGGCGAGAGACATTGTGGATTTGCACCCTGTTTTATCTTTAAAGAGCCATATCGTATCTGTCAAAGACGTGGAGGCGGGAACTCCTGTCAGCTATGGCGGGACTTATGTGACGCCCAGGCCCATGCGGATAGCCACGGTTCCGGTAGGATATGGGGACGGCTATCCCCGAAGCCTTTCCGGTAAAGGGTATGTGCTTATCCGTGGAAAAAGGGCGCCGATTCTCGGCAGAGTGTGTATGGACCAGTTTATGGTCAGTGTGGAAGATATACCGGAGGCAGGTTTGGGAGATGAGGCGACGCTTATCGGCAAAGACGGCACAGGACAGATTACGATGGAAGAATTAGGCGATTTATCAGGCAGGTTCAACTATGAACTGGCATGCGGGCTTAGCAAAAGGATTCCCCGGGTTTATCTGAAAAACGGCAGAGTAGTGGCGAGTAAAGACTATTACGATGATTATCATGTATACCCTTAGAAAAAACGGCAATACTATGGATGGCACGGTAGCCGCTTAGAATATAGGGCGGCGTCGGAATATTAGTATTTAGTATAAGGAAGTGTATGATAATGAGAAGAGGAGATATTTACTACGCGGATTTAAGGCCGGTAATCGGTTCTGAACAGGGAGGCATCAGGCCGGTGCTGATTATACAGAACGACATTGGCAATAAACACAGCCCGACGGTAATCTGTGCGGCAATTACCTCTAAGATGAACAAGGCGAAGCTGCCTACGCATATAGAATTGAATGCCAGCAAATACGATATGGTCAAAGATTCCGTGATTTTGCTGGAACAGCTTAGGACAATCGACAAGAAGCGTTTAAAAGACAGAATCTGCCATCTTGACCAGGATATTATGCAAGTGGTTAATTACGGATTGATGGTCAGTCTCGAACTTAATACATAAGACGGCTGACATGGAATCGTTTGACACGTATGGTATTCCTTGCTATATTATAGGGGCAGACAATTATAATGACAAAGGAACGATAGCGAAGGAAGGGATTAATTAATATGGACGACGGTGTCGCGGGCAGTATTATATGGTTTGCCATACTGCTGCTTCTTGAAATGGTTTTTTATGGGTTTGGCTCTGCATTTGGGAATATGAAAGGCACGGAGAAGGAAGAGGCTGACAAAGAGGAGCCGGGCGGACACGGCAAAAAACAGCTTAGACTTACTTATCTGACAGAACATCACGCACAGTACGCCGGGGCAATACAGCTTGGCGCGGTGACGGTCAATCTTTTGTTCGGCGCGCTTTACCTTTACCGGTTGAACAGCTATGTCGGATATATCGTCTACAGGGCGGCGGTTCACAACATAGGCAACCTGGGCGACTGGCATGTTACCCTGTTTGCGTTCCTCACGGCAGTGGTGGTCACTCTGGTTATGCTGTACATAATTCTGACATTTGGAGTATCCATACCTAAGAAAAGCGCGTCGCGCAATCCAGAGAGATGGATGTGGATGTTTGTCACGCCGGTTTATTATTATGTAAGGATTACGGCGCCGCTGACGGCGTTGATTTCCGTGACTGCGAACGGGATTTTACGGATTTTTGGCGTCAATGTGTCGGGCGACAAGTCCGACGTGACGGAAGAAGAGATTCTGTCCATGGTGAACGTAGGCCATGAACAGGGAATCCTCCATGCCAACGAGGCGGAGATGATAAGCAATATCTTTGAGTACGGCGATAAAGAAGCAAAAGATATCATGATTAACCGCAATAACATGATAGGGATTGAGTGCACTATGACACTGCAGGAGGCGGCGTCTTTTATCGTGGACGCGCACAACAGCCGTTTCCCGGTATATGATGGGACGATTGACCACATCGTGGGCATTCTGCACTTGAAAGACGTCATGCGTATGCAGATGAACGACCGGATGAAGAATAAACCCATTGGCAAGATTAAGGGGCTTCTCAGGGAGCCCAGGTTTATCACGGAGAAACGCAAAATCGACGATTTATTCCGGGTGATGCAGACTGAGAAGATTCAGATGGTTATCGTGATTGACGAATACGGACAGACGGCAGGGCTTGTGGCCCTGGAGGATATCCTGGAGGAAATCGTCGGCAACATTGAAGACGAATACGACGAGGAGGCAAGCTACATCAGCGCCAGCGGCACGGACAGCTATATGATACAGGGCAAGATGCCTTTGGAAGAACTGGAGGAACAGCTAGGAATCAGCTTTGAGGAGGAACCCTTTGACACGGTGAACGGTTTCGTTATATCCAGGCTGGAACATATCCCGGAAGAGGGGGAAGACTTCGAGTTCGATTACGAGGGCTATACGTTCCGTATTATGGAAGTGAAAGACCGTATGATTCAGACGGTCCTCGCACATCCCAAGAGAGACGCCTAGTTGAAAAGCAGCCAAAAAAATGATATGATAAATAATTGATAATTTATTGAAAAGACAAAGGAGACTATCACATGTCAGGACATTCTAAATTTGCGAACATAAAACATAAAAAAGAGAAAAACGATGCCGCAAAGGGTAAGATTTTTACCATTATCGGAAGAGAAATCGCGGTGGCGGTAAAAGAAGGCGGCCCGGACCCGGCCAATAATTTTAAATTGGCGCAGGTGATTGCCAAGGCGAAGGCAAACAACATGCCCAACGATACCATCGACAGGGGCATTAAGAAAGCGGCAGGTGAAGGCGGTAATGTCAACTATAAATATGTGACCTACGAAGGCTACGGGCCCAACGGTATTGCCATTATTGTGGATGCGCTGACCGATAACCAGAACAGGACGGCAGCGAATGTGCGCAGCGCTTTTACGAAAGGACAAGGCAACGTAGGCACGCCCGGGTGCGTTTCCTTTATGTTCGACAAGAAGGGGTTAATCATCATCGACAAAGAGGAGTGCGGCATGGAAGCCGACGATTTGATGATGTTGGCGCTTGACGCGGGGGCGGAAGATTTTTCCGAGGAAGACGACTGTTACGAAATCTATACAGAGCCCGACCAATGGAGCGAAGTGGATGCAGCGCTGAAGGAAGCCGGCGTAACGCCCGCATCTTCCGAAGTCACTATGATTCCGCAGAGTTGGGTGGAACTGACGGACGAGACGGCAATCAAAAATCTGCAAAAGACGCTTGACCTCTTGGAAGATGATGACGACGTACAGGCGGTATACCATAACTGGGACGAGTAATTGAGTAAAGAGCAGGTAATGCAGATGGATAAAAGAGAGCTAGAGCAAATCTCCGGCATGTTGGAACAGGCGCCGGAACGGGTTGCGGAATTTAGCAAGGAAACATATGGCGCGTCCTTCCAGAAATATGTCCAGGAGAATGCAGATATATGGCATACGTTGGCGGACATATGGGAGAGTGACGATATATCCCGGAAAGAGAATGGGGAGAAGGTAGCGGAGTGTCTGGCATTGGCCGCCCGGAAACAGCTTGATGGAATAAGCGGCAGAGTCAAGAAAGAAAATATGCGCCTGAACCTGAATCTGTACATGGTATCTTATTTCTTCCCCGCTATGATTGCCTACCAACGGCGTTTTGGCGGACATGAGGAGGCGATGTACAAGCTAACCTCTGCCATTTCAGATAAATGGGAAGAATGTTTCGGACAGCGTATCCAGGCTGCCGACTATGAGTCGGTCCAGTCAGGCTTCAGACACAAACTGTGTTTCGTGACTACGGCCGTTTGCCAGGGGTTGCACAAGCCTCAGGATTGCCGGGAGCTGAACTTGATGAAACGGTACAGGGATGAATACCTGTTGAATTTGGAAGAGGGAGACGCCTTAATCAGGGAATATTATGATATTGCGCCTACCATTGTCAAGAGAATTGCCAGGGAGGCTTCACCGGAAGAAAAATATCTGTACCTGTGGAATACATACATCAGTAAATGCGTGGCGTTTGTGGAAAAAAACGAGAACGAGCAGTGCAGGCATTTATATGAGGCCATGGTATCTGAGCTGAAAGAAGAATACATGGTGACGGACAGGCATAAACAATGAGGCCGGAGGAACATGCCGGCACAAGGGACAGCCGGCAGAGTGCGTCGGTATGAAATATAACAGAAAGAAGGAAAGAAGATGGGCGGACCATACAAGAAAGAAACCATATGCATCCAGTCAGGATGGCAGCCGAAGAACGGAGAGGCGCGTATTCTGCCGATTTACCAGAGCACGACTTTTAAATATGAGTCGTCGGAGCAGATGGGCAGGCTTTTTGATTTGGAAGAGAGCGGATATTTCTACAGCAGGCTGCAGAATCCGACGAATGACTGCGTGGCGGCTAAAATCTGTGAGCTGGAAGGCGGTGTGGCCGCCATGCTGACTTCTTCCGGACAGGCAGCTTGCCATTATGCTGTTTTCAACATCTGCGAGGCGGGAGACCATGTGGTATTATCCTCCACCGTATACGGGGGGACCTTTAACCTGATTACCTGTACCATGAAGAAGATGGGGATTGACTGTACCGTGGTAGACCCGGACGCTCCGGAGGAGGAGCTTTCGAAGGCGTTTCAACCTAACACGAAGTGCGTTTTTGCCGAGACGATAGCAAACCCTGCGCTTGTCGTGCTTGATATTGAGAAATTCGCGCAAGCTGCCCATAGCCATCATGTCCCCTTGATTGTGGATAATACCTTTGCCACGCCGGTTAACTGTAACCCTTTTCAATGGGGCGCGGATATCGTCATACACTCCACCACCAAATATATGGACGGACACGCCATGTCGGTAGGAGGCTGCATCGTGGATTCCGGTAATTTTGACTGGACTGCCTATCCCGATAAATTTCCCGGATTGTGTACGCCGGATGAATCTTATCATGGCATTACATATACGGAGAAATTTGGCAAGGCCGCCTATATCACGAAAGCGACGAGCCAGCTGATGCGCGACCTTGGCTCCATCCAGTCGCCGCACAATGCTTTCCTTCTGAATATAGGGTTGGAGACATTACCTTTACGGATGGAGAGGCATTGCTACAATGCACAGAAAGTGGCGGAGTACCTGGAACGGCATGAGAAGGTTGCCTGGGTAAATTATCCGGGACTAAAAAGCAGTAAATATTATGATTTAGCGAAGAAATATATGCCGGACGGTACATGCGGGGTCATTTCCTTCGGCTTAAAAGGCGGCAGGGAGGCGGCGGCCAGGCTGATGGACCGTCTGGAGCTTGCAGCCATCGTGACACATGTTGCGGATGCGCGCACGAGTGTTCTTCATCCTGCAAGCCATACCCACAGGCAGATGAATGAAGAGCAATTGAGAGAAGCGGGAGTTGCGCCGGATTTAATCAGATTCTCCGTCGGTATCGAACACGTGGACGATATCATTGCGGATTTGGAACAGGCATTATCTAAAGTATAGTATAGAAGAAGGATACAGAGGAATTGGACTATGACTTATCGTAAAACGTGGTTCAGCTATGTACTATGGGTGATATACAGCATTTTGTGTGTCATACTGCTTGCCCAGGCAGGCAATATATGGGTATCCTATCTGGCGGGCATACCTTATGCAAAAGGCTTTGCGGATACGGTGATGGCCCCTCTTGCCACGGTTCCGCGTAGCGTGCTGCCTTACCTTGGCCTGCTTATCATTCCCGTCACTGTCTTATTGTATTGGGCAGTCAGGGTTCTTGCAGGCAGAATCGGGAAGAAGTGCACGTGTAAGGAACGAACGGTATGGATAGTGGAATGTATCGTGGCTTTTATTATCATAACAGGCGGTATTCTCCTGCGGATTAACAGCGCCCGGACAAGTATTTCCATGCTTGGGAATGAACAGTTCCTTCTTAATTATGTGAGCGGTACGGAATATTATGACCTGGCTGTAGTCACAACGGAAGGGTCTGTGCCTTTTATGGCTTATGGGGCGGCATATCTGTACGTGATGTGCCTGTCCGTGGTACTGTCTTTCCTCGGAAATAAGATTGCTTCGGCGGTTATTTTGCAGGTTTTCCTGCAAATCGCAGGTTTAGGGCTTGCATATGCAGCCACACGGAAACTTGCCGGAAGACTGCCGGCGTGTACGATTCTTCTATATCTCGCGTATTCTCCATGTTGTCTGCGGATGCTCACACAGTTTGGCCCGGAGTGGTTTTTCTTTGATTTGTATATGATTGCCCTGATAATTGTGGCAAGTTTTGTGAAAGATTACTGTGCAAACCAGTTCGGAAAGCTTATGGCAGTGGTGGGGGCAGTAGGCACAGGGGCAATTATCGGCATACTGGCTTATTTGGATATAACGGCCGTTACTTTACTTATTGTGATTACGGCTGTTGCCACTGGCAGGAAAATTGTCCGGGAAGGGGAGCCTGTCTGTCACTCTGCGAGAATGAATACGATTGTTATTATAACTACCGTCATTTCATGCGCTGCGGGATGGTTCAGTACGGTGGCCACCGCGGCGTATGCGAATGGGACGAATCTGTCGGACAGCGTGGAGACATGGACTTCACTCCATATCTATCATACCCAGACTTTCGGATACAAAATATTGTATCCATATATCTGGGATATTTACATAACAGGCGTCCTTGTAATTTTGGCGGCATTTCTTGTGTTTGAGTTTTTCAGAAGCGGCAAGGAACAGAATTATATGTTATGGTTTTTAATCTGTGCCTTGGCGGCGCCTACTCCTCTGGCGGTGTTGGGAGTGCACGCCTATGGGATTTTTTCTCTATATATATGGGGTGTATTGGCCGGATTAGGGCTGCAAAATTGTATTTTCGGTGGTAAAGTACAACTTATGCAGGAGATGATAGAGGAAATTAATTCCAGGGCGGAAGACGCAGAGGAACCCGAGCCTGCTCAGGATATGCAAGGGTTCTGGACGGCCGAGGATATACTGGAGGAGCCTAAGCCTGTAAGCTATGAAGAGCTGACAACGGGACAGGAGACCCAGGAGCCTCCCCGCTTTATAGAGAATCCACTTCCTTTGCCTAAGAAACATGTGAAGAAAGAAATGGACTATCAATACATGGTGCCGGAAGAGAATATGAGATATGACGTGGAAGTTCCGGAGGATGATGATTTCGATATCCAGTGATATTCAATAATAAAAATGTTGCAGTGATTTTTCAAGATATACGATGCATAAATTATTATAGAATGAGAAAGACTAAGAGAGAATTACGTGGAATAACAACTGTAATTCTCTCTTTTTATGTGCAGGACTGCATACGGATGTACTCTCAGAGTCTTTTTGTGCCTCCGAGAGTACATACTATACTACCGGAGGTTTATGATGGGAAACAAAGAAAACAATAAAAATGGCAGGGACAAGGAAAAAAATAACAGTAGTAACGGAAAAAATCCTAAAGAGGAAAAACGTGAAGCCGAAGAACACAGACAGGATAAAGAGAAGCATAGGGATGAACGTATTGAGGAAGTGGGACAAGTTACGCTGGATGAGAATGAAGCCCACCATAAGATACATTTAATTACAATCATAGGAGAAATTGAAGGCCATGACAATTTAAGCAGCACATCCAAGACAACCAAATACGAGCATGTGCTTCCACAATTGGCGGCTATCGAGGACAGTAAGGATATCGACGGCGTGCTGATTCTTCTTAATACAATGGGAGGAGACGTGGAAGCGGGGCTTGCCATCGCGGAAATGATTGCATCTTTAAGTAAGCCTACGGTTTCATTGGTGCTCGGCGGAAGCCATTCCATCGGTGTGCCGATTGCCGTCAGCACAGATTATTCTTTTATTGTGCCCACAGGGACTATGGTAATCCATCCGGTACGGTTAAACGGGATGGTTATAGGAGTACAGCAGACATTCGATTATTTCCGGCAGATTCAGAACCGTATCACAGGGTTTGTATGTGAACACTGCAAAATATCAAAATCCCGGTTGGAAGGGCTTATGATGGAGACCGGCGTACTCACGAAAGATGTGGGCACAATCCTTGTGGGGAACGAGGCGGTGGAAGAGGGAATTATCTGCCAGGTAGGCGGTATCAAGGACGCTGTGGCGAAACTGCATGACATGGTGGATAAAAGAAATAATGGATGACAAGCGAAAATGAAAATGCTATACTATACTGAGTCATATTACGGACATTCGTATGCTCAGGAGGCACTAAAATGGCATCAGGTCAGGGAGGAAACCGTTCTTCCGCTAAGAAAAAAACGACAACTTCAAATAAAAGTACGGGTAGAAGCAGACAGGCACAGACGAGAAAGCAGGGCGGCCAAAGAGGCAGGGCGGCGAGTTCCCAGCCCATGGATGTGGCGATACGCAATGAGATTCTTTTGATTATATTCCTCGCTTTGGCGATTATTTTATTTCTCTGTAATTTCGGCGTAGTCGGCAAGGCGGGTAATGTGGTCAGTGACGTGATGTTCGGGATTTTCGGGTTGACAGCCTATATTGCTCCGGTTATCATTTTCCTGGCGATTGCCTTTGGCATGTCCAATATCGGGAATACTATCGCGGTCAGGAAACTGGTGGCGGGCGTTGTTTTGTTTTTCCTTGTCAGTATCGTCTGTGAATTGTTCAGCGCCCATCTTGCGCAGACAGAGAGTTACCAGGTGAAGGAGATTTACCTGCGGTGCAGCGAAAACCGTAATGGAGGAGGCATTATTGCGGGTTCCCTGGCGTATCTGTCTTACAAATTCCTTGGGATGGTAGGTACTGTGCTGGCGGTTCTGGTCTTTGGCATTATCTGTATGGTTGTCGTTACCGAGAAATCTTTCATCGGGGGCGTTACCAGGCAGGGAAGACGGGTATATGAACGTTCTGTGGAAGACGCTGCATACCGCAGGGAACGGGCCATGGAGAGAAGGCGCGCTCTGGAAGAGAAGCGCGCTATAGAGGAGGAACGGCGAAGACAGAGAGAAGAAGAGCTTGAGAATGAGAAAATACTGCGCATGGATAAGAAAGTATCCGGCGTGATGATGGACACGGCCCTCAATAAAGGAAAAGAAAGGGATATTGCGGCGGCGGAGAAGGTTCGCGACGATATCCATGAGATTACTTTACATATAGAAGAGGAAGAAGCTGACGGACAGGCGATAACCGAACCTGTACGGGATGCCCATTCCTATCATTACATCGAGAACGACTCCGACGCACTGGATGAAATCCGCATCCATGGGGCGGTGGAAGATGAAGAACCGGACGTGGTGCAACAGCCTGAACCTGATTTGCAGGAGGAGATACCGCAGAATTTTAAGGCGGACGATTTCACGGCACAGGCAGTACCTGACGGTATTGTAAAACAGACGCCGGAGAGTCCGGCGAAAGCCGATAAGCCTTATAAATTCCCGCCTTACAGCCTTCTTGCCAAAGGAAACGGGAAGAATAACGGCGATTCCGCCAAGGAATTGAAAGAGACGGCGGTACGGCTGCAGCAGACGCTTGCTACTTTCGGCGTTAAAGTGACGGTTACGGATATCAGCCAGGGGCCTTCCGTGACCCGCTACGAGCTTCAGCCGGACCAGGGAGTGAAAGTCAGCAAAATCGTGGGGCTTACCGACGATATCAAACTGAATCTGGCAGCCACGGATATCCGAATCGAGGCGCCGATTCCAGGTAAGGCGGCGGTAGGGATAGAGGTGCCTAACAAGGAGAATACTGCCGTTGGGTTCCGTGAATTGGTAGAATCCAAAGAATTTAAAGAATTTCCTTCGAACCTTGCCTTTGCGGTAGGTAAGGATATCGGCGGTAAGATTGTGGTGGCGGATATTGCCAAGATGCCCCATATGCTGATTGCCGGCTCCACCGGTTCGGGCAAATCCGTCTGCATCAACACGATTATCATGGGTGTCCTATATAAGGCGAAACCGGAAGACGTGAAGATGATTATGGTTGACCCTAAAGTCGTGGAATTAAGCGTTTATAACGGTATTCCGCACTTGCTGATTCCGGTGGTGACAGACCCGAAGAAGGCGGCGGGCGCGCTTCACTGGGGTGTGGCGGAGATGAACGACCGTTACAAGAAGTTTGCCGATTTCAATGTCCGCGATTTGAAAGGATATAACAAAAAAGTTGAGGAGATGCGCAAATCCGGCGACCCACAGGCTCCGGCAAAACTGCCGCAGATTCTCATTATTGTGGATGAGTTGGCCGACCTGATGATGGTGGCGCCGGGAGAGGTGGAAGAATCCATCTGCCGTCTGGCACAGCTTGCGCGCGCCTGCGGCATCCATCTGATTATCGCCACACAGCGGCCTTCCGTGGATGTCATTACAGGCCTTATCAAAGCCAATATGCCAAGCCGCGTGGCGTTTGCCGTATCCAGCGGCGTGGATTCAAGGACGATTTTAGATATGGTAGGCGCGGAGAAGCTTCTCGGTAAGGGCGACATGCTTTTCTATCCCCAGGGATATCCGAAGCCTGCCCGTGTGCAGGGCGCATTTGTGTCTGATAATGAAGTCGGAGATGTGGTAGACTTCCTGAAAAACCAGGCCATCGGCAATGTATACAGCGACGATGTGGAAGAGCAGATTAAGAGCATGGGAAGCAGCGCGGGCGGCAGTGCGCCCGGCGGTGAAAGCGGCTTAGAGTATGACCAGTATTTTGCGGAGGCAGGCCGGTTCATTATCGATAAGGACAAAGCTTCCATCGGTATGCTGCAACGCGTATTTAAGATTGGCTTTAACAGGGCGGCCCGTATTATGGACCAGTTGTGCGAGGCAGGCGTAGTAGGGGAAGAGGAAGGGACGAAACCCCGCAAAGTGCTTATGTCAGCGGAAGAATTTGAACAGTTTGTGGAGGAAACCATATAACATTTGTACATAGAAGAAAGGCAGGGTGCGGATTTGAAGACAGATATTGAGATTGCGCAGGAAGCTATATTGGAGAATATTGTGGACGTGGCCGCGACAATCGGCATAGAGCCGGATGATTTGGAATTATACGGCAAATATAAGGCTAAGATTTCGGATGAATGCATGGAACGTATAAAAGACAATCCGGATGGCAGGCTGATTCTTGTGACTGCAATCAATCCTACGCCTGCAGGCGAGGGGAAGACGACTACAAGTATAGGGCTGGGCCAGGCGTTCGGCGCGATGGGCAAGAAAGCGATACTTGCGCTCAGAGAGCCTTCCCTCGGCCCCTGCTTTGGCATCAAAGGCGGCGCGGCAGGCGGCGGTTATGCACAGGTAGTGCCCATGGAAGATTTGAACCTGCATTTCACAGGGGATTTTCATGCCATTACCTCCGCCAACAATCTTCTGGCGGCGCTTCTCGACAATCATATCCAACAGGGCAATGAGCTAGGTATCGACCCCAGGCAGGTCGTATGGAAACGCTGTGTTGACATGAATGACAGGGCGTTGCGCAATATCGTAATCGGTCTGGGAGGCAAGATGGACGGCGTGACGAGGGAAGACCATTTCGTCATAACGGTAGCTTCTGAAATCATGGCAATTCTCTGTCTTGCAAGCGACATGTCCGATTTAAAAGAAAGACTTGGCAGGATTATCGTCGCATATAACTATCAGGGGGAGCCGGTAACCGCATCGGACTTACAGGCGGTTGGCGCTATGGCCGCCTTGTTAAAAGACGCTATGAAACCGAACCTGATTCAGACGTTGGAACATACCCCGGCGCTTGTGCATGGAGGCCCTTTCGCCAATATCGCACACGGCTGCAATTCCATCCGGGCCACAAAGAGCGCACTGAAAATGGCGGACTACGTCATCACGGAGGCGGGGTTCGGCGCGGACCTGGGCGCAGAGAAATTTTTTGATATCAAGTGCCGTATGGCAGGGCTTAAGCCGGATGTGGCGGTGCTTGTCGCGACAGTCCGCGCTTTAAAATACAATGGCGGCGTGGCCAAAGCCGACTTGTCAGAAGAAAACATGTCCGCATTGCAGGCAGGAATTGTGAATCTGGAGAAACATATCGAAAATCTACATAAATACGGCGTGCCGATTGTGGTTGCATTAAATTCTTTTGTCACAGACACCGAGTCGGAGATTGCCTATGTGCAAAAGTTCTGCCAGGACATGGGCTGTGAGTTCGCGCTCTCCAAGGTGTGGGAACATGGCGGCGCAGGCGGCATGGAACTTGCCGGTAAAGTACTGGAGACATTGGAGAAGAAGGAAAGCCGTTTCCGTGTACTATATAAGGACGATATCTCTTTGCAGGAAAAAATCGAGACGGTGGCTTCCGAAATCTATGGCGCGGGCGGCGTGACTTATTCGTCCGCAGCGTTAAAACAGCTTGCGAAACTGGAAGAGATGGGATTTGGGCATCTGCCTGTCTGTATGGCCAAGACGCAGTATTCCCTTTCAGATGACCCGGGGCTGCTGGGACGGCCGGTGGGCTTTATGATGAATGTGAGGGAAGTATATGTGTCTGCAGGCGCAGGATTTGTAGTTGCCCTCACGGGTACAGTGATGACCATGCCGGGCCTGCCCAAGAAACCGGCGGCGTACCAGATTGACGTAGACGGCGAGGGTGTCATTACAGGATTGTTTTAAATTATATAGAAAGATGTTTTTTGGAAAGAATTATGGAGGAATAGAATATGCCGCAGATAATAGACGGTAAGGCAGTCTCTGCCGCGATAAAAGAAGAACTGAAAATAAAAGTGGAAGAGTTGAAAAAACAGGGGATTTCCATATGTCTGGCTGTCATCCAGGTAGGAAACGACCCGGCTTCCAGCGTGTATGTGGGCAATAAGAAGAAAGCCTGCGCGTATATAGGAATCGATTCCCTGGCATATGAACTGCCGGAAGAAACGACGCAGGAAGAACTCTTAAGACTGGTCGGGGAACTGAATGAGAAAGAAGAAGTGAGTGGTATACTGGTACAGCTCCCGCTGCCCGCACATATTGACGAGGATGCGGTTATCCGTGCAATCGACCCGAAGAAGGACGTGGACGGATTCCATCCCCAGAGCGTAGGGGCGCTCTGTATCGGACAGCATGGTTTTGTATCCTGCACCCCGGCGGGCATTATCCAGTTACTGAAGCGTTCCGGCATAGAGATTGCAGGCAAGGAGTGCGTCGTCGTGGGAAGAAGTAACATTGTCGGTAAGCCTATGGCCCTTTTGCTCCTTCGGGAAAACGGGACGGTGACAGTTGCCCACTCTAAGACAAAAGACTTAAAGGAAGTGACGAGACGGGCGGACATTCTTGTGGTGGCAGTTGGCAAGCCCAAAATGATTACGCGTGAGTACGTGAAAGACGGGGCCGTGGTTATCGATGTGGGTATCCATCGGAATGAGAACAATAAGTTGTGCGGCGATGTGGATTTTGACAGCGTGGCGCCTGTATGCAGCGCCATTACACCCGTGCCGGGCGGCGTTGGCCCTATGACGATAGCAATGTTAATGCATAACTGTGTCGAAGCAGGTATTTTGCGATGACCCGCAGGCAATCAGCAGAGAAAGGGAACTGTATATGAAGTGCCCCCATTGTGGTAATGAGTTGAAAGAAGGACATCTGATTTGCGAGGAATGCGGAGAAGAAATACGGATTGTGCCTGACTTTGAACCGGAAATAGAAAACAGCATAACAGAAACTTTGTCCGAACTTGTGGGATTGCAGGAGGGAGAAGGCACACAGGAGAAGCCGCAGGCGGACGAGGTATCGGAAGAGACAGATTTACAGGATATAGATGAGATAACGGAAGACGGCAGGAAAATATGGGTGATAGCAAGTTTGGTTATCATTTTTGTGATAGCCCTTGTTTCGTACGGCGCATATGCCTACCATATCAGGACGGTGGAGTATCAGATTAATAAAGCGAAAGAATATGCGGCGGAAGGCTCTTATGATGAGGCGATTGCTTGTCTGGAGACGGCCTATGAGAGCTATCCGGATGAGGCGTTGCTGCTTTTTTTAGAGGCGGACTATTACTATTTGCAGCAGGACAATGCAGCTGCGGTCCAGGTTTTATACAGGATTATAGAGGGAAAGAAGTTTTCCTATGAAGATTTAGAAGAAGCGTACAATAAGATTATCACGATTTATGCTAACCAGGGTCTGTACGGACAGATTAATGAATTGCTCAGAAACTGCCCGGAGGATGGTATTGTCAGCATGTTCCAGAGTTATCTGGCCATGGAGCCGGAGTTCAGTTATGTGGAGGGAAGCTACGCGGAAGTGATTCCGTTGAAACTCAGCTCCAATACTGCCGGGACAATTTACTACACGATGGACGGCTCAAAACCTACCAAACACAGCGAAATATATACCGCGCCCCTTTTCTTGGAGACGGGAGAATATACCGTCAGCGCGTTTTTCGTGAATGACTATGGCATAGAGAGCGAGATTGTAAGCAAGACATATATTATTAATTTATCCGCGCCCAATGCGCCTGAGGTGGAACTATACAGCGGCGAGTATTCGGAACCTAAAATGATTGCCGTGGAGAAGATGGAGGGATGCAGAATCTTTTACACGACGGATGAGTCCGAACCTACGGCCGACAGCGTACCTTATACGGGGCCTATCCCTATGCCGCTGGGCAAGACATTGTTTAAATTTGTCAATATCAGTGAGGAAGGTGTGTCCAGTGAAGTCACTACGCGGACGTATACTTTGACGCTGCGGGGGGCCATTCCCACGGCCGATGCAGTGACAAACCTTGTGAACCGTCTTGTGGAGAACGGTTATCTGGAAGACGCCGAAGGACATAACAAACGACAGAGCGGTACCCTTAGCTATCAGTTCAGTTCAGTGCTAAGAATCGGGGAATCGGATGATTACTATACAATCTATGAATATTATGACGATGGTACAGGAATGCTTAGCCGCACGGATAAGGTTTTTCTTGTACAGGTACATACAGGCGTGCCGGCGCAGTTAGGATATGACGAGCAGGGACGGTTCGTGGCCGTTTCCATATAAGCATGTCAAAAATTGACACAGGAAGAAAAAGAGTTGCAAAACGAAATGAGTTCTTATATGATTATGCATTAAGGGACATTAATTTAGGAGGATAAGCAGCGATGTACAAGATATTAAAAGCCGAAGAACTTACAACGAACATCTATCTGATGGACGTCGAAGCCCCGCGGGTTGCAAAGTCCTGTCAGCCGGGACAGTTTGTTATCGTGAGGACAGACGAAGGCGGGGAGCGTATTCCGCTGACTATATGCGATTATGACAGGAATACCGGTTCGGTCACGATTGTATTCCAGGTAGTAGGGGCCGCAACGGAAATGATGAAAAATTTAAGGACAGGGGACAGTTTCCATGATTTCGTGGGGCCCCTTGGATGCCCTTCGGAACTGGTGAATGAAACGATAGAAGACCTGCGCGCGAAGAAAATACTTTTCGTGGCGGGAGGACTTGGCACTGCACCGGTTTATCCACAGGTGAAATGGCTGCATGAGCACGGTGTGGATGCGGATGTCATTGTGGGGGCCAAGACGAAAGACCTGCTTATCATGGAAGACGAAATGAAAGCGGTAGCCGGCAATCTCTATATCACTACGGACGACGGTTCCTATGGCAGAAGCGGTATGGTGACTAAGGTGATTGACGACCTTATCGGCACAGAGGGCAAATCTTACGATGTATGCATCGCCATTGGCCCTATGATTATGATGAAATTCGTGTGCCTTACGACCAAGAAGTACGACCTGCCTACCGTTGTCAGCATGAACCCGATTATGGTGGACGGCACGGGTATGTGCGGCGCATGTCGTCTGACCGTGGACGGAGAAGTGAAGTTTGCCTGTGTGGACGGCCCGGAATTTGACGGACATAAGGTGGATTTCGACCAGGCCATGAAACGCCAGCAGATTTACAAGACGAAGGAAGGAAGAGCGTTCTTAAAGGCGCAGGAAGGAAATACCCATCACGGCGGATGCGGACATTGTGGAGATTAGAAAAAATGGAGGAACAGATGCAAGCAGATGTATTGAAGAAAGTGCCTGTCCGTGAACAGGACGCGAAGGTACGCGCAACAAATTTTGACGAAGTTTGTCTTGGATATGATAAAGAAGAGGCGATGTGCGAAGCGACCCGCTGCATTAACTGTAAGAATGCACAGTGCATCAAAGGATGCCCTGTGGCAATCAATATTCCAGGATTCATAGAGAAAGTAAAAGAGGGAGATATTGAGGCTGCCTACCAGGTAATCAGCGAGTCTTCGGCGCTGCCCGCGGTATGTGGACGTGTCTGTCCGCAGGAGAGCCAATGCGAGGGCAAATGTATCCGTGGTATTAAGGGCGAGCCCGTTTCCATCGGCAAATTAGAGAGATTCGTGGCCGACTGGGCCAGGGAGAATGACATCAAACCGGAAGGCGCGAAGGAGAAAAAGGGAAAGAAAGTGGCTGTCATCGGTTCAGGCCCTGCGGGGCTGACTTGCGCGGGGGATTTGGCGAAGATGGGCTATGATGTGACTATTTTCGAGGCGTTGCATGAGCCGGGCGGCGTGCTTGTGTACGGCATACCGGAGTTCCGTCTCCCGAAGCAGGACGTAGTTGCCAAGGAAATCGCCAACGTGGAAGCCCTTGGCGTTAAGATTGAGACCAACGTGGTGGTTGGTAAATCCGTCACCATTGACGAGTTGTTGGAAGAGGAAGGATTTGACGCAGTGTTCATCGGTTCAGGCGCAGGTCTTCCCAAGTTTATGGGGATTCCCGGCGAGCAGGCCAACGGCGTGTTCTCCGCCAATGAATATCTGACGAGAAGCAATCTTATGAAAGCTTTTGATGAAGAATCCAATACACCCATTATGAGAGGCAAGAAGGTTGCGGTAGTGGGCGGCGGCAACGTGGCGATGGATGCTGCCAGGACGGCGCTACGCCTCGGTGCGGAAGTACATATCGTATACCGCAGGAGTGAAGAGGAGCTTCCGGCCCGTGTGGAGGAAGTGCACCATGCCAAGGAAGAAGGCATTATCTTCGACCTTTTGACTAATCCGACAGAAATTCTTGAAGACGAGAACGGATGGGTATGCGGCATGAAGTGTGTGCGCATGGAATTAGGCGAACCCGATGCGTCCGGCAGGAGACGTCCGGTGGTGATAGACGGTTCCGAGTTCACGATAGAAGTGGATACGGTCATCATGTCCTTAGGAACGTCCCCTAATCCGCTTATTTCGTCTACTACGGAGGGCTTGGAAGTAAACAGGCATAAATGTATTGTGGCTGAGGAAGAGTTTGGCAAGACAACCAAGGAAGGCGTCTATGCGGGAGGCGATGCGGTGACGGGAGCCGCTACGGTAATCCTGGCCATGGGTGCGGGCAAGGCTGCCGCCAAAGGCATAGATGCGTATTTAAGCAACTAGTACAGCGGATAATTCATATTTGTTGCACGAGTGTAAAATAATATTCTGACCAGATATATGGTCTGTGGGGAGTCTGCCTTTGCGGCGGGCTCTTCTTACATAAATCTTAATAATTTGTATAGCAGTTTATTAAGGATTGACAATTATAATAGAAAATATTAAACAGCAAGCTTATCACCAGACGGGAGGATTCAATATGGTAAACCATATCGTATTATGGAGTTTTAAGGAAGAATTATCGAAGGAAGAGAGAAAAGAAGCGGCAGCGCGGATTAAAAGGGAGTTGGAAGGCGTAAAGGCGCAGGTGTCCGGTGTGGTATCCCTGGAAGTAATCACCGATGCGCTTACATCCAGCAACAGGGATTTGGGCTTGATTTCCGTATTCGAGAATGAGGAAGCTTTACAGAATTACCAGGTACATCCGGCGCATGTGGCTGCAGGCGGTTACATTAAGACCGTGACGAAGGACAGGACTTGCCTGGATTATGGGGAATAGTTGTATGGGATGGGACAAGAAAGCAGGTGTGGCGTATGAATTTAATGGAGAGGAATAATCACACACAAGAGGAGGACTGGAGAGAAGACCTTCGGTCAGGATTAAAAAATGACACAAAGGGGACAGATGAGACGGATGATTTGATTGACCTTCCGGTGGAAGACTTAGACCAGGCCGGGGAAGACGACGAGATGCAAGAGAGCGCGCATGGCCTGCAGGGATTGCTTCAGCGCCCCTATATGACATCGATTTTACTGGGAGTCATCGTCCTTTTGCTAGTCTGCATTATCGTACTGTTATTGCTTATGCCGAACCGCAGGGGAGCGGCGCAGACCGGCACGGATTTGCAGCAGAATATCACGGAGTATGCCGAAGAACAGAAGAGGAATGATTATGTGTCGGGCATGTCCGGGGAAACCGTATCCATAGAACCGGAAAAAGACGCCGTGGAAGATGCGGATGTGTCCGAAGAGACGGAGGAAGAAACCAAACCGGAGGAAGAGCCGGAGGAACCGGAAAAAGAAGAAGAGATTGAACCTGTATCTGCGGACAGCGACAAGACGGCTATCGTGGTGGATGTGGAGGATGAGAATGACGTGTCCTACACGAAAGAATATATCCTGGACGAAGCGCTTCCGTATTTTGCGGATAATAACCAGGATGCAATCTGGGATTTGGCGCACCTTAAGAGGTACGTGAAGCTGTCGGCGCAGTTGGAGAATACGAACCAGTATTATTATAACGGCGATGTGGACAGCGACGGAAAGCCCCACGGCAAAGGGCTCGCGATTTATGAGAATAACAGTTACTACTACGGCGACTGGGTGAATGGCATTAGAAGCGGCGAAGGAACCTGGTTCCGGTTCTACATCGGGAAGAAGAATAAGACCAATGCCATGGGCAAATACATTGCCCACAGCTATTCCGGCTTATGGGCTGACGATTTACCCAACGGCCAGGGCGCGGAGCACTATGACGTGGATATCTCCAAACTTAAAGTACGGGAGCGGATTTTGCAGAATGTGGTCGGAAATTTTACAGGTGGGCTGTATGACGGCGATATGTACGCCAACACAGTGGATTATACAGGCAATGTGGAAGAGTGGAGCGGTATTGTCTCGAAAGGCGTCTTTACGCTTTGGCGGGATATGAGCGCTATCGGCGAATGTTCTGTCTGGCGCAAGAACGACGACCATTCCCTGTGCATGGACATTGACAAATCAGAGAATAAAAACCAAGGTATCCGGGAGCTGTTAAAGTTAGAATAAAATGCTAAAACGATTATCATTCGTTCTTATTCAGGAAAGTATTGCAATTCATGCACAATGATTATAAAATAGAGCTGTGCAGGGGAATTTTTAGGCAATATTTTTAACTTTTCGATAAGGAGCGTGACATATATGCCTTGGTGTCCGGTTTGTAAGAATGAGTACAGAGAGGGAATTAAGTTCTGTGCAGAGTGTAAGGTAGAACTGGTAGAGCAGCTTCAAGATGAAGAGGCGCATAATGCCGAACTGGAAGAGCAGCAGAAGATAGAGTTTATCCGCGCTATGATGGCCGAGAAAGAGGAAGGGGAGGCACAGGACGAGGAAGAGGAACAGACGGTTCCTGTGTATCACCCCTATCAGAACAGCGCGGCGAAAGCGGAGGACAACCGCACCTCCGGGAATATGCTTCTTGGCGTAGGGATTGTCGGTTTCCTTTTCGTTTTGCTTGTATTTATAGACGCGATTCCTGTCTATCAGAGTACAGGTATCAATAAGTATCTTGTATGCGGCGTTATGGGAGCGCTTTTTGTGCTGTTTATTGTCTGTGGCGTGGTGTCTATGCGCAATTCCAAGATTCTTCTCATCAAGGCGAAATCCGAGGACAGCCTTCTGTCCGAACTGACCAGATGGTGCAAAGACAACCTGAGCGCGGACGAAATCGACAGGGAATTGTTCGAGGAAGGAATTCCGGAAGAACAGAAATATTTCAAGAGAACCGACCAGATGAAGAAAATTATTAACGACAAGTTTATGAACCTGGACGAAGCGCTTTTAGAACATTTTGTGGACGAGTACTATCAGGAGTTGTTTGAGAACGTATGAAGATAACATTGATTACGGTCGGTAAGATAAAAGAGAAATTTTACGCGGACGCCGTTGCGGAATATGTAAAACGGCTGAGCCGGTACTGTAAACTGGAAATCATTCAGGTGGCCGACGAGAAAACCCCGGACAAGGCAGGGGAAGCCATAGAGGAGGCAATAAAATATAAAGAAGCCGAACGCATTTTGAAATACGTCAGGGAAGACGCCTGCGTGGTATCTCTGGAGATTCAGGGACAGATGTTTGACTCCGCGCAGTTTGCACATGAAATAGAAAGCATCGCTTCCAAAGGGACCAGCCATATCCAATTTATCATAGGCGGTTCTCTTGGACTGCATCAAGAAGTATGTAAGAAAGCTGACTTTGCGGTCAGCTTTTCTAAAATGACTTTTCCCCACCAATTGATGCGTGTTATCTTGTTGGAGCAGATTTACAGGGCGTACCGCATTATCAATGGCGAGCCCTACCATAAATAAGCCGCCGGGAATTAATTATTCGTTGTACTAGGAATGAATCCTTCGTCCCATACATATAGTGAACTATGAGAAGGAATAGCAGAAAATTGCCGATACCGGCCTTATCAAATTCCAAAGAACTGATTGTGGAATCCCTAAAGCTCCCGAAGGATACGATGCTGGGGGCTGCGATTGTCACGGTTACCGGGAACCGTGAGGCTTTTATCGAGAATTATAAGGGAATATTGGAGTATACCACAGAATCCATCGTACTGCAGGGCAAGAATTGCAAGATATGTTTTGAAGGCAAAAGGCTGTCGATTGATTACTATACCAATGAAGACATGAAAATAAGCGGCAGTATCGAAACTGTCCGGTATGTTTGACTTGGCGGTATCCGCTTAGGGCGCCGCAGATGGAGGAAAGGATGCTTCACTGGGTACAGTATATCAGGGGTTACGTGACAATCAAGGTATGGGGATATTCCACGGAAAGGCTGCTCAATCTGTGCGGGAACCACGATATTCTTGTGTGGGACATTGTCAGTCATGGCGATTACCATACAATGAATATCAGTGTGCAGGGTTTTTTTGCATTGAAGCCGCTGCTCAAGAAGACCGGAACCAAGGCATCCGTCTTAAAAAGATATGGACTGCCTTTTTTTATGTTTAAAATGAAACGGCGTAAAATTTTTGCCGCAGGTTTTATCTGTTGTATGCTATTTTGGATGCTGACGGCAGGATATGTCTGGAATATCAAAATCGAAGGCAATTATGTACTGACGGAAGACGTGCTATTAGACTACCTGGAAGAAAAGGACGTCCATGTTGCCATGAAAAAGAGCCGCTTGAAAATAGAAGACCTGGAGAAAGCGCTCAGGGAAGATTACGATGTGATTACGTGGACGTCGGTACAGCTGAAGGGAACCACGCTTCTGATTTATATCAAAGAGAATGAGACGCCAAGTTATGACCAGAACAGCCGGCCCGGTGAGACAAAAGGAATGGATTTGATTGCCACCAGGGCCGGGACAGTGTCTTATATCATCACGAGGAGCGGGGTTCCGCAAGTATCCGTGGGGGACGCTGTGGAGGAAGGGGATGTGCTTGTCAGCGGCGCGGTGCCTGTTTTTAACGAGGACACGACGGTACGGAAATACCAGTATGTGGAGTCCGACGCCGATATTACCCTGCGTTACACGGAATCGGTTTCCGTAAAAAAGGATATCCTGTATGATGAGAAGATTTATTCCGGCAGACAAAAGAGCATGGCTATGTTTGGAATCAAAGACAAAGAATGGAATCTGCGGCTTGGCAAAATTCCGTATGAAGAATATGATATCAGCGGAGAGAAGAAACAGGTAAAACTCCTGGACCATCTTTACCTTCCTGTTTTCTACGGCAAAAAGACCGTGCAGGAGTATCAGACGGTGCGCCAAAAACATACAGAAGAAGAAATGAATGCGCTGATGCAGGAAGAGTGGGGGAAAATAATCTCAACTTTAGACGAAAAAGGGGTACAAATTACGGAAAAAAATGTTACAATAAAAAAGAATGAAAAAAATTGGGTACTGAATGCCCACATGCAGTTGGAGGAATCGGCGGCGAAGCTTGTTCCCACGAGAACAGAGCCGGTTGCGGTACAGGAGACGGAAAACACTGAGAATGCACCCGCACAGGGGCCGGGAGAAACTGCACAGTAGAGAGGCAGCATATACATGGGAGAATATACAGTCAGGATTGATGTGCCCATAGAACATATGCAGAATTTGTTCGGCGGGCATGATTCTTATATCAGAAAAATAGAAGACGATTTACATGTGGTGATTGTAGACCGGGATGGGGCTGTGAAAATAGGCGGGGAAAAAGAGGCAGTCATGAAAGCCGCCCATATTATGAAGGAGCTAATCACCTTGTCGGAGAGAGGAAATCTATTGGAAGAACAGAATGTGGACTACGCGATAGAGATGGAACATGAGAATAAAGGGAATGTGCTTCTTGAGATAGACGGCGACTGCATATGCCATACCGTGGCAGGCAAGCCGATTAAACCTAAGACCCTCGGACAGAAAAAATACGTGGACGCCATCAGGGACCATATGATTGTATTCGGAATCGGCCCTGCCGGTACCGGTAAGACATATCTTGCCATGGCCATGGCGATTACGGCCTTTAAGAATAACGAGGTCGGCAGGATTATCCTGACCAGGCCCGCTATCGAAGCCGGGGAGAAGTTAGGATTCTTACCCGGCGATTTACAGAGTAAGGTGGACCCTTACCTGCGTCCTCTTTATGACGCGTTATACCAGATTATGGGCGCAGAGAGTTTTGCGAAAAATATGGAAAAGGGATTGATTGAAGTGGCGCCTCTTGCCTATATGCGGGGCAGGACCCTTGACAATGCCTATATTATCCTGGATGAAGCGCAGAATACCACCCCTGCGCAGATGAAAATGTTCCTGACCCGTATCGGTTTCGGTTCCAAGGTAGTGGTGACGGGCGACGCCTCCCAGAAAGACCTGGCGCCGGACATGAAATCCGGATTGGACGTGGCGGCGAAGGTGCTTGCCAGGATTGATGATATCGCATTCTGTAATCTGAGCAGCAAGGATGTGGTGCGCCATCCGCTTGTGCAGAAGATTGTCAAGGCATATGAAGATTATGAGTCGAAAGAGATAAGACGCACCGAATTAAGACAGAAGAGCAGGAATTATAGCCGTGGAAAAAGATAAGAAATTTATCATGAAAAGAATATTATTTTTCGGAGCCATGTTTGCGCTTTCAGGATGTATTGCCCTGGCCGGCAGCATATTGTTTGGACAAGGAACAGAAGAGCGGATGCGCAATACCGTGATGTCCCTTGCGGGCACGGGAATGGTGATTTTCGCATTTACTATGGGAGAGACAAGCCGCCGGTTTATCTATCGGAATGAAGGCAAATACGGCAGATTTGCGTTTATGTACCTGGGCAGCCTTGTCGCGGCGGTGTTCCTTCCTTATCTTCCGGAGACAGGATGGCCGTTTCTGGTGATTTTTGTGCTGTTGGGGACATTCAGCAACAACATCACAGGCCTTGCAGCGGGGAGCGTCTGTCTGCTTTTATCCGTCAATTTTGCAGGGGGGAATTTTGCTGTCTTCTGGCTTTACTTTATCAGCGGCGTGGCGGGAATACTCGTATTCAGTAACTTAAACGATGACTTTAAGGTGGGATTCCCGCTGTTTATCTCTCTGTCGGTCCTTATGCTGTGCCTGACTGCCAATGTTATCTTGTTTTCCCAGGAGCAGTTGTCCATCTTCCAGTTTATGATTCCGGCAATCAATTTAATGATTTGCTGTATCCTGCTGTTGGTCAGCCTGAAAGTATTCAGTTCTACAGTCATCCACAGGAACCGGGAGAAATACATGGATATCAATGACCCGGAATTTCCGCTTTTAGTCCAGCTTAAGGAGATGTCCAAGGACGAATACTACCATGCGGTACATACGGCGTATCTGAGCGACCGGATTGCCAAGAGGCTGCACCTTGATGATGCGGCGGCGAAAGCCTGCGGTTATTACCACCGGATTGGCAGGCTAAAAGGAGAGAATACATGGGAGAATGTGTCTGCGGTCTGCAATGAATACCATTTTCCGTCCAATACGAAGAAAATCCTGAAAGAGTATGTGGACGAGGCGGAAAAAGTCGTGTCAAAGGAGACGATTGTAGTCTTGTTTGCGGATTGTATCGTATCGTCTATATTGTATTTGTTTGAGAAAGACCCCAAAGCGAAGTTAGACTACGCGCAGATTATCAATACGGTATTTCATAAGAAACTGGAGACGGACGAGCTGTGGGAGAATGAGATTTCCCTGGCGCAGATTACGGAGATGAAGAAAATATTTATCGAGGAGAGGCTATACTATGACTTCCTACGTTGAGAATGAGACCGGTGTTACGCTGCCTTTTGACATGAAAGAGACTGTGGACATCATTATGGATGCGGTTATGGAGATGGAAAACTGTCCTTACGAGACAACGGTAAACCTTCTTCTTGTGGACAATGAAGGCATACGTGAGTATAACAGAAATTTCCGGGATATAGACAAGGAGACAGATGTGCTTTCTTTTCCCAATATACCGTTTGCGCAGGCAGGAGATTTCGCCTGTGCAGAGTCGGATGAGGCGGACTGTTTCGACCCGGACAGCGGAGAACTCATACTGGGCGATATCATCCTGTCTGTAGAGCGTGTTATGGCGCAGGCCGAAGAATATGGACACAGCGTATTGCGGGAATTTGCGTTTCTTGTGGCACACAGCATGTTCCATCTTTGCGGATATGACCATATGGAAGAGCAGGAGGCGGCGTTGATGGAGAAGAAACAGGAGGATGTGCTCAAGAGTCTCGGCATCGGAAGATAGGGCCAAAGCTGACAGATAAATCCATACAGACAAAGGATATGATGACATTATGAAGTTACAAAAGAAACAATCTTCACGGGGCGGCTTGCAAAACAGGACGAACCGGAATCCATTGATACAGTATGCGGGCCTGTTATCCTATATTATCCTGCTTGCAATGCGCGTTCCGCTGTCGAGGGTGATTGGCGATGCAGGAATCGGGTTGTTTGCCCCCGCTTTTGAAATATTTTTCCTGATTACGCTTTTTACTTCCTACAGTATGACGGGAGCCATGTCGGGAATTATCCGTTACAGAGTGAAGAGAGAACAGCACAGGAATGCGAAACAGGTTTTCCGTGCGGCGTTTTTCACAAATCTGTTTATAAGCGCCGTGCTTGGGGCGTTGCTTTTTGTGTTTTCTGCCTTTGTCGCAGATATTCTTGTGCTGGAATCCTTGAGCCGCATGGCAATCATTGCGGTGGCTCCGGTTCTTATCGTCGCGGCTCTTATCGGCGTCTTCCGCGGATATTTCAACGGATACGGGTTGGGGATGCTGACGGCCCACTCCCAATACCTTGAGGGGATTGCCATGATGGCATGCGCAATGTTCGGCTCCAATGCCCTCTATGATTATGGCGTGAAGGTAGCGGCTTTAAAACAGAATGTAGCGTACGGGTACGCTTACGGCGCGCTTGGCGCGATGCTCGGCGTATTGGCGTCCCAACTTATCACGATGCTGTACCTGCTTGTAATCTATGTGATTTATGCAGGCGCTATGCGGGGCAGGTTTGCCATGGACAGCGGCAAGAAAGCGGAACCACGGTTTTTTGCACAGCGCGTACTGTTGGCAGGCAGTGTTCCGATAGCCTTGGTTTCGATGTGCTCTAACGTGTTTATGCTGATTGACCAGCGTATGTTTAACTATTGTATGAATAAGAAGGAGATGGGACAGTCGCGTACCGCCCTGTGGGGAAGTTACTATGGTAAGTTCGCCGTATTGGTCGGTATCGGTTCCGCCCTCGGCGTGCTGAGCGTCTACGGGATGACCGGCAGAATCGGCAGCGCATACGACAGGGAAGAGTACCGTACCATGCGGGATAGGATTGGCAAGGCAGTCAAGAAGCTTTTTATCGTGGCAAGCCCGGTGGCTGTCTATCTGGCAGCGCTTGCCCATGCGGTTGTCGCATGCCTGTACACAGGGAAAAATGACACCGCCGCCGCATGGATACAAAAGGGCTCCGTGATTATCGTGCTGTACGGCGTCACTTTTCTTTTTGGGCATCTCCTGTACCGGATGCATATGTTAAAAGAACTGTTTCTTTCGACGGCTGTGGGTGTGCTCGCCCATGTTTTGACGGCCTATCTGTTCGTACAGAAAGCTTATCTGGGGGCGGACGGCATTATTTATGCATTGATTATATTCTTCGCATTATATGGCGGCTTGAATTTCTTTTTCCTGAGCAGGAATTTGAAATACCGCCAGGACTGGTTTAACGGGGTACTCTTCCCGGCAGCCGCCGCGGTTGTCTCCGGCATAGCTGTCATGTTGGCGGAGCGTTTCTTACTCGAACCGGTAGGGGCGGCGTTGACAATCCTGATAGGCATTGTGGCCGGATTGTTCTTTTACATTACCTTCCTGATGATATTGCGGGTAATCGGGGAGGCGGAACTGTCTAAAATGCCCCTCGGCTTTTTCTTTATCATGTTTGGTAAAAACATCGGGGTTTTATAAAATTTTGGAAAAACTGCATAAAAATTATGAAATGACTGATACTGATTACAAGAAATCCGGTAAGAAGGGTTATGTGAGAGATGAAACTTATAAGACGTATCGGTCTTTTTCTTGTATTGTCCGGTGTGATGTTAGGCGTCGGAGGATACACGGCGCTGCGGGCGGAACAATTTTTCTACCCCAACAGATATCAGAGAGAAGAGGCGAAGGACAAGCATATACAACAGTCGGCCACAGACGGCGGCATAGAGCCGCAGGTCATAGAGACGGCAGTGGGGGATATTCCCGTGGTGACCGCAGATACCAAATATCTTGTGGAAGAAGTGGACTTAGTGAGCGGCGCAGTCAACGAGAAGGAGGAAACGATTCCTGTCAAGTACATTGGGCTGGACAGAGAGAGTCTGCTGCAGGAATTGGATTCCTATGACAAGAATCCTCCTCTTACAGAGTTGGAGCAAGGGTTTGAGACGATAGAGCTGAGCGCTTTTTCCAAAGACAGAGTCGTCATCTGTAAATATTACAAGACAGAGGAAGAGGGCGGCTATTACCTTATGGCGGCGGACCATTTCATTGTCGTCTACCTGGAGGACAAACAGACACTCTATATGAATACGGATATTTTGTTGGAGAATTTAAGCGACGCCTTACAGGCGGAAGTTATGCAGGGTAAATATGTGGAGACAGAAGAAGAGCTGTACCATTTCCTGGAGTCTTATTCCAGTTGAAAGACAGACGGACGGTGCAAGGATGAGGTGATTATATGGAGAGAACAATAGCCGTGGCGGGCGGCGGTGCGGCAGGGATGGCGGCGGCAATCCAGGCGGCGCGCCTGGGGGCGCAGGTGACAATTTATGAGCGAAATGACAGGGTGGGGAAGAAAATCCTGTCCACCGGCAACGGAAAATGTAATTTTTCCAATGAAAAAATGGGGGCGGAGTTTTACTTCGGCAGCGGCACGAGGCTTGTGGACACCCTGTATAAAACCACGGGGACGGCGGAAACAAGGAAATTTTTCGAAGGCCTGGGAATGCGGGTGAAAGAAAAGAACGGCTATCTTTATCCGGCAAGTGAACAGGCCGCCACCGTGCTTGATATTCTCCGGTATGAGTTGGAGAATCTTAAAATAAGGATACATACAAACCGGCAGGTAACCGGTTTAAAGAGACACAAGGGTCTGTTTGCGGTGGAAACAGCGGACGGGAAAAAAGAAAAATATGACGCTGTGATACTGGCATGCGGGGGTATGGCAGCGCCTAAAACCGGCTCGGACGGGTCAGGATTTACCCTGGCGCAAAGTCTGGGTCACCGGATTATTCCGGTGGCGCCCGCACTGACGGCGTTAAGGTGCAGGGAGGATTTTTATAAGCGTATTTCGGGGGTGCGGTGCGATGCAAGACTGATTCTTAAGGCCGAAGGGCGGGTGTTGCGTACCGAGCGCGGGGAATTGCAGTGGACAGACTATGGCATTTCCGGTATTCCGGTATTCCAGTTGAGCAGGTTGGCGGCCTATGCCCTGCAGGAAGGAAAACATACTACAGTGGAGATAGATTTCCTTCCGGATTATGCGAACGGCAAAGATGACGGACCATACAAAGCGTTCTGGGCAGACAGGTGGGAGAGACAGGTAAATCAGACGGCGGAACAGTTTGTGACCGGGATAGTCAATAAGAAAATCGGGCTTCTTCTTTTGAAATTGGCGGGAATCAAGGAACAGGCGCAGGTACAGGATGTTCCAATATCAGGCAGGAAGAGACTGGCGGAACTTTATAAATCTCTCACGGTAACCGTGAAAGGGACAAATTCTTTTGAACAGGCGCAGGTGTGCGCCGGAGGCGTGGACTGCGCCCAGGTAACCGACAGCCTGGAATCCACGCTTGTCCCCGGGCTTTTTTTTGCGG
Organism: uncultured Lachnospiraceae bacterium; assembly: GCA_947172645.1. GTDB lineage: Bacteria > Bacillota > Clostridia > Lachnospirales > Lachnospiraceae > UBA3282. Next base: position 188,807 of record CAMWBY010000003.1, on the reverse strand, counting down.
GAGAAATACTGGACGTCGACGGCGTCTGCGGCGGTTATAATCTTCAATGGGCATGGAGCAGCGGTATCTCGGCGGGCAGAGCCGCGGCTACAGGTTTGTTGTAATATTTTTAGGTTATATTTTTATCAACAAAAAATATTTACTGCTTCCAAATTTGTGATAAAATAAAACATGTAACAAGAAAGGGGAAGCAGGATATAGATTGTTTATCTGTCATTCTTCTTCCGGTTCTACCAAGGAAAAGAGGGGAATGCAATGTTTGCAAATTTAAAAGTCCGTACGAAACTGATAATTTTGACAGTGATTGCTGCGGCGGCTATGTGTCTTATGGGTATTATGAATATCAGTATCATGCAGAAGTCGTACCAACAATCGGTCGATAGCATGGAGAAGGTGCTTTACGATGACTACGATACGCAGATTAAGGGGCAGGTAGAAAATGTAATCACACTGTTAAACAAAATCTATGCGGAATACGAGGAAGGCATCTATACGGAGGAGGAGGCAAAGAAGCTGGCGGCGGACCTGGTCAGGGAGCTGCGTTATGGAGAGAGCGGATATTTCTGGATTGATACCTATGAAGGAATCAACGTCGTCCTTCTGGGACAGGAGACAGAAGGTACAAACCGTATGGAGCAGACGGACAGCCAGGGTTACCAGATGATAAAGGATATCATTAAGAACGGCATGCAGGAAGACGGCGGCTTCACGGAATACTATTTCGCGAAGGAAGGCAGCACGGAAACTTATCCCAAGCGCGCTTACAGTAAGGCGTTCGAACCATGGCAATGGGTGGTAGGCACCGGCAATTATGTGGACGAACTGGAAGTATTGTCGGTCGAGAACAATGCCCCTGTCAAAAATATATTCCAGACTGCCAGACTCGTATCTATTGCGGTTATCGCTGTTGTCACACTGCTTTTGGTTCTCATTGCGTTCCTAATCGTGACGGATATTACGAAATCCTTGAACGCGGCGGCGCGGCAGATGAACTGTATGGCGGAAGGGGATTATACCCAGGACTTTATGAAAAAATTCCTGGGGCGGCGGGATGATTTCGGGAACCTGTCCAGATGCATTGAGGATATGAAGTCCGCCATGGTAAAACTTATCAGCAAGGTGCAGATAGAATCTGAAACAATCGATGTTGCGGCAGGCGCTGCGAACAATTGCGTGGGGCAGCTCAATGACGATATTGCAAGCATATCCGCCGCCACACAGCAGTTGTCTGCAGGCATGGAGGAGACGGCGGCGACTACCACGATGGCCGACGGCGCCGCAGGAGAGATGCATGTGGCGGTGCAGCATATTGCGAGCCGTTCCCATGACGGCGCACAGAACGCTGCGGAAATCAAAGGCAGGGCGGAGCAGACGAATATCAAGATTAAAGGCGCCCAGAAGAAGACCGTGCTCCTGCGGACCGAAATCCAGCAGGATTTAGAGTCGGCGCTTGAGAACGCAAAAGTAATAGACCAGATTTATGAATTATCCAGCGTTATTATGCGGGTAGTTTCACAGACGAACCTGTTGGCGTTAAATGCTTCCATCGAGGCAGCCAGGGCCGGCGAAGCAGGCAAAGGCTTCGCGGTGGTTGCGGGAGAAATCGGCGCTCTTGCGGAACAGTCCAAACAGACGGTTATCAAGATACAGGAAGTAACGCAGAAAGTGACGGAAGCGGTGGAGAATCTTTCCTCCAATGCAAGGAAGCTATTGGATTTTGTCGTGGATGATGTGACGCAAGATTATGACAGCTTCCTCTCCATCGGAGAACAGTATAACCAGGACGGAGTTTCCGTAGACGAATTGATGAGTGAGTTCAGCTCCATCGCCCAGGAATTGTTCAACAGTATGGAGGGTATCAAACAATCCATGGGCGATATCTCCAGGGCGGCTGAGGAAGGCGCGGAAGGCACCACAGAAATTGCACAGCGTGCATCCGTTATCGCATGTGAATCCGCGGAAGTGTTAGAACAGGTTACGAAGACGAAGCAGAGCGCGGAGACGCTGCGCGCAGAGATAGGAAAATTCCATGTAGGCAATGAAAATTAGGCACAAGAGACCTTGTCCGAAAAATGGTGGGGAAATCCCCGCCATTTTTCTAGGGGAAAGAATATACGCGCCAAAAGAAAGGTATGGGCATAAGAATGAAAGTTGTATTGCAGAATCTGACCAAGAAATTTCCAAGCCGTGACAGGAAAAACCATCAAGATGTCGTTGCCGTGAATGATTTTAATTTCGAAATCCCGGACGGCAAGCTAATCGGTTTGCTTGGCCCTTCCGGATGTGGGAAGAGTACAACGCTCAATTTAATCAGCGGCCTAATAAAACCCACAGAAGGGAAAATATTCTTCGGGGAAGACGATGTCACTGACCTTGCGCCGGAACACAGGGGCATAGGGCTTGTATTTCAGAATTATGCGCTGTATCCTCATCTGACGGTGCGCCAGAATATTTTGTTTCCATTACAGAACCTGAAAGGGGAGGACAAGCTTTCCAAGACAGAAATGCTTAAAAGGGCAGAGGAGGCGGCAAACCTTGTCCAGATTAGTGAATTGATGGAGCGCAGGCCGAGAGAGCTGTCCGGCGGACAGCAGCAACGCGTTGCGATTGCCCGCGCATTGGTGAAGATGCCCAAGGTACTTCTTCTCGACGAGCCTCTTTCCAATCTGGACGCCCGCCTGCGGTTGCAGACAAGGGAGGAAATCAGGAGAATACAGAGAGAGACGAAGATTACCACAATTTTTGTCACCCACGACCAGGAAGAAGCGATGAGTATCTCGGACATGATTGTCGTTATGAAGGACGGTATCGTACAGCAAATCGGCAGACCCCAGGAAGTATATGACAATCCGGTGAATCTTTTTGTGGCAAGATTCCTCGGGACGCCGCCTGTCAATGTGTTTACCGGGCAGGTAAAAGATGGACGGTTGTTCATAAGCGGGGAGGATGTTATGGAGGCGTCAGGCATACCGGACGGCGACGTCTATGCAGGCGTCAGGCCGGAAGGATTTGTGTTAAATGAGGAGGGCTCCCTGGGATGCAAATTAAACGGAGTGGAAGTGATGGGAAGGGATATCAGCATTGTCTCATCCCATGAAGCTTCTTTGAATCCTACGGTGCGTGCGCTTATCGGTACGGAGAACAGAGTAGATATCGGGGCCCGGCATGACGGCGGGGAAGTGACAGTCAGGTTTGACCTGGTTCCGCATAAAGTATTCCTTTTTGATAAGGTTACAGAAGAGCGGGTAACAGCGTTGGTGTAAGATTCCGCGATGCGGAATTATGGAGGTTAGATTGAAATGATAAAGAACAAATTAACCGCAGGCAGCCTGAAAGGGTGGCTTTATCTTTTGCCGGCCATTCTTTTCCTTGGCGTTTTTATGGTATATCCGCTGATTGATGTTTTCGTCTATTCTTTTGAGGAAGGATATAATTCGGCGTCGCAGACCTACTTTGGAGTGGGCTCGTACAACTATGCTTATGTCCTGCATGACCCTTATTTTCTGCAGGCGTTAAAGAATACGTTTATCCTGGTTGTCATTACCGTTCCTCTTTCTACGGCTGCCGCCCTCCTTATTTCCGTAGGTTTGCATTCCATCGGCCCGCTGCGTGAGTTTTTCCGGACGGTTTTCTTCCTGCCTTATGTGACGAATACGTTGGCAGTGGGGCTTGTGTTTATGATTCTGTTTAAGAAGACGGCCTATTCTGACGGGTTGATTAACTTACTTATCATGTGGTTTGGAGGCGGGAGCGTGGATTTTATCGACGGGCCCTATTGGGCGAAGATGTTTGTCCTGTGCTTCTATACGGTGTGGGTCGTTATGCCTTTTAAAATCCTTATCCTGACAAGCGCCTTATCCAATGTCAACCAGGAATATTACAATGCGGCGAGGGTGGACGGCACATCGAAATTCAGGATATTTATGCGGATTACGCTTCCGATGATTTCGCCCATGATTTTTTATCTGGTTGTGACCGGATTCATCGGGGCGTTCAAGGCGTACAGTGATGTGGTCGCCCTGTTTGGGACGGACTTAAATGCGGCGGGGATGAACACCATTGTGGGCTATGTATACGATATGCTTTACGGCGACAGCGGCGGTTATCCTTCCTATGCGTCCGCAGCGGCTGTCATTCTGTTTGCCATTGTGCTGACAATCACTTGTATAAACTTACTCGTCAGCAAGAAGAAGGTTTCTTATTAATGTTTATAGTGTTTCATATTTGATACAGGAATGGAAGACGAAGATGGAAAAATTAGACCAAATCGAAAAAACAGACAGAAACCGCAGAATCATTGTGCGTACCGTGACTTATGTTCTGTTGTCACTATGGGGCATTATTGTTCTGTTTCCTTTCTACTGGATGGTGTTGACGTCGGTAAAGAGTTACGGGGCATACAGTTCAGAATATATCCCGAAATTCTTTACGCTTACTCCCACCATGGAAAATTACGCGGATGCGTTCACAGCCGTACCGCTTGGCAGGTATCTGACAAATACATTGGTTTTTACGCTGGTTACTACGGCGCTCATGCTTTTTGTCATCACCTTGGCGGCGTTTGCCTTTGCGAGACTTGAATTTTTCGGTAAGAACGCCGCATTTATCCTTTTCCTGTCCCTGATGATGATTCCCAATGAACTGGTCGTTATCACAAACTTTATGACTGTCACGAATCTTGATATGCGCAATACGTTTACCGGGCTGATTCTGCCTTCTGTCACGTCTGTTTTCTATATCTATCTGTTAAAAGAAAACTTTGAACAGATTCCGGACAGCCTCTATTATGCAGCGAAGGTGGACGGCACGTCCGACCTGAAGTATCTGTTAAAAGTGATGGTGCCGCTCTCCAAACCGACGCTTATCACCATCACAATCCTGAAAATAATCGAGTGCTGGAACTCTTATGTATGGCCTCGTCTTATCACAGATGACGCAGATTACTTCCTTGTGTCCAACGGTATTCAGGAAATCAGGGAGAACGGCTTTGGCCGGGAAAATATTCCCGCGATGATGGCGGCAGTGGTGGTGATTTCCGTCCCGCTGATTATCCTGTTCCTTGTATTTCGCAAGAAAGTGATGGAAGGCGTGTCAAGAGGCGGTACGAAAGGCTGATGTCCCATATGGCAGGCATTGCCCCGTTGCTTGCGGGAAGTAAGACGGAGCGGACTTTAGAAAGGCATGTGTATGATGCAGAAAAAAATTTACAGGAAAAAATATCCGACGCTTATAGCGTTAATGTTTATATGTCTGTCCGTGCTCGCCGGATGCCACGGCAGGGAAGGATTGGATGCTTTCTGTATGCCGGAAGAATTTGAGACTTCTGAGGCGTATGAAATCACATTCTGGGCGAAGAATGACACGAATAAGACACAGACTGCCATCTATGAGAAGGCAATTGCGGATTTTGAGAAGCTGTATCCGAATATCACGGTAAACCTGCGGCTGTACACGGATTACGGCAAAATCTATAACGATGTCATCACAAATATCGCCACAGGCACGACGCCCAATGTCTGCATTACTTACCCGGACCATATCGCGACTTATCTTACGGGCACCAATCTGGTAGTGCCATTGGACGAGTTGGCTTCACATAAAGAATACGGGCTTGGGGGAAACAAGGTGAAATTTGATTCTCCGAGGACGGATGAGGTTATCCCCCAGTTTCTGGAGGAATGCATGATAGACGGGCATCATTATGCATTGCCTTATATGCGCTCCACGGAAGCATGTTACATCAATAAGACTTATGTGGAAAAGCTGGGTTACAGCCTGCCGGACAATCTTACATGGGATTTTATATGGGAGGTCTCGGAAGCCGCCATGGAGAAAGACGAAGACGGAAACTTTAAAGTCAACGGGCAGAAAGTGATGATTCCCTTCATCTATAAGTCTACCGACAATATGATGATTCAAATGCTCCGGCAAAAGGGCGCAGATTATTCCACTGAGGAAGGCGAAATCCTGCTCTTTCACGATACGACAAAAGAACTGCTGTCGGAAATCGCGGTTCACGCCGAAAGCGGGGCATTCTCCACCTTTAAGATTTCAAGCTATCCTGCCAACTTTCTGAACGCAGGGCAATGCCTGTTCGCCATAGATTCCACGGCGGGCGCCACATGGATGGGGACGGACGCGCCTCTTTCCGATATCAGTGAAGACAAACTGGCCCGGTTTGAGACATGCGTGATGCCAATTCCTCAGTTCGACCCCGCGAATCCACAGATGATTTCCCAGGGACCGTCCGTGTGCATTTTTAATAAGGAGGACCCGCAGGAAGTCATGGCGTCATGGCTGTTTACACAGTATCTTCTGACCAATGAGGTGCAGACTGCCTACGCGGAGACGGAAGGATATGTGCCGGTAACCATAAAGGCGCAGGAATCGGACGGATACCAGGACTATTTATCCCGGTGCGGCGAGGATAACGCACTGTATTATGACGTCAAGATTAAGGCGTCCAGGCTGCTGCTTGACAATGTGGGAAATACTTTCGTCACGCCGGTGTTTGTAGGGTCTACGTCTCTGCGCGATGCGGCGGGACAGTTGATTGAAAACACAGTCAAATCCGTCAACAGGGGGCAGAAAGTTGACGGAGCATATATAGACGGGCTATACGGCGATATCTCTTCTCTGTATCGGCTTGACCAAATCGGCATACAAAATAACCGCGTCTCCTCACAGCGTCAGGAACTGGGAGCGCTGCCCCGGGAAGCGCTTATCTTATTGTGGTCGCTGGCAGCGGCGTGGGCGTGTATTGTCGCCTATGTTTTGTGGCTAAAAGCCAGGAAATAAGAAAATCCTATTGATTTATTGGAAAATTCATGTATACTTAGTGTGGTCGCAGACATAGCCACGCAGACTATTGCGGCAAGTACATACTACACAATGAGTGTGAAAAGAAAAGAGGAGAAGAAATGAAAAAATTTACATCATTACTGTTGGTTCTTGCACTGGTATTCGCATGTGCAGGATGCGGTTCCAAAGGCGGCGATGGCGGGGAAGATGTGAAATCCGAAGGCGTCATGACTTACGATGAGTACATGGCTGCACAACTCAATTCGGAGGTTGTCATCGAAGCTTACGTGCAGGCGAAACAGTCCTGGTGGGAAAACCAGGCAACAGTGTATGCACAGGATAAGGACGGAGCATATTTTCTGTACAACATGGCATGTTCCGAAGAAGACTATGAGAAGCTTACACCTGGCACGAAGATGAAAGTGACAGGCTATAAGTCAGAGTGGTCGGGTGAAATCGAGATTACCGACGCCACATTTGAAATCGAAGAAGGCAATTATATCGCAGAAGCAGAAGACGTTACTTCCATTCTTGCATCGGACGACTTGATTAACCATCAGAATAAGTTCGTTTCTTTTAAAGGCATGACCGTGGAAGCGGCGGGGCAGGATGACAGTGGCAATGACGTGGCATTCCTCTATAACTGGGACGGTTCCGGACAGGACGGGGATGATTTGTACTTTAATGTTTCCCTTGACGGAAATACATATACCTTCACCGTTGAGTCTTATCTGTGCGACAATACGACAGACGTATATGCCGCTGTGAAAGGGCTGAACATCGGCGATACGGTAGACATGGAAGGTTTCCTGTACTGGTATGAGGGAGTGAACCCACACATTACTTCTTTGGAAGTGAAATAGGAAAATAAAAGAAAATGCAGACGCCGCAGAGCAATTTTTCTGCGGCGTTTTTTGAATTTTGATGCGTCCTAAGACGTAGGCTTGCGCAGTGGGCAGTCCGACATGCTGATTTTATCTTTCAGTATATTCAGCCCGCAGTCCGACAGATAATCTTGCAGGACCGGGAGGGATTGGGATGAGGTGGGGCCTATAATAATTTCGCCTACAAGATCCGACAGGTGCATACCGAGCCTGCCGCACATCCGGTTCAAATCCAGCGGATAGTATTTCTTGATTCGCCCCTTCGCCACATGGTATTTCGGTTCCACCGCGAAATCATTGGAGACAAAAGGCGATACCACCAGGCGGAATTCTTTCTCATTTGCAAAAGAAGGGTGCTTGAAAGCAGCCGATTCTACCCACGCATCGCTCATCAGGCTCTGTAACCTGGGTATTTCCATGGAAAGAGAGTCCGCATTCTTCATGACCCGGTAAAATTCATCCACCAGATGATGCTCCCGCATATCTTCCTGATAATATACTTCCTGTAAGGAAACTACGCCGCCCACCATTTTCTTCATAAGCACTTCGTGGAATGCAATGCACACGCCTTGCCCTAAGTGTCCGTATCTTTCCCACTGTGATGCGTCGTCCCGGTATCTGGAGAAACACGCCGCATAGGCGGAGTAATTAAATTCCTGTTCCATTTCGCTGATAAAAAAATTCCGGGCATCCATAAGCTTGTCGTTATCACATTCCGGGCGGAGCTTATTGATGACGGCTTTGCAGATGCCGTTCATAAACAGCGTCATCTCGGAAGCGTCATTCATGTTCAGTATATTGTTGAGCCGCAGTTCCCCACATCGGATGATGCCGTCGAACGCTGCGAAATCTGTATAGTGGTAGAGCATAAGGGCCACCTCCTATGGAAAGAATCCTGGATTGGTTTTATCTATGTCCATATTATAACATTTTATTTGCCATAGAAAAACCTTTTGTGGATATTCGCGTTTGCTTTTTCTCTTGTCTTAGTGAATGTTTTAAAGTATAATTTTTTAGTACTCGCTTAGAACTCGTTTGAAGGTAAAACCAATGATTCGCATAAACCAAGTAAAACTTCCCTTATCCCATACACGGGAGGACATATTGCGCCGCACGGCCAAAATACTTCGCACCCCGCCGGAGAACATCCTGGCCTGGCACATTGCGAAGAAATCCATCGACGCCCGCAAAAAGCCCGATATTATGGTGATTTACGCCGTGGACGTGCAGGTGAAGTCACAGGACAAAATACTGGCCGGATGCCGAAGCGCGCAGGTGCAGGCCATAGAACCTAAACCATACAGTTTTCCCCCCGCAGGCGGCAGCGCCCTTGCTTCCAGGCCTGTGATTATCGGAACCGGGCCGGCAGGGTTATTCTGCGGCTATTTCTTGTCCAGATACGGTTACCGCCCGCTGATTTTAGAGAGGGGTGAATGTGTGGAGAAGCGTCTGGAAGACGTGGAGAAATTCTGGAGAGAAGGTACACTTGACCCCGCTTCCAATGTGCAGTTCGGCGAAGGGGGCGCAGGTACTTTCTCGGATGGGAAACTGAATACTTTAGTAAAAGACAAGCATGGCAGAAACCGTGAGGTCTTAAGAATCTTCGTGAAGGCAGGCGCCCCGGAGGAGATTCTCTATGAGGCCAGGCCGCACATCGGCACAGATATCCTTTGTAGGGTGGTACGCAACCTCCGGGAACAGATTATTTCATGGGGCGGTGAGATACGGTTCGGCGCACAGATGACGGACTTGTGCCTGGAAGATGGACATGTGGCGGGCATAACCGTGAACGGGACGGAGAAGATACCATGCAGTGTGGCCGTCCTGGCCATGGGACACAGCGCACGGGATACTTTTGAGATGCTGCATGCAAGAAAAATACCTATGGAAGCAAAACCCTTTGCGGTGGGGCTGCGTATGGAACATCCCCGCAAAATGATTAACCGGCTTCAATACGGGCAGGAAGATAATCCACTCCTCCCGGCGGCAAACTATAAAGTGACGGCACAGACTTCCTCCGGCAGAGGAGTCTACTCTTTCTGCATGTGTCCCGGAGGCTATGTGGTCAACGCATCCTCGGAACCGGGACGACTTGCGGTGAACGGCATGAGTTACAGCGGACGCGACGGGGATAACAGCAACAGCGCGATTATTGCCACGGTCACGCCGGAAGATTACGGAAGCGCATCCGCCCTTGCGGGCGTTGCTTTCCAGAGGGAATTGGAAGAGCGGGCATACCGCATCGGCACAGGAGCGGTCCCGGTGGAGACTTACGGCAGCTACAGGCAGTCCGTAACCGGAGAAGAACCGGGCGCATCCATGATAAATGAGAAATACCCCGGGTTTGTCCCGGCGGTGAAGGGCGAATACCGTATGGCTGCAGTGCATGATATATTACCTCCGGCATTAAATGAAGCCATTACAGAGGGGATTGACTTAATTGGTCAAAGCATGCCGGGCTTTGCGGACAGCGGCGCCTATCTGTCCGGTATTGAGAGCAGGACTTCTTCTCCGGTAAAAATCATGCGCGACGAGACAGGGCAGTCAGCCGTAAGAGGGTTATATCCTTGCGGAGAAGGTGCAGGGTATGCGGGCGGGATTACATCCGCAGCCATGGACGGTATGCTGATTGCAGAAAAAATCGGCGCAAGGTTTTGCCGTTAACACGAATCTTATACAACAAAAAACCCGCCGCTTGCGGGAAAAGGGAACGGAACAATGTCAAACATCAGAGAAATTATGAAAGACAAACAAAGAATCGTAGTAAAAATCGGTTCTTCATCATTGCAGCATGAACAGACAGGGGATTTGGATTATACGAAGTTGGATGTGCTTGTGCGGGAATTATGCGACTTGCGTAACCGGGGCAAGGATGTGGTGCTTGTGACGTCGGGCGCCGTCGCCGTAGGTCGGAAGGCCGTCATGATGCAGAACACCGGGGATGACAACCCCACGGCGGTCAAGCAGGCCTGCGCGGCAATCGGACAGGCCCGGCTGATGATGACCTATCAGAAAATTTTCGCAGAATACAACCAGGTAGCGGCGCAGATACTGATGACCAAGAATACGATTATCGATAATCTGAACCGTTTCAATGCGCGCAACACTTTCGCTGAGTTGTTCAAACTGGGCGTGGTGCCAATCGTAAACGAAAACGATACCATAGCTACCTATGAGCTTGGAATCGGGGACAACGATACCCTGTCGGCGATTGTGGCATCCCTAATCGGCGCGGACATGCTTCTTCTTCTGTCGGATATCGACGGGCTCTACACGGACGACCCCAGACAGAACCCGGACGCCAAGTACATTGAAGTGGTGGAACGGCTGACTGACGAGCTGATGGAAATGGGTAAAAGTTCCACCGGGAGCAGCGCAGGGACAGGCGGCATGAACACCAAGCTCCAGGCGGCAAAAATCGCCAACAACATGGGCGTGGATATGGTCATCGCAAACAGCGCGGATATCAAAGTTATTCATCGGATTTTAGCGGGACAGAATATAGGAACGCTCTTCCTGGCCCACAAAGACGAGGATTTTGATTTGCCGCTGTATGTGCAGCAGATGCATGATTAAAGGAGGTTTCCATATGACCGTAGAGCAGATGACAAAGAGAATCAATGAATTATACCATAAGTCCCAGGCGGAAGGGCTGAGCGAGTCCGAGAAGGCGGAGCAGAAAAAGCTGCGCCAGGCATACGTGGCGAACGTGCGGGCAAACCTGCGCGGACAGCTCAACAACATCTCCATTGTGGAGAAAGACGGCTCTGTGACCGAGCTTGGGAAGAAATATGGAAAAGACAATGTGTAGCGCCGTCACTGAAAATACGGCCAAAGAAACCCGGCCCGCTACCATGCATACCACGCAGATGAAGAAGGCTCTCCGCAAAGAAATGCTTGCTGCCAGGGACCGTATTCCCGCGCAGCATAAAGCGCAGTATGACATACAAATAAGGGATACCGTTACAGACATGCCACAGTACAAGGCAGCGGATGCGGTACTTGCTTACGCAAGTTACAGAAGCGAGGTTGGCACATCGCAGTTGATAGGGCAGGCTCTTGCGGACGGAAAAGATGTATTTGTACCGAAAGTAGCGGGTAATGCGATGGAATTTTGGCGGATTGCATCGCTGCATTCCCTTCGCCCGGGATACCGCGGGATTCCGGAGCCTGACGAGACCGTTTCTTTTCCGGAATGGATAGATGCAATATGGAATGACAGGGAGCAAAGGAACAGGACAAACTTGCATGTAATGATGTGGATGCCCGGGGCGGTTTTTGACAAAGACAGACACCGCGTCGGATATGGCGGCGGATTTTATGACAAGTATCTGGAATGTCTGGAAACCATAAAAAGAAAATACGATAAACAGACCGTATGCTTTTCGCTGACAACCGCAGCCCTCGCCTACCGCTGCCAAATAACCGACTGCATTCCTTATGAGCCGCATGATGTCAGGCCGGATATGATAATTACAGAAGAAGGAATCATTTAGGCGCAAATCTTTTTACGAAGACGAAAGGAGCAATTCCATGGACTATTTAAATACATTGGGGCAAAATGCCGTCAAAGCAAAATATGAACTGCAAAAACTCACTACCGCTGAAAAAAACAAGGCTTTATGCGCCGTCTCGTCGGCACTGACGGCATCCGGCGAGCGTATCCTTCGTGCGAATCAGAAAGATTATGAACTCGCAAAACAAAACGGCATGGCGGAAGCGCTTTTGGACCGTCTGCGGCTTACGCCAGAGAGGATTGAGGCAATGGCGCAAGGACTGGGCCAAGTGGCAAAACTGGAGGACCCTGTGGGGGAAGTTATGGAATCCTTTGACAGGCCAAACGGCCTCCATATCGATAAAGTCCGGGTGCCTATGGGCGTAATCGGCATGATTTATGAAGCCAGGCCCAACGTGACGGCTGACGCTTTCGGGCTCTGTTTTAAGGCAGGCAATGCGGTCATCTTAAAAGGCGGCAGGGACGCCTTCTTTTCCAATATGGAAATCACGGAAATTATCAGGGAGACGCTCGTGCGGGAGCATATTCCGGCCGATGCGCTGCAGCTTATCACCGACAACGACAGGGCGGTGATCACCGCTTTCATGCAGCTTAAGCAGTATGTGGACGTCCTGATTCCGAGAGGGGGCGCCGGGTTAATCCGCGCGGTGGTGGAGAACAGCACCATACCCGTAATAGAGACCGGGACGGGGAACTGCCATATTTATATAGACGAAGATGCGGACATTGAAAAAGCTATCCCCATTATTATCAATGCCAAGACACAACGGATTGGCGTATGCAATGCCTGCGAATCGTTGCTTGTGCACGAGAAAATCGCGGAACGTATCCTTCCTGCCCTGGGGAAAGCGCTTGGAGAGAAAAATGTGGAGATGCGGGGAGACCGGAAGGTGCGGGAACTGATTCCCCAGGCCGTGGAAGCAACCATGGAAGATTATGGCACAGAATATCTGGATTATATTATATCGATGAAAACAGTTTCTTCTGTGGAAGAAGCCATCGGCCATATCAACCAATATAATACGAAGCATTCCGATGCCATCATTACCGAGAATGAAGAACATGCCGCCAGGTTCTTACAGGGCGTCGATTCGGCGTGCGTCTATGTGAATGCTTCCACGCGTTTTACCGACGGTTTTGAATTTGGCTTCGGTGCAGAAATAGGAATCAGCACCCAGAAGCTTCATGCCAGAGGGCCCATGGGACTGCGCGAACTGACTGCCTACAAATATCTGATACGTGGAAACGGTCAGATAAGGGCCTAGAAATTTACACTTTTTGGATTGTTTAGGTTGACATTCCACAGTCTTTCCATTATTATAATATATGAACAATTAATCATATGTTTGTTTGTTGCAGACATGTGTGAAGGCAAGAAGGGAGGCGCCATGGCGGAAGCAGGCACAGACAAAACAGTGGCAAAACAGCCGGACGATGAAATCCTATATGATTTGGCGGAGCTTTTCAAGGTATTTGGCGATTCTACCAGAATCAAGATACTCTATTCCATGTTCGAGCATGAACTGTGCGTGAACGATATTGCCAGGCTGCTGAACTTAAGCCAGTCTTCCGTGAGCCATCAGCTCAGAATACTCAAAACTTCCAAGCTGGTGAAATTCAGAAGGGACGGCAAATCCATCTATTACTCATTGGATGATGAACATGTCCGTTCCATCATCAGTATGGGAATGGAGCATTTGGAAGAACCTTAAGACTGCAAAAGGGGACCTGAAAACAAGAACAGAAAGGCATGGGGATTCGTATGAACAAGACGTATAAGATTGAAGTGGACTGCGCCAACTGTGCGGAGAAGATGCAGGAAGCAGCCAAAAAGACAGAGGGCGTCGCAGACGCGGTGGTAAGCTTTATGACACAGAAGATGAAAGTGGAGTTTGCCGAAGGGGCTGACGAGAAGGCAGTCATGAAGAAAGTGCTGAAGGCATGCAGGAAGGTGGAGCCGGACTGCGAAATCGAGTTTTGATTCCTTACATGGGGCTGTTGCAGACAGCTCCTTATTTTTGCAAAAAAGGTTTGACTTCCATCCCGGAAATCAGTAGTATCTATAGATAGGAACTAAAGCAAACACGCCAAAGAGCAAAAAGGGGACGAAAGATGGAGAAAAAAGAAAATATTTTTATTATGGACCATCCACTGATTCAGCATAAGATTTCCCAACTCAGGGACATCAATACAGGCACCAACGAGTTTCGTAAGTGTATCGAAGAGATTGCCATGTTGATGGGATATGAGGCGTTGAGCGACCTGCCTTTGGAAGATGTGGAGGTGCAGACGCCTATCGAGACATGCATGACGCCCAGGCTTGCAGGTAAGAAACTTGCGGTAGTCCCAATTCTAAGGGCGGGACTCGGCATGGTGAACGGCATCCTGGCATTGGTGCCCAGCGCCAAGGTAGGCCATATCGGGCTTTACAGAGACCCTAAGACGCATGAACCGCACGAGTATTACTGCAAACTGCCCGAGCCCATTGAGCAGAGGACAATTGTGGTCGTAGACCCTATGCTCGCAACCGGAGGCTCAGGTTCCGAAGCAGTCAACTTTATTAAGCAGCATGGCGGCAGGTATATCAAGTTTATGTGTATTATCGCTGCGCCGGAAGGATTGGAGAGGCTTCGCAAAGACCATCCTGACATTCAGATTTATGTAGGGCATGTGGACCGCTGCCTGAATGAACATGCCTATATCTGTCCTGGTCTTGGAGACGCAGGAGACCGCATATTCGGCACGAAATAGGCAGCGTTCTTTTCCGGATTTAAGCAGTATCACAGGCAGGCATACAGCGTGCGTGGGATTAGACTGGAGGTTTAGGCTTGAAAATAATCAATAAATTGGCGGTTCTTGGCGTCAGCCTGTGGTGTATCGTACTTCTTACGGCCTGTGGCGAAGACGAGGAGTTGACGGCATACCAGGAGGATATGAATACTTTTTTTGAACATATCGCCACGTTCAATGACAATATGAATTCCATTGACGCTTCATCGGAGGACGCGGCAAACCAACTACTTTCCTATTTAGACCAATTGCAGGCGGAATTTACATGGATGGCGGGTCTTGAAGTGCCGGACAGATTTTCTGCGGTGGACAGCCTGGCGGATGAGGCGGACGAGAATATGAAGCAGGCGGTATCCTTGTATCATCAGGCATACGAGGCGGAAGTCTTCGACGAGGGACGGGCGCAGGCGGCGAGGGAATATTATGACAGGGCAAATGTCCGTATCCAATATATCATCTCTATCCTGCATGGGGAGATACCCGAAGGGGAGGGCGTCACCTACACGGAGGAGAACGGTATTCTTGGCGGCGGCTATCTGAACCAGTCGGATGACGATGACGCGCAAGCAGACGAAAACGGGGATGAGCCGGAAGGCGGCGACGATAATTTCGACACTGACGACACGGTTTTCTATGAAGAACCGGCGGAAGATTCTACACAGGAGAGTACACAACAAGATGAATAAACAGCAGTTCCATGCACTCATACAAGAGACGCCCATCATCCTGGATGGCGCCACAGGTTCCAATTTGCAGAAACGCGGTATGCCTACGGGCGTGTGCCCCGAACAGTGGATATTGGAAAACCGTGACGTTATGATAGCTTTGCAGAAGGCATTTGTGGAGGCAGGCACGAAGATTGTCTACGCGCCTACATTTACGGCAAACCGCGTCAAACTGAAAGAATATGGATTAGAGGCGCAGATACGGCGGATGAACCTGGATTTGGTGGCATTATCCAAGGAAGCTGTCGGGGACAGGGCTTATGTGGCAGGCGATATCACCATGACAGGCGAGCAGCTTGCCCCTATGGGACGCCTGGATTTCGAGGAATTAATCGATATTTATAAAGAGCAGATTAGCTGTCTTGTGGAAGCAGGGGTTGACCTTCTTGTCGTGGAGACGATGATGAGTCTGCAGGAAACCAGGGCGGCGCTCATCGCCGCGAAGGAAACTTGCGGACTGCCTGTGATGGTAACGATGACTTTCGAGTCGGACGGAAGGACACTCTACGGTACGGACGCTGTCACCGCAGCGGTAGTGCTGGAAAGCCTGGGCGCGGACGCTGTGGGAACCAACTGTTCTGTGGGGCCTGATAAAATGGCGGACGTCATACGGCGGATGGCGGCGGTAACATCCGTCCCCATTATTGCCAAACCCAATGCGGGGCTTCCTTCTCTGGATGGAAACGGGAATACAGTCTATGATATGGGTGCGGAAGAATTTGGCGCCTGCATGGAGTCGTTGGTGGAGGCAGGGGCGGCAATCGTGGGCGGCTGCTGCGGGACGACGCCGGACCATATACGGGAGACCTACAGGCATGTCGGCGGAATGCATATTGCACGCAGGAAAACGCCGGACAAACGCTTCCTGACAAGTGAACGGCAGACGATAGCATTCGGTTTAGACGACAATTTTATTATCGTCGGAGAGCGGATTAATCCTACCGGCAAGAAGAAACTGCAGGAAGAACTCCGTGCAGGGTCCATGGATATGGTTGCTGATTTTGCCGAAGAGCAGGAAGCCTGCGGCGCCGGAATTTTGGATATCAATATGGGAATGGGCGGCATAGACGAGAAAGCCACGATGCTGCGGGCGCTTGAAACAGTAGGCGGTATAACAAACCTGCCTTTATCCTTAGATTCAAGCCACGTGGATGTGTTGGAGGCGGCGCTGCGCAGATATCCGGGACGGGCGCTCATCAATTCCATTTCCTATGAGAAAGTGAAGTTTGACTCTCTTTTGCCCATCGCCAGGAAATACGGCGCCATGTTTGTTCTGCTGCCATTGTCCGACGAAGGGCTTCCCAAGGATTTGGCGGAGAAGATTTCCATTATTGAAAAAATACAGGCGCGTGCCTGCGAACTCGGAATGCGCAAGGAAGATATCGTGGTGGACGGTCTGGTGACTACCGTAGGCGCTAACAAGACGGCGGCGCTTGAGACACTGGAGACAATCCGTTACTGTAAGAAGAACGGATTGGCCACAATCTGCGGCTTGTCAAATATTTCTTTCGGACTCCCGGAACGAAGTTTTGTCAATACTACGTTCCTGACTATGGCAATCCAGGCAGGCCTGACCATGGCAATCGCAAATCCTTCGCAGGAATTGCTTGTGAGTTGCGCTTTTGCCTCCGATCTTCTCTTAAATAAAGAGGGGGCGGACTTGCGTTACATCCAGCTTATGGATGCTGTGAAAGCCAAACGGGAGGCATTGGGAATCACCGTCCGGACAAGCGGCGCAGGCGTCCGCCTGGATACGGCCCAAAAGCAGGATACGTCAAACCTCTCTGTGATGGATAAGCTGTATACCGATGTGCTTAAGGGAAACGGCGGTGCAATCGTGGAGGATACGAAGAAGGCCCTGTCGGAGGGACATGCGGCGAAAGAGGTTCTGGATGAAGCGCTTCTAAAAGCAATCAATGAAGTGGGAGAGCTGTTTGACAAAGGGAAATATTTCCTGCCGCAGCTCATTGCCAGTGCGGAAGCCATGAAAGCTTCCATAGAATACCTGGAACCGCTTCTTGCCACCGGACGCTCTGGAGGGGAGATGCCGACCGTGGTGATAGCCACGGTGGAAGGGGATATCCATGACATCGGCAAGAACCTGGTGGCCCTGATGCTCAAAAATTACGGGTTTAAGGTAATCGACCTGGGCAAGGACGTGCCGAAAGAAAAAATAATAGAAGCCGCCAAAGAGCACCATGCGCAGGTCATAGCGCTGTCGGCGCTTATGACTACCACTATGCAGCAGATGCGGCATGTCATTTCTTATGCGAAGGAAAACCATGTGGATGCCAAGGTCATTGTGGGCGGCGCAGTCATCACCCAGGAATATGCCGACGAAATCGGTGCGGACGGCTATTCCAAGGATGCGGCCGACGCCGTAAAACTGACGAAACGGATACTAAAACTGGACGAATAGAAAGGTGTGGTTATAAAGAATGTTAGGTGCAGATGCAATCGTTAAATGTCTTGAAGAAGAAGGCGTAAAGTATGTATTCGGATACCCGGGGGTAGCGATATGCCCCTTTTACAACAGCATATTAGACTCAAAGGTTGAGACAATCTTAATCCGCACGGAGCAGAATGCGGCCCATGCGGCAAGCGGGTTCGCACGGGTTACGGGACAGGTCGGCGTCTGCGCCGTAACTTCCGGCCCTGGCGCTACCAACGTGATTACCGGTATTGCCACCGCTTTTGCGGACAGTATACCGCTTGTCTGCATTACCGGACAGGTGAACAGCGAGCTTCTCGGTTCCGATGTGTTCCAGGAAGCCGATATCACGGGGGCTGTGGAATCTTTTGTGAAATATAGTTATCTGGTGCGCAATGCCGACGATATCCCGCAGATTATGAAAGAGGCGTTCTATATTGCCAATTCCGGCAGGAAGGGCCCTGTCCTGATTGACGTGCCGATTGACATCCAGAATGCCCCGGTGACCAGATTCAAATATCCGGAAGAGGTCAATATGCGCACTTATAAGCCCACCGTCAAGGGACATGCGGTGCAGATTAAAAAGGTGGTAAAAGAGCTGTCCAAGGCCAAACGTCCCATTATCTGTGCGGGCGGCGGCGTCCTCCTCAGCGATGCGGAACACGAGCTGCGGGAGTTTGCCGCAAAGCACCGTGTTCCGGTGGTTTCCACCATGATGGGAATCGGCGTGATGCCCACAAAGCATCCTATGTACTATGGCATGGTAGGTAACAACGGCAACCCTTACGCCAACCGCGCCATGAACGAGTCCGACCTGCTTATTATGGTGGGCGCCAGGGTGGCGGACAGGGCCGTAAGCCAGCCCGACCTGATTACAGAGAATAAGGTCCTTGTACATATTGATGTGGACCCTGCGGAAATCGGCAAGAATGTAGGCCCCACCATCCCGCTTGTAGGCGACGCCAAACATATCATCGCCGATTTTATGGAAGAAGAGTTTACCTGCGAACACGAAGCATGGATTCAGACATTAGACGAATACCGCGAAACCATGGGCAGAGTCAGGAAACCCAACCCGGGTTATGTGGACCCTGCGGAATTTATCCGTATGCTGTCAGAAGCCATGGAAGATGACGCGGTTTATGTGGCGGACGTAGGACAGAACCAGATTTGGTCATGCAATTACCATATTGTCAAAGACGGCCGGTTTCTGACTACCGGAGGCATGGGCACTATGGGATATTCCATTCCCGCCGCCATGGGAGCGAAACTGGCCGACAGGAAGAAACAGGTCGTGGCTGTGTGCGGGGACGGTTCTTTCCAGATGTCCATGATGGAACTTGCCACCATGAGGCAGTTTGACGTGCCGGTGAAAGTCATCGTGCTTAAGAACAATTACCTGGGCATGGTAAGAGAGTATCAGCACTATACCTACAAAGACAATTATTCGGTGGTTGATTTGTCCGGCAGCCCGGATTTGGAAAAACTGGCGGCTGCGTATGACATGAAGTTTATGCGTCTGTATACGATGGAACACGCCGAAGAAACTATCAGGGACTTTCTGGCGGATGAGGGGCGTATACTGTTAGAATGTATCATCGACCCTATGGACCTTGTCAAATAATCCGGGAAACAGGCAGGACAGAAAGGAAGAAGCGGAATGAAGAAAATATATTCGGTTTTAGTAGAGAACAGGTCTGGCGTGCTGTGCAAAGTTGCAGGGCTTTTTTCCAGAAGATGCTTCAATATTGACAGCCTTGCGGTGGGGGAGACGGACGACCCGACGACTTCCTGCATGACGATTGTGAGCAGCGGCGACCAGCGGACCATAGAGCAGATTGAGAAGCAGCTTAACAAAAAACTGGATGTCATCAAAGTAAAAACTTTTGACGAGACGGCGAGCGTCAGCAGGGAACTTATGCTGATGAAAGTAAAATACAACAAAGGCAACAGGCGCGACATCATCGAGACGTGTGAGATTATGAAGGCGCAGATTGTGGATATGTCCAAAAAGACAATGATTATACAGATATGCGACGTGCCGGAGAAAATCCAACTCTTAATCGGCATGATGCAGTCCATCAGCATCGTGGAGGTGGCAAGGACAGGAACCCTCGCGCTGCAGAAATGCCTGGAAACGGACGTGTAGTGCGTTGCAGCACACCAGTTGACTTTTAGTAATTGAGTTGGTACAATAATTGACAGCGTATTATAATATACATTTTATGCAGGAAGAAAACGTTATTTTAATATATGATAATCTTAGGAAGGTATATCTATGCAGAAGAAAGTATTACAATTATTGGTTGACAATACCTCCGGCGTACTGAGCCGTATCTCCGGCCTTTTCTCAAGGCGCGGTTATAACGTGGACAGTATTACGGCAGGCGTGACGGCTGACCCGCGGCTGACCCGCATCACAATCGTTACTTCCGGGGACGATGAAATCTTAGACCAGATTGAGAAGCAGGTGGCGAAGCTGATTGACGTCAGGAATATCAAAGAACTCAAACCCGCAGAGAGCGTATACAGGGAGCTTGCGTTGATTAAAGTGAGAACTTCCGCCGCACAGCGCCAGGGCGTGATTACCATAGCGGATATTTTCCGGGCCAACATTATCGACGTGTCTTCCGAAAGCCTCATTATCGAGCTGACCGGAGACCAGGATAAAATCGATGCTTTTATCAGCCTGTTGGAAGGATATGAAATCTTGGAGCTTGCCAGGACAGGCATTGCGGGGCTTGGACGCGGCACCGGGAATGTCACTTATCTCGAAGAGCTTAAGGTATAAAAGGGATATTCCCTTGCAGTTATACATGTATTTATGTCTATCATAATTTATAAACAATTCACAAGTGGAGGAGTAGGAAAATGGCAAAGATTTTTTATCAGGAAGACTGCAATTTATCTCTCTTGGAGGGAAAAACCATCGCAGTAATCGGCTACGGCAGCCAGGGACATGCACATGCGCTGAACGCGAAAGAGTCAGGGTGCCATGTCATCATCGGGCTGTATGAAGGTTCCAAATCATGGGCAAAAGCCGAAGCGCAGGGATTTGAAGTATATACGGCGGCGGAGGCTGCCAAGAAGGCGGATATCATTATGATTCTCATCAATGACGAGCTGCAGGCCGCCATGTACAAGAAAGATATCGAGCCTAACCTTGAGGCAGGCAACATGCTAATGTTTGCGCACGGTTTCAATATCCATTTCGGCTGTATCGTACCGCCTAAGGATGTGGATGTGACTATGATTGCGCCTAAGGGCCCCGGGCATACCGTAAGAAGTGAATACCAGGCAGGCAAAGGAGTTCCGTGCCTTGTAGCCGTTCATCAGGACGCTACAGGTAAAGCGCAGGATATGGCGCTTGCCTATGCGCTTGCTATCGGCGGTGCGAGGGCCGGCGTATTGGAGACTACTTTCAGGACAGAGACAGAGACAGACCTTTTCGGTGAGCAGGCTGTTCTATGCGGCGGTGTGTGCGCGCTTATGCAGGCTGGTTTCGAGACGCTTGTTGAAGCAGGTTATGACCCGAGAAACGCATATTTTGAGTGTATCCATGAGATGAAACTTATTGTAGACCTGATTTACCAGTCCGGTTTTGCAGGCATGAGATATTCCATCTCCAACACGGCGGAGTACGGCGACTATATCACAGGGCCGAAGATTATCACAGAGGACACCAAGAAAGCTATGAAGAAGATACTGTCCGATATCCAGGACGGTACTTTTGCGAAAGATTTCCTGCTTGACATGTCTTCCGCAGGCGGCCAGGTACACTTCAAGGCGATGCGCAAACTGGCGTCAGAGCATCCTTCCGAGGTGGTAGGAGAAGATATCAGGAAACTTTACAGTTGGAATGGCGAAGATAAACTGATTAACAACTAATACGGAGTAACCATGCAATCCAAAACCAATGTAGACCAGATGCTTGCCGATAGTTTCAAGGCTCTTGCGCTGAAAATGCCGATTGACAAGATTACGATTAAAGAAATCACGGACGGCGCAGGAGTCATACGGCCTACTTTTTACAATCATTTCAGGGATAAATATGAATTGTTAGAGTGGATGATTCAGACAGAAATATTGGCGCCTGCCATTCCGCTTATGCAGACGGGGCAGATTAAAGAAAGTCTGGTTCTGATTTTTGAGAATCTGCAGAAAGACAAGAAATTTTATAAGAAAGTCGTCAGGCTGGAGGGACAGCATTCTTGTGAGAATATCGCCAGACAGTCCATCAAAGAGATACTGTATACGTTCATTAACGAACAGCGCGGTGAGAAGAAATTAGCCAAAAGAGGGCTGACAATCAATATGATGGCGGAATATTATGCCCAGTCTATGGCCTTTGTCGTTATTCAGTGGGTAAAGCAGGATATGAGTCTGACGCCTGAGCAGATGGCTGATATTTTCGAGTATATCACAGCCCATTCCATGGACGATGTGATTTCAGAAATGAATTGAGCGACAGGGCTTGTCTGGGTTTCCGGGCAGGCCCTGTTTTCTTCCGGGAGGCGGCCGCAGATTCTTTTCCTGCTGTCTTGGTATGCTGCGGCCCACTTCTTAACATAAAAAATGGAAGCAATGGGGCTCGAACCCATGA
The DNA here is from genome assembly GCA_947172645.1 of uncultured Lachnospiraceae bacterium. Lineage (GTDB taxonomy): Bacteria > Bacillota > Clostridia > Lachnospirales > Lachnospiraceae > UBA3282. The sequence goes on along the minus strand of CAMWBY010000003.1, from coordinate 166,057 downwards.
CCTCTCGCGTGTGAGGCGAACGCTCATCCCGGCTGAGCTATGCTTCCGTAAATATTATTATAGCACAGTGTACAGGAAATTCAATGAATGTCTGCATTTTTTTAAAAAAAGTTGACCCGGCGGTCAACTTTGCAAGAATTTGCGTTGCAAATTCTTGTTGGCGTCTTGCTACATTATGGCGTATTTTAGAAGCCAAAAATAGATTAAGATAGATGAGGAGATGTGAAATATGGGAATGACAATGACACAGAAAATTCTGGCCGCACATGCGGGTCTTGACCACGTGGAGGCGGGACAGTTAATCGAAGCCGACCTGGATTTAGTACTGGGCAACGATATCACAAGCCCGGTTGCCATCAAGGAGATGGAGAAAATGAACGTGGACGGCGTGTTTCACAAGGATAAAATTGCTCTGGTGCCGGACCATTTCGTGCCCAACAAAGATATCAAATCGGCGGAACACTGCAAATGCGTGCGGGAGTTCGCGCGCCGCAACGAGATAACGAATTATTTCGAAGTGGGGGAGATGGGTATTGAGCATGCCCTTTTGCCGGAGAAAGGCCTTACGGTTGCCGGGGACGTGATTATCGGCGCCGATTCCCACACATGTACATACGGCGCCCTGGGCGCTTTCTCGACTGGTGTGGGGAGTACGGATATTGCGGCGGGCATGGCGACAGGCAAAGCGTGGTTTAAAGTTCCCTCCGCAATCAAATTCAACCTGACCGGAAAACCTTCCGAATGGGTCAGCGGCAAAGATGTTATCCTGCATATTATCGGTATGATTGGCGTGGACGGCGCGTTGTATAAATCCATGGAATTTGTTGGGGACGGTATACAGAATCTGTCCATGGACGACAGGTTTACCATCGCCAACATGGCGATTGAAGCCGGCGGAAAGAACGGTATCTTTCCTGTAGACGACCTTGCCGTCGCTTATATGAAGGAACATTCCGCCAAAGAATATACGATTTATGAGGCGGACGACGACGCTGTGTACGACGAAGAGTATACGATAGACTTAAGCGCCCTGAAACCTACCGTTGCCTTCCCGCATCTGCCTGAGAATACGAAGAGCATTGATGAGATTGGCGAAGACATCAAGATAGACCAGGTCGTAATAGGCTCCTGTACCAATGGCAGACTGGATGACCTCCGCATCGCGGCAAAAGTATTAAAAGACAGACATGTAGCTCCCGGTATGCGCTGTATCGTAATTCCGGCGACCCAGTCCATCTACCTGCAGGCGATGGAGGAAGGGCTGTTGAAAATTTTTATCGAGGCCGGCGCCGTTGTCAGCACCCCGACCTGCGGCCCGTGCTTAGGCGGTTACATGGGCATTCTTGCCGAAGGAGAACGCTGCGTATCTACTACCAATCGTAATTTCGTAGGACGTATGGGGCATGTCAATTCCGAAATATATCTGGCAAGCCCGGCAGTTGCCGCTGCCAGTGCAGTGTCCGGTAAGATTTCCTGTCCCTGTATGTTATAGGCAACGTTACGATATTCAAAATCATTCAGTCACAAGTTAACATCCCAGGGCTGCGGCCAAATAAGTCGGTGCATCCGCTCGGCCCGCCGCCTGCGGGAATAACTAGAGAAGCCCAGGCTTCGGAACGGAGGAGATATGCAATCAGCAAAAGGAACTGTTTTTAAATATGGAGATAATGTAGATACAGACGTCATCATCCCCGCACGCTATTTAAATTCTTCTGACCCTGCGGAATTGGCCGCACACTGTATGGAAGATATCGACAAAGAGTTTATCAACAAAGTAAACAAGGGGGACATCATCGTTGCCACGAAGAATTTTGGATGCGGTTCTTCCAGGGAACATGCGCCCATAGCTATCAAAGCGGCCGGCGTAAGCTGCGTCATTGCGGAGACTTTTGCCCGGATTTTCTACCGTAATGCAATTAACATCGGACTGCCGATTATCGAATGCCCCGAGGCGGCAAGGGAGATTGCGGCGGGAGATGTGGTGGAAGTGGATTTCGACAGCGGTATCATCACAGATGTGACGAGAAACACAACCTATAAAGGCCAGGCGTTTCCTGAATTTATGCAGAAGATTATTGCGGCGGAAGGGCTTGTGAACTATATCAACCAGAAGTGACCCTCGCGGCATTTGCCAAATATTCGTGCAAGCACGGTACTTGGCTCATTGCTCGCGGAAATAAACTGCCGAATCTGGTCATTTGTACCGGGGCGTCCGTACTGATTCGCGCTGCATAGACGCTCCGGAATGGGAGTTGGTACAACAATATATGGTAAACAGAATCAACGACAATGATTTTTATGATTATTCTAAATTAAAGATGCCGAATGCGGCAGACAAGACGGAGAACGGTGAAAAGTTTAGCCTGAATTACAGACAGGCACAGGAGAAAACCGAAGAAAAGGATAAGAAGGAGAAGTCGGAGGACGCTACAGACGCTAAACTCTTCGGGAAGCGTTCCGTTATGCAAGGCGGCGTCAAGTTGGAATTGTCCGGCGACGAACCGTCCAATGCCGGGACAAATCGCAGAAACACGACACAAATCCAGGGGACCGGAACAAGCCTCCTGGATACTTTGCGTTCCTATTTTTCGGTAATTACAAGCTCCATAAAAGACTTCTTCTATAGACTCTGGAACGATTCGCCGAGACAGGAAGCGGAAGTACAGGATGTCACGGACGCGCCGGAAACAGATGCGCCGGAAAAACTCACGGAAGAATATCTTGCCTTAAACCCTTCCGCGCAGCCTTCAAATCTTCCGGATATAGAACAAATAAAAACAGATGCAGACCGTCCGATACTTCATGGGGCGGACAGGGAGAAGGAAATCCGGAAATATCTTCATACCGGTAATCTGGACCAGGTGCTGGACTTATTGACCGACCACGGCAGGAAAACCATGGCCAAAAATTCCACGCTGTTAACTTATTATGACCGTACAGGCAGACTGGCACAGCCAAGCGCATCCGACCAGGAGCGTATCCTGCACGGAGACCGGAATGTCCGTAAGCTATAACATGTAACAGCTCCGGCTTCACTGTTACCGAAATATGCTGTGCGCGGAACAAAACACTTGTTCGAATTTGACATATGTGTTATAATAGACGGGCAAATGCACAGACAGGAATGAAAGATTTGAAATGTTTAGATAAAGAAGCCTTTGAACAGGCAAAGCTGAAAGTACTTTTAAAACAGAATGACCCTCATGGGTTTGGCACGCTGAAAGAAAAGACCGTACATGCGGTGATGAAATTATACTATGAGCCTGACGAAGACTGTCATGAAGTGCCTGTCGAGGGTTATATTGCAGATATTTATTCTGACGGGCATATCATAGAGATACAGAATGGCAATTTCAATAAACTCAGGCCGAAGTTGACGGCATTTCTGCCATTGTACCGAGTGACGGTGGTACTGCCCATTCCACATGCGAAGTGGGTCATCTGGATGGACGAGACATCGGGAGAACTGTCGAAGAAACATAAATCTCCAGTGACTGGCAACGTATATCACGCGTTCCCGGAATTGTACCGGATTAAACAGTTTCTGGGACATCCTAATCTGTCTTTTGCTTTTCCGCTGATTGATATGGATGAATACCGCCTGCTTAACGGCTGGAGCAAGAATAAGAAACGAGGTTCGAGCCGGTATGACAGGATGCCGCTTGAACTTTTTGATGAAATATTGATTGAACAGACGCAAGATTTCCTGCAGCTTGTGCCTTACGCACTGGAAGAAGCTTTTACTGTCAGGGAATTTGCCCAGGCGGCGGGAATACATAGAGACTTGGCAGGCTCGGCGCTTCCTTTGCTGACCCACATGCAGCTTCTGTCGCGTGCCGGCAAACGGGGGCGCGAGTACCTGTATGAAGTGGCGGTGCAATACCGTTAATTTTCATCTTTCTATAAACGCAGGATTTCTAATGGATATGGAATGGCAGTGAACGCCATGAGGTTTTAGAATGAATTTAATGTTAACAGTACATGGTGTAGGCATCATCATCTGCTTTATTATGGTTGCGCTTGTCTATGCTGCGAAGCCTTCCGAACAACAGAAAATTTTGTTTGCAGGGACATTGTTTACCCTGTTAGTCATGGCAGGGTATTATTTCGAACTGCAAAGCACCAGTATTGAAGTGACCCGTATCGCAGTCAAGTTAGAATACATGGGGACGACTATGGGGCTTTTGTGTTTCCTGTATTTTGCCTGTCTCTACAGCCGCCATCAACAGAGCATCGTCATCAGATTTATCAAGGGGTTCTACACAATCGACCATATATTTATTCTGTGCCTGATTTTTACGATTGATTACAATACGCTGTACTATGACGCCATAACCTATACCGTCACCGAGGACGGCACGTATATGTGGATTTATACGCCGGGGACTTTCTATCATTGGTGGACGACAATGACCACCGTTCTCGGTATCCTGATTGCGCTGATTATGATACAGTCTGTATTTGAACATAAAAGAAACGGTGAGAAACGCCCCGAGCTGCTTCTTATTTTCGGCGCCTCCCTGCTTCCGGTAAGCTTTTGGGCCGTGAAATCCACAGGAGCGTTCGGCTATTATGATTCCTATCCGTTCTCCATGATGCTGACGGAATCATTCCTTGTATTCGTCATGTACCGCTATAAGCTCTTCGACCCGGTTAAAAGCGCCAAGGACAGGGTTATTGATGAAATCCGGGAAGGTATCCTTGTGACAGACGGTTCGGGTGCGGTCATCTACTCAAATCACGAAATGGATGTCGAATTTCCCGCAACCGATTGGAGTAATCAATCCATGGTGGAAGAGAAGGTACTGCGATTTATAGAATCCCATGCGGACGGCTTTATTTTAGGAGAGCGTTTTTTTAAATGGCAGAAAAATGAAATACTGGATGACAACGGCCGCAAGGCGGGAATTATCTACCATATCGCCGACATGACGGACAGCTACCTCTATACGAAAAAACTGATTGAGCTGAAGGAAGAGGCGGAGCGCGCCAATGAGGCGAAGAGTTCCTTTCTGGCGCAGATGTCCCATGAAATCAGAACACCGATTAACGCGGTACTTGGCATGAATGAGATGATTCTGCGCGAGACGGAGTCAAATACTATCAAAGAATATGCGTTTCACATACAAAATGCGGGCAAAACGCTGCTTTCCATCATCAATGACATCCTCGACCTGTCAAAGATTGAATCAAGCAGGATGGAAATTATGGAGGCTGATTATGATTTGTGCAGTCTTTTGACGGACGTTGAAAATATGATAACCATGCGGGCGGAGGAGAAAAGCCTTACTTTGAAAGTTAAAGTGAATCCCAATCTTCCCGCCAGGCTGCACGGCGATGAGATGCGCATTAAACAGTGCATCACAAACCTTTTGACCAATTCAGTCAAATATACTGAGAAGGGAACCATTTCTTTGACGGTAGATTTCTCGGAAGAAGGCCCGGACCGTATTTCTTTGATGGTTTCTGTGGCGGATACGGGCAGCGGCATCAAGGATGCGGAGCTGCAGAAGCTGTTTGACCCTTTTATCAGATTCAACATGCGGCAGAATAAGAACGTGGAAGGAACAGGATTGGGATTAAGCATCACCAAGCGGCTGCTCGATATGATGGGCGGCAGGCTGAGCGTGGAAAGCGTGTTCGGGCAGGGAAGCACTTTTTCTTTCCAGATTCCACAGACGGCTGTGGGCAGCGAACGGCTTGGCGATTACAAAGAACGGACAAAGCGCATTCTTGACGCGAAACAAAACGGAAAACAGGCGTTTACGGCGCCTCGCGCGCAGATTCTTGCCGTAGATGATAACCGTGTCAATATCACGGTGGCAAAGGGGCTTTTAAAAAGACTAAAAGTACAGTTTGACTCTGCGTTAAGCGGCAAAGAGTGTTTAGATAAAGTCGGCGGCAAGCACTATGACATTATCCTTCTTGACCATATGATGCCTGAAATGGACGGCATTGAGACATTGCGCAATATGAGACAGATGGAAGCATACAGGCAAAACCCGCCTGTTGTGATTGCCCTGACCGCCAATGCGATTGTAGGAGCCAGGGACGAGTACTTGCGGGAAGGCTTCCAGGATTATATCTCCAAACCCATTGACCCTGCGCAGCTTGAAGAGAAAATCCGTCAGTATCTTCCCGACGGTTTGATTGAATACATTTAACTTGAAATACATAAGACATATGATAGAATATTATTCGGAAAATGAGGGGAACCACATGGCGAAGACAAATCCTGCAAACAATTACGACGCTTCCAGCATCACTGTGCTGGAAGGACTCGAAGCGGTCCGGGTAAGACCGGGGATGTATATCGGGAGTGTATCCACGAAAGGATTAAACCATCTAATCTATGAAATCATGGACAATGCGGTGGACGAGCACCTGGCGGGCTATTGTTCTGTCATACGCGTGACATTGGAGGCGGACGGCTCGGCCACGGTGTCCGATAACGGACGCGGTATTCCGGTGGGAATGCATGAGAAAGGAATCAGCGCGGAGAGGCTCGTGTTTACGACGCTCCATGCGGGCGGCAAATTTGACAACGACGCCTACAAGACGAGCGGCGGACTGCACGGCGTCGGCTCGTCTGTGGTGAATGCGCTTTCCACCCATCTGCATGTGACGGTGAAAACCGGAGGATTCATCTATGAAGACCATTATGAGAGGGGTATTCCGGTGATGGAACTGGATAACGGGCTTCTCCCGGTGGCAGGCAAAACGAAGGAAACAGGAACAACCATTAACTTTCTTCCGGACGACACGATTTTTGACCGTACACGTTTCAAGGAGGACGAGGTCAAGAGCCGTCTCCACGAGACCGCTTATCTCAACCCGGAACTTACCATTATCTATGAGGATAAGAGACAAGAAGAAATCGAGCATGTAGAATACCACGAGCCGGAAGGCATCGTGGGATTTATCAAGGACATGAATAAGTCCAAAGAGGCTATCCACGAGGTCATCTACTATAAAGGCGAATCCGAAAACATCACTGTGGAGGCTGCTTTCCAATATGTAAACGAATTTCATGAGAATGTGCTTGGCTTCTGCAACAACATATACAATGCCGAAGGCGGCACCCACCTGACCGGTTTTAAAACCATGTTTACCAACGTCATCAACACTTACGCCAGAGGACTCAACATATTAAAAGAAAAAGACGTCAACTTCACAGGCGCGGACGTCCGCAACGGAATGACGGCCGTTGTCTCCATCAAGCACCCGGACCCACGCTTCGAGGGACAGACGAAGACTAAGCTTGACAACCAGGATGCGGCGAAAGTCGTGAGCAAGGTGACCGGAGAAGAAATCGTAAGGTTTTTCGACCGCAATTTAGAGACGTTAAAGAGTATTATCGGCTGTGCCGAGAAGGCGGCGAAGATTCGCAAGACCGAAGAAAAAGCGAAGACGAACATGCTGACCAAGCAGAAGTTTTCTTTCGACTCCAACGGCAAACTGGCGAACTGTGAGTCTAAAGACGCATCCAAATGTGAAATCTTCATCGTGGAGGGCGATTCCGCAGGGGGCAGCGCCAAGATGGCGCGGAACCGTATGTTCCAGGCAATCTTACCCATCCGGGGCAAGATTTTAAACGTGGAAAAGGCAAGTATCGACAAAGTCCTTGCCAACGCCGAGATTAAGACGATGATTAATGCTTTCGGGTGCGGCTTCTCGGAAGGCTATGGCAATGATTTCGATATCACCAAACTTCGCTATGACAAGATAATTATCATGGCGGATGCCGACGTGGATGGCGCCCATATCTCCAACCTGCTTTTGACATTGTTCTACCGGTTTATGCCGGAACTTATCTATGAGGGGCATGTGTATATTGCCATGCCGCCGCTGTACAAGGCGATGCCGTCCAAAGGGGAGGAAGAGTACCTCTACGACGACAAGGCGCTGGAGAAATACCGCAAAAGGCATAAGGGGCCGTTCACCCTGCAAAGATATAAGGGGTTGGGGGAGATGGACGCGCAGCAGCTGTGGGAGACTACCCTCGACCCGGACTCGCGTATGTTAAAGCTTGTGGAAATTGAGGATGCCCGCATGGCCTCCGAAGTGACGGAGCTTTTGATGGGAACAGAAGTCCCGCCGCGTAAGGAATTTATATACCGCCATGCGCAGGATGCGGAGTTGGATGTCTGAACGGAAAATTTCCGTTTGCGAGATTATAAAAAAGGATGCTGACTGTTATGAGTATGAACGACAGGATTATCAAAACAGAATATTCTGAGGTAATGCAGAAATCTTTTATAGATTATGCCATGAGCGTTATCATCGCCCGGGCGCTGCCTGATGTGCGGGACGGGCTTAAGCCGGTACAGAGGCGGACGCTCTACGACATGTATGAATTGGGGATTCGCTATGACAGGCCATACCGTAAATCCGCCCGTATCGTGGGCGACACCATGGGTAAATACCATCCGCATGGCGACAGCTCCATCTATGACGCCCTGGTAGTCATGGCGCAGGACTTCAAGAAGGAAGTGCCTCTAATCGATGGACATGGCAATTTCGGCAATATCGAGGGGGACGGCGCGGCCGCCATGCGTTATACGGAAGCCAGGCTGGCACAGATTACGCAGGAAGCATTCCTCTCAGACTTGGACAAAGACGTGGTGGATTTCCTTCCCAACTTTGATGAGACGGAGAAAGAACCAAGCGTTCTCCCTGTCAAAATCCCAAACCTGTTAGTAAACGGTTCGGAAGGTATCGCAGTGGGCATGGCAACCAGTACGCCGCCTCATAACCTGGAAGAAGTAATTGAGGCAACCAAAGCCTATATGTTGGACGAGAACATCACTACCAGGGAATTGATGCGCCATATAAAAGGCCCTGATTTCCCCACAGGAGGCATCGTCATCAACGAGGACGAACTGGAAAGCATCTACGAAACGGGCACGGGTAAAATAAAGATACGGGGTAAAATAGAAATCGAAAAAGCCAAGGGCGGCAAAACCAATCTGGTCATCACAGAAATCCCCTATACCATGATTGGCATGGGAATCGGCAAGTTCTTAACGGATGTGGCGGCGTTAGCAGAAACGAAGAAGACACAGGACATTGTCGATATCACGAACCAGTCTTCCAAAGAAGGAATACGCATCGTCATAGAGCTGCGCAAGGATACGGATATAGAGAATTTTAAGAATATGCTCTATAAAAAGACCCGTTTAGAAGACACCTTCGGCGTAAACATGCTGGCAATCGTAGACGGCAGGCCGGAAACCATGGGGCTAAAACAGATTATCGGGGAGAGCGTCAAGTTCCAGTACGAGATTGCCACAAGGAAATATACGAACCTCCTGGCGAAAGAACTGGAGCGCAAGGAAATCCAAGAGGGCTTAATCAAAGCATGCAATGTAATCGACCTGATTATCGAAATCCTCCGCGGTTCCAAAGACAGGGCGATGGCAAAGGCCTGCCTCATCGAAGGCAAAGTAACCGGAATCAAATTTAAATCCAAAGAGTCCAAGATTATGGCGGCGCAGCTTAATTTTACCGAAAAGCAGGCAAACGCGATATTGGACATGCGCCTCTATAAGCTGATTGGACTGGAAATCGAAGCCTTAATCAACGAACACGAAGATACGATGGCGAATATCTACCGCTATGAGGATATTCTTGCGAGAAGAGATTCCATGGCGCAGGTTATCATCAATGAACTGGATGAAATCAAAGAATTGTACCGCAGAAAGCGCAGGACACAGATAACCACGGCAAGCGAAGCCGTCTATGTGGAGAAAAAGGCCGAGGAGATGGACATTGTATTTTTGATGGACAGATTCGGCTATGCCAAGACAATCGACACCGCCACATACGAGAGGAACAAAGAAGCGGCGGACAGCGAAAACAGGTATGCTTTTCTTTGTAAGAATACAGGTAAGATATGCCTCTTTACCAACACCGGGCAATTACATACCGTTAAAGCGATGGATATTCCCATGGGAAAATTCAGAGACAAAGGCGTCCCCATAGACAACATCAGCAATTATGACTCTTCCAGGGAAAATATTATATATGCCGCAAGCCAGAGTGACTTGAACCTCTACCGCGTGATTTTCGCCACAAAACAGGCGATGCTTAAAATCGTGGACGGAGGAGAGTTCGATGTGGCGAAGCGCACTGTGGCAGCCACAAAACTGTCTGACGGGGATGAAGTAATAAACGTCGTCACTTATAAAGAACAGCGCAATATTATCCTACAGTCCGCAGAAGGATATTTCCTGCGTTTTCCCGTGGAAGAGATACCGGAGAAGAAAAAGGGAGCCGTCGGTGTACGGGGCATGAAGCTTGGGGCAAAAGACAGTCTGGCCGCCGTCTACTATACGCAAAATTCCGTAGAGCAGACGATTGAGTACGGAGGCAGACAGTTGGAACTCAACAAACTCAAACTTGGCAAACGGGACAGTAAGGGCGTGAAAGTCAGGATATAAAAAAATTTGGCCTGACGGCCAAATTTACAAGAATTTGCTTCACAAATTCTTGTTGGCGCCTTACTACGTTATGTCGTATAAAGGAGGCATCGTTATCACTATGAGAGTCATAGCAGGAAGCGCAAGAAGCCTGCGCCTGAAGACACCGCAGGGAACGGATACCAGGCCTACCACGGACAGAATCAAGGAAACACTCTTCAATATGCTGCAGCCCCGTCTTCCGGGGGCAGTCTTTATCGATTTGTTCAGTGGCAGCGGCGCCATCGGCATCGAAGCGCTCAGCCGAGGGGCCAAACATGCTTACTTCGTGGAGAACAACAGAAATGCCCTCGCCTGTATTACGGAGAATCTACAATTTACAAGATTTACCGACAGGGCAACCGTCTTAAAACAAGACGCGTTAAGCGCTTTGTCAGGAATCCGTGAGAAAGAAGCGGACATTATCTTCATGGACCCGCCCTATGGGCATGACTATGAGAGACAAGCGCTCCAGGTGTTAAAAAATATCCCCTATGTGACAGAGCGAACGCTTATCGTGATAGAAGCGGCAGCGGATAATGATTTTTCTTATTTGGAAGAGACAGGATACCGCCTTATGAAAGAGAAACGCTACAAGACGAACAAACATATATTCTGCCAGAAAATTTAATAGAAAAGAAAAATGGAAAAAAATAGAGACATTTCCATAAAAATGTTTTATGATAGTCTGTGTAGCGCATAAAACGAAAAAGAGAGGAAGGAATTGTTGATTTTATGAAAGCAGCAATTTACCCGGGGAGCTTCGACCCGGTAACATTCGGACATCTGGACATTATTAAGCGGGCGGCTGAAATTTTTGATGAATTAACGGTTAGTGTGTTGAATAATAAAACTAAGACTCCATTGTTTTCTGTGGAAGAACGTGTTAAGATGTTAGAAGAGGCGACAAAGAATCTGCCAAATGTAAAGATAGATTCTTTTAGTGGCCTGTTAATTGATTATGCAAGAGAGAAAAATATCCGTGTGGCAATCAGAGGGCTTCGTGCTTTTACAGACTTTGAATATGAATTGCAGATTGCGCAGACGAACAGGAAATTTTCGGGCGGCGACCTGGATACGATGTTTCTGACAACCAGTCTGGAATATGCGTACCTCAGTTCTTCCACCGTCAAAGAAGTCGCCAGTTTCAACGGCGATATTTCTGAGAGCGTACCGGATTTTGTCGGTAAATTGCTCTATAAAAAATATGGATATGACAGATAGGAGTAAAGATGAGCAGTAGAATCGAACAGTTAATCGATGAGATAGAAGATTATATTGATGGCTGTAAGTATCAGCCACTGTCTAAAACCAATATTATTGTCAATAAAGAAGAAATCGACGAGCTTCTGCGGGAACTGCGCATGAAGACACCGGACGAAATAAAACGATACCAGAAGATTATTACCAATAAGGAAGCAATCCTCAATGACGCGCGCGCCAAGGCGGAAGCGCTTATTAAGGATGCGACCGTACAAACAACAGAACTGATTAACGAACACGAAATCATGCAGCAGGCTTATACACAGGCCAATGAAGTAGTCAAAATGGCAACTATCCAGGCACAGGAAATCCTGAACAATGCTACGGTGGAAGCCAACGGTGTCAGGACTTCCGCCATGCAATACCTGGACGATATGCTTGCGAATCTGGAGAGCGCCATGACGGCGACGCTTGCCACGACTACCGACCACTACCAGAGCTTCTACAATACCATCAACAGTTATAACGAAACGGTCAAGGCCAACCGCGCAGAGCTGCGTCCGGCCCAGGTGGAACAGATGCTTAAGGAAGCGGAGGGGGAGGCGGAACCCGCCGAGTTGGATTTGATGTAAAAGTAAGTCAAATAGCTTACATATAGTGAAATCATTGTGAGCCGGTTTCCAGGGAAGCCGGCTTGCTTACTTTATGCGCAGGGGTGCATAAGGAAACTTAGGAAGATTGCCATAGGAAAGGCGTGGATTATCGGATTGAGACAAAGAAAAACATATAAACCCGCAAAAGATATGCTGTGTATTCTTATTATCTGCCTGTTGTTTTTTTTCATGAAAGAGCCATATATGCAGAACTTCAACGTATACGCACAGGAACTGCCGGCGGAAAGCGCAGCGGCGGACGAACAGGAGCCGGATATGGAGACAGGGCAAAAACCGATTGTCGTTGTAATCGACCCGGGACACGGAGGCGAGAACCTGGGCGGTGAGTTTCAGGATTACACAGAGAAGGAAATGACCATAACCGTGGCCAGGGCCATGAAGGAAGAACTGGAGAAATACGAGGGCATCGCCGTCTATCTGACCAGGACGGGCGATGAAGAACTCAGCCTTGACGAGAGATGCGCTTACGCTGAAAGCGTAAACGCTGATTTCATGTTCTGCCTGCATTTCAACTTATCGGAACACCACACACTGTTCGGGGCGGAATGCTGGGTGTCGGCGTTTGGCGAGAATTACAGCAAAGGATACAGCTTCGCAAGCGTGGAAATGGAATTGCTGCAGGGACTGGGGCTGTACTCCAGAGGAATCAAGACGAGACTGAACGACGCGGGAATCGACTATTACGGCATCATCAGGCATTCTACGGAGCGCGGTATTCCCTGTGTATTGATTGAACACTGCCATCTGGATCAGGAAAATGACCAACCCTTCTATGACCATGACGAAAAGCTGATAGAATTTGGGAAACTGGATGCCACGGCCGTCGCCAAATATTTTAACTTACGTTCAGAAGAGTTGGGTACAGACTATTCCGATTACAGGAACGTGTCGGTAGACGTGCCTGCCCATGTTGTTGCGCCTGACGAGACGGAGCCGGACGTCTGCATGATTGAAATCATCGACCAGAACGTACAAAACGGCGAAGTCACCGTGCAGGTTTCCGCCGCAGACTACGACAGCGGCATGTTGTATTACACGTACAGCTACGACAATGGGGAAACCTTTTCCGAGCTGCAGAAATGGCCCGATAAATCACAGGATACCTTCCGGTTTACCATGCAGGTTCCGCCCCGTATTCTGCCCCGGATTATCGTCAACGGCTACAACGGTTATGACCTTTATACTGCCAGCAACATGATAACCCTGCCGTCTATGGACTACAAGACAGAAGAAGAAATTGCGACGGAACTTGCCAGGAAAGAGGCCCAGGAAAGCGTCTCCCAGTCGGTTACTCCCAAGAAAGATTACACCGAGATTACCTACGATAAAAATGAAACGAAAAAAGCGGCGCCGGAACAGATGTCCTTCACCTATTTTCTGGCGGTATGCGGCGTCTGCGCACTGCTTGTCCTTTCCATGGTGGTTTCTATGGTCTTCATTCTGGGCGGAAGAAGGAAACGACGGCGCAGAAGACACAGAAAGCGGAAGGATTAATTCCTGCAATATATGACAAGATAGCACACTGCGGTAATCGCCGTCTGGATTACCTTATGGAACACATAAGGGCGCACAGAGAGGTCTGTCTGCCGTATCATGCTGTAAGTCTGCGCGATGCAGGAGAATCCCCCGAAGGGCAGTAGGATTAGTATTGCATAGAAAAGGTCTTGACCAGAGTAGTCAATTCCGCTTGTGATTTCCAACACACAGCGGTATATATTGAGCAGCGTTGCGTCAGCGCGGCCAAAAGGCACAAAAAGGATGTTCAGCATATTAAAGAAGACCATATAGCCTCCCAATTTGGCAATCCCGATAAGCCCTGACAGCACCGAAGAGTCGATGGCTGCCAGAAGAGGCATCCGCTGCGGGCTGCCCGATGCAGCCTTGCAGGAGGACAGACGGTCAACATGCCGCCCCGGAATACGAAACAGCATAAACCCGTAAAGAAGAGGAATACCATACATGATAAGCAAAGGCACAAGCGGTTTGTCAATGGCAAGTGTCGGCACCACATAGCTCAGGAAATAAACCGGGCCGATATTATTGCAGAAATATAGAAGATTTGCGCTTTCCTCCCGGGACAGCTTCCCCGCCTCATACAGTTCGCCCACAATTCTTGCACCCATGGGAAACCCGCAGAGGAAACCCATAACTATCGTGTAAGAGCCGTTTTTGGTCGTCCCGTAAAGTCTGTGCAAGATTGGGTGGAGCAGGCTGACAAACCCTTCCGTCAGATTCATGCGTATCATGATGCCGGACAGTATCATAAACGGAAGCAAGGTAGGAACCATCTTCTTAAGCCACAGCATGAGCCCGGTGGAGGCGTACTCCAAGGAAAGCGCAGGGTATTTCAGAAGCAGGAAGACCAGATAGAGGGCAAGCGCAGTGAAAAGAACGCGGTATAGTTTGTCTGATTTATTTATCATCAGGAGGATTTTCCTTTTATCGTTATTGTGGTATATGTATATTCCTGCTTACAAAGTATTATACGTTGTGTTCCATGCTGTTTTGCGGCGGGAACAGAAAGAAGGCGCTCATGCGATTAGACAAATTCTTATCCGACTGCGGTTTCGGCACAAGAAGCCAGATAAAAAAAGACATCAAGGCCGGACAGGTCACGGTAAACGGCCAACAAGCATTGAAACCGGAACAGCAGGTGGATGAAACGAAAGACCGTATCTGCTGCACGGGACGGCCTTGCGTATATGAAAAATACGTCTATTATATGCTGCATAAGCCGGCAGGCGTGGTGTCAGCCACAAGGGATGACAGAGAGAAGACCGTTCTGGATTTACTTGGAAACGAGAGGAAAGCCGGCCTTTTTCCTGTGGGAAGGCTTGACAAGGATACGGAAGGGCTTTTGCTTATCACCGACGACGGCGCATTGTCCCATAGGCTTCTTTCTCCCGCCCGGCATGTGGAGAAGGAATACGAATGCTGCCTGGCTTATCCGATAGACGAAGAACAGAAAACGCGTTTGGAGCAAGGCGTGAACATCGGAGATAAGGCATTGACGAAACCTGCCGTTGTGTGCATACTGAATGAGAAGAAGGTTACGCTGACAATCACGGAAGGAAGATTTCATCAAATAAAACGTATGCTGCATGCCGTGGGTAATGAAGTAGTGTACCTAAAAAGACTGCGTATGGGCGGGCTTACATTGGACGGGAATCTCGCCAAAGGAAGTTACCGCAGGCTTACGCAAGAAGAAATAAACCTGTTATCAGAATAGAAAAGGCTTTATTCTGACGGGGAAAAGGCACGGAGGGATGAAGAATGACAGAAGCTGTTATTTTCGATTTGGACGGTTCCATGGTAGATTCCATGTGGGTATGGAAATCCATCGACGTGGAATACCTTGCCCGGTTTAACGCTACGCTTCCCGATAATTTACAGGCCGATATCGGCGGTATGAGTTTCAGCGAGACAGCCCTCTATTTCAAAGAACGTTTTCAGATTCCGGACAGCGTCGACGACATCAAGGCCGACTGGAACAGACTGGCCTGGGATAAATATACCCATGAAGTGCCTGTCAAAGAGGGGGTAGTGGAACTTTTGCGGCACTGTGAACGCCACGGTATAAAAGCAGGCATCGCCACCAGCAATTCCAGGGAATTGGTCGAAAATGTGGTGAAAGTACATCATCTGGAAAAGTATTTCGGCTGCATCCTGACAGGGTGCGATGTGGCGAAAGGAAAACCTGCGCCGGACATCTATCTGGAGGTGGCGAGAAGGCTGTCGGTATCGCCCGCAAACTGCCTTGTGTTTGAGGATATTGTCGAGGGCATCCAGGCAGGGAAGGCTGCGGGCATGAAAGTCTGCGCCGTCTATGACAAACACTCGGAATACCAGGATGCGCAGAAACGTGCGTTGGCGGATTATTATACATATAACTTCAAGGAGCTTATAGAACATGGGATTCTTACCGATTTCTAAAAAAGACATGGAAGAGCAGGGTATAGACCAGTTGGATTTCGTCTATGTTATCGGGGACGCCTACGTAGACCATCCTTCCTTTGGACATGCCATCATAAGCCGGGTGCTGCAATCTCATGGGTACACTGTTGGTATCATCTCGCAGCCTGACTGGAAAGACGAAAGAAGCATTGCGGTTCTTGGCAGGCCAAAGCTTGCCTTCCTCATATCCGGCGGGAATATGGACTCCATGGTGAACCATTATTTCGTGTCCGGCAAGCATCGTCCTACGGACGCCTACACCCCTGGGGGAGAGCCATATAAACGTCCTGACCATGCGACGGTCGTTTACGGCAATCTCATCCGCAGAGTCTACAAAGACTGCCCCGTCATTATCGGCGGAATCGAAGCAAGCCTAAGGCGGCTGGCCCACTATGATTACTGGTCGGACAGCTTCAAACGTTCCGTTTTGCTTGACAGCCAGGCGGATTTGATTTCTTATGGCATGGGAGAGAAATCGATTGTGGAAATCGCAGACGCCCTGGCAAGCGGCATCCCAATAAAAGACGTCACCTTTATCCGCGGGACGGTCTATAGGACGAAAGACGCAGAGGGAATCTATGACAGCGTATCGCTCCCTTCTTACGACAGGATGAGGGCGGAGCCTGAAAAATACGCGGAAAGTTTCCGCATCCAATACAATCATACAGACCCTGTTACCGGAAAGACATTGGTGGAGGCATATCCGAACAGCGTCTATGTGGTTCAGAATCCTCCCCAGCCTTCCCTTACCGAAGCGGAGATGGACGCGGTCTACGCGCTTCCCTATATGCGGACATACCATCCCTCCTATGAGGAGAAGGGCGGCGTCCCCGCCATCTCGGAAGTGAAATTTTCTTTTGTAAGCAACAGGGGATGTTTCGGAGGCTGTAATTTCTGCGCCTTGACCTTCCACCAGGGGAGAACGGTCCAGACAAGGAGCCATGAGTCGATTATTGAGGAGGCCAAACTGATTGTAAAGGATCCGGCGTTCAAAGGATATATTCACGACGTGGGCGGCCCCACTGCAAATTTCAGACATCCCTCCTGCAAAAAGCAGCTCACGCAGGGTGTATGCAAGGAAAGACAATGTCTTTTTCCAAAACCATGCCCGAATCTGCAGGCGGATCATAAAGATTATCTGGCTCTGTTGCGTAAACTGCGGGCATTGCCGGGCGTCAAAAAAGTGTTCATCCGTTCCGGTATCCGTTTCGACTATCTGATGGCGGACCCAGACGACACATTTTTCCGTGAACTGGTGGAACATCACGTGAGCGGACAGCTGAAAGTGGCGCCGGAACACATCTCGGACGCGGTACTGTCGAAGCTTGGCAAACCGGGAAGAGAAGTCTATGAGCGGTTTGTGCGCAAATACTATAAAATCAACGAAACGCTCGGGAAGAAGCAGTTCCTGGTTCCTTACCTGATGTCCTCCCATCCCGGCTCCACCCTCAAGGAAGCCATCGAACTTGCAGAATATCTCAGGGATTTAGGGTATATGCCCGAGCAGGTCCAGGATTTCTATCCCACGCCCTCCACCGTATCCACGGTGATGTATTATACCGGCATAGACCCAAGGAACGGTCAGAAAGTGTATGTCTGCCGTAACCCTCATGAAAAGGCGATGCAGCGGGCGCTTATCCAGTACCGCAACCCGAACAATTACGGTTTGGTCAGGGAAGCTTTGATAAAAGGCGGCCGGGAAGACTTAATCGGATTTGGAAAGAACTGCCTGATTCGGCCCAGGCAGACAGAACATACAAACCATGGGGCATGGAAGACTGTCCATGGGAACCAGGACACAGCAGATAAACGGACAAATTCTAAGAGTCATACAGATACAAAAAAGAAGAAAAAGACCATCCGAAATGTGCACAAAAGAAAGAACATTTAATAGGTGAACTATAGAATATCAGACGCTGTGTGTTGGCTTAATGAAAAAAATTTGTGCTTGCGCCCAAAATTCGCAGGTTGAGTAAGAATGGGGGATTAGAATGAATATCGCAATTATCACAGGCGCATCCTCAGGCATGGGGATGGAATTTGCCAGGCAGTTGGACCGCAAGCTGCGCAAAACAGATGAAATCTGGCTTCTCGCCCGCAGACGGGAGCCGATGGAAGAGTTGGCACGCTTTATGAAGACTAAGACGCGCGCCATCGTTATCGACATGGCAAATGAGAAGGAGATGGCGCAGTTTGAGGAAGTTCTCGCCATCACAAAACCAAAAATCACAATCCTTGTCAACTGTGCGGGCGTGGGCACGCACGGGGCGTTTGACAATCTGAGCAGCGAGAATATGTCCGCCATGATTCGGCTGAATATCATGGCATTGACCACAATGACAAAGCTCTGCCTGCCCTACATGAGAAGGGGAAGCAGAATCGTCCAGTTTGCTTCCGGCGCGGCGTTCGTTCCCCAGGCCGCCTTTGCGGTCTATGCCGCGTCGAAATCCTACGTATACTCCTTCAGCAGGGCGCTTGGCACAGAATTGTCCGGCCGGGGCATCAGCGTAACGGCCGTCTGTCCGGGACCTGTCAACACGCCTTTTCTGGAACATGCGTATGGAGACAAAACCCGCCTGAACAGGCTGAAGAAATTGACGATGGTAAAAACGGAATGCGTCGTGTCAAAAGCTATAGAAGACTGTAAGATGGGAAAGTCCGTTTCTATCTGCGGCCTGCCTGTGAAGATATTATATCTGGCGACACAGAGTATCCAGAATGTGCTGCAGAAATTCGCCTGACGCACCGAATCCGCCTCATCCTTATTCCCGCGAGCAATGAGCCAAGTGCCGTGCTTGCACGAGCATTTGGCGAATGCTTATGAAAGTTGACATTCTTAAGAAAGACGAGGAACAATATCAAAATGGCAATCGAACGTGTAAAAGAGTATTTTAAACAATATGGCATGGAGGAACGTATTAAAGAGCTTTCCGAGTCCAGCGCCACCGTAGAACTGGCCGCCCAGGCATTGCACTGTGAACCGGAGAGAATCGCGAAGTCGCTTTCCTTCATGGTGAACGATAAACCTATCCTGGTTATCTGCGCCGGAGACGTAAAGGTGGACAATGCCAAATACAAAGCAACATTTGCCACGAAGGCAAAGATGCTTTCGGCGGACGAGACGCAAGCCCTGATTGGACATGCCGTGGGCGGTGTATGTCCCTTCGGAATTAACGAGGGCGTCACCGTATATCTGGATGAATCCCTGAAACGCTTCTCAACCGTTTTCCCTGCGTGCGGCAGCGCAAACAGCGCCATAGAGCTGACCATTCCGGAGATAGAGCAGTATTCCGGCGCCACAGAATGGGTGGATGTCTGCAAGATGCGGCAGTGAACGAGTGCGCTGAATGAAAATCTTACTTCGTATATGGAGGGAACATGAAAAGCAAAATAATCAAGAAAGGTTCTTATGGTTACATTGAGAACCGCAAGGTTGTCACAGTGCTCAGGACGCTATTATTTTTTGTAGTCTGCGTAGGATTGTATGTCATGGGGTATGTGACTACAGGAAGCAGCCGGAACTTGTTGACAGTCGTTTCTATTCTAGGATGCCTTCCGGCCTGCAAAAGCATGGTAAACTTCATCCTTTTTATGCGTGCAAAAGGGTGCAGCGAGGCGCTCAAAGACGCGGTGTGCGGTTTTGACACAGAACTTACCACCTTCTATGATTTGTACTTCACGTCATACCAGAAGAATTACCCCATCAGCCATATGGTGTTAAAAGGAAATGTGCTGTGCGGCATCACTGAAAATCCGAAATGCGACTGTAATGAGGCGGGAAAACACTTAGAACAGATGCTCATGCAGGAAGGAATTAAGAACGTGACGGTTAAAATCTTTTCTCAACGTGACAAATATGTAGACCGACTGAGTCAGTTAACGTATTTAGATACCGAGGAACACAAAAACCGGGACGGAATTATCAGTCTTTTGTATTCGATTTCTATCTAAACAGAGGAAGTGCAATGTATCAGACGACGATTACAGACAAAGAGGCAGGCCAGAGGTTCGACAAGTACCTGCGCAGGTTGCTTCCCGAAGCAGGAAGCGGTTTTATCTACAAGATGCTGCGCAAGAAAAATATTACGCTAAATGGCCAGAAAGCGGACGGAAATGAAAAAATAGTTCCGGGCGACACTGTGGCGGTCTTTTTCTCCGATGAAACCCTGGCAAAATTCCGTGGAGTCGAGGATGGCGTCTTTCGAAGCGACACCGCAAGGAACCCGGGATATTCCGATATCTCCGGCAGCGAAGCGCGCCGTGTCCATAGCGGACAGATTGACGACTATAAGACGGCATTCCAACGGCTAAACGACGTAACCGTCCTCTACGAGAACGACCATATCCTTCTGGCTGACAAGCCCGCGGGCGTTTTGTCCCAGAAGGCCGTGAAAACAGATTTCAGTTTAAACGAATGGCTTGTCGGATACTTACTTCACAGCGGCGCATTGTCCGTGGAAGATATCGCTTTTTATACGCCGTCGGTGTGTAACCGGCTGGACCGCAACACGGGCGGTATCGTGCTCTGCGCCAAATCTCTACAAGGCGCGCAGCTTTTCGGCAGGCTTTTAAAAGACAGAACCCTCCATAAGTACTATCAAATGTATGTCAAAGGAATTGTAAAGGAAGAACAACTCATCGAAGGGTATCTGTATAAAGATGAGAAGCGGAATAAAGTTTACATAAAATCTACCGAATCTATCCAGACGCTCCCATTTCCTGATTTGGCAAATACGCACAATCAGGATTCTTACATCAAGACCGGATACAGGCCAATCAGGACGGAACATGACAAGACTTTACTGGAAGCGGAGCTTTTTACCGGTAAGCCCCACCAAATCAGGGCGCATTTGGCAAGCGTCGGACACCCGCTTCTTGGCGATTATAAATATGGGGACAAAGCATGGAATGAAACGTACCGTAAAAAGTTCCATGTATCCTCTCAGCTTCTCCATGCCTATAAAGTAGAATTCCCGGTATTGAACGAGCCTTTCGGGGATATCAGCGGCAGAACATTTGTCTCAAAAACGCCGGATATTTTCCGGGCCGTTTCGGACACGAAATGACAAGAAGGTGACAGACATGGCGACATGGAATTCCCGCGGTCTGCGCGGTTCCACATTGGAAGACTTAATCAACAGGACAAATGAGAAATATCTGGAAAACGGGCTTGCGCTCATTCAGAAGGTGCCTACCCCCATCACGCCTATCAATATAGACAAAGAAACGAGACATATCACCCTCGCCTATTTCGACCAGAAGAGCACGGTTGACTACATTGGCGTTGTACAGGGTATTCCTGTCTGTTTCGACGCCAAGGAATGCGCAGTGGATACTTTCGCCCTTCAGAATATCCATGAGCATCAGGTAAAATTTATGGGGCAGTTTGAGAAGCAGAAGGGTGTTGCGTTTTTCCTGATTTATTATACGCACCGGGACGTTTTCTATTATCTTCCCTATGAAATGCTGCGTTTCTTCTGGGACAGGGCAAAAGAAGGCGGCCGCAAGAGTTTCCGCTACGATGAATTAAACCCTGCATATATCCTGCCTAAGAAGCACGGGGTTTTAGTGCCTTATCTGGATGTCCTGCAGAAAGACCTGGACGACCGGATTGAGTAAATACGAGCCAAGCCCCATTGGCGCAGCATAAAACTATATAAGGGAAGGCGCAGCGTAAATCAGGCCATAAATTGACAAGTTAATGGAATTAGAGTATAGTAAAGTGAGTTTTATATAGCAGTGCGGTGTCGAATTATCACGTTGAATCAATAAAGTAACTCCGCACAAGATAAATGTTTCTGCAGATATAAAACTAAAATTATAACGGAGGCATAGCATGGGTAAGAAACTGGTACATACGCCGGAGGGCGTGCGCGACATATACGGGGAAGAAAAAGCAAAAAAGACTGTTGTGGAACATCTCCTCCATGAAAAAATCAAAGGATACGGATACATGGACATCCAGACGCCTACTTTTGAGTTTTTTGACGTATTTTCCAAGGAAATAGGGACGACGCCGTCCAAAGAACTATATAAATTCTTTGATAAAGAAGGGAATACGCTTGTGCTTCGGCCTGATTTTACCCCTTCCATCGCCAGATGCGCGGCGAAATATTTTATGGATGAAGACATTCCGCTTCGTTTCTGTTACCAGGGCAGTATTTTTATAAATACATCCAACCTTCAGGGCAAGCTAAAGGAAGCGACCCAGATGGGAGCGGAGCTGATTGGCGACGGTTCTGTGCAGGCGGATGCGGAAATGATTGCCATGACCATCGAGGCGCTGTACCACGCCGGGCTGTCCGATTTCCAAATCAGCGTAGGAAACCTGGAATATTTCAAAGGCATCTGCGACGAAGCGGGACTTGACGAAGAGACTGAGCTGGAACTGCGGGAATATATTTCCGGCAAAAATTATTTCGGCGCGGAAGAGCTGCTTGACCGTATTCACGTAAACCCAAAAGATAAAGAACTCCTCTTAAAAGTCAGCGAACTATTCGGCACGTCGGCAACATTGGAGGAAGCCAAAAAGTCAGTCGCTAACAGGCGGTCAAAGAACGCCATAGAGCGGCTTGAGAAAGTTTATGAAGTGCTGTGCGATTATGGCGTTGAGAAATATGTTTCCTTTGACCTTGGCATGTTAAGTAAGTATAATTATTATACGGGCATTATTTTTAAAGGATATACCTATGGCGTGGGGGACGCCATCGTGAAAGGCGGGCGCTATGACGGCCTCTTGAAACAGTTTGGCAAAGATGCGCCGGCCATCGGGTTTATGGTGGTTGTGGATGATTTGTTGGCGGCGATGAGAAGACAGGGAGCCGCCGTTTCGGGAATTGACGGCAATGTCAAACTGTTTTACACACAAGAAAACTTCAGGGAGCAGCTCCATGAAGCCAGGCAGATGCGTGCGGCGGGAAAGAACGTGGCATTGCTGCCGGGCAGGCAGCTTTAATCGGATGACAGAAAGGCAAACTTGTGCTGAAAAGCACAAATTCGCACGCTGAGAGAGGAGCATGGTTATAAGAATGAGTGAAAACAGATATTTGACATTTGCCCTTGCCAAAGGGCGTCTTGCGAATAAGACAATGGAGCTTTTGGAAAAAATCGGCATCACATGCGATGAAATGAAGGACAAAGATTCCCGCAAGCTGATTTTCGTCAACGAAGAATTGAAATTGAAATTTTTTCTTTCAAAAGGGCCGGACGTGCCCACTTATGTGGAATATGGCGCGGCGGACATCGGCGTAGTCGGAAAAGATACCATTCTGGAAGAAAACCGCCGGGTCTATGAAGTGCTTGACTTAGGCTACGGCAAGTGCAGGATGTGTGTGTGCGGGCCAAGAAACGCCAAAGAGCTTCTGAAACACCATGAAATGATTCGGGTTGCAACGAAATATCCCAATATTGCCAAAGACTATTTCTACAACATGAAGCATCAGACCGTGGATATCATCAAATTAAATGGCTCCGTGGAACTGGGGCCCATTGTAAAGCTTTCAGATGTCATCGTGGATATCGTGGAGACAGGTTCCACACTGAAAGAGAACGGCCTGGAAGTGTTAGAGGAAATCCGCCCGCTTTCCGCGAGGATGATTGTCAACCAGGTCAGTATGCAGATGGAACCCGAACGGATTAAGAAACTGATTGCCGATTTAAAGAAAGGGGAACTATCATGAAGGAGTATAAGGGAATTGTTATTGCGTTAATTGCAGGCATATGCGCCATTGTCTGCGTATCTGTTTTTTCGTTCAGCATCGTCAGCTACAAACGTACATCTGGGAGCGGCGGCCTGACGGCGACAGGTTCCGCCAACTGTGATTTCGAGGCTGACTTAATCGTATGGCGCGGGGAATTTTCTTCCTCAGGGCTTACATCGCGAAACGCTTACCAACGTATCACGAAAGACGCCAAACTGGTCAAAGACTACCTGGAGAAAAACGGCGTGACAGAGGACGAAATGGTATTCAGTTCGGTAACCATCAGCGAACGCTGGACGACATTGTACAATGATGAAGGAAACCGGACAGGGGAAGTCCTGGACGGCTATGACTTATCACAGAGCATTTCCATCACATCCATGGACGTAGATAAAATCGAAGCAATCTCCAGGGACATCTCAGAACTGATTGAGTCGGACGTGGAATTTATATCCTATGAGCCGGAGTATTACTATACGAAACTGGATGAACTGAAGCTGGAACTGATTGAGCAGGCGACCCAGAACGCGAAAGACCGTATCGACTTAATGGCGACAGGAAGCGGCACCCAGCCCGGAGAGCTCTTAAATGCCACGCTTGGCGTTTTCCAGATAACGCCGCAGAACAGTAACACGGAGTACAGCTATGGCGGTACCTTCGATACCAGTTCCAGGCTGAAAAATGCTTCCGTCACGGTAAAACTCAACTATGCTACACAATGAGCGAGAAGAATGAGGTATCTTATGAGAACAGTGAGATTGACTGCGGACACGCAGAAAGATTTATTGGACAGCTTGTTAAAGAGAAGCCCTAACAATTATTCTGAATATGAAGACGTCGTTGCCGGTATTATAAAAAATGTGCGTGAGAGGGGCGATGAGGCGGTCTTTTCCTACACGAAGGAATTTGACAAGTGGGAGATTGACAGAAATAATATGCGCGTGAGCGATGCGGAAATCGAAGAAGCATTATGCGCCATCGACGCCCGTTTTGTGGAAGTGATGAAGAAGTCTGCCGACAATATCGCCCGCTACCACAAGAAGCAGCTTCGCAACAGTTGGATAGACCCAAAACCGGACGGCAGTATTTTAGGGCAGAAGATTCTCCCTATTGCGGTATCCGGCGTCTATGTGCCCGGCGGTAAAGCCGCCTATCCGAGCAGCGTGCTTATGAACGTGATTCCCGCCAAAGTCGCAGGCGTGGGTAAAATCATCATGACGACCCCGGCGGGCGCCGACGGAAAAGTAAATCCGGGCACATTGGCGGCAGCGAAGATTGCCGGTGTGGACGAAATATATAAGGTGGGCGGTGCACAGGCTATCGCCGCTATGGCCTTCGGAACCGAAACCATTCCGAAGGTAGATAAGATTACCGGGCCGGGCAATATCTTTGTTGCGCTCGCTAAGAAAGCATGTTTCGGATATGTCAGCATTGATTCCATCGCAGGGCCAAGTGAGATTCTGGTCATTGCAGACGAGACTGCAAATCCCCGTTATGTGGCGGCTGACCTGCTTTCCCAGGCGGAGCACGACGAACTCGCAAGCGCCATCCTCATCACCACCGATGAAAAACTTGCCGGGGAAGTAAACGGCCAGATTGAAGGCTTCCTGAAAGAGCTTTCCAGGGCAGAGATTATCCGGAAATCATTGGATAATTACGGATATATCTTGTTGGCGGATTCCATGGAGGACGCTATTATGGCGGCGGACGCCATCGCTTCGGAACATGTGGAGATTCTGACGAAAGACCCCTATGCCGTCATGACAAAAATCCATAATGCAGGCGCTGTTTTCTTAGGCGAATATTCTTCCGAACCGTTGGGAGACTATTATGCCGGACCTAACCATATCCTTCCCACCAACGGCACGGCGAAATTCTTTTCACCGCTTAATGTGGATGACTTCACGAAAAAGACAAGTATTATTTCCTATTCCAGGGAAGCATTGGAACAGGCACATGAGGATATTGAACTGTTTGCCGAGAAGGAAGGGCTTACGGCGCATGCCAACTCGGTCAGGGTACGGTTTACGGACATATAGCAACTCGGTTCACAGTCTCTGTGGAACAAGGATAGGAATGATTTGGGCCAGGTTGCCCGCAGAAATAAATTTTAGTAAGGAGTAATTATGCCCAGGATAGCAAATATTAATAGAAAGACAAAAGAGACGGACATTGAGCTGTCTCTTGCAATTGACGGGACAGGCATCAGCCAGGTTGACACAGGGATAGGCTTTTTTAACCATATGTTGGAGGGGTTCTCAAAACATGGTTTTTTCGACCTAACTCTATCGGTCAATGGGGATTTGGAAGTGGACGGGCATCATACGGTGGAAGATACAGGAATCGTACTCGGAAATGCAATCCGCGAAGCGATTGGAGATAAGGCGGGCATCAGACGTTACGGTTCTTTTATGCTGCCAATGGACGATGCGCTCTGCCTGTGCGCCATTGACCTTTGCGGCAGACCCTATTTCGTATATGACTGCGTATTTCCTGCGGAGCGCGTCGGCGGGCTTGACACGGAACTTGTACGTGAATTTTTCTATGCCGTAAGCTACGGCGCAGGCATGAATCTCCACATCAAAATGCTTCATGGCGAGAACACGCACCATATGGCTGAAGCCATGTTCAAGGCGTTCGGTAAAGCCCTCGACCATGCGGTTTCCTATGACACAAGGATTGAAGGGGTATTGAGTACAAAAGGTGCGCTGTAATCATACAGTCGCGGAAAGGAAAAGGTTATGCGCAAAAAGCAGCGCAGGAATCGGGGAAAATATGCTCTACAAAAAATTTATACCATGTATTTATTTATATAAAGGAGATGCCGTAAAAGGATTTTCGGACAGCACCATTATCGACACGAACCCGGTAGCATTGGCGAAATATTACAGTGACAATAACGCGGACGAAATGATTGTCTATGATATGTCTGACAGCGATGCAGAGCATGAGGAAGCGTTGGACGTCATCAAAGCAATCTGTAATGAAGCTGAAATTCCGGTTATCGGCGCTGGCAATGTAAAGCGCATGGAGGATATCAAGAAGCTTCTCTACGCCGGATGCCGGAAAGCGGCATTAAATTACTCCAAACCCGGCAATGTAGAGATTACCGAAGAAGTTTCCAAGAAATTCGGCAAGGACAAGATTGTAGCGTGTGTGTCGGAAGCCGACGCAATTGTCCGCAATGAAGATTTGCTGGAACAGTATGTAAGCGAAATAATCCTGGTGAAAGAAAAGGAACTGAAAGACGCCATCAGCAGGTCCAGGTTCCCGATGATTGCTTCTGTGCCGGAGGTGTCTTTGGATAAGATACTGGAGCTTCTTTCCAATGAAAACATCTGCGGCATTTCCGGTTACGCCATCAACCAGAATGTGAAAGAGCTGCTTGCAGTCAAATCTCTGTGCCAGAATAACAACATTCCGGTCAACACTTTCGAACCTGTTATCCGGTGGGAAGAGTTTAAGTTAAATTCTGACGGGCATGTAACCGTGGTGGTGCAGGATTACAAGACAGACGAAGTGCTGATGGTGGCGTACATGAACGAGGAAGCCTACAATATGACCCTCAAGACAGGCAAGATGACATATTATAGCCGGAGCCGGGAAGAACTGTGGGTTAAGGGGGAGACAAGCGGACATTATCAGTACGTGAAGTCGCTGACGGCAGACTGCGATAAAGACACCATCCTTGCCAAGGTATCCCAGATTGGCGCGGCTTGCCATACCGGTTCCCATTCCTGCTTTTTTAATGAGATTATGGCAAAAGAATATGAAGAGTCTAATCCGCTTAAAGTATTCGAACAGGTTTTTGATGTCATTAAGGACAGGAAAATCCATCCAAAAGAGGGTTCCTACACAAACTATCTGTTTGAAAAAGGCGTGGATAAGATTTTAAAGAAACTAGGCGAAGAGGCGACGGAAATCGTAATCGCCGCCAAAAATCCCAATGCAAATGAAGTAAAATATGAGATTGCCGATTTCCTTTATCATATGATGGTTCTAATGGCGGAAAAAAATGTTACCTGGGAAGAGATTACCGCGGAACTTGCGCAGAGGTGAAATGAGACCAATATTAAAACTCCAGACAACTCTATGGTTCAACTGCATTTTTCTGACAATTCTGACAAGCGCGTTCAATTCCGTCCTGTCCGTATTCCTGCTCAAAAAAATTGTGGAAGACGTCTTGCAGGACGGGGACTATGCGCCCCATCTGTTAATCCTGTTTGTCCTGTCCATACTTGCAGGCGCGCTGCTGGATATCCTCCGACAGAAACTAAGATACGCTCTGTATCGTAAACAAGTAATCCGGCTTGAAGACCGGCTCATTTCGTCAAGTCGCACAAGGGGTAGCGGCGGAGAGCAGGCTTTTGTGCTTATCCAGAATACAGTAAACGATTTCGTTACACAGCGAACGGACTGGGTGCTCGAATGCAGCCGAATACTGGGCGTTTCCCTCATCCTCAGCGCCTATGTCAGTTCCATCAGCATAACGGCCCTGTTTCTCTGCCTCGCAGTTACCGTAACCGCGCTTTTTCTCATGTGGAAGAGCAGCCGCAAGATTCCCGATGCGGCGAAAGCATCCAACGAGAAGATGAACGCCGTCTACGGCGAGATGTGGAACTACTTAAGGTGCAAGGAAATCCTTCCGTTCTTGCATTCCGGGGTATATAAGAAATTCGAAGAACAAGTGGACGAAAATCAACAGTCGCAGATTCTCTTGGGAAAATATACGAACACCGCGAGGATATGCATGCGGTTTGGGAGCGTGGGAATTACTTTGGCTGCCATCATCTATTTCGGGATGCTGACCATCAGGGGACAGTTCACACTTCCGAAGCTGCTTGCGCTCACGATGCTTTTGCCCAGTCTTGCGGAAAGTCTGCTGCAAATTCCGAACTGTGTTTCCCAACATAAAAAATTAATTGGAATAGAACAAAATATGAATACGTTTCTTAAGCAAAACGGAATGGTTACTCAGGAAGCGGAGAATGTGTCAAGCTGCCCAAAAGAACTGCTCAAGGAGCGTATAAGTCTGATTGAGGCGTCGGATATCACATACGGCTACCGGACAGGGCAATGTAACTGCCGGATGGATAAGTTATTGGCACAGTCCGGGAGTGTTACAGGCATATGCGGTGAATCCGGCATAGGCAAAACCACCCTGCTAAAAATTCTACTGGGGGAGCTGCCAGGATACACAGGGGAATGTCTTGTCAACGGCCACAGGCTGGAATCCCTTGACAGGCAGGACTTGTGGTCCCATATCCTGTATCTGCCGCAAAGTCCCGTCCTCCTGCCGGTAAGCCTGAAAGAAAATATCACGCTGACAGCGGACGGCTCACAGACAGATGAAAAAAGGTATACAGAAGCTCTCCGGAAAACAGGCATTGAAAAACTAGCCGTGGCAAAGGAAGGGCAGGCTCTGGACGAAAGCGGCCTGTCAAGCGGCGAACGCCAGAAAATATGTCTTGCCCGATGCTTCTATACAGACAAAGAAGTATTCATCCTGGACGAAGCCACTAACGCCATGTCCTCCGATGCAGAGAGCTTTGTATTACATAACTTAATCGATGAAGTGACAAAGGAAAACAAGATATTGATTCTTGTCTCCCATAACCCGGCAGCGCTCAGCCTGTGCGACATACTGGTACGGATTCAAAGAGAGGGGGCAGGGAGTATCTGACATGGGAAATATAAGAGAAGGCGTTACGAAATCCAACAGTAAAAATAATGATAAAAACAAAAATATATTGGCTGTCTTCCGATTAGGGCAACGGCTGATGAAAGGCAAGAGAAGGCAGCTTTACTTTTTACTAATGACGATTATACTGTTCAATGCCGAGACGGCATTGATGATGCCGGTTATTTTAAAATGCGGCTTCCAGGCCGTCGCAGGAAATGATGTGCAGGCTCTGTTATGGACTGCCCTGGGCGGGGCCTGTGTTTTCGGCTTTAACTTTGGGGTAATGTATTTTATTAACGTGTACGGTGACGCCTGGGTGACCAAATTTGCATTTCACGCCTCCAGGAACAGCTTTAAAGAGCTAAGCGAACTTTCCGTTGCCTCCGTCCATGCCGCCCACAATGACGATGACCTGTTCAACCGGATTGCGGCGGGAACAGGGAATATCATGGGGTTCTATTTCTCCCTTGCGGACATGCTCGGAAACGGCGTGGCAGTCATCGCATTAATGGTAATGCTGTACCACCTGTCCAGTATATTTGGTATCCTTATCGTTATGCTTGTGGGTATAGAACTGATTTTTGTGCGGCTGCAATTCCGATATAACAGGGATTATACCAGGAAACTACAAGAAGACAGGGCGGAAGGCATCAGAAGAGTGCGTTCGCTGTTAGGGCAGCTTCCATTCCATCAGCATAACCAGACAGGAGATTGGATGGAGAAATTATATATAGATGCAAGACGTCAATGGTTTCTGACCCAAGAGCGGAAAATGCTGGCAGGCGCTTTACTGGATTTCTGCCTTGTAAGCATACACGGCATCTTTAGGACAGGGCTCGTGTACAGTTTTATGGTGAGGCAGTCGGTATTCCGTTCCTATGCCGACGATGCCGCCTCCTCTTTTTCGACGTTTGACAACCTGACGGCGAAAACAAAGGGATTTGGCATGAATGTCTCCCGGCTGCCCGACTCCCTTGTGCCCATCGGGAAACTGGATGATGTCCTGAAGGAACAACCCCATCCTGTCATGAGCATACAAAATGACTGTCTTGTTCTTAAACATGTATCCATATCGGCAGGAGATAAGGAAATTATCAAAGACGCATGCTGCCGCATCCCCCTGGGAAGCAAAGTGGCTGTCGTCGGGGAAAACGGCGGCGGCAAAAGCACCCTGTTGAAAGCGATGGCCGGCCTGTATCAGTGCCAGGACAACAAGGTACTTGACTTTGGAATGAAAGTGGCATACATACCGGCGGATGAACTATTATTCCAGGGACATACTGTTTCGGAAAATATCTCTTATGGCAAAGCCGGATTTGAGCCGGATTCCGCAAAAAGTTTATTGCAGGAACTCCAATTCCATGATACGGAATCGATATGCGGGAAAATTCCGGCACAGCTATCCGGCGGGGAAGCCAAGCGGGTCAATATTGCAAGGGGACTGTCCTGCGACGCGCAAATCATCCTGGCGGACGAGCCCACAAGCTGCCTGGACAAAGAAGCCGCCCGCTGTGCAATGGAAAAGCTTTTACATTTGGAGGGCAGGACAGTCATCTATATCACCCATGACCAGGCATATGCTAAGAGGGCGGATGAGATTATATTGGTGAAGGATGGGGAGATAAAGCAATATAAACCGGAAGAATATCCTTCGGTTTACAACGTTCTTTTTTCCGGCCTGTCATCATAAAATAAAGCAACACTCCTACAGGACGGACTATATATGGAACATAAAGTTTCTCTGGAAAAGAAAATGGCGCTTGCGCAGTACATAAGGGAAGAAAACCACGGAAACCGTATGAAAATCAGGCAGCGGGAACATATTTTGTACGGAACGGACACACAGCCGCCGCTTTTTAGCAGAGGCAGGATTCCCATCCAGGAGCAGCAGTATGAAAATGCACAGCCACAAGAGGGCTATGCCCCCGCATTCCCGGAAGGGACCTTTAAGTACCGCATGATTCTGGCAATCCTATTATTTGTGGGATTCTTACTATGCGACACAGGAGGGGATAAAATCGGACAGTATACGACCAACGATATCCATAACATGATTGTGGCCGACACCTTCCACCTGTATGACGGGGAGGGGAACGACGCCATAGACGGACTGGCGGCACTGCTTGATTTTGAGTGACATATCCTATATACTTGGAAATAAGTAATGCCGAAATATTTTCGGCGCTACCTAAATTCGCAGGTTAAGAAATATGGGGCCTATGGCACCCATTAAAGGATAAGGAATCACAATCTATGAGAAAACTAGCGTTAAGCGACGACATATTAATGCAGGTGGAGAAGCCTGCACGTTATATTGGCAATGAAGTTAACTCTGTCATGAAAGACAAAGAACATGTGGCAGTCCGTTTCGCCATGTGCTTTCCTGACGTGTACGAAATCGGTATGTCCCACTTAGGCATCCAGATTATATACAGCATGTTAAACGAATGGGAAGACGTGTGGTGCGAGCGTGTCTATTCCCCTTGGGTAGATTTGGACCGCATCATGCGTGACAACCATATTCCGCTGTTCTGCTTAGAATCCCAGGAACCTGTGAAGGATATGGACTTTCTTGGCATTACTATCCAGTATGAAATGTGTTACACCAATATTTTACAAATACTCGACCTGGCCCAGATACCGCTTCACGCGGCGGACCGGGGTGAAGATGTCCCCATCGTCATCGGCGGCGGTCCCTGCACCTATAATCCGGAACCTATCGCAGATTTTTTTGACCTGTTCTATATCGGTGAGGGTGAGACACAGTACCGCAACCTGTTTGACTGGTATCGTAAGAATAAAGAGCAAGGCGGAACCAAACAGGATTTCCTGAAAGGCGCCGCAAAGATTCCCGGAATCTATGTGCCGCAGTTCTATCAGGAACTATACAATGAAGACGGCACGATACAGGGAAGAAAGAAATTCTTTGACGATATTCCCGACACTATCTTAAAAGAAATCGTGATGGATGTGACAAACACCTATTATCCCCGCAAACCTGTTGTCCCTTTTATCAAAGTGACACAGGACAGAGTCGTCTTAGAGATTCAGCGGGGATGTATCCGCGGCTGCCGTTTCTGCCAGGCAGGACAATTGTACCGCCCGGTAAGGGAACGCAGCGTGGACATGCTTAAGGAATATGCCTCTGATATGCTCCGCAATACAGGGCATGAAGAAATCTCCTTAAGCTCTTTGAGTTCCAGTGACTATTCCCATTTGAATGAACTGTTGGACTTCCTAATCGAAGATTGTGGTACGAAACATGTCAATATTTCACTGCCGTCCCTGCGCATCGATGCCTTTTCCCTGGATGTCATGGGCAAGGTGCAGGACGTGAAGAAGAGCAGCCTGACATTCGCACCGGAGGCAGGAAGCCAGAGGCTGCGTGACGTCATCAACAAAGGATTGACTGAAGAAGTCATTCTAAGAGGCGCCGCGCTGGCTTTCCAGGGAGGATGGACAAGGGTAAAACTCTACTTCATGCTGGGACTTCCCACAGAGACAGAAGAAGATATCAGAGGCATTGGGGACCTTTCCAACAAGATTGCCGCTACTTTCTTCGAAACTGTCCCGAAGGACAAGCGGGTAAACGGCAGAGTACAGATTGTCACAAGCACGTCCTTCTTTATTCCGAAACCCTTTACTCCCTTCCAGTGGGCGCCCATGTGCACGAAGGAAGAGTTCCTGGAAAAAGCCCGCCTGACGAAGCAGGGCATTGTGGAACAACTAAATCAAAAAAGCATCAAATATAACTGGCACGAGGCGGATGTGAGCGTACTGGAAGGCGTTTTCGCCAGAGGCGACCGTAGGATAGCGCAAGTCATTGAAGCAGCCTACAAGAGAGGATGTCTCTTTGATTCCTGGAGCGAATATTTCCATAATGACATATGGATGGAATGTTTCGAAGATTGTGGGCTTGACATTGGCTTTTACACTACAAGGCCAAGGGCGGACGACGAGATATTCCCCTGGGATTTCTTAGACTGCGGTGTGACAAGGGACTTCCTTCTGCGGGAATGGAAGAAAGCGCAGACACAGACCCCGTCCCCCAACTGCAAGGTGCAATGCCAGGGATGCGGCGCCAACCGCTTTGGCGGAGGCATCTGTTTTGAAGAGCGTTCTGCGGACAATAGCTGCCCGGCGGCGCCTGTCTAAATTGGATTATTTCAGAATAAACGAGGACACCCATGAAAATACGGATTAAATTCGCTAAATACGGAACAATGAAATATATAGGACATCTGGACATGATGCGTTTTTTCCAGAAAGCTATCCGCCGCGCAGGCATTGATATCAAATATTCGGAGGGCTTCAGCCCACACCAGATTATGTCCTTCGCATCCCCTCTGGGGGTAGGGCTTGAAAGCGCCGGAGAATACATGGACATCGAAGTGCTTTCCATGACGTCGGCCCAGGACATGAAAGAGGCGCTTAACCGCACCATGGTAGAAGGCGTGGAAGTGCTTTCGGTGACCGTTCTGCCCGACCATGCGAAAAACGCCATGGCAAGCGTCGCTGCGGCTTCCTACAGCCTGCGGATGAAAGAAGGCGCTTTCCCCATAGACGGACTGGACGAAAAGCTGCATGCTTTTTACGCCCAGGAAACGATTCCCTACACAAAAGAGACAAAAAAGAGTACTGTAGAACTAGACTTAAAACAGGGCATCTATGAAATCGGGGCAAACGCCGATGGGGCGATACACATGCTTGTCAATGCCAGCAGCAGCGGCAATATAAAACCTGCCGCCGTTTTCCAGGCATTCTGCCAGTTTGCCGGGGCGGAAGTCCCCTTGCAGGCATGTCAGATAACCCGCCTGGAAACATATACGGACAGTACAGACAATGCATCCGCCCACCATTTCGTCCCTCTTGCAGAAGTATAATTTTTCTTTGCGCATAAAAAAAGTTAATTTGCTGCGCAAATTAACTTTGCGAGTTCCGCTTCGCGGACTCGGATAAGCGGAGGACTTTCCTATAAGTGAAAAAAATTTGTAATTTTGCCTTGACATTCCACCTTGTGGAAGCCTTATTCTGGGCGTATCAGGAGAAGGACAGACGGAAAATCCACTCCGATAGGACTGTCCGGAGGGAAATACGGTTATGAGAATTAACGAAGTAGAGCAGCAGGTTGGTATCACCAAAAAGAATATCCGTTTCTATGAACAGCAAGGATTATTACATCCCGGCCGAAACAGCCAGAACGGTTACAGAGATTACTCTATAGAAGATGCCATGGAATTGAAAAAAATCAAACTTCTGCGCAAACTTTCCCTTCCAATTGAGGAAATCCGCAGGATACAGAGCGGTGACTTAGTCCTTATGGACGCTCTGCAGCGGCAACTCATAGTCCTGGAGCGTGAAAAGATGAATCTGTTGGAAACATCCAGGCTGTGTACGGTTCTTATGGAAGACCACTGCCATTACGATGGCCTTTCTCCTGATAAATATCTGGAAAGGATGGTGGAGATGGAAAAAGAAGGAACTAAATTTACAAATGTATGCAAAAAAGATATCATCGAAAAGAAACGCAGTTCTATCTTTGCAGCTATCGTATTCATTCTGTTTATGGTATTTTTAATCTGCGTCTTTATCTGGGGCTATATGGTTGACCCAATTCCATTATGGTTGATTGCCATATTGGTTATCATACCGGCATTGGTCATCGTGGCAGTTATCAAGATGCTTCTGCAGCGCATAAGGGAAATTGAAGGAGGAGAAGAAGATGTTGCTCGTAAATACTGATTATATTTCGGGAAAAGAATTGGAAACATTAGGGGTTGTCAAGGGAAGCATTGTGCAGACGAAGAATTTCGGCAAAGATTTTATGGCAGGAATCAAGACGCTTGTGGGCGGAGAAGTCACCGAATACACAGATATGCTCAATCAGGCAAGGCAGATTGCCGTAAAGCGTATGGTGGACGAGGCCCAGAATCTAGGCGCCGACGCGATAGTAAATGTCCGCTATGCATCATCCTCGGTCATGCAGGGGGCTGCGGAAGTCATTGCCTATGGCACGGCCGTAAAATATAAGAATCTATAACATATAACATACATTAAGGTATATTCCATGACATCACAAAAAGGCAAAATATTAATCACCACGCTAAATGACAGGCTGTACTCTCTGCTGATATGTGGCACCCAAATTCTGTCCATACAGACCCACCGGGCAAACGACCACATGATAGGCAACATTTATATAGGAAAAGTACAGAATATCTCACAAAATATCGGCGCCGCTTTCGTAGACATTGGAAGCGGCTGCCTCACGTTCCTTCCTCTTTCCGAGGCAAAGCATGCTTTCGTGACGAACCGGAAACCGGACGGATGCCTGAAACCAGGTGATGAGCTGCTTGTGCAGCTTGTCAAAGAGCCTATGAAAACGAAACTCGCAGGGGTGACAACCGATATCACCCTGTCAGGAAATTACATCGTTGTGGGAATGAAGAGCAGTTCTAAAGCCAACATTCAGGTTTCATCGAAACTTGGCAAAAAACAACATACCCGGTTTCGAAGTATCGGGCCGTTACAACAGATTGCCGGACGTCACCGTCTGATTATCAGAACCAACGCAGGCGCATTACAGGAAGACGCCCCTCTTATACAGGAAGCGGAACAACTCGTGGCACAGTTAGAGCATATCCAACAGGTTGCCGGACAACGTACCTGTTATAGCTGCCTGTACCATGGCAAACCCGGATATATGCATTTCATCGAAAATGCATATACATCAGAATACGATGAAGTGGTCACGGATATCCCTGGCGTATACGCAGAAATAAAAGACAGCCTGGCGCAGCTGGGCATTCCCGTCCGTCTCTATGAAGATTCTACGCTTCCTCTTTATAAGCTATACTCTTTGGAAGCGCGCATCAAGGAACTTCTGGATAAGAAGGTATGGCTGAAATCCGGCGGCTATCTGGTCATCGAACCCACTGAAGCGCTTATCTCCATCGACGTCAACAGCGGAAAATGCGAGCAAGGAAAAAACACGGAAGAAACTTTCCTGTGCCTCAACCTGGAAGCGGCAGAGAAGATTGCCGCACATCTGCGGGCACGGAACCTTTCAGGGATAATTCTCGTGGACTTCATTAACCTCAAAGAAAAGTCTCATGAAAAACAGCTGATGGAGCATATGCGCAGCCTGTTAAAAAGAGACAACGTAACGGCAGATGTAGTGGACATGACTGGATTGGGACTGATGGAAATCACCCGGAAGAAAGTGAACCCGAGCTTCTACGAGCAGTATCACGATAAGAGGTAGTATCTGCCAAACGCTCTTTTGACCAATCCAGACGTATTATTGACCCGGTCAGTCTACAATTCTACATAGCAAATTGAAGAAAGGGGAATATCCTATGGAACTTCTAAGAATGGAAAAAGTAAAAGACGGCAAATATTTAAAAAATTACGAACTGACTTACAGGAACAAAGCAGGACGTGAAAAAAAATACGAAATTGTCAGCCGCAGTGAAATCCCCGGCCCGGAAGCCATCGGCAAGCGTGTAAGCGGCGTGTCTATTGTGGCATATCACGAAGACAAGCTTCTGCTGTTACGTGAATTTCGCATGGGCGTCAACCGTTTCGTCTATAATCTTTGTGCAGGCATGATTAATGACGGCGAGTCATTGGAAGAATGCATCCAGCGGGAACTTTATGAAGAAACCGGGCTGAGCATACATAAAATACGCAGTATTCTTCCTCCTTCCTACGCGGCGGTTGCATTCTCCGATGTCAAGACACAGATTGCTTTCGTAGATGTGGAAGGAAGCTTTGAAGACCATACATCTGAAAACGAACAGATTACAGCAGGCTTTTATACAAAAGAAGAAGTACGGGAGCTTCTTGAAACGGAAGAGTTCAGCTCCCGCGCACAGATTGCGGCGTATTTTTTTACAATCGCCTAGTGCCTAGTTTAGTGAGGGCTTGTATTTAATGTTATGATAAAAGGGGGAATCGTACAATGAAGAAGCAAAACCATGGCAGGCAAAAGACAGTGCCAACCGTGTTTAAAAGGCTGTTAGCCTTATCATGTGCTGCAATAATGTTGTCCGGGTGCGGTACCGGCGCAGACAATTTGTATGAAGAATTTCTGCACAATGACCTGCAGGCAATCGTCAGAGATGATTTCCCGAAATATGAATACGAGAAAGAGTTATTGCAAAGAGGCAGCGCCTATACCTTGACAGAACTCGGGCAGGCCGTATCCGATTATTACTTGTACACAGGAAATTCTTATGATTCTGTGCAGTACGCTTACATAGAATGCCTGGACAATGACGCCAGGAAATTATTGGTTCGTTTTAACGGATTGGATATCTACAGTCCCGATGATGACAGCTATGCCGTTATCGTCCTGTCGCAGGATGACGGCCAGCTTCACCTGACAAATAAATATGCCTGTTGGGCCAGAAGTGACAGAACCGCATACCATAACGGACGGCTGAGCGATTCCGGCTCATCCGGGGCGGGAGATAACTATGCCGGCGTGTCGGCCATCTTATCAGACGGAACAATAGCCGATATATTCTCGACGGAAACTCTGTCCGGCGAATGGACAGACCTGGGCGGCGACGTCTATCAGGATATTTTCGGCACAGACCATGTCCCCGGCCTTGTGGTTTCTTTTTCCGCAATCGGAGAGGATAAATATTATTGTTACGACTTAAGCGGATGCCCTGACGAGGAGGACTTACGCCTCTGTGAGACTTATGTGGAAAAATGCCGTGATGAATTAGGTATTAACTGGGTTAGCAACGAAGAAGTGCAGGCGGCTGTCGAGGACCGATGCGCTTTTCTAGGAATAAAGTACGACGAACTCATGCAGTCTGAGGAAGTGTCATGGAGCAGCCCGTTACAATGATATAATGATTATAGAAAAAATCCATTGACAAATTCCACCAAACCGGTTATGATAATCGAGTATGCCGCATAGTGAGGTAAAAGTGTGTCCGTATGTGAGTCATTTATGGGCGTTTCATTGGATTCCCACAGCCGGATGCCACCGAAGCTAGCGAGTAAAATGAACTGGAGTTCATGAATAGGAGGTGCCATATGTACGCAATTATTGCAACAGGTGGAAAGCAGTACAAAGTTTCCGAAGGAGACATCATCAAGATTGAGAAATTAGACGTTGAAGTCGGAAGCACTGTGACATTTGACCAGGTTATAGCTGTCAGCGACCAGGAGCTTAAGGTTGCAGGTGATGTTGCGAATGCAACCGTTACCGGAACCGTTTTAGACCAGGGTAAACACCGTAAAGTGATCGTATACAAGTATAAGAGAAAAACAGGCTATCACAAGAAAAACGGTCACAGGCAAGCATACACTCAGGTTAAGATTGACAAAATCAATGTATAGCAGTTTTTATGAGGTGTGAAATGACACAAATCACATTCCATAAAACGGCGGCAGGAGAATATCAGGGATTTACATGCGACGGACATGCAGGGTATGCGTCTTACGGTGAAGATATCGTATGCGCTTCCATCTCGGTTCTCGTGATTAATACCATCAATTCCCTGGAAAAGATTACAAGGGAAGCAATAGACGTAGAGACGGATGAAGACGCCGGAATTATCCGGTGCCGTTTCACGGGCCAACCTTTGAAGGAGACTTCCAGGGTGCTTGTAGATTCTCTGAGGCTTGGGCTTGCCCAGATTCAGAAGCAATATGGAACAAAATACTGTAAATTGACATTTGAGGAGGTGTAATGCCATGTTAAATATGAACCTTCAATTTTTTGCACATAAGAAAGGTGTCGGTTCTACCAAGAACGGCAGGGATTCCGAATCCAAGAGATTAGGTGCGAAGAGAGCTGACGGACAATTCGTCAAGGCAGGAAATATTCTGTACAGACAGCGCGGAACGAAGATTCATCCCGGCGTAAACGTTGGAATCGGCGGCGATGATACACTGTTCGCATTGGTTGACGGTGTACTTCGTTTTGAGAGAAAAGGAAGAGACAAAAAGCAGGCTTCCGTATATCCTGTAGAGCAATAAGACGATTGATTCGGGCTTCGAACATCCAGATGTTTGAAGCCCTTTTCACCTCATAGGGAAACCATATCAAAACCAGGAGAAAACTATGTTTGCAGATTGCGCAAAAATCTATGTAAAAAGCGGCAAAGGCGGTGACGGACATGTATCCTTCCGCCGGGAGAAGTATGTGCCAAACGGCGGCCCCGACGGCGGTGACGGCGGGACAGGCGGCAGCGTATATTTTGAAGTGGACGAGGGGCTCAATACCCTTGCCGATTTCAGGCATACGCGTAAGTACAGCGCCGGCAACGGGGAAAATGGTGGCAAACGTAACTGCGCCGGAAAAAACGGGGAAGATATCGTCATCAAAGTCCCTGAGGGCACGGTCATCAAAGAAGCGGAAAGCGGACAAGTGATAACCGATATGTCCGGGGAAAACCGCCGGTTTCTTCTTCTAAGCGGCGGCAGAGGCGGCAGCGGTAACCAACATTATGCCACAAGCACCATGCAGGCGCCAAGATATGCACAGCCCGGTCAGCCTGCCCAGGAACTGGAACTTCTGTTGGAGCTGAAAGTGATTGCCGATGTAGGACTGGTCGGCTTCCCGAATGTGGGGAAATCCACTTTTCTTTCCAAGGTAACCAATGCCAGGCCGAAAATTGCCAACTACCATTTTACGACCTTAAACCCGAATCTCGGCGTAGTGGATTTAGAAGACGCCAAGGGATTTGTCATCGCGGACATCCCTGGCCTGATTGAAGGCGCATCGGAAGGAGTCGGCCTCGGACACGAGTTCCTTCGCCACATCGAGCGCACGAGACTGATTGTGCATATCGTTGATGCGGCTTCCACCGAAGGCCGCGACCCCATTGAGGACATCTATGCCATCAACAAAGAATTGGAAGCCTACAATGCAGATTTGGCAAAAAGGCCTCAGATGATTGCCGCCAACAAAACAGACATGATATTTACGGAAGAAGACCCGGTAGCAAAGATAAAAGAAGAATTTGAGCCGAAGGGTATTCCTGTCTATGCCATATCAGCCATCAGCGGGCAGGGACTGCGGGATTTGTTGTACGCTATCAACAATAAGTTAGAAACATTGGACGCGCAGCCCATCGTCTTTGAACAGGAATTTTTTCCGGAATACCATTTCAGCACGGAAAACGAGCCTTTTACAGTGGTTTATGATGAAGAAGAAGATGCTTATGTGGTGGAAGGCCCCCGAATCGAAAAGATGCTTTCCTATACAAACCTGGAATCTGAAAAGGGATTTAAATTTTTCCAAGACTTCTTAAAGGATAACGGCATTCTAAAGCAATTGGAACAGTTGGGAATTGAAGAGGGCGACACTGTCAGGATGTATGGTCTGTCCTTTGATTATTACAAATAATGATTCAGAGGTAAAAAACATCACCCTGATAAGCTGATAATGGAGATAAAGGGTGAAAGAAAAAAGAAGAAAGGGTAAAATGCAAGCATTTTCGCTTGAGGCTTGGTACAAATTATGACAAGTAAACAAAGAGCTTATTTAAAAAGTCTGGCCAGCGCCTTAAATCCCACTTTCCAAGTGGGTAAGTCCAGCCTGACGCCTGAATTTACTACTGCGATTGCAGAGGCATTCAACACCAGAGAACTTGTTAAAATCGCAGTACTCAAAAACTGTGCGGATGACCCCAATGAGATTGCAGAAATGATATCCGAGAGGACTCATTCCCAGATTGTACAGGTAATCGGCAAAAAAATCGTTCTTTACAAGCCCGATAAGAAAAATCCTAAGATTGTACTGCCAAGATAACCTTTTATGTACTGTGACAGGAGGCGTTTCATTTGAAAAAAGTTGGCATTATGGGTGGGACATTCAACCCGATTCACAATGGACACCTGATGCTTGCAAAGCAGGCGTTTGAACAATAT
The DNA here is from genome assembly GCA_947172645.1 of uncultured Lachnospiraceae bacterium. Lineage (GTDB taxonomy): Bacteria > Bacillota > Clostridia > Lachnospirales > Lachnospiraceae > UBA3282. Next base: position 124,485 of record CAMWBY010000003.1, on the reverse strand, counting down.
ACATTGGATGAAGTCCTTTTTATGCCCTGTGGAGTGCCCTATATGAAAGCCGGGCAGAATGTGGAACCAGGGACGATACGCGCAAAAATGACGGCGCTGGCAATCCAGGATATGCCTGGATTTGCTCTGTCTACCATAGAAATCGAAAAGAAGGGCAATACCTACACTTACGAAACTCTAAAACAGTTAACCAAAGATAATCCGGATACCGAATACTATTTTATTGTGGGTGCAGACTCTCTTTTCCACATGACGAAATGGGTTCATCCTGAGCATATCTTCGATAGCTGCTGTATTCTGGCGGCAGTGCGGGACGATAAGACAGATGCCGATATGGAAAAGCAAATACAAATCCTGCAAAAAGAATACGGTGCGGATATCCGGCTGCTGCAAATAAACTGCATGAATATTTCTTCCTCAGATATCAGGCAGAAAATAGCGGCGGGAGAATCCATTGAAGAAGAAGTCCCGGAACAGGTCAGACAGTATATCGAAAGAAAGGGATTGTACCGATGAAGACAGTTAATCTTGCAAAGCTCCGCAAAAAAATGGAAAAAACTTTGGAATCTAAACGGTATGAACATACCTTGAGCGTGGCGTACACCGCGGCAAATCTGGCCGCAGTGCATGGCGTAGATGTGGAGAAGGCTCTTGTGGCCGGTATGTTACATGATTGTGCGAAATGCCTCGGCCACCGCAAACAGATATCCATCTGCAAGAAAAACCATGTCCTATTATCCGAATTGGAGATGCAGAAAGATTCCAAGCTCTTACATGCAAAATCCGGAAGTATCCTGGCAAAAGAATACTACGGTATAACTGACCAGGATATCCTGAGCGCCATCTGTTACCATACTACAGGCAGACCTCATATGAGCCAGTTGGAGAAAATCATCTATATCGCAGACTATATAGAACCCGGCAGAAAACGCGCAAAAAAAGCGGAAGAGGAAGACCTAAGCCTTCTGGAAGTGCGGAAACTGGCATTTCAGGATTTAGACGGGGCGTTGCGCAAAATTCTGCATGACACTCTGGGATATCTGTCGCAGAGGGGCGGCAGCGTGGACCCTATGACACAGAAAACCTATGAGTATTATTTGAAATGTGATTCTATGTAAAATTTTTACTCTGGATTATGAAAGGAATAAATTTATATGAACAGTTACGATATTGCAAAACTTGCCATCACTGCGCTGGAAGACAAGAAAGCGGAGGATATTAAAGTAATTGACATCAGCGAAGTCTCCGTGATTGCCGACTATTTTATCATCGCAAACGGTTCGAACCGCAGCCAGATACAGGCTCTTTCCGACCATGTGGAAGAAACTCTTGGCAAAGCGGGCGTGTCCTTAAGACAGGTGGAAGGCTATAACAACGCCAATTGGGTGCTCCTTGACTTCCATGATGTGATTGTGCATATTTTCGACCAAGAAAACCGCCTTTTCTATGACTTGGAACGGATTTGGCGGGACGGAAAGCCAATTGAATTTTAATGATTCTATACAAAATAATAAAAATATATTGCAATAAGGAAAATAATAAAACGATGCACCGCAGATGAGAGTTCATTTGCAGTGCATCATTTTTCTTATCAATTATTCATGCATCTTTCAGTCAGGTTCGGGTCACGAATCGGCCTCTCTTGCCGTACCACCCGCATACATATAAAAAGTGATGATATAAAGACCTGCAATACCTACAAGCGCATAAATAATCCTTGAAAACCATGACATATTACCGAAAACAAATGCCACCAGGTCAAAACTGAAAAGACCGATTAACCCCCAGTTAATAGCACCGATAATGGCAATCGTCAGGGCAAGGCAATCTAAACCTTTATTTTTCATGTTTCTTTCCCCTTTCCATATAAAACCTTTAAGCCTGTTCCGTCTTCTTCGTATGAAACATATCATATAAAAAAGTAACTGTCTGTCCAAGCTGCCGGAAATTTAATCAAACCGTAAAGCAGCACAACAAACAGTTACTATTATTATGTCTTGCAATCCATGCGCTATACTGGAAAATATGGCTACATGGATTGCAGAAGATTCCTATCTTTTTTAAAATTCTTATATTTTAAAAATTTGTATGTGTCCCTTCAAGCACGGTACTTGGCTCATTGCTTGCGGAAATAAATATTTACTGGCGGTACAGACGGAATACTCCGAATACCTTCCCCAAAATCTGGCAGTCATCCACAATAATCGGTTCCATGGTATCATTCTCCGGCTGTAGACGGATATGTCCGTCTTCTTTATAAAAAGTCTTGACAGTGGCAGAATCGTCGATTAATGCAACGACGGTGTCGCCATTATTAGCAGTCTGGCAGCACTTTACAAAAATCTGGTCGCCGCTGTAAATACCCACATTAATCATGGAATCACCCTTTACCTTCAAAGCAAAAGATTCGCCGCTTGGAACCATATCTGCCGGGACAGGGAAATAGCTTTCAATATTCTGTTCGGCCAATATAGGTACGCCTGCCGCCACTTGTCCGATGACCGGAATCGAAACCATCTCTGTGCGCACCATCTGGAAATTATCATCACATATCTCAATCGCCCTGGGTTTCGTAGGGTCACGCTTTATATAACCGTTCTTCTCAAGCGTCTCTAAGTGGGAATGGACAGAAGAAGTAGATTTCAAATTGACGGCTTCGCATATTTCACGGACAGCCGGCGGATAACCTCTCTTTAAAATCTCATCTTTAATATAATCAAGTATCTGTTTCTGCTTCGCGGTAATCTTACCATATGCCATAAATAACAACCTTATCCTTTCTCAACTAAACCAACTGTAACATTAAGTAATCCTATACGGATTTATATCCACATCAATTTTTATTTCTTTCATCATATCACATATTGTTCCAAATAGCAAACGTATATTCAGAATATTTGTTCGATTTTTTCTCGGAAATATATTGACATGCGAAAGTATGTTCTGTATAATCCAAAGAAAAGAACATTTGTTCACAACATATGTTCTGCATCACCCGGCTCGTTGTTCACGGAAATCAAGAAAGGAGACCATATATGTATCACGATAAAATAGGCGCTATCAGAGACGAAGATGCAAGAAGCGAGAGAAGAATTGCAAATAACCGAATCAGAAGACAGCATGAGATGAGGAGACATTTTTTTATGTTTTTTATGACAGCCTGCTTAATCATCACATGTTCGGTTGCTGTATGTGGTTTCCGTTCCGATGCGAAGAATGGTTGTACAGAAAACACCAACAAGTATTACAAAAGTATCATGGTGTCCGGCGACGACACATTATGGTCAATCGCCGAAACTTATATGGACCAGAATCATTATGTCTCCATCTATGATTATATCGAGGAAGTTAAGTTCATGAACGCGCTTATGGATGATGAAATCCATTATGGAAAATATTTAATTATACCATATTATAATTGATATCATTCTTTCTCCCGCAGCCTTACCTTATCTGCTGCGTAGCGGCGTCTCTCATCCTCCAGTGCAGCGTAATGCTTTTTCGTCGTATTGACATCTTTGTGCCCCAGAACATCGGCTACCAGATAGATATCGCCTGTTTCACGATACAAAGAGGTGCCATAGGTGCTCCGAAGCTTATGGGGCGTAATTTTCTTAAGGCTTGTGACTGTAGAAGAGTATTTTTTTACCATATTTTCCACCGCACGCACAGAAATCCTCCTGTTCTGCATGGACAGAAACAGGGCGTTTTCATGCCCGGACTGTGGAATGATATGATGGCGCTCATCCAGATAATCCTGTAAGGCATTTTCAACCTCTTCGCCAAAATAGATAACCGCTTCATAGCCTCCTTTTCGCCGGATTTTGATTCCGTTATTCTTAAAGTCCACGTCACCGATGTCCAACCCGACACATTCCGATACACGAATACCTGTTCCGAGAAGCAAAGTGAGCATCGCCACATCCCTTGTTTTCGTCACTTTATGAAAACGCTGCTGTGCTTTTGTCAGTCCGGTTCCATCCTCTACCTGGTCCAGAAGAATTGCGACCTCATCCGCATCGAGACGGATAATTTCTTTCTCATGCAGTTTAGGAAGAGGGACAAGCACCGCCGGATTTTTTTCAATCAATTCCGCTTGGAAATAATAATTATAGAAACTGCGAAGAGCCGCCAGTTTTCTTTTCTTGCCTCTCTCATCATTAGTGAACACTTTTCCGTCCTTCTCATAATAGGAAAGGTATTCTATATATTCTTCGATGTCTTCCCTTGTGAGTTGTTCTAAGATTCCGATGGGAAAATCCTGGATTTCCATGCGATGGCAATAACTGTTCCTGTCATGCAGATACTCGAAGAAAACACGGATATCATACGCATAGGCAAGCCGTGTCCTGGCGGAGGTATATTCACTGATGCCTCTGAAAAACTGTCTGCAAAACGGCGGCAGGGTGTTTAGCACCTCCCGCATCTTCTGGACATTACCGATATTCTGTTGGTCATGGTAGTTTTCATTTTTCTTCGCATCCATTTATAATTCCCATCCTTCCAATTTGCCGCTTTGCACGGCGGTAAACATTCTTTCTTTTACACCCGGGGCTTCCTTATTGATTCCACGGACAAGCTCTTTAATGTACTCCCGCTTGGTGTGTCCGTCTGCAGGACAGGGGCTTTTCACAACAGGGACATTATTCTTATTCACAAAACCGATGACGTCAGCCTCATTCATGTAAATCAGCGGACGTATCACGGTAATGCCCGTGCGGTCCAGATAAGTCACAGGACGGAATGTATGGAACCTGCCTTCATAAATCAAAGACATCATCATAGTCTCCACTACGTCGTCCTTATGGTGTGCATATGCAACTTTATTATATCCTATTGCCTTCATAGCATCGTTCAACGCGCCTTTGCGCATCTTGGCGCATAGAGAGCAGGGATTGGATTCTTTTCGGTCTTCGAATATGACTTTGGCAATATCTGTTTTAATAACATGGTATTCCACGTCATAGGAAACACATAATTCCTTAATCTTGTCCAACTTCAGGTTATCAAACCCTAAGTCAACCGTGACCGCGCACAATTCAAACGGAACCGGATAGAAGCGTCTAAGTCCCTGCATGGCGCAAAGCAGCGTAAGGCTGTCTTTTCCGCCGGAAATACCGACGGCAATTTTATCTCCCGGCAGAATCATATTGTAATCGTCTATCGCTTTACGCACCAGACTATAAACCTGTTGTAATTTCACATAAACCTCCATCAACCGCTTTGCGGCATCTTCAATTATTATACAAAATATTTATTATCTTAGCATTAAAATTTTAAAAATATAATGCAGAATACGAAAAAAATGTTATACTATAAGTACCACATTTGTTTACATATTTGACAGCGAGGTTATGCAAATGAAGTTTAAATTCGAAAAGAAATATCTCTATTGGGGAATTACGGCTTTCCTTGTAATTGCCGCAAGTATTCTATTCTATTACGCTTTGTTCCACAGGTCTAATTTATCAAACAGCATCCGCACTATCATAGGAATTTCCATGCCGATTATCGACGGGTTTGTGTTGGCATACCTGATGACCCCTGTTCTTAATAAGATTGAAGACAAAATCATCAAACCCATATATGTCAAAGCAAAATTACCGCTGACCCCTAAGACCAAAAAGAGAATGCGGGCGATGTCCATACTTGTGACAATTGTGCTTATACTGATTATCATGTACGAATTTTTCGGTTTGATTATCCCCGAAGTAATCCGCAGCATACAGAGTATTATTTTCCAGTTTCCGCTCTATGTCAATAACTTAACCAATTGGGCGTTGGGTTTGATGAAGAACAATCCTGACCTGGAAGAAGTGGTTAACGGATTAATCAGCCAGTATTCCTCTAAACTATTGGATTACCTGAACAGCAACTTACTTCCCCATATCAATGAGTTAATCAAAACCTTATCGCTGAGCCTCATTGGTGTGTTTAAAGCGTTTTGGAATTTCATTATCGGATTTATTATTTCTATTTATGTGCTTGGCAGCAAAGAGAAGTTTGCCGGACAGGCGAAGAAAATCGTATATGCTTTGTTTGACCGCAAAGCCGGCAATGAAATCGTTACAAATTTCCGTTTTATACACAGTACTTTTATCGGATTTATCGGTGGAAAGATTGTGGATTCCATCATTATAGGCATTATCTGCTTCGTCTGTACAAGTATTATCGGAACACCCTATGCAATCCTGGTAAGCGTGATTGTCGGCGTTACCAACATTATTCCTTTCTTCGGTCCCTGGATTGGCGGTATCCCAAGCGCCTTGCTTGTCTTGATGGTTGACCCGGTTCAAGCGCTGTATTTTATCATATTAATTTTAATTATACAGCAGTTTGACGGCAATATTCTTGGACCTAAAATTTTAGGCGATTCTACAGGATTGTCAGGTTTTTGGGTTATTTTCGCAATCACTATCTTTGGCGGCCTGTTCGGTGTGCTTGGCATGGTTGTGGGCGTACCGATTTTTGCGGTATTCTATGCAGGAGTCAGGGCTTCCATCAACAGAATGCTGCGTAGGAAGGAGCTTCCGACAGATATCCATCCGTATATGACAGTAGGACAGATTGATGAATCGAAAGTATTCACGGAATATGTTCCTCCGGTCAAGAAGAAAAAGAAAAAAGAGGAGAGCAGCGATAATGAAGTTTCTGATTCAGCGCGTAAGTAATGCCAGTGTGACAATCGAAAATCAAACTGTTGGTTCTATCAATGAGGGGTTTTGCGTGTTTACAGGCATATCGGATACGGATACGAAAGAAACCGCCGATAAAATGATTCGTAAATTGGTTAATCTGCGCATTTTTAGCGATGAAGAGGGTAAAACAAATCTGAACCTTGCTTCTGTTGGAGGAGAACTGTTAATTATTTCACAATTTACTCTGTATGCAGACTGCCGGCACGGAAACCGACCTTCTTTCCTGAATGCAGGCAAACCCGGCCCATCTCAGGAATTATATGAGTATATCATAACAAAATGTAGAGAATATGTCCCTAAAGTAGAGCATGGCGAGTTTGGGGCTGATATGAAAGTTTCCTTGACCAATGACGGCCCCTTTACCATCTGCCTGGATTCAGAGGAAATTTAATATGAGCGGAGCCCTTATTTTTACTGTAATCATTGTAATTGCAATTTATTTTTATATGCGGCGCACTGCAAAACGCAGCCGGGCGGCAGACATTGATTCGATAAAGCAGTACCATAATCAATATATGCGCAGAAATTCCCGGCTAAACCGCCGCAACCATACTTCCGGACAAACCTACAGGTCTTATGTTACTAAATTTAATAGTACGGAAGATTACAGGGAACGCAGAGGAAGATAATGCGATGAATAATTTATGCATTGGCTTAATAGATGTGTTATTATACTAATATACAAAAAGTATGTAGTTTGTCATTTTATTCCAAACTATATACATCCTCCCTATAATTTATTTTTATAAATGGACAACATAATATAAAGGTTTAATCTATATGAAAGGTATGGAAACGTCTATATGCTTAATTTATCTAAAATCAGATATTCCATAGGCCACTGGCTTTCAAAAACCCGTTTGGGAGTATTTATCATAACATACAGTTATGTACACAAAAATTATGAATGGTATAGACAGCTTATATTTGAATCGAGCTATACTTTGGATGAAATACGCGAGCTCATGAAAAAAGGCGATAAAGATGATGACCGGGCGAAATGGCTTATTATACGGTCACGATATGCAGGAATGCACTGTACGTACAATGAACTCAGAGAATTATTGACATATTTGGAGGACTAAATAAGTTGCTTAAAATTCGCTACATGCGGCTTTACGTGTATTCGGGCATTGTGTAAAGGCTCCCGATAAAGTAAGCAACTATTCGTTAAACTTGTGTTTTGCGCATAGTTATATTTATAGCATTACCTACTATGTTATGGGCCGCCAATTTTTCCATAAAATATAATCTAAGAAGCTGCGCACACATCTACACATGAAATCCCTCCAAACTGATTTCTGTTTTATCAGCCTGGAGGGAAATATATCTGTGTATAAAAAATTACCGATTCTCAAAATCCTCAACAAATTGCGCAATCAATTTCACGGTGCCGTCAATTCCCAACACGCCGCTGTTAATCGCCAGGTCATAGCTGTCGGCGCGTCCCCATTTCTTCGATGAATAGTAGTTATAATAGCTCTGCCTGGATTTGTCCTTCTTATTCATCATATCAATTGCTTTCTGCTCTGTCGTGACGTCCTCATAGCGCTCCATAATGCGCTTCACCTTACTCTGTTGGTCTGAGTAGATAAACAGGTGCAGGCAATTCTGGTAATCATGCAGCGCGTAGTCTGCACACCTGCCGACAATGACACACGGCCCTTCAGAGGCTATCTTCTTAATCGCATCAAACTGTGCCAAAAAAACCTTATGGCTAATCGGCATATCTACAAAAGAAGACGAATTGTATCCAAAAGAATAAGTATCCATCACCAGGTTATAAAGAAACGAATTTGTAGGGCGTTCGTCATGGCTCTGTATCATCTCTTCACAGAAACCGCTCTCTTTTGCTGCTCTCGATAAAAGGTCCTTATCATAAAATTTAATTCCAAAGTATTCGGCAACTTTCTTCCCAATTTCACGTCCTCCGGAACCAAATTGACGTCCGATAGTAATCGTGGTATTCATAAAGCATCATCCTTTCTGCCATAAATTTTATCTTAAAAAGATAAGTATACTATTATTATATATATATTTTACATAAAAAGCAAACAATTTTGTTTATTTATTATACAAAACAAATAAAAAGCTCAAAAATCCGCCAGAACCGAAGTCCTGACGGATTCCATCATTACGCTTATGCCTGTTCTCTCAAGTCCTTATACAGCATCTCATAGAATTGTAATAACTGTTGGTTCGTAGTCTCCCTGCTGCGGACAACGTCGCCAAGAGCGTTGGCTTTCGCTGTTCCCATCGTATTGCCGGGGCAGCCAAACTCTCCGCTATCTCCATTGGGCATCTTAGAAAGCTCACTGATTACCTCATGCAGATAATCCGTATGGCTGGCAATTCCCTCAACCTGTTTTAATAAGTAGTAAGTAACCGTATTTTCCGCTTTTTCAGTTTTCAATTCGTCTGCACCAATATTAATAACATTATCTGTTTTGTTTAATGCTTCTGTCATCTGATTATCCTCCAAATCTATATCTGGCGGACACGCAAGGCATATCTTATTCTCAGAAATGAAACGTGCCCTGCCATTCTTCACAAGACCTCTCGCCCGTCTGGGATAGGTCGTTTCATATTCGTTCCCCTGCTCATCTACAACAGAAATGTTTTTTGCGATGGGTATCATCCCCTTTGTTGTAAATTGGAATGTGAAATCTGTTTTTTACGATGGGTGCCGTCCCCTTCTCACAAATCTACTATACCATGGCGTGGACAATATCGTCAAGTGCATGGAAACCCAACACACATTTGTTACCATATGATAACTTCTTCTAATCAATCTGTAGCCGATACTGCAAAAGTATCCACAATCACCGGAAGCCTGCTTCCCGCACCTTCCGTGGCTTCCTCGGGATAACGGTAAAATACTCCCCACACATCCCTGGCAGACTCATAAAGGCGTACCCTCAGAATCATATTACCTTCCTGTTTCGCCATTTCTACTTTATCAGTCATCTCATTATCAGCATTCATTGCCTCTGATTCCGTCAATTCCTGCCGTACTTCTTCCATGCTGCGTTCTTCGTAACGGGTAACCCAAAATTGAATTTCCTCATTGTAGGCACTCTGCCATAAATCCGGTTGGTATAACGCCCAATCTTCATCAGGTACATAAATGGAATATCCGTCCCCTGCATAGAGCGAGGCAGCTTGTTCTTCCGTCTCTCCTTCCACCATAAATATCAATGTGGTCGTATCACTTGCTTCATCTCCTCCTGTTTCTGCGCTGGTTTGAAGAACGCCCATGCCCTCTAATGCCTGCACTAAATCGGCAGTAAATGTCTCATCTCCCGGAAAGCAGTCATTTTCAAACATTTCTGTTAGAAAAGAGAGTATTCCGTTATCGTTTCGGAAGACCAGAAAAGTGCTATTGGCATATTCTGGCGTGACCCAGCCATCTTCTGTCACATTCGCCCCTCCTGCGAACAACGCTACGCTTTCCGGCGTATCGGATAAAAATTCATAGTTTAATTGGTACACTTCCAGGCTCATGCCGTCAATCTCTTCATATGTATAACGATGTTCCAACGATTTGATTCTCCAGTTGACATAATTGTAATCCGCAAAATTTTCCCTGGCCAGTGTATACCATTGGGAAACCAATTCTTTTGCCTCTTCCAACACAATCCCTTGCGCTGTTATTGTCTCCATTACAATTCCCGTCGAATCCGTATCGTGGAAATCGGATTCGGACACAGTGCACCCGAGCAGCAATCCCATGGCTGTCATCAGTGTTCCCGCACACACCAATAGGACAGCCCCATTTCTTTTCTTTGCGCTTTTTAGAATATTCCGGAACCTTTTCTTCATAACTTTTTTTCCGCCGTCAAATTGTGTAGACAAGAATACTCCCCTGGAATGATTTCTCTGGAAAATTGCAAAAAGTGTTTCCGTGTACGCTTTTTTTACGGAAATATCCGCCCCTTCCACTACCCTTTCGTCACAGGACAATTCGATGTCAATGTCAGCTTCCCTGCGCATAACCCAGACGGCCGGATTAAACCAGTGAACTGCATTGGCCAATACAAGAAGCAGTTTCCAACAGACGTCACGACGCATCAAATGGATTAGTTCATGCTTGAGTATAAAATACAGTTCTTCATCAGAATATTCTTCTTTGGGCAGAATCAGAACCGGGCAAAAAATCCCGAACACCATCGGGCTGTCGGCTTTGGCATATTCTATAACAGGCACGGTTTTTCTGATATGCAGTTCCTCACATATCCTGTGAAGATGCCGCAACACGTATAAATCTTTTACCCGTCTCCCATTTTTTCTAATCTGTTGCTTATAGAGCAGATAACTGCATAAATGTATCGAGATAAAAACCAAGCTCCCGGCAAGCCACAAGATTTCCAAAATACCGAGCAAAGTGACGGAAGGTGCAGATAAATCATCTGTCTCTTTTACGAGCGGCTCTGTCATCCTGGAAGGTATCGTGAGCACAATACGCTGAGGGGCAGTCACCACAGCCGGCCCCGTAGGCTGTATTTCCTCCTCCGCACGCATTGAACCAAATGCCTGTCCATCCCATACTTTTCCCAAAATATACTGCATATCTGAAATATTCCACGGCAGCACAAGCCGGGCAGCCAGTATCATCCATACCCAATATTTCCATTTGGCTGCATAATTCCTGGCGATAAAGGGGGACAAAAGCAACAAGAACACTATCAGAAAACTTGTGGTCAGCGAAACGCTTATCACAGAAATAAATGTATGCTCTAACATCTATTTTCCCTCCTCCTGCATTCCTTTCTCTTCCAATGTATCGAGATATTTCCGCAGTTCGGCTATATCGTCCTCCTCTATCACTTTGCCGCTATACAGCGACGCTACCATATTCTGTATAGAATTGCCGTACAATTTCTCAAGAAAATGTTTGCCCTCTCTGGTCTTATAATCATTCTCCGAAATAATGGCATGGTACATATTTGTCCCCATAGAGCGGTCACAATTGACAAATCCTTTGTTAGATAATCTGGATAAAGATGTCATGAGTGTAGACAACTGCCATTTCCGGCGTCCCTGCAGCTCCTTTAGGATATAATTTGATGTGACAGGTCCTTGGCTTTTCCAAATCACCTGCATGATTTCAAGTTCTGCTTCCCCTAATTTCTTCATGAGATTACACATTTTTCTTCTCCTTTGTTATACAATTGTATAACATATTATACATACGTATAGCGGATGTGTCAATATATGTTTTAAGGCTTCTTATCATGTGTATATAGGAGAAGTCAACAAGAAAGGAAGCACGCCTGACCAAACACAGGTGTGCTTCCTACAACGCACTACTTATAATTCAATACTTTAATTCGTTAAAGTATTATTCCAGAACACAGTACAGGTTCTTATGCTCTTTTGCCCCACAGCACTTTACCGCCATCGATTAAGAGGATAATTGCCAGGATTACAATGGGAACAATAATAACATTCTGGAGCACGTTCGTAAATATTGCTGTCCCGTCCAATTCGCCGCCCATCAGCGCAACCATATTGTTCTTAAAGGAGAAGAACAAGGAAACAAGCGTCGCGCAGGACATGAATATAATCGGGATATGGAGCATCTTGTTGTTCCTGCCCTTTTTCTTTAGGTATGTGCCAACCGCAAGGAATGCAGGCACAGCAACCAACTGATTACAAGCGCCGAACAGGGGCCATACTTTCGCATATCCTGCCAGGCAGAGCGCGAAACCGCATACAGCCGTAATTATCGTGGCAACATACATATTGTCCAGTTTCATTTTCTTTCCGGCTTCCGTACCTGCGAACAATTCCTGGAACATGAAACGTCCAAGTCTTGTGCCTGTGTCAAGGGATGTCAGGCAGAAGCAGGAAACCGCCAGGGAAATAATGGTGTAGGTAGCGCTCACCGCCCCTTCCGGGAAACCGATTGTGCTGAAGAACCCGGAAATAGCCGTCGCAAATACTACTGTCGGCGATGCATAGCCTGCAGCCGCAAACTGTCCGTCTGTCGTCAGCGTGGCAACCGCAATCAGGGAAATCACTGCAAGCACACACTCAATCAACATGGAGCCGTAACCCACCATCAGCGCATCTTTCTCATTGTCAAGCTGTTTGGATGTGGTACCGGAACCAATCAGGGAATGAAAACCGGAAATCGCGCCACACGCGATGGTAATAAACAATGTCGGGAACAGGTAGCTGCTTCCTACATGGAACCCTATGAATGCGGGAATCTCTACCGCAGGATGTGCCGCAAAAATACCGATAATCGCAGCAATCATCATGAAGTAAAGCAGGAAAGAGCTTAAATAGTCCCTGGGCTGCAACAGAATCCACACTGGCGTAACCGATGCAATCATGATATAGATAAATACAAAAGCAAGCCAGAAATTCTTAGGCAGCACAATCGGGAACGCAAGGCCGAGGGCCACGCATGCCGCAAGCAGAATCACGCCAATCACAGACGCCACCACCATGGGCGCATTCTTCCTGTACACAAAGAAACCGAACGCGATGGCAAGCGGAATAAAAAGCATAGATGCAGTGGCCACAGAGCCGTTCGCATCGCTTCCCGTAAAGGAATTTGCAACGATGTCCGCAAATGCCGCAATGACAAGAAGAAGCACAAGCCATGCAAATACGGTGAAAAGCACTCTGCTCTTGTGTCCGATGTTCTCTTCGATAACTTCGCCAAGAGACTTGCCTTCATGACGAATAGATACGAAAATCGAACCGAAATCCTGGACAGCGCCGAAGAAGATACCGCCAATCACAATCCACAAGAAACACGGAAGCCATCCGAAGAATGCGGCCTGAATCGGTCCGTTAATCGGGCCCGCACCGGCAATCGACGAGAAATGATGTCCCATCAGAACCGGCGTTTTTGCTGGGCAGTAATCGACACCGTCTTCCAGTTCATGGGCCGGCGTCTTGCGGCTCGGGTCGATTCCCCATGTCTTAGCCAAGTATCTGCCGTATGTAAGGTACGCTACGACGAAGATGACAATAGCCAATAAAATTAATACTACTGAGTTCACTCTAATCCCTCCTATTTGATATATTTCTTTCGTACCGGTATTTAGGCCCCGCACAGCCTGCGCGCACGCCGCTATCCCACTTGCAGTTGATATTTCATTCCCCTGGCATACTGCAATGGAAGGATAAAGCCGCAGGATATCCCATATACCGTTTTCCTTATATGAAATAGATTGCTCTATTCTATAAGCTTACAGACAAAACTGCTTCATATTTTACTTCAATGTTGCTTTGGCGTCTTGAAAATTATCCTTATACATTTTCGCAGATTTACGACCCACATAGTTCGTATATACTCTCTCGTCTTCCATTGTGGCGCACACAATGTGCGCCTGCGAAAATCCCCGTACATTGAAACGGTAACCTTTTTCATATTTAAACCGCTTTACCGCCCTACACATTTCTTTAGAAAGAGGCCGGTTTACAATCAGGCTGACTGTCATGTAACTGTACATATGCCCTTCCGGCGGGACTTCCTCACCCTTCCGGACAAGAACCGGTTCCATGTAATCTTTCACAAGCGCATACGCCTCATCGAGCAATTTCTTATCGGCTTCTTCCACTTCTATGAAAAGGACATGTTCGTAACAGTCTGAAGACCACATGTTCGCTTCCCGCACCAGGATGTATTTCTCTACGTGTGAAAAAAAGTACCCATACGCAGGGTACTCTTTGCCATGGATGGCATACGGCCGATAAATGTCAAATGTACCCGAATATTTTTGGAATAATTTATCCAGATAATCAGCAGTCGTCATTCAAATACCCCTTTGTATGATTTCTTTTGGATGTGAAAACGGCCCAGATGCAAGTGGCCCATAAATAGAAATTTATCATATTTATGCATAAAATACAATATTTTATTAATAATTTTTTTAGAATAATTTAGAATTTGTTTAGAAATAGTAGATATACGTCGGCATCCAGTAACAGTAACCAATGTATTTTATGCATAAATCTTTCTTACAAAATATGCAGCAGACGTTCAAAATATTCCGGCAGCGGCGCACTCACCTCCACATATTCCCCTGTGGACGGATGCATAAATCCAATCACCATCGCATGAAGCGTCTGTCCCTCCAGACGGAATTTGCTATTCATCCTGCTATAGACTACATCCCCCAGCAGCGGATGCCCGATGCTCGCCATATGGACGCGGATTTGGTGGGTCCGTCCGGTTTCCAACTGACATTCGATATAGGTATATGCGTCAAACCGCTGTAATACTTCATAGTGGGTCACCGCATGTTTCCCATTGGCTTCATTGACAGCCATCCGCTTACGCTCCTTGGGGTCTCTGCCGACAGGCGCGTCGACGGTACCCGCATCCTGCGCAATCACGCCATGGACGATAGCCCGGTATTTGCGGGTAATGGTATGTTCTCTTAGTTGTGCGGCAATGGCATTATGGGCGTGGTCATTTTTACAGACAATCAAAGAACCTGTCGTATCCCTGTCTATCCGATGGACAATGCCGGGACGCATAACCCCGTTAATGCCGGAAAGACATCCCTTACAATGATACATGACCGCATTGACGAGCGTTCCATGGTAATGTCCGGGCGCAGGATGTACCACCATTCCTTTCGGTTTATCTATCACAAGCACGTCTTCGTCTTCATATAAGACGGAAAGCGGAATGTCCTGCGCCTCTATAGGCGGTTCCACCGCCTCCGGAATATAAAAAACAATCTCATCGTCCACTTTCAGGCGGTAGCTTGCCTTCTGCGGGACTCCATTGACTGACACCGCGTCTTCCTTCATACATTTCTGGATATAAGAGCGGGATAAATCGGGCAGCGCATTGCTTATCCATTTGTCAAGCCGCTCATCGTCCTCGCCCAGGCCAATCTGATAGGTAAACTGTTCCATAAGCTGCAATCATCCTCATTCCTGTACATCCTTACTTAACTTCACGGTATCGCTTCTGTTTAAAGCTGATAAAGCTTAAATCGTCTTCCTTATACACGAACAAAAGCAATATCACAAGCACCACTGTGGACACTGTCACATAGATATCCGCCACATTAAAAATGGGGAAATTAATCAGTACAAAATAAATGAAGTCCACCACGTAGTCAAACCGGATACGGTCAATCATATTGCCGATGGCGCCCGCAGCAATCAGGCTAAGCAGCACATGAAGAAGCCTGTATTTCTTCTTGTCAGGCGTCTTAAGCAGAACATAACCGATTACACCCAGGATAACCACCGCCACAAAGATAAAAAACGCCTTCTGGTTCTGTAACATACCAAAGGCCGCGCCTTTGTTCTCCAGATAATTTAGCTCCAAAACGCCGTTGACAATGTTGAACGCCGCCTGGTCCTTCAGATGGATAACGGCAAGATATTTCGTATACTGGTCAAACCCCACAAGAGCGGCAATTCCCAGAATATCCAGAAGTATCCATATTTTCTTCTTTAAGCTCATTCTTTTGCATCCTCATCGCTAAAATATATTTCGCGGACAGCTTCCATCATCTCATCATCCGTCACTGTCCTGTCAATCACTGCCTTGCCCACCTTTTTAAGCAGGATAAATTTAATCTGCCCGGCTTCCATTTTCTTATCTGATTTCATCAGCCTTAAGATTTCTTCGGGATTGATGGAATCAATACTGATTGGAAGATGAAAAGGCACAAACATATCCCTCACTTCATAGTATTCATCCATAGACAGCCAATTATGTTTCCATGAGATATAAGCGGCCGCAACCATGCCCAGGGCAATACATTCTCCATGAAGCATTTTAAAATCCATGGCTTTCTCAATCGCATGGCCGATGGTATGTCCGAAATTCAGGAGCGCGCGGTCGCCTTTCTCCTTCGGGTCCTTCTCCACCACCAGCTTCTTAATGGTACAGCTTCTCATCACCATCTCAAGAAGTACGCCGCTGTCCCTGTCGTGGATTTCATACATGTTGTCTAAAAGCCATTCATAGAATATCGCATCCTTAATCAGTCCATGCTTCATCACTTCCGCAAAGCCCGCATAGAACTGCCTGTCGTCCAATTCCTTGAGTGCGGAGATATTCATGTAGACAAGTTTAGGCATATAGAACGCGCCCACCATATTCTTATACCCGTCAAAATCCACCCCCGTCTTTCCGCCGATGCTGCTGTCAGACTGAGCTATCAGTGTCGTGGGAATCTGGATGAAATCGATGCCCCGCAGGTAAGTTGCCGCCGCGTAGCCGGTGATGTCGCCCACCACGCCCCCTCCTAGTGCAACCAGAAGGTCTTTCCTGTCAAATTTCGCCTCTATCAATGTCTTATAAATTTCCTTGACAGTGTCAAGTGTCTTATTGGCCTCTCCCGCCGGAAAAGTATGCAGAAGCGTTTGTTTACAATGTCCTTCCAAGATGCCGCACACGGTATCGCCAAAAAGCCGCGCCGTATTGGAATCGGCAATCACCGCCACTCTCCTGTCCTCTACGCCAAGTGACTCCATCTCCTTCGCAAGAAGGTCGAAGTTCTCCGTAAATACAATGTCATAGCATGGTTTCTTCTCATAGTTAATCGTCATTCTCTCAGCCATAGTTCCTCCCGCCTCTTGTGTAACCGAAATTTCCTTTATTCCCGCGAGCAATGAGCCAAGTGCCGTGCTTAAGAGATACAAAGTATCTCTGAGCATATTGGCGAATGCCGCGAGGGTCAATACCCCGTTGCTTGTAGCGGGGTTGTTGACTGATTGGAAAATCAGTCTTTTTCATATTCGTATTTGCTCTCCGGACATTACCGTATCAAAGTAAGCCTACAGACAGAAAAAACTTCCTGACAGGCATTGCCAGGAAGTCATCTTCTGCCGCTTAGATTCCATTGTTAATCGGTACGTCAAACGAACCGGATAAGATTTCCTGAAAATCACCGGATATATCGACGCTTGCCGGTGTGATAATGAAGATGTAGTGTGAGATTTTCTGCAAGTTTCCTGAAATAGCGAAACAGGAACCGGAAGTAAAATCAATGATTCTCTGCGCAATGTCCACATCCAATCCCTCAAGGTTCAGCACAACGGTCCTATTTGCTAGCAGCGTCTCAGTAATCTCCCTGGCATCTTCCACCGTAGTAGGCTTGATGACGCATACTTCCATGCCTGTCCCAAGCATCTTCTTCGTCTGCCTCATAGGCGTTACCTTCGGCGTCGATTTTTTCACCGGAGGGTCATCCTCCATGGAGACGTCGTTTCTCATAGAACCGGATTTCTTCACTGGTTCAGGTTCATCATCATAGAAATCATCGTCGTAGTATTCATCATCTTCATCATTCAATTTCATGGCGTTCAAAAACTTATCCATTACACTCATGCTGCAAACCTCCGTCGTTTCATTTACCGTACAAGCCGGAATAACCAAATCCTGCACAGTATCATATAACCCATAAACTTATGTATATTAAACGGCTGTATACTGTCTTTCTCCAAAAATACCGGTTCCGACCCTAATGTATGTGGCGCCTTCTTCCACCGCAACTTCATAGTCCCCGGTCATACCCATAGAAAGTCCTTCCATACAAATATTATCGATGTTTTTATGAATTATGTCAACATATATTTGCTTCAACCTTGCAAAATACAGTCTGTTCTCTTCCGAATTCTCAACATATGGAGCGATTGTCATAAGTCCTTTTACCACGATATTTGGCAGTTTGGAGATATCCTCCGCCAATGAGGCGGCTTCCTGTACCGTTGTCCCAAATTTACTCTCTTCCCCCGCCACATTGACTTCCACCAGGACGGACACGGTTACGTTTTTCTTACATGCTTCCTTGCTGATTTCCTCGGCAAGCCTCAGAGAATCCACACTATGAATCATATAGACTTTATCTACAATGTATTTCACTTTGTTGCGCTGTAAATGCCCAATCATATGCCAGCGGATGTCTTTTGGAAGCGCATCGTACTTCTGCACTAACTCCTGAACTTTATTTTCCCCGAAATCACGGCATCCCAAATCATAAGCTTCCCGCAGCATTTCCACAGGTTTCGTCTTGCTGACGGCAATCAACGTCACCTCGCTGCCGTCGCGCCCGGACCGCGCGCACGCCGCATCTATATTTGCCTTTACCGTCTCAAGATTATCCTGGATAACACTCATAATAAACCTCTTTTCTTCCCAAATCTATAGTCTTTTGTATCCATATACCGTTTTACCCGCAGCTTGTGCCTATACGGCGTATTCGCCTTTCGGCAGATTACTCGTTGATAAATTCATTGTCGGCAACCGTCGATGCGTCCAACACAATATAATCATAGACATTCAATCCGTACACGGTATTGGATTTTACAATGGCATACTCTTCATTCTGGTACAGCACATTGACCTGTTTAAAATCTGCATATCCTTTGTTGATATTATAAACCCCGGTAAGTGTGCCCGTTTTGCTGACTGCATGTTTTTCGGCTGAATCAGGCTTAACGATGTTATTGCCCGCCCGAAGTACAGACTCATCCAGATAATATTCCGTATCCGTCGCGTCATAAATCGTGGTAGGGACAAACTCGGTGGTTGCATTACCGTTCTCGTCATAAGTCTCCCGCAGGACTCCGTCCTTGCCACTGTTGCCGCCCTTTGTCACGTACTCCTTCGGAACAATGAAAAATTCCTTCTCAACAATAGACGAATTGGGGATTTTCAGCCCTTTCTCATCCTCCAAAAGAAGTTCTACATCAATAAAACGGTCTGTACAGAACGTAATCATGGAATTTGTGAAGGTTAAGGAGACAAACGTATCCCCCGCCTCGTTCGTATAGTCGGCTACCTGCCCCCAGGAAGTATATTGGTTCTTCAGAAACTTGACTTCCACATACTCCTTCTCCACAAGCTCCTCGGCAAGTTCCTTCTCCACAGGAATGACAATCGACCAGTCTTCATCCAGTGACAATTTGAATACAGGGTCACCGTTGGCAAGAAGCTCGTTATTCACAAGATGGTGCTTCTCATAGTCCTTCTGTTCGAACAGCTCCGCCGTCATATCCTCAAGCTTTAAGTCCTCATAGCCGTCAATGAAATATGTAACAATACCGCTCTTAGGCGCATAGCAATAATTAATCAGCGCGGTGCCGGAAGTATTGTTTAAGGCGTCTACATTCGCAAGGATGTTGTAATTGGCAAGCTTTAGCACTGTTCCTTCCACATTGTATTTAAAATTGTATACATCCGAAAATTCCTTCCTGTCAAAGCGGCTCGTGAAAGAAGTAATCTCTGCCTTAAGTTCGGCAAGGTCCGTATCTGACAGGGAATTTTCCCCGCTTTCATTCGTATTAATATAGTCGGACAGACGGCCGCTCTCGTCGATGGTATAAATCAAATCCCCCGATGCCGCCCGCTCTCCCTCTCTGGCAAAATAATTCACATATCCCGCATCATAGCATTTCACAATCTCTTCATTTCTCAGTGCAATCCCCTTATAGACGCTATTGGAAGAAAGCGACCCTTCCTTCACGCTGTAACCGACGATGTGGTCTTTCTGGAAATACATACACACGCAGACAACCACATACACAAAAATGGCTGCAAAAATAAGCATACCGATATTCAGATTGACAGGACGGCGGTATTTAGTTATCTTATTTCTGTTGTCCGGCAAATCACGTTCTCCTTTAACATGTTAAAAACCCCGGACAGTCCGAGGTTTTTATGGAATTACACATTCATCAATTATGTATGGCTTATAAAGAAACGATAACCTTGGATTTCAGTTCTTCCGGTAATGCATGTTCATCAACGGAGATACTCAAAACAAAATCCACATGGAATTTCTCGCTGATGGTCTCTAGTTTCGCAATGGTTGCGCCGATGTCGCTCTCGCTCACGCAGGCAATCTTCAGGAAGCTGTCAAAATACATATGCTGCAGGTCGTGGTCCTGTGAAATGATACCACAGATGAAACCGATAAATTCATCGCTGTTAGTCACTAAGTAATCGGAAACGTTAATGAGCCTTATTTTATTGTTCAGCTCAAACATGTGCTTAGTGCTTTTGTCCAGGTATACGACATTGCCCTGTACGTCTTTTATCTCCGTATTTACTTTATCCAATAAATGCTTGGTCTTTCCTTTTCCTTTATTGCCTACAATTAATTGAACCATGGCGAAACCCTCCTAAAGTAAAATATTAGTATAGTCTGTGATATTACTTCGTCTACCCATATTATAAGGGAAAGACGTTAAAAAAACAACTAGAAAAAATGCGAAACTTTCACCGTTATTTCGCAAGTCCGAGCAGGCTTGTCATATCTTTATACAGGTCATCGCCCGACGTATCTTTCATAATAACGGATATATAAGACGTGCCCGCGCTGCTTCTTGAAAGAAGCACCAGGCAATGTCCCGCCGCATTGGTCGTCCCCGTCTTGCCGCCGATTACAGTGACATTCGGAGGCATCTCGTATGTACCTTTCAGATACTGGTTTGAATTTTTTACATCCACGGACTTTTCCGCGCCGTTTCTGTCCTTATACGTAGTCGTGTATGAACTCATCTGAATAATCTGGTTAAAAAGGTCATACTGCATCGCCTCCTGGAAAATCAGATACAAGTCATAGGCGGTCATATAATGCCCTTCTTCCGTCAGCCCGTTAGGGTTGGTGAAACTGCAGTTTGTCGCGCCAAGCTCCGCCGCCTCACTGTTCATAAGAGCCACAAAATCCTCCACAGAACCCGATATCCCCTCCGCAATCAGATTCGCCACATCATTGGCAGAATAGATAAGCAGAATATGAAGCGCCTGGTCAAGCGTCATCTGGTCACCGGGTTTCAAACCGCACAATACAGCGCCCTGCTCTTTGACTAACACATTCTCGGAAGCCGTGAGTATCTGGTCCGTGGAACCATATTTCATGGCCACAAGCGCCGTCATAACTTTCGTTAAACTGGCCGGATTAAGCTGCTCGTTCACATTCTTCGCATAAAGCGTATCCAGGTTCTTTAGGTCAAACAAAGCCGCCGAGCCTACATCGGACAGATTCACGCCCGCCGCAGACACATCTTTATCCGCGACGCACAAATCGGCCGCAAAAGGTTCTAAAGTCTCCTGTTTCGCCGTGGTAAGCAGTTGGAAACTGCTCACGTCATTATTCAGTTGATATGCCATGTCATACTTGGTACTGCCACAGCCCGTCAGGGACATGGCGAGTATCAGAAACATGGCGCTTATCCTTCCTTTCAGATATCTATTTGTACATTTCACGCCACTCAAGGTCTCCTCTTTCGAGTGATTTAATCATCAGTTCCGCCGAAGCCAGATTGGTGGCAAGCGGTATATTGTACCTGTCGCACAGCATCACCACATTATTGACGTCCGGTTCATGTGACTTCGGATACAACGGGTCGCGTAAGAAAATCACAAGGTCAATCTCGTTATGTTCAATCTGAGCGCCAATCTGCTGGGCGCCGCCTAAATGACCCGCCAGATATTTATGGATAGTCAGATTGGTTACCTCCTCAATCAGCCGTCCTGTTGTTCCTGTTGCATATAGTTCGTTCTTGCTTAAAATCCCCCGATAAGCGATACAGAAATTCTGCATCAATTTTTTCTTCGCATCATGCGCAATCAATGCAATGTTCATAGAAACACCCTTAATACCCTTCTTATATATTATTTTTTGCATTGCAGCCGTACATTCAGTACGAACCCCACACCAATATACAGGCTGACCAGCGACGTCAGCCCATAGCTGACGAACGGAAGTGGGATTCCCGTATTGGGAATCACGCGGGTAGCAACCGAAATATTGATAATTCCCTGAAAGCCGACTAGCGATGCAACCCCCGCTGCAATAATCGTGCCGGCTATGTCTTTTGCCCTCCTAGCTACCATAATACATTCAAATGCAATTAAAATCAATAAGACAATTACGGTACATCCGCCTACAAATCCAAATTCTTCCCCAATAACTGCATAAATAAAGTCAGTCTGCGGTTCCGAGATAAAATTACCGCTTTTTACGGAACTAAACTCATTGTTGTTATATCCTTTCCCATACAACATACCGGAACCTATCGCTATAACGGAATTGTTCTGCTGGTACGCCTCCGCGTTGGCATACTCGTCCGGATAGAGCCATGCAAGAATACGCTTCTGCTGGAAATCCTCGATAATCTCCTGGTCAGGCTGCAACACAAGAGTGAGCGCAATAATGAAAGCAGGCACTGCCACCGCTACCACCATGATGATATATTTCCAACTGATACCGCCCACAAACAAGATGACGCAAAACAGCAGAATGACCATAATACTTGTGGACATGTCGGGCTGTTTATAGATGAGGGCGATGGGCGGTATAAAAAGCAGCACGCACATACCGATTACTTTTATGGAATCCATCTCGTCCTTATGTTTCATGATAAACTGCGCGAAAAATAAAAGCAATAGGATTTTAGCCGTCTCTGAAGGCTGGAACTGGATGCCGAAAACATTGACCCACCTCTGCGCGCCGCCTCTCTCGACACCTATCTCCTTGACAAGTACCAAGAGCACAATATTTATCAAGTACATAATCCAATAAAAGCGTAAGATTACCGAATAGTCAAACAGGGACAGCACCGCCATCAGGAAAAAACCAAGCACAAACCCGGCAATCTGCCTGGACTGCGACGATTCCTGCGCGCTTCCCACGGCAAAAATGCCAATTACGGTAAGCGACACAACCAGGATAATCAGCTTAAAGTCATAATCCCTGATATGGTACTGTTTCAGCATAAGGCGTCCCCTTCCTAGTACAACGAATCGTTAACTCTTGATACATCCGTTGTATTAATCGTGATTCAAATCCAGAATCGGTATATTGGCATACAGCGTAGGGTTCTTAAGTCCCCGCCCCTTGCTCCCTGCTTTGGTAATCTGAATCTCCATCGTCTTCGTATCAATCTTCATGTATTTGGAAATCACCATGGCAATATCGTTTTTAATCATTTCCATCATCTCCGGCGAACAGTTGACCCGGTCGGAAATCAGGAGAATCTTCAGCCTGTCTTTGGCTATTTCCCTGGAGCTTTTCCGTTTTAATATATTTTTAAACACAATTATCCCCCCTAACTCTTATGAAAAATACCTGACACTTTTGCCCAGAAAGAAACGCCTTTCTCCAAATCAAGGAACGGCACTTCCCTCCCTAAGACTCTGTTACAGATATTCTGATAGGCTTTGCCTGCCAGCGTGTTACTTCCGACAAGCGGTTCTCCCTGGTTGGTGGAAATCACTACATTTTCATCATCGGGAACCATCCCGATTAGCGGGAGGGATAGGATGTCAACCACATCCTCAGAGGACATCATGTCCCCTCGCTTAATCATGTCATAGCGGATACGGTTAATCACCAGGTCTATCTTATGTATTTCATTGGCTTCTAAAAGCCCTATAATCCTGTCTGCATCCCGGATAGCGGATACCTCCGGCGTAGTGACAACAAACGCTCTGTCCGCACCCGCTATGGCATTCTGGAACCCCTGCTCAATGCCTGCGGGACAGTCCAGGATAATGTAATCAAACTGGTCTTTCAGATGTCCAATCATCCTGACCATTTGGGAAGGGTTCACCGCGCTCTTGTCCCTGGTCTGTGCAGAAGGGAGAAGAAACAATGTAGGATAACGCTTGTCCCTGATGATGGCCTGCTTAATACGGCAGTTTCCCTCTACCACATCCACCAGATTATAGACAATCCGGTTTTCTAACCCCATAACGACATCCAGGTTCCGAAGCCCGATATCCGTATCAATCAGGACTACCTTCTTCCCCATGGCTGCCAGACCCGTGCCAACGTTTGCGGTCGTAGTGGTCTTGCCTACTCCGCCTTTACCTGATGTGACGACAATTACTTCACTCATATCTTACCTCCTGAATATGATGTAGTGCTGCAGCCTATCCGTCATATACAGTTTTGTGAGTATGCAAGACTTACAGTCTGTACTGCCGGATATGGCATTGAATTATCGTCCCCTGGGCAATCGACCGTCAAAAGGGCAAATCGCTCAGTAATTCTTTGGTAATTGGCTCCATAATGACTCTTCCGTCTTCCACATAAGCAATTTTAGGCTGAACCTTTGGTTTGATTGGCCATTTGCTCTGTTTCTCTGATGTCTTATATTTGAAATCACCGATTTTTAATTTCTCGGGTGACATTTCAAGCGCCACGACAAAATGTCCTTCCTGGCCGCTTCCGCCGGCATAAGCCTGTCCGTACAGTCCGCCCAGTATCACAATGTCTTTACTGGAAATAATGCAGGAGCCAGGATATACGTCTCCCAACACAATCACACTGTTCTCCGTCTCCAGCGTCTGTCCGTCCTTCAAAGTGCCTTTATAGAACTGTCCGGCATTCTCCATCATCTGCTGATGATACGACATCTTCTGCAAAGCTTTCACGAAAGTCTTCTCAGTCTCCTCGTTCTTGCCGATAATGCACGTCACATTCAAAGCCGAATTAGCCGTGATTGTGTTAATAATCTGCCGCTCCTCCTGGTCGGTCAAAATACGTCCCTCGAAAGAAAGCACCATGCTGGCGTCTTTGAAAAAATGTGCCGACTCTTTGAATTTAAAGGCAATCTCTTCAAGAAGCTGTGCAAAGGGAAGCTCATCATCCAGGAAAATGGACAACCCATTAGGAAAACTCTTAATAATAACCGGATTTTTCATTATAATCCTCCATCTACTCTGTCGGCCGGCCTGCGTGCAGGCGGCTTTTAATCTCCGTTGATTGTGCCGGCCTCCAAAGAACTTGCAGTTCCGGTAATAATCTCGTCTGTATCTTTAAGCCCATAATAATACTCGTATACGTCCTTGGCAATCTGTGCGCTGTAATCCGAAGTGTAACCGTGGGCCACCCGGACCGTGACGGAAATCTCAGGAGCCTCATAAGGCGCATAACTGATAAAAAGCGCATGGTTAGGGCGGTTAAGGTTCTCCTGCGCCGTACCGGTTTTGCCCGCCACGTTCACATCCAGATTAGAATAGTATCCTTTCCTTTCCACCACCCTGCGCATACCGGTATGGATGGCATCCCAATATTCGCTGTCCATATCGATTTGATTGCGCACCTCGGCATGGTTATCCGTCACCTCGTCGTTATTATGTCCCGCTATTTTGTCTACCAATGTTAAATTATAACATGTTCCGCCATTGGCAATCGTTGTAACATATCGCGCAAGTCCCACTGTAGTATAGTTGTTCGTCCCGTGGCCGATAGCAGAACGGACAGCGTCCGTATCGGAAATCTCCGGCGCATACTCCTCTATTTCCACGCCGGAAGTTTCTGACAAGCCGAATAAATCCGCCGCTTTTGCCAATTTATTTAAGCCAACGTCGTCATTGTACGTGCCGTTCACCATGCTAAGCCGGTAGCCGACTTCATAGAAAAACCAGTTGCAGGAATGCTGTATGCCTCCGGTAACGTTCAAAGAGCCATGTCCTCCCAGCCCAATCCAGCATCTGGGCGGCGGTGTAATTTTCTCAAACCGCCCCGAACAGGTGATGGTATCGGTAGTTGAAATCACCCCTTCGCTCAAGCCTGCCGTGGAGGAGACAATCTTGTAAGTGGACCCCGGCGCCGTCTTCTGCTGTGTGGCGTAATTGAGTAACGGAGTCGACAGGTCGCTTTGCAGGCTTGCAAAATACGTGGCGTTCACGCCGTTCGCCATCTTATTATTGTCATAACTCGGATAAGATACAAGCGCGAGCACATCTCCCGTATTGACGTCCGTGACAACGATAGAGCCGGAATGCGGGTCAAGGGCAAGCTGCGCCGGCGTGATATCCAGGTTCTCGATACGGTTGCGCATAAAGACGTAGGCCGTCTCGTTGCCCGCTTCAAACTGCCTCATCTCATCCTCGGGCAGTTCCACCACATTTTGTTCCAACAGAAGCTGACAGACCTGCCGCCCTGTCAGTTCGTCGTTGTTAATCATATAGCGGTACATTCTCTTGTCGAAGCCGCCGTCCGTGTCCAATTTCGCAAAAATATAATCCAGTATCTTGCGGTAAATCTCTACAGAATCGGAATATCTCGAATCAATATCCAGTTTGGAGACATCAATCCAGTTCTGGGCAATCGTATAATTCAGATACTCGTTCAGGCTGATTACCTCTTCCTTCGTCCAGGCGATATAAGTTTCATCGTTACGGTCTATGGCGGATTTCATGATAATATCCTGGTCGTACAGCATGGAGACGATATAGCTCTCGTAGTTCTTATACTCCTCTGTCAGATTATTATAGGGCGTACATGTCTCTTCCATCTCTTCTCTCAGCGTGGCGTACACCCTCGCCTTCTTGTCCAGATAGGCCTCATGGACAAGTTTTTCCGTCTCTCCCGCACCCGCTTCGCCAAAACGGGACGTATCTATGATATTATTGTTGATGCAGGCAAAATAGACATCGTAAATCGGAATCGTAATCTTACCGCCGTTTCCGCCCTCCGGAACATGGAACTCTTTAATATTAGCTATGTTTTTAAGAAGGATACTGGCAATCTTGGACTCCAATATATGGTACGCGGCTTTCTGCAATCCGGAATCCACTGTCAGATAAATATCGTTCCCGGCGGTGGATTCGACCCTGTCGCTTGTCTCAATAACCTTACCCAGGTTGTCCACATAGACGGTCTCGGAACCTTTCTTCCCCTGCAGTTCCATCTCCATGGACGCTTCAATCCCTGACTTTCCTACCGTATCATTCAGGTCGTATGTCTCATCTTTCTCCTGCAGTACCTTCAGTTCCTCCTGGTCGACTTTGCCTGTGTAACCGACGATTTGGGCAAAGTATACGCTGTCATTGTATTTCCGTATCGTCCCCTCTGCGATGGAAACGCCTTCCAAGACATCCGCATTCTCCATGACCACGGCCACCGTCTCAACAGACACATTATTTGCTACCGTGGTAGCGATGTATTTCTGAAAACTGTTGGCGCTCATGGCATAACGTATCGTAATAATTTTCAGGATTTCCTCTTTCGTATATCCAAGCCCCGGCTCGAAGGTAGAAGAATCATCCTCTACCGTACAAGCGCCGATTCCGTAATGGGAACTGGGCGATGTGCCGCACAGATACTCCACAACCTCGTCGGGCGTGGCGGTTCTCTCTTTCTGTTTCAGTTCATTGATTGTAGGATGGCCATAGACGTCCGCCAGAAAACGCAGAAGCTGCGTGCCCTCCACGTTAAATTGATAATTGCCGCTATTGTCCAAAACAATGTGGAAATCATCAATAATCCGGTCCCCGTTTTTCTCAATCATCTTGATTAATTTACTGATTGTGGCATTCAGGTTCGCATTTTTCTTCCTGCCGGACTCATACACATCCTCGATTGTGACAGAATATGCCAGCTCATTGTAAGCGAGCAGATTCCCGTCACGGTCCAATATATTGCCTCTCGTGGGCAGAATCGTCCGCTCCCTCGTAATACTGATTTGAAAGTTATTGTAGTATTCTTCACCATGGACAATCTGCAACTGGAAAATCGTATAAATCAGATAACCGCCCATGCCGAACAGGACAAATACAAGAACAAGCAGCCTGGAAGTAATCATATTCATGAAATTTTCTTTAAACTGTTCTAACATATGGTCAAACAAACTTCTTGCCACTCCTTAGTTCACTGCGCTCTAACCTGGTATTTATCCAGAGGATGAGCGGATACAGAAAAATGGTTACGAAAATGGTATACACAATTTCCGGCAGAATAACGTGCATGAAATAGTACTCAAAATCAAACCTGCTGCGCAAAAGAAAGAGAATCACATAACAGGTCAGCCCATAGAAACAATCGCTGCCAAGAATCAACGCAATGGGGAGTTTGATATCCTGGGGATAGAAAATTGTACAGAACTTACCGTTCATATATCCAATGTACATATATAAAAGGGAATAAAACCCGATAGAATTCCCAAAGAAAATATCGACAAGCAAACCGCAGAAAAAGCCGATTAAAAGCCCCGTCTTCTCGCCGCGCATGAATCCGAAAGATGAAGTCAGCACAATCAACAGGTTTGGGACGATACCGCCAAAAGCCAGCGCGTGGAACACCGTGCACTGCAGAAGGAAACATATGAATACCAAAAAAGTGGTAATGATAAAACGTTTCATTCACTCTCTCCTATTCCGGGAGCTGCTTAAGCTCCATAACCACAAGCACTTCCTCCAGATGTTCGAAATCCACTGCCGGCGTGATATAGCCCGACTTCGTCAGGTTATTGGCGTCCTGGTTGATGGTACTGATATATCCCACCAGGATACCCGGCAGGTATTTATCGCTGATGTTGGAAGTCACGATTTTATCGCCCTCCACCACCACATTGTCGCTGTCTACAAGCTGTTCAAACTCAATCACACCCGATGCATACAGCTTCAGGTTGCCGGACACAATCATATTGTCGGAACTGGACAGTACCATGGCGCTGACGTTGGAATCGTCCGCGATGATTGCTTTCACCTTGGACCAGTTCGGCCCCACATCCACAATACGTCCCACGAGTCCGCTGCCTGCCATCACATTCATATCCACGGCAATGCCGTCCTGGGAACCTTTATTAATGACAAACGAATGAAACCAGTTGCCGGCATCTCTGGCAATGATGCGGGCTCCGGTTTTCTGATATTCATCATATTGGGCGTCCAGGCTGTACAATTCCCTTAAATTGGTCAGTTCATACCGGTCCTGCTGCAGCCTGGTATTCTCGATTGTCAGTTCGTCCAACTGTTCCCGCAGGCTCTCATTCTCGGCGATTAAGTCCCTAATCTGAACCAATTCGTCGGAACGGTTAGCAAGCCAGCTCCCAACCGAGCTGATACCCTCCTCGAAAGGCACTACCGTATATCCTGCCACCATACTTAAAGGGCCGCTGAACACAGTCGTATTGAAAGTAAGCAGCACCATGCCGGTACATAGGATTGTTAAAATAAAAAGGAGATATTTACTTGGTAATGTAAATTTTTCTCCTTTTCTCTTTACGATTGGACTCATTTACTCATTCCTTCTATTGCATATGCTACCGTTTTATAATTATCATCATTGATGATTTTGGCGAGTCCCAACGCCACACTGGTAACAGGGTTCTCGGAGACATTGACATTTAACCCCGTACCCTTGCTCATCAGCTTGGCCAGTTTGCTTACCTGTGAAGCGCCTCCTGTCAGATAAATGCCATGACGGTATATATCCGCGGCAAGCTCTGGGGGCGTGCGCTCCAGAATCACCTTGATATTATCTATAATCGTATTGAAATGCTCTGTTAGGCATTCGTCCACAAGGGCCGTGGGAATCTCACGCTCCACCGGAAGACCCGTGACGATATCCCTGCCGTACACGAGAGCGCCTGTCCCCTGCTCCTCTAATTCAAGAAGAGAGGTCTTCACGACTTCCGCCGTCTTCCCGCCTATAATCAGGCTGAATTCCCGGCGGATTGCAGCCTTGACCGCATCGTCAAATTTGCGCCCGCCCACCTTGATGAGCCTGCTTAGCACAATACCGCCCAAGGACAAAATGGAAATCTCCGTCGTATCAAACCCTACATTGACAACCAGGACGCCCTGGGAATTTTTCACGTCAATTCCAAGACCCAGGCCATCCGCCACCGCCTTGTCCACAACCATGACTTTCTTCGCCTTGACGTTGGATTCTTTAATCAAATCCTTGAAAGCCCTCTTCTCCACCTCGGTCACATCCCAAGGCACCGCAATATAATAATCTGCAGGTTTCAGATTATTCCGCATTAAATCAGTCAGGAAATACCTGACTAACATCTCCATATTCTGAATATCCGCAATCACGCCGTTGCTGAGCGGATAAGAAATGTGGATGTTGCTCGGCGCTTTCTCATACATCTCGAAAGCAGAATCCCCATACGCAAACAAATTCTTCTTATTCTCGATAGCAATCATGTTCTTCTCCACAAAAACACTATCGTCAGCACGGTTATAGATTTTAATATTGCTTGTTCCTAAATCAATTCCAAACGCGTTGTTAGCCAAGACAGCTACCCCTCTCTTTCCTGTAATGCACTGTTAGAACATGGCGTATCCGCCATCAAACTGCTTTCTTTAAAACTAAAATATTGGTTATCCCCCAAAATAATATGGTCATGAAGCGGTATATCCATCAACATGCCGGTCTGTTCAACCCGTTCCGTAACCCGTATGTCATTCTCACTGGGCAACGGGTTCCCGCCCGGGTGATTGTGCAAAAGCATAATGCCTGCCGCCTGTGCCTGCAATGCCTGGATAAACACTTCCCGCGGAGAAACCAGGGATGCATTGACTGTTCCCTTACACAGAATACACTCCCTAATCAGATGCATTCCCGCATCCAAAAGAATCAGCATGATATACTCCACTCCTTCATGGCGGAACCTCTCCATATAGTAGTCCGCCACAGAAGCAGGGCTGTAGAAAGACAGATGCTGCTTGGCTTTCGCCTGCGCCATCCTGGTGCTTAACTCGGCTACCGTCTTAAGCTGGATTGCTTTTACTTCTCCAATCCCTTCAATCTTCTGGAGTTCTTTCAAGGGAATGTGGTACAGCCCAAGCAGCCCGTTGCCATAACATGCCGACTCGGAAAGTACCCGCTCGCCAAGTTCCCTTACGCTCATGCCTCTCGTCCCTGTCCGAAGCAGAATTGCCAACAGCTCCGAGTCGGTCAGGGATTTGCTTCCATAGGAAATAAATTTCTCATATGGAAGATTCTGCATCCTGTAATATTCATTGTTCACACACTTGCCTGATTTCATTCAACCTCTTTCCCGACAGCTTCTCTCTCCTTAAACGACGGGTGAAGGCTATGTTAAATAAAACGGTATTATAATGACCGCCAAAACTTCCCAACGCCCATTTTATCACAACAACTTTTTGATGTATACAAAAATTACCAAAATTTAATAAAATATACATGAATATGATACGAATTATGAGTTACTTAAGCCAGATATGCCTGAGTGCCCGACATTCTATAATTCTCCTTAGGACGCGCTCTCGCTCGGTTCCATAGTTTATGCTTTCGCTCTATGAAAATCTTCCGTAACAATATGTTTGTCTATCAGGTTCTGCAGTGTCTTTAGGATGCCGAGTTTCGCGTGGGGGAATGTCAGCCCGCCTTGGAAATAGACCGCGTAAGGAGGCGCTATGGGGCCGTCGGCGCTCAATTCTATGGAGGAACCGGAGACGAATGCGCCCGCCGCCATAATCACCTGTGAATCATAACCTGGCATATCCCAGGGTTCCGGCGTCACGAAACTGTCCACCGAGGCCGCTGCCTGGATTCCCTGGCAAAATGCAATGACGCCTTCCGGCGACCCGAAAGTCACTGCCTGGATAATATCGTGCCTGCTCTGCTTCCCGTCGGGAACCACATCAAATCCTATTTTCTCATAGATATTCGCCGCGAAAATTGCCCCTTTTAACGCCCCCGCCGTGACTGTAGGCGCAAGGAACAGTCCCTCATAGAAAGAGGAAAGGATTCCAAGGGAAGCCCCCACTTCCTTGCCAAGCCCCGGGGAAGTCAGCCGGTATGCGGCGTTCTCCACACATTCCTTTTTGCCTGCTATATAGCCGCCGATTGGCGCAAGCCCGCCGCCGGGATTCTTAATCAGGGAGCCGACTACCATATCCGCCCCCACATCGGTGGGCTCTGCCGTCTCCACAAACTCACCATAACAGTTATCTACCATGCAGATGACATCCGGCTTAATTTCCTTGACAAAACGAATCAGTTCGCCGATACGCTCCACGGACAGCGTGGGCCTCGTCTGGTATCCTTTGGAACGTTGGATGGTGACGAGCTTCGTCCTGTCATGGATGGCGGCGCGTATGCCGTCATAGTCAAAAGAACCGTCGGCAAGCAAGTCCACCTGGCTGTATGATATGCCGTATTCTTTTAAGGAGCCTTTGGAGGGCCTGATGCCAATCACTTCTTCCAAGGTATCGTAAGGTTTGCCCACCGGGGACAACAGCTCGTCTCCCGGGCGCAGATTACTCATTAACGCCAGCGCAAGCGCGTGTGTGCCGCACGTAATCTGAGGGCGCACAAGGGCATCTTCCGTGTGGAACAAAGACGCATAGACTTTTTCAAGGGTGTCCCGCCCCAAATCATTATATCCATAGCCCGTGGTGCCAAGCAGACATGCCTCGCTGACGTTACATTCCTGCATGGCGCGAATGACTTTCAACTGATTGTACTCCGCCACCTCGTCAATCCGCCGAAACCGCTCCTGTAAAGACGCAAGTATTTCCTCTCCGTACTTATACACGGCTTCCGAAATCCCGAATTGTTGATACTGCTGTGATAAATTTATCATTTCTTCTCCATTTCCGCGCTGCTTATGCCTCAGCCATGTCGAGGCAATGCACACTGCCTTTTTTCTTGCCTAATATCCTTTTGGATTTTTACCGCACACGTTTTTCTCCTCAAGCACATCCGCCATATAAGCAAGGATACGCCCGTCGTCATATCCGAATGCCGGTTTATCCACCCAGACAACATCCCGTTCCCTGCGAAACCACGTAAGCTGTCTCTTGGCAAAATGCCTGGTATCTCTTTTTATCTGATACACTGCTTCTTCCAAGGTAAGACGCCCTTCCAGATATGACAGAATCTCCTTGTAGCCTAGTCCCTGCATAGAAACCATTCCGCTTGCGCACCCTTCTCTTGCAAGCCGGGACACTTCTTCCACAAGCCCTTGTTCCATCATGGCGTCCACCCTTGCCTCAATCCGGCCGTACAACCTGTCCCTGTCGTCATTTAACACAAAATAAGCAAATGTGTAAGGCGACGTGTTCTGGCGTTGTTTCTTATTATGTTCGGATATTTTCGTCCCCGTCTTCTCGTAAAATTCAATGGCGCGTATCACCCGCTTCACATTATTGGCATGGATAATCTGGCAGGATTCCGGGTCTATACGCCGAAGCCGTTCGTATAATGTTTCACTCCCCTGCGTTCTGGCAATCTCCTCCAACTCATTGCGAAACGCCGTGTCCTCGTCGTTTTCAGTAAAGTCTATATCGTACAAAACTGCCTGGATATAGAATCCTGTACCGCCCACAAGGATGGGAATATGCCCCCTGCCATAGATTTCTTCCATCGCTTGTCTGGCCAGCTTCTGAAATACCACCACATTAAATTCCTCTGTGGGCTCCATAATATCAATCAGATGGTGGGGAACGTCCCCCATCTGCTCTGGCATCATCTTCGCCGAGCCAATGTCCATACGCCTGTAAACCTGCATGGAATCCGCAGAAATAATCTCGCCTCCCACCTGCTTTGCAAGCGCGATAGACAGTTCGGATTTCCCCACTGCCGTGGGGCCGGTGAGGATAATTAACGGTGGTTTTACAGTCTGTCTCATTAATTCACAATCCTTTTGAATTTCTTCTCAATCTCATACTTGGTCATCGATATAACTGTGGGCCTGCCATGGGGGCAATGATACGGATTATCCAAAGTCAGAAGTTCATCAATCAGCTCTTCCGCTTCTTTTCTTGTCAGGCTCATATTTCCTTTGACCGCCGCCTTGCATGCCATGGTGGCGATACGGTTTCGGACGCTTTCCGGCGTGTCGGACCCGGTATCGTCCGTAAGCTCATCCAATATTTCCCGAAAAAACTCTTTTTTCCCATAACCGTACAAATCTAAAGGAACGCCGCGCACAGCGTACTCATTGCCGCCAAATTCTTCGATGGCAAATCCGAAAGCCTCAAAATCTCCGGCATGCTTCATATAACATTCTTTCTCTCTGCCGCTTAACGTAAGGATGATGGGCGGGTTGATAGCCTGGGATACGATACTGTGTTCCCGGAACCGTTTCATAAGCCTCTCATACTTCACCTTCTCGTGGGCGGCATGCTGGTCTATGATAAGCAGCTTACTTTCATAGGAAATAAGCCAGTATGTGTCAAACAACTGTCCTATCAGCTCATACCGCGCCCTCGCCTGCCCGGAAAGTATTTTCCCGTCGAAAAGTTCCATCTGTACAGGCTGTCCTGCCTGGTTTAATTTGTCCGCGCGATATCCCGGCGTCTCATGCAGGCTGTTATTTTCTATCGTTTTGTTGATATCCGCGTGTTGATAAGACACGCCGCTGTCTTGATTGTTCTGCCCTGCCTGGTTCTTCTTGTAAATAAGGTCTATGGAAGCCGCCCTGGCAGGACGGGAAGCGGCCGCCTCTGCAATCCGCCGGCGTTCAAAAGGTTCCGGAAGGGATATCTTTGCCTCTCTGTCAGGCTTCTTTCCTTTGTCCTGCTTCTCCTTGCCGTCAGAAAGAGTAACCTCCGGAATCATCTCCGCCGCATGAAGCGCCTCGTGTATAGCGTCCTTCACCGTTTCATAAAAATCCTGTCCGTCCGCTATCCGCACTTCCATCTTCGTGGGATGTACGTTCACGTCAATCCGCGCCGTGTCAATGCCAAAATGCAGCACACAGAATGGAAATTTGTGCTGCATCAGATATTCCCTGTACCCTTCTTCAATCGCTTTGCTGATTAATACGCTCTTGATATACCTGCCGTTCACATAGAAAATTTCATAGTTCCGGTTGGAACGGTTAATCACAGGCTTGCCAAGAAGCCCGTTCACGGTGACGCCTTCCTCCTGGAACGAAAAAGGAATCAGCTCCGCGGCAATTTCCTTGCCGTAAATCCGGTAGACAATCTCCCGCAGGTCATTGTTCCCCGTGGTATAAAACCTTGTCTGCCCATTCATAACAAATTTAAAGGATACGCCCGGATTGGACATGGCAAGATGTTCCATCAAATCCGCCACATAAGACCCTTCGGTCTGAGGCTGCTTTAAAAATTTCTTGCGCGGCGGCGTGTTGTAGAATAAGCTGCGCACAATGACGGTAGTGCCCTGGGGCGCGCCGATTTCTTCCCTCCCTTTCTCTACGCCTCCCTCGACCATATAGCGTATTCCCGTAAGGTCTTCCGGCGTCTTGGAAATCAGCTCCACCATGGAAACAGCCGCGATACTGGCAAGTGCCTCCCCTCTAAACCCTAGACTGACCAAGTCAGTCAGGTCTTCCGCCGCAGTAATCTTGCTCGTTGCATGGCGCAAAAACGCATTCCCTATCTGCGATTTCTCGATGCCGCCTCCATTGTCCGTGACACGGATAAAAGATATCCCTCCGTCCTTAATCTCCACGGTCACCGCATCTGCCCCGGCGTCTATGGCATTCTCCACCAATTCCTTCACCACGCTGGAGGGCCGTTCCACCACTTCCCCCGCGGCAATCTTATCTATCGTCTGATTATCTAATATCCTTATGGAAGCCATATCTACCACCTGTTCTTCAACTTATTCTGCAACCTGTAAAGCGTATTTAAAGCGTCCACCGGCGTCAGATGTCCCACATCAATCTCCTGCAATTCTTTGATAATATCCTCGTCCTTGACCGTGTCGAAGAGCGACATCTGCTTCAAGTCGACTTCGTCATATTTTACTGCTTTTTTCTTCTCGTTTTTCAAGTTTACTTCAATATTTTGTACCTTTTCGATGATGTCGTTGTCGCTCAGCTGCTCCACGATTTCCTTGGCGCGGTCTATGACCATGTCCGGCACCCCTGCCAGTTTCGCCACCTGGATGCCGTAGCTTCTGTCCGCGCCGCCCTTGACAATTTTACGGAGGAACACGATGTCGTCGCCCTTCTCCTTGACGGCGATACAGTAGTTATTGACATTATCCATCTTATCCTCTAACTCCGTCAACTCATGGTAATGTGTGGCAAAAAGCGTCTTCGCGCCCAGAATCTTGCGGTTGCTGATATGTTCAATCACCGCCCATGCGATACTGAGCCCGTCAAAGGTGGAAGTGCCCCTGCCGATTTCGTCCAGGACCAACAGGCTGTCTGCGGTTGCGTTCCGAAGAATATTCGCCACCTCGTTCATCTCTACCATAAAGGTGGACTGCCCGCTGGAAAGGTCGTCAGAAGCCCCTACACGCGTAAAAATACGGTCTACAATGCCGACATTCGCCTTCCTGGCAGGAACAAAGGAGCCAATCTGCGCCATCAGCACAATCAACGCTGTTTGTCGCATGTAGGTAGATTTGCCCGCCATGTTGGGCCCCGTGATAACTGCCACACAATGTTTCTGGTTATCCAGATAAGTATCGTTGGCGATAAACATATCGTTGTTGATTACTTGTTCCACAACGGGATGCCTGCCATCCTTGATATCGATAATCCCCTTCTCATTGAGCGACGGACGCACATACTGGTTACGCTCGGCCACATAAGAGAGCGCCGTAAATACGTCAAGCTGGGCCACCGCCCTGGCAGTCCGCTGTATCCGTTCCATCTGCGCCGCGATAGCATCCCTTATCTCGCTAAAAAGGTCGTATTCCAGGGAGGAAAGCTTATCCTCCGCATTCAGGATGGAATCTTCCAGTTCTTTCAGGCGGGGCGTCGTGTAACGCTCGGCATTGGCCAGTGTCTGCTTACGGATATAATCTTCCGGTACAAGGTTTTTATAAGAATTTGTCACCTCAAAATAATACCCAAACACTTTATTATACTTAATGCGCAGGTTCTTGATACCTGTGCGCTCCCTGTCTTCTTCCTCCAAATTGGCAAGCCAGTTCTTGCCATCCGTCTTGGCTTTGCGCAGAGAGTCGATATTCTCGCTGAATCCTTCCTTGATAATACCGCCCTCACGGATGGAAATCGGCGGCTCCTCTATGATAGAATCGTCAATCAAGTGGTAAATATCTTCCAGGGCGTCCATATGCCCGTCAATCTGCACCAGAAGCGGCGCGCTAAGGCCGCCCAACACCATTTTCAGGGCCGGAAGCACCGCCAGGGAATTGCGGAACGCAATTAAGTCCCTGGGGTTCGCCGTCTTATAGCTTACCTTCCCAAGCAGTCTTTCCATATCGTAAATCGTGTTCAGGTATTCCCGCAGTTCATCCCTGTCCACACTCTGCGCGCAAAGCATTTCCACCGCGTCCAGGCGTTTTTCTATCTTCGCCTTGTCGATTAATGGCTGTTCAATAAATTTGCGCAACAGCCGGCCGCCCATAGCAGTCTTCGTCTTATCAAGCACGCCTAAGAGAGAGCCTTTCTTCTGCTTCTCCCGAAGCGTCTCGGCCAGTTCGAGATTGCGCCTGGTGGAGCTGTCAAGCAGCATATATTTGTTCGTCAGATACGGGTAAAGATGCGTAAAATGCATCAAAGACGTCTTCTGCGTCTCATATAAATACTGCAAAAGAGCGCCTGAGGCAATCATCCCCGCCGGAAAATCCTCTATGCCAAGCCCCGACAGCGTATTGACATGGAAATGGGCCGTCAGGCTCTTACGGCAGTTATCCTCGTCAAAATAATGGGACGCCAGGGAAAAGACTGTAACGCCCAGACGTTCCTTCAAATCGTCGATATCATAACCGCTGACGAAAAACTGCTCGTTGCATATAATCTCGGAAGGCTCGTATTTGTTTATCTCGTCCTGTAATTTACGAGTGTCTTCCACTTCCGTCAGGTAGTAATCCCCTGTGGTGACATCCGCCACGGAGATGCCTGTTTTACCCGGAAAATAGGCGACGCACATGAGATAATTGTTCTTCGTCTCCTCAAGCGCCTGCAAATTCAGATTGGTGCCCGGCGTCACAATGCGGACTACCTCACGCTTCACAATCCCTTTTGCCTGTTTCGGGTCTTCCATCTGCTCACAGATGGCTACTTTATGTCCCTTGGATACCAATTTGCTCAAATATCCTTCCAGGGCATGATGGGGCACGCCGCACATAGGCGCCCTCTCTTCCTGCCCGCAGTTTTTGCCTGTCAACGTAATTTCCAGTTCTTTTGAGGCAATCAGCGCGTCCTCGTAAAACATCTCATAGAAATCGCCCAGGCGGTACAGGAGAATACAATCCTGATAATCCTTTTTTGTTTCCAGATATTGCTGCATCATCGGAGTAAGTTCTGCCATTTATATTAACCGTCTTTCTGTATTTTATATAATGAATCGTATAGTTTTATTGTCCCGGCGCCTGTTACATTAAGAAACAATATGCCCTGTATAATAAAAACCGTGGCATGCGTCCAAAGACACTGTCACAAACTGTCCTATTTTCCTGCCGTCCGCCGGGAAATGCACAAGCATATTGTTGGAAAGCCGCCCTGTCATAAGCGAAGCGTCCTGCTCGTTCACTTCTTCTATCAAAGCTTCCATCACCTGTCCCTTGAGCCGCAGCGCACGCTCCCTGGCGGTATCCTGCACTACTTTGAGAAGCTTGTCAAACCCTTCCTTCACCACTGCCTCCGGCACCTGGTTCTCCATTGCCGCCGCAGGCGTGCCTGTCCGCTTGGAATAGATAAACGTAAACGCATTGTCATACCCGACCCTGCGCACCACATCGATAGTCTCATCCACATCCTCCGACGTCTCCCCGGGAAATCCCACAATCAAGTCTGTAGTGATGGAAATATCGGGCATGGCTTTCTTAATCCTGTCCACCAGGGCAAGGTACTGTTCTTTCGTATACCGTCTGTTCATTGCCTGAAGGATTCTGTCGGAACCTGCCTGTACCGGCAGATGCAGATGACGGCAGATTTTATTAGAGCCTGCCATCACTTCAATCAGCTCATCGGACAAATCTTTTGGATGGGACGTCATGAACCGGATTCGTCTCAGCCCCTCAATCTGCTCCACTTTTTTCAGAAGCTGCGCAAAGGTGACCGGGGTATCCAGATTCCGGCCGTAGGAATTGACATTCTGGCCAAGCAGCATAATTTCCACGACGCCGTCCGCCACAAGCTTTCTGACCTCCTGCACGATTTCCTCCGGGTCCCTGCTCCTCTCCCGTCCCCTCACATACGGCACGATACAGTAACTACAGAAATTATTGCACCCGAACATGATATTGACGCCGGACTTGTACGCATATTTACGCTTCACCGGAAGGTCTTCCACAATTTGGTCAGTCTCCTCCCAAATATCAATCACCATCCCGCCGCTCTCGAACACCGTCACAAGAAGCTGCGCCAACTTGAAGATATTATGTGTCCCGAAAACCAAATCCACGAACCGGTAGCTCTTCTGAATCTTCTCTATCACGCTCTCTTCCTGCATCATGCATCCGCACAGGGCAACTTTAAGATGCGGTTTCTTCTTCTTTAAGCCGTTCAAAAACCCCAATCGGCCATAAACTCTCTGGTTCGCGTTGTCACGTACCGTACAGGTGTTGTATAAAACAAAATCCGCTTCCTCTTCCCGGTCGGTAGGCACATAACCAATCTGTGTCAGAATACCCAGCAGTTTCTCCGAATCCCTGGCGTTCATCTGACACCCCATGCACACCGAACACGCATATAACGGACGCCCTAATTCCTCCGACTTCTTTTTTACTATTTCCCGACACTTTTTTATAAAATAATATTGTCGTTCCGGCTCCTGCTCCGGCGGCTGCTTTGTTAGATCCTGCGATTGTATCAATTTTTCTATATCGTCATTATGTCCCATTTTTTCGATCCCTCGTTCCTGATAATATACCCGCCTATTATAGCACAAGAAAAAATGAAAAGCGACTATTTTTTGATAGCCGCCCTTCATCTGTGATATAGTAATTCCTCATTTACTTTAGCCAAAAGAAAGCAATTTATGTATTACGCGCTTTTTATGCGACGTAACGGTTCCCCTGATAATACGCCGCAATCCAACCGGACGGAATTCTGATCCAGATATCCGATCCGTCGCGCTTTACTTCCTGACAAGTTACCTTTGTTCCCTTGTCGATCGCTCCGTCTTTGTCTTTGTCGTTCGCCCTTGCGTTCGCTGTCAATTCCGTGTGCGTCTTTGCTCTGCTCCACGTTCCCGCGTCCGTCCTGACTTTCAATTCGACTGCCAACTGATAAACCTTTCCGACCGTGAATTCCGGCGTATTGTCCGCCTGTCCGGTCTGGACGTCTGACGGAATGGATCCGCCGTTCAGATATGCGTCCCATGCTGTCAGGTTGTGCGCCTGAACCACCCGCATATTATTCTGAACGTATGTCGATGACGTCGCATATCCCGCCGCCTTGATCGCTGTCAGGTACGCTTCCGGCGTCGTCTTGTCCTTTACCGCCTTATATCTCGTATATGCGATAAAGTCATAATATCCTTTGACGCCCTGTTCCATGTCGCCATATGCCCGGAAATTATCGGAAATCGCGGTCAGTGTCCCGACTGTGTATTCTTCCATAGTCCGCATATTGACCGACGCGCCTTTCCATGATCCGCCGCATTTTAACCCGAAATAATTATGATACTTTGCTGCAAGGCTAGAAAGTCCATAACCCGATTCCAGACAAGCCTGCGCGATCGCCCCAGAAACGCATTTATAACCGCGTCCCTTTGCGTATTTGACGATCAGCGGCGCGATCTGCTTAATAAATGCCGCCTGTTGTGCCTGTGTTGCCATATTACGCGCCCCCTGTCTTTTCTGTTGTGATCTCTGTGTTTGCTGTAATTTCCCCGGACGATTCCGCGATCCGAAGTCCCTTGACCGCTGCTTCGATCATGTCGTCGATCAGCTTGTCCGTTAAAGAAATATTTACCGCGATCAGCGCGTTTTTCAACGCTTCCGTAACGATTGCTTTTCGCTCTGCGGGCGGATAACCCCCGAAAACCTGTTGCGCCATATAGACGAACATATCCGCGAACTTCTGCGCCGTCTGAAGCTGTTCTGCCGTCATCTTTGACCGGATAAGCGGGACTAATTCGTTCCGGATCATATAGACCGCAAACGCAACCGCTGCCATTATGACGAGTTTCAAGACGTCAGTTAAAATTTGTTCCATGTTTTCACGCTCCTTTTTTGTTGTGTTGTTTTTGGTTGCATATTATCCAATG
This sequence comes from uncultured Lachnospiraceae bacterium, assembly GCA_947172645.1. Lineage (GTDB taxonomy): Bacteria > Bacillota > Clostridia > Lachnospirales > Lachnospiraceae > UBA3282. The sequence goes on along the minus strand of CAMWBY010000003.1, from coordinate 82,971 downwards.
GATCCGCCGGATCCTGAATAATCGGAATAATCGTCGCCGCCGGACATTGTGATCTTGTCGTCCTGTCCGTATTTGCGAAGGTTTTCTGCTTTCGCTTTCCAGAAATAAAAGCCGTGTGCGACGCTTGACAGTCCAAACACGGCGGGGATCAGGTACGCAAGCGGGGAAATGTCTTTCAAGATAAAGACGGCGGCAAACGTCAGAATAACCGTCCCGGATGTGATGACGTCCGAAACGATCAATAATTTTTTTGACATTTCCATTTTCTTTTTTACTGTGCGCCGCCTATACCTTGTCAATGTATCGCCCCCGCCACGATCGCCACGATCGCCGTCCCGATCGCTCCCGCAATCGCCCCAAGAATACCGCCGATCAGTGTTTCCCACCGTTTCCCCGGTTTTGATTCGATGTTTTCCAGACGTTTCCCCTGTTTTGACATTTCTTCCGTCATTTTCTGAATGGAAGCGGCGATCCGCTGAATTTCTAATGTCAATTTGTTAAATTCATTCAGGGATTTTTCGGCGATTGTAATTCTTTTGTTCTGCCGTTCGTTTTCGTCTTTCAGTCTTTGGTTTTCTGTGTCCATGCGGCGGGCGAATTCCTCATGTTCCCGGCGTGTGATATAGTCCGGGTATGCTCTTTTTCTACTCCGCATTTTTCCTTCTCCTTTCTTTGTTTTTCCCTTTATGCGCCCATGATACAAAACAAAACCCTGACGAAGTGACTAAATTCAGCCACCCCGCCGGGGATATTCAGGAAAAAATCCGGAAGCCGGATCCGCTTCCGGCAATTTTACGCGGCGTCCTCTGCCGCCTGTTCGTCCAGAACCTCCGCCACAACTTCCTGCAGATTGAACATTTTCGGAACCTGTTCGCGCGTGTATGTCCCATTCTGAACCAGATTAACCCATACTTTTACAATTCCGCTTTCCTTGTCAAATTTCATCCCTTGCGCCCCCTCTCTACATCATAAGTCCGGAAACGATGATCGTCAGTTCCGCGACGGACTGTTGTGCCGCCTGAAGCTGTGCTTTCAAATTCCGGTTTTCTGCTTCCTGCTCTGTCATTTCCCGGAACGCGAACCGGGTTCCGCCGTCCCACGGGTACGAACAAACTAATTTCATGTTATAGTACGTCGTCCCGTTGATCGTAACCTCCGACAAATTTTCGTCCGTGAACGTCCCGTCAGGAACCGGATTCCCGCTTTCGTATGTCGTCCCGTTCATTACTCCGTTTAACTCTGTGCCGTCTTTCAGCCGGATCGATACGTTCGGGAAAATCGTATCGTTTGAATTCTCCGCGATAGTTTTTGTGCTTTTTGCCATTGTTGCCGCTCCTTTCTTTTCTGATTTCTTCTGAAAATAATTCGTTGAAAAGTTTATCCATATTTCGCATAGTGCGGTATGAATCAAAATGTTTTATATGCCCTTTCCATGAATTATAGGCTTGTTGGACGTCTGCGAACACGATCGCGCCTTCGTCCAGTTTCCGGCGTAATGCTTTCAGCTTCCGCCGCTCTCTGGTAATTGTGCCACGATCCGGGCGCATTACGACGCGCCCGGTTTCTGTCATGTGTGTTTTTGCTTTTAAAAACTTGAATTCGTCCGATAATTTGACAATCCGTGTCTTTTTCTCGTTTAGTTCGATTCCGATATCCGCATACATCCTCCGGATCTGTTCCAGACATTCCTTCAAATAGTCCCGGCTTTCATGTATCAGATAAAAGTCATCCATGTAACGCCCGTAACCCTTGATCTTTAACTGTTCCTTGATATAGTGATCGATTCGGTTCGGATAAAATACGGCGGTCATTTGCGAAACCTGTGATCCTAACCCTAACGACTTGACGCCGAACGCGTCTATAAAATCCATTGTCAGATCCACAATGTCCGGATCATATCCGAATATCTTTGAATACTCCCGGAACACGACGTCGTGATCGACCGAATCAAAATATGAATGTAAATCGCCCATAAGGATATAGCCGTCGTTTGATCCATGCGCCCGATAATATTTCCATAAGTGAACCTTTAATCGCTTTAATGCAAAATGCGTTCCCCTGTCTTTCAGGGACGCCGCGTTGTCATAGATCAGCTTCGGGCGCAATACCGGAACCAGAATCAGATCATTTTCCGCCCTGTGGACGACGCGTTCGTTTATGTGTATCGAACGAATGACCCGGCGTTTCCCGCGTTCGCATACTGTGAACTGGACGAAGCCGTCGGACATTCTGTCCCGGCTTTCCAGTCTTTCCTTCGTGATCCTGATCCGCTCTATCCTGTCTAAATAATATGCCTGTGTCGAATATTTCCACATAACGCCTTGCATACATTTCTTCGCGGCGTCCATAAGAGCATTCGGATCACATAAATCTTTATATGTTGGTTTTCTTTCCATATCCTCATAAAACGCCCGCTGATAGTCCGACGAAGTGTATTTCTTTTAAGCACTCCCGGACGTCAGGCGATAAATTTCAGCGGTTCCCCGCTGCGGTCATGCGTTCCTATCGTTCTGCGTCCGGCGGATCCTTTATTGTGTCCGCCTTGCTGACGATATCGGGGCGACGCCGCCATCCGCCGACGCGCTGTTGTTGTTGCTGTTGCCGTTGTTGTTGAAATTACAAAAGTTCGTCGTGTTCGCGGCGGACGGATCGGCAGTCCAGTACCACATCCGGGCGGCTGTGCAACGCATAACCGAAATTTATTGTTTCTTTGGTTTGTGTCTTTTCCTTGCCTTTTCCTTTTCCGGACGCGACGCCTTTTTCTCTGGATGAAGGAATTCGTCGTAATCCCTGACCGTTGACTTTTTCCACCGATACAGATAATTCTTCGTGATTTCCAGTTGTTCGGAATACTCCATATAACGCGACAAGTCGATTCTGAAAAATTCCTCAATGAAAAGAACTTCCTGCCGGATCCGCGCGATATCGCCGATCGCGTCATCCTCTAGCAAGATCCGCTTCACGAATTCGTTCGGCGTTTTGCATTGGATTTCATTCGCTGCCGCAATATTTGAAACCAGATCCGAAGAATAGCGGAACAAATTATCCCTGACTTTCCCGATTATATATTCCGGATATTCTGTCAGAAGCCGCGCCTTTTCAACCTCGTTTTGATATGCGTCGATCTTTGCGATCATGCTTTTCAGTTCCGGGTACTTTTCGCGGACTTGCCGCCCGACGATCGCGTCGTACTTTTCGCGCTTCAGTCCGAAATTTCTCATTATCATTTGTGTTATGATATGCCGTAATTTAACCGCTTCCGCGAACGCGTCCAGTTTTGACGCCGTTTGTTTCCATGACGGGACAGACATTTTTTGTTCCTCTTTTCTGTTTTAGTGTGTGGCTCCCGGTACTATGCGCCGCCGCTGCCGGGCGGCGCGATTGCCGGATTATCTGTCTATGACAGAACGATAAGCGGGGCGACGCCGCCATCCGCCGACGCGCTGTTGGTGCCGCTGTAGCCGTAGCCGCTGAAAGAACAAAAGTTCGTCGTGTGCGCGGCGGACGGATCGGCAGTCCAGTACCACATCCGGGCGGCTTTTTCCTTGTTAAATCCCGCGCCTTTCAATAAATGCGCGTTACCGCCAACGAATAGCGGAAGCTGATTGAACGCGCCGCCGCAGTATCCGTCCGCCCACCCGTTGAACCCTATAAGTTCAGGATTCCCCGGAAGGAAAATCCGTCTTGACGCCCACGCCCACGTTCCCTTGTTATTTTCCAGACGCCGGATCTGTGTCATGTACCCTTGCAGTTTTGACGTGAATTTCTTCGCTTCGGTTTCCAGATTCGCGGGCATAAGGGACGCCGCATATCCTCCGGCGTTCACGTTCGACGTATTGTATTTGTAATACGTCTGTAAACAGTCGCGGGGACAAACTACAATATGCGGCTTCGTCAGTTCCGGATTATCCCCACAATGCAAATAGGAATTCTTTCCGGCGATCTCAAACTGAATTTTTTCGCCCGCCGTGTTTGTTTCGATGAAATAATCGCCGACCGCGAATTTGTCCCACTTCTCCGCCTTAACAAGTGTCATCAGATCATCGACATTCCATTCGACGCCGTAATATCCATATGACGCCATTTTCTCACGCTTTAAGATCGCATAGTCTGCCACCAGTTCCCCATGATCCGAAACCACTTTCAGGATCTTTTCGTTCATTGTGTAGGCAAGCAAGGCGGAAATAATTTCGTCGCGAAGCTGCTTTGTCGTTTCATCCTCCGGATCCTCCGGATCAAATTCTACATCCGGGAACGCCTGAATCATGTTCGACTGTTCGGAATTTTCGATCTTTTTCAGTGCGTCCTGCTGCCACTTGTTGATTTTTCCGACAATTACGTCCAGTGTATCATCCGCCGCAATCTCCGGGAATTCCTCGATCTGTTCCGCGATATCCTGCGGCGTGATCGCTTCACATAATTGCGCGAACGTGATCTGTTTCGTCCCGTCCGCTCTTTCGATTGCCAAAAGATCGGTTTTATTTAATCCCGTAACTTTTGACAGATCCGAAAACTTTTTCTGTGCCATGTTCTTTTTATCTCCTTTCTTTTTGGCTTTTTATGCTAACAGTGACACGTTTCGGACGTTTTCAGCGTCCAGAACGCGATCAACTGATCGCCGTCTGTCGTGACCAGTTCGTCGCCGTCTGTCGTGACCAGATTCGCGGGAACCTGTCCGGAATATAATATGTTCTGCAGGATTTCTATTTCATTTTGCAAAGCTCCCGCCGGATCTGTTCCGAAAATTCCCTTGATCCCGTCGAACCATTTCAGAAATTCGTCCGTCCATGCCCCGGTATTGTTCAAATACCAGTTATTGAACGCCTGTTCCTGATTCTGCCGCCATTGTGCGAATGCTGACTGCTGCTCTTCGCTCCATTCCTCGAACCCTGATTCCTGTTCCGCGATCCAATCCTCATATATTTCTTTCTGCTGATCGGCGTATGTGTTGAACGCCTGAACCATTAGATCGTACTGTTCCTGCGCCTGATCTTTGAACGCCTGAATCGCTCCGATATAATCCTGATACTGATCCGATATGTTTTTCTTGTACTGTGCGAAATAGGCGTCAAATTGCGCCTGAATCTGTGTAAAATCAATTTCTTTCACGGTTGCCGCCACCCAACCGCAGACGGCGGCGTTCATACGCGTGTCTGTTATTTCTGCCTGTGTGATCTTGACGGTTCCCGCGGCGATATAGATATCCGCAAGTTTCAATTCATATATTGCCCCGTCCCGTATCGGTTGCGGTGCTGTTGGTATCGCTGCGTTTCCTCCCTTTACAATCAGCGGATAGATCATTCTTTCCGTATCGTCCCGGCGCAACATTACGGCGTCGATTCTGTTCAGGGTTCCGGACGCAACTTCCAGATCAAGCGTCGTCGGCGTCAGGAAATGCCTGTGTTTGCCGTTTATGTAGCCATATCCCGCCGCAACCGTTACGGACATATTGTCGTTCGCTGTGACTTGCATTTGCCCGTTAAATATGCCATTACAAAAAAACGGTCTTAACCAATCCCCCATTGAATCAGCGTCATAATATCGATCGTCTTTTGAATTCCAAAAATAATCATAGCTTCGTTCTTTTTTTGCTGCCATAGCTTTTTCACTCCCTCCCGTTTTATTCGTCCCACTTTATTTTTTCAGGAAGTGGATCCCCGAACGTCGGAACGACTGTCATTCCTCCGTATTCGTAAACTTCAGATAGTTCCGTTATCCTCTGGTTCATGTATAGATTCCATTTCTTTTTCCTGACCGTCACAATGTCGCCCAGATCATAATCTTCTTTGTATGTGAAATTGATCGCCGCTTCCGTTTCGCATTCCAGACTTTCCGACACGATCGATTCGTTCAGGGTTTCCTGCGCCCGCTGCAATAACGCCGCCTTATACTGTGCCGCCGTCATCCCCTCCGGGTTTAGGTCTTTCGCGTCAACGAATACTTCCCGCAAGTCGTAACCTTCGCCGCCGCCCAACTCGTAATAAGTCCGGGCGTCGCCCTCTCCCTGACCTCCGACTATTGCGAATGTTTTCAAATTCTTACTATTGTATTTATAAATAGCGTTGTTTAGATTGTTGTAACCCTCCGAAAAAATCACGCGGTTGTTTTCGTGCTGACTTAACGTCCGGTCTTTTCCCTGATAGGTTTCAAAAATTATTTTATGGTTTACGAAGTCCGGTCTGTACCGGAACCCGATCGCGCCCGCCCTTGACAATTTGTTTTCGTATGCCAGAAGGTTCTTCATTGTGACTTGAAATTCCACCCGCTCCGTGAATCCGTTCAGGCTCCCCAATTCTACAAGCGGGATCGGAATACATCCTGAATATAACTGACGCATAGCGACTTCGATATATCCCGAAAAATTGACCGTCTTTTTTATCAGTCGTCTATCCATGTATGACGATAGAAAACGCCCCTTGACCGTGATTTCGTTCTTGATATCGCTTTCTTCCTTTTCGATATCTTCAATAATTCCGGCTTCGGCGGATCCTTTTTTTCCGACGATGTTTCCTTCCTTTAACATATATAAATTTTCATTCGTGATCGGTGCGTGAAGTTCAAACGTCCCCGGTTCGTAGAATTTCCGCGTCCAGATCAGGGACGTTTGGTTCTCAATTTGACCGATCCGGAATAGATTTCGCCCGTATATCCTGACTTCCATTCTGCTGCCCTCCTATACACCTAAATACCGGAACCGATACATGATTGTGACATTCAGATAATCGACGCCCTGATCCGCGTCATATATCAGCGTATTTGTTCCGTGTACTAATTGGATGAACTCACTTTCTTCTTCCAGATATCCATTTATTTTTGTTGTCGCTCCGTCCTTTTCCAGATAGACATTCTTTTCGTTTGTCCCGGTTGTTATCCTCACGACGTCGCCCGGCTCCATGTCAAACGGATATTCTTCTGTCCCTACCTTGATATGTATATCCTGCTGTACATGGTATAACGCTGGATTCCTGACGGCTCCCAACGCTTCCATGATGACTTCAATTCCGATATAGTCCGCCGCCGAATCGTTTTCGATATCTTTCACAAGTTCCGCGACGCGGATCCCGAATTCCTCTAGTTCGTCCGTGAATTCATGTATGAATTCAAAACACGGTTCCCACCCCGCCATTGTGATCGTCGTATCTGCAGGATCTTTGAAAAATGGATCCGGACATATTAGAGAAATAACCGCGTTCCTGCATACTCCCTTTTCGTCTATGTCGATGTATTCGACGCGGTAATCGATCTGCCGTTCCTCTCCGTTTTCGTAATAGTAAAACGTCCCCGGCGATTTTGGTTTGAATGACTTATAGAGGAAATCCCGGCGGGATTGATAGTCCGAATCAAATTCCGCCGTGATAACGATATTCCTTTGTTTTGTCGTCGATCCCTGATATGTGGATCCGTCTGTCATCGTGTTTTCAGACGTGACGACGTTGTTTGATACCGAATAAATCCCGTCGCAAGATACAAGAAAAAACTCCGCGTCATCCTCATAACTAAATTCTATCTGAACATTATCTTCATTTTTGCATATGATTTTCTTTGACATTTTCTATCCCCTTTGCAACTGAAGAACCAGATTCCGCGTTTGATTCCTCGTTTGTCTTGCCACCTCATACGGCGATAACGGTTCCGGACTTTCTATGTTGATATTCTGAACAAAACCGCCGTTTCCTCTGCTGCCGCTGTCCGCCGCCTTTGCTGCTGCCGTCGCCCTTGCGATCGCGTCGTCGATATAGCTTTCTGTCCGCTTGTAGAATATGTCAAGCGGCAGGATCGCTTCGTCCCCGGCTTCTCCGCCGCCTTGCAGCTTTCCGCCGTACATCCCGAAGATCGTCGGGTTTTTCATAATGCCGCCGATCGCGTTCCATGATATATGCGGAACCGGAATTGATATTTTTGATCCGCCGTCGCCCTCTTTTGATTCTGATCCCCATGTGATCGACAATTTCGGAAGTTTGATCGACTTTATACCCTCGACTAACGAATTTATCATTTTCTTTCCGGCGTCCAGTAGAGAAAAACCATCGAAAACGCTTTTGATTTTATCAATAACGTTTGTCTGGAACCACGATCCGATATTCTTAAATACTGACGTCACGTTGTCATATGCTGCCTGAAATTTCTGTCTGAACCAGTCTACCACGGTTGACAAGGCGTTTTTGATATCCGTCCACCTTGCCCCGAACCACTGTCCTATTGCCTTGAATACGTTCGTTACGTTCGTGTATGCCGTTTGGAACATCGTCAGGAACCACGTTCCGACGGTTGACAGGGCGTTTTTGATATCCGTCCACCTGGCGGAAAACCACTGTCCTATTCCGCTAAATACAGTCGTGACGGCTGTGTATGCTTCCGTGAACCTGTCTGAAAACCATTGTCCGACGCCCTGAAAAATCGAAACAATCCCGAACCAGATATCCGAAAAAATTTTCTTGATATCTATTCCGAAACCCTCGAAAAATCCGACTATAAACGACACGAACGCCGAAACGATATTTTTCACAAAATCGATTGCATTTTGAAGCGCGGCTTGTATGTACGCAAAAAATTTGTCTGTGTCGCCCTCAAACAATGCGACGAATGCCGAAATAATATTCGTTATGAACTCGACAACGTTTGTCACGGCTGAAATTATCGGCGCGGCGGCGTTTATAATTCCGTTCACTACTGCCCCAACATATGTCAGTATGAACTCGAAAACGGGTTGCAGTCCTTTCATCAGCTTTTGAAATGCTGATATCAGAGTGGACGCCAGTTTTTGAAATGCTTCTTTTAATTTATCTAATAACGGCTTGACCTTTTCGACCATGCCGGAAAATGCCTGTTTTACTTTTTCGACGGTCTGGTTCACTTTTTCCCGGAATTCGTCACTTGTGTTATACAGATATATAAATCCTGCTGCCAATGCCGCAATCGCGGCGACGACGATTCCGACCGGGGACGCGATCGCCGACAATACGCCCGGAAGTCCCCCCAATTTTGAAACCAGTCCGCCGACCTTTGTAATTATCCCGCCGATCCCTGACGTGACTTTCCCGACGGTTGATATCGCTTTCCCGGCAATCATAAGCGCGGGGGCGACTGCTGCCACAATCGCCGCGATCCTGACGATCATTTGTTTCTGTGAATCATCCAAATTCTTGAACCACGATGTAAAATCTTTAACTTTCTGTACGACTTTATCGATCGTCGGCTGCAGCATTGACAAAAACACGGACGCCAGTTCCGCTCCTGATAATTTCAAGTTATTTGTTGCTACCGTCATTTGATCCCATGGATCCAACGTCGAATTATAGGTATCTTCCACCGTGGACGCGTAATCGTTCAACGACGCCGACAGATCATCGACAGAAAAACGACCTTCCCGGATCGCCTGTGTCATTTCTGCCGCGCCTTTTTTTCCGAATAATTCCGTCGCAATTTGTAATGCTTCGGTTTCTGACGACGCCCCTTTGATCGCTTCGATCTGTTCGTTCAACGCCTGATCTAAAGTCTTTCCCTCTGCCGTCGCGTTCTGCTGTGCCTTTTTTAATGCCGCCAACGCCGTCGCGGAATCCACGCCGGACGCTTCAAACTGCGCCAAAAGGTTCACGGACTCCGTTAGTCCTAAACCCATTTCTTTTAGTGTGGATCCGTTCGTTTCAAGTGAACGATACAGATTGTCCATTGACAACCCTGTGTCTTGTCCTGCTTTCGTCATCAGTCCTAAAACCTTTGACGTTTGGGAAGAATCGACGCCGAATTTTGTCATAATCGCGTCCACGGAATCGATCGAATTATTCAGATCGGTTCCGTTTATTTCTGCGAATCTTATAAAATCCTTTGATAATTCTTCCAATTTATCCCCGGTCAGTCCGAACCGTGTATTTACTTCTCCGATTGCGATTCCTGCCGTTTCCGCGTCCGTTGGCAGATCTGCGAATACATCGTCCATTTGTTCCGTCAGATCCGCCAACGCTTCCCCGGTTGCTCCTGTTTTGGTTATGATTGTGTCATAACCCTGATCCATGTCTTTAGCTGCCGCGACAGAAGCAGCGGCGACACCTGTTATCGCCGCCGTTACGGGCATTAACTTTTTTCCCGCGTTCTGGATTCCGTCCCCGACTTTTGTTATTTTGTCCCCCGCCTTCGTGAACTTGTCCCCGAAGTCCTGAATTGCCGCTCCCGCCTTTTCAAGCGTCGTTTTTTCCTTTTCAAGCTGTGATTCCAGATTTTTCAGTTCGGTTTCGGTCTTTATGATTTCTGTTTGAAGGGCGCGATACTGGTTTTCGCTTATTTCTCCACGTTCAAAAGCTGCCGCCGCCTGTTCCTGTGCTGTTTTCAGCGTTTGCAACTTTTCTTTTGTGGCTTGGATAGATTCCGACAAAAGTTTCTGCTTTTGTGCCAGTAGTTCCGTATTCTTTGGATCCAGTTTCAACGCCTGATTTACTGCTTTTAACTGGTTCTGAATCGTTTTTGATTTATCGTTTATGCCCTTTAATGCTTTATCAAGTTTTGTTGTTTCCCCGCCTATTTCGATTGTGATTCCTTTAATATTTCCTGCTCCCATAAATCCGCCCCTGTTCTATTTCTTACCGAATTTTGACCGTAACCGCGCCCGATCTGGCTTTGTTTGCTTGTAATAATAGGCGTTTTCTAAATATTTCCGTCCATCCTCTGTTTGGTTCATGTTATGGATAAAGGCGTCCCGGAGATAATACATATATTCGTCGATATCCATTTCGCCAATCTCCCAGATATTCAGTCCGGTATATTCGACGACCATTCTTTCCCCCGCGCTATCCGGTGTGTAGAATATTTCTTCGTCCTTTTCATGTCCCGGATAGAACGGGACTTCTAGTTTGGGTTGTTCTGGATCTCGCCGACGAATTTTTCGTAATATTCCTCGATAAACGCCGTCATTTCCTCGATATCGTAATTCTCCAACTGTTCCGGCTCCACTTTGACGCCATTTAGATTGTTTGACAGACAGTCCGCCATAACTCCCGCCATAGTGTCCATAACGTCATCGATATCGGCGTTTTCATCCTCCTGCAGCGTCCGCAACGCCTTAACCTTTCCGAATGTTTTCTTCTTCGGCATTTTGACCTGCAGCGCGGTTCCGTCCTTTAATGTGACATTAAAAAAAGTTCTTTTGATTTTGTTAAAATCGAATGATAAGTTAGCCATGATCTGATCCTTTCCCTTTCTTTTCCTGAAAATGTTTTTGAATAAAATAATCCGGCGACGGGCGTTTCAATCCCGACCGCCGGATCCGTTCCCTTTGTCCTGCTGCCTTTTACTCGCTTTCGTCCGGCGTTGCTGCTGCTGTGATAATGATATCCCCTGTCACTTCGCCGATCGTCACGGTTCCGCCGCTTGCGTCCCATGCCGTCGATCCGATATCCATTCCGCCCATGATGACCGTCGGCGTCTGGATCGTGTGTCCTTCGTCCGCTGTCAGTGTTGCCGAAAACTGTTCGCCCTCGTTTACGGTTCCCCCGGAAAACGTGGACTGAACGTTCGTCAAATTCTGTTCGACGCTATATGTTTTCTTTTCCGGCTCCGGTTTCTGATCCGGATCCGGCGTCGGCTCCTGATTCTGATAATCCTTGATTTCCTCAACGTAATTTACAAGCGTTCCTTCGTCATCCAGATTCGGCATAGCCTTGAATTCTGCGTCAACGACCGTCGCGTCCGAAGGCGCAAACGATAATATGAATCCCGCCTGATTCTGTCCGACAATCATTACCCATATGTCGCCGTCCTCCGGATCTACATGATGAAAACAGATAACGTATTTCGCGCCTTTCCTGTTTCCTACTCCGCCGATCTTTGTCTTGCGATACCTTCCGTCCTGTGATACGGAAACGCGGGCGGTATCACATAATTTTTCGATTGTGTCGCCGATCAACGTCATCAGTCCCGCCTTCAGTGTTACATCCTCGGAAATGATAACCGTCTTTGACACTCTCCCCATATCGTCCTTCGCTTCCTGAATCTCGTTTGAGTATTCAAGCGTCGCGCCATTTTTGATATAGGAATAACGGTTTGCGTCTGTGCAAAAGTCCTGCGGCTCCGGGATCTGCTGCCCTTTTGTGAATACTCCTAAATGGATATATCCGGATCCTAAAATAATTCTTTCAGGTGCCTTTTTTTCGTCCATTTTTCTTTGCTCCTTCCTGCCTTAAATTTTTTGAACGACGTTGAAATCATACGCCGTTTGATACATATTTTCCGACTGAATCGGTGCTGTCGTTTTGTGAAACTCAATGTCAAACAGGACTTCCCGTTCGATCCTCCGTTCCAGATCGTGATCCGGTTTCCTGTCTGTATAAAGTTCAATCGAACCGCTGATCTTTCGGATCGTGTTTCTTTCATCCGTCCCCGTCTGATCCTCCGAACAAAAATAAATCAGGAACGGCGGATCCGGCGCGGGATTCTTTTTTGTGCCCCGGAATTCATATTCCGCGATCGGCAGTCCCAACGCGACCGCCCGTTCGATGATCCTTTCATACTTAACGCCCATTAGATACCCCCATTCGCGCTCCTGACGGCTTTTTCGACCGCTTCGACTCCCAATTCCTCCGCCGCCTGTCCAGCGGGTAGAATATGCTCAAACGCCCGCGTCCTGCTGCCGTTCCGTGTGACGTGTCCTTTTTCCAGAAGGTGCGTCAGTTGATAATGTTTTCTATTGTGGACGGAATAACTTTCGCTTTGCGCTACTGACGACACTTTCCGCGCCGATACACTCCAATCGGGCGTATATTTCCCCGTCCTTTCTTTGTATGATCCGCCTTTTTTCAGCGCGTCTGCCGTCTTGTCGGCGACCTCTTTCAAATTCTGATTGATCGCCTTTGTTACGTCCGCGCTGTATTCCTCTAGCTGCCCCCGGATCGCTTCGGACAGTTGTTCCGGTTTTACATTAACGACCATGATTTCCCACCCGTTCCGCCGCGTATAGTTCGATCTTCCCGTCCGGTCTTGCCCCATACGTCCTATAAATCGTCAGACGCTTGTTTCCGTGTTGAAGTTCCGGCTGTTCGTCGTATTCCTCCGCCCATATTACGAACTGATTCTGCGCTTTATAGCCATTGACGCCCGCAGACTGGAATTCATCCCGCCCGATCGGGTTCATTTCTGCAAATACGACCGTCTTTTCGTCATCCTCCGGATTGTCGCCCGGATGAATCAATGTGATCTGACATTCAACCACTTTTCCGCGTCCTCCTTTTTCTGGTTCCGGGGGCGACGGTAAAATATTTACTATCGCCCTTTATTTTTGTGACGTTCAAGTCGTAAATACCCGACAAAATCGGGTATGCGTTCGTGTCAATAGAATAATTTGCTTTTACATATGACAGGACAGTTTCGACAATCATCGGATCCGACGGTTCCGACAACCAACTGTCGTGAACTCCGATTCGTTTCAGATCCGCGATCGCCGTATCTGCCACGCGGCGGACGTCCGCGTCCAGATCGTCCGGTATTGCTTTTCTGACGCGAAGCCGCGCCGCCTGATACAATTCTTCGATCGTCATCAATTCCGCCCGCCTTTCTGGTTATTTACGCCTTTGCTGCCGCTTTCTTTACGCGGATAAATCCGTTCCATGCTGCCACGGAACCGCCCGCGAACATGGACGCCCTGAACGCCGTCTGTCCATTCTTAAACTTGTAATCATCAGAACGGCGGACGTCGATATCGGAAAAGATCGCCAGTTCGTAATTCTGTAAATAGCCGTATGCCATGACATACGCTTCCGCTGTCGTCTTGCTGTCCGAAATAGCAGCGCAAGCCGAATTGATAACAAAAGGAACGCCGTCGATCGTCCCGGTCTGCCCCCTGTTTACAATCGTGTAAACTTTCCGCCCCTGTTTGTCGCGCAATTTTGCGAACGCTTTCAAGTCCTGTTTGTTCAGGATCAGCGTCGCCACGCCCTCGACTTCCTCGTCGCCGCCGAATGAATAAATGATCTCGTCAAGTGTTCCGTCATCGATTGCCGCGATCGTTGTGATATCCGTCGCCGGATCGATAACGCGTTCGCTCTCCTTTGTCGGATTGAAAAAGATTCCTTTCAGGTTCGACGTCGAACCGTCGCCGATCAGGATCTGACGGGACAGAAAACGCCGGATCGCCTTGCTGACGGATCCTTCGATCACGGAATCATAATCCGCGTTCGGAAGTTTCTGCATTTCCTCCGGTTCCTCTGTGTATGCTGTGACTTTCTGTTTTTCGATTGTCACATAGCCGAAGGACGGTTCCACGCCGTTATATGTCGCCCCTTCTGCTGTCGCTCCCGCTCCGTCCGCGCCGTAATCCTTTACGAATCCGCGCTGATATGTTTCGCCGCCCTGAAGCGGAACTGCCTTGACCATATCGATCAGGGCGGAAACCGGGTTTACTGTCTGGTTTAAGTCCGGCGCGGTATGTACGACCGGGGCGGTCTGTTCAACTGACAGGGACGCTTTAACGCTCGGCGTTGCAATACGCGCAGAAAATCTAACGCCCGCGCCGTCTTTTAATGCCTTTCCGCGCTTGTCGTATGCCTTGACCGGGGCGTCGGACTGTTCGTCCTTTTCTCCCTGATTCGGTTCCGGATCCTCTGCGCTGTCCGCGAATCCCTGAAGCTGTTCGCGTTTCTTTGCCTGATCCAGAATGTCCCGGATATCCTGCGCTTCGGTCAACAGTGCGTCCAGAACTTCGCCTTCCGCCGTCTTTGCGGACACGCCGATCTCTTTCAGACGCGCGTTTAACTGGTCTTTCGTGAGTTTCAAAAGTTCATCATGTTTCATGTTTTTTGTTCTCCTTTCACAAGGTATTGATAATGATCCGCGCGATTTCGTCGCGCTTTTTATTCTGAATCAGTTCCGCCGACCGCGCGTCCTGATTATCAGACGTTTTGTTTTTTGCCGCCGCTGCTTCCCTCTGGATGACAAGATCCTTCGGCATATTGTGAACCCTTGCGACATATCCGCCGGACGCCGCCGCAATTTCCGCGACACTCTCCGTCGTTTCGATGTTGAAATACTCCGCCGCGTCCTGACCGTTCAGCCATGTTTCTGCGTCCATAAGTTCCCGGATCTGATCCTCGGTTACGCCCTCCCTGACGTGTTCCATATACACATTCAGGATCCCGCCCGCTATGACGTCCAGATCGTCCGCCATTTTCCGTAAATCTGCCGCGTTCCCCTCTACCAGTGCAAACGGATTGTGAATCATCAAAAACGCGTTCGACGGTATTTTCGGCGGCATACTTCCGGCGAATGCGATCACGGACGCGATCGATCCCGCCAGTCCGTCAACAAACACTTGAACGGCGTTCGTTTCAGAAAAACGCCGGATCATGTTATAGATTGCAAGTCCGGCAAAAACGGAACCGCCGCCGGAATTGACATATATATTCAGGCTTTTTCCCTGTTGTGCCGACAGGAAATTCTTAATCGCTTCGGGATATTGATCCTCTTCCTGCCATGCTCCCCACCAATCGGACACGATATCGCCGTAAAAATACAGATCCGCCGACGTCGGCGTTTCGTTTTTTACCTCGAAACAATTAAATATTTTCGCTTTTGGCATTGTCTGCGCCCTCCTTTTTCTCTGTTTTCAGGAAATAGACGGCAGCGTTCCGGATCCTGTTTTCCGGTATTCCCTCCGGCTCCTGCTGCCCTCCGCCGTCGTCATCCTTTCCCACCTGATAAAGCGATTGATCGTCCGTATTGACATAGTTCAGACTTATCATCCGGACGTCGCCGCCCTCGATCGGCTCATAATACATAAGTTCCCGCAATTCGTTTATTGTGATGATCCCCCGGTCATACAATGCGCCGCCGATTGCTATTCGCGTTTGAAGCGTGGCGTATTGTAGGCGGTTCGCCGTGAATATCACTTTGTTTCCGAACCCTCTTTCCCGCTCCGTCAATAACTTGAATGTGAATTCAAGCGATAACTGGATCGATATCGGTTCGATGACATTTTCATAAAACGAATTCCATTCCGTTTCCGTAAATGTTGATGTCAGGATCTTTTCATTCACGCCGTAATACCGATATACGTTGTCCCGTAAATACTGCGACTGTATCACGGGAATGTTCGGCGTTGTCTGCTTTACCTCATGGAATTCCATTGAATTATCTAGTCCGGCGATCCCTCCGTCGTTCGACACTGACATATACGCGTCCTGAAACTCTTTGACTTTCTTTTTCAGTTCTTCGTCGTCGATGAAATTGTTATATTGCAAATATCCTTTCAGGTTTGCGGAATTCCGGACTGCTGCCCTCAACGCTTCCCCCGTCGTGTCTATCAGTTCAAGCGTGTTTTTCAACTGACTGTCCGGCGCGGTTCCCATGAATCGCCTTTTGTCGAATCTGCTTTTGATGTGGATCACGTTCTGGTATGGTAATGTGTAATATTTCCCGTCATATTCCCACCGGAACCGGAACAGAAGGACGCCGCTTTCATCCTCCCATATCCTCGCATTTGACGCCGTAATCGGCACGATCGATTGAACGCGCATAAAATCCGGCGTGTAAAATATAACTGCGTATGCGTTGGAGTGATACACCAGATCCGACGCCATTTTGTATAGTGCGGAATATGTGTCCGTTTCCGGCGTCCAACGAAGCGACAGGATCCGGGACAAATAATCATTCCTGACAGATAACCCGGCGTCCGTCCTCCTGACGATCTGCGGCTGTAACTTCCCGACGTTCGACGCGATCACGTTCGCAATCGCCCCGACGATATCCGAATCCGCCAGATTCCCGTTCGCCTGATAATCTCCCCGGACGGCGAAAAACGGCGCGTATTTTGTCCGGCGTAAATGTAATAAATCCCGTATCAGTCCCACGTTTTCCGCCCTCCTTTCTTCGTGTCTATTCTGTCTATCATGCTTTATCATACAAAACGAAACCCCGACAGAATGACGAAATTTTCGTCCTGCTGCCGGGGATCATTTTCCCTTGTTTTCCAGAAGCCGCCCTATTTCGTTGTGGTACTTTGCTTTTACCGTGAAGGCGTCGAATACGGCGACCGCGCCGTCTATGTGCGCCCGTCTGTCTATCTTGACAGGCTTCATTCGTGAATCGTTCAGGTTGATATCGACGGCGACGTTCAGAAAATGCGAATGTAAAAGTCCATTGTCCCCGATCTCGATCCGCCCGTCCTTTAGATTTCCCTCAAACTCGATCAGGATCGGCGTCAGGTTCGTTCCCTGATACACGTCGTCCATGTGGAACCCCGATTCTTTCATTTCCTGAACCAGATACTGCGCCGAATATCTGTCATAACCTACTTTCAGCGGCTTTATTTTATAAACCTTTACCAGATCAAAAAACCACTTGAAAACGTCGCGGTAATCGACCGAATTTTCCCCGGAAATCGTCAGGAATCCTTTTTCCCGGAAGAAATTATACGGGACGTTTTCTTCGTCGATCGCTACCTCGTACCGCTTTTGTGGCATAAAGAATTGAACCAGACAATAATTCACGCCGCCGCGCTCTATTACGACCGCCGCCGCCGTCAGGTCTGTTGTTCTGGATAGATCTATTCCACCGACACAATAACATCCCCGGAAATCATCCAGTGACAGGCGAACCGGGATCCCGGCGTCGTCCCTCCTGACTGCCTTTTCAACGTCCTGCATATCTAACCACGCGATCGCGGAATTCTGTTTGATGTTACAAAACTTTGTCAGGAATTCCGCCTTTTTCGATAGGCTTGAATGTGCGATTGCGATCTGTTCTTCGTAATACTGCCATAGAACGGACACATCCAGATTCGGATTCGACTTTTCGATTTCCTCCCGCGTGTCCCATTTCTCCACGTCGTCAATGATGAACAGGAACGGCAGAAGGCGGCGTTCTTTTTCTTTCCCGATCGACCGTCCTTTCAGGAACGCCGTCGCCCTCCGGATCAGTTCGTCATATATGCCTTCGTTTTCATATCCCGCCGTCCCGGTTGACATGATAAGCGGCTGCGCCCTGCTGCCAGTTGCCGACGAAATAACTTCGTACTGTTTCAATCCGGAATCCCCGCGCCACGCTTCGATCTCGTCATTCAAACAAAAATAGACGTTGAAGCCGTCGGATTTTTTGGAATTGAACGCGATTTTTTTCACGGACGTGTTGAAGTCCTTAATGTAAATATCCGAACGGCGTTTCTTTGTCATTTTGTTTAGTTCGTCGTCGGACTGTACGATCTGATAAAATGCGTCAAAACATAAATCCGCCTGATCCAGTTTCGGCGCAAGACAATATAATTTCGCGCCATATTCGCCGTCTATGTATGCCATGTACGCCATGATCGCCGCCGCTAATAGCGTTTTGCCGTTTTTCCGGGCGACAATCAACAGGACTTCCCGGAACATTCTGCAGTCCGGGCGATCCGGATCCATGATTCCGAATATTGCCGAAACTATCGCCTTTTGCCATAGTTCCAACTTTAGCAGATCCGCGCGTCCCTCTGAATGATGACAAAAATTTTCAATAAACCGGATCGCCTTATTCGCTTTCTTGGGATTGAATATATATTCCCCGGAATTGATCCCGTCCGTCAGGATCCGAAAAATGTCGTGAATGAATTGTCCTGCTGCCCTGACGCCCTCGACCTTTTCCCCGCTTTTTATCCGCTTGATCGCGTCGTAATACTTGAATATATAATTGTCTGATAGCGGCGGGCGGATCTCTGTTCCCGCTGCCTTTTTGCTTTTTCCCATGCCTTAATCATCCCCGCGAAGTTGCATAAGCAACGACACTTCTTTTTTCTGTTTTGGCGGTAACATATCGATCAGCGTTTTCATGTTCGCCGTATATGCGCGGGCGTATTTGTCATAAGTCTGTACCGCCGGATTTTCTTTGACAAATTTCTGTGACGCGTTTTTCGTTGTTGTCTGTAACCCGTTTAGAATCATGTCCGCCTTTGCCGCTTTCATAGCGACCTTCTGGAACGCGACTTCCTCGATAATCCGTTCGATCAGTTTCATTTTGTCCGGATCCATAGGTTCCAGAAGTTGCGTTTTGCTGTTTTTGGGCGGGGAAAACATTTTTTTAATCGCGTTAAATTCTTTCTTGATTTTCGCTTCCGTCAAAATTTCCTTACTGCTCAAAACAGTGGTCTTTTTTTCCGCCATTTATTGAAGTTCCTCCTAACCCCCCTATATGTGCGCGTAATGTAGCGTTTTTTGGTAGTCCCTCCCTCGGTTCCAAACGCTGATTATTTTTTTTCGCATACCGGGGGGATCGGTCTGCGCCGCGCTGCTTATATGCTTATAGCGGGACAGGATGACCGTTTTCGTCAAAACGAAATCTTTTTCCCTTTCCCGCTTTGTGTTCTTTGTTGTGATGATCCTCACATACTCCTTCCAGATTGTCGAATGACAGACTGATCGTCGGATCGTTTATGTTTTCCGGCGTTAAATATTTCTTGTGATGAACAATCTTGATCGGGTTCATGTCTGCAAGTGAACGTTTTCCCTGTTCTACCTCACGACGGCAACGTTCACAATATCCGCCCGCGTGTACGATGTACGCCGCCCGTGTGCGTTTCCACGCCCCGGACTGATAAAACCATTCCGAAAAATCTTTTGCCATATTATCCCCCTGACTGCTGCCGCCGCGCGTCTATCAATCCCATGTTGTCGGCTATCAGGAAACAGAACTGTTTCCGAAACTGGTAGAACTGACCGCGATAACAATATGTTTCCCCTAAATGTTCCCACGGCTGACCGTATGCGATCGACTGATATATCTTTTCGACAATGACGTTCCGGACGTCCGGCGCAACCTCCCCGACGTCCATATCACCCTTCGCTTTCCTGATCGCTTCCGCTGCCCGTTTCAAAAAGGGCGACGCCTTCCCGCTCCGCGAATCTAATCTGACCGCCGCGTGAACAATCTGTCTTTCGTTGTAATCCAGAAAAAACCGCTTCACGAATCCGCCGCCCCCTTTCTTGTCAGAATGTTTCTTCGTTGCTGTCCCTGAATGTCGAACGGATCCGGATCATCCCGTCGGAATCCGTGTCTATTTTGTGTGTGCGTTTGCCGATCTTGACTGTGACGTAATCGATCGCGCCCTCGAACGTGGAACGGATCGCACATAACACGGTCTGAAGCTGCCCGTTCTGTTCGCTGAATGTGTTCTTTGCCCATAGTCCCGCCGCTTCCATTCGCATTTTCTTTGTCCGCGCCCGCTGCGCTTCGTCGCAATTACATTCCGCCGTCGCCAGATCGTTCAAGTCCTCCGGCGCACATCCTTGCGGCGCGTCGATGATCCGCGCCTGATTGCAGAATCGGCAGAACCCCGTCGCCTTTTCCATTATGCGGACGGCGGGCGCGTTCTTTAGTCCGACGACTTCGCCGCCTATACTCTCCACGATCTCCGGTTCCGGATCCTGAATCTGTTCATCCTCCGCCGTTCCCCTGACTTCCAGAACATCCCGGATCGTCAGGATAAAGCAATCGACGCCGGAATCCTGCCCGATCCTGACCGTTACCGTTACCCGGACTGCTGCCGCCCCTCCCGCCGTGAATGTGACTTCCCGTTCCGCGTCCGTTGTTCCCGGTCTGCCCTCTGCCAGATTGTGCATGATCGTCTTTCTGTCCGAATCTGAAAATCCTAACAGGTTGATGATCCTTTTCGTCCAGAAATCCGTGATCGGCAAATTCTTTTCCGTGATAGTCCGATCCGCTATCCCCTTGATCTCTGTTTTGTTTGTTGTGATTGTCAACATTGTTTGATCCTCCTTTTTTCTTTTCCTGAATTGCTTTTATATCCTCGGCGGCTCATTCAATCCCGAACCATTCTGGCGTATATGTAAAAACCGCCGTTGATATCATTCACTTTCACTTCGGCGTCGATGAACTTATATCCCGGATATGCTTTTTTGATCCTGCTTTCCAGATATGCCCTATCCGTCGCCATGTGTGCCGCTGTCCTTTTCCCGAACTTGCAGACGGATTTCGTCACAATCGGCTTTTTTAAATTCTTTGACGACCTCCACCGCTTCCGCCCTTTTGGATCCTTGCTGATATATTCCACGATCCCGGCGGCGTTCGTGTCTGGATCCGGATCGATCCTCCTTGTCTGGTTCCGCTTTCCATGTTTCCATAGCTTTTCTAATTCGTCCCGGTTCACATCCCCCGACATAATGACATGATGATGACAACGCGTCGGCTTCCCGGCGTCGTCTTTATACTCTGTCACGCATATGTATTTTACATTGTCTTTTCCTGCTGCCTTGCGTCGTCTGTTTATCCGGCGAATGAAGTTCCCGAATATCCGATCCGCTTCGTCCGGATCATCCGGTATATGTTCGTTGTCATATGTGAACGTACACCATAGATCCCCCTTCCCAAAATTCGCATTGACTAAATTATTCAGATACCGCTTCGCCCTCTTGCCGTTCAGGTTCTTTTGTGCAGGACGGCTTTTGTTCCCCCTCTTCGTCCTCGGTGCGTCCTTCTTGTTACCGAATACCGGATATATATCTGCTTCCAGTGAATCCCCCGCCTTTGTTGTCTTTGTCTGATATGCCACCCCTCCCCCCTTCTCTTTCATGTATCTATCGATCTGATCCTGTTCCATGTCCTCCAATGATTTTTTATATGATTCCTCAAAATCATAATCATCGAAATATTTTCTTTTTGATCCCATGTTATCCGCCCCCTGATACGCTCAATATAAAAATGGTTGATATCTTAATACCCATTACAAGGACGGGAAGCCCCCTGTCCCCCTCTGCCTTTTATCGAACGTCCGTTCTGTTTATTGTGGCGTTATCTATATATGAAGAAAAGGCTTCCGCCCGCTCCAAAATTTCGACCGTGTATTCCGTTTCGTGTATTCCCGATTCCCTCATTTCCCGCGCCCCTCTTTCCCCCGCGTTGTACGCCATAAGAACGAATGTCGTATCGCCGCCGTATTTTGCGAATAACTCCCGCAGGATATACGCGCCCGCGCCGACGTTCTGTTCCAGATCGTACAGATCCGAAAATCCTAATTTTGCCAGATCATCCGCGTTACAGTCGTTTATCTGCATATACCCGGAATCCCCGGTCTGTGAACGCGCTGTCCGGTCAAATTGCGATTCGTGTTCTATAATTGCCATAACAAGTGGAAACGCGACGCCGTATTCCTGACAGATACCGAAAACAATTTCCTGATCCGTGTCCGTCATCGGAACGGGCAGCGGGACGAAATCGACGTCTTTATATGTGTGCGGCGTTTCCTCTGCTCTTTCCGTTTCAATATGTATTTCTGCGGCTTTCTGCCCTGTCTGGACGACGTTTTCGCGCTCTGCTTTTCTGTTTATTTCTGGGGCGATTGTTTTCCACGAAATAAACGTAACCGCCGCGACACCCGCGAACATGGTTCCCGCTATGATCCCGCGCCGAATTCTCTTTATTATCCTGATTCTTTTCTTTCTGCTTCTGATTCTGTGTTTTGACATTTTCCCCGCCCTTTGGTATAATAAATATGGTTTGATTCTTTGGATCCCGGCGTTATGGCTCCCCGCCTTTCGCCGGGATCCTTTTTATTCTTTCTTGAAATTGAAACCCGCCGGAACTACCGTAAAATGTCCGGCGATCGGGTTTACTGCTTTGTCGTCGATGTAAAAATCCGCGTTGATCTTTCGCGTGTCGCCGCCGTATAGTTCGATCAGTTCCGGAAGGTTTTCATTTACGAATTCAAATTCCAGTCCATGATCCCGGCAATATTCCACCGCGACCGCCAGATCGTCCCCCGTCCTGCAAGTGTAAAGTATCAGACGCGCCCCGCGCTCCTTTTCCGCTATCAGGAACCGGAACAGATTTTCGTTCGGATCCCCGACGTCTGGAAACCTTCCGAACGATAACGTCCCGTCAAAATCAACTGCATAAATCACATTTCCGTTTATATCCACTTTGCGCCCCTTTCCGGCTTTCAATAACGCCCGTCATAATATGTAATCTAAGCGGCGGAAGGCTTGCGATCGCGTCCCGTAGATCCTGATCTGTCCGGATTCCGATTTTCAGAAGTTCCGCCCTTAAATTTTCAGCCTGTTTTCCCATTTCCTCCGCCCTCCTGTTCATACCCCCGATCGATCTGGTTCATTGTTTCCGACTGGATGATCCCCATTCGTGCGATCGCCGCAAGCCGAACCGACTTTCCGGCAATCTCGACCGCGTTCCGGTATATCTCCGTAAATTGTCCGTGAAGTTCTTTCGGATCCGGAATAACGCCGTCTTGAACCGATCCAGCGTCCTGCATTATGATAAAAATGTCCCGCAATTCGTCCCGGATCCCGTCCGTCGCTTCGCACAACATACAGAACGCCCGTTCCGCTTCCCTTATGTCAACCGCGTTCAGATCGTCCAGTTCCATATCTAACAATTTATAGATCCCTGTCAGTGTTGCCGCTGTCGGTTCGTGTTTCATGTTTTCCGCCTTTCCTGTCATAGAATGTAAATGTCGTAATATAGAAAAATTGTCATGTCCTTAAATTCATACATCCGCGTGATCTCCGGCTCATAAGGCGGAAATAACCCGCGTTCCTTGAATTGTTTATGACGTGCTTCCATATGCGCGACCGTTCGGACGACCTCCGGATCCTGCGCCAGAAATTCCGTTTTGTTTTCCGCATATTCTAACGATCCCATATATCCGCAGTACAGAATTTTGACGTCTGGATCAAATTCAGGTTCCCTGTTCCCGTGTTTCCCTTGAATGATCCGGATCCTGTCCGTTGTCGCTATGACCTTTAACTGTTCCGATAATCTCATTATGGTTTGATCCTCTCTTTTCCGCTTACCGCTCCGGATCCTAATATATGTAAATGTGCATTACATACCGCCCCGGATGACGCGGATTCTGTTTCTTTTCTTCCTCCGGTTCTTTTTCTACCTCCGGCGATATGTGTTTTATCATTACGCCTTTTCCGGCGTATTCCCGGAACGCTTTCGCCGCTGTTCCCTTGAATGCCGTTACTTCGTCAGGATCGACGAAGTTTCCCGTCGGCGTCAGTGTTTCGTCCACGATCCGGACGATCTGCGCCGGGGAAATGACCGTCAATAATGATTCCAGTTTTACGTTCTGTTTTTCCATGCCTTTATTCTCCTTTACTGTCTAAAAAGTCAAAAATTGATATTTGCGCCGTTTCCCTCTCATACCGGGCGGCGGCGTCTTTGTAATATTCCCGATCCAGTTCAAAACCCACGAACCGCAGTCCCGCTTTGTGTGCTGCTATCAGGGATGACGCGGATCCGACGTGTGTATCAATTATCTTTTGTCCGCGCTGTGTATAATTTGCAAAGATCCAGTCATAAAGGGCGACGGGTTTTTGTGTCGGATGTATACGGATCTCCTTTTCCCTCATGTTCCCCTGACGCATACCCGCCCATGTGAACCGGAATATCCGAACGGCGGTATTAAATGACGTGAAGGCAAGTTCCCCGTCGGCGAAATCGTTCTGTCCGTTCTGCTTATCCCATACAATCCAACACGGCGACGAAACGCCGGAATCCTGCCCGAATCCCTCGACAATGTTATCCATGAAATGATTCGCGCCGAATATGATCTGATTTTTTGATATCCGTTTCAGTTGCGCGAAATATTCAGGATCCGGGGCGGCTGTATCGCCGCCCGCGTATTTCTTATAGCTTTTTGACGTTGCCAGTTTTGACCGGGACGCGTTATCCTTTGCGAAAACCTTTATCCCATAGGGCGGATCCACGACCGCCAGATCGAAAAATCCGTCCGGGAATTCCTTCATCCCCTCCGCGCAGTCCATATTGTAGAAACCAAAATCTAACATGATTTACCCCACACGCCGCCGCTGCCGGGCGGCGTGATTCCTGATTATTTGATGACGAATAGCGGGGCGACGCCGCCATCCGCCGACGCGCTGTTGCCGCCGCTGCCGCCGTCGATGGCGAAAAGACAAAAGTACGTCGTGTCCGCGGCGGACGGATCGGCAGTCCAGTACCAGACAGGATCCCCGTCCTCGTCATATGCGACACGGTTCCGGCGTTCCTCGAAAAACGGGAACTGTTTGTCTATTCCGTTATATTCCGCCCAATCATTCGCGCCGCGTCCCTCATATACTGACATCAGGAACAGGCGTCCTTCTGTTTCGACGTTTTCGTCCGCCGTTTTCTGGATTGTTTTATGTACCGCGATCACGGACTGTAATTCGTCAGGCAGCAGGGCGAACACTTCGTCGTTCAAATATGCGTTCATGTCTGAATCAGGAAAACGTCCTTCGTTCGTGTTGTTGCTGTTCATACAATGCCGCCCGATAATCCGACGAAACCAGAACACGCAGTCCCCTTTTTCGTAATGATCCACACCCACCACGACAACCGACGCCGGATCCCCGTTCTTTAATGTGAAATTGATTTCCGTTCCGGGCGGAAGCGATACGCCCGCGCGTCCTTTCCGGATAATGTCCTGAATATCGATCCATTCGACGCGCTGTTCGTGTTTCCTGATAATGCCGACGGATCCGGATCCTGATCTGACGTCCTGTCCTGCTGCCCCGGCGTCGCTTATTTCCTCCGCGCTGCTTGCTGTGTCCTGCTGCCCCGGCGTCCAATCTTTCGCGGATGATAAATCAATTCCCACTAATAACGGCGTGTCCTCTTTTTTGCCCGTTATGATCTGACGGGCGTATGTGTGCGGGATCTCACACTTTGCGGCGTTCATAAGAAGTTCCGCCTTTACTGATTCCCGAATGACGGCGTACATTTCCGACGCCTTGACCTCGAATTCCGTTTCCGATCTGAATAAATCTGTGATACTTGTTCCCATTGTTTGATCCTCTCTTTCTTAAAATAAAATTCCTTTGTTTTTCACTAACTGGATAACCGTATATATAGCAATCCAGAACATGACTGCGCCTAAAATTCCGAAAAATGTCCTTTTTCTTTTTGTTGCTTTGTTATTCCCTAACGCGTATATAATCAGCGTACCCGCGACCGCTAAATATGCCGCGCCGCCGAATAATACCGTTAAAATGATTGTTGCTATAACTGCCACTTTCAACCGCTTTCCCTCCTTTTACCCTTCCTCTACCTGACCGAATATCCGGATATACGCGTCTGCGTTCAGTTTCCGGATCGTGTCCGCGACCTCTTTTTCCGTCACGACCTGAAGATCTTTTCTTTTCGGGCAATAGTACAAATACGCGCCCCGTTCGGTTTTCAGATATTGCGCGTCCTCCCATTCGTTGTGAACCATGTTTTTTTCCGAAAAATAACGGATTTAACGGATCTTGATATTTCCGCCGGAACTCGAACAGGATCCGGGCGTTTCCCGTGTCGTACAGTTTCCCGTCAATAATTTTCCTGATCCCGGTTCCGCGTTTCTGTTCCCGCGTCAATTCCTCCATAGTTACGCCCAACGCCGCCGCGATCTTTTCGACGTCCCGGAACGTCGGATTCCGTTCCCCGTTTTCCCACCGGGAAATTGACGTCGCCGTAACCCCGGCGCGTTCCGCCACGCTGTCCTGCGTCATCCCCTTTTCTTTCCTGATTCGTTTCAAGCGTTCCCCGATATTCATTCCGCCGCCCCCTCTCTTAATTCACGCCCACACATCATACAGAACCGGATCGGGATATTGTGGATAAATCCCGGATATTCTTCATCGAAGATCTGAATATATGCGCCCGCTATGCTGACAAACATCCGGTTTTCTGTTTCGATGACGTCAAGTGTTTTTCCCGGCGTTTTGCAATATTCACACATCCGCGCCGCCCCCTCTCTTGAATATCCGTGTCAGGACCCGGCGGACTGCTGCCCGCGCCGCCTTTAATGCTGCCAGAATCCCGCCGCGCCGCCTGTCTTTCCTCTGCCCGATTTTCCGGAACGGCTCCGCGATTGTTTCGATCAGTTCCCCGACCGCCTGATCCAGACGTTCCAATTCGTCCGCGATCGCCTGTTTCTGTTCCTCCCGTCTTTCCTCCTGCTGCTTGTCCGGCTTTCTCCCCGGCGTCCGCTTCACTTTCCGGATCCCGGTTATCATTACGGCGTTATCAGTGAAATTTATTTCCTGAAGCGTGTATTCTGCCGCCCGCCTGATAATCCGATCCGCTGATTCCTCTGGCGTGTCGCCGTCCAGATATTCAACGTCCGGATCCTGATCCGACTTGTGCGCCCTGAATTCGATCCGGATCTCTGCCCTGTCGATATAGCCGACTTTTTTCAAAAATTCAGACACTTTCATAATTGTTTGATCCTTTCTTGTCCTGCTGCCCGCGTTCACTTTGTAATAATTGGCACGAACTGAAACGTCCACGCCTCGTCATATATCGAAACGATGTTCCCGTTCTCGTTTATCGCTAATACTTCGATAAAGTCCGGCGTTTCGATCGTTTCCCGTTCGTTATAATCCATATTGTTGAACCTTACTTCCATAAGCGCGACCGCGTTCAATACCTTTTCCCCATGTATTACCTTAAATCTACTTAAATCTATTCCCACTTTGCCCTTCCTCTCTTTCCTCCTGAATATTTATTGTTATCGCTTCCACTTCGACGCCGCGTGTTAAAGTTCTCAATAGTTCGTCCGCGTCGTCGATGTACAATTTTTTAACCCCTTTCGCGTAATAATTTTTATGTAAAAGTTCCGCGTATGTAATCGGGTACGGGATTTTTAATCCCATTTCTTTAGACTGCCTTTTTATCATCAATGCCGCATTGTTCGATCTGCAAACTATATATCCCCCACGCTCCGCGCACATCCGGATCAGTTCTGTTGTTTTTCCGTTCCTTCTCCCTTTGCTAATTATTTTCATGGTTTGATTCCTCGCTTTCTGCCTGTTCTCTTTGCTTTATCAGATACCGAACCGTCGTCCGGGCGTTTCCCTCACTGTCATATACTGTTCGCGGCTTTTGGATCAGGTATTGATCCGGACGTTCATCAAAATACCAGTTCAGGATCCGCAAGGCTTCTTCTGCCGTTGCCCTATCAACTGATAACCCTATTTCTAACGGTGTCCCGCTTGCTTGTTCTCCCATGTTCCCTGCCTTTTAATAATCCGGTTCGATCTGTTCGTCCAATTCGTCGTAATACTCCCCGTCATAACCGCCCGCCATAAGCTGATCCCAACAATCCCAACACACAAGCCGAAACGGGATTCCGTGACAGTCCTTTGTAAACTCCATTTCTGACCGTTCGACCTCTTTTCCGCATACCGGACAGATCCGGACGTCCTTTTCCTTACTCATGCCCCGACGCTCCTTTCCGGTTGTTCAACCTCTGATCTAATCGTGTGACCTTTTCCCGGAATATTCGTTCAACCTCTCCGGCGTTCTGGAATATGACCGCCATTTGTTCAAGCATGATCCAGACGTCCGCCATTTCCTCGGCGATATTGTTATCACGTCCCCGGCGTTCGTTCAAAAGTGCCTTTGTCAGTTCTGCCGATTCCTCGATCATCATGTCAACCTGTGCAGCCTTGCCCCATTTTTGAACGGCTGTTCCGAATATTTTTTCCTGTCGCTCCCTTTCTGTTTTATCCTGTTTCTGTCGCTCCTGTTCTTTCGCGTATTCCTGAAATATCTTGTTTACAACGCAATCGTCGCAGTTCATTTCCTCCCCGTTTGCTTCCGCTCCGTCAAAACAATGCCCGCAGCCGATAAAGTCGTCCGCTCCCCCGAAACGGTCTATTGTGCATAGTGCCGCCGGAACCTGTTCCTGCAGGAACTCTATCATTTTTACCGACAATTTTTCTTTGTCCTGCTGCCCGCTGACGCTTTCAAAATGCCCGCCCGTCGAATAATTCCAGTCGATCGAATTATCTTCATAAATGCCGACGCCGTGGGCGTTGAAAGTCCACCCTGACACCCTGTTCCGCATGATAAAGACGTCGCTTTGTTCTGTTGTGTCGATACAATCAAAAATCCCGCCGCCCTGATTTTTGTAGCCTGTTCCCGGCTGTGGTGTGAATGGTTTTCTGTTCATTATGGTTTGATCCTCTCTTTCTTTGACTGCTGCCGCCGTGTTATAATCTCAATACCGGGATTTCCCGGAATCCATATAGAAAGGCGGTGTTTTTATGTCCGATGCTGATATTGCCGAATTGTTGGCTGTCGCCTATGCTTTACATTGTGCCGAATGTGACGTCGCCGAACGTCAACCGATATTGTGGCGTGACTTTGCTGATCTCTATAAAAACCACATTCAGGACTTCCGGCATTTTATGAAAGTCGATAGCGGCGATCGCTCATTGAATGGCTAATCATTTTTAGGAAAGTCCGGCGTTTCCGCGTCGGACTTTCCTATTTTTAACGGTTCCCCCCATTCGTCCACCGCTTCCTTCGGTGCGACTGCTGCCTGACACCTCATTTCTCTTTCTATCTGTTTTTTTGCGCGTTCCAGAATATCCAACGCCCCGGCAAACGTGACACCTTTTATTCCTGCTGCCATTCTTGCCACCTCGAACGCCGCCTGATCTTTTTTTTGCGTCCATTCCTGAATTTGTTCATGTGTCATGTGTTTCGCTCCTTTTCTTGTTTCCCCGTTCCTGCTGCCGTGATATAATCACGGTATGGAAAGGGGGTGTTTTTATGGTTAATACAGAAATCGCCGACGCTTTGAAATGCCTACATAATGAATTAGTGAACGAAATCGACAACCAGAACGCCGGAAGGCTTGACGACGAACAAATACAGATCCTCGCCGACTGTATAAAAAACGCTGTCAAAACTACTCATAACAAATTCTGTAAACCAGACGACAAAATGTTTTAGTGATTTCCCCCGGTTTTTTCCGGGGGTTTTCTCGTAATATACGGCGTTTCCTCCCCGCGTAATGAATATTTGATCCTGCTTTCTATCAGTGTCGGGATCATCATCATTTCATAAAGCGTCAACCCGTTTTCCTCTGCCATTTTGATCGCCGCTATTGCGATCGGTTCCGCTTTGTCTGCTGCCTGTGTTGCAGTTTTCATTCTTCTGCGCTCCTTTCTATGCCGTAGCTGCCGCCAACGCGCCCGCTTCCACTGCCGCTTCTGCCTTCTCAAAAATAAAGTCAAGTTTGTATTCAGGCGCGATAAATGAACACGTTTTTGTCGCTTCGCTTAATGTGAATTCAGTCCGACCATATACTTTGTTCTGGACTGTCTTTTCTGACACTCCCAAAAATTCAGCATAGGCTTTCATTGTGATTTTTTTCTTTTTTAAGATTTCTAACAAATTCTTATACATTGTGGTTTCTCCTTTCTTTGTGACTTTGGTTTATATTGCTGTTTTGTTCCCCTTGTGGTAATATTTTTCTTGGAAGGGGGTGTGATTGTGTATCACCTGAATTATTCTTTTAGTGCCAGTGACATCAAGGCTGTTACGGCTGCATTAAGTGTTTTAACCGAATATGATTTTGTTACTGATGCCGAAATTGATATGTTATCGTCTTTAGCTATGTCCCTTATTGCAAAATTGAATTTTAGCGGACGACTTGATCAAATGAGCAACCGGGAATCATATGTTATTGCACTTGCTATTGATTCTGCATACAGAGCATTAAAAAACGAATATGAACTTGATGAAGAATCAAAAGCCGAACTACGGGATTACATTTTTACTTACAACAAATTGGAACCTCTTTTTTTCCCACTATTGGAAAATGTAAAATGAACTTCAAACTCTGGTATTGTGCCGTCGCGAAGCCGTCTGATGTATTCAGCGGCTTTTTTCGCGTTTTCCTTCTTGCGTTCCTGCTCTTTTTCCTGTTCTTCCATATGTGTTCTCCTTTCAAAATTATATAAATTCCCGGTGTAACGTGATTTATGATTATAAGATACACGTTACACCGGGAAATGTCAAGCAATATTTTACTTTGTACCGCGATTTATTACGTTATGACTTGCTTATTCCTTTTTATATATTTTTGTTGCAACGTAATTTTTTTCTTGACACAGAATTTTATTTACTTTACAATGTAACCATGGAAGGGGGTGTGTATAATTTGACTTTTCTTGAAAAGCTAGATTTTTTAATGAAAAAGAATAGTCTTAATAAAAAACGACTTTCTGATCAATCCGGTATACCATATAGTACTATTGACGGATTTTATAAGCAAAGCTATAACAATATTAAACTATCAACATTCAAGAAACTTTGTGATTTTTTCGGCGTGACTATGGATAGTATGGCAAGGGACGAAGTAACTGAAATAGAATACTACAATCCCAAAAAGAAAGATTTACATATTACGCCAGAAGAAGAAATTCTCGTCAAATGTTACCGTTCTGCTGATGATTTAGACAAAACATTGGCTTTACGGGCTGTTAATGCGGATCAGGTAATGGAAACGAAAAAAGAAAACAAAAACGTCGGATAAAACAGAATGGGAAAATTATTGAATATGATTTCAGAAAATAAAACGCCCCGCGGCGGCAACCGTGAAGCGTTTTAGATAGATTGTTACCCGTCAACCCGTGGGCTGAACTATAATAACACCCTAGACAAGTGATATTATAGCATAAGCCCCCGCATTTTGTAAGGGCTTATTTTTTTACGCCCTTTTTTAAGAAGGTGTTTTTATGGCTTATGTGAAAAAATCTGATCAGGCAGCAGACGACCGAAAGATCGTCGCGCTATATACTCGTGTTTCTACCGGGTATCAGATCGACAAGGATTCTCTACCGTTCCAGAAGAAAGAATTGACGGCGTATTGCAAACATATTCTACACGCTGAAAAAACGGAATTGTTTGAGGACGCCGGGAAGTCCGGTAAAAATACCGACCGCCCGGCATTCCGCCGTATGATGAAAAAGATCCACGCCGGGGAGATATCCCATGTCGTCGTTTATAAGATTGACCGTATTTCCCGTAATCTGGTTGACTTCTCTATGATGTATGACGAATTCAAAAAATACCGCGTGACTTTCATATCATTAAATGAACAATTTGATACTTCGTCCGCGATCGGCGAAGCTGTCCTGAAGATCATTCTTGTTTTTGCTGAACTTGAACGGAAATTGACGTCTGAACGTGTCACGGGCGTAATGATCGATCGTGCCATGTCCGGGAAATGGAACGGGGCGCGGATGCCGTTCGGTTGGAAATGGAATCCGGAAACGGAATTCCCCGAACATGATCCAGTCGAAGCAGAAAAGGCGCGGACGCTCTATCGTGTGTATGACGAAACACATTCGACGGCAAAAGTCCGCGATTTTTGTTATGACAACGATATCCAGACAAAACGGGGCGGAAAATGGACAACGACGACGATTATCAATTTTCTAAAAAATCCCATGAATAAAGGCGATTACAGATATAACTATCGCGGATCCGCCCGTGGAATCAAAAAGCCGGAAAACGAAGTCGTCTATGTTCCCGGCGTGTTTCCTCCGCTTGTCGATCCTGAATTGTGGGAACGTGTGAACGCCGTCATAAAAGAGAACGGCGCAAGGGCGCAGACTTCCGCCAATCCCCATATAAAGAAACATATTCACGTTTTCGCGGGCGGGATCTTGAAATGTGCGGACTGCGGCGCGTCCTTTCAGGTTTCCCGGCTTGATAAAATGCGTCTGAACGGTTTTCAGCCGTCATTATATGTTTGTACGTCCCGGCGTACATATCGCGCCTGTGACGCGTCCGGGGCGTCTGACGTCGTGATCGGGGCGTTCTTTTTCAATTATGTTCGGAATCTGGTTCAGGCAACAAAAAGCCGCGCCAAAATAGGAACGCCCGCCGATCTGGAACAGATATTGTTATCCGGGGACGAATTTTCGCGGATCCGGTACATCGATCCGTCCGATCTGGATATTATTTATCAGGCGATCCGGGGAACGATTGCGCCCGGCTCCGGCGTGACATATATTCCCGCGCCGCCTGATTCCGATAAAAAGGACGCCCCGGAACTGTCAGGACTTCGGACGGAAGCCGCCAGACTGTCCCGCGCCCTCGAACGTCTGAAAAAGGCGTATCTATTCGATGATGACGCCATGTCCGAAGCGGAATATCTTTCCACCCGTTCCGAACTTACGGAACAACTGACACGGATCAATAACAAGATCGCCGACGCCCTGACCGATGAATCGTATTCTGCGGCGGCGGAACTGTCGTTTGTGAACTCCGCTTCGTCGTTCCTTTTGTCCTACCGTCTGCAAGGCGCGGATCATATCGTCTATTCAGACTTTGCCGCGTCCGTTGACGCCCTCGTCCTGAAGAATTTCGTCAATATGATTGTGGATCATATCACGGTAAAGGACGGGGATCCCGTCGAAATTGTATTCAAAAACGGACTTCGGAACCGCTTTGTCTATCAGGACGACGCCGCCGTGTAAAATGCCCCGTCTGCGCTCCCCTGCGCCCCGTCCTGCCCGTTTTAACTCTCTACCCTTATATTTCTACCCTAAACAAAAAAGCCGCGTTTAAGCGGCTTTTTCAATCTCGACTTCGGTATTCATTTGACAGCCGAAGGTGGTAACGCAGCACAATGGGCTGTGTCCAAGCCTTTTTGCTAAATCCGCCACATAAACGGCCGCTTTCTCTATATATTCTTTCTGTAAAGCAAGTTCCTGTCCATCGTTCGTAGAAGTATATTCTGCCATAACAATCCTCAATTCTTATTCTAAAGTATTCATACCACAAAGCGGCGTAAAAATCCATATCGAAAAACAAAACCAAACATTGACCGAACCATGACGTTTGATATGTCGCTTAAACGAAAAGGAAGTTGCGCCAAGGCAGTAAAATATCACCATACCTCAGGGCAACTAAACATTTCCTGTAACATTACACCAAATTCTATTTGTTCATTTCACCAATCGTGTACTGGCCATTACCAGACATCCGACACGCCGGTCAACGTATCTTCTTGCAGCACGCGACCGCCAAAGCGCCCGGGCCAATATGGCAGGCGACGCTCAAAGACAATGGGTCCATATGAATCCCGATACCCGGGAACTGCGCCTGCACCTCATCCTTAAACTGGTTCGCCGCGTCCAAATCATACGTATAGGCAACCTGCAGCCATATATTGTCATCCGACACACCGCCGAAACGTTTTTCCATATCGCCTCGTATGGCGTTAATCATAATCGACTTCCCTTGCGATACGGTTCTCGCCTTGGCAAACGCGTCCAGTTTGTCGCCCTGAATCTGCAATACCGGCTTAAGCCTTAAAATCGTGCCAAGCGCGGCTGCCGCCGGCGTAATCCTGCCGCCTTTTTTCAGGTAATACAACGTGTCCAACATAATATAGATACTGGAGTTAAATTTGTCTTTTTCAAGGAAATCTTTAATCTGTGCCGCATCCATGCCGCGGTTTGCCAGTTCCAACGCATCCATGGCCGACTGCCGCTGCGTGACAGATATCCTCTGGTTATTGACAACTGCCACTCTGCCGCCATAATCTTCCGCAAGCATAAGCGCGCTCTGGCAGGAACCGCTCAAACCGCTTGACATGGGAATATGCACAATCTCATCATATTCCTGCAGCAATTTCTCCCACAGTTTCATCACGGAATCCGGCGTAGGCTGGCTCGTAATCACGTCCGCTCCCTCCGCAAGGCGGCGGTAAAATTCATCCTGCGTCAATGTGATATCTTCAAAAAAAGTCTCGTCGTTAATCATAAAAGGCATGGGGAGCACATGTATCCCTAATTCTTTCGCCTGCGATTGGGTAATGCCGCTGTTGCTGTCAGTGACGATTGCAATTTTCTTCTCCATAATCTGTTCCACATCTCCATATCTTCAATTCACGGGACATTCCGGCGACCGGCCTTCCTGCACCCTTTTGAAAGTACATCTAACATCCATATTACTGATAGTTAGTTCCAAAGTCAACCTAAAATTCCCGCTTACAGCGCAATAACATTCCCTGTATCCAGAGCCATCATATCGTCTAAACGCTGCCGCAGCAGGCCATACTCTTCTCCTGTAAGCTCCCTGCTTTGCGCCAAAATCCGGTCCGCCCAATCGCTTGCACGTTGTAAAATCGCCGCATCCTGGTAAATATCGCCCAGTGCAAAATGCAAATCCCCACTCTGTCTGATGCCAAACATGTCGCCCGGCCCCCGGAGTTTTAAATCCTGGGACGCAATATAGAACCCGTCATTGGACTCATTGAGAATCTTAAGCCTGGACATTGTCTCCGGTTTCTGGGACTTACTCATAAAAATGCAGTAGGACTGTGCATCCCCACGTCCCACCCGCCCTCTGAGCTGATGCAGCTGCGCCAACCCGAAACGTTCCGCATTCTCCACCATCATCACCGTGGCGTTGGGAACGTTGATGCCGACCTCAATCACTGTAGTAGATACTAAAACGTCTATCTGATGCGCCGCGAAAGCCTCCATAATCTGATTCTTCAGAGCCGGTTTCATCCTGCCGTGAAGCGATGCAATCTGGATGGAAGTATCCAATGTGCCTTTCAGCTTCGCCGTATAGGAGACCACATTCTCCAGCTCGTCCATCTCCCCCTCTTCCACCATGGGACAGATGACATATACCTGATGTCCTGACGCCACTTCCTTCTCTATAAAACGGTATGCAGTCTCCCTGTAAGAAATATTCACCACACAGTTCTTGATGGGCAGTCGGTTCGCCGGAAGTTCATCCAGGACAGATATATGCAAATCGCCGTATAAGATGATTGCCAAGGTTCTCGGAATAGGTGTGGCGCTCATGACAAGCACATGCGTCCGTTCTCCCTTCTGTGTCAGGCTTTCCCGCTGCCTCACGCCGAAACGGTGCTGCTCATCCGTAATCACAAGCGCAAGACTGTGATACGACACACGCTCCTGTATGAGCGCATGCGTACCGATAATCACATTCGCTTCTCCGCTCTCAATCCGGCCATATATTTCCCGTCTCTCCTTTGCGGAGACGGAGCCTGTCAAAAGCACCGGGCGGACAGATAAACCGTAACGCTTGCGTAACTGCAAGAGCGACTCATAATGCTGTGCCGCAAGCACTTCTGTGGGCGCCATCATGGCCCCCTGATAACCGTTGGCCACACACATTATCAGGGACAGAAACGCAAGAATCGTTTTCCCGGAACCCACGTCTCCCTGAATCAGCCGGTTCATGGCATGATTTGAAGACAGGTCGGAACGAATCTCTCCCCATACTTTCTTCTGGGCCCCTGTCAACCGGTATGGAAGCCCCTCTATCAACCGCTCTGTCTCCGCCACCTCAATCATCGGGTACTGGTTAGCGGCTTCCTGGTTGGCGTCCCGCATTCTGCGCACCATCAGGATAAAAAGCAGAAACTCATCGAACACCATCCGCTCCCGCGCCCTGACAAGCGATTCCCTGTTGTCCGGGAAATGTATCTGGCGAATGGCCTCCCGTTCCGTACAAAACCCTTCCGCATCCTGTATCCATGCCGGAAGGTAATCGTCTGAAAGGTCGGTCACGGCAATGGCCTGTTTTACCGCCTTCGTGATGGTATTGTTGCTAAGTCCCTTCGTAGTCGAATACATAGGCAGCATACATCCCGCCATCTTATCGTATTCTTCCGGTTTATACATTTTGGCCTGTTCCATCACAAAACGGCTGCCTTTTTTCTGTAAGCAGCCTCGGAAAATATACTGCACATCCCGTTTCAGGCTGTTCTTAAGATAAGGCATATTAAAATAAGTCATATGCAAGATACCCCCGCACGCGCAGGAAACCTCAAAAGAAGTTATGCTTAAGCCCTTCACATGCCTGGTGGCTATATTGCCCCGGATACGTCCTGAGACAGCCGCAACGCCATCCACCTCCGCTTCTTCCAAAGATACCGGGGCAGAAAAATATTCATAATCCCTCGGGTAATAACGCACAAGTTCCTCCGCCGTCGTGATATGCAGTTTTCCAAACAGAACGGCTGTTTTCTCCCCGATTCCTTTCAGCGCAGTGATTTTCATATATCCCTCTCTTAAAAAATCCCTGGCAATAATACATTCTCAGAAGATGATTGCCAGGGGTTTCCGTATATGACTGATTAAACTATTCCGCAGATACAATATAATAATAGATTGGCTGGCCGCCGTACTGCAATTCAATATCGCAGGAAGGATACTGGTTCTCTACCTGTGCCCGAAGCTTCTCCGCATCTTCTTCCGTAATCTCCGAACCGTAGTATATGCTGATAAGTTCCATCTCATCGGACACCATCTCTCCAATCATGTCCATTGCCACATCAGAGATGGCCGTCCCCACCGAGAGGATACCCGAATCGCCGATTCCCATGAAATCGCCCTGCTTGATATCCTTGCCGTCGATGCTCGTATCCCTGACCGCATAGGTAACCTGGCCGGTAGACACATGGGTAATCTCCTGAATCATCGTATCGGCGTTCTCCTCCACCGTCATGTCAGGCACATAGTTGATAATCGCCGTGATTCCCTGGGGAACCGTCTTGGTCGGAATAACCACAATCTTCTTATCCCGCACGAGCGACTGTGCCTGGTTAGCCGCCAGAATAATATTCTTATTGTTAGGCAATATGAAGATACTGTCCGCATTGACCTGGTCTATGGCATTGAGCATATCTTCCGTACTTGGATTCATGGTCTGCCCGCCCTCGATGATATAATCGACTCCCAGGCCTTTGAAAATTTCATTGATTCCTCCGCCTACAGAAACCGCGATAAAACCTACGTCCTTCTTCGGCTCATCCTGTACTGCCACGGCGTCTTTCGCTGCCTGCTCCTCTTTCTGGGACTGCTTAAAAAGCTTCTCCTGATGCTCCAGGCGCATGTTATCAATTTTCATATTGGATAACGCGCCATACTTTAATGCTTTCTGGATGGCAAGGCCAGGGTCATTGGTATGTACATGTACCTTTACCACGTCCTCATCCGCCACCACAACAATAGAATCACCGATAGATTCCAGATATGCCTTAAAATCCATCTCCGTCTTGATATTAAAGACCTTGTTTAACATAATGATAAACTCGGTGCAGTATCCAAATTTGATATCCGCATTCGCCTGCGCTTCCAAATTTGCCCCAGCAGTTCTTCCGCCCGTATGGGAAGCCGCCGCATCGCCCAGCGTCAAGTCAATCTCTTTGCCCATGTAGGCGTCATACGCGCCTTTCAATACCTGCATCAGTCCCTGCCCGCCGGAATCAACAACGCCCGCCTGTTTTAACACAGGAAGCATCTCCGGGGTCTGTTCCAAGACTTCGTCGGCGCGCTCGATAATCTGCGCCAGAAAATCAGCCATATCCTCCGCGCCATTGTCGGCAAGCTCTCTCGCCTTGATTGCCGCCCCTTTGGCAACCGTCAGTATCGTACCTTCCTTGGGCTTCATAACCGCCTTGTAGGCAGTCTCCACCGCCTTCTCAAAGGCCGCCGCAAGTACCGGAATCGTTATCTCGTCGTATTCCTTGACGCCTTTCGTAAATCCACGGAATAACTGGGACAGGATAACGCCGGAATTTCCTCTGGCGCCCCTCAGGGAACCGGAAGAAATCGCCTTGCACAAAGACTCCATATCCACATCGCCCATATCATGGAGAGAGG
Source organism: uncultured Lachnospiraceae bacterium (assembly GCA_947172645.1). Lineage (GTDB taxonomy): Bacteria > Bacillota > Clostridia > Lachnospirales > Lachnospiraceae > UBA3282. Next base: position 44,551 of record CAMWBY010000003.1, on the reverse strand, counting down.
CCACTTCTCTCGCCGCGGACATAATTGTCAACGTCATATTCGTACCGGTATCGCCGTCCGGCACCGGAAAAACGTTCAGTTCATTAATCCATTCTTTCTTGCTCTCAAGATTTTTTGCTCCCGCTAAGAACAGTTTCGCCATCATACAGGCATCAATCGTATTTGAAACCACCTCACAGTTCCTCCCTTAGTCAATCACTTTCACACCTTCTACGAAGATGTTTATTTTTTCCACTTCAATTCCCGTAAACTCTTCCACCTTATATTTCACGCTATCAATCAGGTTATCCGCCACCGCGAGAATACTCACGCCATAGGAGACAATAATATGAAAATTCAACGTAAGCTTATTATTGTTGAGAAGTACCTGAATGCCCCTGGTCATGCTTTCCTTCCTGAGTAGTTTCACAATGCCGTCCCTGACGCTCATGCCGGCCATACCGACGACACCGAAACATTCCATCGCTACCGTACCGGCATACTGCGCAACGACTTCCTGGTCAATAGAAATATTCCCCATATGTGTGTCCATTGAAGAAACTTTCATAAGTTACCTCCTTATTATTCTGAATATACATTGATATTATAACCCGTTCGGGCAAAAAAAGAAATAAAAAATATAGCATTAAATTTTATGTCCAAAATATGTAATTTTTGCTTGCAATTCTGTTTACTTTCTGATATTATACAAATGTTGTGTGGGTGATAGACGCAGACGCTGCTCTATCCCGGAAGCAAAAATAAGAATCGATTGATTGTATCGTTGGGAGGTGCAAAGATGGCTAAATGTGATATTTGTGGTAAGGGCGCTCATTTCGGTAACAACGTAAGCCATTCTCATAGAAGATCTAACAGAATCTGGCATTCTAATATCAAGAATGTTATGTGCAAAGTGAACGGTGCGAATAAGAAATTGCATGTGTGCACACGCTGCTTAAGGTCTGGCAAAGTTGAAAGAGCATAATAGAGAGTACAATGGTAAGTAAAGTATATTTATAAAAAGAGTTTGTCGATGACAGACTCTTTTTATTATACATAAAACTTCCGCCGCGCCATCTCGCTTTACGGAATAATCCAGGCATCTTCCGCTAAGCCTGCCTGGATTCCTCATATTCCCTCTTCAGATTATCATACTCCCTGTTGATACGCTGGATAATCTCCTTATCCCCCGCCAGGTTGTCCGGATGGAAGATTTTAATCAAGTCCTTATAACGTTTCTTGAGCGCAAGGGGATTCGTGACCCCCTGGAAAAAGACAGACACATCCCGCCCGCCGTCATAGACGCCGCGCTCGCCAAGTAATTCCCGTTCCGCCGCAAGCCTTGCCCATTCTTTATCCAATCTCCTGCGGTCGATGTCCAACTGGCTGAACCCGCTTTGCAGAATTTCCATCTTCTTTTCAAAAAACTGGTTGTCCTCTTTCAGCCTTTTGCGGTCAGACGAAATCTTCTGGTTTAACTGTTTCATCTCATCCTGGAACTGCTCTTTCTCCTTCAAAAACTGTTCCTGTAACTCTTCCAACTCTTTCGCCGCCGTAACAAGCCGTATATTCTCCCGGAAAAGCCATGATTTCAACCCCTGTAAACTATCCTCTGAACCATGCGCCAACGTTTCCTCAAAATTTATCCCATTATTCTCCATATCAAATACCTGCCGCACTAAATCCTTAGTCACAGTAAAAAAAATTATAGCCAATCAACAACAATAAAATAATAAGAATCAAACCGATAAAACGATTCGTCAAAAAGAGCATAAACAACATACCCGCCGCAATACATACTGCCACAAAACCGATTAATTTCTTCATATACTATCCCCGTTTATGCTCTTTAGATAATATATGCCCCTATGGGTAAATTGTTTCCTTCCGCCTGCCTCTTTTATTCTCCGTCTTCCGGAAATGCGATGTCCAACGCCTCGCCGTCTTCCATCATTTCTTCCTTGGGCGCCGTAAACTTATCCACAATATCCGGAATCATGTCGAGCACTTTCGTGACGGCATCCTGATTCTTGACATTGACCAACTTAGTCGAGCCGTTCTTGATGACGAGTACCGCGCTTGGAGACATCTTCGCGCTGAAACCGCCGCCGCCGCCATTCTTGTGGTCCGCCGCGCTCGCCCCGGCGCCTACGCCGAAACTGATATCTACCAACGGCAGAATAATGGTATCTCCAACCTGTGTAGCATCTCCCACCACCGTCTTCGTACCGATTACGGCATTCATGCCTTTCATCAACGATTCAATTACACCGGTAAAATTATTCTCTGCCATTATGCAGCCTCCTTCTTCAACAATTTAATTAATTTCCTGACATCTTTGTTAAAATAAATCCGTACCGCCAGTCTTATGAATGTAAACGCCCTGATTTTACCCTGGATATACAGGCTTCCCTCGACGCGCATCCTGCCGCACTCGAAATCGCCGGCCAGGCGCACATGCCGCCCGATAAGCGGATACAACATACCCCAGACCGCAAGGATTTCTCCAATCGTCGCCGGGTCTTCCATCCCGATAATAAAATCCGCCTCGAATTTATCCGGCTTAAGTTTCTTAAGCACACGGGAAATCTCTTTTTTGCATAACTGCCAAGACTGCCTGAACGGTTCGCTCTCCAACACCTTCCGGTAATACTCTATATTATCCAACGTAGATTTTATTTTATCACAGAACTTTCGGATTGTGTACTGTATATTTTCAAAGAATTGCTTAATTTTTATCGCGAGCCGCTTTACTTTGTCTATAATTTCTCTGATTTTCCCGGCGAGCGAGAACTTTCGCCCTTCCTGGATTCCATCTGTGGAACCGGCCTCCTGTGCCCCGACCGTATCGGACGCTTCCGCGTCTTGCGTATTGCCTTCTGTCCGGCCTTCTATATCTTCTGCCCGATAAGCAGACGCACCCTGGTTTACATTTTCTTTCCGTGCCGCAGACGTTTCCCTCTCTGCCGCTTCCGCCGGGTTTTCCTGCGCGTCTTCTTCCATCTCCCCGCAGGCTTCCGGTTCTTTGCGTTTATTCCGCTTTTTCTTCTTATTCTTTGTTTTGCGCTCTTTCGTACCCCCGTCTTTCTTCTCTTTCCCGGGAATCCGAAATACCGTAAACAACATAATTCTCACCCGCAGTATCACATCCCCCGGATATGCGGCTAAAATATTGATAAAATGCAAAAACCAGGTGACCTTGGCGTATGCCAGAACGGGCGGTTTATCCTCGCCCTCCTCCCTCGTCACCTCAACCCGGTAACGAACCGGGACAAACAATGCGCTCAAAATAACCAGGAACAGGAGGCCCAGAATGCATAACAGGATAATGCCTATGATTTTTAAGATAAGTAAAATAATATGTAACATATGCTCTACAAATGTTTCCTTTTCCTATTCCCGAGACGTGAATAAATATGCGGCCAAATCCGCCTTACCCGTCTTAGCCACAGCCTCTTCGGCAATCTTAACAATAATCTGCGCCGCCTCGTCTTTACTGCCGGCCAGCCCGATGACGTAAGGAGGATGTTCCTTATAGTAATACTGCTGTAACATAAAACAATGGTAAATCTCAAGCCGTCCGGTTTCAGCCATATAGGCAACCACATAAATATTCGTCAGCTTCGCGCGCCTTTTCAGTTTTCTTTTTATTTTATGGGGATTTTTAACAGTATCCCCAATATAGAGGTTTTTATAAAATTTCATGGAATCCCCTAATCAAATTCACATATACATCAGCCAATGCGGCATTCAACATTTTACCATATACAAATTTATTCTAACATATTCCGGAAAAATATAACAGAAAAATCTATTGCGCATTCACGCCGCATGAAATTTAGGACTTATACCACATGTCTTTGCGCTTCATCTCTAAATAAATGCCATGCGCCTGTTCTAAAATCTGCTTTTCATTTGGAAATTTCAAAAGATGGTAGGCTTCATGATATTTATAATAACCGGAATCTGTAAAGTATTCTTCTCTCTGGGGCTTGCTGTAATAACTGTCCGCAATCATCAGATACCAGTGCACTTCCTTGGATACGGTATCTTCCGGCACATTGAACGTATACTGGCTTTTACCGATATATTTCATAATAGACGCCTGCACCCCGGTCTCTTCGTACACCTCCCTCAGCGCAGTATCCGCATAGGACTCCCCCTCTTCCATCGTTCCCTTGGGCAGCACCCATCCCTCATATTTATTATAAAAATGTTTATAGAGCACAAGTATTTTCCCACGAAAGATAACGACCCCACCGCAGCTTACCGCTTCAATCATGCTTTTCTCCCTTTCCCTTCCTCTTAAAGTCCAAAATATTCGTTAAAAATACGTTTGGCAATCGGCACCGCAAAATCGCCGCCGCTGCCTGCACCCTCAATAATGACCGTGACGCACACTTCCGGGTTCTCCGCCGGGGCAAACCCTGTAAACCATGCATGGGACTGTGACTTATCGCTGTTGTATTCCGCCGAGCCTGTCTTACCTGCCGCCGTGTAGGACAGACCGGACAGTTTCGTCCCCGTGCCGCTTGTAACAACCTCCTGCATCAGGCCGTTCAAAGCCGCCGCTTCTTCCTCGGACATCAGTTTCTTGTAAGTATCCGGATGAAACTGCTTGACAATGGCATTCTCATTATTCTTCACATAATCCACCAGATACGGTTTCATCAGCACCCCTTTGTTGGCAATGGCGCTCGTAATCATGTTAACATGCAAAGGCGTTATCTGCGTCGTTCCCTGTCCGATGGACGCCTGGATAACGTCTGAATCAGAGGTCGAGCCGTCAATCGCAAGTTTGCTCTGGTTGTAGGCAAAGGAAACCTGAAGCTCCTGGTTAAAAAGCAGGTCGTTTAGCGTAGCCCCAAATTTTGCGCGGTCAAGCGAAACGCCGATATTCGCAAAAGAGGAATTGCATGATTTAGCAAAAGACTTGCTAAAATCCTCATAGCCATGGACAGAACCGTGGTAACAGTTGATGGAGTCTTCGCCAAGAGAAAATTTCCCGTTACACTGATAAGTATACTGGTTATAGGTCTCCGGGTTCTCACGGATATATTCCAGAGCCGTCACAATCTTAAACGTCGAGCCAGGCGGGTACAGTCCCTGGGTCACGCGATTCAAGAGCACGGAACTTTCCTTATCTTTTATCAGGTCGTCCCAAATGGCGTCAATCTCATTGGGATTAAAATCAGGTTTCGACACCATGGCGATAATCTTACCCGTGGACGGCTCCGAGACAATAATCGCACCTTTATAAATCCCAAGCGACTGGTACGCCACTTCCTGTATCCCTACGTCAAGCGTTGTCACGACACTGTCCCCCGGATATTTTGCCCCCGCCACATCGCTTGCCACTTTATCGGCCAGCTTGGCGTTGGAATTAATCAGATAGTAATTACTGCTGGATTCGATACCAAATTTACCGTTCGAAGCATAGCCTACCACATGGGCAAACAGGTTCTCGTACGGATAATTCCTTGTCTCCTTGCCGTCCGCATCCGTCTGCGTCTGGGCAAGCGCCTGGCCGCCTGCGGCATAGATGGTCCCTCTCGTATTCTGTGAAATCAACAGCTCCTGCCTGCCGTTATAGCTGTTGTTAATCATCTCCTGCCTGTGCGTGACGGCATAATGGCACGTATATCCCATCATGCCCAGAAAAAGAGCGACAAATAGATATGTGACAGCCATAATCTGCCTATTGCGTTTCTTTCGCTTGTTTCCGTTCCCGGACGGCTTCCTGTTCAGTTCTTCGGATTCTCTTTTTCTTTCTGACACGTCTGGCTCCCTCTTCCTGTTTGATGATATATAGCCCTTCTATAATAAAAAACATCACCAATGTGGTCAATACCGAACTTCCTCCGTAACTGACAAGAGGCAGCGTAACGCCGGTCATCGGAATAAACTTCGTCCCTCCGCCGACCGTCAAAAACACCTGGAAAATATAAGTGACCCCAAGCCCAAAAGCAATCAACCGGTAAAAACCGTCCTGCAGCCGGATGGAAATATCCATAAACATAATAAAACAACTCACACAGATAAGTATCACACACATGGAAAAAGCTATCCCTAACTCTTCTGCCACCGCGGAAAATACAAAATCCGCTTCCACAAAAGGAATCGACCCCGGCGTGCCGCGAAACAGCCCCATGCCAAACCACCCGCCGCTGCTGATGGCAAATAACGACTGGGTAATCTGATACCCGGCGTCGTCGATACAGCTAAAAGGGTCTCTCCACGCCTGCACCCGCACCTGCACATGGGTAAAAAACTGGTAGGCAAGCACTGCCGCGCCGCATCCTCCCGCGCCGCCTAAAAACAGGTATATCCAATTGCCTGTCGCAATAAATACCATCATCACATAAACGATGAAAAAAATCAAGGCGCTTCCTAAATCCCTGGACGCCACAAGCACCAGTACATGTACGCCCGCAACCACCGCCGTAATCACGACATGCAAAAAATCATGCGACTCATAGAGCGCGCTTGCCAGAAAAAATACAAAGATAATCTTCACAAACTCCGAGGGTTGGAACGTTATCCCGGCCACCGAATAAGAAATCTTGGAGCCGTAAGTAACCGAGCCCAGAATCAGCACGATGCCAAGCGCGATAATGCCCACCGCCGCATAGACCCACGTGAGGCTTTTAAGAAACTTGAGCTTATGGATAAAATAAGGTATCAGCATTCCTATGATGATAGAAACCGTCACGATGAAAAACTGTTTGATTGCCTTTTCATATGACAGCCTGCTAAGAATCACGAATCCGACGCTCAAAAGCATACACATATTGTTGATGACCAACCTGTTTCCATTCGGATAAATCATGCGGAAAAGGACGACCGTGGCAAACAGAAGTATCTGCTGCAGCACATAGAACAAAAGATATTCCAGCTTACCCGTCTCGAAACAAATCACAAGGAAACACGAAAAGTGGACAAGGAACATCAAAAGGTTCTGGCGGATATAGATGCCGCCTCTGTGTTCTTCCTCCCGGTAGCGGAATACAAGAAAACATTCCAGGGTATATAATGCGATAAATAATGTAATCAAATACTTCGAAAGTTCAGTGATATATAATTCCATATAAGTCCTTCAATCCTGCCTGTTGTCAAATTAAACTACAGAGTGTACGGCTTTACTCTACGCCTCTTTTCAGATGTCCCGTGGTGTACGATTCATAAGGAAACGTACCGCCTTCCAGAATACGGCGGCAGTCCTGTGCGGATTCCACTGTGAAATCATAGCGCATAATATCGGCATGAATCCTGTTTACTTCCTTCTCCTGCATGTGAAGGGAATAAGGCACCGAATTATAGATGATATTATAACAGTGTATGCAATTTACCGCCACAGGAAAAGAATTTTTATAGCGGTCTTTAAGCCGCACACCGTCATTCCCCTTCCCGGACTCCCATCCGCAATCCGTATCTCCTGCCGCTTCGGCTGCTTCCTTATCGCATCCCGGCGCCATCTTTTGCCCACTGCACCTCCCGGCAGTTTTCTTCACGCAGTTGGCCGTCACCATCATGGGTATCCTGCCATATACTATCATCGCGGTATTCATGCCGATTCCCGCCGCATAGCGCACAAGCCGGCCCGCTTCCCTGCCATTCAGCTCATAGGGCAGTGTATACTCCCTGCTATAGTGTGCCCAGAAAAGGACGCTTTGCGAATTAAAAGCGTACAATCCGGCATCCGGGACCATGGCATAAGATTCTCCAAGAGTTCTGACATAGGAGACTTCTTCCAAATTGCGGACAAGGAACCCGGTCACCCCGGACCCTTCCTGTTCAAGCAGCTTTGTAAGTTTCTTTAAATAAAGGTCATCCCGGGCGCGCAGCACATAGGGCAAAGTCAGATAATATTGCGCCGCCGGATGATTCTCCATGGCTTCTGTTACCCGTCCGTATTGTCGCACATACAAATCGCTGTCTATATAAATACGACGGCACGGATACTCCATAGCCTCCTTAAACTGTTCATAGGAAGACACAAGGATATCAATCCCATGCACCCGCGGCAGGCCGCCGTCCGGGACGGAATCCTTATCACAACCATTCTCCCGGCTTAGCGAAACGTTGTTTTTCTCCATATCGACCGTCTCAGTACTATTGACTGACTTAGTCAGTCGTGCTTTCTGACAAATTCCGTCAAAGGCAGTCTTCTCCTCACGCCGCCGCTCATAGGCTTCCACGCCCATGCGGCGCAGTTCATTGAGCGCGCTGACGGGCATAAAGATATCCCCTTTTCGCACAACCTCACAGGACGCCGCCTCCACATGGGAATTGCCCGTCTTCAACAACTGCTTGCGGATATTATCCTCCTTCAGAGGCGTCTTCTTCGCCGCCTCCACAACCGGCCCATACACCGTAACAGAAGTCTTATTGTCTATACCGCTTACTTGCAGGCATGCAGGCTGCCCTATCTCAAAAACCGCTCTCATCCCGACCGGCTCTTTCTCAGGCTCATGTAAATATGCGCATCTGATTTGTTCCAGCAATTCCTTGTCATTTCCTGCATAGCTTGGCTTATGCAGGGTAATCATCTCCCTGCCATTATGCCTTTCATAATATCCCGTCTGGATTTCACTGCGGATATACAAACTGCGGAGCCTGTCCAAATCCTCTTTTTCCACATGATATGCATCGGCTCCATCCTGTCGGTACAAGTCGATATATTTACGGTACAAGGCCGTGACGCCTGCGGCGTACTCCGGCTTTTTCATGCGCCCTTCTATTTTAAAGGAATCAATTCCCGCCTCAATCAATCTGGGAATATAAGACAACGTGCACATATCTTTCAGGCTAAGCGGATATTCCACCCCTTCTAAACGTTCGTCGCCTTCATAAATCTGGTAGGGCAGACGGCAGGGCTGCGCACACCTGCCCCTGTTGCCGCTCCTGCCGCCCAATATACTGCTGAACAGGCACTGCCCGGAATAACAGTAGCACATAGCGCCATGGATAAAGCATTCGATTTCCAATCCACTGGATTCTTTCATCTTCCGCACTTCTGTCAAGGACAATTCCCTGGCCGGAACAATGCGGGCTACGCCATGTTCTTTCAAAAAAGAAGCTCCATAACTTCCGGTCACGGTCATCTGTGTGCTCGCATGTAACTGCAATCCCGGAAAATGCTCCCCGATATAACGCAATGCGCCCAAATCCTGTACAATCACCCCATCCAGTCCCTCTTCATAAAAGGGAGACAGATAATCGTATAGCTGTGACAATTCCGCCTCTTTCATTAAGGTGTTGACAGTCAGGTAGACTTTCCTTCCCATAAAATGCGCCGTGTGAAGCGCCCGGCAGATTTCCTCGGTGGTAAAATTGTCAGCATAGGCCCTCGCGCTAAATTTCTCCCCGCCAAGATACACTGCATCGGCGCCTGCGTTCACCGCCCCCAGGAAAGCTTCATAGTTCCCCGCAGGCGCAAGCAGCTCTACTTTTCTATTCTGAATCTTCTTGTTCTCCATCATCTCTTTATATCCTGCGCAGATTGAAAAAGCAGAAACATGAAAGCCCTGCAGATTTCTCTCACAGGGCTATAGTTTCTATTTTTTCAATTCTTTTAACTCTGTTTCCAGACGGACGATTTTCTTGCCGTTCTCGTTCGCCTCTTTCTGGAGTGCGCGGATATTCTTCTCCGTATTCTCCAATTTAATCTGGGAAGCAATCAGTTCATGTTTCAGGTCATACATCTCTTTCTCTTTATTCTGTATTTCCTCTTCCAACAGGCTGATTTGTTTCTTAGCCTTAAAATAATCGTCCGCTATATTAAGCTGCATTAAAACATTCTGCGTATCAAGGGACTGCCGCTTGAAGCTGTCAACTTTATTGTACTCTGCCACCTTATTGTTAATATAAGAGGCAACTTTCTGTAAATACTCTTCGCTCTCGTAGCCGCTTAAGGTAAAGACCTTGCCTGCGATGATTACCTCTGTATCTGTTTTCGTTGACATAGGGTCTGTCCTCCAATACTAAATATGCCACCCACTATAAATATATACTACAATATCTATTATATATAGCTTATGGTGGAATTTCAAGCCCCATTTTAGCTACATCGGAAGGCGTTCAGGACATATTTTGTCCGCGATACGCTATCCTGTATTTTTTATCTGCAATCAGGTAAAAAAATCCATAAAACATCCGATATAGAAAGTATAGATAAATAACGAAAAATGATACTTATAGAAAACAGGAAACGGATTTCCTAATTATGTTCATGGAGCGGACTCTCTATAAGGACGATTCAATACAAATTTGTCATTGCCAAATTTTCCGGACATCCAATTTAAATCCGAACCCTGTCGTATTATGTTATGAAATATGCAGCTTCAGGAAAGGCATGGTGGAAATATGAGCATGACAGTCACAAATAATTCAGACGTAACAAAAATAGAATTCAGAAACCGCGACGGTTCTTATGTAGGGACATTGACCGTATCGAATCCGAGCCGCAAAACTTCCAAATCAAAAAGCGTCAAGAAGCCAAAGAAAAAATATAAAAAACTTCAATATAATTTTAAACGGCTTTCCAACCAGATTATGAAAGCAAAAACGTCTATCAATGCAAAGCAGCTTTCAACAAAGACAAAGTTCCAGATTGCCGACCTGCGTATGAAGCTCATCAGCGGCGACTACAATTATACGGAAGTCCACAACGCTCTTGTCCATGCAGAGAAAATAGCCAGGGTAGCCAAGAAGCGCATGAAACATCTTCAAGAAGAAGAAAACATAGAAAAAACAGGGCGCAGCGGCATGACCGACCCCGAGGAAATGAAAAAGGACAAAGACAGCGAAGAGGAAATACTTGATACTTCCGCAATGAGCCAGGAAGAGATGAAGAAGCTCATGCAGGAACTCCAGGAAGAAATGGAACGTATCGAAAAAGAGATGGAAGAAGCCATGAAGTCAACCGACTTGATGGAGCAGTTTATCGAAGGCAGCAAGAACCAGATGGACCCGAAAGACCTTGAGATGCTTAAGAAGAAACATCGTGCAGACGAGCTGCGCGATATTATGAAAGCCGACATGGAATATCTTAAAGCGCTCTTCGACAAGCTCTCGAAAGAGAAAGAAGAAGGGCCGGGCGGTATAGGTGACGGCTCGGACGATTCCTCTGATTCCATGAGCAATCTGACCGGCGTAATGTTAGAGTTAAACGGCGCAGAAGTTCCTGTGGAAGCGGCGCCGGCTCCGGTTGATGCCGCAGGCGCCAATGTCGATGTGATGGCATGACGCTAAGGCATCTCAATTCCAAAATGATGATAGGTAAGTTCCGTGACTACCCTGCCCCGGGGGGTTCTGTTGAGGAAGCCGTTTTTAATCAGGTACGGCTCATAGACATCCTCGATTGTGCCGGAGTCCTCACCGATGGCCGCCGCCAAAGTATCTAATCCCACGGGGCCGCCTTTAAACTTATCAATCATCGTACACAGTATATTCCTGTCGATGTGGTCGAGCCCTCTCTTATCCACATCCATTAAGTCAAGGGCAATATTGGCAACATCCCTCGTAATCACTCCGTCATATTTTACTTGGGCAAAATCACGGACTCTCTTAAGAATACGGTTTGCAAGCCGCGGTGTACCGCGGCTTCTTCTTGCCAGCTCTATGGCCCCGTCATTGTCTATCTCTACTCCAAGTATTACCGCCGAATGTTGAATAATCACCTTAAGCTCTTCCACCGTATAAAACTCCAGGCGGTGTATGACGCCGAACCTGTCGCGCAGGGGCGCTGTCAAAAGCCCCGCCCTCGTCGTCGCGCCGACCAAAGTAAAATGAGGCAGGTCGAGACGGATGGAACGCGCCGACGCCCCCTTGCCAATCATGATGTCAATCGCATAGTCCTCCATCGCAGGATACAGCACTTCCTCCACCTGACGGTTCAGCCTGTGTATTTCGTCCACAAACAGCAAATCGCCTTCCTGGAGATTGTTTAAAATCGCGGCCATCTCTCCCGGCTTCTCGATTGCCGGTCCGCTGGTCACTTTCATATGCACGCCCATCTCATTGGCGATAATCCCTGCCAGTGTGGTCTTGCCCAGTCCCGGAGGGCCGTAAAACAGCACATGGTCCAACGCGTCATGCCGCTGCTTCGCCGCTTCGATATATATCTTTAGGTTTTCTTTAATCTTTGCCTGCCCAATATAGTCGTCCAAATTCTGCGGCCGGAGGGAGCCCTCAATCTTGACGTCCTCTTCTATTAAGTTTGTTTCAATCATTCTGTTGCCCATATAAACACCTAACCGTCCCTAAAACATATGCTTCAACGCCATTTTTAGTATGCTCTCCACCGTGGCGTCGTTTGTCACTTCCACTTTCTTCACGGCATTTGTAGCGTCGGACGCCGAATATCCAAGCGCGACAAGCGCCTCAATCGCTTCCTTCTTCATCACATTATCTACGCTTGCCTTGCCGGACAAACCGCCGCTCGCCGTCTGTGAAGGCTCTCCCAGGCCGCGCAGTGTGTCCTCCAGGGATATCTTGTCCCTCAAATCAAGAATGACGCGCTCCGCGGTCTTATTCCCCACTCCCGGCGCCTTGGCAATTGCCTTCGCATCCCCTGCCATAATCGCAAAGCGCAAAGCGTCCGCACTCATAACAGACAATATGGCAAGTCCCCCTTTAGGGCCGATTCCATTGACCGTAATCAACTTTCTAAAAACTTCCAGGTCGTCCCTGGTCAGGAATCCGTACAAAGACAATGCGTCTTCCCGCACAAGCGTATATGTATAAATCTTAACCTCATTGCCCAATCCGGGGAGTAAATCTGCGGTGGTGGCGGACACTTTTACATTATAGCCGACGCCTCCCACTTCCACAACGATATTGTCTTCCGTTATCTCCTCTAATGTTCCCTTTAAATAAGCGTACATGGTATCTCCTGTCTGCTGTTCTTCCTATTGCCGCCGCTCCCTGTCCGCCTCATGCCGCTTCAGATACGGTATCAGCTCCATAGCCACAATCCCGAGCGCCGCGCCCGTAACTGTGCCTGCCGCAATGAGGAACGGTACATAATATCCTACATAAATTGTTTCCACGACCGCCATTGCCACAAGAATCTGACCTATATTGTGGAATACGCCGCCCAGGACGCTTACCCCCACCACGGAAAAGCATCTCATGCGCCTGCCAATCAACATCGCTGCAAAACTGAGCAAAGCTCCCGATAACGCATACCATATCGTATACAGATTACTAAACAGGAATCCGGACAAGACAATACGCAGAATGTTTACTCCCAATGCCGCCTGTATATCATGGCGGCCCAAACTGCCATCGCCTGAATGATTACGGCAAAGCAGCAAGACAACTATCAGATTAGGCAGCCCAAGTTTTATGCCCGGTATGCCGAAGGAAAAAGGAATCAATGCTTCCACATAAGACAAAATCAGGGCAAGCGCCAGAAAAAAACCAAGTTCCACAGTCCTCTTCATCATCCCACCACGCCGTCCAACGGTTCGTCTGACTTTTCTTCCGAACCGTCCGTCCGCCCTTCTTTACGCTTTTTCATCTCATCGTCCTTGTCTGCATATATTTCAACCACCAGTCTGTGGGGCAGACAGATAATATTCTCCCTGTCTGCGGAAACCGGCTTATGCCGAACGCAAATCTGGTCCCTGCAGTCGGCGGCTTCCATCGCAACTGTCCCCTCGCCGACCGACAGCAGATTATAGCTTCGTCCCACAGGAAGCTCCGGATATTCTTCCGAATGCATGATATGGACGTCTATGCCCTGTTCTTCCTGCTCTTCAAATAAAATCAAATAATACTGCGCCTGCCCTGTGGCATCCGTCTGATTCAATTCAATCTGGTACAGCAGTGTCCCGTCACAGTAAATATCCGCCACGCTGCCCGTATCATGCCGCGCCATAAAGGCTATGGCTAATATCAATACGGCCGCGAAACAGCCGGCAATCAAAATGATGTCCGCCTTCTTCACAGCATGCCTCACGCCACAATATATGTTTTCCGGTTTCGATTCCAATTTCCACATAATGATATCATAACATATTCGAACATGTGTTTCAAGTAGCGGCGTTAATCATTCCCATTCTTTCGCCAGAACATCCTGCAAATGGTTCTGCAGGAAATTGTCCTGTCTGTCAGACAGCCCCTGGGCATTCAGCTCCTGCACGATGATATTGCATACCGCCTCAATCACCAATATTCTGCCGTCGTTGGTATTCAAATGGTATAGATAGTCTTCCGGCGCGGCATTTTCCCACGCCGGCGCAGGGTCCACCGTGTAAAGAAGATTTAACATATCGCCAATCTCGGAACAGGATGCAAGCTCCCGCATCCCTCTGTGCATCCATTTGTCATAGGGCGCATATCTCCTATTCAGAAGATAAACCGCCTTCATGCTCTCCCTGATAAACTCTGTCAAAGCAAGCTCCGCGGCAATCCGTTCGCCGCGTTTCATGGCCCGGGCATAATTGTACTGTCCTGACTGCGCCGCTTTCGCCAGGCTCTGCACAAGCTTTCGAATCCACACTCTCCTCGGATAATATTGCAGCAGTCCGTTTCGGATTTCACTGAATCTGCCAAAACAATCCTCAAAAACGACGCCGTTCGTCGCCGTTGCCAGATTCTCCTCAGACAGCGACAGCCATTCCTCATCCGTAGTCGGAACCGTATCGCACCCAAGTATCCCCCGGTAGAAATCTTCCAGGCACAAAACGCCTACCCTGCCCTGCCCCTGTTCCTGTACGATGCGGGCGGAAAAACCCATAAACTCCTGGGGAAGCGCTTCATATGCCTTCTGCATCTGTAGGCCATACTGCTCATAAATTTCCCTGGGCAGCCATATGCAGAACGATGGACCATAATCATGGTCCATCGATATCACGTCGTCAAAGCCGAAGCATTCGGAGCCCTGCCCCACTAACCCTGCCGCTACCTGGTCGTGTATGTGCGGAAACTTCGTCTCAATCATTTCCCTTCCGTATGTTTCATAATATTTCCTCGACAGTTCTAACCCTTTCATCTTTCGGCTTTCCTTCCTAATTATAAAAACTAAATCTATATCTCCTTCTGTACGAAAAACATAATTGCCAAAAAAGCCACCATAAGCGTCCACGTAACCGGCTCCGTCATACAAGTGCTCAAAAATCCGAGCCGTGGAATGAGCCATGCGGCCGAAAAAATTTTCATACACAATTCTATCACGCTGGACATCATCGGAACGATTTTCTTCCCCATCGCCTCCATGGAAGCGCGTAGCGCAATTAATCCCCCAAGCATCGGGAAAAACCCTAAATGCCAACGCAGGCTCAGCGCAGCATTGTCCAGGATGCCGTCGTTTGCCGTCCCTGTAATGCCCAGGACAACCAGCCTTCCAAAAACGAAGATAAAGGCGAAACATAGCAGTCCCCACACGGTTTCCAGACCAAGCACCCACTTTAAGGCGGACCGTATACGGCCTTTTTCCCCTGCGCCCCAGTTCTGTCCGACAAAAATGGACAATCCTGTTATCATACAGTCTACCGGCTCCAACAAAATATTCATAATACGGCGTGAAGCGGTATGCGCAGAAATAAATATTTCGCCCAGACCATTATTCGCCCGCTGGTAAAGCACCGAGCCTACATTCACCACGCCCATGGACAGCCCCATGGCAAAGCCTTGTAGAAACAATGCGGAAAACATCTCGCGGGAGACATGGAAATCTTCTCTCCCAGGCAGAATAGGCTGGTAGTTCCTGAACAAATATACTCCGCAAAGCGCTGCCGAGACTGCCTGGGCAGCCACAGTCGCCAGGGCCGCTCCGGCAACGCCTGTTTTTAACACCACAACGAAAAACAAGTCCAACCCTATATTCAGCACAGAAGAAATCACTAAAAAATACAGAGAAGTACGGCTATTGCCTACCGCCCTTAAAATACTGGCAAACATATTATAACAAACTGTCACCACAAGCCCCAGGCAGATAACGATTATGTAACTGTACGCTTCCGCAAAAATGGCATCGGGCGTATTCATAAAACGCATCAAAGGCCTCATAAATGCAACCGCAAACACAGTCAGCAAAACGCTGAAAGAAATGTCAAGCACAATCATGCCTGCTATCGATTCTTTCAGTTTCTTCTCATCATGGGCACCGAAACACTGGGTAACAATAATCGAAAAGCCAATGTTCATACCTGATGCAAAATCGAATAACAGCATATAGAGCGACGCCGTCGCCCCGATGGCGGCAATTGCGCTGTCACCGAGACAGTACCCGGCAACCATCGTGTCAACCATGCTGTATACTTGCTGAAAAATATTACCAATAAACAGAGGAATCGAAAATAAAAAGATTAACCGTATCGGATTCCCCGCTGTCATGTCAGTTATCTTCATGACATGTTTTTTCTCTTTTTCTGACATTATTACTACATCCTCCTGTATATACGTTCACGCTCTTTGCATCCGGACAAAATCATCCGCAGAAAATATACAGGAAAGATTGCTGAAAGCGCATCTTTCATTAAATGATAGATGTGAATCAGTGAATATTTTCCCTTACATTTCTTGCTTTGTCCAGATAAAACTCTTGTTTGTTTACGTCCGCTAATTTTCCGCAGACTGCCGCACAGTTCTCACACAGAACTGCATAACTCATGTTTTCTCCAAAATGCCGCTTCACTTCATCCAACGCTTTCTCATAATATGAGAGTGCTTTTTCATAATCTCCCATACGGTACCAAGCCTCGCCTACTCCTGCAAGCGCGCCGCTGTAATGCGCATCCGTATTCTCACCCTTTTGCTCAAATAAGGACAGCGCCCTCTCCAGAAGCTCCTTGGCCGTCTCAGGTTGGTTCACCTTAAAATGGAGCAGCGCCAGATTTGTCACAGAGGTCGCCATCTCCATCTCGCCTCCCTCTAATGTCTCGATAATGGACAACGCCTTTTTGCCATAGGCGATTGCTTCCTCATTTTCATCCATCTTCTCAAGAAGAATGCTCATGTTATTATATAGACCCGCATAACGGTAATCCTGCGGCGTCAGTATGCCGTCATAAATCTGTAACGCCTGCTTGTAATACCGCAGAGCGGCCGCATAATCCCCTGCCGCGCGGTACGCCGTGGCGGTGTTTAAAAGCGTCGTTGCGAAATGCTCCGTATGCTCCATCTGCAATTCTTCCATCAAAAGAAGCACGTCTTCCGCCGCCCTGTACGCCTTCTCAAAAGCCGACACGCTGCGGTAGAAACCAATCATCTCATTACAGACGGAGATATATGCCCCGTAGTCCTCCTCTTCCTTCGCCTGTTCCAACGAAGCTACAAGAAAAGGGTCTACTTTGTCCATCTCCTGCTTTGCAAAATAAGAATCTAACGTCTCATAAAACTTTTCTACATTCATCGTATCCATACTCCTTGTATCAGTACTGTCCGTTAAAAATCTGCGCAACCGGCGAATCGTCGGACAGAATCACCGTCTTGTTATCACCCGTAATGCTTCCTTTCACCGCATCCAGCGCACGGACAAAGGAATAGAAATCCATTTTTGCCGGGTCTGCATAGGCGTCTGAAAGAATACGCATATATTCGGCCTCTCCTTCGGCCACCACCGCCTCTGCTTTCGCCTGGGCGTCAGAGAGCATGATGGACACTTCCTTGTCTGTCGTATTCTCAATCATCTTGGCCTCTGACTTCCCTTCCGCCGTGTACTGCGCGGCAATATTTTCCCGCTCGGAAATCATGCGGCCATACACTGCCTGCTTGTTATCGTCAGGCAAATCCAGTTTCTTTACATCCACCACAACAATTTCAATCCCATATTGTTCCTCCACGTGGTCAATCTGCCCCATAATCTCTTCCGTCAGGGAGGTTATCTCAATCACTTCCTCTTTTTCCTCCGACAGTACCAGGTCGTTGCCCGTAGTCTCATTCCCGGACTCGTCCACTGTTATCGTCATCTTACCGTCACGGCTCCTGATAACCTCATCCTGTTTCATATTGGAAATCGTATTCTTAGTCGCATTGTAGACAATCGCGTCAATACGGCTCTCCGCATTGCTGACAGAACAGCTCAGCGTCTGTGCGAACTTCAGCGGGTCCGTCACATGCCACAACACATAGCTGTCCAGAATCATCGTCTTCTTATCCGATGTAATGACATCGGAAGCGGGCAGGTCATAAAGCAGCAACTGTTTCGGTATCGTATCCACCGATTCCACGAAAGGAATCTTGAACGAAAGCCCCGACTCCGTTACCACACGCTGCACACGCCCGAACTGTCTGATTAGCTTAAACTGGTTCTGTTTCGTCACCACCATGGAATTGCCTAATAAGGCAACCGCCAATACAACAATAAACGCCACAACAACCCCGAAGCCGGCGCCCTTCTTATCCTTCTTATTTTTCTTCTTCGTGCCGTCTGAGTTAAACCGTTCAAACGACTCAGCAGTATTGTTATTCTGGTTCATATTTTGATTAAAATCCGCCATCGCCATTCTCCTTTATCCGAGAAACTATACTATAATCCCCACACCTTACTCTTCTTCCGCGTTATCTTCATTTTCGTTCACATTTTTCTCCGAACCGCTATCTGAAAAGGCATCGCCTGCAGAGGAGCTCTCCGTCACAAAACTGTCAAGCGGCAAAATTGTGCTTGTAGCGCCGTCCCTGCTCTGGATGACCACCTTTATTTCAGGAAGGACGTCTTCCATCGCTTCATAAAACATCCTCTTCTTGGTCACTTCCGGATATTTCACATATTCCTGGTACATAGAATTGAAACGCGCAACCTGTCCGTTTGCCTCGTTAATTCTCTTCTGCTTCTCAGCCTCCGCATCCTGTAAAATCTTATCCGCCTGCGCCTCGGCGCTTGGAATCTGCTCGTTCCGGTATTTATTGGCGTTATTGAGAGCAGTTTCCTTGCCCTGCTTCGCCGTCTCCACTTCCTTGAAGGCGTTCTCCACTTCCGCAGTCGGCGGTGTGGCGTCCTGAATCGTTATATTGACAAGCTGAATACCGATATCGTAATTTTCCAGCTTGTCCAGAATCATCTGCTTAATGTTAGACTGAATTTCATTCTTCCCGGTGGTGAGGACGCTGTCCACACTATAAGAGCCAATCGTCGTCCTGATACAGTTCTGCGCAATATTTTTCAGAATCAGTTCCGGGTCCTGTGAAGCATACAGCGCTTTGACCGGGTCAGTCACCCTATACTCCGCATAGAAATCGACAAAAATAAAATTATAGTCGGATGTAATCATCAGCGCATCCGCCTCTTCCCCCGTAGCATGATATCCAATGGAAAATCCCTGAATCGTCGTATTCACCTTTGACACGGTCTGTATAAAAGGAATCTTAAAATGAAGTCCCGGCGTGGTGACAGCTTTCGGCGAACCAAAGGTACACACCACAGCCTGCTCCTCTTCCTGGATAGAATAATAAGATTCGCTCACAAGAAGCAGCGCCACCACCACGATAACGATAATCTTTACGGTAAGCTTCCCTTTTCCTATCCCTTTCTTAACCTTCTGAAATGTTTCGTCTTTCTTCTTCTTTGCGTTAAACATATTCCGCCTCCTGATGTGCCCCCGAAACAAACCATAACCGTGATGAAGCCCAACGTACAAATTGCACAATTAATTCTGCACGGTTGAACTGTTACCAAGATTCCGAGAACATATTGTAAAAATATTTCACATTAAATGGCATCTATGTTATTATATACTACACTAGGCCGAAACACTAATAAAATTTTACTAAAATGTAAAACGTTATTTTAATTCTATGAATATTTGGAAAAGAAAGGGATACATAATATGAGAATCATATTTATCAGACATGGCGATCCGGATTACGTAAACGACTCCCTGACAGAAAAGGGAATCAGGGAAGCAAAACTCTTATCGGACAGAGTCGTCAACTGGCCTGTAGGACAATTTTACTGTTCTCCTCTTGGCAGGGCACGCAAAACTGCCTCCTATACGTTAGAACGGCTCGGAAGAGAAGCCGTTACCTACGACTGGATGAAGGAATTTGCCTACCGCATCGAAGACCCCACCACCGGGAGAATCGGCGTTCCCTGGGACTTTATGCCCGAATATTGGACAGAAATCCCCCAAATGTATGATAAGAAAGACTGGGCGCGCACGGATGTCTACCGTTCCAATCCGGAACTTGTACCCGCGTACCACAAGACATGCGAGGGCCTTGACCGCCTGATTGCAGAATACGGCTATGTACGGCACCACAACTATTACAGAAGTACCCGGCAAACCTGTTCAGAAAACAAACACCCGGACGACACCATTGTCATTTTCTGCCATCTGGGCATCACCTGCGTTATGATGAGTCACTTGCTTGGCATTTCTCCTGTCCTTCTTCTGCATGGCATGTACCTTGCGCCCACCTCCGTAACTGTCCTTGCCACTGAAGAAAGGCAGAATAACATCGCTTATTTCCGCGCGCAGGTCATCGGGGATACAAGGCATCTGTCTCAGGGAGGCGAGCCCATATCCGCCGCCGGATATTTCACGGATGTTTTTGAAGGGTAAAAAAGTTGGCCTGGCGGCCAACTTTTTTTACCACATTATGGCGTACTTTGCGAGATTTGCTTCGCAAACTCGAATAATCCGAGAATTTTTTTGTAAATCCGTCACCTCACCCGCTCAGGGAAGCCGACTTTCTTCTGCACTTTGCGCAGTGTCTTGGTGGCATAATAATTGGCTTTTTCCGCATTCTCCTTAATTATTTTATCAAGATAGTCCTTATTCTTGGATAAATCATTGAAACGCTCCTGCAGCGGTTTCAGGACGTCCACCACAGCCTCGCCGACAGCCATCTTGAAATCTCCGTATCCTTTGCCGTCAAATTCCTTCTCTATTGCTTCGGGCGCTTTCCCCGTGCACACGCTATAGATATCAATCAGGTTCTTAATGCCCGGCTGCGCGTCCGTATAGCGGACACATGCCTCGGAATCCGTCACCGCCCTCTTGAACTTACGGATGATTGTGTCCGCATCGTCCATCAGATAAATACTCGCATTCGGGTTCTCATCGGATTTAGACATTTTTTTCGCAGGGTCTTGCAGGCTCTTGATGCTGGCCCCCGTCTTGCCAATATAAGGCTCCGGAATCGTAAATACATCGCCGTAAATTGCATTGAAACGCTGCGCAATATCCCTTGTAATCTCCAGATGCTGCAGCTGGTCTTTGCCGACAGGAACCACGTCCGACTGGTACAGCAAGATATCCGCCGCCATCAACACCGGATAAGTAAACAGCCCCGCATTGATGTTATCCGCATGTTTGGCCGCCTTGTCCTTAAACTGCGTCATACGGTTTAATTCGCCCATATAGGTAAAGCAGTTCAGAATCCATGACAGCTCCGTATGCCCCGATACATGGGATTGATAATAAAGACAATTCTTCTCAGGGTCAATTCCCGCAGCGATATAGAGGGTCAGCAAATTTCTGGCACGCCTGCGCAGCTCCGCCGGGTCCTGCCTGATTGTGATGGAATGTAAATCCACCACCGAGTAGAAACACATATATTCGTCACAGAGAGTTACCCAATTCTTAAGCGCCCCCAGATAATTGCCAAGGGTAAGATTCCCCGTCGACTGCATACCACTGAACAAAACTTTATTTCCGTTTATCATTTCTCGTCATTCCTCATCTTTTCTCTGATTGACTACACGCCATGCATGTACCAAAATCCATTTTATCATTGCCCCTTCTTTGCGTCAACCAAAAGAAGGGGCAGGCAACATGATAGCTATTGCTCAGAAAGCCAAAAGCAGGCGCTGGCGGCTACTTATCATCGCATCCGCAGCCCTGATTGCCGAAAGGCCTCGCCTCAAAACGCGGCTCGAAACGGGATTCGTTTCCGCAAGGGCAGGATTCACGTTCCGCTTCACATTCTCTCCTACAGTCGCAGTCGCGTTCCCTCGGGCATTCCCGTTCTCTCTCCCTCGGACGGCACGGCGGTTTCGGCGACGCTATCGGCTCACAGCCACATCCAGGGGTTCCGATACCCTCCCGGCCATTTCGGTTACAGCAGCATAAAAACAGCAAAATTATCCAACAGTTCATACTCTCATCTCCTTTTTGTCATACCATATCCTATGCAAAAAGGAGCGGGCAGGTCACTCATCTTCTCTGTTTTCTCAAAATTCTTGTTCTGATATAGCGAAAAGTCTTCTCTTCTCCATAATCCGCCAACATACGAAGCAAAAACTCCAACTGCCGCTTCGTCTTCGGGTGAAGCGGAGGAGGCGTCTTCGAAGACTGGTAATAGGCAAGCGGGTCACGGTCCGTATACGCCTTACCGTGATATACCTTACATGCCGCAACCCTGTCCATAAACATTTCGATAATATAGCGCTGCGGCATGGGTGCGGGGGCCATGCCGCCTTCAATATCCCTGGTACTGTAATCTATCCAATATTCATAATGGTGCTTGTTACGCCCTTTATGATGTAGCCACGCAGAGGAATAACCTATCTTCTCCCTCTCCGCATTGTTGGGGCTTCTGTCCCCCTGCCAATACCTGGCGCCCACGAGAAATTCAGCCGGACTGTACTTAGATAAATCATGCATGATTCCTTGTCTGTAAAGCCCAACTTTAAAGCATCCCTCCATCACCACCAGTTTGTGGTGCGTTATCGTCTTAAAATGCTGCCATGCTTTATTCATTCTTACCCTTTTTGCCTTTCCCATAATCCAGAACCGCCTCCTGGCAACCCTGAACCATATAAATCACCACTGTCCGTGGAGCGACGCTGATTTCCTGCGCCGTTTCAACGGTCTCTCCCTCTTTGCAGCCATCTTCCGTCTTCTCTTGTACCATCTTTTCTTCCGACCCCGTGGAGACATACAATGTCCATGTCTTCCCCTTGGGAAGCTGTGGAAGTCCCAGGCTGCGCGTTTTCCAGTGTAGGTTAATGCCAATATAGAACAAAGTATCGTCCCTATGCCCGTCCGTCATGCCATAGTATCCACAATACATAATGCCAACGCTTCTGACTGCCGGACTCGCCTCCGGCCTCCAGGCTTCCTGTCCGTGGAAAGAAATGTCCGGATAACCGCAGGACAGGTAATCCAATCCTTTAAGCGGCTTGCCGCTGCGCAGAACCGGATGTTCTCTGCGCAGAGCCACAAGCGTCTTCGTATACCGAAGAAGTTCCCTGCCCTCTGCGGAATAGTTCCATTTTACCCATGCGACCGCATTATCCTGACAGTAAGGATTATTGTTCCCCTCCTGGGTATTGCCAAACTCATCCCCGCTGTACAAAAGAGGAGTCCCTTGTGACAGAAATACGAGGGTCAGCGCATTTTTCATCTGCCGAAGGCGCAGGTCCGTAATATTTTTCCTGCGGCTCTTTCCCTCCACGCCGCAATTCCAACTGCAATTATAATCCGTGCCGTCCCGGTTGTCCTCACCATTCATTTCGTTATGTTTATGGTCGTAGGATACCAAATCGACAAGCCGCATCCCGTCCCACTTGGCGATATAATTGACGACGCCTGTATCGGGACAGTTATTGCGCATATGGAAAAGCAGCGGGTTAATCATATTGTCATCGCTCTTAAGCGCCTTGCGCATGTCATACATAAACCCTTCGTCTAACAGGCCAATCCGGCGTGACTGCGCCATATAATCCGTGGGCGCGGGACTATATTGCTGTGTCGTCAGTATCTTGGTTCCGCTAAAGAGCGGCTCTTTCGCAAACATCCCGATAGGCAGGTCCACGCCCATAACATGAAAACCGTCTATGTGGTATTCTAAGACCCAATACTTCAGAATTTCAAGCATTTCCGCCGCCCCGGTCTGCGCCGGAAAATAAAACTGCATCATCACTTCAATGCCGTTCGTATGCAGATCTTTGACCATATCCTTATATTCTGCCACGGCATCCTTACCATAGGCATACCCACTCTTAGGGACATAATAAAGCCCCTTCTGATAACCCCAGTAATTCACCCTGCAGGTGCCTTCTTCCGGCTTTGCGGCGCTTGTCTCCGCACCCGTCTGTGAAAGCGGCTGTCTGTAAGCGGCCACCGCCTCCTCCATCGTCATAGGCTTCTGAATGCTCTCCTGCGCCATAATCTCATCGAATTCATAGGACGGCATCAGCAATAACGAAGTAATCCCTAACTCTTTCAGATATGGAATTTTCTCAGTAACGCCCTGGTATGTCCCCTTGCATTTCACGCCGGATGACCTGTGTTTCGTAAATCCCCGTACATGCAAAGCGTAAATAACCATATCCTCATAAGGAAGTTCTAACGGCCTGTCCTCTTCCCAGTCATAGTCTGTATCCTGCACCATGCATCTTGGCAGGCTTGTCCTGAGTACGCCATACTTACAGGAATTTTCCAGTTTTTTGCAGTAAGGGTCCTGCCACACCCGGTCCCCGCAGCAGAACAAATAGCTGCACGTCTTATCATGATAACCCTTCAACAGCATCGCATGGACGGCTCCAACCCTGCTCTCCCTCGGAAAAGGAATCTTGATGCCGTCCTTATGCTTCCTGTCATATAATATTACGCTAAATTCATCCGAATCCTGACTGCCCGGCCGCTGTCTGCAAACAGCGGCAATATGCAGCCCGTCCTGTTGAAAATATACCCCTAAAGGATATGCTTTTGCCATAGTCACTTCATATTCTTTATGCATTCAATCCTCCGTTAAGTTGGGTTCCATTGCTGTTTCAAAAAAAGATGATTATGGTATCATTTTAACATATAAAATCTATTTTACAAAACAAAAATTAGGTTACACGTTGAATATCTATGTTTTTTCATATAAAATATAGGCAGATGCACATACCACACACAAGGAGGCGGCCACATGGGCAAAAACAACAATCAAAATGAAGAAAACGGTTACGATGCGGAAGAGATGACTATGGAACTGGATTTGGAAGACGGCTCCAAAGTCACCTGCGCCATCATAACAATCCTTACCGTGTCCGGCCAGGATTATATCGCGCTTCTCCCGCTCGACGAAGACGGAGAAAACGAGGACGGAGAAGTCTGGTTCTACCGCTACAGCGAGAACCCCAATGACCCGAACGAAGAACCCGACCTTGGCTATATCGACGACGATGACGAGTATGAAGCCGTGGCGGACGCATTCGACGAGTACTTAGACAGCGCCGAGTTCGATGAATTGCTGGAAGAAGAAGACTAACCGGGATAATTTAAGAAAGACATTTCAGAAAGCGGGAAGGTGCATCTTTTCCGCTTTTTCCTTTGTGGGCCAACAGATACAGTTCTTCCTTGGCCCTGGTCATTGCCACATAGAACATGCGCCGCTCCTCCTCGATTTCGTGAGGCTCTTTGGATTTCGCATAAGGAATCTTCCCCTCTTGGCAGTCCGGTATATAAACCGTATGAAATTCCAGCCCTTTGGAAGCATGCATCGTCATAATCTGTATTCCTTCTGTTTTGCTTTTACATGAATCACGGATGTTCTCATCGTAACTGCGCACATAATCCGCCAACTCCCGGAATGTACGGAACCGCTGTGCCAGTCCCTGGAAATCTGCGGCTGTCTGTATAAACTCCTCCGCTTTCTCTCTTCCATACTTTTCTGCCAGATAACCGTCGTACCCCACCACCTTACGGATATAGTGGATTTGCAAATACAGCCTCTTATCTCGCATACTGTCCAGATGATAAAAAAGGAGCCTTATCCTCTCCTGCAAAACCGGCGTCCCCGCATAGTATTGCAGCAGCTCCGCTTGGCTGATTCGCTCGTTCACCAAGCTATCCCGTCTGATATACCTGACCGGACGGTTCATGATACGCAGAAAATGTCTCCGCTCCAGTTCACCCTGCGCCAAAGCAAGATACGCCATGATATCCTGAACGACAAAATGCTTATACGGATTTCCCCCAGGTTCCTTTGTGATGAACGAAATCCCACTCTTACGCAGATTCTGCGCCCATATGGCACAATCAAAATTCGTCCGGCAGATTAATGCGCACCGGCCTAGCGCTCTTGCCTCCTGTTTCCGCCTCAGCGCCTGCGCAAGCCACAGCTCCTCTTCCCGTTCGTCTTCCAATATCTGCAAAGAAAACTGGCCGCCGCCTTCTTTTGCCGCATGAATTTGCTTGACGACACGATTCTTGTTCTCCCCCACCACTTTAAGCGATGCCTCCACAATCGGCTTGCGGCAACGGTAATTAACATCCAGGAAAATCCTCTGCGCATCGGCATAGTCGGCCATAAACTGCCGCATACTGTCCGGGCTGGCACCGCGGAAGCCATATATCGACTGGTCGTCGTCCCCTACTATAAAAAGATTGTTTTCCGGAGATGCCAGAAGCTTTATAATTTCATACTGATTCGGGGAAATATCTTGAAATTCGTCGATTAAGATAAACCGAAACTGGGCCTGCCATCTATGCAGCGTACCAGGTTCCCGGATTAAGAGCCGCTTACAATATATTCCCATATCATCGTAATCCATCTGCCCAAATTCTCTTAAATAAGACTGATATTGCTGCGCCAGGAAAACAACATCCTCTGCCTCCAGTTTCTGCACCGATGGCTCGCACTTGGCAGAGGATATTTTATAAGCGCTTATGGATGCCGCAAGTCCGTCCAGGTCTTCCTCTTGAATACATGCAAACCTCTTATGCATGTGAACTATCTGCCGCAGCAGTTTCCTTTTCTCCGATTCCGTAATAATGGTATACCCGCGATACTGCGGTGACTGTCTCAGAATGTGATAGAATATGGCATGAAAAGTGCCGAACCACACCGGCGGCCTGTCTGGCTCTGTAAGGCCAAAAAAGCGTTGCTGCATCTCCAACGCCGCCGCTTTTGTAAAAGTAATGACAAGAATATGCGAAGGGTCTACGCCATGCGCCGTGATAAGATTTCTGATACGCTGCACGGTCACATAAGTTTTGCCGCTGCCGGGGCCCGCAAAAACCTGCGCTGCCCCGGCAGTATGCATGATTGCCCTCTCCTGGTTCGGATTCGAACGGAAATCAGGCATTTTGTAATTTCTCGATTCCTATACGGATTCGGGCCAGAGACTCTTCCTTACCTAATATTTCCATGATTTCGGTAGCGCCCGCTGGCGTCATCTGTTTGCCGGAAACCGCCGTCCTCACCGGCCACATCACATATCCGTTTTTACATCCCTTCTGCCCCACATAGGATACAAGCGTCTGGTACAGCGCATCATTGCCGTAATCCTCCTGCTCTTCCAAGATAGGGAGAAGTTCTTTTAACACCTCCAGGGAAGACGCAGCGTCCGTCTTCATTTTCTTATGGGTGTACATCGCTGTATCATATTCCGGAAGACTTGCGAAGAAGTCAACCATTTCCTTGATATCCGGGAAAATCTCTATCCTCGTCTTCACCATCGCAGCAATTTTATGAAGGTCAAAGTCCCCGGGAAGGGCCTCTTTCAGATATGGCTCCGCCATCTCATAGAACTTATCTTCATCCATCGCTTTAAAATATTCCCCATTCATCCATTTCAGCTTCGTATAGTCAAACACTGCCGGGGATTTGGATAAATGGTGGTAATCAAATATGTCCACCAACTCTTCAAGCGTGAAAATCTCTCTGTTATCCTCCGGGCTCCACCCAAGAAGGGCCACAAAGTTTACGATTGCCTCAGACAAAAATCCCTGTTCTATCAAATCTTCATAAGAAGAATGGCCGCACCGTTTGGATAACTTCTGA
This sequence comes from uncultured Lachnospiraceae bacterium, assembly GCA_947172645.1. GTDB lineage: Bacteria > Bacillota > Clostridia > Lachnospirales > Lachnospiraceae > UBA3282. Next base: position 16,903 of record CAMWBY010000003.1, on the reverse strand, counting down.
TGGTTCTCGTCTGTAATCAACGGACAGTGCACATACTCCGGCACCTCCCATCCAAACGCATCGTACAGGCGGTTATATTTCGGGGAAGAAGACAGATATTCATTGCCCCGCACCACATGGGTAATCCCCATCAAGTGGTCATCCACCACATTGGCGAAATTGTAAGTCGGATATCCGTCCGATTTGATAAGAATCATGTCGTCCAGCTCTGTGTTGTCCACGGTGATATCGCCGTAGATGTCGTCATGAAAAGTGGTCGTCCCCTCCGTCGGATTGTTCTGCCGAATCACATAAGGCTTACCCGCCGCAAGATTCGCCTCCACCTCTTCTTTGGACAGATGCAGGCAGTGTTTGTCATAGATATTGATTTCCTTGCCTGCCACTGTCTGCGTCAGGGATGCAAGCCTGTCCTTATCGCAGAAGCAATAGTAGGCTTCCCCTTTATCAATCAATTCCTTCGCATACTTCAGATAGATGCCCTGTTTCTGACGTTCGCTCTGCACATAAGGCCCCACGCCGCCATCCAGGTCGGGGCCCTCATCGTGCACAAGCCCTGTTTTCTCAAGGGTGCGGTAGATAATGTCCACCGCACCTTCCACATAACGCTCCTGGTCAGTATCCTCTATTCTCAGGATAAAGTCGCCGCCCTCATGCTTGGCAATCAGATACGCATACAGCGCCGTCCTGAGGTTTCCTACATGCATACGCCCTGTCGGGCTTGGCGCATATCTTGTTCTTATTTTCTTGTCCATAATTTATACCACCTTATTCTATATCCGGTATCTTCTTGTCCGCAGCCGCCTTGAAGGAACCGACCGCCTTCGCCGCGGCAGGCACCGCAATATTCGTCCCTGCGCCCGCGACGCAGCCGCCAGGACATGCCATACCCTCAATCAGACAGCCGTTCTTCTTGCCTGCCTTGGCAAGCATCAGCATCTTCTTACATTCCGACAGGCTCTCCGCATGTTCAATATTGACTTCCACATCCGGGTAGTATTCTCTCACGCACTCCTCAATAGCGCTCGCCACACCGCCCGCGACGCCATATCCACGCCCGGCGCTTGTCGCCCCATTCAACTCGTCAAGAGCCTTTATCTCGTCGAGAAGGATTCCTCTCGCCTCGAAAATTCCCGCCAGTTCCTCGAAAGTAATAACAAAATCCACGTCGGAACGAATGGTCCTTCTGGAAGCCTCCAGTTTCTTGGACGCACAGGGCCCAATAAAGACTACCTTTGCATCGGGATGGTCTTCTTTAATAATCCTAGCGGTTGCCACCATAGGTGTCAATGCATTGGATATCTTGTCAATGGTCTCCGGGAAAAATCTCTTCGCCAACACTGACCAGGACGGGCAGCAGGAAGTCAGACTGAAAGGAAGTTTCCCTGTCGCCACTTCCGAAGCGTAATGTTCCGCCTCCGCGATTGCTCCCAAGTCTGCGCCTATCGCCGTCTCATAGACATCGAAGAATCCCAGTTCCTTGAGCGCCGTCTTCAACATATCCGGCGTCACATTCGGGCCAAACTGCCCTGCAAAAGCAGGCGCTACCTGGGCAATAATCTTGTGTCCTGACTGCATCGCGCGTATCAGCTGGAATATCTGGGATTTATCCGCAATTGCCCCGAACGGACAATTCACCATACACTGCCCGCAGGAAACACACAAGTCATTGTCTATAACCGCCCTGCCCTTCTCATCGTTCTTGATGGCGTTCACTCCACAGGCGCCCGCGCAGGGACGTACCTGGTGCGAGATAGCGTCATAAGGGCATACGGCCTTGCATTTACCGCACTTAATACATTTCTCCTGGTCAATCACCGACTTGCCGTTCTTCATGGAAATAGCGCCCCGGGGGCATACCTCCCGGCAGGGATGGGCCACGCAGCCCATACATAAATCCGTCACATGGTAACAATTCTCCGGACATGCATTACAAGCAGACGGAATAACCTGCATCAGCGGCGGCTCATAATATTTCTCCGATATGTTGCTCTCCGCTAACCCCTGCGTCAGATGGACAAGCCTGTTCTCCGGCCGCAACGACAAGCCCATGGCAAGCCTGATTCTCTCACGCACAATCGCGCGTTCCCTATAAATACTCTCGTACTCCGATTCATCATAATCTACAATCTGGTACGGAAGCGCTTCCACATCGTCTATTAAATTCTCTGAATGATAAGCCAGATTGGCTACCTCTTTAAAAATACGGCGTCTATTCTTACGAACCTGCGTATCAATTCCTCTCATGGCATTCCTCCGTCAATTATCTGTTAATCTTTTCACAATCCCGGCGGGAAAATACCTGTGGCTTTACATCTACTCTTGCCGCCACGTAAAATCCCCGTAAGCTATCATTTCTATTTTTACATAAACTTACAGGGAAATCAAGTAGATTTGTGTAACAGTTCAGCCATGATGTATATTCCGGTGGCTTATGAATGGCATGGCTGAACTGTTACGACGTAATATTTCATATTTCATTTTTTCCTTCTTCTAAGCCAGATTACAAACCCGGCCACAAGACAGCCCGCCGGAAGCACAAACACTGCGATTACCGCCGCAACTGTAAGCGTCTGCGCGCTGAACGCAAGATTCCCAATATCATAGTATTTCACAGGAACCGACATCGAAAACTCCCGCCGCGCCAGGCTGCTTAACATACTGCCAAAAAGCTTCACATTATATCCCGGTACAACATCGTCCGCTGCCGCCGTAAAAATCTGTTCCGATGCAACAATCACTGCCCTGGAAACTTCCCCGTCTCCGATATTGCGCTCTGCTTTCATGCCAATCACAAAGGGCCCGTCAATATCCGAATCGCTCCGCCCATAGTCTTCCCCGCCGGACGGCTCCCTCTTGCTGAACGCACTGTCGCTTGTCGTAAGCAGAGGTTGGTAATACATATCCAGGTTCTCTTCATCATAGTACAGCCCTCTTGAAAGCGGCGCAAATACCATTCCGTCCGCCACTTTTTCCGTAACCGTATCATATACAATCTCCGGAAGCAGGAAATAAGGTATCTGGTAATAATAGTTGCGGTCTTCCTCCACAACCATGCCCTCCGCCACAGATACGCCATAGTAACCTAAAATCTGCTGCTCGAAACGCTCCATGCTCTCCACTGTCCAGGTAGGCACAATCAACGCGTTGCCGCCCTGCCCAAGATAATCCAAAACCTTCTTTACGTCTTCTTGCGAATAATCACTTGTAGGCGCGTTGAGGATAACGCCGTCCGCATCCTGTGGAATCGCATCTACACCATTTAAACTGATTTCTTCATAAGTAATGTTTTCTTTTTCTATGGCATTTAAAAACCGCTCGTCAAAATCCAGTTCGCCATGTCCTGTTATGATATAAAACTTTGGAATCTCCTCGGAGGATACGCGTGCAATTGCAGAAACAATCTGTCCCTCCCCGTCATATCCTGTCACCTGGTTCTGATAAGTGGCATAATTCAATTCGTAGACATAAATATCACTGTAATCCACCACCACATTGTCATACATTCCTGTCACAATCAGGCTGTTAACCGTAGGTTCCGTGTCCGTATACTTATAGTAGAACATGGGATTTGATACCGGATTGACATATTCCACCTTAATATGCCCTGACATTCCCTCAAACTGTCTCAGCGTCTTATCCAAATCGGCGTCTTTGGATGCCTCGTCCGCCAAAACATAGACTGTGACATCCTGCTCCAGGTTCTCCAGGAATTTTTTCGTATCTTCCGTAAGCGTATATATCTTATTCGCCGTCACGTCCACAGAAGTATACCGGTCCGGCACATAATTCAGGGCAAGATTCACTCCGATTGTAACCGCTGCCGCCACGAAAATGTGAATGACGCTGTATGCGCCTAATCTTATTCCCTTTCCCGATACCACATACCTGCGCTTCTGGATAGACTGTACCGTACAAAAAAGGACAAACGCCGTAAAACTTACATAGTATACGACGGCTTCCACCTGGAAATAACCGCTTGAAAGAGCATCAAACCTGCCCACCATATCGAAACAATACAGGAACTTGGTGACATATTCCGCAATACGCGTTGTCCCAAACCCGGATATGATACTGCAAAGCCCTGACATGATATAGCCTAAAAACAATGCGGTAAAAGTAAGTACCGCCGAAATCACCACACTTTCCGTTAAGGAGGAAAGGAAAAGCCCCACCGCAAGCCCCAGGCACCCATAAAGGAAAAAACCAAGTAAAGAAATATAGGAAATTCCTGTCTGGAAGGGGCCGGCCTGCATCAAAAACAACGGCACAATCCCCATGATAACCGTGGGAATCGCAAATACGGTAACGAGCGCCAGATATTTGCCAAGCACAATTCTGCCCACCGAAACGGGAGCCGTCAATATCAACTGGTCTGTCTTATATTTCCTCTCCTGGGAAAATGCGCGCATCGTCAAGACCGGAACCGCAACAATTAATAAGAATACTATACTCTGCAAAACATAAGAAATCGTCGGGTACCCCGCATACATATTAAGCACTGTAAAATAAATGCCCATCATAAACAACAGCGCCGCCACGAACAGCCAACCGACAAATGTATAGAAGAAAGATTTCAGTTCTCTTTTATAAACTGCCGTCATCCTCTGCGCCTCCTTCTTCCTCCGCCGTTAATTCCAAGAAGATATCTTCCAAAGACTTCTCCCGGCGGTTCATAGACAAAATGACAAGCCCGGCGCCCGACAAAGCGACCGAAACTTCTTTTCGGATATCTTCATTCTCTTTCGTACATACCAATACCTTAATGCTCCCTTCCTCCTGTACCGGATGGATGCTGTAGGATTCCACCATTTCCATTTTGTCCAGAATCTCTTTGACCGGCTGCTCCTCTCCCAGCACAGTGACTTCCATCTCCATTCTGGACTGCATCATCTCCTGCAGTTGTTCCGGCGAGCCGCTTGCCATAAGCCTGCCCTGGGAAATAATCATAATATGGTCGCACACTGCGCTCACTTCCGAAAGGATGTGAGAGCTTAATATCACTGTATGCTCTCCTGCCAGGCTCTTAATAAAATCCCGCATTTCTATAATCTGCTTCGGGTCAAGCCCCACCATAGGTTCATCCAGAATAAGCACCTCCGGATATCCCACTAATGCCTGCGCGAACCCTACACGCTGCTTATATCCTTTGGAAAGATTTTTAATCAGGCGGCCTTTCACCTCAGACAGTTGGATTTTTTCCATAATGTCCCCCACCTGGTCTTTTCGCTCCTTCTTCGGAACCTTCTTAAGCTCCGCCACAAACAGTAAATATTCCGAAACCGTCATATCCGTATATAAAGGCGGCGTCTCCGGCAGATAGCCTATACATTTCTTCGCTTTCTCCGGCTCCTTAAGAATATCAAAACCATTGACTCTTACCGCGCCGCTGTCCGCAGCGATATATCCTGTCAATATATTCATTGTCGTAGATTTTCCAGCTCCATTGGGCCCAAGAAATCCATAAATCTGTCCCCGTTCAACCGTAAAAGACAAATGGTCCACAGCCGTATGGCTGCCGTATTTCTTAACCAAATCCTCCGCCTGTATCAAAATACCTTCCTCCCTCCCGGTTTTCTCATGCTACTCTCATAAATTTACTGGAAAATTGTGTATTATTTTTTATCGGAATGTGAAAAAACTGTGTTTTTTCCCAAGACACACAGAAACGATTATAACATAATATATTATTAAAAACATCTGAAAAATAGAAGGGAAATTTCATGAAAGATTATATGTACAAAGAAAATTGCGACAAATTCCCTCTCGCAATGGCATATGTCCCATGGCAACGCTTTAATGGGATTTATGATAACCTTGAAGAAGCATTCGACGCCGGAACCGTCTTCCCGGAGCTTGACAAACCATTCACAGGAAGGAGATGCTGCAAAAAATGAATATGCATTTTGCCAATGAGCAGGAAAAACTGCTCCACGATATAGGCGTCATGGATTTTGTCGCCATCGAAATGTCTCTGTATCTGGACACCCATCCCACCGACAGAAACGCCATGGAATATTTCAACCACTATAATCGTATGACAAATCAGGCAAAAAAAGAATACTCCGAAAAATTCGGTCCTCTGACAATTGCCCTGGCGGACACATCAAACTGTAGCGACTGGACTTGGGCAACACTGCCTATGCCGTGGGAAGGAGGCTGCGCTTAATGTGGAATTATGAAAGACGACTTGAATATCCGGTAAATATCACAACGCCAAATGCGAAACTGGCTCAGGCAATTATCAGCCAGTATGGCGGGCCTGACGGGGAAATGGGCGCATCTATGCGTTATTTGTCCCAGAGATATGCGTGCCCGTACAGGGAGGTTGCCGCGGTGCTGACTGATATAGGTACCGAAGAACTGGCACACCTTGAGATGGTGGCAACAATCGTGCATCAGCTCACCAAAAATCTGTCCATGGAAGAAATCGAGGAATCCGGTTTTGCCAATTACTATGTAGACCACACTATCGGCATCTGGCCGCAGGCAGCAGGCGGCGTTCCGTTTAACGCATGTGAGTTCCAGTCAAAAGGCGATATTATTACAGATTTATGTGAGGATATGGCAGCAGATGGGGCGATTTTACAAAAACAACAAAAAATATGATAAAACAGTTCTACTTCATTTTAGAATCCATCAACGAATCAACTCCTTAAGTCTAAAGTCAGTCTCAAAATTATATAAAAAAATGAGATTGATTTGAGACTTGGAATGATACTTGCTATAGTACATTCCTGTAAACCCTTGAAAAACCGCACTTTTTAGTCTCAAAGCGATTCCAGACTGTTTGAGACCACATGAGACTGAAATGAGACTGAGATTTTATAAAATCCATGTTGAGGTGTTTTTATCATATGTTGCACCTGTTACTCTTTTAATTTTTGCGTAATCTCTAAATACGGTTGCTCTTGAAATATCCAGTTCTGCCATAACCTGTTCCACTGACAGATGAATATTTTCACAAATCATATCATAAATTTTCTGTTCTCTTTTCGATAATGTCTTTCTTTCCTTTGCTGACTCCGCCGCTATCTTATTCAAAGGAATAGAAATTTTAAAAACATCATCTTCAAACAGTTCCGGCTTTCCGCCTTCAGAATAGATTGGCGTATATTTATAAAGATTTCTGACACCGGAACCAATGGTGTCAGTTCGTCCAATGTTTGCAAAAAATTGCTGTATCAATGGATTTTTAGGATATGGCGTAAATTCATCGCTCATGATATTTCCATGTCGTCTGGGGACGCACCAATTCTCTGTTTTTAACCAGTCCTTTTCAATAATCAGCTTTGCCGGATAAGCGCTGGAAAAATCTCTATGGACTAATATATTGCCAATAACTTCTCTTGCGATCAGGTCTCTTATACTTGTATTTACATTATCTACAAGGAAAAATTTATCGGAAGTATGCTTGGCAACAAACTCCATAAGAAGTTCGTATGATTCAATCAAATTTGTTGTAACCTGTAATCTGTCATCATAGCGGTCTAAATTTTCAATTCGGCAAATCGCATCTGTTATATAACCAGGACAACAGGAACGTATCACTTCGTCTTTGCCAAACAGCAGGACTCCTGCCAAATTGTACCCCTGCACTCCTGATGAAAAATCCTTTTCCCACAATCCGGCACTTTTTAAGATATCCTGGTCAGACATTTGTAGCCAGTCATGATCCGTTTTTCGGCTCTTGGCAAGATTCCGTACCTTATTTATCAAATCCAAACGTAAATCATCAAGGGAAACATATGGAAAAATTTTACGTTCCACATAGGTGTTGCTTTTCCTGTTGTACATATTTTGAAGCTGAATAGGCGAATCTGTGATATCCATATCACCATCTTCATTCCGGTCATATATTCTATTAGCACATTTTTCAACAGTAGACGTGGGCGGCACATATACCCATAACAGCGTCATTCCATCATATTCAAACTCTTCTATCGATAAGTACAAAGTCGGCGACATCTTATCCGGATTGTTTAACTGATTTACAAAATTTTTCTTCATGTCTTTAATCATGTTCCGGTTAAGACCTATTGGGATTCCGCCATCTTTTACACCCATAATAATGTACCCGCCATAGCGGTTGGAAAAGGAGCACACCGTTTCATATACATCATCATAAATCCCATTCTGGCATTCTTTATATTCTATCGTTATCTTTTCATCTTTTGAAAGCAATTGACGCATTAATTCTGTTGTCATTTTCGTTGCCTCCCATAAAACTATTTGCTTGCAATTCTTTTCCCTATTTCCTTAAGCATACTTGCAATTCTCGAAAACATTCCAACGCACTTTGCAAATTTTCAATGATATCTGCCGCCATTGGTGCGCAAATATCAGCATAATATTGGATTAATTCAGTACTGCTCCAAATGCCTGTTGCACCTCATCTGAATCCTTTCCAGATATCGTTCTACCAGTGACCTCTTCGATTGCACTTAAAAGTTTCTTTGCACGGTCAATAATGAAATTATGGAATTCATTATTTCTCAGCATGGCATGATCAATCCAGTGTGTCTCCACATAACCATCCAGGTCGGGCGGCAACACAGAGCCTTTTTTTTCGAGTTTTCCAAGATACTCTGACGGAGCAACACCGCCAATCTCTCGATTGCTACTTGCAGAAATCGGCGTCTTATTTACTATACTGTTCCATTTAGACTTATCGTATCTCTGTCTGATGCAGTAATCTTTCGGGAAGATGTGGTGAATGTCAATTTTCTCATTGGAGTATGTCGAAAAATCCATCTCTGCACCGGAAATGAAATCACGAGCATGGTTCTTCAAAATCAATGCCATAATACCTTTATACGCCGCCGACTGCCTCGATTGCAAACTGAGCAGACGTGTCGGATTAAAAAAGAAGTCTGTGACGGTCTTCGGAAAGTCTCCATCATCTATAATCCATTTTATAACCTGGACTATATCATTGGCATACCTTGTTTCACTTGCAGAGCCATACAATTCTCCAAACACGCCGCACCAATACCACTGTTTTACCATATTTTTGATAATGGCGGTATAAATCTTATTCCCTTCCAACAGCACGGTGCATATGGCAGCAAGCGGGATAAGCTGTGTGCTATACGGCAGATCGCGGCTAGAGAAAATCCGCTCTTCCTGTAGCAGCTTGTCGGCAACTGAAAATCCCTTACAGAGGTCATCTGCATACTTTTTATATGCCGTCAATTGCAAAGCTAGTACATCCTTTTTCTTGCAACTTACCGTTCCACCTGCCTTAAACGATGAGAGCAACGTAAGAGCAGTCAAAAAGTCGGTGGCTGTGACGATATTCAGCAAATCACCCGAAAAGTATTTCTCTTTGCGTTCCTCCCAGTCCTTGCGCAGCGGAAAGTCATCCATAGCAAATATTGCTGTGACAAGCTCAAAAACCGTTAGGGAAACTCCACCGGTATTGACATTTTCAAAAACCTGGCAGACCGCCTCCTTCGGAGTTTCTTTGTCCAACAGAATAACCGGCATAGCATATTTCTGTGTCGGCACTATGATTTTGGAGAAAAGCTCGGTAAACTGCTGAATAACAGCCGGATCATAGTTGTAGTAGGCGTAATATTCATTTTGCCACCTCTGTTCCTCACTGGAATTGAGGATGATATTAAGTGGGAACATCTTCTGCTTAAATTCATTCTGCCTTGTGGAAAGGTCTTTTTCAACCTTTCTTCCAAAAGCAGAAGTCACCTGCCTTGTCGCCGGAATGGAGATAACAATATCTTCATCAGCACTAGGCTCGATAGCTTTTTCAATATCCAGATAATAATATCTGTCTATCTCTTTGCCCTTGTCTGTTTTCGTATGAACAGGATTTTTGCTATACAGAGCATTATAAAGGGAAGTTAGTCTCTGCTGCCCGTCAAGAATGAGTTCATCCGGTTCGGTATCAGGATTAGCATCAGAACCCTCAATAGGCTTATGCTTAAAATGAATACTTTCATTCCCGTATTCGAGAAACATTGCTGCACCAACTGGAAAGTTGTGTACAATACTAAGTATCAATGCTTTGATGCGCCCATCATCCCACACCCAACCCCTCTGGAAATCAGGCAGTTGTGCTGCACCGTTATCCACAGCTTTCATTAAATCTGTAAGCGATCTATCATTTGTTTTCATGTAACTCTCCTTCTCACTATCGTATCTCCTTCTCACCATACTTGCCATCATTTTTTATAATACCAACAATCCAACAAATCAGCAATAAAAGATTTTTTACCTATAAAGTCTATTAACATTCAGGTTGACAAGCGTATTATCCTAAAATTAGACAAAAGCAACTTTTATTTTTATAAGACCAACATAATGTACAAGTAATTCTGCATATGTTGTCATATAGGCAAAGGAAGGCGATATTTTGTCCAATACAGATTCAAAAAAAATTTGCAAAAGTATTTTTAAAAATGGTGAAGACACAACTTCTAAAGATAATTTTACCAAAGCATGGATACACCTTATCAATCAGCTTGAAAAAGGCAACAGATGCCAAACTTCACCTGACTCCCCCGTGTTTAACAATAAATCAGTTGAAGGAAAACGATAATTTACAAGTTTTTTGCTGCCATATGTAATATGTACATGGAGCAGACTTGTTTTTATCTCTTAAGGAGGGATAAAAACGAATGAGTATGAAAGTAGCTATTTACTGCCGCTTATCCGAGGAAGATAGAAACAAGCAATTTGAAACCGACGACAGCAACAGCATACAGAATCAAAAATCAATGTTGTTGCAATATGCTATGGAACAGGGGTGGGAACTTTATAACATTTACAGCGACGACGACTATGCAGGCGCAGACAGACGCCGCCCAGAATTTAACCGTCTGCTAAACGACGCGGAGCAACATAAATTTGATATTATCCTCTGCAAAACACAGTCACGTTTTACTCGTGAACTTGAGCTTGTAGAAAAGTACATACATGGACTTTTCCCCATCTGGGGCATTCGCTTCATCAGTATTGTTGATAACGCGGACACCGCAAACAAGGGAAACAAAAAATCCCGCCAGATCAACGGGCTTGTCAATGAATGGTACTTAGAAGATATGTCCGAAAATATCCGCAGTGTTTTGACAAACAGACGGGTAAACGGTTTTCATATTGGCGCATTTGCTCTCTACGGTTACAAGAAAGACCCCGATCAAAAGGGACGCTTAATAATTGACGAAGAAGCCGCAGCCGTTGTCCGAGAAGTATTTACCCTGTTTTCACAAGGTTATGGAAAAACTGCAATCGCCCGCATGCTCAATGACAAAGGCATACCTAATCCGACTGAATACAAGCGTTTGCACGGTCTGCGCTACCAACAGCCCAAAACCAAAAACAGCACTCTATGGAAATACTTTGCTATTTCCGATATGCTTACAAACGAAATCTATATCGGGAATATGGTGCAAGGCAAATACGGTAGCGTATCCTATAAGACAAAGCAGAACAAGCCCCGCCCTAAAAACGAATGGTATATTGTCGAGGCAACTCACGAGCCGATCATTGAACGTGAATTATGGGACAGAGTACAGTCGTTAATCTCGCAAAAAGCAAAGCCTTTCACGATTGGCACAATAGGTCTGTTCGCAAGAAAAGCCCGGTGCGCTAACTGCGGCTACACAATGAGTTCTTCTAAAAACCACGACCGACATTATCTAAAATGTTCAAGCCGCCATGTATCAAAGGACGCTTGTATCGGTTCCTTTATCTCCGTTGATAAATTAGAACAGCTTGTGATTAACGAGCTTAACCATTTAGCAGCGGAATATCTTGATAAGGATGAGTTAGCGCAAAACATAGAATTTTGTGATAACTTGCAGGAGCAAAAAACCCGTCTGCTCGCTGATATAGCAGTCTATGAAAAAAGAATTGCGGAATATTCAAAAGGTATCCGGGAGCTTTACATGGATAAGGTAAGGGGCTTGCTGTCCGAAAGCGATTATGCGGAAATGTCAAAGGACTTTACCACAGAGCGCGACCGCTTGGAGCGCATAGTCGCAGGCGGTAAAAAGCAGTTATCCGAAATTGAAGAAAAAACTACGGCTAGCGATAACCGCCGCGAACTGATCGAGCAATACACCAATCTGGAACACCTTACCCGTGAAATTGTGGAAATACTGATTGATTATGTGTCCGTGGGAAAACGTATGCCTGGGACAAAGGATGTTCCGATTGAAATTCACTGGAATTTCTAAGGGGAGCGCTGATTAATCAAAACTCCCCTAATTCCATAAACCTATTAACCAAAAGTTGTTCTTATAGGATCGCAGCAGAACAAAAAGCCCGCACCACCTATGACAACATCTTAAGGCTCGTCCATGACCAGGAAGTATGCGAGCCAATCAAATTCCTGCGTGCCAGGGAAGTTGTGCACTTCCAGAGGTTCGGTGAAGCAAATCGGGAAGATTGTAGTAAATGAACACACACAATACAATCACTAAGACGCATACCCACACGTTCCTCAAAGCTGCGGACTTCGGCTTTCGCACCAAAAGAAAGGACAAGCTATTATGCCAGTATTCAGAGTAGAAAAAGTCAAAGATTATACGATTATGCCAAACACTCACTTACGCAACCGCCAATTATCCCTACGGGCAAAAGGATTGCTCTGTCAAATGCTCTCATTGCCCCCGGAATGGAATTTTACCCTGCAAGGATTAGCTTATATCAACAAAGAGGGGTTAGACGCTATTACAACGATTATACACGAATTGGAGCAGGCAGGATATATTACCCGCAACAGAATACGGAACGAAAAGGGACAACTTCGAGAAATGGAATATACAGTTTATTCTTCCCCAAAGCTGAATGACAGCTATGGCAATAATTAAATCATGGAAAACCCTACACCGGAAAATCCAACATTGGATTTTCCAACACAGGAAAAACCAACGCAATAAAATATAGATATATAAAATACTAAAGAATAAATTACAGGATGATAAATTATCTATTCCTTTCCTATCCGCTCTTTTAATTTTTAATTGGATTATCCCTATTGCATGAAGGGAATGGAAAAGAAAAGAGGTTGATACAACATAGATATTCATTTATGCCTTAGTTGCCCTTTATCAACGGCAGACAGCCACGTCAAGGATTTACCACTTTAGCGGCGTTTACGTCCTTGACGTGGCTGTTTGGCGTTGATAGTCTGGGAAAGGCATAAAGAAGAATTTGCCGGGCTTGTGTTTCTGCCCGCTGAAGATATGGAGTAATGGAACGCCGGGGAATGGAAGCTTATAAGTGCCATTCCCCGGTATTTTTTTACGCCTTTGCGGACGCTTAGTTCTAAAGATTTATCAATTCCTTAACAGACTGTATAAAATTGTTTACTACTTCGGGAGGGTTCAGCCCATAAAGAAGCCCATACGGAGAAGTAAACTCCCATTTGACGGGTATTGTAACAAGTAACGGGTGTACATTTACCCACGCTTCCGTTATCAGTAAAATTCTGTTTGTCGTTTCGCACTGATTAAAAATCTGCACATCATAATCCGGGACATCTATTATTTTGATTTGTGGATAATGCAGTAATCTGTCACGGACAGTATCAACATAGCTGCTCCTGCCCCTATGCAAAATCATCAATTCCTGCCCGAAAAAATCTTCGTAATCCAAAACCTCTTTTTGCGCCAAAATGTGATAGCGTGATACCGCACAGCACAAAGGAACATCGGCGAGCTTTAAGACATTACAGCAGCCGCCCCACAAGTCCGGCGGATAATTGGAAGCGATAATATCAATCTCTTTTCCCAAGTTTTGTACAATCTCCAAATAGCTTTGGTAATTATCTTCAAAAGGCACAAAATGAATTTTATAATGAGGATAATTGTCCTTTACTTTCGTCCATAAGTCCAGTAAATATTTTTCTGAACGGAGCATGGACGAACCTATGCGTATATAAGTTCCCCCACTGTTCCATTCAGCGTTTCTTGCACGTTCAAGCATTTTATCCCAGTAATGAACCATAAACACGGCATCTTCATAAAACACTGACCCGCTCTTTGTAAGGGTTGTACCCCGTTTTGTCCGGTCAAACAGATGCAGTCCCGTTTCTTTTTCCAACAGGTTCATCTGTTTTGCGATTGCCGTGGTAGATATAAATAGCCGTTCAGAAGCCTTTGAAAAACTTCCACAGTCAGATACTTCTATAAAAGTCTTTAATAACTGATAATCCATATTGATGTTCTCCCTGTATAAACCATTGGTTTTAAGTATCTTAACATATTTATCATTCTGTTTCAATCTGATATACGGTAGAATGAATATAAAAGAAATAAGGAGGAAACGAAAATGAACACAGAAACAGCAGAAAATAAATTAGGTACTCTGCCAGTTAGACAGTTATTATTGAAAATGTCCGTGCCGCTTGTTTTGTCCCTGCTGATACAAGTGTTATACGGATTGGTTGACAGTCTGTATGTAGCACAAATCAGCAATGAGGCATTGACCGCAATTTCCCTATGTACCCCGGTACAATATCTTATTACGGGCATTGGGGCAGGCATTGGAGTTGGGACAAACGCTCTCCTGTCAAAACAGTTAGGAGCAGGCGGCAGGGAAAATATCAGCAGAATAATAGGGAACGGGCTTTTTATGGTATGGGTTGCTTCTGTACTTTTTATGGTAATAGGGACAACAGCCATTGAACCCTTTTTCAGCTTTCAGACAGATATTGTCCCCATTTTGGATATGTGCAGCTCTTACAGCCGGATATTGTGTCTTGCCGCCTTTGCTTCCCTGCACCAAGTCTTTTTTGAAAGACTGTTAAGCGCAACGGGAAAAACGAACCTTACAATGATTTCCATGATTACCGGTGCAGTTATCAATATTATATTAGACCCGGTTATGATTTTTGGGTGGTTTGGTATGCCTGCACTTGGCATAGCGGGAGCTGCCTATGCAACTGTTATTGCACAGATGTTAGCCAGTCTTGCAGGACTTAGCTTGAATATCTTCAAAAACAAAGAGCTTCATTTTCAGTTTTCAAGGGTACGCCCCAACGGGGAAATTGTCAGGCAGATATTAAATATCGGTATTCCCGTTGCAATCACAAACTGTATGATTTCCGTGCTTGCTTTTGGTATTAACAATATCGTCCTGCCGCTTTCTGTTGTTGCACCCGCCGTTTATATTGCCTGTATCAGATTACAGAGCTTTGCAATCATGCCCGCAAACGGAATGAGTGACGCAAATGTATCTATCATTGCTTACAATCTTGGGGCAGGAAAGCATAAACGCATTTTAGACACTCTGCGTTTCAGCATTATTGCCAATCTTATAATCGGCATTATTGTAACGCTTCTGTTTTTGGTCTTTACAAAGCCATTGTTGTTACTTTTTAATGCGTCTGATGAAATGCTGCTGATCGGTATTCCCGCATTAAGGATTATCGGTATTTCCATACCTTTGTTGGGGATTAGTAATATCCTGCGTGGCTGTCTGCAAGCGTTGGGGCGTGGAAAGGAAAGTTTTAGCCTATCTGTTGCACAGGCTGTCTTTCTTTTAGGTGGAGCATGGTTATTTTCCATGTCAGGGAACATTACTTTGGTATGGCTCTCTTTTCCGCTGATGGAAATTATAAGGGCAGGATTGGCAATAGTATTTGTCAAGAAATCATTCCGGCTTCACAATATCAGTGCAAAAATTTAATTAAATTAGTTAATAAAGCGAGGATAACATTATCGGAAAAATACTACTGCTGACGCTTAATGAACAAGAGGAAAAAGCGGTTGACAAAATTATATCTGCAATCGCTGACTATATACAGATTGAACCCTTGCAGATTATGCCCGCTTCCGTGTTGTCCTTTCCGGGACTGGAAATAAGGCAGCACCAACGCCGGGTATTTAGGGGCGGGGAAGAAGTAAACCTTACCCGCCTTGAATACAGTACCCTTGTATTCCTTGCTTCCAATCCCGGCATTGTCCTCACACAAACACAGATATTTGAAGCCGTTTGGAACATGGATAGCGATAGCTGCCATTCAAGCGTTGTCAACGTGATTTACAACCTGCGGAAAAAGATAGAGCCGGACAGCAAAAACCCGACCTACATAAAAACCGTGTTAGGTGTCGGCTATAAATTTGACGGATAAACACCGGGAAATGATGATTGATACACTGTCATTCCCCGGTGTCTTTTTCTGCCCTTGTGGACGCTTAGAAGCCCTTTTCCGGGCGGTAATGGGTATTTCCGTGTCTGCACTACAAAACGCCCCGGAAATGCCCTTAAAACGCTTTTTGCTCCTGTTCTATGTCTGTATTTGTTTTTCATTTTCATTTTTCTATAAGGGTTTGGGAAACTTCCCAACAAATAAAAATTCTATACGTCACTTCTCATAAAGATAGAGAATTTTTCGGGATTGGGTACTCAATCCCTATGCTTGCTATTCCGCTATTCTAAAATTTTATAAAATTTCCCGGAAATTTTGCCATTTTTTACCTCCCGTGCGTAGTAAGTAGTAGAGGGGGAGTTTACGCTATTCCCGTATAGTGTACTTGCCGCTTCTCATAAAATTTAGGGAAACCGTCAAAGGAGAAAGTTTATGTCAAAAACGAATAACTCTCCTACACCCGATACCCAAATACGCAAAGATAAAATGAGGCTGACCGTTACCAACATCTACCCCGCCTTTCAGAAAAAATCAGAGCAGGAAACCCGACAGGAAATCGGGGCAAGGCTCTATCAGATTTTTAAGAAATATGCGTAAGTCCCTTGCAAAACAATCACGGAAACGATATGATCTGTTTAATGTCAAATTCCTATGGAATTTGACATTGGGTATTGCGTCTTACGTTTTAGGAGGTAGATAGAATGTATGACGCATTATATGCAAGACAGTCAATCGAAAAAAAGGACAGCATATCCGTGGAAAGCCAGCTTGAGTATTGCAGATACGAAA
>CAMWBY010000002.1 GCA_947172645.1 uncultured Lachnospiraceae bacterium | reverse complement strand
GAGGTAAATTCCATTGAATTGTCTAAAGGTGGAATTTAAAATTTCAATTTTCGAAGTAAATGTATGTATAGCAAAATGCTTTACAAATGCTACGTTATAGGATATACTAGATATATCATAAAGAGAGAGGTGATATAATGGCTCAAATTAGTTTGCGTATAGAAGATGATGTAAAGAAAAAGGCAGAGCAAGCTTGTGCCGATATTGGAATGTCTTTGTCTACAGCTATAAATATTTATCTCAAAAAACTTGGACGAGAAAAAAGGATACCGTTTGAAGTATCTGTTGATCCGTTTTATTCGCAGGAGAATATGACCAGACTTAGAGAATCTGTAGCGCAAATGGAGGCTACAGGTGGTACGGTACACAAGGTGGATTTTGATGATTAAGTCATGGTCAGATGCGGCATGGGAAGATTTTGAATATTGGACAAAACAGGATAAAAAGACATTAAAACGTATTCTCCAGCTATTGAAAGATATTGACCGGAATGGATACGAAGGAATCGGAAAGCCGGAAAGGTTAAGCGGTGATTTGGCATCCTATTGGAGTCGGCGAATCGACGGTGCAAACCGTATTGTTTATCGTATAGAAGATAATATGATAAAGATTGTTCAATGTGGTTCTCATTATAGGGATAAGTAAAATTGGCAACATTTTGGCAACAGAAAATCAGCAAGCCATAATAAATGATGTAATTGAAGTAAAAATGGGCGTGTATTTGCATGAAACTTAAGCAAATATAGTTAAGAGCAACAAAGAACACGCCGAGTTCGAGTAATGAAATTGTCATAGCGGACACCATTTTTCCCTATAATCAAAATTTGGTTTTCGCTGCACAAGACAAGAATTGAATAAAAATAGTATCAGACCTTGTAAAGCAAGAGGTATCTTCCTCTTCCCTTCCAAGGCCTTTTCTTTCCCCAAATAAAGACCATTTCTACACCAAAAAGGAGAAGAGGACAGGACACAAAACCTATCTTCTTCTTTTCCATTATCCTTCCAAAGCCCTTGAAAAGGGCGATTCAGCAGTTTTCCTGTTCTTTTTCAGAAGGGAAAATGAGGAAAGGGGAGGGGAAAGAGGAAGAGGGAGCGACAAGTTAATTATCCTCTGAAATTTCGTTACAATTCACTCTTATTTTTGGGGAATGAGGGAAGGGGAGGGGGAGAAGGTTAGAGCGAAAATGAAATTTGCCATGACAAAAAATTTATACTGATTATTTCATATGGTAGGTAATTTTTAATAGGTTGCCTACCATATTTTTCTGATATATATTATTTGATTTGGTCAAAGTAAATGTTGCCAATAATAAAAGTGAGAAACAAAATAAAGATTTAACTAGAAACAGAGAATAAAGATTGATAAGTAACGGCAAATGCGTTACAATATCCCCAAAGGAGATGAGCTTATATGGAAAAGACAGCAACATTAAATTTAAGAGTAAATCCTACAGTAAAACAGCGGGCAGAAGACGTACTGACAAGATTAGGCATTCCCATGTCAACAGCTATAGATATTTACCTCAATCAAATATCTCTGACAGGGGGAATACCATTTGCTGTTACCTTACCTAATGCGCCCTCTGCTCTCAATGCGGATTTAATGACATCGGAGGAAATCCATACAAGACTGCAGGAAGGATATGATGACTTGCGAGCAGGCAGAGTACAGGATGCAGTCTCAGCATTTAAGAAGTTTAGGGAGAACCATTAGGTATGAAGCAATATAAAGTAAGAATCACTGATAAGGCACTGGCTGACATGGAAGAAATATATAACTATATTGCGATACAACTCCAAGCACCAGAAAATGCAATGGCACAATATAACCGGATTGCGAAAGCAATCGAGGATATAAACATGTTTCCGGAAAAATTAAGGCTTATGGAGTCTGAGCCGGAACGGACGATGGGGTTACGGCAATTGGTAATAGATAATTATTCAGCTTTTTATGTAATTGAGGATTTGGAAGTTATAGTAACAAGGGTTCTATATAATGCCATGGATATAAGCAGAAGATTGATGGAAGATAATAAGAATATTCAATAAGTGATTAAGAAAAATATAGTAAATTTGATAATAGTATTAAATATTTTTTAGATATGTGGGGTATATTAAAAGCTTGTGAATATGTATAGAGTTTGTTGCCAATATCATTGTAATAGATAGGATAAACAAAGAACACGCCGAGGAGTTCGAGTGAGAGGGTAAATCCTCGCAAGTCTCTCAGCTTTTGTCCAAGTTCATCTTCCTGCATTTCGATTACCGCTATCAACTCTGAAGTCTTTTGCTTCCTGCATTTTTCTTTCCACCATTCTCCATAAACCAATCATAGGATTTTTTCCATAACCCAATTATCGACTCTCATGGCAGCCTGTATAGGTGAAATGTCAGAAGTATCCAGTAATGTTATAGGATATGGAGCATTTTCGTTTGACTGTTGTTTCAGCCATTTGTTAAAATCCATAGAGTTTCTTATCCACTCATCATCACTTACCCCACGGCCTTTACGCATTCTTTCTGCCAAAACAGCATCATCACAGACAACGGCAAGATAATAAATATGGGTAAACAATTCTCTTTCCGGTAAATTTTCAAGTTGTTTGGGCACTCTGCAACCACATAACACAACAGGCTTTCCGCCTTGTGCGATATTGGCGCATACCCTTAACCATAAACGATTATACTCGAAATAATCATCCTCTGGTGTATTGTAGATGTCATTCCACAATAAGTCACCTTCCATTACAATATACTTTTTTTCGTTAATCAACATTTCATTACAAAGTGTTGATTTTCCAACACAGGAGGCACCGGTGACAATGAATAATGGTTGCTTTTTAGTAAGTTTCATAATAGTCTCCAACAATCCCAGTCTGACATCAATCCACTGCTTCTGTATATCTGTCATGCATATCAAATAAATCTTCCATATGTATTTATATAGGTCATATCATTCTGCCCTTCTGCAATTTATTATTTTAATTATATCACTTTTTTCCACAAAAACATAGGGTATAGCAACTGCCACAACCTACATTTTTTACCGTTCTAACGACTTCTCAATTTTCTTATATTCCCCGATCAGATTGCGGATTGTATTGTTGTTCTCCTTTATCTGCTCCGACATAAAAAGACTATTTCCATCAAAAAAGGAGAAGAGGATACGCCCAAACAACCTAGTCTCTTCTTTTGCATTATCTTTTCAAAACCCTTGAAAAAAGGCGATTTAGCATTCTGCATATGAGGAATCAAAGCTTCTAACGGATTATTATGAGAAACAGAAGGCAGAAGAATTTATCGGGGAGAGAGCAGAATAAGTAATAGAGACAATGAAACTGCTTGGAATTGATATGGCTCAGCAGAGACGTTATGGCGCGGCGTGGGCTGTAGCACCTGAATTGTTTTGTAAAGATTGCAATACGGGTGTTGTTTGAGAAACTATTGCAAGAGATTGCGATGGTTTGTTGTAAAGGAACATATATTGTAGTATCCTAAAAAAGTGGAGTTTATTTTGAAGATATTAATGGAGAATATAAAGTGAAAGAGAACATACATAAAATATATGAAAATTGGAATGAAAGAATCATACGATGATGTTTGCAGGGGATAATGGGAGAAATTTATAATAATGTATCTGAGGATGCTGCGATGGCAATATTAGGAGATTTTGTATTTTATGCGGGAAATCCTAGTGAGAAATTGGTTCAATATAAACCGAAAAGCTGCAAACAGGACTTTATTATTATGGGGCCATATAGCGCCAGTTGGAAGGTATTGCGATAGAAATTAATACGGGGGAAGACCATCGGAGAAAAAGATTGGCATATGCATGCGGAGTAAAATTTATTTTGGAATGTTTAGAGAAAGGATTATATCCAAGTTGGGTTACCGTTTTATTCATGAATATGTGGCATATGAGGTAATGGGTTTTTAGACGTTGGACGGAGTGAAAAGATTATGTGTGAATGTGTATTTTGTCATAAAGAAAAAATTATGACAGATTTTGTATATGAAGATGAACTGGTGATGGCTTTTACGGATATGGAGCCTATCAATGAGGGACATGTCCTGCTAGTTCCGAAACAACACTATCTGGATGCAGATGAAATCCCGGATGAATTGTTGGCGCATTTGATGATTGTATCAAAAAAGATAGTAGCAGTATTAAAAGAAATATATCATCCTGATGGATATAGCATTATGCAAAATGGCGGTAAGTTTAACGATGTGGGGCATTATCATATGCATATTTTTCCAAGATACACAGGAGACGGATTCGGATGGACTTATGGCAGTGAAGAAAAGGCTGTGAATGAAGAGATAGCAAAGCGGATAAAGAACCGATTAATCGGGATATGAAGGTAAAGACTGGCAAATGCCATAGTATGCCTACTATGCTGAAAAATGGGAAAATAGAGTTGGCAGAACAATGGGAATGGACAAGTGGAGATTTTTCTAAGGGAGAGTCGCTACTGGTAGAGGTGTAGGATGAAAGAAAAGTGTGAATATAAAAAGGCAACCATAAAAGACATTGATGAATTGGTACGGACAAGAATTATCGTCCTTCGTGCAGCCAACAAACTGTCAGATGATGTGGATATGTCATTTATAGAGAAAAAATCCTATGAGTATTATAAGCGTGCGTTAGAAACTGGTGAACATATTGCCTATTTAGTGTATGATAACGGAGCATTTGTCGGTGCAGGAGGTGTCAGCTTCTATCAGGTAATGCCGACGTATCATAATCCTAGCGGTAAAAAGGCGTATATTATGAATATGTATACTGCACCGGAATATCGAAGACAGGGGATTGCAATTCACACATTGGATTTACTGGTAAATGATGCGAATGAACAGGGCGTTTCACAGATTGCCTTAGAGACAACTGATATGGGATTACCATTGTATGAAAAATATGGATTTGTAAAAATGGAAGATGAAATGGAGTTGATTTAAGGACTAGAGTGTATTTCGTGTGCCATGCACAACCGGAGCATGATTGAAAGGAAGACAGAACAAGACATTGGACGGAAAAAGAGGAAAAAGATTCTGCACTTGTGTTGGAATTTTTGAGGAACAAGAAAATAGATGTGTTTTGTTGCAGTCCATACAGGCGTAGCATGGATACCATTGCAGGAGCATTGCCATGTGGAGAAGGAATTTATGGGAAAACAGCTTGCGGATAAGAAGTAATACTGTTTTATGAATGGAAGGATTGTAGTTATGCAATATGCAAGAAAATTGAGAAAAGGTGACAAAGTAGCAATTGTAAGTTTGTCAAGTGGAATGTTAGGTGAAGAATTTTGCAGTCATAATATAGAAATTGGGGTTAAGCGATTAAAAGAATACGGCCTGGAGCCGGTATTTATGACAAATGCGTTGAAAGGGATTGAATATTTGCAGACTCATCCGGAAGCAAGGGCGAAAGACTTAAAAGATGCATTTTTAGATGATTCTATTGCAGGGATTATTTGTGCAATCGGTGGTGATGATACATACAGACTTTTGCCATATTTGATGGAAGATGAAGAGTTCATAAGAGCGGTAGAGAAGCATCCAAAATTATTTACAGGATTTTCAGATACTACGATTAATCATTTAATGTTTTATAAACTGAGATTGTCTACCTATTACGGACCAAATTTTATTTGTGATTTGGGAGAAATTGCAGATGAAATGTTACAATATACAAAAATGGCATTTGGGGGATATTTGGAAGGTAACGAATGCGATGAAATTGTATCCAGCGACGTTTGGTATGAAGAAAGAGAAGATTTTTCAAGAGCGGCAATTGGAACAGAAAGAAAAACTCATAAAGAAGGACGTGGTTTTGAACTTCTGCAGGGAAGCGAAATTTTTCAAGGCAAATTATTGGGTGGATGCTTGGAAAGTTTTTACGATATATTGACAAATAGCAGATATGAGGATGAAAAGGAAATCTGTGAAAGATATGGTCTGTTTCCAGACAAGGAAGAGTGGATTGGAAAAATCCTGTTTATAGAAACTTGCGAAGAAAAGCCGGTTCCTGAACTGTTTGAAAAAGAAGTTGCTTTGCTGAAAGAAAAGGGAGTATTCGACGTGGTAAATGGTGTGTTGGTTGGAAAACCACAAGATGAAGTTTTTTATCAGGAATATAAACATATTCTTATAAAAGTGATAGATAATGCAAAACTTCCGATTGTTTATAATGTAAATTTTGGACATGCAACACCGCGATGTGTATTACAGTATGGTGTTGTTGCAAAAGTAGATATGAAGCAGAAAAAGATTTTTGTGAATAAGTAGGAACGGTTATATGAGCAAGATATGCAAAACCTTAAATGCTGATTTTGGTGATATTATGGAATATGTGTCAGATGTGGAAATTTGGGATTTGTATGATGAAAATAGAGAATTTCTCGGAAGGGATCATGTCAGAGGTGAACAATTACCAATAGACGGATACCATCTTGTGGTGCATGTATGGATTCGCAATTCCAAGGGAGAGTATCTGATTTCGCAGCGTTCCGCAAATAGGCCAACATGTCCGCTAATGTGGGAATGCGTGGATGGTTCTGTAATTAAGGGTGAAGATAGCTTGCAGGGAGCAATTAGAGAAGCAAAAGAAGAAATAGGCGTAGACTTATCGCCTGAAAAAGGTCGAGTTATATTGTCAGATATAAGGGAAATAGAGTTTGGTAAAGTAGTTAACAAAATTGTGGATGTCTGGCTGTTTGAGTATGATGGAGAGGTTGATTTGGGTAATGCCACAACAGATGAAGTAGCACAAGTTGCTTGGATGAATCGGGAGCAAATCAGGGAACTGTTTGAACATAATATGTTTGTGGAGATGTTGGAATACTTTTTTACGGAAGTAGATAAAAAACTAAGCTAATCGGGAGCATAACTAATACCCTACCTGAATCATTTCCTTTGACATCTCATATATATTTTTGCCGAAAATCCTTTCTGTTTACTGTGCTTTTCTTTTACCCTTTTAAATTCTTTGAATCCTAATGTGGAATAACAACGGATAGCGGCAGTGTTGACATCTGTAACGTCAAGTACATATTCTTTATAAGAACTTTGTAGCATAATTTCTTTCAGCATAGATGTGGCAACTCCCCTTCTTTGATATGTATTTTGGACGGCGACAAATTCAATATAGCCTGTGGTCGGCGGATAGTCTAATACTGATTCAAATTCTTCTTTTAACACTAAATTAGCAATGTTCCCCTTGATAAATCCAAAATTCTTTTTATAAGAAGTTATACTTGTTGTTATGGCTCTGCCATTACAATCAGATATAGCCACGACACCAACTACTTCATTTTCAGATTCTGCCACATAAAACTTTGAAATTTGTATGCCTGTGCTGATTGCGGTTGCTACGGTATGTGTATTTTTGCATAATACATCAAAATCTTTTTTAAATCCCTCTGCGATACAAAAAGCGATATTACTCCTATCACTTTCGTTAGCTTGTCTAATATTTATGTTCATGTAATTTCCTTTCAAGAAATTCGATTGTTTTATTCATTATATTTTAGCACATTTCAAATTATAAAACAGCGAAATCATATTAAAAATGCTATTTTGTTATTAAAAAGATATGTTTAACAAGTAAGCGATTGGAAATAACAGAAATGTTAAGTATAATTTAAATTATGTATCATTCCATTATTATGATTGGACGGGGAAGAACTGTCGGCTGTGCGCTAAAATCGTAACAGATACAGACCTTTGCGAAACGGACATGGAAGTACACAATTTGATTGACTGGGTATACCTGTCGGGGCATATAAAGGAAAACAATAATACAATCCGTAATCTGACAGGGGAATATAAAAAGATAGAGCCGGATTGCCGGGAGGGAGTGCGGGTGCAATTGCAGCGCATGAAAGAACTCTGCAAAGAGCGTAATAATGTGTATGAAAAACAGAACGATTTGATGGGGTAGAAGTGAAAAATAGAGAAAATGTTGGAACGGTAAGAAGTGTGTGGAATGACGGCTTCCATACCCTATATTTTTGTGGTAAATGGAGAGCAAAAGTGGTATAATCAAATTTATTGTATAAAGGTTATTTGAGAGGTAGTTTACATGGTTGAAAAAAATATTGATGATATATTTTCAAAATATCCCGAAGTTATTTATGGATTTACAAATATTGTGTATAGTGAATATGTAAGTACATATAAATCTGCTTTAGCCTTTGCAGTACCTTATGGGGAACAACTTACAATCGAAACATATTCTGAAGAAAAGTTTGAAAAGGGTATTCAAGATGCAAAAAAAGTATTGGAAAAAATTTTAACACAACTGCAAAAAATGCTTGATGAATATAACGTAAAATATTATATTCCGCCCGTGGCACAAAATAGTGAGGTGGATTTGATAGCCCCTTTTTCTTTCAAGTTTGCGGCAGTAAATGCTGGATTAGGTTGGATTGGAAAAAATGATGTTGTTATTACAAAGCAATATGGACCAAGAGTAAGACTATCTGTAATCTTAATAAATGAGGTATTTGTTTATGGTAACAAAGTATTAAAGAGTAATTGTCCCAAAGATTGCACAAAATGTGTTGATGTTTGCCCCCATAAAGCGTTACATAATGTACAATGGAATATCAACTCATTAAGAAGTGATATAATAGATTACAAGTTATGTAACGAAAAAAGAAGTATATATCTTAAAACCCATGGAAGAAAAAATACTTGCGGTCTTTGTATGGTTGCTTGTCCGTTTGGAACATCATAGTAACCTTCCATTTGTAATGGAAGAGTATCGCATGGAGTTGTTTACTGATGATGAACTTTTAACGGATTTTACAAAAGAATATAATTTTAAAGAGGACTATATTCTCGAAGGAGAATATTTTGCTAATAACTTTCAGGGGCAAAAGTCTACATTTTTAGTCGAAAGGTCTATGGGAAGCACATGTTATCTACGTTGCTATATGATTAATAGGCTTACGGTGCAAGACGGATACGATACCATAGGTGTGCAATCTTCTTTTCTTGATGATATTTTTCGATATAAGTATAATTACATAGATATGGTAAGAGAAGGCATAAATTTAGCTGTAGAACCTAAGGATATTTATAAAATACCCTTTTCTATGGATAATAGTCAGTATGAATTGTCTTATCGCATAGGGAATGATAACAGGCTTGGATTGTTGGAAGATTTTGATAAAAAGGGAGAATTATTGATTCCGCTTTATACTAATCAAATTCAAGAGTGCTATAATATGTCAATTATTTTATATCGTTTTTCAATGTTTATGACATCCGAAGCGGAGGCGCCATTTAAGCAAATTACATTATATACAAATAGACGAAAAGTATACCATTAGGGCATTTAGGAAAAGCAGATACATTGTTTTCTCCTCAACGATTTATGGAACAGGTTATGTCATTTGAGTATTTATTTGATAAACTTGAACATCAAAATGCGAAAAATTCTCGATTTTCATTAAAACAAGAGTTGGTCTATAGTTTTAACTTGTTTCCCGAACTGTTAAAAAATGAGAGATTATCGGTTGAGGATATCAGCGATAAAATAAAAGAAATTAGATGTACTATTGTGCATGGATATATGTATTATTATGATTTTAAAGATAATAATGAAGCAAAGCGACTAATGCTTTTGCTAGACAGTCTAATAAGAAATATGAGCCTTTGTTCATCTGTGACATATGCTATCCCCCATTTTTTAATTGCAATTATAGCACATAGATTTCTTATGGAAAACTATACGGTGATGTGCTATGCTTAGAACAGCAAATTTAGAATTTAAGGAGAGAATTTGATGCTTGAAAAAATACCGTCTCATTCAACTATGATTGAATTGCTCGGGCAATCTTTGTTTGAAGTTTGGCAGGAGTTATGCGCGGCCATTGATGAAAAATACGAAATGGAACGATTATGGAATACCGGTGGCAAGAATTGGACTTACGAGTATAAATATCGTAGAGGCGGTAAAACGCTTTGTTGCCTGTATGCCAAAAGTAATTGTGTTGGTTTCATGATTATTTTTGGAAAAGACGAAAGAGCAAAATTTGAAGATATAAGAGAGACGCTTTCTGCTGCTGTTTGCAGGAAGTATGATGAAGCAAAAACTTATCATGACGGGAAATGGGTAATGTTCGAGCCAACCAATAATGCTGAATTGGATGATTATATGAAATTGTTGGCTATTAAAAGGAAACCGAATCGGAAATAAAACTTTATTTTTGTTGTACCGGAATCAAATAAATTATAAGTTGGAGGAACATTTCGAAATGATTGAAACGGAGAGCCTTATAATTGATAAGGCGAGGTTTTCAGATTGGCAGGAAATGTATTGCAATGTCTGGTCACAGCCAGAAAGCGCAAAATATATGAATTGGAATATTACTACGAGTGAAGAAAGCGCTAAAATAAGAATCATGAAAACGATTGCATTCCAGAAAGAGCATGATACATATTTGGTTTATGAAAAATCAAGCGGTAAGGCGATTGGGTTTGCTGGCGTAGAAGAAATCGAACCTTTCATATATCAGGAAGTGGGGATTTGTTTGGGACCAGATTATGTGGGAAAAGGGTTTGGCAAGCAAATTCTTAGAGGTTTGATTCAATATTGCAAAGAAAAATTTGATGCGAAAGAGTTCCTTTATTCCACAAGAGAGGAAAACAGCGTTTCTAATCGATTGGCAAAGTCGTTAGGCTTTACAATGGTTTCTTCAGTGCCGAAAAATGACAGCAGAGATGGACACAGTTATAATTTATTACAATATAGCTTAAAACTATGATTTTCTATTTACAGGGAAAGCAGCGCAGGGGCTTTTTGTTACAACGAATAAAATAACTTTTTCTCAAATGGCGTTAGCGTAATTGTCTGTTCGAGGCATTTGTATTTTTCTAATCAGCTTTCCGGGAGGATAAACTGTGATAACCGTAAATCATCTGACAAAAGAATTTAAGATACCAATACAAAAGAGCGGCCGGTTCTCCGCTGTACGGAATCTGCTTTCCAGCGAGTACACAGTGAAACGTGCCGTTGACGATATCAGCTTCTCCATCAACGCCGGAGAAATCGTCGGCTTTATCGGGAAAAACGGAGCCGGAAAGTCTACCACAATCAAAATGCTCTCCGGTATCTTAAAACCCTCCTCCGGAAACGTGTCGGTGGACGGCATTAAACCCTTTGAGCAGCGCATGGATAACGCCCGGCAGATTGGAGTGGTATTTGGCCAAAAGACACAATTATGGTGGGACGTGCCTTTGATTGAAAGTTACCGCCTGTTGCGGGAAATCTATCGCATTGACAGCGCTGCCTACCAGAAGAATCTTGACAGATATGTGCCTATGTTGGGACTGGAGGAAGTACTGAACAAGCCGGTGCGGCAGATGAGCCTGGGACAGCGGGTAAAGTCAGATATCTGCGCCGCGCTGCTTCATTCTCCCAGGATACTGTTCCTCGACGAACCGACTATCGGAGTAGACGTCGTATCCAAAAAATATCTTCTTGATTTTATCGCAGAGGTTAACAGAGAACAAGAAACCACTGTCCTGCTCACTACCCATGATATGGGGGACATAGAGAAGCTCTGTTCCCGCGTGATTGTGATTGATTCCGGCCATTTGATGTACGATGGCAATTTGGAAAGCATGGTGAAACGGTTTGGCGCCGTCCGTTCCTTAATGGTAGAGTTTGAAGAACCCGTGGAAGATTTCCAGGTGGAAAAAGCCAAATTGATTCGTAGTGAAGGAAACCGTAAATGGTTTTCGTTTCATCGTTCCGAGACAACGCCGATGGGATTGCTGCGCCTCATAGGCGACCGCGCTCCCATCCATGACATAGAAGTCATTGAACCCGACATTGAGGGGATTGTGAGGAATCTCTATGAGAGCAAATAACGGCATCAGCCTGCGGACCGGTGCAGCGTTTCTCCGCAATGAATTTTATAACATAAGCATCTATCGCGTATCATTCTGGCTGCATCTGGTTTATTCTTTTCTCATGATGTACAGTGTGGGTTATGTATGGAGAGCTTTGTACGCAGCAAACCCTGGCGTTACCGGCGTGTCTCTTCCGCAGATGGTTTCCTACGCGGTCTTGGGTGTTGCCCTGGAGGCAATCTTACATCCCAGAAACGGCCCGCAGTCCTATATTATGGAACAGGTCCGCAAGGGAACAATCGAGATGGATATCTTAAAGCCCATGGATTTCCAATTCTATATGTTTGCAAAAAACATGGGCCACATTGCTGTCCGGTTCCTGTTTTTGGTGCTGCCCTCTTTTATTGCAGCATGTTTCCTGTTCTCACTGGAGCTGCCGAGCCTGTCTGCGTTTGCAGGTTTTCTATGCAGCTTGTCCTGTTCGGTGATAATCAGCTTTTTCCTGAACTTTATCATGGGTCTTTTGAGTATGGTTACTATGAATATCAAAAACATCAACTGGGGTTACAATGCAGTATTGCGCTTTTTTTCCGGACAGATGGTTCCTCTATGGATTTTCCCCGGCGTTCTGAAAACAGTCAGTGTTTTCCTGCCCTTTCGCTGCATTTATGCGATTCCTACCTCTATTTACATCGGGAATTATGCAGGCCTGAGTCTGTTTGGGGCATTGGGCATCCAATTGGTCTGGATATTCCTGTTATGGGTATCGTCCCGGCTGCTGATGAAACATGTCTTTATCAGAGTTATGATACAGGGAGGATGAAAATATGAGGAATATTCGTTTATATGGGCAATTCCTGCGCGTAGCCGTCTTGGGCAAGGTGCAGTATAAAGCCGATTTCCTTGTGGGGATTGTCAGCATATTGGTACTGAACGCCGTCAATCTGTCCCTGATTGGTATCCTGGTGTACAATTTCCATACATTAGGAAATTGGGATATCTGGGATTTGATGTTCCTCTACAGCTTCTGGATGTTGTGTCGCGGGATATATGGCGTGTTCTTCTGGCATTTGTCAGATTTGGAAGAAATGATAGTGAGCGGCACCTTTGACGCTTATCTGGTTCGCCCTGCCAGTCCGTTTTTGCAGTTTGTCGGAAAAGATATCAGTTATACCGGCGTTGGTGATTTCCTGGTGGGTGTACTGGGATTTATCCTTGCCGGCACGCAAATGGAACTGCACTGGCATATTGGCCAGTGGATTTATTTCATTGTCTGTGTGCTGTCCGGCGCGTTCATCCAAATGGCGGTCAACTGGATTGGCGCAAGTCTCTGTTTCTGGACTACGCGCTCCGGCGCGGCCATGTCCATTGCCGAACGGTTTACCACACTAATGCAGCAGTATCCGGTGAATATCTTCGGAAAGTACTTCCAGATTTTCGTGACCTGTTTTCTGCCAGTCGCATTTATCAATTATTATCCTAGCGTAGTGCTGCTAAATAAAACAGGAGACAAGCCTTGTACCTGGCAGTATCTTTCTCCTCTCGTCTCCTTTCTTCTGCTTCTTATTGCGGCGTTGGTTTGGACGAGAGGCGTTAGACGATACTCAGGTACGGGAAATTAACATTCTGTCCTCAATCCGCCAATGAAAGCGCAGAGTATAGGAGCAGTGAAAATTGAAGGACAGACAATTTCAAAATAGCCGATGCGGCGGAAGCGTTAAGCGTAATATAAAGGAGAACGACAGGAGGCATGATATATGGGTGATATCATAAAATTTACCAGCAGAGAAGAATTCAGAGAATGGCTTCATGATAATTGTCTGTCTGATGCCGGCGTTTGGCTTTTGTTTGGGAAAGCCGGAGGACCGAAAACAATCAAAGCGGCGGAAGCGCTTGAAGAGGCGCTCTGTTTTGGGTGGATTGACGGGCAGATGCAGAGCATTGATGATAAAACATATAAGAAATATTTTTCTATGCGCAGAGACAAGAGTAAATGGTCAGAGAAAAATAAAGCGTTGGCTATCAATCTTGAAGAACAGGGACTTATGACCGACTTTGGCAGAAAGAAGATAGAGGAGGCCAAAAAGAACGGACAGTGGGACGCTCTCAAACCTATGGCGGTTACGGAGGAACAAATTGCCTGCGTATCCGCACTGTTAGAAGGTTATGAGCCTGCCTGCACCAATTTTCAGGCGATGTCATTATCAGTAAAGAAAACTTACACGCGTGCGTATTTTGACGCAAAGACGGAGGCCGGGCGGGAAAAGAGAATCGCCTGGATGGTGGACCGGCTTAATAAAAATCTGAAACCGATGTGATTGTTATGACGGCTTTTCCCTTTTTTGCCGCTTCAGCCTATCGTTGCATCTTTTGACATTTGAATTATATATCCCATAACATACATGCTATTGTGTGAGTCGGTGTAGCGCGGACTATTGTGCCATGTTTTCCTACCGAATCTGACTCAGAATATTAGGGTCCTTGATTTTCCCGTCCTCCGCAAAGAGGAGAATCTTCGACATAATCTCCGCCGTCTTCGGGTCATCGTCTACGAAGGGCAGGAAAAGGCGCCCTCTATGCTGTGAATGGACAGGAACGACGAAGAGCATGGCGTTGCCGATTTGGTGCACTACGCCGCTGCCCAGGTGTACCGTGTACTGGCCCAGTTTGCCGTCGATAATCGCATGGTTTCCCTCCAACCGTACATTTTTGAGCCGGAAGAGGGAGAGGCTGCAGGCAGCGATGGCCCTGCGCATCTCGATGGTGGAATGACTGGTCTCCGGGTCTACGCCGCCTGCGTGGGCAACGCTGACAGCCAAATCCACATCCCGCATGACTTCGCTGTATATGACGTCCGGGATATCTTTTATTTTTAGCCACTTTCCGCTCTTGCGGTCTGCAAAAGCCACATGTTCCAGTGTGGGCGCTTCCACGTCGCTTGGCGAGAACCAGTCGGCCATGGCGTAGATACGGGCCACGATATTTTCTTTATAATAGATTTTCTGGAGCCCGTCGTCGTAGTCTGCCACCCAGCGCCTGCTCCGCAAGGCGCCTACGGTTTTCTGGGGCTGGATTTGGTTGCCGGAGAAGAGCATAGAAGACTCTTTTTCCAGTTCTTCGTCCAGTTTCACATAGAGTTCCCGGAATACTTGTTTAAAAGGCTGCCGTATCTGTTTTTCGAAGAGAAGTTTCTGGTATTCGTGCCAATGTCCGCTCCTGTATAAGTCAAAAGGATGGGCGATGAAAATCGAATCATCTTGCTTTACAGGAAGAATATCGCCGGAAATGTCGACGATGCCGTCCTGTGTGAGGAAGCCAAGTTTTGGGTCTGATTCGTTCGCTGTTTTTACCAAAAGGGTTTCTGTGACAGGGCGGGTCACCGGGTTTTGGTACAGTGACAAGTATTCCCAGACTTCGAATGCGGTTCGGTCTTCCATGGCTTGTTCCATCATCTGTTTTGTGCGGCTGTACTGTTCCTTTAATTTTTTGACCGTTTCCTGGAACGTTACCACGGTCTCGTTTTTCTTATATTTTGCAGGGACAGACTTGAGAAGCTTGCCGCTTTTTCTGCATTGGAGCGCGCTCTTTCCGGTTTCGTCCACGGATATGGCAAGTTCTATTTCGTCCACTGTCTGCCAATCGAAATATTCGGCCGACTGTTCGGCGAGTTTCCCCTCCATTCTCAGAACCAGGCGTGTCACATCGGTGAACCCGGCGTTAACGGTTAGATTGCGGAGGGCGATTTCGCAGGCGCGCCCTTCGCTTGCCCGTCGCTGTGCGCCGAACTGTCTGCTTTCTTTCTTATATTTCTGGATAAACTGGTAACGGTCGAGCAGTTCCTCTTCGCGCTTCTTTTTATCCGCGGGGAGGGGAAGAAGGCCAATGCTCATCAGCAGGTCTTTGTTGCGCTTGGCGTTGATTTCCTGTTTCAAAGATTCCTTGTCTACATTTCCCAGGGCGGCGTCCGCATATTTCCTGGCCCGTCCGTGGGCTGTTCCGGCGGAGGAATATTTGGCGGCGTCATAGAGAAGTTTGAAGTTTTTCTCACCGATTTTTCCATATGCCTCAAAAAACCAGTGGATGTCAAATGCGCCGTCGGCCAGTTCTTCCGGTGAGAGGGGCGTGTATTTGGCTACCACGGATGTTGTCTGTTCGTCGAACCCTTCACTGGTATGGGCTATGAAATAGTAACAGGTGCTTGCGAAACCGGGCAGTTTCAAATATTCTTCAATAATCGGAATCCATTGCTGCGCATACATGGCAAGTTCCACAAGACGTTTTTTCGTAATATCGGTTCCTTTTAAAGCATTTTTTAAATCTTCCGCAGTCTCGTTTTGTCCCGGCACGGAAACCTTTAGCAGATGGCTTAGCACCGACTTGCGGTCCGTATCGGAAGTATAATAACTGTATCCTCGCTGTAACGGGTCCTTTCCGAGAGCAGTCAGAATTTGTATCATGTAGTCAATGCCGTAGATAACCTGAATATTATGGATGTCTTTGGAAAATGGCGTAGGCTGCTCGCCACGTTTCAGTTCTACTTTCAGGACAGTGGGGAGCAGCTCCGCATAAAGCTCGTGCGCGAATGTCATTTCCGGCATTTCTGTTCCGATGGTGTCGAAGCGGTATTTCCCGTCAACAGGTTTGATGACGTTATTTCCGAAGAAAGCGTTCAGCCCGCCCACACGTGCCTTGCGTGAAGAGACGGCGCCTTTCTGCTCCACGGCGCTGACCGGTTCCAGAATGCTTCCTATGCCGGCATAGGTGAAGACTGCTTTGTAAAAAAGGTTTTTGTCCCAGACGCCGCGCACATAGCACTGGACATAGTCTGACAGATTCAGGTATTTTTGTTCGCTGTTGTAAAAATAACGAGGTCTTTCTTCTCTGTCTCTTTGGTTCTGATAGTATTGCTGCAAGCGAAACCGCAGCGTAAAAGCCTTTTCCCAGTCTTTATCGTCTGCATCGGAAAGCCAACGGCACATATCTGAGAAAACGGGCAGTTCTACGGCGCGCTTTGTGTAAGTGTCGATTTCCCCGTTCCAACGCTTTTCACGGACAGTAAATAAATCATTGGAAGTATCCAGGACGGAAAGCAGCTTTGCGGTTGTGCACAGGGCGAAATGCGCCCGGAAGGATTTCGGCACATATTGGCTAAACAGTGTGGACAGGATGTTCCGCACCTGAGAGCCGTAGGACAGTCCGGTCACCAGATTGGAAAAAGGCGGCTTCTTCAGGAGGCCGTTTCCGAACACTTTCTTGTACAGTTTGACGTTCTGCTCGTAGAAGTTCCGTTGGTCGGCGCACCGACGGTATAGTTCCGTCTCGGCAAGAAGCTGCGGCGTCTTAATTTCTTTTTCGTAAAATGTTTCCCAGAGTTCCCGGAAGGGATAGGCGTCCAGGGGTTCTGACGCCGGGTCATTGTGGATAAAACGGCATCGCTCCAGTTTGCTTCCGAGCACAAGGTCTTCGTTCCACGCCGTCGTGTACGAGCGCTCCCGGTTGTCGGCAATGAGTTGGTCAAGCTTTTTTAGGACACGGATACATGCCTCTTCCCCGCAGACGAAAAGTTTGGAGGCTTCGTTTAAGTCGATTTCTGCCTTAGGGATAATCCAGTCCTTGTTTACATCATATAGCCCGTAGCCTGGTGTGTTCAGAATATCCTGGGCCTCGCTCTTCGTGCCTAACAGTTCTTTCAGAAGTACTTGTTCCTTTCCGGTGGGTTCCGTGAAGGCCTGAAGCTGAGGGATGATTTGGGCAAAGGTCTCCGTATCTTCCTTTTTCAATTGTAGCGCCAGGTCCAGGGCGCCCATATGGCATTCTTCGGATTTGGCGCTAAGCAGCCTTCCGATACAGGCGGTGAGCCCCTTTTTATCCTGTTTTTTTAGGAGAGAAAGTGTCTCGGCGCGGCCTTTCTTATACTTTAAGTTCTGTTCAATCAGCAGGAAATCTTCTGGGGACAGTTCCATGTCTTCCGCCAACGTATGGGCGGCGCGGTTCGTGTACTCTTCGGGATTATGCAGCAAGTCAAAGAGGACTTTTTTCCTGACAGCTGACGTGGGACGATATAACAGCACTTTGGTAACCGCCGCTCTGGAGCCGCCATAATAGTAATTTGCCCCTTGCCCGACGAGGGGAATCAGTTCAGCACTTTCATCCAGCAGCGCATCTTTTTGCAGCATCCATGCAATCAGGCAGAGCCGCAGGGCGATGTCGGACTGGCTTAAGGAAACTTCATGCCAGGGGAAAATACAGGGAGAAAGAGTTACGCCCTTCTTTGGAATCCGGGACAACATTTCTTTTAAGATGCCGTAGATTTTTTCCGCCTCCTCCGGGCTTTCAAACAATTCTTCCGCGGCAAGAAGTTTCGGTTTCCGGGCTGTCTCACACCGGAGCGTGTAACTGACTTGGTTTTCATCTTTGATAAGTTGGTAAAAATAAGAGTTGGCTGAAGCCATAAAGCTTGGCATAAAACATGCGGCAAGCTCTATATCCTCAGGGAAGGAAAGAAGAACTTCCTTCGATGCCTGCATCTGCAGTCTGGTATCTTGCAGGGAAAGGTTAAAATAGGAAGCCGTCATCTTCTGCTGTTTCGTGCCTTGGCGAATTAATCCAAGAACCGTATTTACGGCATCGGCAGCGTTGTAGAAACCTTTTGCCCAGAGGGCGCAGCTAATCGCGACGGCGTCGTTTGTGGCAAGCTGCTCTTTCAGGAAAGATTCGTCCCGCAGGCACTGCCCCATCTGGTGAAGAAGTTTGTCGCTGATACGGTCTACATTTTTTTCATCAAATATGCCAATCCATGTGCTGACGGCGCGTTTGACGGAAGAGTAGCGAATGAGGTTGTTGTCCTCGATGACAGAGAAAAGATGTAGGAAGGCTTCCGGGCGTCCCGCATCCATCGTCTCGCAGACCGCCTGTCTGGCGCCTTCCTGGAGTCTTGCAGCCAGGAGGAATTTTCCCAAGTCGGCATAGAGCTCTTTGCTTTTGGACATGACAATGCCTAATATCATTTCCCGGCTTAGCATAGCCGTATTGCCCTCGCCGAAGAGGATGTCCTTTACCGCCTGGATGGTTTTTTGGTTATTCCGGTCAATCTGCGCGGCCAGTATCCAGGAATAAGGAAAATATTCATTCCGGGCATGGTCATAGAGCTCCGGGGCAATATTCCCGGTCAGGATGTCAGCCAGGTCGCCGCCGTAGAGGGCTAACCTTGCATATGCCCGCAGAAGCTTAATGCTCTGCTCTGCAAAAGGCGCGTAACTGTCGGAGCGGAGGCTCCTGCGGAACCATCCGGCAGTCATTTGACAAGTATTCATCTCGTCCAGGGCGTAATAAAAATCTTCCTGATATTGCCTGTCGACGCAGACATCCACCAAATTGTTAAATTCATTTTTGTATAGTTGGCTGAGCGTCCGGTATTTCTCGCTTTGCAGGTTCCTCCGCATGATATTGCACACATCCTGCGGAATGGCATAGTAATTGATATCAGGCAGCAGCTTCTTTTCCTGCGCGGAAAGATGCTTTCCTTTTTGCTTGATATCCTGAATCCATGTTTCGCTTAATTTTCTTCTTGTCTGGTATGTAAATTCGGCCATAGTTTTATTCCCCTTTTTTTATATTGAAAGTTCTCGGATATTTTCGAGTTTGCGAAGCAAATTTTACAAACGAGCTTTGCTCGTTTTTTTACCACCCCGACAGCATCGTCAACCTGACCAGTGTGAACACCATATTTTCGGTCCACGGGATTGGGCTGGAAAGCTGCGTCAGTTCTTTCTCTCCGGCGAACACACGGAAGATGCCGTCCTCAAAAGACTGGATAGTATTCTCAACTGCCTTTCTGGCATCGGCGTCTTCACCGCCTCTTAGGCCGGAGGATATTTTTCCCCGTGCGGCCTGTGCTTCGATTTCTTCTTTCGTCAGATACGAAAGAATCTGCCCCTCGTCTTTTCTGGCATTGTATTGCTTTACGCCCAGTTCTGTCAGGCT
The DNA here is from genome assembly GCA_947172645.1 of uncultured Lachnospiraceae bacterium. Lineage (GTDB taxonomy): Bacteria > Bacillota > Clostridia > Lachnospirales > Lachnospiraceae > UBA3282. The sequence goes on along the minus strand of CAMWBY010000002.1, from coordinate 250,320 downwards.
GACGAGAAGTTCTTTTAGCGTGCTTGGTTTTTCGTCAAGGACGAAGGGTACGGGCTGTATATCCGCATGTTTTTGTTTGCCTAGCTTTTTCATTCTTACCTGGACTGTAAATGGCATGGCGGGCGCTCCTTTCGTGAGTTGGTTAAGGAGATTATAGCATGTTTTATAGGTATATGCCATGTAGGGCTTGTCTTTACACATGTGAAATACAATGATACAATAAATTTGTTTTTATGGGATAATCCGGAAAATGTAATAGGAGTATTAACTGACAAGTTTCATCGGGACGGAGGAAGATATGGATATCACATATTTATTGTTTTTGCAAAGATTGAGGGAGGCTGCCGGGGCAGTGGCAGATGGTTTCTTTCTTCATATAACGGCTATGGGAGAAGGGCTGATTACCTATCTTTTGCTTGCATTTATCTATTGGTGTGTGGACAAACGTGCGGGGCAGCTGATGGCGCTTAACGTGTCGGTCGCATGTACGTGGAACCAGTTTATCAAGAATGTCTGTAAGATTGACCGCCCGTGGGTGAGAGACGAGAGAGTTTTACCGGTGCAGAACGCCATTTCTGGTGCGGGAGGGTATTCCTTCCCGAGCGGGCATACCCAACGGGCTACGGCTGTGTGGGGCGCCTTGGGCTTTTCCCTGTGGAAAAATAAGAGGCGCGGGGTGTCGGCCGTGTGTCTGGCAGTGGTAGCGTTTATTGCGTTCTCCAGGAATTATCTGGGGGTACATACACCCCAGGATGTGGTGTTTGCGTTTGGCATGGGTATTGTGCTGCTTTGGGTTTTGGACAGGGCGATGCGTTGGGCCGAGGAGGGAAAAAACAGGGATATTGTGGTAGCAGCCATCGGCTGCCTGCTGTGCTTCTTGCCGATGTTAAAGGTGGGATGCCTTACAAATGCTGGGGCAGGCATGGGGTTCTTTGTCGGATGGATATTAGAGAGGCGTTTTGTGCGGTTTGGCACAGAAGAAACATGGCCTGACAAATGTGTGCGGTTTGCCATAGGAGGCGCGGGGATTGTTTTTATTATAACGGTTTTACAGCGGATACTTGGCATGGTGATGCAGGAAAAGTATGCCGGGTTTTTTGCCGGATTTGCGTTGGCTGTTTTTATAATGGTTGTCTATCCTTTTTTCTTCTGCAAGAAAGAGCGGTATAAGGCAGGCATCGGTTTGCTTGTGGCTGTTTTGGCGACGCTTGGGATTTTTACTTTAGAATGGCAGTATCATCTGCGTCATAGCGGGGATGTCGAAGCGACGCAGGAAACAGCAGAAGAGTCGGAACAGGCAGCGCAGCCTCAGCCGGAATATGTGTCGGAGGAAGGGACGATTGGTGACGGATTACCAAAGATTGTAGCGCACAGAGGATATTCCGGGGTGTTTCCGGAGAATACGTTGGCTTCTTTTGCGGGGGCACTGGACATTGGGGTCGATTATATTGAGTTGGACGTACAGCTTAGCAAAGACGGGGAAGTAGTGATTCTGCATGACGATACCTTACGGCGTACCGCAGGGATAGAAGGGACGCCGGCGGATTATACAGTGGAGGAATTGTCCCAGATGGACGCGGGAAGTTGGTTTGACGCCTCTTTTGCGGGTGAGAGGATACCGACTCTTCAGGAGGCGTTAGAGCTGATTAGCGGCAGCGAATGTGGGGTATATCTGGAATTGAAGGATATCGGGGATGTGGAAGGATTTGAGGAAGCTGTCCTGGCAGTCGCAGACAGATGCGGCATGACGGACAGGTGTATGTTTGCTTCCTTCCGATATGAGTATTTGGAACATATTAAAGAGTTGGATGAAAATGTGATGACGCTTTATAATACGTCTTCCGGCAAGATTACGCTGCCTGAGGAGTTTCCGGCGGATTATTATGGACTTTATATGGAGACGGTGACGCAGCAGACAGTGGAAGCAATTCATGCATCCGGCAGGCAGGCTTATGTCTGGACGGTCAATACGCCGGAACAGATACGGAATGTGCAGGCCATGGGAGTGGATGGGATTGTGACCAATTATCCGGGAATGGCAAAAGTAATCCGCCAACCTGCGTATGCGTATATGGCGCAGAACTGTGAAAGCTTTATTACCATGCCGGGATTATATGGGGCGGATTTGCCAGAGAAGTGTGCGGATACGGTAGTGCAGGGCTTTACGAAGGCAGGGAATACGTTGGCGGTGTCCGCTTACAGTAAATCCGGGGAGAACAGTATTCTTTATATTATGGATTTGAACGGAAAACTGTTAAAGATTGTAGACTTGCAGTTTGTAGCCCATACGGGAGGAATCTCCTACGATGAAGGACATGATTTCCTGTGGGTGACAGGACCGGAGGGAAAAGTGTATGCGATTTCCTGGTCAAGTGTGATGGCGGATACTTATCAGGGGGAAATACTGGCGGAGTTTGACGCGGGGCTTGTCAACCATAATGATTCCAAAGTTGCCTCATTCCTGACATTCTTCGAGGGAGAGCTTTATGTGGGTTCTTATGTGAACGGCGCGGAGGGCAGGCTGCGCAGGTACAGCCTTGTGGATGTATACCATCCGGAGTTGATATCGGAGGTAACCATACCGCAGCGGATTCAGGGCGTCACGTTCAGAAGGGACGTGCCCGCAGGAGAATGTTATATGTGGCTGAGCCAGGGGTATGAGACGGAGGATGCGTGCCTGTTAAAATACCGTTATGACGGACAGACGGAAAAGTATGCAGAGCCGTTGGAAAGCCATGTGCTTCCGGAGGGCATAGAGCAGATTCAGACATCGGCGAGGGGAATGTACATGCTGTTTGAGTCGGCGGCACGTCCATACCGGCCAACCGCCAGGATTCCCAATGACCAGATATGGATTGTGAGGGAGTAAGGACCGGACGGCTATTGTAAAGATGTCATGAAACGAGGAAGAGAGACGTTATAATATATTATGAAAAAAAGGGCGCTGATTATCGGGGCTGCCGGATTTGTTGGCAGCTATCTGGCTAAAGAATTGTTAACCAATCACGGAATGGAAGTATATGTGACAAAGCGGTCAAGGAAACAGTTGGACATTCCGGGTGCAAAAATATACGATTTAAATATTTTGAATAAAGAAGAAATCGTAAAGCTGCTTTATGAAATCCGGCCGGGTTATATATTCCATCTGGCGGCACAGAGTTCGGTCAGCGTGGCTTGGAGAAATCCTGGCCTGACAGTCGATATCAATGTGAAAGGCAGCGTGAATTTGTTGGATGCCGTCAGAGAGCTTTATTATAAACCGACTGTCCTGTTAATCGGTTCGGGTGAGGAATACGGACATATCAGGGAAGATGAAGTACCGATTAATGAAGAGAACCATCTTCGTCCCGGTAATATTTATGCGGCAACGAAAGCATGTCAGAACATGATTGCAAGCATATATTCGCAGGCTTATGATATGAATTTAATTATGGTCAGGGCTTTTAACCATATCGGACCGGGACAGTCCAGTATTTTTGTGGTATCGGATTTCTGTAAACAGGTAGCCGAGATAGAAAAGGGTATCAAATCTCCGACCATATATGTCGGAAATCTGGCGGCTAAGCGGGATTTTACGGATGTAAGAGATGTGGTGCGCGCATATGCGCTGTTAGTCCAGAAGGGAAAAGCAGGGGAAACATACAATGTTGGAAGCGGACATGCGCATGAGATTAGAGAGGTTCTGGATTTGATTATTTCTTTATCAAAGACTGAGATTAAGGTGGAAACGGATGCAAATAAGATTAGGCCGGTGGATGTACCGATTATTGAAGCGGATATTACGAAGCTGCATGATGCTACCGGATGGAGTCCTGGGATTCCAATTGCGCAGACGGTTCAGGAAACGTTAGATTATTGGAGAGAAAGGGTATAGATTTATGGAAGAAATATTCACATCGGAGGGCATTACGAAGTCGGACCGTAATTTATATACACCTAGCAGCTTTGCGAAAAATCATCTGCTTTATGTGCAGGAAGTCGGAAATCTCCAAAGCATTACGCCCCACGTATGTAAGCGTGATAATCTGGATTCCTATTTAATCCTGGAAGTCATACAGGGAAAGGGGACGGTCATTTACGACGGGCAAAGCATTGCTCTTTGCAAGGGCGAGTGCATATGGATTGATTGTCATAAGCCTTTTGAACATTTAAGCAGTGCCGACGAGCCATGGCAGTTGGCGTGGGTACATTTCAATGGCAAGGGTGCAGAAGCCTTTTATGAGCTTTTTATTGAAAAAGATGAACTTGTTTTCTTTACGTCTGCGGATTCCATGTCGGTGCATGAATTGATTTCTGAAATCCACAGAAACATTAAGAATAATATGTCTGAAATCAAGGTGCATGGTATTCTGACACAGTTGGTTGTGAATTGCATTTTGTTAAAGAGCGGCAAAAATGCGATGTGGGAAGTGCGGGAATACATCAATATCAATTATAAGGAACAGAATCTTGAGGAGTCTCTGGCGAAGAGGTTTCATTTCGAGATATCGCAGACCGAGGAATTGTTTGAGAAAAGTTATGGAATCAGTATTCGCGATTATGTGGCGAACAGGAGATTTAATGCGGCAAAAGAATTACTGCGTTTTACAATACAGCCTATTGACGAAGTGATTATGGAGTCAGGAATCAGATGCAAAGATACCTTTTACAGACTGTTTGAGGAGAATGAGAATATGAGCCCGGAAGAATACCGGAGGAAATGGGCGCAGTGGATTAAGGACTGATTCGTGTCCGTTGGTAAATCCCCAGGATGACGCTTAGTTTTCCCAGGAAACAAGGCATATCTTGGGAATTACTTGTAACGATAAAAACGATAAATTTCATTTAGCGTTTTGAAAAGGCATATTTTGGGAACACATGAGAATACAAAGGAGGAAGGCACAATGGGACAGAAGATACCGTCTACACAAGACCGTCAGGGAAAGAAGACTGTCCGACAAGAACAGGAGGACAGAGAGTCCCAAGGCACGGGGAAAGTCAGTCTTAAGGAAGTGATAGGACTGTTGGCCAATATTGTCACCGTGCTTGGTTTTTTCTCCTTGAATTCCGGCGGTGCATCATATCAGGAGAACATATTTTTATATAAAGTTGCGCAGTTAGTCGTTATGATGATGTCGGTGGCGGCTATTTTTGAGATGGTTAATCTGCTTGGACGATTTTCCGGGCGTGCGGGGAATTTCTATGCGCATATACGTGTAAAAGCGAAGAATGTTGCGCCCCGGTTTATGCGATTTCTGCATACGATTGTAAAATTCTATTACAAATCTAAATTTCTGATATCCATATGCTTCATAGGGTTTGTTGTGACTGTGGCGATTTATTATTTCCGGCCTGCAACAGAATATTATGCTTCGGTGGAGGAGGTCTATGGAATCCCGAGAGGAATCGGAGAGCCTTTGTCATCTGAAGAACGGAAAGAGCGCGCTTTTTACTGGGAAATTAAGGAGTACAGGCATGGGAGACGCGTGGTCTTGACATATATGGAGCCATATAAGCAGATGGAGGTGATGGAGGAGTATTCGACCGCTTATAATATGAACTTTTTTAAACCTTGTGCCAAAACAGAATACCGTTATACGGTGAACAAGGATAAATTCCTAGGTTACGGCCAGGAAGGTTATTACCAGACAGCAGCGGAAAACGGTTACCGCGACCTGGAGGAGGTATCCTATTATGGAAGCGACGGAAAACTGCTTATGAAATTGGAGGAAAATGGCGCCGGTCAGTTTGTGGTTTCTGCATATTCGGTGAAAGAACAGCCGCAGCTTTTCCAGTCTACGTTGTTTAAGATGCCGGAATCGGAAAGCCAGCCTGATGAGGACGCCCAGATGGGAAGGAACGATATGGTGTCGCAGCAGGTTGAGGTCACCTACAATGAAGAAGGGCTTCCAGAGGTGCGCAAATTGGATGACGGCATCAACAATCTCTATGGCGTAAACGGGGAGAGATATGGATATAACAAGGACAAGCGCCTGGAGACGCTGTGCTATCTTGACGCCGACGGGGAAGCGGTATGCAATAAGCTTGGCATTATGATGGTTACTTTCCAGTATGACAGGAACGGCAATATGCGCAGCATCCGGTATTTCAGCGATGAAGACGGAACGGAGAGGACGGAAGGGTTCCATGGCGTTTTCTGTGAGAAGCTGGATTATGGGACAGATGGGAACCTGAGGGAGCGCAGGCAGCTTGACAGGGGCGAAAATTGGAGTTATGACACAAACGGCGTGTATCTGTACCGATATACATACGGCGAGGGTGTTCTAACAGGGGAGGAGTATCTGGGAATCGGTGAGAAACCGGTTCGCGGCAATAGTTTTCAAAGCAGCACAATACAGTTTGGCATGTCAAAGAAAGGAAAGAACAGGGAGATATCCGTTTCCTTTGAGCGGGCTGCCACAACGAAAGAGGAGGATGCCCCACAGCCGGATTTTGTGACGACAGCGTCTGATGCCGTGCAGACAGGGCGTTCTGATGAGCCGGAGCAAGCGGACGGTGAGGCAGGGGATTCCCAAGGCGGGCAGACGAATCTGCAAAATGTGCAGGCGGCCGATGCAGAAGACATGGAGAATGAACCGGAAAACCCGGAAGAAGCAGGTTCCGGTTCGGACAAAAAATATGCGGCTATTTTTTATAAGATTAACAGGAAACATCTTGTGCTAGAGGCTGTTTACTGTGATAAGACGGGAGAGCCTGTCGTAAATGAGCAGGGATATGCTTCAAAGAAGTTTGATTATGACAAGGAATTACAGGTCATCAAGGAGTCTTTCTGTGGTATAGATGGGGAGGAGTGCCTTAAAAATGGGGGATATGCGGCAGTCAGGAACACTTATGCCCCTGGACAGACGGATGTAGTTAAGAGGCGGGAATACCTGGATATAGATGGAGAGCTAACATTTAACAGGCAATTAGGGTATTCTTATGTTGTCTATGACAGGGCGGACGAAGGTGTGAGCAGGAAGGTTGCCAAGCTGTACTATGATGAATCCGGGAAGCCTATCCGTATTCCGGGAAAAGATTACGCGGTGTTGGAGCAGTCCTATGACAGAAGCGGACATTTGGTCAGGTCAGCCTACTATGATGAATCCGGTGCGGCTGTATGCCGGACGGATTATGGTGTAGCCGAAATATTGTATGAGTATGCGGATGACGGGAATGTTGCCAGGGAATGGTACAAAGGTGCGGATGGGAAACCGGTAAACCGTTTAGATACCGGCTATGCTGTCATGCACCAGGAATTTGAAGCCGGCCAGGTAAGCGCAAAGTGGTATGAGGGATACCGGGACAATGATTTGGAGTCGGTTCCGGACAAAACGACGGGTGCCGCTATGGTCAAATATACTTATGAGAAGGGGCATAAGAAGTCGGAGCAGTATTTTGATGCGTCACAGATGCCTGTGCTGCGCAAGGACACAGGATACTGTGTATGCGAATATGAGTATGACGAAAAAGGGAAAAATTCCGTAGAACGCTATTATGGTACGGACGGGCAGCTCATTACATGTAAAAATATTGGGTGCGCGATGGCGGAATATGAATATGATGATTTCGGACAGTGCACACGGATACGTTATTATGGGGTGGATGAAAAGCCTGTGATTAGCACCGTGTACCATTGCGCAGGATTTGTATACCGATATGATGAAAAAGGGAATAAGACGGACAGTTATTATCTGGGCCTGGAGGATGGAGCGTTTGTCCGGAGGGATTTGGGCGTTGCGCATACCCACAGGGAATATGACGAATCCGGGAATGTGACAGAAGAGTCATATTTTGATGCGGATGAAAAGCCGACCACATACAAGAATTATGGCTATGCTTCCTATAAAGAACAGTTTCAGAATGGCCATGTGGCAGAAACCAGGTATCTTGATGTACAGGGCAATTTGGTTTTCCATGGGGACAAAGGCTATGCGATGGCCAGGTATGAATATGACGATTCCGGCCGGTGTAAGTCCGAAAAATATTATGGCACGGACGAAAAGCCGGTTATCAGTTACAAATTTCAGTGCGCAGGCATGGAGTTTGGGTACGACGGGAAGGGAAATAAATCAGATACATGTTATCTGGGGTTGGACGGTACGCCGATAATAAGAAGTGATTTGGGGTATGCGAGAAAATATTCTGTATATGATGAATTTGGAAATGAGATAAAAGTGTCCTATTTGGATGGTGACGGAAAGCCGGCCATATGGACGGAAGGAGGGTATGCTTCCTGCGAGCTTGTGTACGATAACGAAAAGTGTATTGAAAAACATTATCTTGATAAAGAAGGAAAACCGGTATTGCGCAATGATGCGGCTTATGCCGTGGTAAGGCATCAATATGACGAATTTGGAAATTGTATTTCTACTTTGTATTATGGGGTAGACGGACGGCAGCCGGTAATCAGCCTGGCGGACAGCTGCGCAGGATTTAGGTATACATATGATGAGAAGGGGAATCAGACGGATATATGGTATATCGGCTTGGACGGAAAAGATATGGTTCGGCGTGATTTGGGTTATGCACATGTGCGCTCAGAGTATGATGAGTTAGGGGACAGGGTTGCCGTATCTTATTTTGATGCGGATGGGAAACCTGCTATACATAAGGAGGAAGGATATGCTTCTTATAAAGCACAGTATGACAATGGAAAGTGGGTAGGTGAACAGTATTTTGATAAAGATGGCAGCCCTGTCATGTGCAGTAAGAAAGGATACGCTTCTATTAGTCTTATTTATGATGATTTCGAGCAACGGACCGGTGAATTTTACTATGATACGGCGGGAAATCCTGTGATGAGTGCATTGTACCATTGTGCCAGCAGGAAATTTGAGCACGATGAATATGGCAACCAGACAGATGTTTGGTTTTTTGACATGGATGGACAACCGGTTTGCCTAAGGGAGTGGGGCTATGCACATATCCAATCGGAATATGATGATTTTGGAAATAAGGTGAAGGAATCTTATTTTGGCACGGATGGACAGCCGATAGCATTGCTCAAGGGCGGCTATACTTCCAGAAAGTCGCAATATGAGCGTGGGAAATGCGTAGGATGGCAATGCTTTGACAAAGAAGGGAATCCTGTATTATGCAATGACAAAGGGTATGCGGCGATACAATATGCCTATGATGATTATGGAAGATGTATCTCAGAGTCATATTATGATACAGAGAATAACCCTGTCATCAGTACCAAATACTACTGTGCCGGGCGGAAGTTCGGGCATGATGAGATGGGGAATCAGACAGATACGTGGTTTATTGGTCTGGACGGCAATGATATGGTTCGGCGTGATTTAGGGTATTCACATGCCCATTCGGAGTATGATGAGTTTGGGAATGAGGCGGTAGTATCGTTTTTTGATACAGAAGAGAATCCGGCTGTAAAGAAGAAAAATGGTTATGCTTCCCGGAAAATGCTGTACGAGTGTGGGAAATGCACAGAGGAATCCTATTTTGGACTGGAGGGTAATCCGGTGCTGCATGGCACTGGTGGTTATGCTGCCATCAAGTATGAATATGATGAATTTGGGCAACGCATTTCGGAATTGTATTGCGGAATCGGCGGAAATCCGGTTATTGATACAGAATACAATTGCGCAGGCAGAAAATTTGCATATGATGAGAGAGGAGAGCAGACAGATACATGGTATATTGGTTTAGACGGCAGCTTGATGGACAGGAAAAATTTTAAGTATGCGCAAATACATTGGGAATATGATGACTTTGGAAATCAGGTGGAAGAATCCTATTATGATACAGAAGGGAAGCCTGTAGCCTCCAAGGAAGGAGGCTATGCAGTCTGTGCGTGTCAATATGACGACGGAAAGTGTGTAGAAAAACGTTACATAGACACACAGGGTAATCTAGTGCAGGAAAACGACGATGGCGCCGCTATGGTCAGGATGACATATGATAATCTGGGACAGAAAAACGCTGAATTTTACTATGGCGTTGACGGGCAGCCTGCTATCAGTACCAAATATCATTGTGCCGGAAGGGAATTTGCGTATGATGAGAGGGGAATCCATACCGATACCTGGAATATAAGCACCGACGGCAAATGGATGATGAGGGAGGATGCCGGCTATGCCCATGAACATTCTGTATTTGACGATACGGGGAAGTTGATGAAGGAGTCATACTTTGACACCGAGGACAAACCTGTTATAAGGACGGACGCCGGTTATGCAAGCATTGGCTACCAGTATGATGAGTATGGACAGTGTACTTATATCCGGTATTTTGGTACAGAGGGAGAGCGCATACTGAATACGGAGACACACTGCGCGGGCATTTACTATGAATATGACGAGAGGGGAAACAATACGCGTAAGTGGTATTACAATACAGAATGGCATGTGGCGGACTGTGAAGATACGGGCATTGCTATGGAAGCCATGGAATATGATGCATATGGAAATTGGCTGTCGAGCTCCTATGCTTCATTAAATCCCGAGGATGATAATACGGTGATTCGTAGGAACCGTATTGATAAGGGTTATGCGGTTGTAAAATATATCTGCCAGGAGAACCAGTGGACGGGTACGGAGTATTTAGATGAGTCCAATAATCTTATTATCCCGAATGAGCTAGGATATGCTGTATATGTGCGCGAGTATAATGATATTGGGCGGGTCAGCCGGGAGAGCTTTTATGATGTAAACCGGGAGTTGGTGAATTATGTCAAGGGAAAAGCGGCAATCGTGGAATGGCAGTATGATGATTGCGGGAATGTCATGAAGGTGATTCATTACGACAAGGACAATAACTTGGTGGAGGATATTTGATTTTTGGGATGTGCCTGTTTGTAGCTTCTATATGTAAAGTCTCTTGTATAGTAGTAGATTATTTGATAAGATTATCATAATGTTAAACATAAGGAGGATAGAAATGCGTCAGAGACTAGCAGATTATGTGGCTGATTTTCTTGTAGACCATGGAATTACAGACTGTTTTATGATAACAGGCGGCGGTGCAATGCATTTGAATGATGCTTTGGGCCATAAGACAGGTTTACATTGCACTTATAATCATCATGAGCAGGCAAGCGCTATTGCAGCGGAGAGTTATGCCAGAGTTAATAACCGAATGGCAGTGGTATGCGTGACGACAGGGCCAGGTGGAACGAATGCGATTACGGGGGTGTTGGGGGGATGGTTGGATTCAGTCCCAATGTTTATAATTTCTGGTCAGGTTCGTTATGATACAACGGCAAGATATATGAATAGATATACAGACGGTCTTTCTCTTAGGGCGGTTGGCGACCAGGAATATGATATTACTAAGTCTGTGGCTCCTATGTGCAAATATGCGGTTATGGTCGAGGAACCTACACAAATTCGGTATATTTTGGAAAAAGCATATGCTTTGGCTACTACAGGGCGAAGAGGACCGGTGTGGATAGACATCCCATTGGATTTTCAGGCGTGTCAGATTGAAACAGATGAATTGGAAGGGTATTGCCAGAAAGAAGATAGCATAGAAATTCCGCAACCAGTTGGGAAAGATACCATATGCCAAATAATAGAAAAAGTTCGGCAATCAAAGCGGCCGGTATTATATGCGGGCAATGGGATTCGGCTTTCAGAGGGGTATGATGTTTTTCGCAGAGTGTTGGAGAAGTTAAATATTCCTGTAGTAACTTGTTGGGATTCTATTGATGCAATAGAAGATGAACACCCGCTTTATGTAGGCCGTGGCGGAATTATGGGTGACCGTGCAGGTAATTTTGCAGTACAGAATGCAGATTTAGTGCTTGCTGTAGGTAATAGGCTTTCGATTCGCCAAGTAGGGTATAGTTGGAAAACATGGGCGAGGGAAGCGTATGTAATCATGGTTGATGCAGACCCGGCGGAATTAAAAAAGACGACATTACATGTGGAAATGCCGGTTTGTGCTGATGCAAAAGATTTTTTTGAAGTATTAGAGCACGAATTGGAGGAGGAGAGCACACCTGTATTTAAGGAGGGCTTTTGGTTAGATAAGTGCGCTTTTTGGAAAGCGGAGTATCCAGTTACTCAATCCAAGCATTGGGAGGAAGACGGTGCGTATGCAAATGTGTATGCATTTATACGCTATTTGAGTGAGAGTCTACCTGTTGGAAATCTTACAGTAGTGTCGAATGGCAGTGCATGTGTAGTGGGAAGCCATAATTATGTGATTAAAAAGGATGCCAGATTTTTGATTAATAGTGCTGTTGCGAGTATGGGATATGGGCTTCCGGCAGCGATTGGAGCGTGCATTGCGGCGGGTAGGCGGATAACTGTTTGTTTAGAGGGCGATGGCAGCATTATGATGAATTTGCAGGAGTTACAGACTGTTCTTACAAATAAACTGCCTATCAAACTGTTTTTGATTAACAACCAGGGATATCATTCTATTCGGCAGACACAAAATAATGTATTTGGTGGGAATTCCAAGATTGGAATAGGGCCGGAAAGCGGAGATTTATCTTTCCCGGATTTTGAAAAGCTAGCTGTTGCTTTTGGATTTCCTTATTTTGAAGCGCACAGTAATCAAGAGATGAAAGAAGCAGTACAAAATACATTGTCGACAGAAGGTGCGGCGTTCTGTCAGATTTTTGTGTCCACAGAGCAGATTTTTGAGCCAAAGAGTGCAACGAAAAAGTTAGAAGATGGGACATTGATAAGTCCGCCTTTAGAAGATTTGGCACCGTTCCTGGACAGGGAAGAGCTTAGAAAGAATATGGTGATTACTCCTATCACGTAGGTATCATAAATATAGGGGGAAATATGGAAAGAATTAGCTTGCTTGATTGCACATTGAGAGATGGCGGGTATGTAAATGAATGGAATTTCGGTGCGAAAGCAATTTATCATATTGCAAAGAAGATGGCGTTGACGGGTATTGAGTATCTTGAGCTAGGATTTGTGAGAGACTGTGAATATTGCCCGGATTATTCCCTGTTTAACGGAAATGAAAGCGTAAGTAGCATAATTGCGCCTAAAAATCCGGAAATGAAATATGCGGGTATGATTGATATGGGGCGCCCGGTTTGCCTGGAGCGGTTAGGGAAACGGACAAGTGATGGATTTGATTTATTCCGCGTGATATTTAAGAAGAATAAAATTAATGAAGCATATGAATATGTAGAAAAGCTTCTGAAACTTGGCTATGAAGTTTTTGCCCAGGCTGTAGGCACAGACGGCTATACGGATGGCGAATGGATTGATTTGATATATCAATTCAATTCTTTGCCAATTCAAGGATTTTATATAGTAGATAGCTTCGGCCTTATGAAAAAAAGAGATTTTCTTCGATATGCGGAGATTGCAGACCATAATTTGCGTGAAGATATTATATTAGGATACCATTCACATAATAATATGCAGCAGGCTATGGAAAATGCAGCTTCCATGACAGAGATGAAATTGAAAAGGGACATTGTAATTGATGCCAGTGTATTTGGAATGGGGCGGGGAGCAGGTAATTTGAATATGGAATTATTTGCGGCTTATATGAACGAGAACTATGGTAAGTGTTACCGCATTGAACCAATGTTAGAGATTATTGATGAATATTTGAATGATATTCATCAGAAAAGCTTTTGGGGATATTCTTTGCCCTTTTATTTATCAGCATTGAACGGATGTCATCCTAACTATGCAATACATTTTTCCTCGAAAGGAACGTTGACTGTAAAATCATATGATGAAATATTAAAGTCAATCCCCAAGGAGGATAAGGCTGTTTACAGTAAGGAAAAGGCGGAAGAATTTTACAGGGCCTACCAGGAACAGTTTGTAGATGATAGAGAAACAGTAAAGGTGTTAGAGCATGAGTTTGCGGGACGGGAGATTTTATTGCTTGGTTCAGGTGTTTCTCTAACGAAAGAAAGGGCAAAAATCCAAAGCTATATAGATAAAAGCAATCCTCTTGTAATTTCATTAAATTTTATTCCGCAAGATTATAAATATGATTATGTATTTAGTTGCCATATGAGAAGATATAAAGATATTCAGGATGTGGCAGGCGGAAAGAAAATTATTACATCGAATCTGCGGGAAGCAGTTAATTATCAGTATATGGTAAATTTCTCCAGTTATATGGCAAATGCGCCGGAAATTATGGAAAATTCAGGTATCATGTGTATAAATTTTCTTGTACATTTGGGTGTAAAACGTGTTTATTTGGCAGGATTGGACGGATATCAGACCAGTAACAGTAGAAATTACGTGAGTAGCGCTTTAGAATATGGTTTTTTGGCAGAAACTGCATGCTTAAGGAATGAACTAATTAGAAAAGAGCTTCAGGATAAAAGGGGAGAAATCGAACTGATATTTCTGACAGAAAGTGTGTATGCACAATAGTTTATTCTTTATGTTGTTTGGCAGTACAAATTGGGAGAAAAGCATGGCAGCAAATATGAAAGTGGTTATCCTGGCGGGAGGGCAGAGGAGCACAATCAGTAACGAGCAGGAGGGCATCCCGAAGCCTATGGCGGAAATTGGCGGCAAGCCGATGCTCTGGCATATTATGAAAGTTTTTTCGGCTTACGGATTGAATGAGTTTATTATCTGCGGCGGATATAAGGTAGATATGATTAAGGAATATTTTATGGATTATTATATTTACCAATCCGATATAACCGTGGACTTGCGCACCAACTCTATTGAAATCCATAAGAACCGTACGGAGGATTGGAAAGTGACCGTGGTGGACACCGGGCTATATGCCGCCACGGGACAGAGGGTGGCGGGTATACAAAGATATATTGATGAGGAAGAGTTTATTGTGGCGTATGGCGACTGCCTGTTTGATATTGATGTGTCCAAAATGATAGAGTACCATAAGAAGCAGGGAAAGATTGCAACCATGGCAGTGGCGAGGCCCACCGGGCGTAACGAGGCTTTGGATATCGACGAGGCATGCCAGTTAAGAAGAGTACAGAGTGGCGCTGCCTTGAGCGATGCGTGGACGAATGCCTGTCTGTATATCCTGAACAGGAAAGTATTCGGCATATTGCAGGGCAATTACAATTTGGAGAAACTCCTGGTTGATAACCTGGCGGAGAAGGGACAGCTGATTACCTATAAACACAGCGGTTTCTGGACGCCGGTGGAGACATACCGTGACAGGGTTAATATGGAGAACCTCTGGAATGCAGGCATTGCGCCGTGGGTTGTCAGTAAGTATAGGACGAAAGTTTGACGGAAGGGTATAGGCTATTATGAAGGTTGTGATTTTGGCTGGCGGCAAAGGCAGCCGGATTAGCGAAGAATCAGTGTTTAAGCCTAAACCGATGGTGGAGATTGGGGACAGGCCAATTTTATGGCATATTATTAAGATATATTCGGCGTATGGATACAACGATTTTATTATTTGCTGCGGTTATAAAGGGCATATGATTAAGAATTATTTTATCCATTATTATATGTATCAGTCGGATGCCACATTTTATTTGAAAGATAAGCGCAGGGAATATCATCATTCTGCGGCCGAGCCGTGGAAGATTACATTGTCGAATACCGGGCTTGAGACATTGACGGCGGGGCGGATACTGCGGATTAAAGATTATATAGGAGAAGATGACGAATTTATGTTGACTTACGGGGATGGCGTGGCGGATGTAGATATCCCGGCGCTGCTTGCGTTCCATAAAAAGCAGGGTAGGATTGCGACGATTACGACGACGCAGCCGGCAGGCCGCTTCGGGGCAATTAAGATTGACAGGGATGGCGTTATCGAAAGCTTTAAGGAGAAGGCGCGTAAAGACCAAGCCTGGGTAAACGCTGGATTTATGGTGTTTAACAGGAAGATTTTTGACTATCTGGGCGATGGTTCACAGATGTTAGAAGCGGAACCTTTCGAGAGATTGGCGGCTGACCATCAGATGGCGGCATACAGGCATCCGGGATTTTGGTCTCCGATGGATACGGTGCATGACAGAGCATACCTGGAGGAATTGTGGAAAGGCGGAAAAGCGCCCTGGAAGATATGGCAGTAAAATTTCCTAGAAAGCAAAAGCGCAAAACTATGCGCGGAAATGAGGATAAATATGGACAGGAACACAGAGCGACAAGCCAGACAGAATATTTTAAATGCGGTAAAGGAATATTGCGAAACGTATCACAATGTGAAGAAACCTTTTGAGAAGGGGCAGCGAATTCCTTACGCATCAAGGGTTTATGACAGTGATGAGATGGTGAATCTGGTGGACAGTGCGCTGGAATTTTGGCTTACATCGGGACGGTATACGGACGAGTTCGAAGAGAAGATGGCGCAGTATTTAGGAGTGCGTTACTGTAACCTTGTGAATTCCGGCTCTTCCGCGAACTTGCTTGCTTTTATGGCGCTTACGTCCCCTCTTCTCGGCGAGAGGGCAGTTCAGAGAGGCGACGAGATAATTACGGTTGCGGCAGGCTTCCCCACGACGGTTGCGCCGGTTATCCAGTATGGCGCTGTTCCGGTTTTCGTGGATGTGACAATTCCACAGTACAATATCGATGTGACGATGTTGGAGGAAGCTTTATCGGAGAAGACGAAAGCTGTTATGGTTGCGCATACGCTTGGCAATCCTTTTGACTTGAAGACAGTCAGCGAGTTCTGTAAAAAGCATAATTTGTGGTTGGTGGAAGACAATTGCGATGCGCTTGGGTCAGAATATGAGATTGACGGTAAAGTGAAACTGACAGGAACTGTAGGGGATATTGGCACATCCAGTTTCTATCCGCCTCATCATATGACTATGGGAGAAGGCGGTGCAGTCTATACGGATAATCCGCTTTTGAACAAATGCGTCCGTTCGTTCCGTGATTGGGGCAGAGACTGCGTATGTCCTTCGGGGCGTGATAATCTGTGCGGTCATCGTTTCGACAGGCAATACGGAGAACTGCCTGTGGGCTATGACCATAAATATGTGTACTCCCATTTTGGTTATAATTTGAAAGCCACAGACATGCAGGCGGCAATCGGCTGTGCACAGCTTAAGAAATTCCCGTCTTTTGTGGAGCGCAGAAGACATAACTTTGACCGGTTGAAAAAGAAATTGGAGGCGGCGCACATATCGGACAAGCTGATTCTGCCGGAAGCATGTGAGCGTTCAAGGCCAAGCTGGTTTGGGTTTCCGGTTACCTGTAAGGAGGGGACAAGCCGTAATCATGTGGTACAGTATATGGAGGATCATGGAATCCAGACAAGGATGCTGTTTGCAGGGAATTTGACGAAACATCCGTGTTTCGACGGGATGCGGGCAGCAGGGGAAGGATATCGGATTGCAGGCAATCTTACCAATACAGACAGAATCATGGCGGACACGTTCTGGATTGGAGTGTATCCGGGCATGACAGACGAGATGATTGATTATATGGCGCAGACGCTGATTGAGGCTGTACATTAAGAACATTGGTATTGTGTACATGAATTGGGATAGCATGTATTGGCATGCGGAGGGTTTTGGGTATCGTATCGTTTTGCGATGAGATAGAGAATGATAAAAGAAAGGCATACGGCATAAAATGGGATTTGATTTTGGCTTGGATTTTTATAAAGGGAAGAAAGTGTTGATAACCGGTCACACCGGTTTCAAAGGCACATGGATGTGCGCCATGTTGTTACAGGCGGGGGCCAAGGTGACAGGTTACGCATTGGAGCCTCCTACGGAGCCTAGTATTTACGGATTGTGCGGGATGGATGACAGAATACATTCTGTGTTGGGGGATATCAGGGATTTGAGCCATCTGATGAAGGTCTTTGATGAAGCGGAACCGGATATTGTCATTCATATGGCGGCACAGCCGCTCGTGAGGGAGTCGTACAAAAATCCGGTGTATACTTACGAAGTAAATGTGATGGGCACAGTCAATATTTTGGAATGTGTGAGGACTCATCCGTGTGTCCGCTCTTTTCTCAATGTGACAACGGACAAGGTATACCGCAACAGGGAATGGGAGTGGGGATACCGTGAAAATGAAGAATTGGACGGATACGACCCGTATTCTAACTCTAAGTCTTGTTCGGAATTGGTTACAGGCAGCTATAAAAATTCCTTTTTTGCCAATAATGCGCATGATGGAGAGGAATTTTGCCGGACGGCAATTTCCACAGCGCGGGCAGGTAATGTGATTGGCGGCGGTGACTTTGCGGTGGACAGAGTGATACCCGACTGCATTAGGGCGGCGCTTTCAGGGCGGGAGATTACGTTGAGAAACCCGTATTCAACGAGGCCCTATCAGCATGTCTTAGAGCCGGTGGCGGTGTATCTGATGATTGCGGCGAGACAATATACCGACCCTTGTTTTGCAGGAAGTTATAATGTTGGTCCGGATGAGACGGATTGCTATACAACGGGGGAATTGGTAACGCTGTTTTGCGATAAGTGGAACCGGGCTACGGGGCAGCAGGTTACATGGCGCAGCGAATATGACGGCGGCCCACATGAGGCAGGTTTTTTGAAATTGGACTGTTCCAAACTGAAAAGAACATTTGGATGGAAGCCTGTATGGAACGTGGAGAAAGCCATGGAAATGATTGTAGAATGGACGATAGCGTACCGGGACAAAGAGTCTGTATCACAGGTTATGGAAAGGCAGCTTAAAGATTTCTTTGGAACTTGCAAATAGGCGGATTAGGACTTAAAAAAATGGAGCCAAAATGAAGAGTATAGTGATTTCCGGGCCCACCGGAGCCATTGGAATGGCATTGATTAAGAAGTGCATAGAGGAGAAGACGAAGGTTTTGGCTATCTGTCATAAAGGTTCCGCCAGAATTAAGAATATTCCAAAGTCTCCGTTTGTACAGGTTATGGAGGCGGATTTGCCTGATTATCAGGATTTATTTCAGAATGGCGGATTGCCGGAGAAGTACGATGTATTTTATCATTTCGCGTGGAGCGGGACCGTGGGGGACGCCAGGAACGACATGCGCCTGCAGGCAAATAATATTGCGTATACAATGGATGCGGTGGAACTGGCCAGGCGGTTAGGATGCCATACGTTTATCGGGGCAGGTTCCCAGGCAGAATACGGCAGGGTGACAGGGAAATTGACGCCGGATATGGCTGCTAATCCCGAGAATGGGTATGGCATGGCGAAGCTGTGCGCCGGGCAGATGAGTCGTGTTGTCTGTAAGCAGAGGCAGATAAAGCATATTTGGACGAGGGTTTTAAGCGTCTATGGACCCTACGATGGAGCCGGGAGCATGGTTATGAGCGCGGTTAGTAAGATTTTGCATGGAGAGCCGACTGCCTTTACGCCGGGCGGACAGATGTGGGATTATCTTTACAGCAAAGATGCGGCGGATATTTTCTATGCCTTGGGAGACAAGGGCATGGATGGTGAAGTTTATTGTGTGGGCAGCGGGCAGGCCAGGATGCTGAAAGACTATATCAAGAAGATATATACTGTGGTTAGAGAACACCAGGGAATGCAGGAAGAAGCGCATGGAGAAGAATTGGAAAGAAAACTGGGGTTTGGGATGATTCCATACAGCGAGAAACAGGTAATGCATCTGTGTGCAGATATTTCGTTGCTTGAAAAGAGGATAGGGAAAATAAATCTTACAGATTTTGCCGATGGAATACGCGGCATCTTAGAGACAAATTTTGAATATGCCAGAAAGGATGTCTTATGAGAATTGTATTGATTGGGCCGGTTTATCCTTATAAAGGCGGTATTTCCCATTATACGGGCCTGCTTTGCAGGGCATTGAGGAAGAAACATGAAGTTTTCATGATATCTTATAAGATGCAGTATCCGAAGCTCTTGTTTAAAAGGGAGCAAAAAGATTACAGTAACCAGAGCTTTCAGGTGGAAGATACACGATACTGGATTCACACGGCCAATCCTTTTAATCTGGCGACAGTGGCGGGAAAGATTAAGAAGCTTCGGCCGGACGCCGTGATTATCCAGTGGTGGCATCCGTATTTTGCTCCATGTTATTGGATTCTTTCCAGGTTGTTGAAGAAAATCCCGCTGATAGTCACTTGCCATAATGTATTTCCTCATGAACGGTTTCCGATGGACAGGTTTTTGACGAAGCTGGCGTTGAAACAGGCGAGCGGCTATATTGTGCAATCCCATTTGGACGAGAAGGACTTGCTTAAAGTATATCCGGATGCCAACTATATTGTGACGCCGCTTCCTACTTTCAATGCTTTTAAGATGAAGGATATGTGTAAGGAGGAAGCCAGGCAGCTCTTGCATATAGAATCTGATGTGCCGGTGCTGTTATTTTTTGGATTTGTCAGAGAGTACAAAGGACTAAAATATCTGTTGGACGCCTTACCGGAAATAAGAGAGAACATCCCGGATGTCATGCTCTGGGTAGTTGGGGATTTCGGAGACGATAAAGAAACTTATCTGAAACAGATAGAACGCAATCATATTGCAGACAGCATCCGACTTGTGGAAGGGTACGTTCCCGACCAGGAAGTGGAGAAATACTTTGCCGCTTCTGATTTAGCCGTCTTGCCTTATGTGTCGGCCACGCAGAGCGCGATTGTACAGACGGCCTACGGTTTCGAGAAGCCTGTGGTGGTTACCGATGTAGGAGGGCTTCCCGATGTCGTGCGCCACAAAGAGACAGGATATATTGTCCCGTTCCAGAATGCACATGAAATTGCCAATGCGGTTGTGAGTTTCTATACAAAGGACCAGGGGATTGACTGGCAGGGCAATATCAGGAAGCAGGCGGCCGAGTTCTCATGGGAAACGATGGTTGAGAGGATTGAAAAGCTGCTCGGCAGATTATGACATTCTGGAATTTTTCAGATAACGGATAAACTTAACGAGGTCCCTGCGTTTACTCGGATTGAACTTTTGGATGTCATACATGATATCATGTACGGTGATGTTTTCCAGATAGGTATTTCTTAGATTGGTACTGCCAAGATAACTGGTATCTGCCCCAAGGAGATAATCTGTGCTGACTTTATAATATTTAGAGAGGGAGATAACAACCCATGTGGGTATTTCACGGCGTCCGTTCTCATAATTGGAATAAGTCTGTTGGGAAATACCCAGATAGTTGGCGACTACTTTTTGTTTCAGATTATGGTCTTCGCGCAGGTTTCGCAGTATTTCCCGTAATTCCCTCATAGATTGGCCCTCTCTTTTGTACAATGCTTTATTTTGGACTTATTATTGCATAGCCAAAAGAGGTATACCGCTAAATAAACAAAGAAGAGTAACGGGTGAAAAGCATACAATATTATGTTGTGGAAACACGTATCACGACAATTTGGAAGAAGGGAACTACATACGCGATTACCTAAACTGCCTGAGCACACGCACCGTCCTTTTTAGCGTAATCATAAGCGGAAACTTTACGCCGTTTTTTCTAAGCGCCAGATACCCTTCTTTGAAGGAGAGAAGATAATTGCGCAACCCGGCATTGCTTGTGCCGCCGTAAAACATGGCGATGAGCACTTCCGGCACATAAGCCAGGCGGTTTCTCTTATCTTTCAGAAAGCGTACCATAAACTCATAGTCTGCGGCGCAACGGTAACTGATATCGTATGTGCCGTATTGTTCGTAGATTTCTCGTTTCAGGAAAAGGGTGGGATGCCCGGGCATCCAGCCGCTTTCCAACGTCCCTTCGCCCATATGCCATGACCTGACGATATGCTCCCCCTCTACGTAGACTAAGTCCGCGTGGGCGCCGATGCAGCCTTCACCCCCTTCTTCGATGGCCCGGACAAGCTTGGAGACGGTGTTCGGGGCGCACAGCCTGTCGTTACATACTGCCACAATCTCCCCGGTGCACATGGACCATGCCTTATTCATGGCATCGTACAAGCCCCTGTCCGGTTCCGAAATCCATTGGACGGTCAGGGATGGGACGGTATCTTGCCCTGGCAGCAGTTGACCGGAAGGGGGCCGACAGGAGTTTTGGCCGGCAAATTCACGGATGAGGTCAATGGTGCCGTCGTCAGACTGTCCGTCTACAATCACCACTTCCATGGGCGCATAGTCTTGCATCTGTATACTCTGTAATGTGGCAGCCAGATTGTCTTTCGAATTATAAGTTGTTACCAATAAGGATACTTTCTGCATGTTCCGCTATTTTTCCTCCAAAACCGACCAGTCGTCAGGGTTTCCTGCCTCGCCGTTTATCGCGCTTTTGACATAAGGCATATCGTTTCTCATATAAGTAAACACGCGCTCACGCTCTTCATTTTCTCCTATTTCCGTCAACGTCCGACCATAGTTTTCTTTGTCTTTTATACCGATAGCGTTCACAATGGTTGCGATGACTTCTGTGTGGGACACGGGCGCTTTTGATTCTGATACGCCTTTTCTTGTCTCTTTTGCATTTTTAACTAAGAGAATCGGATAGGAAGTAGTCTGTAGGCCCATATCGGGAAGGAAATCCGCCCTGAGAGGGTCATAGGTGTAGTTCTGTCCATGGTCCGCGGTGATGATAATTGTGGCGTTATCATACAGTCCGAGGGCCTTTAACTGGTTCATGTATTCATAGACGATTTTCATGCTGCCTCTTGCCTGTGAAAGCATCTGTCCGTCTTCGGTTTCTGTACAGTTTTCCGTCATCAGATAAGGTTCGTGGGCGCCGTACATATGGTAGAAGCGGAAACTCCCTTGGTTTTTCGCCTTGGAGTTTATGGTAAGGCCGTTTCCGGTGATGTCCGTCCAAAACGGCACATCATTGTAAGTAATCCAGGGCTTATAGGTTTTGGTGCTTTCCAGAGCGACGATTTCATCCGTTGTGTACCAGTACAGGTTTTTCAGACACAGAGGAGCAGTCTGGTATTTGGAGCATTCCATCATTTGATTGACAGTATCCCATATGCGGCAGTACTGTTCAGACAGGACATAGTTGCATATTTGGTCTGTACCGTTTTGACCAATGTATTTCAGGTCGGTATAGACGCCCACGTCATAACCCGCAGCATTAATGGATTGCAGCATGTCGCTGTTTTGGAAAGCATATTCGCTGTATTCGTCTTTGTCCATGTCATATGGCCATTCGACTGCCGTGAGAAGATAGGGCAGCGACCATTCGGTGAAGGCATACAAGCTTGTGGCATTGGAATAGTTGGTAAAGCCGTCGAGCGGGGCAAGAAAATCCGGTTCCTGTTCGAGAATCTGTTCTAATATCTGTCCGTCATACCAGTCCAGGATAAATACGAGCACATTATGGTCGGGATGCAGTTCCAGTGATTTCCCTGTGGACAGAATCCATTCGTCGGAGGGTTCTTCGGCTTCTTCCGGGCTGAGGAGCGTCTGGACAGACAAGAATCCAAGAGACGCAATCTGTACCAGACTCAGATAGGTACAGATAATGCGGTATATTTTCCCAACGTCAATAGAAAGGCGCGCTTTCAGAAGGATAATACCTGTTAGGAGCAAAATCCAAATCAGGGCGTTGCCCCAGAGCTGCACGCTCTCCCACTCCTGCATTTTGCCGTCCATGGAAGTCATGTGCCCGTTGAAAAACATGTTTTGCAGGTAACCTACGAATGTTAGCGCGAATAAGGCCGTATAAAACCATTCCAACTGTCTTTTGGTCAGGAGCAATATGCCTGCCCCGGCAATGATACAGAAATAGACAACCGCCCCGATGAGAAGCGCTTTGGCAAAGGAAAGCGGGGCAAAAGGAATTTCTTCCCGGTTATTTAAGAATAAAGTTCCCGGCAGGGAAAGCAGGACAGTTACCACGTAAAAAAGAGTTGATGGAACTGCATATTGGATTCTTTGTCTGAGATTGTTTTTGGAAACGTACAAAATTTCACCGTGATACCGCAGAGTCACGACAAATGCGGACAAGACGCAGACGAATATTGCCCCCACGTAAAAATAATGGCAAACTCTGTTAGAGATGACAAATCCGAGGGCAAGGACGGCAAACGTCAAGGAGTCTGCAAGAGACATAAAGCGCGACAAGTCTAAGTTCCGAAAAAGCAGATGCGCCAGTATGGGAAGTATGAAGGCAAGGAAAAGGATAGGCGCTATATAGTGCAGGTAAGTGGCGGGGACAATGTCACGGAAACTTTCCGGCAGCGTAGCGTTTCCACCGTCAAGAACCATTTTGACAGCGGACAGAAAACCATAAAAAATACCGGAATAAAATACGGCGATTCTTCCGGGGCTGACCGTGCGGTTTTGTCTTTTCGATAAATACAAATGGATGATACAGGCCAATATGCCGGGTAATACGCACAATGCCGTGATTCCTATATATGCAGATAACATGATGTCCCTCCTGGATAGACAAAATAAAACGGGCTTTGCTTGTAAACGAGCTCCGCTCGTTTTAATATAGCACGTGCGGTTTGAATGTTCAAGGCTATTCAGAGGTCAGACAATGCGCACTGGCTGTGTATTCCGTGAGAACATGATTTAAAATGAACTGTAAACTGCAACATTGCATATTTAATGGAAATAAGGTAAAATCTGATAATGGAAATAGGTGAAAGAATCAACAGGAAACGCGCGTAAAGAAACGGCATACAGGGCGTACGGGGAACAGATGGACAGAAACATGGTTGGAAGAGTCAGGAACATATGCATTATTGTATTGTTTGCGGCGGTTGTGTTATACAGTGCATTTTATTGGGCGAGGACGCCGGGGGAAGAGGCGGCGGGAGAGCAGGCGGTTATAGAAGGTGAAGTTGCGAAGCAGACGGCGCAGCCGGGAGCAGACGAGGCGGGGCAAGCGTTGGACGGTGAAGACGGCGGGGAAGAGACTGTGATTTCCCCGGAGCGGTTCTGCGATATTCTGGCGGTGGTCAAGTCTGCGGAGGGTACACAGAATATCAAACTATACATACAAAACGATGCGTGTTATTTTTTCCTGCCCGCCTATGCGCGGCCGGAAGAAACTACATGGCAGTATGACGAGGGTAAATATACAATCATCTGCGACGGCAGGGCAGTGAGGAACGGAGAGAGACTGGCGTTGCCGGAGCAGGGCGAAGCTGTCCTTGAGATTGGCCAAAGCGGAAGTGGCGATGAAGAAGAATGCCAGGAGTACCGTTTCTGTGTAATGCAGTCGGCCAACCTCCCGGCTCTTTATATTCGCACGGACGCGGGAGCGCTGCCTGGCGCAGGCAAGACAGAAGGAGATGAAACGCCGCAGGAGCAGGTGATTGGCGATGAGGATTTGCAGCGTAACGGGGAAAGCCATGCCGTGAAGGGAAGTTTCCTGTGTATAGCGGAGACAGGCGCCGCGGACAGCGCCGGAACAATCAGCCGCATAGCGGACAGGGCATATGCAGATTTTCATGCTCCAAAAAAGAATTATGAGATGGATTTTGATAAACCGCAGGATGTGCTTGGCATGGGAAGCGACACAAGATGGATGCTCCAGGCCAACGCCTATGATATGAGCCGCCTGCGGAACAAGACAGTATATGATATGGCGGCGGATATGGGGCTGCCTTATGGGGTGCGCTCTGCCTATGTGGATATTTGGCTGAATGGCGAGTATGCGGGAAATTATCTTGTTTGCAGGCAGGATGGGGACGGACAGGCAGTCTGCCTGTTAAACGGCGCGGAAGGCTATGAGACCCGGCTGCCAGATAATACCGCACAGGAAGAACAGGACGCTACGTGCGCTTATGTGGATGCAATATTGGAGCGGATAGAGCGGTGCGATTCGGAGGAAGATTACAGGCGGCTTGGAGAAATGTTTGACATCGATTCTTTTGCATGCCTGTATGTTTTATATGGATTATCCAACGAGCCGGCGCTGAACAGGACAAATCTTTGCTATCTTGTGCCGGGCGGGACGGGCAGTAAACTCTATGCAGGGCTGGATATGGATTTCGACCGTTCCCTGGGCAATGCGCAGGAGGCTCATTATGAGAGATTGACTTGCTTCGTGCCCGGCCTGGGGGAGAAGCTCTTTGCATGCGAGTATTTCAGGCAGGATGTAAAAGAACGGTTTGCCGGACAATATGGGCCGGTGGCGGAGAAGCAATTTCAGGAGGAAATGGAAAACAAGAGTGGACAGATTCAGGCGTCTGTCCTTATGGACGATGTACGCTGGGGGCTGCCGGACAGCCGCCATTACGAGGATTTCAACCAAGGGTATGAGAATTCCGGGGATGCTGCCAAGTATGCGGCTCATTATCTGAACGTCAGGTATGCGTTTATGCAGGCGTATCTTGACGCGCCGGAGCAGTGGCGCCAGGTTGAGTATGTGAACAGCGCATCCAAGGGAAAGTATGACAGCAGAAGATATTACGTTCTTACAGGGGAGAAGGTTCCGGATGAAGTGTCGGATTTCCTTCAGGAGATGTTTGGGTGTGTTGGATGGCGATATGAGGACAGTAGAGGCTGTGAGACGGGCCGTCCGGTTTATCAGGACATGAGGATTGTTTCTGATGTGGAAGAAGGTACGCAGCAGGGCGCCTTCGGGGAAGAGATTCAGAACCAGGGGACGGAAGAAGCAGGGCAGGGCCAGAGCGCAGGCAACGGGGGATACAGTAAGCGGTTTGTGGTCTTGTGCATGTTGTTCGCGGCGGGCTGCGCCGGATTGTGCGGCGTTGTTTTTGGCGGTGCGGCATCCTGGCTGTTTTTTAGGAAAAAAGGCTGAAAGAAAACCTTTCAGTCTTGGCATGGAGGATTCTATTGAAAAAGCAACGGTTTCTTTATCAATTGGCAAATTCTGTTATCAGGACTCTTGCCGCATCTGTCGTTTTTGTACTGTTTCTGCACAGCATTTTCAGTACCAGTTTTGTGGGAAGGGCTGTGAGGGAAGACGGCGGCACATACGGCAGGACGATGAATATTCCGGACAGCCCATGGAAGCATTTGCTGGTGTTTGTACTGGTTAGTCTGTTGTGCGCCGTTATCGGCAGGATATGCCGCCGCAGGCAGGAGGGCCAGGGCAGTGGGATGACGTGGTTAAAGCATGGCAGGGCGGGCACTGTAAGCGCCGGACAGGAGAGCCATGGCGGCACGGATGGGCGCATGGAAATGGAATACGGGAAGGGGACTTCTTTATATTGGCTTAGCCTTGTGCTTTTTGGGATGGGTATATTATGGATTGCGCTGACGCAGATGAGGCCGGGCTCCGACCCTGCGAAGGTGTATGCCATCGCATTGGAGTGGCGGGCAGGGGATTTTTCTGCTTTTGAGGAAGGGAATTATCTTTTCTGTTATCCTTTCCAGGCGGGTATTGTGCTGTTCTATTATCTACTTACCTTCCTGTACGGGACGAAGAGCTATATCGGCCCGCAGGTAGTCAACGCGGCGGCGCTTGCGGTTATCTATCTTCTGCTTTCTCTTATGGCGCGCTCTTTCTGGAAGAAAGAACGGCGGCTTCCGGTGTTGGTATATGTGGCGTTAATGTGTTGGACGCCGCTTTTTTTCTTCGTCACATATGTGTATGGCATCCTGCCGGGGATGGCGTGTTCCCTGGGGATGGTGTATCTGGCGGTCCGGTATGTGGAGACGAGGAAATACCGGTATATGGTTCCGGCGGCTCTTTGCATCGGAATAGCCACGGTACTGAAAATGAATTGTCTTATCTATCTTGTGGCGGCGACGTGTTTCATGGTTTATGATATGGCCGATACGCTGCTCCAGAATAAGGAAAATCGGGATAAATGGAAGAAATGTATCTCGTCGGCCGCTTTCGTGGCGTTGATGTGGTTCAGTGTATGGGGATGCGGCAGGCTTAGCCAGGCATGGGTGGAGCATCTGTCGGGATATGACATGCCGGAGGGCGAAGTCATGATATCCTGGGTGGTTATGGGGCTGCAGGAAGCGCCCAAAGGCCCGGGAGATTACAACGGCTATAACGGCGATGTCTTTGTCAGAAACAATTATGACACGAAGCTGGCCACCGAGCAGTCCTTTGCGGATTTGCGAAAGATTATAAAGAGAATGACGGAGAACCCGTTGGATGAGGGCGTCACTTTTTTCGCAAGGAAGACGGCATACCAGTGGAACGACCCTACTTTTATCAGCATGGAAAGGATGCGCGGACGGAAATCAGCCGTGGAGATAGCGGCGCCTGTGAGGAGCCTGATTGAGGGCAAAGGCAGCGTGGCGCTTTCCGTATGGCTGAATTATGTACAGACCCTCGTTTGGTCGGGGATTTTGCTCTATCTTTTCCTTAACTGGAACAGCCGGAATCTGTATGAACTGATGGGAATCGTTATTTTCTTAGGCGGCTATCTGTTCCATATGGTATGGGAGGCGAGCGCGTCCTATACCATTCCCTATTTTGCGGTTATCATTCCCTATGCGGTAAAAGGATTTTACGATTGGGCAAAGACGCTTGGCGCGGCAGGCGGGAAGCGAACGGCGAAATTGCGGTTTGATAAGAAAGTTGCGGTTTGTGCGGTAGGGGTGGCGGCTGTGTTGGTTCTGACGTTTTGTTTTACCAGGACCAATCTGTTCCACCGAACGATTGCGCTAAATGACGGCGCAGAGGCAGTCGGCCAGTATTATCATCGAAACGGCTAATGCATTAGAAAAAATCTGAAAAGCCACCAGAGTTTATGGCGTACACAGAAGGCGTAGAGCTTATTGTGTATGCCTGTTATGTCTTTTACCGGGACAGCGGCGAAGGCCTCTTTGATATCCGTGTTAACGCATTCCGTCAGGAAAAGGCGTTTGAATTCCCGGGAATCCGCGCACATTTCCCGGAAGACAGGCACGAAGGTCAGGAGGCTTTGGTATACGTAGAAATACTGTAGTTGTCTTAAGACGGCGGGATTGCCGTCCAGGTCGATGGCATGACGGTAGGTTTCAAACATGGTATGGTTTTCCGCGATACGTCCTGCATCCATGTGGTGACAGAGGGAGGTAGGGTTGCTGCGGTAATAATAGTAAGATTCTTCGCAGAAATAGACGGAAGAAGCCCCTAGCATGGCGCCGTAGGTGACAGGCCCGTCCTCGCCTACGACAATATCATGGGGAACCAGGAATAAATATTTCTCTATGAGGCTGCGGATAAACAGCTTGTTGGTCAGCCTGGGCGCAATGCCGAATTTAAAATAGACGCCCGTGTAGACCATGGAAGGATAGACGGTCTGGATTAACTGCTTTTTGTCATATAAGCCTGGCGGAAAGGGAACGGCGCACAGTTCTTCTTTGTGGGGCATGACTGCGGTGAAATTGCAGTGTACAATGTCTGCATGGGTTTCCATGGCGATTTGGCACATATGGCTGTACATACCGGGGGCAAGCCAGTCATCGCTGTCCACGAAGGTGATATAATCTCCATGGCTTGCCAGAAAACCGTTTTGCCTCGCACAGGTGTGCCCGCCGTTCGGCTGGTGAATGCAGCGTATTTGTGCATGGCTTTTGGCGTAGCGGTCGCAGATTGCACCGGAACCGTCCGTGGAACCGTCGTCCACCAGGATGAGTTCATAGTCCGTGAAATCCTGGGAGAGAATACTGTCTAAACAGCATTCCAGGTATTCTTCGGTGTTGTATACAGGTACGATGATGCTGATAAAAGGTTTGCCAGACATTGTGAGTTCCTTTCATTTCTGCGGGCAGTGAGCCGAGTGCTGCGGGGTATTTAACTTGTCGCGGTGACTATGGAGCCTTGGGTTGGCGGGATGCATGCATATACATACAGAGGATGCATGTCAGCCCTACCGGGCGCTGTAGAGGGTTGTGTCGCTGTAAACCGGATAGTTATTGGCGTAGGGAATTCCATTTCCGAACTGAAGCCCGGTGCAGTCAAAACGGTCGCAGATTTCCTCGATGACGTCGTCGGAAATCTGCGTTCCGTCAAGAATCCATAATGCGGAATCACGGTAATCCGCCCCGGTGTCAGTATTTATAAACTGTATATGATGGTACTTTTCCGGATGGTCGATGTAATCGCATACATACGCCAGACGTTCGCGGATATAATCGTATAAATAGTCTATAGAATCGTCCTGTCCCACATTGGTGGAAGGAAGATATCCTTCCGCCTGCCAACGGCATAAGTCCATGGATACGGAAGGCTGGATATGCGCCTGCAGCCGTGGGATATCATCTGTGAGATACTGTTCCAATAGTGGCTGATAGGTTGTATGCAGCATTTCCTGCACCGTGTCGTGGAAATATGGAACATGATATAATTGTTCGCATAATCCGGAAGGGTATGCGGCCAGTTCAATATCGTACCCGCGTCCGTTGCGCCCGAAAGAATTGTCATAATCCCAGATGGGGCCCGCATACAGCTTTCTATCCTCTCCTCTGCCATTTAAATAGTAGAAGGTGGAGGCGATATTGGCGTCGATGTCGTTCGTGATGGCGTTCACAAGATACATTTCGGCGAAGGAAGCGATGTCGATTACCTGGGCCAGCTCTTCGTATTTCTCCGGGGAATCGCAGTTGTTTATCAGTTCTTTTACACGGTTCATGTATTCGGAGATTTCCAGAAGCGCTTCATCTCTTACCGTGTCGGGGCTGCGGACGATAAACCAATTCATTCCGTCTACCTGAAAAGTACGGTCGCTGGGTTTTATCCTGCTTGCAATCATCTTTTCAATCAAGTATCCGTCTTCCGTAATATTGACACGGGCTTTTCCCATCTCCACTCTTTCACATACAATATAATTTCCGGCGTATTCCCCGTTGAAATACAAATCCACATATTCCGTGTCCACGGCATAGGGAACGCCTGCATCGCGGCAGTAGGCGTATACGATACCGTTGCGCATTCTTGTGATATCAAGAGCGTTGGCTTGCAGGATGTATCTGGAGCCGTCGCCCATGGAGAGGACATTTGTGTCAGTCTCGAAGTAAATCTGGTAACTCTTTTTATTTACCGAGAGATAACTGAAATTTCCATGGCACCTGGCGGTGAGCGCGCCGCAGCTGTCTCTTTTGCCGTCGGGAAGGACGCAGACAAATTCTCCAGGTTCACGGTGCTCCCTGGAAAGATGCATGTAGTCAAGGGAACCTGTGGCTGTGGATATGAACACGGCGGGAAGGTTTTGGGACTGCATAAAGGTGACAGACATCGTTTCGGAATCAGAAGACGATATGTCGGAACCCGCAATGCGCAGCGGATATTCCCTGCCGGATTCGTAAGCGGCAAGGGAACCGGAAGAGGCGACAGCGGAACCGTCTATTTCTATCCGGTATGCCGTTTCATCAAACCGGAACTGCAAACCGTCCATAGGCACGTGGGAAGGCAGGAAAAAGAAAGCCTTGCCTGTCCCGTCAAAATAAAGCTTCAAGTCAGCGGGCATGTCCACGGAGGACGGGGCGTGGAGCGATATGGGCAGGAAGCCTTCGTAATTTTGTAAATTAAGCGCAGGAGCTTTCTGCGGCTCTTGCCCTGTGTCAGCGCAGATGAGATTTTCCGGCGGATTCGTGGCCTCCTGCCTGGGATTTTTTTCGTGGAAAAAATAAAGAAAAACAAACAGCAAAGCGGCTGTAAACAGCAAAATCACTGCCAAGACTGCACCTATGTGGGATTTTCTTTCAACTTTTTTGTGCATGTATCGTTTACCGCCTGTATTTCTATTAAGAAAGCCACTGTTTATCCGAGTCCGCGAAGCGGAACCCGCAAAGTTAATTTGCCAAGCAAATTTTTAAACGGGCTATTGCGAAAGCCCTTTGCTTATAAACGAGCTATGCTCGTTTTTTTATCTTAACACAAGCACTTATTTTTCACAAGGCGGTCATCCGGGGCCCATATAGAATATTTGACTTTTTGATGGTATCAATGTAGAATAGAAGAGCATTGTGCATAATGGAAGTTTTGTCGTCAAGCGACAGTAATTGATGGAGAATAAGGGGTATGCTCTCTGTATTAAGAAGTGAATTGAAATACTGGATTAGTTATCAGGACAGCCTGGTTCTCCAGAAAGAATTGAATGAACTTCTGATGCCGGACAGTTATTCGGCAGATGGATTTTACCGGGTTAAGAGTCTGTATTTTGACTCCATTAACCAGAAAGATTATGTGCAGAAACTGGACGGCGTGGAGTGCCGCAAGAAAATACGGATGCGTATTTATGACGAGGATACGGATACGGTTAAACTGGAATGCAAACAGAAAAACGGGGCGTTGCAGCACAAGGAAAGCCTGTTAATAAGCAGGGAAGATGCCTTGCGCTACATGGAAGGCGATTACGGCACGCTGCTTGACTATGAAGAGGAGCTGGCCTGGCGGCTGTATAGCGATATGACGCTTGGGTGCTACCGCCCGGCGGCAGTAATCGAATATGACCGTTTCGCTTATCTTTATGGGGAATATAATACCCGGATTACGATTGACCGCCATGTGCGCAGCAGCGAAGTGTCCCTGGATTTGTTTGACAAAGACCTGCCATGGATACATACCGTGGAGGATGCGGTGATTCTGGAAGTGAAGTTTAACGGGAGACTGATAGAACCGATTAAACGGATACTGGCAAAATACCATCTGACGAATGTGTCTGTGAGCAAGTACGGGAGCGGACGGCCGGTTTTGGAGAGATACTTAATATAATTTTACACACGGAATGGAGAACAAGATGTCAAAGACGAAGATTTTGGATTGGTTTACGGTGAATAGCGAAGCGCTCAGTGTGGACAAGGTTTTGTTTGTGCTGTGTGTTTCGCTGTTGCTTGGGGCGGTGATTTTTATTACCTACCGCCTGGCTTATACCGGGGTGAACTATAACAGCCGATTTAATGCGGGCAACGTGGTGATTGTCTTAATCACCTCGGTTATTATGCTGATGATAAGCAGCAATATGGCAATTTCCCTTGGCATGGTGGGCGCTTTGTCCATCGTCAGGTTCCGTACCGCGATTAAAGACCCTTCCGACACCATCTATATTTTCTGGGCGATTGTCGAGGGGTTGTGCGTCGGGGCGGAAATTTATAAACTGGCTGTGATATCCACGATATTTATCGCAATCGTACTGCTTGCATTAAGTTACTATGCAAGCGTACAGAAGAAGTACCTGGTTATTGTACGCGGCACGAAGGAACTGGATTTAGCCCAGGTGAAAACCGTGATGGAGCCATATTATCCTAAGATGGGGGTGCGCGCGACAAATTATATCGGTGAGCGGTGTGAGATAATCTGCGAGGTGTCCGCCCGTCAGGAGATAAAAGAAGAGGCGGTGGCAGCGCTTCGGGATTGTGAGCATGTGAACGGTGTAAACTGGCTGTTGGAAATGGGAGAGCGCATCGGATAATGAAGAAGAAACCTGTTTGGATGTTTTTCCTGGCCGTTTCCCTGTTCTGTCTTGCAGTGGCAATGGACAGAATTGACGATATGGAGTTTCATGGTTTAAGGGTTATGCCGGAGGAGAAGCTGGCGGAGCTGACAGAGGGCCTTGGCAGAGTGGACAATCCCCAGAATGCGGAGGAGCTGATACTGCTTGACGGACATGCCGTTCCCTATGACCGGGACAACAATTTGTTTTACGTGAGCCAGCCAATGGAGGGGAAAGCCTATGCGGGGACTTTTACGTCTGCGGGGGAAAACTGCACCCTCTATCTGCAGGAGGACGATGCACTGGAAGACAAGCAGGATGCCATAGCCCGGGGACACCGGTTTAAAGTATGGTTTGTGACGGAGAATGCCTATGCCGTATCGGAGATGGTTTTTACGGGCCTGCCTATGGTATGTATCCGTTCGGAGGCGGGGAAACTGGCTTCCGGCTATGGAAAGGGAAATATTGTCATTCATAATCCCGATGACAAAGACGTTATCACGATGAGCGTCAAGGAGTCTGCGGTTGAGACGAAAATAAACTATAATTCCGGGACAATCAGCTTTAAGCTCTATAAGAAACAATATGACCAGGAAAGAGACCTTTCGCTTCTTGGCCTGGGGAAGCGGACGTCCTGGAAACTTTATCCGGTATATGAAAAAGATAATGCGTTTTCCGGCGAGATAGTGGCAAACTATGTGTGGAACTGTGTCTGTGGAGATGACACGCTGCAAAAAGGCATGGAGTATGCGGAAGTGATTGTGGACGGTCAGTATAAGGGGCTGTATTACCTTGCCCCGAAGATTGGAAAGGGTTATCTTAGCCTGGGGGAAAAAGACAGGGCATATGAATGTGTAGGAACCCTGGAAGACGGGACAAGGCTGTTTGAAGTGACTGGGGACGAGGATATTCAGGAGAATCGTGAAGCGTTGGCACAGTATGAAGGCATGTGGCAAAAGAACGGGGACGCTGCACAGGCTGATATAGAGAATTATATTAACTATAACATTTATCTCCAGGCGGCGTGCGCAGTCCAGAACAGCATGGAAAACTTTTATGTGATTGCCCGTGAAGAGGGTGGGGCATATCAATTTTGCAGGATACCGGAAAGGAGCAAATTCGTATTCGGGATGTATCCTTCCAGAATCGGATGGCAGTCGGTATTTGCAAAAGAAAATATTATGGAAGATGTCGAATATGCCTGTCTGTCCGGACAGATGGAGGATATTTGGCCGCGGACGGCAGCAAAGTGGAAGGAGCTTCGGCGAAATGCCCTGTCCACGGACAGCCTGCTTGGCGTGGCTTATTTGTATGAGCAGAGACTGGCGGATTCAGGGTATATTATCAGGGAGGAAGAAACGAGCGCTTACGGTTCTGCCTGTGAGACGTTACATGAATTAATCAGGGAGCGCATGGATAATCTCGACCATTATTATGAAGGCGTAAAACCGTTATGACGTTTAACAATAAGAGACATAACAGAATAATCAATGTCGCCGTGCTTGCGGCGTTATGTGCGGCGGTTTTTTACTGTATCACCTATATAAAGGAAGGTAGAACGGACGCATCCGTATCGGAGGAATACCGTGTGACAGTCCGTGGGGAAGAAGACTATACGGATGGGACAAAAGAGCAGGAGGACGACCCTTATGAAGGAGATTTTCTTCCGGTCGGTATAACGGCGGATTGCGGCAATTTTGCCAAGGATGTCAGCCTGTATGTGTCGGAGGGTATTTGCTATGCATTCCTGCCTGCCTATGCGGATATGGCGAAGCTTTCGTGGGCATTCGGCGATAATGTTTGCCAGGTGTCATTTGACGGAAAAAAAGTTGATGCAGGCAGCGGATTGCAGAATGTAGGGACTGGCACGGATTATGCCTTGGACATAATAGATAAAGAACAGAATGAACTGCATTATAAGATGATTTTTATGAAGTCAGAGAAGCTTCCGACTGTCTTTATCGATACCCAGTCTGGATCCATGGACTATGTTGACGCAGAGAAGGGCAACGAAGAATCGGGGGAGTTTTACTGCATTACCGCGGAGGGGGAAATAGACAGCCAGTGTGCCATGGAGAGAATCAGGGGCAGAGGCAACAGCAGCTGGGAAGGCCCGGGCGGCAAGAACCAGTATAATGTGCGGCTTTCCGAGAACACGGATGTGCTCCATATGGGAAGCGCAAAGAACTGGATTATGCAGGCCAATAAACTGGACGTTTCCATGATGCGGAACAAACTGGCCTATGATTTTGCCAAAGATATCGGCATACCTTATGCGGTGGATTGCGAGTTTGCAGACTTGTATTTTAATAGCAAGTATATGGGAACCTATCTGGTGTGCGAGAAGGTGGAAGTGGTCGAGAACCGGGTGGAAGCCCAGGACGGATATTTATTGGAAGCCAATTTCCGGGCCCATGATTCGGAGACGGTTTTCAGTACAAGCTGTGGAACATTTGTCATTAACTATCCGAAAGCGCCCTCGAAGGAGGACCATGATTATATAGCAGACTATGTTGCAAAGGTGGCTGACAGTATTACTTTAGCGCAGCAGAGTGACCGGTATTTGGATTATATAGACCTGCCGTCTTTTGCGAAGCTGTTTATTGTGGACGAGGTTGGCAATGACCCTGACAATAATGCGCTCAGCACATTTTATTACAAGGAGGACCATACGGATACTTCCCGGCTTACAGCCGCGCCGGTGTGGGACTTTGACATAGCCCTGGGCAATGATGAAAGGTGCGACGAGGTACTGAACAGCTATTACGGCGAAGGATGGTTTGAATATCTTTATAAAAGCGAAGCTTTTCGTGAGGAAGTAGCCGGGCAGCTACAGGATATCATGGATACTTTGCATGATAAATACGAAAATTATTATTTTGATGATATGACTGCGTACATGGAGGCGTCTTACCGGATGAACGAGGTGAGATGGAAGGAAAAACAAGGCTACATCGCGTCCTATTATCCGGATTTCCAGGGGACGATGCAGTATCTGGACGATTACTTTATGGCCAGGCTTGAGCGCCTTCATTATGTGTTTAACGGGCCCGACCAGATACACAAAGTGGAATTCCTGGACAGAGGACGCCAGTACGCGCACACTTATGTGAAGGACGGGGAAGTTATCCCGGCGCAGGTTTTGGAGAGCTTACAGAAGGTTGACGGTGTGGGAAGCTATAGCCTGGACAGTGAAGAGGCGATTGACCCTTCTGCTTATGTGATATACAGTGATGTCAGGATTAACTGCAGGCAGGGAGGAAGCGGCCAGCCTGTGTTGCCGACAGACGCAGGTGCGTCAGACACATGGGCGGCAGGCAGACAGGACACAGATAAAGGAGAGTTAGCTATGCAATGGATTAGTTTTATTATGCTGATGGTCCCGGGATTGATTTCCGTATGGTTCAGTGGCAATATAAAGATGACAAAGGAGAATGCTTTTACGGTTTTGGCGCAATATTTGCTGAACAGCTTTCTCGTGTTGCTGCTGTCTTACGGCGTTTTCTATGCGGTGTACGGAAGCGCAGTATTGAGCTTCTCAGATATTTACAGCGAGTCTTACGATTACAGTATTTTCAATATCAACGTTGCGTTTAAATACATGCTGTTGGCAGGCGGTTTGTCTGTGGCGGTGGGAATTGCCGAGCGGATTATCATGGCGCTCATGCAAAAGAGACGAGAGAAAAGCGGAGATGCAATTGAATAGAATCAAGGTTGTATTTTGTTTTGATGAAAATTTAACGGACCAGGTACAGGCGGCAGCGGCTTCCCTGTTGGATTATGGGGTGACGGAATCGGTGCACTACCATATTTATTGTGTGTGCACGAAAGACGCGGCGCAGGCGGAAGAAAAATTCAGACAGGTTGTTTCGGCAAGAGACGAGATGTCTCTTCTTACCGTGAGGACGGTGGATAACCCCTACCAGGACGCCTATGAGGTCAGAGGGGTTTCGGCGGGCACATATCTCAGGCTTATGCTGCACAGGATTCTTCCCGAGGAGGATAAGGTCATCTATACGGATGTGGATGTGCTTTTCAGAGAGAGCCTGGAAAGCCTCTGGGAGATTCCATTGGACGATTACGTGTTGGCGGCGGCGAAGGGGGCGGTAAACTTCCAGGATAAGTGGGAGTGGAACAGTGTAAGGCCCTATTGGCATTACCTGGAAGGGATGAAGGGCCGTTATATCAATGCAGGTGTGACGGTGTTAAATCTTGCACAGATACGCCGGAGGAATCTGGAAGCGCAGTGGAATAAGTGGGCGAAAGAGAAACTCTATTATCAGGACCAGGATATTTTGAATATCACCTGTCAGGGGGCGGTGTATTATCTGCCGTCCAAGTATAACCGCCTGGCTTATATGGAAGAACAGGATTATGACAGGCTTGTCAGTGAAGGAATATGTACGGCGGCGGATTGCCGGGAGGCATTGGAGCATCCTGCAATCATCCATTATGCAGGCGACAAGCCTTGGAAGCGTTATGACACAAACTTGGGATATCTGTGGTGGAAATATGTGAAAGGACAGCCGGATTTGGCAGGACTGTTCGATGAGAAGCAGGCGAGAAGGAATCATGGTCCTACCGTCGCACAGCGGGGCATCAGGAAAATCAGGAGGCTGCTTGGCGTGGACGAAGAGTAAAGATGTCGTTCGCGGAATCATGGCGGTTAGGACGAAAATTTGTGCCTGGGGCCCAGGGCTTGCAGGTATAGGAAAGGCATGGGGATTAAAATGAAAATTGCAGTTGCAGGAACAGGATATGTAGGACTTGTGGCAGGAGTATGCTTCGCGGAGAAGGGACATAACGTCACTTGTGTGGATGTGGATGAAAAGAAAGTGAGGCTGATGGAATCCGGCACCTCTCCCATTTACGAGGAAGGCCTGGAAGAGCTGATGCGCAAGAACAACGCCACGGGAAGGCTGCATTATACGACCGATTACAAGAGCGCGTATAAGGATGCGGAGGCAATTTTCATCGGCGTGGGCACACCGGAGCAGCCTGACGGTTCTGCCAACTTGAATTATATTGCGACGGTTTCCAGGCAGATTGCGGAGTCTGTGGAGCGGGACTGCCTTGTTGTTGTGAAGTCCACGGTCCCGGTAGGAACCAATGATAAGGTGGAGCAGTTTATCAGGGATTTCCTGAAACGGGACGTGAAGGTTGAGGTAGCTTCCAATCCGGAATTTTTGGCACAGGGTTCAGCGGTACATGATACCCTTCATGCGGCGAGGATTATCATCGGTACGGAGTCCAAAGAAGCGGAGGCGGTATTAAAGAAAATATACGAACCTTTCGGCCTGCCCATTGTGTCGGTGGGGAGGCGCTCTGCGGAGATGATTAAGTATGCCTGCAACGATTTCCTGGCGCTAAAGATTTCGTATATGAATGATATTGCAAACCTTTGCGAACTGGTGGGCGCGGATATCGACGCCGTGGCGGAAGGCATGAGCTACGATGCAAGAATCGGCGCAAGATTTCTGAATGCGGGCGTGGGATACGGCGGGAGCTGCTTCCCGAAGGACACCAAGGCGCTGAAATACATTGCCAGGCAGCATGGTTATAAGCTGCGTACCGTGGAGGCGGCGGTGGATGTGAACGCAGAGCAGAAGACGAAGCTGTTTCATAAGGCAAGCAACAGGATGATTACCTTCCAGGGGCTGAAGGTGGCTGTGCTTGGACTTGCTTTTAAAGCGGGAACGGATGATTTGCGCGAGGCGCCGTCTTTGGATAACGTGGCTCTTTTGTTGGAGAGCGGCGCGGACATTTATGCCTATGACCCTGTGGCGGCTGATAATTTCAAAAAAAGGTATCCCGAAGGAAAAAATGGGAATGGTACAATACAGTATGTAACGTCTCCCGAGGGTGCGCTTCATGACGCCGACATCTGTTTTATTTTCACGGAATGGGGGGAGATAAAGTCGGTTGCGCCGGAGACATTCAAATCGCAGATGCAGATTCCTCTCGTGTATGACGGGCGTAATCTCTACGATGTGAAAGCCATGAAAGATGCAGGTGTGGAATATTATAGTATCGGGCGGTAGTAAGCAGGTGTTATCCCCGGAGGCGCACAGAGCCAGGGAGACAGAACGGTACATGCAATTCGGATGGGAATAAAGAGGTGGCTACATGAATCCATTGGATACGGGTAAAGTATATTTGATAACGGGAGGCGCCGGGTTTATCGGCTTCCATCTGTCCAGGAGCCTTTTGGAGAAGGGCGCCAGGGTGATTGGTTTCGACAATCTGAACGACTATTATGATGTGCGGCTTAAGAAGGACAGGCTGGCAATTTTGAAGGAATATGCCGATTATACTTTTATCAAAGGCGATTTAAGCGACAGGGGCGACGTATTCCGTCTTTTCCAGGAGTATGCGCCGCATGTGGTAGTGAACTTGGGCGCGCAGGCGGGGGTGCGTTACAGTATCGATAACCCTACGGCCTATATGCAGTCCAATATGATGGGATTTTTCCATATCCTTGAGGGATGCCGGTATTTTCCGGTGGAACATCTTGTCTATGCCTCTTCCAGTTCCGTGTATGGCGGAAACGAGAAGGTTCCCTTTTCTACCGAGGATAAGGTGGACGGGCCGGTGAGCTTGTATGCGGCGACGAAGAAATCCAACGAGCTGATGGCTCACGCTTACAGTAAGCTGTACCATATTCCCGCTACAGGACTGCGTTTCTTCACGGTATACGGACCATACGGGAGGCCGGATATGGCGTACTATAAGTTTACGCAGAAGATTCTAGCAGGGGAGCCTATCCAGATTTATAACCATGGGGATATGTACAGGGATTTCACTTACATCGATGATATTGTGAAGGGCGTGGAGAATATTCTGTGCAATCCGCCATTGCTGAACGACCAGGGAGTCAGCTATAAGCTCTACAATATCGGCAACAATAAGCCCGAGAAACTGATGGATTATATAGAAACTTTAGAAAAATGTTTGGGGCGGACGGCGAAGAAAGAGTATCTTCCCATGCAGCCCGGAGACGTATACCAGACTTATGCGGATGTTACGGATTTGATGAGGGACTATGGCTTTAAACCGGACACGACGATTGAAGAGGGGCTTGCGAAGTTCGTGGAGTGGTATCTGGCATATTACGGAGAGGCACGATAAAATATGAGTAAAATAGAGAGAACTACCCCGGTTTTAT
The DNA here is from genome assembly GCA_947172645.1 of uncultured Lachnospiraceae bacterium. Classification (GTDB taxonomy): domain Bacteria; phylum Bacillota; class Clostridia; order Lachnospirales; family Lachnospiraceae; genus UBA3282. Next base: position 210,067 of record CAMWBY010000002.1, on the reverse strand, counting down.
ATCTGGTAGTGCCTTGTTATAACGAAGAAGAGGTAATTGAAAAATCAGCGCAGGTGTTGGGGGATAAGCTGCGTCGGCTGGCCCAGGCAGGGAAGATTCGCGAGGACAGCAAGGTTATGTTTGTCAATGACGGAAGCAAAGACCGCACGCTTCTTCTCCTGCACCGGATAGCGGCCCAGGATGCGCTTTTCTCGGTAGTCAGCCTGGCGGGCAATTACGGGCACCAGAGCGCCATCCTGGCGGGAATGATGACCGCGCGGCAGTATGCCGATGCGGTGGTGACCATCGATGCGGATTTACAGCAGGATATCGAGGCGTTGGACAAATTCCTGGAAAGTTATATGGCAGGCAGCGAAGTTGTATACGGGGTGCGCAATGACAGGCATTCGGACGGCTTTTTTAAAAAAAGCACGGCCACCATGTATTATAACCTGATGCATCTGCTTGGCAGCAAGGTGATGACGAATCATGCGGATTACCGCCTTATGTCCAGGAAAGCGTTGGATGCGTTGGCGGAATATAAGGAGACGAATCTGTTTCTTAGGGGGTTGATACCGACGATGGGTTTCCCCTCGGATGTGGTGTATTTTGATGTGAAGGCCAGGGAAGCAGGGCATTCTAAATATACGCTGAGCAAAATGGTTACTCTTGCGATGGACGGGATTACTTCCATGAGCGTCAGGCCCTTAAGGCTTATCAGCGGACTTGGATTTATCGTGTTCGTATTTAGTTTTGTCATGTGTATTATCAGCCTGGTGGATTGGGCGAGAGGATATAATGTGCCGGGGTATACGACCACGATGATTGTGTCGCTTCTGATTGGCGGCATTACCTTGCTGTCGCTTGGGATTATCGGGGAGTATGTGGGCAAAATCTACATGGAGACGAAACACAGGCCGAGGTATATTATAGATACTTTTGTCTGGAAGAAGGAAGACGGTATGGAGGACAGCGAAGAAAGGACGGAGTGAGGTGCCGAGAATAGATATTCATGCGGACGATTATGCGTTGACGCTCAATACATCTAAAGATATGCTTTCCTGTATGAAGAAAGGTTATCTGGACAGTATCAGCATCGTGCCGAATATGTCCTGTTTCTCTGAATGCATGGAGCTGTTGTACGAGGCGGTTCCCGGTCTGCCTTTTTTGCCGAAAATGTCGGTGCATCTGGACTTTGTGGAAGGGAATTGCCTGTCGGGGGCCGATAAAGCGCCTCTGCTTACTAAACCGGAGGGAACGTTGATGGGCTTATCCTGGGGCGGGTTGTTTACCTTGTCATACCTTCCCTGGAAGAGGCGTCAGGCCAAGGCGCAGTTAAAGAAAGAGATGAAAGCGCAGATTGAGAAAGTGCGGGAAGCTGCGAGGCGCGCCATGGATATAGCCAGGCAACACGGGATTCCATGTGGACAGGAAGGGCTGCGTATCGATTCCCACCAACATGCGCACATGATTCCGGTTGTATGGGAAGCTTTGACAGAAGCGATTGCAGAGGAACATTATGAAGTGGAGTATATCCGAAATTCAAAGGAAATGCTGAATGCATTTGTCTCGGAGGTTCCTCTATGGAAGACCTACCGTCCGGTGAATTTCATCAAGAACAGGCTGCTATTTTTCTATTCACATAGGGCAGATGGCTATGCCGAAACCCGTCATCTTGAACCGATGTACTTATGGGGGCTTGTCATGAGCGGACATATGGATTATGACAGGATTGTCAGATTGTATCCGAAGATAGCCGCGAAGGCGGAGCGGGATGGCCGAGTGTTGGAGATTCTTTTCCACCCGGGGCTTACGCTGCCGGAAGAAGTGAATGATGAAATCGGCGAAGAGGCGGCGAGAGATTTCTATCTGCGAGAAGACAGGCATGTGGAGATGGAGGCGGTGGAGAGACTCTACCGATACCTCTCCAACTCCGGCAGTTCTGCAATCAGCACTTCCATAAAATAGGCGGCTCCCTCTGCATTGAGGTGGTCGGAGTCTGAGAAAAACTGTAGATTGTCCCGGAAACGAGCGTCATTGGAATAGTCGTAATAAGCGACATTTGTGTCAGTTGCAATTTTTGTGACCGTTGCCTGAAATTTTTGCAGGAAATCCTGCGGCACAAGGTCCCTGTAATATTTGGAAAAGGGCGTGGTAATCAGAACGGGCGTGATTTCAAGCTCTTTACAGTAATCGATAATCTGATATAATTCTTCGATGCGTTGGGGCATAAAGTATTCTTCTTTATTATCAAAGTGTCTGCTGTAGCGCTCTTTTGCCCGACGGGCAAATTCTTCCGTATCGACGCCGTTGCCTGCCGCGTGGGCAGTGAGGACAGGACTTAAGTTGGGAAACAGCTTCAGAATATCTTCTCCTGCGGTCAGGATGGGAAGACGGTTGGTAATTAGGTCAATATAAGGGTCGTAGTCCGGTATGTTTTCCGGCGACAGGAAATGATAATAGCGCAGGCTCATGGCCTGTGCTTCTGTTTCGTTTACCACTTCATTGTTAAAAGAGAAATAGGACACGGGGATAAAGAGAACGCTTTTACCCTTTACCATGTATTGTCCGTACTGTTTGAGTATGGCATAATCGTAGTCATAGCTCTGGCTTGTATTGGCGAAATTAAAGCAGTTGAAGCCTTGATTCAGAATGTCGTCATACACGAAATCGTAGGCCCCGTGAGAGCTGCCAAGGTTGCCCACGCGGATTTCCCAGTATCCGTGGTCAATCATATCGAACTTTAAGATATCCTGGTATTTTAGCGCATCGATTTCCTTGTAGGAGCGGTTCATCATATAGACGATAAGCATGGCCGCTGCGGGAAAAGAGATGCATTTTACTACAAAACGAATGATGTCGTATTTTTTCTTCATGATTAGGTAGACGCCTTTCTGCTATGCTAAAACTGAAAATAAATAAACTCTGTCGCCACGCCCTTCGGGGAAAACAGTATGATAGTGACCAAAAGAAGCACATATACCGGCCACCGGAGGAAGCATTTTTGTCTGGAGAAGGCTTCTATGACGTCAGTTTTTAAGGAGACATAGTCATATACGGTGAGCAGTGCAACCGACAAAAACATGCCGGCAGCTGCCGCAGGGGAGAGGCCAAGGCAGGTGATTCCCGTTTTCACATAAGTGCGCGGCCTGGCGATATCCCAGAAGAGCCGGGAGATAATCCAGAGAGCGTCCTGTATGGTGTTTGCCCGGAAGAAAATCCATGTAAAGCACACCAGGGCGAAAGTGAGCGGAAGCTGCCACCAATGCTTTCTGTAGGTGATTTTTTTCCCGTTCCTTTTCTTCGGGCATAGGAGAGTCTCTATGATTTGCAGGACGCCATGGATGCCGCCCCACAGGATGTAATTCATTGTGCTGCCATGCCAGAAACCGCTGACTAAAAAAGTGATAAGCAGGTTCAGGCAGTTTCGCCATTTCGGCACCCGGTTGCCTCCCAGGGGAATATAGACATAGTCACGGAACCAGGTGGACAGTGAGATATGCCATCGGCTCCAAAATTCCCTGATGGAGAAGGAAAAGTAGGGGCTTTTGAAATTTGTCATCAGGTCAATGCCAAACAGCCTGGCGCAGCCTACGGCGATGTCCGAATAACCGGAAAAATCACAGTAAATTTCTACCGCAAACATGACGGTGACAATGATAAATACCAATCCCACATAAGAGTATACGTTATTGTACACTTTATTGATGACTGCGGCGAATACATCTGCAATCACCAGTTTCTTAAAATATCCCCATGCCATCAGTTTTAAACCATAGGTGACGTTCTCATAGACGAAGGGACGTTCTTTTTTGTATTGGGGAAGCAGGCTGTCCGCCCTGCCGATAGGCCCCGCCAGGAGCTGTGGGAAAAAGGACACGAAAAGCGCATAGTATCCGAAGTGCCGCTCGGCCTTGACTTTGCCCCGGTAGACGTCAATCAGATATCCCATGGACTGGAAAAAATAGAAAGAGATACCTGCGGGCAGTAGAATCTTTAAGGTGATTGGCTGCATGGAAAGGCGTCCGGCATCGGCCAGCAGATTGAGCCGGTTAATGACGGGGTTGGCCGTTTTGTAAAAAAGCAGTATCAGGACAAGGGGAAGAATGCCGCCAAACACACATAGCCGCCTGGCCTTGGCCGCGGAAGCGTCCTCCAGGCGGACGGCGAGAAAATAGGTCAGCGCCGTTGCCGCAAACAGCAGGATGCCATAACCGATATGCAGGTTCATGTAGAAAATATAACTGGATATCAGCAGGAAACACCATCTGTATTTGTGGGGCACGACATAATATAGTATAAAAACGACGATAATAAATACGCCAAAAGAGAGTGAATTAAACAGCATATAAACCTCCGGGCCGCATGGCATGGAAAAATTTTGCCTTGGCTAAAGCAATTTTACTTTATTTGCCAGAAATATGCAAATGTCATTTCTTTCGAGGCCCTTTTGTGATAGAATAGTTTGAACAGTACTTCTAAGCTGCGCCGTGGGACGCTCTGCTAAGAAGTGCCGGATTTGCTTTGCGAATCATTTCCTTATAGAAACGGACATCGGTATGGGTATCACTTCGTTTTATTTTTTGTGTTTTTTTGCGGCATTATTCATATTGTACTATGTGATTCCGGGCAGGATGCAGTGGGCACTGCTGCTTGTGTGCAGCGTGGCCTACTATCTGCTTGGCGGGAACGGATTTCTGATTGCTTATCCTGTTGCCTCTGTGACGGCGTGTTATGCGGGGATTCGTCTCATATCCGCGACGCCCGCCGAAAATGTCAGGCGTCGAAAAACAATTCTTTTTTTGACTATACTAGTCAATATTGGCATTCTTGTGGTCCTGAAATATGTGAATTTCGGTATCTACACGATAGACGGCATTGCGCAGTTATTGGGAAGTTCCGAGACATTGATTGAGAGTGTGGATTTCCTGATACCTCTTGGCGTGTCTTTCTATACCTTTTCTTTGCTTGGATATGTGGTTGACGTTTACTACGGGATTGCCAAGCCGCAGATGAATTATGGGAAGCTGATGCTGTATGGCTTGTATTTTCCGGTCATCATCTCCGGGCCGATTCTCAAGTACAGAGAACATGGGGAGCAGTTTTTTGAGCCCCATCCTTTTGATTACCGGCGTGTGTCCAGAGGATTCCAGCGTATGGCCTGGGGGTTTTTTAAGAAACTGGTGATTGCGGAGAGACTTGGCGTCCTGGTGGACACGGTGTATGGCGGGTATGCGGACTATCCGGGGGCGTTTATCTGGATAGCCACCATATGCTATGCGTTTCAGCTCTACACGGATTTTTCCGGATGTATGGATATCGTCCTTGGGATGTCGGAGAGCCTCGGCATTGTCTTGCCGGAGAATTTCCAGACGCCTTTCTTTGCATGCAGCGTCGCGGAATACTGGCGCAGATGGCACATTACCCTGGGGGTGTGGATGAAAGAGTATGTATTCTACCCTGTTCTGCGCACCGGGTTCTTTACGCGCTTAAACCAGTCCTGGCGGAAGAAGTTTGGGAAGAAGAAGGGGAAACAGTACGCAACCTTTGCGGCGATGTTTATTCTGTGGCTGACGGTGGGCATCTGGCATGGAGGAGACTGGAAATTTGTGATTGGTTCCGGGCTTCTGCATTGGTTCTATATCGTGATGGAGGAGCTGCTTGCACCGCCCTGCGCCCGTCTTATGGAGAGATGGCGGATTGACCCGAAGGGAAGGCTGATTGGCGGGATTCGCATTGTCAGGACTTTTTTTCTGGTATGTATCGGGGATTTATTTTTCCGTGCGGCTTCGGTGGGCGACGCTTTCGCCATGCTGAGAGGCGCCGTATCTGTCTTTAACCCCTCGGTGTTATGGAACGGGGCGATGTTGGAACTGGGCCTTGACTGGATTGAAATGGGGGTTGCCTGTGTTTCGCTTTTGATTCTGTGCGGCGTGTCGGTGATGCAGCAGAAAGGTTCTGTGCGCGATAAGATTGCAGGCATGGCGTTGCCACTTCGGTGGATTATCTGGTATATGCTCCTGTTTGGCGTTATCCTGCTTGGATGTTATGGGCCCGGGTATAGCGCAAGCGAATTTATTTACCAGGGATTCTAAGGGCCATGAAATCTTTTCATAAAAAAATAGTAATGGCTGAGATTATGTGATAAAATAAAAAAATGAGCATAGCTCAAAAACATTTTTACGAAGATATGTGGAGAGGCAGAAGAAGATAATGGACAAGATAGCTGTTCTGATTCCGTGTTATAATGAGGAGAAGACGATTGCCAAGGTTGTCCGGGATGCGAAGCAGGCATTGCCGGAGGCGGTGGTTTATGTATACGATAACAATTCCAGGGACCGAACCGTGGAACTGGCGAAAGAGGCGGGAGCGGTCATCCGGCATGAGTATATGCAGGGCAAGGGCAATGTGATGCGCCGTATGTTCCGGGAAATTGAGGCGGAATGTTATATTATGGTAGACGGGGACGACACCTACCCGATGGAGTATGCAAGGGAGATGGCGGACAAGGTCTTAAACCACAATGCGGATATGGTGGTGGGCGACAGGCTTTCATCCACTTATTTTACGGAGAATAAGCGACCCTTCCATAATTTCGGCAATACCATCGTGCGCAGCAGCATCAACAGGCTGTTTAAGTGCGAGATTAAGGATATTATGACAGGATACAGGGCTTTCAGCTATGGGTTTGTCAAGACTTTCCCTGTGTTATCCACTGGGTTTGAGATTGAGACGGAGATGACAATCCATGCGGTCTACAACAATATGCAGATTGAGAATGTGATTGTGGACTACCGTGACAGGCCGGAGGGGAGCGAGTCGAAACTGAATACCTTTTCCGACGGATTTAAAGTACTGCACACGATTTTGAAACTGTACAGAGACTATAAGCCTATGGGCTTTTTCAGCGTGTGTTCGGTGATTCTGACGGTGATAGCGGTGATTCTGTTTATTCCCATTCTGTTTGCCTACTTTGAGACGGGCCTGGTACTGCGGTTCCCTACGTTGTTTGTCTGCGGGTTTATCGGGCTTGCGGCAGTCCAGTCACTGTTTGCAGGGCTGATTCTGTCCAACATGGCTTTGAAGAACCGGAGGGATTTCGAGTATCGGCTGACGTTAGTGACCAGACGGGTCAATAAGACCGAATAAGAATAGGGACAGGTCATAGATATGGACAAGCATCTGACGGAGATGAAAGACAGGGACAGCGCATCGGTAATCAACTTGGCGGTATTGGCAGCCGCGGCTTGGGCGGTATGCCGCATTGTTATGGTTTGTCATGCATGTGGTATGCCGTACACTTTCGGTATATTTTATCTTGCCGTCCTGTTTGGCGTATATGGCGTTTACAAAAAGGCTTTGTTTATGAAAGAAGCCTTTTTTTCTGTGTGGGTGAGAGCGGTTTTAGCGCTCTTTTTTACTGCATCCCAAGTGTATGGGATGTATGTGAGCGTGCCGGGCATGGACGGGTGCGTAGGAGGACTGGAGCTTTGCGGGTGGGTTTTATGCCTTACGCCGCTTGCCTACGGCGTCCAGAATATGTTGTTTGCCTGGGTCTTATCACGGAGGAAAGGGGCAGGAGAGAAGGCGGAAGCATGTGGCGGGCACATGGCGTGGAGCGGATTTGGGCGCAGGTCCAGGGTGGCGCCAAAGGACAGCGGTTTTCCGGTATGGAGATACTTTTTTGCCGCTTACGGGGTAATTCTGTGCGGGTTTCTGATTCCTTTTGCGGCGTATTATCCGGCGATTATGGCTTATGACGTGATTCCGCAGTTAGACCAGATTAAGGTCAGCGGCTACACCACCCACCATCCGCTGATACACACTTTGATGCTTTCTGTGAGCCTGAAAATCGGAGAGATTCTTTCGGGGGTACGCAATGCGGACCGGGCGGGGCTGGCGGTATATACGATTGTACAGATGATGATAGTTGCGGGGTGCTTTGCCTATGTCTATGTGTTCCTGCGCAAAAAGGGCGTCCATAGATTATTATGCTATTTCTTCGTCCTCTCCGCAGCCTTTTATCCTACCCACGGTATGTTGGCGGTTTCCATCACGAAAGATACGGTTTACGGAGTCCTTGTGATGGTTTTTACGGTGTTTGTGTGGGATATGGTTACAAGGGACGGAAATAAGGATGCGGATGTGAAATGGCTGTCTGCGTATCTTGTGGTGACCGTGTTTTTGCTTCTGTTTCGCAACAACAGTATCTATGCGTGGCTGTGTTATGCGGCGGCGGCCAGTGCTGTCCTATACCGGGGGAAAGGGAATGACAGAAAATTCTTCTGGAAGACGGCGGCAGTGCACGTGTCTGCCCTGGTGTTGTATGCGCTTGTGAGCACGGGAATGGCGGCGGCGGTACATGCTTCCAACACCACCTACGCCAGGGAAATGCTCAGCGTTCCGGCCCAACAGATTGCGCGGGTTGCGGCATATCACGGGGAAGACCTGGACGGACTGGACAGGGAAAGGATTTCAGCTGTCTGGGGAGAGGGCAATGTGCCGGAGTATGTACCTGCCATTGCGGACCGAAGCAAGAGGGACATTCCTAACGATAGAGAGGCGCTCCGGGCATTGGCGAAGGAGTGGGTAAGCCTTGGCGTCAGATATCCCGGAGAATATATGAGGGCGTTTTTATTAAAAAATAAAGGCATGTGGTATCTGGAAGACAGCACATACCTGTATGATATTTATTCTTATGCCAAAGGGTACCTGCAAATTACTTACCCCAGTGACCAACAGGAATATATTAAAGCCCTTGTGCCGGGGTATGAAAGGCACCAGAAACTGCAGTTTTTGCAGGCGTTTTACCGCTATTTTGCAGGAGGGGACGCGCTGTGGAAGTATTTGCCGCCGCTTTCCCTGGTGATGCAGCCCGCCTTCTATTGTTGGCTGTTGTTCTATTACTGTGTCTGCTGCATTGGCCTTAGGCGGTGGAAATTGCTTCTTCCGGCAGTCTATGCACTGGCGTTAACGGGGACGCTTCTGCTTGCGCCCTGCGTGCTTGTGAGGTATCTCTATCCGGTGATGTTAGCCGTGGCAGCGCTTGTCCTGCTTGGGACGACAGCCGTGGACGGGGGACAGCCGGAGTAAGGGTAAAAGGGGTGTTGCGCCGGGGCTGCTCTACGGCTTTGGCCGGAGCTGATATACCATATATCTGGAGCCTCCTGCGGTGAAAGTGTCGGCTGTCTCGCTGACAGCGTCATAGGTGTGGCGGAAATACATGATGACGGGATGTTCATCGTTGTAGGGCGCCTCCTGCATGATAAAGTAGGTGTTTTCGCTGTCGATTACATCCTGCCCGTAATTTCCGATTCCATGCTGCGTAAACTTCTTCCTGCTGTTGGGGTTTAAAATTACGCCCCAGTTTGTGTAGATAAAGTTATTGTAAGTATCTAATGTCAAGTCAAAAGGCGATTCGCAATAATTTTCCAATGTGCCGGAATTGTAGGTCCATATATAGAAATTGTCCGGGTGGGCGTGGCAGTATGCCTTCAGCTCTTCCCATGTGTCCTGATGGGCGTGGTAGTTGGCGTCCACATTGTTTTTGGTCATGATAAGGGACGCCGCGCTTAACAGGAAGATGACGGGCAGAATGAAGAGATAACGTTTGGCGTGTTCCGACCGAAGGAGGTTTAGCCCAAAGAGGATTCCAAACAGGATAGCGTAATCCATCGTGATTAAGGGCTGTATAATACGTTTCGGAAAACGGCCTTCATACAGCACATAGCCCCAGCTCACCGTCCGGCCGATAAAATAAAGGATATAGACGAGCAGGGCGCTGCGGTTGTGGCGCAGAAGAATCAGCAACAAAGCCGCCAGGGTTAACAGAGGCACCAGCACGTTGGCCGGCTGCATACCGTCCTCATAGAGAAAGACTGAGAATGCGCCGATAAGAATATTTTTCAGGCGGCCCGTGGGGGTGGTGCGGGCATAATAGCAGTCTCTGGCGATGTCGTGCATCTGCTTCCAGTCGTCCACCGACATCCCGTAGCCAATGTGGGGCGCGCCCGCCCGGCGGTACATATAATCTTCTTCCGTGATGCCAAGCGTTTCCAGTGCGTCGGCACATTCCTCATATTCCGGCCAGGTATAGAAATCCCCGACCCGCTCCCTGTAATGGTTAATCCGTTTAAAATCCCGCCATTCCTGGTCTGAGTAGGCGGCAGCGTCCAAGCCGTAGAGGGCTCCCATGCCTAAACCGAGAATGAGGGCAAACCCCAGGAGCTTAAGCGCTATCTGTCCGTAGCCGCTGCGGTATGCTACTATCCACTTGGAAATCCAGAGCATACCCGCCATAGGAAGCATAAGGTAAAAAATATTTTGGCGCATACTAAAAGAAATCCAGGCAAATATAAAAGCGGGAATGTTTCCGACAAGAAAAGCTGGCACGGAGACGTTGCTGCGTGTTGTAATAAAATAGAAAACGGCCGCCGCCGCCGCAAGCCCGGCTGTGGTGGTATATTGCGCCTCGGTGAGTACATTCAAGTCTATAATCAGAAAAAGGATACAGCATATGGTAAGAGCAGGTTTCCAGAAAGCATCCGGGCATTCGTGTCTGCATAATATATGCATGCAACGGCTGTAGACCGCATACAGGCAGGCGATATGCACTGCGTGCTGGAAGATGCCAAACCATGGGATAAAGCTGCACAGGCCATATAGTTTGGAGAGGAACCAGGATAAAGGGTATAGAAAGAAAAGCACATGCGCGTCAGGGGAGCCAAGATAGGCGCCGGAGAGCGTGCTGTACATGCCCCAGTCGTCGTTGATGCCGTCCACCGGTTCCATCCACAGGATTTCCATTATATAAAATAATATTAGGAAGATGAAAAAGAAAAGACGCCATTTCCAGGAGGAAGAGGCGGGGGGAGTATGTATAAAACCGCCGCGCCGTCTTGTTTTGGACAGGGCGGACTGTATAGAAACGGGCTGCGAGCCCTGAATAACGAGTGACATAGGCGAATCCTTTGCAACAGTCCGCCGGAAGGCTTTGCTGATGCATTCCTTTCTTTTGTAGATGACTGTCATGTATATTTCTAATTTTTAATTATATACTATAATAAGGGTTGGTTACAAATAGAAATAAAATACAATTCTTAAGATTTATGGAATCTTTTGTTAAAAAACAGTGACCAACCTACTCAGAAAGAAAGAAAAGTGGTATGCTAACAATAGAAGTTCTTTGCAGCATGTCATGTAGGTTTTATATAAGATTTCAGGAATGGATGTCAGGATTCCGGAATGTTATATCCATGCATACAGCCGGAGAATTTTTGGAAAGGCGGGGAGGAAACAATGGATAATAGAAATCATGTAAGAAGGGGAAAACAGAGCAGCAGCGTGTTGCTTCTCACTGTTCTAATCGGTTTCTGTATTCTGGCGATTATTGAGATACTTTACGGGCAGGCCCAGATTAGGATGGAAAAGGAAAGGCTTGCGTTGGAAGAGGAGAACCACCAGACGGTGCAGGAACTGAAAGCGGAATGGAACCAATTGAAGGGCGGCCCAAGCGTGGGGACGGAATCCGCCGAGGAGGCGGGCGAGGAACAGAAGAGCAGCCAGGCGGAGCCGGAGAAGACATTGACCAATACAGACAATGCACAAGAAAGCAAGGATACGGATGCACAAGCCTCGGTGTCGGCCAATTCAGAGTCCGGTGAGGGAGAAGGGCAGGCCGCGCAGGATGAGAAGCAGTATGACATGCAGATTGTCTTTATGGGGGACAGTATCATTGACAGCGACCGTGAGGAAGGCGGCGTGGCGTCCCTTATCTCGGACGCCTGCAATGCCAAAGTGTACAATATGGCCATGGGCGGCACAACCGCGGCGCTTCTGCCGGGTGAGGTGGCCGATTTCGATAAGTGGGAATCCAGGGGCCTTCTTGGCGTGGTGAACGCCATCCTGGGCAATATCAACGCGGATATTTTCGAGGGCTACCGGGCAGGCGAGATTCTGAAGGAATGTGATTTTGACAAGACGGATTATTTCGTGATTGAATACGGCATCAATGATTTCCTGAGCGGTAAGATTGCCCAGAGTAGATATCTGGCTGATGGCAGTACGATAGGGGTCGATTCCGAGCATACCTATTCGGGCGCGTTGGAGACGGCGGTGCATCTTCTGCGTGAACGGTTCCCGGATGCCAAGATTTTATTGATTGCGCCTCATTATTGTCAGATTTTCAGCGGCGACACCTTTTTAGGAGATTCCTACAGCCTCAATTACGGATATGGCACGATGGTGGATTTCGCCAGGGGCGCAGGCTATGTGGCTGACCAACACAAAGGGGACAACGTCATCTTCTTCAATGCCATGGAAGAGAGCGGCATTGACGCGTATACTGCGGACAAATGTTTGGAGGACGGCGTACATCTGACGGCGGAAGGCAGGAAGACTTATGTGGAGTATGCGATTCGGCTGATTAAAGCGGATTTCTATCCGGAGGAGTAAGTGTGGCGGGAAAGATTTTTTCCCTGCATAGCACTATGCACAGCAGTACCAGCGTTACGAAGGACACGGCCGTGCAGATTTTCCACAGCACAGGTTCTTTGTAATAGACATGAATGCTCTGCAAAGAGTCGGAGGGGGTCAGCCGGATTAGCCCGTCCGGGCTTGCGGTGAGGGCAAGTTCCCTGCCTTCCTGGTCCTTGGCGTGGTAATCGGGATAGTAGAAGAGAGGAACGTCTATGTAGGAATCCTCTGAACTGCCCGTTATATCCAAGTCTGCGTAAAGCTGTGCATCTCCTTTCGTATAGTTTTGTACTTGTACGGTCAAGTCTTCGGAATATGTCAATGTGCCCCCGTAGGATATTGCATCCGGGTTGGCGGAACGAAGCAGATACATACGGTCGCTTTTGTCCATGACTTCACAGTAAATTTTGCCTACGCCTTCTTGTTCCAGGCAAGAGTCGATGGAATAAAAAGATGTAAACAGGACGATGCCTGTCAGGGCAAGGATACAGGCGCTGTTTCTGCGGGCTGTTATGGAGAACATCATATGGCGCAGTCCCAGGGCTGTTACCGGACTTAAGAACAGGCAGGCGACAGTGAGTAGGCGGCATAAAAACTGTATCGTGAAATGGGAGCCTAATTCTGTGGAGGTAATGGCTTGCCACGGGAAATAGACGGAAGAGGCAAAGAGGGCGAATGTACCTGCAAACAGACAGTAAATGCCCTTTTTGCGGGGTTCCGCGGCGGTTCCGTGCGCATGCAGGGCGTAGTGGATAAAACAGACCATGCCCACCAGGGTGATGGTTCCTACGGTCAGGGGCATTTCTCCGGCGGTAGTCCCGGTTTCGTACATAGGATTGCCGTTGGAGACGAAGGAAGCAAACATCTGTGATAAGTATATACCGGTAAAATGAAGGCGCGTTTCCGGTTGGTTTGCATTCAGGTCCAGGCAGCTGTACTGTATGAAAGGAACAATAAACCATAGATTACAAAACAGCGTGGAGGCTGCGGCGGACAGAAGGGCCACAATTCTTTTCTTGTCATGGCAGAGATGCTTCAGGCAGAAGACCACAGCGATAAAGCAGCATACCGCGGCAAGCAGCACCGTGATGATGTGGCTCTGGATAACGCCGGTATATCCCAGGAATGCATAATACCATTTGCGGCAGTCACCGCAGAGGATTTCATACATCCCGTAGAGAAGAAGAGGCAGAAAGGCCATGGCGATAAATTCCCCCAATGCGCCTCTGGTGTAGATGTCGGCCAGACGGTAGATTCCCATCACATAGAGCGCAGCGCTGAGCATGCCTGTCTGTCTGCTGCGGAAAATGCGCGCGTAAGAGAAATACGCAATGTATGCAGTGGCACAGTTGGTGAGAAAAATGAGAATCTTGTATGCGTTTAGCATAGAGCACCCCGCTAAACGAAGAAACGCAGGGATATACAGGAACAATTGGGGATACATGACGGGCGTGATATACCCGTAACCGCTATGCTCCGTCATAGAAATGCGCATGACCGGATGGGTCAATGAAAGGTTGCGCAGATGTTCGGCGATACCGTTGATTCTGCCATAGTGGAAGAGGTAATCATGGCTTACGGCCTGGAAATCATTCATAACCGGAATGGTGGCAACGACGGCGAGGCCAGTCAGCAGACAAAAGTTCCACAAGGGAGAGAGGTTTCCTGTGAGGGAGTTTTGACAGCGGTACAGGAGCAGGACGAAAGCGGCTTCAAACGTATAAATAAGGATAAGTATGACGAAAGAATCCGTAAAATTTCCTGTACGGCGGTTTGCAATGGAATGTATCCGCAATTCCCCACCGTTATAGTATATCTTGAATTCCACGTTGCGCAGCGTGGAACCGGCGGTGTAACGCACTTTGCATGTGCCGTTTCCGGCGGGCATATCGGCCGTCGCCAGAACTTGGCCGGCGGAATTGTCACCGTTGACGGCGGAGCCGCTGTATATCTCGCAGACGGCGTCTTCAGAGGAGGTATATGAAATTTCCAGGTCATATTCTCCGGCGGTCAGTGTGATATAAGGTCCGGTCAGCGACAGGCCATGGTAACCGGAGGCGGGGTCAGAATTGACTACGATGTCCCCGTAAGGGTTTTCATCCGTAGGAAAAGTGACGGATTCTGTCGCCTCGGCGTATGGCTGCATATCTGATAGGGCTATGTCCCGAAGATTGGCGTCTTGTTTATAGTTGGCGTAGGCAGTTAACAACAGAATAAGATTGATGAGCAACAGCCCGATGGCAAAACGCGACGGGCTTTTTTGCTGCAGTGTTTTCATTTGTATTTTTTTCATTTGTAAAGAGTGTCCTTTCGACAAAATCAAAGCATATTCTACCATTATTGCCACATGAAGGCAAGTATCCTGTTCCTAAAGAGGGTATCTGGCTTTTGGGAAAACACATTTTGCTTTTCACGAGTGTTGATTGCCGGAAATGGGCAGAATATGGTATGATAATAAAATAATACCATTATCGGACAATATATCATAACAGAAAGCGGGCGGTAGCGTTTCATGAAAGAGTTAGAATATCCCTTTGACAGTGAATACATTCTTAAGAAATCCAAGAAAATCAAGCGGCAGCTTTTGGAGAGCGGGACGGGCTTTTTGCCGAAGAAAATCGCGGTGTTAGGAGGAAGCACGACCCACGACATTGTAAGGGTTTTGGAACTGTTTCTTTTAAATTACGGGATAAAGCCGGAGTTCTATGAGTCGGAGTATGCCCAGTACTGGCAGGACGTGATGTTTGACAATCCGGAGTTGGTGGAATTTGCGCCGGATTTGGTATATATCCACACGTCGAACCGCAATATCACGCGCTATCCGGGGATATCAGACGACAGCGCGCAGATTGAAGACATGTTGGAAGAACAGTATGGGCGATTCCTTTCGATGTGGGACAAGATTGCGGACAAATATCACTGTCCCGTGATACAGAACAATTTTGAGTACCCTTTTTACAGGGTGTTGGGAAACCAGGAGGCTGTGCTTAGGCAGGGCAGAATCAGTTTTTTAAACGGCATGAATGAGAAATTCTATCAGTATGCCAGGGAACATGAGGGATTTTATATCAACGATATCAACTATATGGCGGCGGCATATGGGATAGATAAGTGGTCGGACCCTTTCT
This sequence comes from uncultured Lachnospiraceae bacterium, assembly GCA_947172645.1. GTDB lineage: Bacteria > Bacillota > Clostridia > Lachnospirales > Lachnospiraceae > UBA3282. Next base: position 194,486 of record CAMWBY010000002.1, on the reverse strand, counting down.
ATTGGCATATGTATAAATATGCTATGTGCATGCAGGCAATCCCGGAATTTGCACATAACCTGGCCAATATCATCAAGGCGGTTTTCGGAAAGAACAGGAAATCCCTTGTACTGGATTTGGACAACACGCTCTGGGGCGGCATCGTGGGAGACGACGGCGTGGAGAATTTAGAGATAGGGCAGGAAACTTCCCTGGGACAGGTCTATGCGGAGTTCCAGGGGTACATCAAGGCACAGAAGGACATCGGCGTCATGCTGAATGTGGATTCCAAAAACGAGTATGAGAATGCCGTCGCAGGTTTGGGCCATCCGGACGGCGTTTTAAAGCCGGAGGACTTCATACTGATTAAGGCGAATTGGGAGCCCAAGAGTCAAAATATTGCAGAGATTGCGGAGGAATTGAATATTTTGCCGGAAAGCCTTGTGTTTGTGGACGACAATCCGGCGGAGCGGGAGATTGTGGCTTCGCAGGCGCCCGGCGTGGCGGTTCCGGCAATCGGCACGCCGGAACAGTACATCCGTATCCTTGACCATTCGGGATTCTTTGAGGTGACAAGCCTGTCAGATGACGACAGGAAGCGCAACGAGATGTATAAGGCGAATATAGAGCGGAAACAACAGCAGCAGAGTTTCGGCGATTACAGGGAGTATTTGCTGTCTCTTGAAATGAAAGGCACAATCAAGCCCTTTGAGGCCATCTATATGGCGCGGATTGCCCAACTCACCAACAAGAGCAACCAGTTTAACTTGACCACCAGGCGCTATACCCAGGGCGATATAGAGAAATTTGCGTTGGACGGGGATTATATCACGCGTTACGGGAAATTGGAGGATAAGTTTGGTGACAATGGTGTCGTTTCTGTTGTAATCGGCAGAAAAGGCAGCATGGAGGATGTGGATTCTTACCGGAAAAAAGAGGCAGTATCGGCCGCCGATGGGAATGGCGATGTCCTTCACCTGGAATTGTGGCTTATGAGCTGCCGTGTACTAAAAAGAGAGATGGAGTCCGCCATGATGGACAGCGTGGTACAAGCCTGTCAGGAGTGTGGGATTCGCACCATCATGGGCTATTATTATCCCACTGCCAAGAACGGGATGGTCAGGGAGTTTTATGCCGGGATGGGATTTACGAAAGTTGCAGAAGAACCGGATAAAATCACCGTGTGGCGGTTCGATATCCCGGAAGAATATGCGAAGAAGAATACGGTCATTGAGATTTTATAGAAGCGGATGATGTTGCCAAATTGTGTAAAAACTATTATAGTGTTTATATGTGTTTGCATAGTTTTATACGATAAGCAAGAATGGAGATAGGTTTATGGGCAGAGATGAAGTGTTTGTTAGATTAAACGAGGTATTCCAGGATGTGTTCGATGATGACAGCATCGTTGTGACGGACGCTACCACGGCGGATGACATCGAAGAGTGGGACTCTTTGGAGCATATCAACCTGTTGGCGGCGGTGGAACAGGAGTTTGGCATGAAGTTCAATATGGGACAGGTTGTTTCCATGAAGAACGTAGGGGAGATGGCTGACATTATACTGTCCCAAGTTGGCTAGTGTGTCAGGAAAGATATGCAGAAGTATAGGTGAGAGAAGAAGATGGCGACCAGATTGATAGATGCGGTATACAATTTTTATGGCCGCTTGGAGAAAATCGGACAAAAGAAGGAGGCCCTTCTTGTATGGGGCCTTTTTGCAGCGCTTGTGTTTGGCGTAGCGATTGGGATGGGCACGCTCACGTCAGGGTTTCATCTGGTGGACGACTGGGAGTTTGCGAAATATGTGGACTGGATGACCCTGGAGGGAAGGAGCCTGTGGAGCTGCCTGCGGGAGGCGGTTGGATATGACCTGACTATGCGTTTCAGGCCCCTTTACTATATCAATCGGGTACTTATGGCATATGTGTTCGGTATTAATCTGACAGCAATGTCAGTTGTTAAGGCGGCGGAGATTGTGGCGGCCCTTGCGCTTCTCTATTATTGCGCCAGGCTGATGAAATGCAATATGGCATACGCTGCTTTGTTTTCCTTGACTGTGATGGTGGGATACCAGTCGGCGGTATGGTGGAAGCTTGGGCCGCAGGAATCCTATGATATCATGATGTTTGCCCTGGGTTTTTGGCTTCTGTTAAAATGGCTTCGGACAGACCGCAGGGGATATGCCTTTGCGAGCATAGGGGCGTTTTTCCTGATGTCGGTTTATAAGGAGCCGTTTATATTGCTGTTGCCTTTCGTGGGACTTTACGTACTGTATGAGGAGATGCAGGGCAGGCAGGTGACGGTAAAGAACTTGTGGGAAGCGGTCAGGAACAGGCTGCCCTATCTGCTTGCGCTTGGCTTTATTTTTGTGGCGGAGATGATTCTCATTGTTTTCGTCATCGGGACGAACAACTATTCCTATGTGGGGCTTGACGAGAGCGTGACGTTAGACCAGTATATCCAGGTGTGGAGCGAGGCGGCGCAGGCAGATTTGAAATGGTATGTGCGGTTTGGTATTTTGATGTGCCTGATTCTGCTGACTTACTGGGAGCAGAGCAAGAAACTTATCTGGGAAGCACTGCTTACGGCGGCGGTAATCTTACCGCAGTGTGTCTCTTACAGCAAGACTGCCATAGCGGAACGCTATATTCTGCCTTGCGTGGTGGGATTTGCCTTTTTCTTCGTGGTGGTCGGGTGCAATTTCCGGCCTTTAAGCGGTAAGCGGCGGATTGCCTATATGCTCTGCCTGCTTTTGATGTTGGCGGCCCACGGCAGGGTGACGCTCAGAGAGGCGGCTTATTTCACGCACAGAGGCGAGAGCATAAAGACGATGATGGAGTCCACCCTTTCCCTTGTGCAGGGGACGGACCGTAAAGTATTGTCGTGCTTTGCGCCGAATCTGGAGGGAAACCGGACGATGTACTATTGGTTCAGGCTCCATGGCTATGACGAGGTATTTTATTGGGAAGAAGAAGAGAATAAAATCAACCGCTCGTTCGGCCCCAGGGAGGACGAACAGGCGGCTTTTGAAGAGATAGATGTGATTGTGATGTATAATAAAGACGACCGGCACTGGTGCTATGAACCGAGCTTAGATTTGTCGGATTTCACGGAGCGTAAGTGCGGCACAATCACCATGTATGTCAGGAATGACATCGAATAAGCGCTCCGCTTTCTTGGGGGGCGAGAAGCTCCACCATGCCGATGTTGGGGCTTGTGAGGAACACCACTTCCCGGCCGTCGATGGCGGGCGCGGGCGTGGGGGCGTCGATGGCCGTGAAGCCGCCTGCGCATAAGTCGGCGAAGGCCGTTTCCAGATTATCGGTTTCGTAGCAGATATGGTAAGGGCTGTTTTTGTATTTTTTCATAAGTCCGGCGGCGACGGAGTCGTCGGAGACGGGGGAAACAAGTTCTATAAGATAACCGTCCTTTTCCAGGAAACAGATATTTACCTTGCGTATGTCATCGTATATGGTATCCTGTCTGGCAAGATAGCCGAGTGCTTCGAAAGTCGTTTTTGCTTTTTCGATTTTTTTGACGAGATAGCCGATATGGTGTATTTTTAAAGTAGTCATGGGATACTCCTTGTCTCATAAATTTGCTGCGGCGTATGCCTTCGTAAGAAGGTTTCGCGGGCAGTGGATTACACGGCGGATTTTTGGTGAATGCAGTGTACAGACATATGATATCATAGTGATGTGCAATTTGGGATAAAATATTGTAAAAAATACGTATTCAGAAGAAAGGGTACGGCGGATAAGTGAAAGAATTATATGAGCGTTACAAAGATTTCATTATGGAAGTGATTCATTTTGGAATGGTAGGCGTGATTAACACATTGATGGGATGGGTTATCATGGCGGTTTTGTACAACCTGATTCACATGAATTACTGGCTGTCCAGCGGGATATCCTATTTTATCGGCAGCGTGTTCTCCTACCATGCCAACGGAAAGCTTACTTTCAAGGTGGAGGATAAAGATAAGGGGTTGCCGTGGCGTTTTACGGTTAACATTATCGTGTGCTATCTGGTGGCTTTTGGCGTAGCCAAGCCCCTTGTGAGACTGGCGTTGTCTGCGCAGCCCCAGGTGATTGTGGACAATGTTGCCATGGTTCTTGGCATGTGCATCTTTATTGTGATGAATTTCTTCGGCCAGAAGATTTTCGTCTTCCGCAAAGTGGGGCATAAGCAAGGATAGGTATCATGGGACGACTGACTGAAAAAAAATGGTTTATATGGCTGAACGCATATTGGTTCCTGTTTCCGGTGACGGGATTTTTTCTGCTTGCGGCAGGCGTGTTCTTCGGTTATGAGGAGCGGTGCTACATTGCAGTCCATGACAACATGGATTTGTTTCTGGCGCAGTTCCAGATGTTGAAGAATACGGATAGTTTTTTTAAACATGGCGTGGACGTGCCTTTCTTAGGCGGCGTCAGCAGGGATTATCTTCCCTCGGAGCTGTCTCTTTACAGCCTGTTGTATATGATTTTTCCGACTTACACGGCGTATGCGGCGGGGATTCTTTTAAAAATATTGATTGGAATGTTCTCTTTCAGGCTGTTAGCGGGGGAATTATATCCACAACGGTATGTCAAATACCGTCCGCTTATCTATATGACAGGGTTTGCGTATGGCATTCTCTGGGTTTTCCCGGCTTTTGGATTTGCCTTTGCGTCCATTCCCCTGTGTGTGTACCTGTTGGCCAAAATTTACAAAAGACAAGGGAAATGGTGGTATGTGGCGTTGTTTGCCTATCCGCTTGTATCTTATTTTTCTTATCACGGTATTTTTATACTCGGTTATCTGGTAATTGCCATCATTTGGCTGTCTGTAAGGGACAGAAAGCCCGCGTGGACGCTTATGGCAGGGCTTGTTGTGCTCGCCCTTGGGTATGTGGCCTGCGAGTACAGGCTTTTTGGGCAGATGTTGTTTAGCGATGAAGTGACTATACGTTCTAGCATTGTGAACGCAAGCCTTACTTTTCCGGAGATTATAAGAGAGATTGGCACAGTTTGGCGGGAGGGTATCTTCCATGCGGACAGTGTGCATGGAAAAGTAGCGCTGCCTGTATGCGTCATATATTTCCTGGTGCACAACGGTATTTATCTGTGGAAAAAGCAGGGCAGAGAAATCTTCCATGACAGATTTAACTTTATTATGCTTTTTATCTTGTTTAACAGTGTGATATACGGGCTGTATGATTTCGAGCCGCTTCGCTTTCTTGTGGAGACGCTCATACCGCCCCTGGAAGGCTGGCAGTTTAACAGGACGATTTTTTTTAATCCGTTTCTCTGGTATGCCGCGCTGTTTGTGGCGCTTGCCAGGCTTTATGACGCGGGGCTGTGGCAGACATGGATTGCCAACGTGGTAGTCTGTCTGGCGGTCCTTGTGATTATTCTTACGCCAAACCGTTACAATGATTTGTACCAGACATGCCGCAACAGGGCGTACGAGTATTTCCATGGGACGGAAGTGGACGAGCTGTGTTACAGCCAGTTTTATGCCCAGGAACTTTTCGACAGGGTGAAAAAGGAGATTGGATATTCGGGAGAATGGTCGGCGGCTTACGGGTTCCATCCGGCGGTTTTAGAGTACAACGGGATTGCCACTCTGGACGGATATCTTGGTTTCTATCCGCAGGAGTACAAAGAGGCGTTCCGGGAAGTTATCGCGCCTGCCCTGGAACGGGTGGAAGCCACGCGGATTTACTATGACGACTGGGGCGCCAGGGCTTATCTGTATTCGGGAACGGATTTAAGCATTGTGAGCGCCACCAAGACGGTATATGCCACGGACTATGACATTTACATGGATACGCAGGCGTTCCGGGACCTTGATGGGAGATATATTTTCTCTCGCATCGAACTTGCCAATGCAAAGGAGGCGGGGCTTACCCTGCTCACAAGCTGCCAGGCACGGGACGGAAGTTTTGCGGTATATGTTTATGATATAGAAAACGCTAAAATACAATAGAGGGGGACTGAACATGTCAATCAGAGTACACAATTTTGCAGGAATACTAGGGTGGAATGCCAGGAAATACCTGCCCAGGATTTCCAGTCAGAGTTATTTGAAATTACAGTTTATTGCCAGAAGGCGTCAGCAGAGAAAGTATATCGATTATTTTTACAGCCAGAAAGAAACGCCGCATCCGGTGGTGGTCAACTTAGAGACGGTGAACCGCTGCAACGGTAAATGTGAGTTCTGTACTGCCAATATTTATGCGGAGAAGCGTCCTTATCTGAAAATGCCGGAGGAAATGTACTATTCTATCATAGACCAACTCCATGACTGGAATTATAAGGGACATTTGACGCTCTATGGCAACAATGAGCCGTGGCTGGATAAACGGATTGTTGAATTCCATAAATATGCCAGGGAGAAACTTCCCGAAGCGTTTATTTTCATGTCCACCAACGGACTGCTTCTGGATGTGAAAAAAGTGAAGGCAATCGTGCCCTACCTGAATCAGCTTATTATCAACAATTACTGCCTGAATATGAAGATGCATGATAACGTGAAGGTTATCCATGATTATGTCAAAGCGCACCCGGAGGAGTTTAAGGACGTGGACATTCTCATCCAAATCCGGTATGAGAAGGAGGTGCTCACGAACCGGGCCGGCAGCGCGCCCAATAAACCTGCGACAGATAAGGTCATCAAGGAGACTTGCCTGATGCCGTTCACGGATATGTGGATTATGCCAAACGGGAAATTGGGAATATGTTGCTGTGACAATTTCGAGAAGACCAATCTTGCGGATTTAAACGAAGTGTCCTTGAAAGACGGGTGGAACAGTAAGCCATACCAGAAACTGCGCCAGGCGATTAAAAGCGGCAGACAGAACTACCCTTTCTGCAAAAACTGCGATTTCATCGATGCGGGGCTGCGCATGGATGCGGTGGACGATGTGCTCAAGCACCATGAGAAACTGCACGGGGCGAGGCAATCGGTGTTTAAGAAGTAAGGGGTTGTTTGTGGTGCGGAAGGTTTGCATGTAGGAAGTTAGATATAAAGGAATGGATGAACTTATGAAGAACAGATGGATAAGCATGCTGTTATGCGTGGGACTTACGGTAATGGGGCTTGCAGGCTGCGGAAGCGTGGGGAAGGATGCAGAAAGCGCTGCGGAGGGTCAGGACGCCGGGGCAGGCGAAGATACGGAAAGTGAACGGGATAGTGAAGAACTTGAGGATGCCGATGGGGATAGTGCTGCTGCACAAGAAGGAAGTGCAGACGGTTCTGGCGAAGATGCATCGGAGGAGGAGCAGCTGCTTGCGCAGGGCATTCAGTTAGAGGGAATGAGCCTGTCCATTCTTGGCGACAGCATATCCACCTTTGACGGGTGGATACCGGGGGAATGTACTGTTTTTTATCCCAGGGACGGAGAAGTGACAGATGTGTCAGAAACATGGTGGATGCAGCTTATTGAAGAGACAGGCATGGAGCTGTGCGCCAACAATTCCAGTGCAGGGAGTACTTGCACGGGTGATTCTTTATGTGCCGAAGACCCTTCCTATGGATGCAGCGGCGGACGGATTTCCCTTTTGATGGGCAAGCAGGGGAAGATGCCGGATATTATCGTCGTCTATATGGGAATCAATGATTTGTTAAAGGGCGTGCCGCTTGGGGAAAATGACGGCACGCAGTTGGTGGAGGAAGGCGTGGTGGACAATTTCAGCGACGCCTACTGTCTCATTCTGGATAAACTGGCGAGCGATTATCCTATTTCCCAGGTGTATTGTTGCAGCCTGACTCCTGTTGGGGAGTGGGGGACAGACCAGCCCTTTGTTGTTTTTAAGAACCACCGCGGGTTTACGGCGGAAGACTATTCAGAGCGGATTCGCATCATCGCGCAGAATAAAGGGGTATCGGTGATTGAACTGAACGACTGTGGAATCGGGATTGACAATTTGCAGGAGATGACCTCCGACGGCGTGCATCTGACTCCTGCCGGCATGGCGTGTGTAAAAGAGGCAGTGCTGGGCGGTTTGCAGGGTGTATATTGATAATCTACGGGCGGTAAAAGCGCGGCCTGCCGGCGACGGATATGCTGGAGAATGCTTTGGGCGGGCATTCTCCGCATTGGTTTAGGGCAGGCAGCTTACAAGAAAGGTATGGGACTGGCAGTATGGTACTTGATTTTGCGGCGGCAGTGTGTTATATCGGAATTGTTTGGATTGTTGGACAATGGACGGCAGGAAAGCTTTTTGCAGGCAGTCATGCGAAGGGCGCCTGCCTGCTTTCTTTTGCCCTTGGATTTTCTGAACTGACATTGGTGTCAACATTGCTTTATTTTACATGCAGGATGCCGGTGCAGGGAATCCGTATTGTATGTCTTGCGCTTGGCCTTGCGGCGCTTATAGATTTGGTCAGGCGGCACAGGATAGACAAAGCCGCGTTGGCGGTGTTGCTTGGCGTGATTGGCTTGTGGCTTGTGATGCTGCTTCCGGGTCTGGCGGGAGGAGACCAGTACTATGTGTACCGGGGAAACTGTACGGACCAACAGACTTATGTGGAGGAGACAGTGGCGCTCTCCATGCATCCCATTGGATGGTACGAGAGCCGTTCCAGGGAAGAAATCGAGGAGGTCAGTGATGTGCTGTGGAGAGGATACCGCTGGGCGGTGAAGGACAGGCCCTCCGCAGGACTTATGATTGCCATGATGAGAGCGAATCCTTCGGGAGAGGTTTATTGGGTGGTTTATTTATACAGGATGTTTGTGTTGGCGATGACAATGAGTTCATTGCTTTATCTGTTTATTACGGTGTTGGAGCATACGGCGGAAGCGGGATTTTTTCAGAGAGCTTTGTGGGGGATTGCGGCAGCGTTATACTGTGTGGGGTTCTGGGGGCAGATTCAGTATGACATCGATGCCGTATCTCAGATTTCCTCGATTGCGGTGCTTGTGGCATTGACTGCCGTGTTTATACAATATGCACAGGAGTTGACGGAAGGACGGGAGATGGCGAAGGAACAGGAAAGTCCATGGGACAGGAAAAGATATCTGGCCATGGTCCTGCTTGCGTCGGGGGGTCTTGCTTTGTATCTGGAAAGCGCACTGGTGCATGGCGCGCTGTATTTTGTGACTGGGATTGCGCTGCTTATATACGGCAAAGCGAAATTGACAAGACGACAGACCGTGCATCTTGCAGGCATTCCGGTTCTGTCGCTTGGGATACTTGTGCTCGTAAATTACAGGATTGTGCATTTCCTGTCGGGGCAGATTCATACTTCCGTGAGCGATGTGAGGCAGTCTTGGGCCAACTATTTTAACGCATGGTGGCTTGGGCGTTATGGCATTGACGAGGGACGGATAACGGGGCCTGTCAGCGGCGTGGCGAACCGTGTCATGTCTCTTTTTGGCATGTATAATATGACGCCTAATTATGAGAGGTATTATGGAATGACGGCGCTTGCCCTGACAGGGCTTTCAGTGCTGTTTGCACTTCTTATCATATTTTGCATGTGTAGATTTTTTGTGAAAAAGACGGAGAAGCCGGTATGGGCTTTGTGGATTTTATCGTTGACAGGCTTTGTGGCGGTGCTTGGGATGTGGGCGGCAGGCAAGGCTTGGAGCGCGGGGAAGTTACTGTACTATATTTCCCCCTATCTGTATGCGTTCTTGTGCGTGCCGGCGCTGCGGATAAAACAATGTCGGGATATTGCCGAAAAGCTGGCGTTTCTTGTGGCGGTTGTATTGGCGATATCCAATATCGGAATGGTGACATGGTGGTGCAATGACATGAAAGTGAACTGGGCGGGACTTGGCTACCGCGGCAATTATCCGTCCGACATGATTGCGGGACTGAAAATGGAGGCGGATTTTGATTTTGATACAGGGCAGCTTGCGGAGTACGACGGCGTCAGGATTGAAGACTTGAGCATGGTGTCGGACTGCCAGTTCTATCTCCAATACCTGAAAGTGAAACTCACCTGCGCGGAGATTCCATGGGTCTGTGAAAATGACATGGATTATTACCAGGACCCGGTGGATGCGTCACGGTACAGGACTCTGACAGGGAATGTGGCGTCGCTTTGCGCCGTGCGGGATGAGGATGGGAGATTCGGGATTGTGATTCGTTGATATCTGATAATTATTTTATACGCTCCCGGCAGGATAATCAGCATATTTCAAAAGGGAAAATCATATAATAAAACAGACTCCGGTATATTTTGGAAAGGGACTTTTGCAGAAAAGTAAACTTTTTAAGGTATACCGGAGTTTTTTACATTAGAACAAGGTTAAATTAAATAATTCTTAATATTTACTTGAAGAAAAAACATGGTTTTGCCCGTTATGATATACAGAAAGTGAAAGAACCATAGAGAATATAGAGAGGATGCGAAACACAAGCGTCTATCTACAAAAGGGGAGGAAAACATGGAAGAGACAAAATACATAACATTTACGGTTCCTTGCTACAATTCGCAGGATTATATGAAACGGTGCATCGAGTCCCTTCTTCCCGGAGGAGAAGATGTGGAGATTATCGTGATAGACGACGGCTCCAGGGATGCCACCGGGGAAATAGCGGATGATTATGAGCGGTTATATCCTGGCATTGTGAGGGCGGTACATCAGGAGAATGGAGGACATGGGGCAGGGGTCAACAAGGGCCTGGAACTGGCGCAGGGGATGTTCTTTAAGGTGGTGGATTCGGATGACTGGCTGGACAAAGACTCGTATCTTAAATTACTGAATAGAATAAAACGGTTTTGTACCATGAAAGAGGCAGGACTGTCCGGAGAAATGCCGGATTTGTTTGTCTGTAACTATACTTATGACCATCTGGACGAAGGAACGTCCCATACCGTGCATTACAGGAATGTTTTTCCGGTGGAAGAGACATGCGACTGGAATGATATCGGAAGATTCCACACGTCTCAGTATTTGATTATGCACGCACTGGTGTTCAGGACACAGATTCTGCGCAGGGCGGAGGTGGTATTACCGGAACACACTTTTTATGTGGATAATATCTTTGCATATAAACCTCTGCCTTATGTACGACATATCTATTATATGGACATAGACCTGTATCATTATTATATCGGCAGGGAAGACCAGTCGGTCAATGAAAAAGTATTGATGAGCCGTATTGACCAACAAATTCGAGTGACGCAGATAGTTTTTAAATGTGTTGACCTAAAAGAAGTGCGGGAAGTATATCCGAAACTGGCGGAATACATGTGCCGCAACATCTCTATAATGATGGCGATTTCGTCGATTCATCTTCTTCTTATCGATTCACGGGAGGCCTATGGGAAACGCAAACAGCTTTGGGATAACATTAAGCAAGAGAATATAAGATTGTATTTCCGTCTGAAATACACAACGCTTAGCGGGCTTACTTATCTGCCTGGCAGAGTGGGCGGTATGCTGACAAAGGGCGGTTACCGTGCGGCGCGTAAGATTTACCAGTTCCAGTAAAAAGATGGACTTGAGGTATGGATATGGCGCATATTTATATTGCCTTGGTGGATACGCCGGGGATATTTGCATACTTAATCAGAAAATTTCTTGGGCAGAAATATATACATGTGGTGCTTTCTATGGACAGACACATGGAGGAGGCCTACAGTTTTGGAAGAAGAAATCCGTTTATCCCGTTTTTTGCGGGCTTTGAGCGGGAGGAAAAGGAACGGATTGCAAGGGCATTTCCGACGGCGGAATATATGGTATGTGAACTGGAATGCAGCCCGGAACAGAAAGAGGGAGTCTGGCGGCAGCTCCGGGAAGATTACAGGCGACGGCTGCATTATCATTATGCGGTGTTCGGGCTGCCTTTTATCTTATATAGCATTCCTTTTTACCAGAAAAACCATTACACCTGCTCTTCCTATATTGCCAGGATTTTGCAGGAAAATGGCATCATGGTATCCAAGAAACACTTTTCGCTTGTGACACCGAAAGATTTCTATATATATCCGGATAAAAAGAAGATTTATGAAGGAAAGCTGACAGAATTTATTCGCTTGGCAGGAACAATGGCGGATACCGGTTTGCAGGGCGAGGGAAGGACGGCGGAGGCATATGGATGTTAGTTGTGGCAATGGCGGTAAGCGGCAGGTCAGTAGAAAAAGGGTTTTAGAGGCAGGGTTTTTCCTGTCGGTGATGGGACTGTCTTTTTATACGGTTTTTCGTGGGCAGAATATGAGACGCGTGGCGGCGGCGCTGGCAACCCTTTCCCCGGCCGCCCTGTGCCTTGCGCTGCTTACGGCGTTGTTTTTTGTCAGTGCGGAAGGCATTATGATATATTACCTGCTTCGTTCCCTGAACGGGAAAAGCAGCCTGACGAAATGCATCGGATATTCTTTTATCGGTTTTTTCTACTCGGGCATCACGCCTTCCGCTACTGGCGGACAACCTATGCAGCTTTACTATATGTGCAAGGATAAGAACGGCATGCCACAGTCCTCCGTAGTGCTTATGACGGTGGCGCTGCTTTATAAGTTTGTGTTGGTGTTGATTGGCATTGCAATTCTGGTTTTCTGGCATAGGCCGTTAAAAAGCCATCTGCGGGAATATTTCCCTCTGTATCTTCTGGGACTGGCGTTAAACTTGCTTTTGGTGCTTCTTTTGCTTGCGGTGATGCTTGCGCCGGAAATGATGAAGAATCTGATTCTCCAGAGTGAAAAAATATTGGTGAAATTCAGGATTCTAAAACCCTCAGACCAAAGAAGGGAGAAGATTAGGCAGTTCGTGGGAAGCTATCAAGGCGCAGTACGGTTTCTGTTGGATAATAAGGGAAAAGTATGGAACGTGTGTCTGTTCACACTGCTCCAGAGATGCAGTGTCTTTGCGTTGACTTGGATTATTTACTGTGGTTTTCCGTTGCAGGGGGCGGATGCGGCGACGGTTATGTGCCTGCAGGCATCGGTCTATATCGCGGTGGACATGCTTCCGGTTCCAGGCGCACAGGGGATTACGGAACTGATGTACAGAAATATATTCGGCAGGATTTTCACAGGCGGTTACCTGATGCCGTCGATGTATGTTACACGGGGAATCAGTTTCTATTTCCTGCTGATTGTCGGAATGGTTGTGATAGGTGTCAATTATGTGTCCGGGCGCCGGTTGGTCGACAGATAAGTCCAGGGAAACATTAGTAAAGGCACATGGAACAGTGAATTATGAACCATGCGCCTTTTTATCTGCCAGTATTTTCCGAGTCTGCGAAGCGGAACCCGCAAATGGGCTATGCTTGTTTTTTCAGGCTTCGTGATACTCTTTCTCCGTATTGACGTTCCACACATTATCTTTATTTTTAATACCGTTTATGATATTTTTCACTGCCTCGAAGGATGTGACCATGGAATGGTCAATGTTGTTGTAACGGTGCTGCCCGTTGCGTCCTACACAGTAGAGATTGTCGATGGTTTTCAGGTAGTCTATCAGAGTGTCAATCTCTTTATAGGTATCGAAATAAGCCGGATAAGCTTTTTTGACGCGCTCCACATGAGAGTCCATCACATCTTCAGGTTTGTCAATCAGCCCCATGCTTAGAATTTCTTTTACCGCAAAACGGGTAAATTCCGCGTCTTCCATCGTCCAATACTTGTCCCCTTCATCCACGAAATATTCCAGGCCAATCCATACCGTGTGTTCCAGGTCTTTAATCATATAAGGAGACCAGTTGTTGTAAATCTGGAAACGGCCAAGCTGTACGGAACGGTCTTGCACATAAATCCAACAGTCCGGGACGATATTGTTGACGGTCTTTATTTTCGTCTTATTTTTCAGATTCAGTTTCGGCAGCAGCAGTCCGACGGTCATGTAATCCCTGTATGGCAGCCCGGCGGCAATCCTCGCAGGTTCGGAAGGCACGTCGTTCATTCCTGCAACCAAATCCCTGACAGGCATGGAGGAGATGAAAATATCTCCTTCTACGGTAACCTCTTTGCCACTGCTTTCGTAAGTCAGGGAAGTAATGTGATTGTCGGCATTTTTGTGGAATTTTACCGCTCTGCATTGGCGTAGAATCGTTCCGCCCATCTTCTCTATCTCCTGTGCCGTCACATCCCATAACTGACCGGGGCCCAATTTCGGATAGCTAAATTCTTCGATAAGAGAAGTCTCAACTTTGCGGTTTTTCTTTCCCGGAAGCAGTTTGCCCACCATGTCTTTGACAATGGCGGTGATGGACAGTCCCTTGGCTCGTTGCGAACCCCAGTCGGGGGCTATGTCGCGGGGATGCCTGCCCCAGAGGTTTTCCGTGTAGTATTCGAAGAACATGGAATAGAGCTTTCTGCCAAAACGGTTGATATAAAAGTCTTCCAGGGAATTTTCTTTCCGCTTATGAATCAAGGATGCGAGATAACTGAACCCTGCCTGCATAATATCTATGAAGGACATGTTTTTGAAACATGTAAAAGAAATCGGATAATCGAAAAATCTCTTGTTGAAATAAATGCGGGATACTCTGTGCCGTCTGAGCATAACACGGTCTTCTTTCTCCGGGTCAGGTCCGCCGGGGGACAGCGTCATTTTACGGTCGAGGATAATATCGTCGTAAGTGGGAGAACCCTGCAGTGGAAGCATATTGTTCCACCATTCGTTCACTTCGGGGACCTTGGAAAAGAAACGGTGGCCGCCCATATCCATGCGGTTGCCCTTATAATTGACGGTTTTGGATATACCGCCCATGGCGTCGCTCTCTTCCAGCACTACGACCTCGTAGTCCTTGCTCTGTTTTAATAATTCATACGCAGCGGTCAGCCCCGCAGGACCCGCGCCGATGATATATACTTTCTTCATGGAATACCCTCACATTCAAGTATAGAATTTATACCCTTTCATAAAAACCATAGTAACAGAAATAAGTCTACCACATTTGCGGGAAATTGTACAGTATGGTATAATGTACGCGATGGCAATGAGCAGTGCCATAATGCAAGAAGCCAAACCGACTGCTTGCAGGCGGTTTTGTAAGCTTGCAGGCGGTTTTGTAAGCTTGCATTATGATAGGGCGAAGCCCGCGAGTGAGCGAAAGCGAGCTTGTGTACTGACATGTTCATCTTTCGACAAATTGCTTGCCTGAATTTCCATCTGTTGCGTTGGCTTCATTCAACGATGCCACCGCATCGCCTCATTCAGCCGCCTTACAGACTGAAAATTCATTCAGCGCTATTTGCCTGAAAATGAACGTGCCAGTGCACTAGCACTGCGGAGCAGAGGGAGAGAGAATGAAAATTGTATTTGTCATTCCGGACATGCCGGGAGGCGGGACGGAGCGTGTGGTGTCCCTTCTCGCCAATGAATACTGCCGCAGGGGAATCGAGACTGCCATACTTTTGTTTGCAGGGGATGAGACTGCATATCCTCTGGATGAACGGATTGAGGTAGTGAGCGTCGGCGGCCCCTCCGGTGGGCGGATAGCGGACAGGTTAAAGCGGCTTGGCAGGATGCGGCAGTATTATGCCAGGAATAAGGGGTGCCAGATATGGGCGTTCAGTGTGATGGGAGCCGTCTTTTCCGCTATCGCTGCGTTTGGGCAGAGACATTTCTTCCTCGTGTCGGAGCGCAACGACCCTAACCGCTATGACCATAAGAAAATCAGGAATGGAGCTTACCGCTTTGCGGATGTGGTGGTATGCCAGACGGAGGATGCGGTGGGCGGATTCCCGGCAGGCATTGTGAAAAAGTCTACGGTGGTGCCGAATCCGGTAGATATCGGCTCTTTACAGCCCTATGAGGGAAAGCGGGAGCGCAGAATTGCAGCGGTGGGACGGTTGGAGCCTCAGAAGAATCATAAGTTACTGATTCAGGCATTTGCAGCGTTTGCCGAGACTCATGAGGATTACACATTAGACATATATGGCAAGGGAGAACTGGAAGAGGAACTGAAACGGCTTGCGGCAACGCTTGGCGTCAGGGAACAGGTTCGGTTTCGCGGTTTTTCGGGTAAGGTAAAGGAGGAGATTAACAGTGCGGCAATGTATGTGCTCTCCTCCGACTATGAAGGAATTTCCAACTCCATGTTGGAGGCGCTTGCGCTTGGCATCCCTGTGATTGCCACAGACTGTCCCATCGGCGGCTCAAAGATGTATATTGAGGACGGCGTGAACGGGCTGCTAGTGCCTGTGGGAGAGAAAGAGGCGCTGCGGGCGGCGATGTGCCGGATTGCGGATGACGAGGCGTTTGGCGCGGCTCTTGGCAGGGAAGGGCGTAAATTGCAGGAGAGGAACCGTGTGGAACAGATAGCGGATAAGTTCCTTGCCTTGGCGGGAGGAAAGAGGCGATGAGTCGTATACTCATTATCAACCCAATTTTATATACATCGGAGACCAATCGAATCCCCAGGGTACAGTCCATCAAGGATACGATGATTTACACGCTCTGCCTGGGATTTTTGAAGAAGGGACAGCAGGTGACATTGATTGCCGCCCGGGATTACCGCCCGGAGAAGGAAGAGGCATATGATTTTCCCGTTGTCTTTATGGATACGGTTATGCACCGGGTATTCCAGCCCAGATGTTTCCCTTATATGCCAGGGCTGCGTGGATTTCTGAGAAAACACACGGAATACGATTATATTATATCCAGCGAGATGTTTGCCACATGGTCCTATACCGTGGCGCGGGTATGCCCGGATAAGGCGGTGGTATGGCATGAGCTGGCGAAACATAACAATATGCTGCGCCAGATGCCGTCCAAGGTTTGGTACAATCTGGTGGCCAGGTTCTTGATGCGCAGGGTGACTGTCATCCCAAGGTCTAAAGCGGCGGCGGACTTTATCAGGCATTTTACTTGCAATGTGTCTGATACGGTCATAGACCATGGCGTAGAGACAGAAAAGATAGCCGCAATGCAGGCGCCGCAGAGAAATAGCCAGTTTGTGGCGGTGTCACAGTTAATCGGCAGGAAAAGGATTGACAGGACGATAGACAGTTTTGCGAAGTTTTGGAATAAGGGGCATCGGGAATACAAATTATATATTATAGGCAGGGGAGAACTGGAAGCGGAATTGAAAGCCCAGGTAAAGCGTCTTCGTATGGAAGAAAGCATTATTTTCTGCGGGCAGCTTACCCATGACAAACTGCTGCCTTTGGTGGCACAGTCCCAGGCCCTTCTTGTGTCCACCGAGAAGGACAATAACATGGTGTCCGTCGCGGAGAGTATCGCGGCAGGAACGCCTGTGGTCACCACGCCTGTGCCTTATAACGCTTATTATATTGAGAAAGAAAAACTTGGCATCGTCAAGGAAAATTGGGGCGAAGAGACGCTTGAGGAGATTTGCGCAGATTATGCAGTGTATGCGCAAAACTGTGTCCGCTACCGCGAAAAGCTTTCGAATGTTTACTGTGCGGGACAATTCATGAAAGTCATGGCTTCTAAATAGAGGAAGATTGCGTATGCTACACATACTTAGCTTGTTATTCTGGCTGGTTATCGTGCCCGGCTGCATGGGTTTTATTCCGGCGAACTTCATATCTGCCAAGAAGAGACATCCCGGCTTCGTACTGCTTGCCGGTTATTTTGTTATGTGGGCGTTATTTGAGGTGGTGGCAATTCCGGCGGTGCTCTTCGTGAAATACAATAATTTTAAGGCGGCGTCCGTGTGTTTTACGGTGTTGGGAATTTTATGTGCGGGGGCGGGGCTTTGGCTTGTCTTCCGAAACTGGCGGATGAACCGGCCGGGGCTTATGTTTGGCAGCAGCGGATGGGACGACAATATTGACGACATAGGTGTCAATTTGGTTAAAAGGCTTCTGGAGCGTGGGGTGAGGCATGTCGTGAAAATGTCCTGGGCTGAGAGAATTGAATGGCTGTTATTTTTTATTCTGCTCGTCTTTCAGCTTTATAAGGCGGAGGCCTATGCGTCTTTTGACGGCGACGACGCCTACTATGTGGTAGAATCCCTGATTGCGCAGCAGGCGGACGTCATGTACCGTATCCTGCCTTACACGGGGAGGCCTACGGATTTGGACATCAGACACGCTCTGGCCGTGTTCCCGATGTGGATTGCTTTTGTTGCAAAAAGAAGCGGCATTCATGCGACAATCGTGTCACATTCCGTTATGCCGCTCGTATTGATACCGCTTGGGTATCTTGTCTACTATGAGGCGGGCAGAGTACTCTTTGGCATCGGCGTGAAGAGACGCATAAGGCGGAGACGCCGCGGTGCGCCGCAGGGGAAGATGGACAGAAAAACCAGGGAGGCGATAGAGGCGGACAGCGTGTTTTATAAAGAAAACCTTCCGGCTTTTATGGTGCTGATGGCGCTGTTCCAGATATTCGGGAACGTATCCATTTATACCAACGAGACTTTTTTCCTGACCAGGACATGGCAGGGGAAGGCCGTGGCGGGCAGTTTAGTGATTCCGGCGCTGTTCTGGATGTTTTTATGGATATATGGCAGCGCAGGCAAGAGGCGGCACCCGGAGGCTGGCATGTGGCTTGTGTTTGTATGCGTCAATATGTCGGCAGGGGTGTGCAGTTCTATTGCGGTGTTCCTTGCATCCATTCTGATTGCCGTCACGGCTCTTTGCCTGGCGGTGGTAGAACGGGATTACAGGGTGCTTCTTAAGATGGGGGCGGTATGCATCCCGAATGTGATTTATATGGCTATTTATGTGATTGTGGGATACAGTTATCTGTTGCGGTGACGAAACAGGGGAGATGTCTATGTGGGGTATCTTTTTAGAGAGCGTCGTAATCTTTAAGAATTATATGGGATTCCATGAAAACGGTTATCTTGCGTTTCTTTACCTTCTTATGCTGTTGTATCTGTGGCTGGCGGAGAAGGATAAACGCAGGCGGGCGGTTTTTGTTTACGCGCCCACGCTTCTTCTTTTGATGTTTTTCTGTCCTTTGTTCCGCAAGCTGTTTGTGAAGCTGTTAGAAGACTCGGAGACCTACTACCGTCTGCTGTGGCTTTTGCAGATGAGTATCGTCACCGCATATGGCGTGCTTAGTCTGTGCGGCAGGTTCCGCAGGGTTGGCCTTGTGGTGATGGGCGCGTTGATTGTGTTATGCGGCGGTTATGTCTATGACAGCGAACATATCACGAAGGCGGAGAATGCATACCATCTTCCCCAGGATGCGATAGATATTGTGGATATGGTCGAGCCGCAGGAGGGACGCATCACAGTGCTTGTGCCGGCGGACTTGATTTATTATGTGCGCCAGTACAGTACGAACATAGAACTGCCCTATGGCAGGGAAATGCTGATTGCAAGATGGGATTACCATCATGCCATGTATGAAGCTATGGAGAAGGCGGATGTGATTGAGACGGAAGAATTTGCCCGTCTGGCCAGAGAATATCCCTGCGCTTATATTGTGTTGAAGACGGACCGGGCAGTGGAAGAGCCCTTGACGGACCATGGATATATCCTGTATGGACAGGTAGGGGAATATTTGGTTTACCAGGATACGGAGACGACAGGATGAGACAGATATGGATGGTGCAATGCAGATTGGACAGGCGGCCGTTTCAAGGTGCAGGAGGTAGGGACGGTGTTATTTAATTCTTATATCTTTGTATTTTTGTTTTTCCCCATATGCCTCCTTGGCTATTATGGCCTGATGCATTTTGGACAGGTCAGGGCAGCCAAGGCTTTTTTGATTGCCATGTCTTTCTGGTTCTATGGGTATTTTAACGTGGCCTATCTGTTGATTATGGTGTGCAGTATCGGGGGCAATTACATATTTCACCGGATATTGTCGGATAGGAGGAGGCGCCTTGTCATGGTTTTAGCCGTGGCGGCGAATCTGGGCGTTTTATTTTATTTTAAATATTTTGATTTTTTCCTCTCTTCGGTGAATACGGTGTTTGGGACTTCCATAGCGCTTCGAAATATCCTGTTGCCTTTGGGAATCAGTTTCTTTACGTTCCAGCAGATTTCTTTTATCGTGGACACTTACCGTGGGGAAGTGAAGGATGCTACCTTAACCGATTACGCTCTGTTTGTGTCGTTCTTTCCGCAGTTAATTGCAGGCCCTATCGTCAGCCATGAGGAGATGCTTCCGCAATTTGCCCGTATGGGAAAAGAAAGGACAGACTGGGAACGGATTGCCAAAGGACTTGCGCTTTTTATCCTGGGGCTTGCCAAAAAGGTGCTGATTGCGGATGTTTTCGGCGCGGGTGTGGATTACGGGTACGGGAACCTGGAACTGCTTGGGCGTCTGGACGCGGCGCTTGTCATTATTTTTTATACGTTACAGCTCTATTTCGATTTCAGCGGTTACTGCGATATGGCCCGGGGAATCGGCAGGATGCTCGGCATAGAGATTCCGGTGAATTTCGATTCGCCTTATCAGGCAGGAAACATCATTGATTTCTGGAAAAGATGGCATATTACACTGAATCGTTTTTTTACGAAATATGTATACATCCCCCTGGGCGGCAACAGAAAAGGACAGGCGAAGATGTACCGGAACCTGATGGTTGTGTTTCTTCTAAGCGGTCTGTGGCATGGGGCGGGGTGGAATTATATTGTCTGGGGCGCTATGCACGGCGGGCTGTATGTGCTCACAAGATTCTGGATAAAAAATCTCAAACCGCGCCTTTTGCGCGTGCCTAAAACTGTAGGAAATATAATTATGACATATGTGTCACGTATGTTGCTCTTTTGTTATGTGGGAGTGGCATGGGTCTATTTCCGTGCGCAGAGTATCGCCCAGGCGAACCGGATGCTGCATGTTGCTTTGCGGGGCACGGTGCAGAAAGTTTCCATGGAGCTTGCAGAATGCTTCCAGGTAGACGAATTCTGGTATGTGCTCAAAGTACTGCGGCTTGACGATAAGCCTTACAGCAGATACATCCTGATGTGGGTCATCCTGGCGGCAGGGCTTTATCTTGCCGTGTTGGGGAGGAATGCGGCAGGACGGGTGGAACGCATGAAGTTTCAACCTGTTTCGGCGGCGGCCCTTGCCGTGATTGCACTCTGGTGCGTGCTCACTTTCTCCAAGGTCAGCACTTTCCTGTATTTTAATTTTTAATGGAAGGAAAGTGTCAAATTTGAAATTTGGCTCGCGGACTTCGCAAAAATTGCTCAGACATGGAGGTGAAAAGGAAAGCGTGGAAACGGACATGAAGAGAATTTCCGGTAATCGGTTTAAAAAATGGACGGTATCCCTGGCGGCGGTATTCGTGGCGTTGCTTGCGGGGACCGCTGCATTGGTGGTTTATGTGGACCCCTTTTTCCAGTACCATGCACCATTGGAGGAATTTCCTTATCTGGTGGACAACCAACTCAGCCAGAATCCGGGGATGGCTAAACATATGGAATATGACAGTGTTATCCTGGGGTCGTCCATGACGGTGAATTTCAATACCGACTGGTTTGAGGAGCTGCTTGGCCTTGATACAATCAAACTGAATTACAGCGGCGCTTATCCGAAAGACCAGGCGAATATCATGGATATTATTTTCCGCAGTGGAAACAAGGTGAAGTCGGTCTTCCTGGGAGTGGATGTGATGACCTATACGGGAGGGGTTGACGAGACGAAGTATCCGATTCCGGCGTATCTTTACGACGATAATTATCTCAATGACGTACAGTATCTTTTTAACAAGGATGTGGTGTTAAATTATATCCTGCGTCCTTTGGCTGACCCGGATAAGACGGATTTGTCTACAGTTTACCAGAGTTGGTGGACGGATGAGTACTATAATATCCAATGGGTGATGCATAACTATGAACCGCCAAAGAAGGTGGAAGAAGAGACGCCGTCCGACGAATATATCGCCAGTGTGGACAGGAACTTACAGGCCAATATCCGCCCTTATATCGAGAAAAACCCGGATACCGTTTTTTATATCTTTTTCCCGCCCTATAGTATTTTGTATTGGAATGATGTGATACAGGAGAACCATCTTGAGGCGACTATGGAGGAGTACAGATTTATTGCGGATACCTTGTCTGCTTATGACAATGTGCGTATATTTTATTTCCCGGACCAGGAATGGATTGTGACCGATTTGAACCATTATGCGGATTATACTCATTACCACAGGGACATCAACCGCTATATGACGGAATGCTTTGCGGACGGAACATGCGAAGTGCACAGCGGGGCGCAGATGCAGGAAGTCCTGGACAACACAAGGGATATGATTGGACGATTCGATTTTGAGGAATTGTTTTCCGTGGAATATTAAACAAGAAGCCTTCCTGCATCGCCGTGATGAAGATGCGGGAAGGCTTTTTGCTTTATCTTTATAAGGAATAAGCCCCGACTATTCGGATTCCGTCTCTGTCAGGTCGGGGAAGATGCACTGCACGAATCTGTCCGCCAACAGCTCCCGGCCTGCGTCGTTGAAATGGATATAATCTGTCATGTAGTCCAGGTAATTGTCCTCATTGATGGAACCGTAGAAGTTATCAATCAGGGAGACGCCGCAGTCGCTGGAAGCGTCCAGTTCTTTCTGCAGGTAATGGCTCAATGTGCCGTTGCCCAAATCCACCCGGTCACCGTTCTCGAAGTTGCCTTCCTCATTGATGGTATGGCAGAACGTATGGGACATTACTACGATGCGGATATGAGGGTAAGCCTCCTGGATGGCTGTCACTCCTGACCGCAGCGCCCCTGTATAGGTTACGATTGCGTAAGGGTCGTTGGGGTCGTCGCAGGGACGTCTGTTGATATAGTCGCTGCCGTCATACATAATGCAGATGAGGTCCACAGTGTTCATATCAAGGGTGGAAAGCATTTCTGTGGTGCGTGGGAAGGCTTCATCGTAACTGTAGGTAGCGGCCGTCTTCATCAGGTCGAAATTGCCGGAAGCCAGGCTTTCGGCCACATAGGAGAAGGAGAAAGCGTCCAGGATGTAGCCGTCGTTGTATGAGGCGAACTGCGCTGCCATGGTGGTGCCGGTAAAGGCGCCGTTATGGACGGTGGCGCCTGTCTTCTTGGCAATCTGCTCCGCCAGGCCGCCCTCTCCCTGGTCCATGGAGAAAGGGTCGTCGCCGAGGCATAGGATAGTAGTTACGCCATCGTCTTCCCGCCCTTCCAACTTGTCGGGCGCAAGGGGAATGATATTGTCCATCGCTTCCACGTCGAAAGCGTCGGTCTGCTCGGTAGGGTCGTAGTCGGACGGAACACCTTTGTTCCATATATATAGCCTGTAGGCGGAAAATGCCACGGTAAGGACGATGGCACATAAAAGAATGATATGTAAGTTTATCTGCCTGCCTGCCTGCTTCTTGGGCGAAGCGTCCTCGCGGCTGTTTTTTTTGCTTTGGTTTTGTTTCTGTTCCATAACTGCCTCCTTTATATTGCCCATGTGCCTGCCTGTATTCCGGACAGCGCAATTTATATGTAGTGTACTATGAAATTTGATAAAAATCCATGGCTTGTACATCTTTTTAATAAAATCTTTTGTTTTTTGGCGCAAAAGAGCGTTTCCCAAAATCCGTGGATTTTTGGAAACGCTCTTCATCGGATAGTGTTACGCGGTGGTCAGACCATCGATACAGCGTCTTCCATCGGGGTTCTGTCAGCCAATGAATAGGTAATAATTGTGGTTTGCGGAAAAGGGGCTTGCAGTTCTTTGTACCACTTACTGTATTTGTACATACGGTATGTAGTGCTTAGCTTCTGCAACTGCTCTTCATCCGCACAGCAGGTAGAGAAATGTTCCCGCTCTGCCGAATCCATGGTGACATAATCCATATAAGTGATTTTCAGTTCCGCAATACTCTCACGGCACTTCGGACAGGACTGCTTATGCCCGTTCAGCATATAGACCCGATGGCAACGCTTACAATAGTGCATGTACATCATAGTAAAATTCCCTTTCTTTTGCTAAAATGAATGTTGAAATTGTAACGTTGCACTTGTATTGTGTCAGTTACGGTTGAAAAAGTCAAGCATATTTTAACGAAATATGGCAGATGGGCGTTTTTAAATATCGCGTGAAAGCCCAAATATTATGTAAATCTTGTCAAAATTCCGCGGGGAGTAAATTGCCTTGAAAGTATTGACATTTTGTGCTACAATGTTACAAAAATGTTAAAAAGGAAGGGTTTACATAAGGTTACGTATTTTTAAAAGAAAGAACGTTTAAGTAGTGGAAAATTTAAACAAAAATGAAACATTATGGATGGAGGAAAAATGCAGGGTAAAAAGAACAGCAGGAAAAGCGCAGCGAAGAGGGAAGTGAAAAAAAGTGTCAAAAAAGAGATTAAAATGGAAGATTTTCTTCGCGAGGGCGGCCTATTTGATGAAGAAGACGAGGACGAAGTGACTGACGATACATTACAGTTCTTAAGTCTGGACGATGAGACGATAGAGGCATATCAGCGCAGCAATAAGCGTTCCGCTTCAGATAAGGCAGCTTCCGGGAAAAAACGTGCGCAAAAAAAAGATAAGCGCAGCAAGGAAGCGGATGACGGGTATTACGAAGATGAAGCGGTTTATTATGAAGCTGAAACCGACGAAGAGTACTACGGCGCTGATGAGGAAGAAGAGGAGTATTATGAGGAGGACGGCGACGGGTATACAGAAGAATACTATGAGACGGATGAGGAGTATTACGGGGACGAGGATGAAATAGAAGACGCCTACGGCGATGAAGATTACGATGATGACGAAGACGGGACAGAATATTATGAAGCCGACGAGGATGGGGTGGAGTATTATGAAACCGATGAAGACGGGATGGAGTACTATGAAACCGATGAGGACGGGGTGGAATATTATGAAATCGAAGGCGATGAGGATGACGAATACTACGAAGATGATGAGGACGACGAGGAGTATGACGAGTACGATGACGAAGAAGACGGCATCTTTGTGAGATTCAAAGATTTTCTGGCAGACCTGAATACGCTTGACATGGTAGTCGCCGTGCTTGGAGTTGTTGTGGCGGCAGGTGTGATTATCACGGGCGGGCTCTACATCAATGCGAAATCCATCGAGAAGCAGGCGGAAGGTTTTGCAAGCGTGGGAGAGCAGGTTGAAGGTATTTCCGTTATCGGAGAGAGCGGGCTTGTTGCGGTGGCGGAATCGGCGAGACTTGGCAGTATGGTGGATTTGGAAGCGGAACCGGAAGAAGAGCCGGAGGAGCAGGAAGAAGAGCCGGAGGAGACGGATAAGACCGTCGAGGTGAATATCAATCTCACTTCCATCCAGTCCGACCTGAAGATAAAGTTTGTCAATAAGAAGACAGGCAAATTAGTTAGCGGCGTGCCCTTTGAAGTGGAAGTGGCGGGCGGCTCCAAGACAATGGAGTGGAAGGATGAAAACGAGGACGGCATTATCTATCATACGGAAGTGCCAGCAGGAGAATACAGCGTGAAGGTCGTACCTTTTGAAGGCGGCCAGTACGCGGATTATAAGCTTCCCACGTCGGCGAGCAGCGTGAAGGTTACCGATACCATTGCCTATAAAAAGGTAGAGGTGGCGGACGAGGTCAAGACCGAGGCGGAAGTCAATGCGGCTGCAGAGGATACCGCAGTGCAGGAGACAGTCGTGGAATCTGTCCTGAAGGATACGGTAGAGTGGGTGGAGTCCACCAAGACGCCGATAGGAGAAGAGAAAGCGGTCTATGAGGCGGTTGACAAGAAGAATATCGCCGACCCTTGGAAGGTCAGCAGCGCGTACAGAAAGCTCGTGGACTTGGGTAAAACCTCCATTTCGGGCAATGATACGGACCAGGGTGGAAACGATGGTAATCAGGGCGGAAACCAAGGCGGCAATCAAGGCGGTAACCAGGGCGGTAATACGCCGAAACCGTTGAAAGCAGAACTGGATAAGAAGAGTGTAGAGCTTAAAAAGGGTGAAAGTACAACCATCTCAGTGAGGATTACCGAAGGAAGCGCAGCCTCCACCACATGGAAAAGCAGTGACGACAGGGTTGCCTCCGTGGATGGCAGCGGCAGGGTGACGGCGAAAGAAGCAGGGAGCGCGACGATTACGGCGACGGTGGCTTCATCGGACGGAGCCAAACAGGATTTAACATGCAGTGTGACAGTCAAAGCTGACGCGGCTCCACCTCAGGCGTTGAAAGCCGAATTGGATAAGAAGAGCATAGAACTTAAGAAAGGCGAAAGCACGACCATTGCAGTGAAAGTTACCGAGGGCAGCGCAGCGTCTACCACATGGAAGAGCAGCAATGACAAAATCGTGTCTGTGGACGGCAGCGGTAAGGTGACGGCGAAAGAGGCGGGCAGCGCGACCGTGACGGCGACTGTGACGGCCCAGGACGGCAAGAAACAGGATTTGACATGTACCGTGACAGTCAAATCTACTTATGGGAAAGTTACCATAAGCGGCCCGGCGGAAGTAGGCATCGGACAGACTGCTACGCTTACGGCGCAGACCGAGCCGAAGGATGGCAAGATTACGTGGAGCAGCGACAATGAGAAACTTGCCAAAGTGGACAGCAAGGGCGTAGTCACCGGCGTGGCGGAAGGGACGGTAAATATCAAGGCGGCATGTACCGATGCGCCGGAGACTTTCGCGACATATAAGATGACAGTCAAGAAGAGCGTGGTGGACGGCAAAGCCAAGCTGAAAGACAAAGACGGCAACCAGATGTATTACCTGAACTCGTCGGGTGAGTATAAAGAAGCGACCTACGACGACTATAAGAAATATGACAAATTTTTCAAGAAAAAATCGGAGGCATCGGAGTATAAGTATACAGGATGGCAAACCATTGACGGCCATGTGTATTTCTTTGACAAAGAGGGAAAATATGTAACGGGAGAACAGGTCATCCAGGGCGCCAAATATAATTTCGGCAGTGACGGAAAGATGTCCAATGGTTCCGGCTCCATGGGAATCGACGTGTCGAAATGGAATGGAAACATCGACTGGAATGCGGTTAAAAATTCCGGCGTATCTTATGTGATTATCCGGTGCGGTTACAGGGGTTCCTCCACGGGGGCGCTGATTGAAGACCCGAAATTCAGGAGCAATATCAAGGGCGCGAAAGCGGCGGGCCTGAAGGTAGGCGTTTATTTCTTCAGCCAGGCGGTCAACGAGGTGGAAGCCGTGGAAGAAGCGTCCATGGCCATTAACCTGGCCAGCGGCTATGGACTGAATTATCCGATTTTCCTGGATGTGGAGTCTAGCGGCGGGCGCGGAGACGGCATCAGCAAAGAGACGAGGACGGAAGTGTGCAAGGCGTTCTGCGCAACGGTACAAAATTCAGGCTATTCCGCAGGAATCTATGCGAATAAGAACTGGTTCAGTGAGAAAATCAATACAGGCAGCCTGACCAGTTATAAGATTTGGCTTGCGCAGTATGCCAGCGCGCCTACCTATTCGGCGACCAGGTATGACATGTGGCAGTACTCCTCCAAGGGAAAGGTCAGCGGAATTAACGGCAATGTAGACATGAATATCAGCTATATGAATTATTAGCAACCGGGCGCGCTATATGATTGTGCTTGCAATTTGAGGAGTATTGAAGGATAATAAAAGATGAAGATGTGCTAAGACTACAAAAAACGTAGTCTAAGTACATCTAAATCATCTTTAGAAGAATGCAAAAAGCATGCATTCTTCTGTAGCTATTGGGGAATGCAAAAAGCGTGCATTCTTCTGTAGCTATCGGGGAATGCAAAAAGTGTGCATTTTTCTGTAGCTATTGGGGAATGCAAAAAGTGTGCATTCTTCTGTAGCTATCGGGGAATGCAAAATACGTGCATTCTTTTGAGGCAATGGAGAATGCATAAAATAATAACGGAGGGTTATATGAGGACATATTTAGTGACAGGTGGGGCGGGGTTTATCGGCTCTAATTATATTCAGTATATGTTTCGCAAGTATGACAAGGAGATTCGGATTATCAATGTGGATGCATTGACTTATGCGGGTAATTTGGAGAATTTGAGGGATATTGAGGGCAGGGACAATTATACTTTTGTCAAGGCGGATATTTGTGACAAAGAGGCGATTTGGAAGATTTTTGCGGAGAACGAGATTGACAGGGTAGTACATTTTGCGGCGGAGACGCATGTGGACAGGAGTATCCGCAGCCCGGAAGTATTCCTGCAGACCAACGTGCTTGGAACCGGAGTCATGCTAAACTGCGCCAAGGCGGCGTGGGAACTGCCGGACGGTAGTTTCAAGCCGGACAAGAAGTTTCTGCATGTGTCTACGGATGAAGTGTATGGTTCCCTGGAGGATGACGGCGGTTATTTCTATGAGACGACTCCCTATGCGCCGCACAGTCCTTATTCGGCGAGCAAAGCGGGTTCTGATATGTTGGTGAAGTCCTATATGGACACCTATAAATTCCCGGCGAATATCACCAATTGCTCCAACAATTATGGCCCTTACCAATTCCCGGAGAAATTGATTCCGCTTATTATCAACAATGCGCTGCAGGGAAAGAAACTGCCTGTCTATGGCGACGGCAAGAACGTCCGCGACTGGCTGTATGTGGAAGACCATGCCAAGGCGATTGATATGGTTCAGGAAAAAGGCAGGCTGTTTGAGACATACAATGTTGGCGGCCATAACGAGAAGCAGAATATTGAAATTATCAAAATTATTCTGTCTACCTTACAGGAAATGCTTCCGGAGAACGACCCGCGCAGGGAGTTTGTCAGCGAGGATTTGATTACTTATGTGGAAGACCGTAAAGGGCACGACAGAAGATACGCCATTGCGCCGGACAAGATTAAGGCGGAAATCGGATGGGAGCCGGAGACGATGTTTGAACAGGGCATCCGCAGGACAATCCAGTGGTTCTTCGAGAATGAAGAGTGGATGAAGAATGTCACAAGCGGAGACTATCAGAAATACTATGAGGAAATGTATCAGGAGTAATGGCGCTTGCACACGGGTGCGGGGAAAGGCAAGGTTTTGCAGATGAAAGGAATTATATTGGCGGGAGGTTCGGGAACCCGTTTATATCCGTTGACGAAGGCGGTATCCAAACAGATAATGCCGGTATATGACAAACCGATGATTTATTATCCGCTCTCTATATTGATGTTGGCGGGAATCAGGGAAATACTCATTATCTCTACGCCCAGGGACCTTCCTGTTTTTAGGGAATTGTTCGGCACGGGCGAGCAGCTTGGGCTGCATATGGAGTACGCCGTGCAGGAGCAGCCCAGAGGACTTGCGGATGCGTTTATTATCGGTGCGGATTTTATCGGGAAGGACAGTGTGGCGCTGATACTCGGGGACAATATTTTCTATGGGCAGAGTTTTTCCAGGGTGCTCAGGGAAGTGGCGTCCAGACAGAAAGGCGCGACTATCTTCGGCTATTATGTCAGGGACCCGCGGGAATATGGCGTGGTGGAATTTGACGAGAGTGGAAAGGCCCTTTCCATCGAAGAGAAGCCGGAACGCCCCAGGAGCAATTATGCGGTGCCGGGGCTGTATTTCTATGACAATGACGTGGTGGGGATTGCGGCCGACGTGAAACCTTCCGCCAGGGGCGAGATAGAGATTACAAGCATTAACAATGAATATTTACGCAGGGATTTGCTGTATGTGGAAACTCTGGGGCGCGGATTTGCATGGTTGGATACGGGCAATCACGATTCCCTGCTTGATGCGGCGGATTTCGTGGCCGCTTTCCAGAAAAGGCAGGGGCTGTATATTTCCTGTATTGAAGAAATCGCCTATAAAAGGGGTTTTATCACGAAGGAACAGCTTCTGAAATTAGCGGAACCGCTGATGAAGACACAGTACGGTCAATATATGGTTGAGGTTGCGAATGGGCTCTAGGAAAACAAAAAGAATGCTGTTTGCCATGATTGTCATGTTCCTTGTCCTGGTGGCAGTCATCGCATATATGAATCTGGATGCGGTGAAAACAAAGTTGGGTTTATCCGAGGAAGACCAGGCGGTGGAGGCAGTGGCGTCCGAGGAGACGGAAGGCGCACAGCTGGGGAATAATTTATCCGGCTTTCTGCATGATGAAACCTTTTTCGACCCGGAGGTTAAGTTTAAGAGCATAGAGACTTACTCCGGCAGAAGCGTATTTCTTGTGATGAGTTCCGTATCAAAAGATTTGCGCATTATGATTGTGGACAGTGTGGGCAAGTTAGTGACAGGAGCGCCTTTTGTCATCAAAATACAGGGAGTCGGGGAGTATACGGATTCAGATGAGGACGGGGTCGTTTATATTGACGGGCTGCGCGCGGGGGAATATCATGTATCGTTGGAGGAAGCGGAGGGATTTATTGTTCCCAATACCGTCACTTCGATACAGGTAAGAGAGCAGATAGAATACCGTGTGCTGGATGACATCGAATACCTGATTATGACAGAAAACGACATTGATGTGGAGAAAGAAGATAAGGCCGTGAACGGCGCGGAGGAAGCGGCGGACGGCAGTGAGAATACAGACTTGCAGTTCTCGGGCGACGGCGCCAGGTTGGGAATCGATGTGTCCAAGTGGAATAAGACTATAGATTGGGAACAGGTGGAAGATGCGGGCATCGAATTTGCCATCATCCGGTGTGGTTACAGAGGCGCGTCCAGCGGCGCCCTTGTACTGGATCCTATGTATGAGGAGAACATCAAGGGGGCCATTGCGGCGGGAGTCCCGGTAGGCGTGTATTTCTTCACCCAGGCTACAAACGAGGTGGAGGCTGTGGAAGAGGCGAGTATGGTAATCCGGCTCATAGAAGATTATGACGTGGATTATCCGGTATTCCTAGACAGCGAGAGCGCCGGGGGCAAAGGGCGTGCGGATGTATTGGATGCAGAAGAAAGGACGAAGATACATAAGGCTTTTCTGGAGACTATTTCCGCGGCAGGTTATGAGACAGGTATCTACGGTTCCAGAAACTGGCTGAATGACGAAGTAGACATGACAGAACTGTCAGATTATAAGACATGGCTGGCGGAATATGCGGATGTGCCTGCATACGATGAATATTATCATATGTGGCAGTACACTTCCAAGGGCACGGTTCCGGGCATTGGGACGGGGGTAGATTTGAACCTGTGCTACATGAACATTGATACGTCAATCAACCATGCCAAAGGTGCGGCAGGGTATTCTGGCGTCATCAATGGCGACAGCGGCAATGTGCCCACTGTGGGCGACGGTGATTAACTTAAAATTAGTTTTTTCGCTAAAACGCTTTAAACGTTGTCCAAGTTCTCTGTTGCGAGGGACTGGGGATTATCTTGGAGTTAGAGAAAAAGAGGGAAAGGATTAGGGATAATGGGTAAGATAACGGTAGAGACTTGTGAAATAGAAGGACTGAAAATCATCACGCCTACTGTGTTTAAGGATGCCAGGGGCTATTTCATAGAGACGTATAATTATAATGACTTTAAGGAAGCGGGAATTGACCAGGTGTTTGTACAGGACAACCAGTCTGCTTCCACAAAGGGCGTACTTCGTGGGCTGCATTTCCAGATTCAGTATCCACAGGATAAGCTTGTGCGCGTCCTAAGCGGAGAAGTCTATGATGTGGCGGTGGACTTGCGGAAAGATTCGCCGACCTATGGGCAGTGGTATGGCGTGCTGCTTTCCGCAGAGAATAAGAAGCAGTTTTTTGTACCTAAAAATTTTGCCCATGGATTCTATGTAGTGTCTGACTATGCGGAATTTGCCTATAAATGTTCGGATTTCTATCATCCCAACGACGAGGGCGGCATTGCCTGGGACGACCCGGAGATAGGAATCAAATGGCCTGTCCCGGAGGGAACGCAGCCTATTTTGTCGGCCAAGGATACAGGACGGGAAGGGATTGCCGCTTTTACGGAAAAGTACCGCAGATAGCCTAGATTTACTGTAAATGGAAAGCAATCATGCACATTGCAGATAAGAGATAAGAATGGATTTGAAGAAGACAGAACATACGGAACATTCGAAGAAAAGTATCAAACATTTAGGAAAGCCCGCAGGAGTCGCTATTTTCTGGGGGCTTGGTTTGGTTTTGGCGTTGGTGCTTGTGAATCACCATAATCCTTTGGCCGACCAGGTGACGGAACGCATGAAGAAGGTCAGCGGATGTGTGTTGATTACGTTCACATGTATCATTTATGCGATTTACTATGAAAGAATCATGACAATCCCGGTGGAACTTTTCCAGAGCCGGAAGCTGATTTGGAAACTCGCCAAGAATGATTTCAAGAAGCGTTACGCAGGCTCTTATCTTGGAATCGTCTGGGCGATGGCGCAGCCGGTGGTGACCGTACTGATGTATTGGATTGTTTTTGATAAGGTTTTCGATACGAGGAGCCAGATGGTGGCAAGCGGGTTGGAAGTGCCTTACGTGCTTTATCTTATGGCCGGACTTGTGCCATGGTTCTATTTCTCCGAGGCGATTACACAAGGTACCATGGCGCTGGTCGAATACAATTATCTGGTCAAGAAGGTTGTGTTTAACATCAGCATTCTTCCTATTATCAAAGTAATCGCGGCGACTTTTATCCACATTTTTTTTGTGGTCATACTTTTGCTCGTGTCCATCGGATACGGTTATTATCCCAATATCTATACATTACAGATTATATATTACAGTTTTTGCATGTTTCTGCTTGTGCTTGGCATGAGCTATCTGACCTGCGCCCTGGTTGTGTTTATCAGGGACTTACAGCAGATTATCAATATCGCCCTACAGATTGGCATGTGGGCGACGCCGATTTTGTGGAGCATTACAATGCTTAAAACCGACAATATGAAGACGCTCTTCAAGCTGAATCCCCTGGTCTATGTAGTCAATGGCTACCGCAGTGCGATTTATGAAGAAGTATGGTTCTGGGAACACTTTTATTCATCCACCTATTTCTGGATATTTACAATCAGCTTATTCTGTATCGGAACCCTAATCTTCCGCCGCATGCGCATCCACTTTGCGGATGTGCTATGAGCAGTGCCGAAATATATACAAGAATCTGCGATGTGCTAGCACAGGAGCAGATTCTTGTATATATTTCGATAGGGCGACAGCCCGCGAGCGAGAAGAAGCGAAGCGAATTCGAGCTGCGCTGCGGGATAGAGGGAAGCGGGAGAGAGACGCGAAGCCCGCGAGCGAGAAGAAGCAAAGCGAATTCGAGCTGCACTGCGAAGTAGAGGGAAGCGGGAGAGAGACGCGAAGCCCGCGAGCGAGAAGAAGCGAAGCGAATTCGAGCTGCGCTGCGAAGTAGAGGGAAGCGAGTAAGCGATGTGCTGGCACGAGAGCAGATAGGAAAACAAAATGGATAATATTACGATTCAAGTCACGGATGTAGAGAAAATATATAAGCTGTACGATAAGCCTTCCGACCGCATCAAGGAAGCCATGGGCTTTGGGCGCGGGAAACACCACAGGGAGCACCATGCCCTGAAAGGGGTCAATATGACCATCAGGCAGGGCGAGTGCGTGGGCATTATCGGCACCAACGGTTCCGGCAAATCCACCATTTTGAAGATTATTACGGGCGTATTGACGCCTACCCGCGGCGATGTGATGGTGAATGGCCGTATTTCTGCGCTGCTTGAGTTAGGGGCAGGCTTTAATATGGAATATAACGGAATCGAGAATATCTATTTAAATGGGACAATGATTGGATTCAGCGAGAAAGAAATTGATGAGAAGATGGATTCCATTCTCGAATTTGCAGATATCGGCGAATATGTATATCAGCCTGTAAAGACATATTCCAGCGGTATGTTTGTGCGTCTTGCTTTCGCGGTGGCAATCAATATCGACCCGGAGATTCTGATTGTGGACGAGGCGCTTTCCGTGGGCGACGTTTTTTTTCAGGCGAAATGTTACCATAAATTTGAAGAGTTTAAAGAGATGGGAAAGACCATCGTGTTTGTCAGCCATGACCTGAGCAGTATCAGCAAATACTGCGACAGGGTGGTGCTTTTAAACCAGGGAACGAAACTGGGCGAAGGCGCGCCGAAACAAATGATTGATATTTATAAGCAAGTACTTGTCGGGCAGTATACGGTTCCTGATTTGGAGTCCGGGCATGGCAGCCTTTTGGATGATGAGGATGTACGCCGGGCAGCGTCGGGGCGCAAAACGGCGGATACACGGCAGACAGCCGGGGCGTCAAAGGAAACTACGTTGCAGGAACAGTCTTCCGGCGGCATTGCGGAGAATCCGGAACTTTTGGAGTATGGGTCTAAGAAAGCGCTCATTACGGAATACTATATTACGGACGAGAAGGGGACAAGAACCTCCGCAATCCTGAAAGGAAGCCGCTTTACAATCTGTATGAGAGTGAAGATGTCGGAGAGCCTCCATGCGCCTATCTTTGCTTTTACAATTAAAAATGTGCGAGGGACTGAGATTACAGGAACCAACACCATGTTTGAAAAGGCGTTTTTAGACCCTGTGGAAGCAGGGGAAGTGAGGGAAGTGACTTTTACCCAGGAGATGAATCTGCAGGGGGGCGATTATCTGTTGTCATTAGGCGTTACCGGATATGAGAATGATGATTTTACGGTGTACCACAGACTGTACGACGTGCTGAACCTGACGGTGATTTCAGATAAAGATACGGTAGGGTTCTATGATATGAACTCGTCTATAAAAGTATGTAAGGTTGAATAATATATAAAAATAACACATGTATAAAGAAATGCCAACATATCACAAGGGAAGGCAGGAAGAAAATGCCGGAGAACAACATCGAAGAAATTGGAAAAATAAAACTGGACTTAACCCACTATCCGGGTGAAGACTATTACTGTGACGGTGATATAGAAGATGAACTGCTTCAAATTACGCGGGATTATGCGGCGGTAGAGTATCCGCGGATAATTGAGGAGAGGAAGAACTGGCCGGTGCTGTATCACCTTTCTTCCGGGCGGGAGAATATCGTGGAGTGGCTTCCGATTACGAAGGATATGAAGGTGCTTGAGGTCGGTTCAGGCTGCGGGGCGATTACCGGTGTCCTGTCAAGGAAAGCGGGGGAAGTGACTTGTATTGAACTGTCCAGGAAACGTAGTCGGATTAACGCTTACAGGCACATGGATGCAAAGAACGTCACGATACATGTGGGGAATTTCCAGGATGTTGAGCCGGACCTTCCCTGTGACTATGATTATATCTGCCTGATTGGCGCTTTTGAGTATGCGCAGGCTTATATCCAGTCTGAGACGCCGTACGTGGACTTTCTGAATATTGTCAGGAAGCATATGAACCCCCAGGGGCATATCGCGATTGCCATCGAGAACAAATTTGGGCTGAAATATTGGGCAGGGTGCAGGGAAGACCACCTGGGAACATATTTCAGCAGCTTGGAAAACTATCCGGAAGGCGGCGTCGTGCGGACTTTTACGGCTGACGGACTGCGTGGCATTGCAGAAAAATGCGGTTTTGAACATGCCCATATGTATTATCCTTATCCGGACTATAAGTTTATGACGACTCTGTATTCCGACGACAGACTTCCCCAGGTAGGGGAATTGTCCTCTAATCTCAGGAATTTTGACAGGGACAGATTGCAGTTGTTTGATGAAAAGAAAGTGTTTGATACAATTATCCGGGAGCGGCAGTTCCCATTATTTTCCAATTCGTATATGATGCTCCTTGGCCCGGAACTGGAAGAAAAATATGTGAAATATTCTAATGACAGGAAACCGGAATTTTGTATCAAGACGGTGCTGAAAGAGAGTGCAACCGGAAAAATCATAGAAAAACATCCGTTATCGAAAGAGGCATGGAGGCATATCGAGAATACTGCGAGGGCGTATGAGAGGCTGACAGAACGTTACGAAGGCAGCGGGCTGTCCGTCAACCGCTGTAAGTTGGTGTATGACGTCCAGGAAAATGCCGTGCAGGGACAGGATAAAGACAATAACGGA
Organism: uncultured Lachnospiraceae bacterium; assembly: GCA_947172645.1. Classification (GTDB taxonomy): domain Bacteria; phylum Bacillota; class Clostridia; order Lachnospirales; family Lachnospiraceae; genus UBA3282. The sequence continues at coordinate 158,815 of CAMWBY010000002.1, read as the reverse complement.
AACGAGGGAGAGAAGCAGCCGTATCTGCAATTGGAATATGTGGAAGGCATCCGGCTGGAGGAGCTGATGGACGGCTGCCTGGAGCGCAATGACGTGGAGGGGTTCCACCGTTTATTCGACGAATATCTGCGCCGTATTTCCTATGGGGAGGGGGCGGAGATTTCCGATTATGATCTGATATTTGCAAACGTTGTGGTGCCGGACGATATCGATAACACATGGAATGTTATTGATTTTGAGTGGAGCTTTGGGAAGGCTGTAGAGGCGAAGCAGATTGCTTTCCGGGCGGTGTACTGTTATCTGCTGGAAAATGAAAAAAGGAATAGTTTAAATCTTGATTTAATTATTGATAAACTGAAAATCGGACAATCTGATGCGGAACAATATCGCAGGCAGGAAATGAAATTTCAAAAATATGTGACAGGGAAGAATATGTCCATGGCGGAGATACGGGACGCCATCGGGTGTCCGGTGTATACTGTGGAAGCGTTCTGTCAGGGACAGGAACTTGCCAGGCATAAAGATTATATACAGATTTATGAGGATACGGGCAGAGGATTCAATGAGGAACAGTCATTCTTTCTGGACGAAGCGGCGGAGGAACAGATTCATGTGACTCCGGAGGGAATGACAGAGCTTACAGTGGCGGTTCCCGGCGGCAGGAGCGCGCTCCGTATTGACCCGTGCAGCGATTATTGCCTGGTTTATATCCGTGATATTAGATGGAATGGCGTTTTGATTCCGTGGAAAGGAAAGCAGATTCAGGTCAATGGATGGAAAGCCGGGGAGAACACTTATGTTTTTCCTACGAAGGACCCGAATATTACCATATCGTTATCAGGGCTTTCCGGTGAGGAAAACAATGTATTGCAGATGGCGATGGAAGTGACGAAGCTGCCGGAGGATACGGTGAAACACATGCAGAAGAGAGGGCTGTTTTGACAGATGAATGAACAAGGGAACCGGTATGGCTGGGCGGCGTATTATGCGGCCGCATATGAGAGAGAACGCAAAAAGAATATTGTGCTGGCGGGCAAGATTGCGGACGCCGAGAGGCGGCAGGCAGACTTGAACGACAATCTGAACCGTATCTATGCCAATACATTCTGGAAACTGACGGCTCCTTTCCGTAAGCTGTACCATGGTGCGAAGAATGTTGCCCGGCACAGCCGGTATCAGGATGGAAGCCCGGAAGCGGACCCGTACTTGCTGTACTATATGGAGGAAGTCAGGAGACAGCAAAATCCTTATCAAGAATGGATAGGGAAACAAAATAACGATAGTTATGAAAACGACTGTTTTTCAGTAAACGGATGGCAATCCTTGCGTGTGCCTGATTCCGATATCATCCTTCTCGCATATGGCAGAGGTATCCTAGATAAAAATACGTTTTCTGAAGTTAAATCATGTTTTAATACAAATAAATATTGCAAAATAGCATATGCGGACGAAGATTTTTATTGGGAAGATTTATCTGGCCGTATGCATCCATGGTTCAAGCCTGGGTATTCCCCGGACACGATGCTCTCCTTCCATTATTGGGGACATCTGGTGGCGGTGAAAGCGGATTTACTGTCTGTGGTGCTTTCCGGGCAAAAAATGGAGAGCCGCACAAGACAGACGAGCCAGGCGGTCAGGTTTTATGATTTGTGTCTGTGTATGGAAGAGGAAGCTTTCAGACGCTGCCGTTTGGAAGGCGTATCGCTGCAAGAGGGAATATGCCATATTGACGGCGTGCTCTATCATCGGGCTTATGAACCTTCAGGGAAAGTTGCAAAAGAGCTTGAAGAATGCAGAGAACCGGAAGAAAGGTTCCGGTTGGCCAAGAGGCGTCTGGGGGAAGAACTGGAAAACGGACAGTATACCGCCGGGGCGGGGGAAGAGTATTGCGCGGTGCGGGAGGCGGCGCTTAGGAGGCGTGGGCTGAAAGGAAGCCTTACGGGCGGGCAGGAGCCGGGGCTTTACCATATCGTTTACGACACATCCATATCCGGCGCGGAGCGGTGCGCCCGCGCGCGCAGCGCAGACCGCCATGTGGCGCCGCATCATGAGGTTTCCGTGGTGATTCCTTCGAAAGACCATCCGGACGTGCTCAGAAGGTGTCTGGAATCCTTCCGTAGGAAGACGGAGTACCGGTATTATGAGTGGATTGTGGTGGATAACGGAAGCAATGAGGAAAACCGTGCCAAGATGGAAGAATTACGGCGGGAATACGGCTTCACGTATCTGTATGAGAAGATGGACTTTAATTTTTCCAGGATGTGCAATATGGGAGCGGCGAAAGCCAGGGGCGACCTGCTTTTATTCCTCAATGACGACGTGGAAATTATAGAGCAAAGTTGGCTCAGACGTATGGCAGGGCAGGCGTTGCAGCAGCATGTAGGCGCGGTGGGCGCGAAACTATGGTATGCGGACACGCAGAGAATACAGCATGTAGGCATCACCAATATGGAGATTGGGCCGTCCCACAAGTTAGTTACTTTTCCCGACGACAAAGATTATTACTATGGACGCAACAGAGTGGCTTACGATATGGCCGGCGTGACGGCGGCTTGCCTGATGGTCAGCCGCAGTAAGTATGAGCAAGTGGGCGGCATGGATGAAACGATGGCGGTTTCTTACAATGACGTGGACTTATGCTTTAAGCTGTCCGAGGCAGGATATTACAATGTACAGCGCAACGATGCGGTGTTGTTCCATCATGAGTCTTTGAGCAGAGGATTGGACGAGCAGGATGATGGAAAATGGGGCAGGCTTTTGGAAGAGAAGGAGAATCTTTATACGAGACACCCCCAGATGAAAGGGTACGATCCTTTTTATAACAAGGCGTTGATTGACAATGCCTCGGATTATGTGTGCAATTATAAATTCCCCTATGAGCAGCGCCTGCATACTGTCGCGGCGGAACCGGTTTCGGGGGAATTGTGCAGGAAAGCCAATATAGGTAGGCTGCAGCTTACCGTCGACAGGGCGCAGATACAGCATAAGGTTCATGCCGGGGAACCGGATATTCTTTGGATTATGGGTTGGTGTTACGTGCCTGGCGCCGACAACGCCGTTTATGAGAAACACCTGTTATTAAGACGGATAGACGGTGATGATTATACGGCAGTGCCTGAGAACTGGTATCGCAGGGACGTGGAGGAGATTTTACCTATGGAACGCAACATCTGCCTCGCGGGCTTTGTGCTGCGCGTCCTGCGGGAGGACTTAGTGTCCGGGACTTACCAGATAGGGATGTTATGTGTCAATCAGGCAAGCGGCGCTAAGGAACTTGCATGGAGCGATAAAACCTGTGAGATATGAATAGGGCAAATAGAGGAAAGTCACTGATTTTTCATATAGACGGTTGGCGGGGAAGGATAATCCATGGAACAGAAGCAACAAAACCAAATGTCAGAGGAAGAGGCGTTGTCTTTTTACAAAGCCGCGTATGAGCGTGAGTGCAAAAAAGGCAGTGTGTTGGCGGACAAATTGAATAATGCGCAGCAAAAGAACGCAGACCTGGAAGGGAAACTTGCCCGTATAAAGGGCAGCGTTTTCTGGCGGTTATCCAAGCCCTTGCGTTCTCTTGTGCATTGGATGCGGCGCACGAAGGAGCGTCTGGGGTATTACGGCAGCCTGAAAGGCGTCCTGCGCAAGCTGAATGCCAAGAGCATCGAGCGCAAGGCAAGAATACGGCATGGCACGGCCAGCTTCCCGGACGCGCAGGAGGCAAAACGGCAGAGCGAGGAGAAGTTTGAGAGAAATATTAAATTCAGTATCCTTATGCCGCTCTATAATACGCCTGTCAAATTCCTGCGCCAGGCGGTTGATTCTGTCCGGGCGCAGACTTACGGCAAGTGGGAATTGTGTCTTGCGGACGGTTCCGACGGGGAGCACGGCGAGGTGGAACAGATTTGCAGAGAATACGCCGCTGCGGATTCCAGGATTATTTACCGGAAACTGCCGAAGAATGAAGGGATTTCCGGGAATACCAACGCCTGTCTCGGGATGGCTTCTGGCGATTACATTGCGCTTTTTGACCACGACGATGTGCTTCATCCGAGCGTATTATATGAGTATATGAAAGTTATCTGCGACAAAGGGGCGGACTACATTTACTGCGACGAGGCGACTTTTAAAGGCAACAAGACGATTGACGATATGATTACCCTGCATTTTAAGCCGGATTTTGCGCCGGATAACCTGCGGGCAAATAATTATATCTGCCATTTCAGCGCTTTTGATAAAAATCTCCTGACGGGGATGCAGCTATTCCGTCCGCAGTTTGACGGTAGCCAGGACCATGACATGATTCTGCGGCTCACAGCCAGGGCGAAATGTGTGGTGCATGTGCCGAAGCTTCTCTATTACTGGCGTTCCCATGCGGGCAGCGTGGCGGCCGATATCAACGCCAAGAGCTACGCCATCGAGGCGGCAAAGGGCGCGGTGGCTTCGCACCTTAGGGAACAGGGCTTTGAGAACTTCGAGATTAGTTCCACCAAGGCTTTTGAGACGATTTTCCAGATTAAATATGAGATACAGGGAAATCCCATGGTGAGCATCATTATTCCGAATAAGGATCATATCGAAGATTTACGGCGCTGCGTCACTTCGATTCAGGAGAAGAGCACGTATGATAATTATGAGATTATCGTGGTGGAGAATAACAGCGAAACAGATGAAATCTTCGATTACTATAAAACCCTCCAGGAAACGCCCAATGTGCGGGTATTCCAGTACCATGGCGATTTTAATTATTCCAAGATAAATAACCTTGGCGTATCCGAGGCGCGGGGAGAATATATCCTTCTTCTGAACAATGATACGCAGGTGATTACGCTTGACTGGATTGAAGAGCTGCTTATGTATGCCCAGAGGCGTGATGTGGGCGCGGTAGGCGCGAAGCTCTATTATGAGGACAGGACGATTCAACATGCAGGAGTCGTTCTTGGGCTTGGACAGCACAGGACGGCGGGGCACAGCCATTACCGTGTCAGCAGCAACAATCTGGGGTATATGGGCAGGTTGTGCTATGCGCAGAATGTGATGGCGGTGACGGGGGCGTGTCTGATGATGAAAAAGTCGCTGTTTACACAGCTTGGAGGATTGGATGAAGATTTTGCAGTGTCCTTGAACGACGTGGATTTGTGCGTCCGCGCATGGAAAGCGGGGTATGTCAATGTGTTTACCCCGTTTGCAGAGCTATATCATTTCGAGTCGGTTTCCCGCGGTTCGGACAGCCAGGGGGCAAGTGCGGAACGCTACGACAGAGAATCCGCTGCTTTCCGGGAAAAATGGAACGAGGTTTTGGAGAAGGGAGACCCCTACTATAATCCGAATTTCTCTCTGGACAGAAGCGACTTCGCATTGCAGGTGATAAGTTAGCGTACCGGGCCGAATTTCCAAAATGTGTTTACGAGTGGAATCACATTGTGGTAAAATGAATGTCAGGAAGTGCCTGCGACGGGCATCTTTCTGCATATAAGCTTTTATGGGCAAAAATATAATATGGAGGTAGGACAATGGGTTACAAGGAACAATTTGACTTTTGGGTAGAAGATTCCTATTTCGATGATGCGACGAAACAGGAGCTTCTGGCAATCAGAAATGACGAGAAAGAGATTGAAGACCGTTTTTACAAAGAGCTTGCGTTTGGAACGGGCGGCCTGCGAGGCGTGATTGGCGCAGGAACAAACCGCATGAACATCTACACGGTGCGCAAGGCTACACAGGGTCTTGCCAATTACATAAAGAAACAGGGCGGAGAGGACAAAGGCGTTGCGATTGCATATGATTCCAGGAGAATGTCCCCTGAATTTGCGGATGAGGCTGCGCTGTGCCTGGCTGCCAACGGTATTAAGGCATATGTGTTCGATGCGCTCAGGCCCACGCCGGAATTATCCTTTGCGCTTCGTGAACTCGGCTGTATCTCAGGTATTGTGATTACGGCAAGCCACAATCCGCCGGAGTATAACGGATACAAGTGCTACTGGGAAGATGGCGCCCAGGTTACGGCGCCTAAAGATAAAGAGATTATTACGGAAGTGAACAATGTGACAGATTACCATACGGTAAAGACGATGGACAAAGAAGAGGCGAAGAAGGCCGGACTCTACGTGGTAATCGGTCAAGAGATTGACGATAAATATATGGAAGAGCTGAAGAAGCAGATTATCCATCCGGAAGTGATTCAGGAGATGGCGGAGGACATGAAGATTGTGTACTCTCCGTTCAATGGAACCGGCAACGTGCCTGTCAGACGGATTTTGTCAGAGCTTGGCTTCAAGAATGTTTATGTGGTGCCTGAGCAGGAGATGCCCGACCCGGATTTCACCACACTGGATTATCCGAACCCGGAAGACCCCAAGGCATTTACCCTTGCCCTCAAACTGGCGAAAGAAAAGAATGCGGATATCGTGCTTGCTACCGACCCCGATGCAGACAGGCTGGGTATCTATGCGCTCGACACGAAATCCGGGGAGTATGTTCCTTTTACGGGAAATATGTCCGGTATGCTGATTGCGGAATACCTTCTGAGGGAACGCACCGCTACAGGTAAGATGCCGGAGAATCCCGCGCTTGTTACTACTATTGTTACAACAAATATGGCGCGCGCTATCTCAGACGATTATAAAGTGAAATTTATCGAAGTACTGACAGGATTTAAGTTCATCGGCGAACAGATTAAACTCTTCGAGCAGACAGGCTCCAACAATTATGTCTTCGGTTTGGAAGAAAGCTACGGATGCCTGGCGGGAACCCACGCAAGGGATAAGGACGCCGTCGTTGCGGTTATGTGCCTGTGCGAGATGGCGGCATGGTGCAAGAAGAACGGCAAGACTGTATGGGACCAGATGATTGCGCTGTATGAGAAATATGGTTATTTCAAGGAGAGCCAGTACTCTATCACGATGAAGGGTATTGACGGCGCCCAGCAGATTGAAGAGATTATGAATAAGCTGAGAAGCAATCCTCCCAAGGAGTTTGGCGACTTGAAGGTCAAAGAATTTAGGGATTATACGACGGGAAAGACACTGAAACCGGAATCCGGAGAGGAAGGCACGACAGGGCTTCCGCAGTCTAACGTGCTGTATTTCGAGCTGACGAATGATTCCTGGTGCTGCGCACGTCCGTCCGGCACAGAGCCGAAGATTAAATTCTATATGGGCGTCAAGGGCACGAGTCTGGAAGACGCACAAGAAAGACTGAATAAATTGACAGAAGATTTGAAAGCATATCTGTAAGAATTAAAATAATCAAGATAGATACATCGCCCTGCATAGAGCAGGGCGATGGTTCTTTTACTTGGCAGGGAAGCGCTCCGTTAACTTTTTGCCAAGAGGGAGGGCATGGCAGTGAGAAATAAGATATTCAAGATGAACAATTTGAAGAAGACGGTCAACTATATTAAGAAGAACGGAGTGCGCCATGCGTTCTATGCGGCGAAGGAGCGGATTGAGGAGGAGCGCAGAGCGGATTATTGCTATAGGAAGCCATCGGCCGAGCTTTTGGAGGCGCAGCGCAGGGACAGCGCGGCGTATCCGGAGCTGTTCAGTATTGTAGTGCCCGCTTATGAGACGAAAGAAGAATTTCTGCGGGAGATGATGGAATCTGTGCGCAGACAGAGCTATCCTAAATGGGAACTGATAATTGCGGATGCAAGCACCAGTGACATTGTGAGAAACGTTGTGGAGGAAGTCATAGGGCGGAGTGGGGACTGTCGCATAAAATACAGACGTTTGGAAGAAAACAGGGGCATTTCATGCAACACGAATGCGGCGATAGCGCTGGCGGCGGGGGACTATATTGCACTGCTTGACCATGACGATTTTTTGGCGCCGGATGCCCTGTACCATATGGCGGTGGGCCTTCAGCGTGCAAGGAACCGTGGTGTAACGCCTGTTTTGCTTTATACGGACGAAGATAAATATGACAATAACGGAAGTTATCATCTAAATCCACACAGAAAAAAGGACTTTAATTTAGATTTAATTTTATCAAACAACTATATCTGCCACTTTATGGCGGTCGAGGCTTGCCTGTTGAAAAGGCTTTTGCTGCGGGAAGAGTTTGATGGGGCGCAGGATTATGACCTGGTGCTGCGGGTCATCGGGGAGCTGTATAAAATAACACCTGTACACAAACTTCTTCATGACCTGCCGGATAAGATTGTCCATATCCCCAGGATTCTTTACCATTGGCGAAGCCATGCGGATTCCACGGCGGAAAACACTTCCAGTAAGACGTATGCCTATGAGGCGGGCAAGGCGGCGTTAGCTGATTTCTGCGCCAGCAGAGGGTGGCAGGCACAAGTCAGGCATGGTCTGCATCTTGGTTTCTATGAGGTGGACTATCAGCCGGATATCCTTACGGCCAGGCAGGAGGCGGGGATTGTAGGCGGAAGGATTCTGGATGCTCATGGAAGGATTTGCGGGGGCGCTATGGATGTGGACGGAAGCTGCCTGTATGAAGGGTTGCACAAAGAATACAGCGGAGGAAATACCCATCGGGCTACATTGAAGCAGGACGTGCCCGCTGTGGACATCCGCTGTATGCAAGTCAGGGAAGAGCTGCGCAGGGAATTTGAGCATATCACCGGACTGCCCTATGAGGAACGGACAATCCGCTGCGGGAAGGGGAGACATGCCGCCCGGATACAGATTGCGGATGTGACAAGGCTTGTCTGTGATGAGGCAGGTTACCGCAAACTGAGCCTGGAATTATCGAAAGCGGCGGAGAATCTTGGCTATTTTGTAATTTGGAACCCAAGGATGTCTGTTCTGGCGTCACGGGGTTAAGGCCCAAGCCGGATAAGAGCTTGGGAGGGGTGAACAAGCCAGGGCTGTAGATGAAACGGAAATGGGGATTGGTATGGGGAGAAAGATACGTTCCACGGTTATTATTCCCAATTATAATGGGATACAGTATATAGAGAAATGTCTGCGTTCTCTTGCAGGGGAACCCGCCAGGGTCGTCGTGGTGGACAATGGTTCCGCGGACGGCAGCAGGGAAGTGGTGAAAGAGAAGTTTCCCCAGGCACAATTAGTCTGCCTGGACCAAAATTATGGTTTTTGTAAAGCCGTAAATGTGGGAATCGCCCATAGCACAACGCCATATGTGATTCTTCTGAACAATGATACCCAGGTGCAGCCCGGATTTGTGCGCGCGCTGGAGGAGCCCATGGAGCGGCACCCGGAAGTGTTTTCCGGTTCGGCGCAGATGCGCAATATGCATAAACCGGAGCTGATAGATGACGCGGGAGATTATTACTGCGCGTTAGGATGGGCGTTTGCGCGGGGAAAGGATAAACGGGCGCAGGATTACGAAAAGAAATGCTATGTTTTCTCGGCCTGTGGCGGCGCGGCGATTTACCGGAGAAAATTGTTCGACGAACTGGGTGTTATGGATGAGAATCATTTTGCGTATTTGGAAGATGTGGATTTAGGATACCGGGGAAGAATCCATGGATACCGCAACCTGTATATTCCGGGTGCGGTGGTATATCATGCGGGAAGCGCTGTTTCCGGCTCAAGGCACAATAAATTTAAAGTAGATTTAACATCCAAAAACAGCATATATTTGATATATAAGAACATGCCGGCAATACAACTGTTATTGAATCTACCGTTATTGTTTGTGGGATTTACAATCAAATTTCTTTTTTTTGCAAGAAAAGGATTGGGCGGGACTTACCTGAACGGATTGTGGAAAGGATTCAGACTTTGCAAATCCGAGGAAGGCAGGGCGCATAAGGTGCGTTTCCGGCGGGAACATTTCTATCATTATGCGGTCATACAATTGGAATTATGGCAAAATATATTTATGAGGCTAATGCAATAAATATTCATGAACCGGCACGGGCGCGCTGATAACTGCGGGTTGTGTTTTTGGCAAAAATATTGTAAGATAGTGACTTATAATAGAAAAAGATTAATGAAGATAAAGATATGATTAAGGATAACCAGAAGTATTTCAACAGACTGCACGTAGTGCTGGACGCCATGATTATAGTGGCGTCCTATATGTTGGCGTGGTATTTGAAATTTGCCAGCCCTTTCTCCGACATCGGGCTTGATGTGGGTGTCCTTCCGACGCGCACATATTTTGAGATGCTCTATGTTATCGTGCCGGGTTATCTTATCCTGTATTACAATTTTAATCTGTACACGCCCAAGCGCGCTACCGTCCATAAATACGAGATACTCAATATCTTCCAGGCCAATACGGTGGGTCTTGTGCTGCTGATGGCAGGATGGTATCTTGTCTCCCAGATTCATTTTTCACGTGCTATGATGGCGTATTTCTACGTCATCAATATCATTGCCGCCACGCTGGCGCGCTCCCTTATCCGTTACCTTCTGCAATATTTCCGTGAAAAAGGCTACAACCTGAAATTTATTCTGTTGGTGGGCTATTCCCGCGCGGCGGAGGAATATATCAACCGTATCAACTCGAACCCCCAGTGGGGCTATGTGGTGCGGGGCATCCTGGATGACAGCGTACCGCGGGGCACGCTGTACAAAGGCGTTAAGGTGATTGGCACGATTGAAAATCTGCTTTATATCCTCCCCCAGAGCAAGTTGGATGAGATTGCGATTACGCTTTCCCTGAAAGATTATGACCATCTGGAACATATTGTGGATATGTGCGAGAAATCGGGCGTGCATACGAAGTTCATCCCGGACTATAACAGCCTGTTCCCGAGCAGGCCGTATACGGAAGATTTGATGGGGCTTCCGGTCATCAATATCCGGTATGTGCCGTTGACCAATACGCTCAACTGGCTCGCCAAGCGCGCTGTGGACGTTGTCACTTCCTTGGTGGCTTTGGTCGTGTTCTCTCCGATTATGCTTGCCGCGGCGATAGCGGTGAAGTGCACTTCGAGAGGCCCGGTTATTTTCAAGCAGGAACGTATCGGGCTTCATAACAGGCCGTTTAAAATGTACAAGTTCCGCACCATGGAGGTGCAGAAGCCGTCGGTGGAGGAGAAGGGATGGACGACCAAAGATGACCAGCGTGTCACAAAGGTAGGTAAATTTTTACGCAGGACAAGCATCGATGAATTTCCCCAGTTTTTCAATGTGCTCAAAGGGGATATGAGCGTTGTCGGGCCCAGGCCGGAACGTCCGCAGTTTGTGGATAAATTTAAAGAGGAAATCCCCCGCTATATGGTGAAACATCAGGTCAGGCCGGGGCTTACCGGATGGGCGCAGATTAATGGATACCGGGGTGATACATCCATTAAGCGCAGGATAGAATGTGACATTTTTTATATCGAAAACTGGACGATGTCTTTTGACATCAAGATTATGTTCCTTACGATTTTCAAAGGCTTCATTAATAAAAATGCCTATTAGTGGGATAATAATTTATGTGTTGTAAACTGGCCGTTAATTCTTAAGATTTTAGAAAGATTTGCCAAAGAAATGGCTAAGATATTGCATTTATGCCGTGATAGATATATTATAGTATCGTTGTGCCCGTGCGTGATGTTTGACTTTTAAGCCTGTGTGTGAGAAAATAGTACCTGGTATTATGAAGTTTGGCATGATACGGTGTGGGCAGAGGCACTAATTACGATTAAGTTTAAGTTAGGGGAGTACAACGTATGGCTAAATATGAAGATGAATACGAATACGAAGAACGGCCGAGAAAGAAATCCTCTTCCGGAGGGCATGGAAGCAGTAAGAAATCCTCTGGGGGCAGCAAGGGTTCCGGTAAGAAAGGCTCCGGCAAAAAGGGGTCGGGCAAGAAGAAGAGCAAGAAAGAGCAGGCTAAGAAACAGCGCAGGAGAATTATTATTTTTGTTGTCGAGATTATGATTCTGCTTGTGGCTGTGTTTGTACTATACAGCGTCATGATGACTACCAAGAGCGGTAAAATGGTTCTGGAGGAGGACGACGTTATTATCAACGACACCGTCAAGGAAGCGCAGGAGACCACCATGAAGGGTTACCGCAATATCGCCTTGTTCGGCGTGGATTCCACTTCCGGCGCACTGACGAAGAATACACGAAGCGATACGATTATGATAGCGTCCATCAACCAGGATACGGGCGAATGTAAACTTGTATCGGTTTACCGTGATACTTATCTGAATTTGAGCAATGATTCTTATAACAAGTGTAATGCGGCCTATGCCAAGGGCGGACCGGAGATGGCAATCAGCATGTTGAACATGAATCTGGATATGAATATCACAGATTTTGTCACGGTCGGTTTTGCGGGGCTGACAGATACGATTGATGCGCTCGGCGGCGTATATATTGATGTAGACGACGCGGAGATTAGCCATTTGAACAATTACCAGCTCTGTATTGCAGAGGACTTGAAGCGTACTTACACGCCGGTGGCTTCCACAGGATATCAGCTTTTAGACGGTTTGCAAGCGACGGGCTACTGCCGTATCCGTTACACGGCGGGCGATGACTTCAAGCGTGCGGAGAGACAGCGAGAGGTGCTTTCCGCAGTGGCGGACCAGGCGAAGAAAGCTTCCCTGCCGCAGCTGACGGAGACAGCCAACAAGGTATTTAACGAGACGTATACATCTTTGGATTTGTCTGAGATTATCGAGATGTTAGGCGAGGTGGGCACTTATTATATTTCCGATACGGCGGGATTCCCGCAGGAGTCTAACCGTACCACGGGAACGATTGGTTCCAAGGGTTCCTGTGTCATTCCGCTTAGCCTGGAGGACAATGTGAAGTGGCTGCACCAGTTCTTGTTCAACGATTACGATTATGAGCCGTCAGCGACAGTGAAGGAATGCAGCGACAAGATATATTCCGATACAAATGGATATTTAAACAAATAATAAGCTGAGCAAAGGGGCCGGTTTTATACAGGGGCCCTTTTGTTCTGTAAAAAAACGGAGATTTTCCCCGAAATGGGAATTTATGCAGTGATGGAGGACAGTAGCGTGGATAAAGTGGATATTATCATCCCCGCATATAAGCCCGGAGAGAAGTTTCTGGCATTGATTGAACGTTTGGAACACCAAAGTATCCCGGTGAACCGAATTATTGTTATGAATACGGAGCAGAAATATTTTGACAGGCTCGTCTATGGTACGCCTTTCCACAAAGTTTATCAGAACATTACCGTAAGGCACATCTCGAAGAGGGAGTTTGACCATGGGAAGACGAGAAACCAAGGGGTGCAGCTCTCGGACGCGGATTATTTTATTATGATGACGGACGATGCGGTACCGGCGGACGAGTATTTGGTGGAGAAAATGTTAGAGCAGCTCCACAAGGAGCGGGTAGCGGTGGCATATGCCAGACAGCTTGCAGACGAGAACAGCGGCGAGGTGGAGAAATACACGAGGAGTTTCAATTATCCGGAAGAATCCGTTGTAAAAACAGAGAAAGATTTGGACAGGCTGGGCATTAAGACTTTTTTCTGCTCGAATGTATGCGCCGCATATAATAGGGAAATTTTCGACACATTGGGCGGTTTTATCAAGCATACAATATTCAATGAGGATATGGTCTATTCGGCAAAAGCCGTGAAGGCGGGATATGGAATTGCGTACACTGCGGAGGCGAAAGTGTACCATTCGCATACCTTTAGCCATATGGAACAGTTCCACAGGAATTTTGACCTGGGCGTCTCGCAGGCCGACCATCCGGAAGTGTTTGCGGCATACCCTTCGGAATCGGAAGGTATCCGCCTGGTCAAACTGACGATAGGACATCTTTGCGAAATAAGGATGAAACGAAAGATACCATATGTTATTTTACAGAGCGGATTGAAATACATAGGATATCAGTTCGGGAAACATTACCGTATGCTGCCCCGGAAGATGGTGGTTGCGATGTCTTCCAACAAAGAATACTGGCAGTGAGTAAGCTAAGTAAGAATGGAGGATTAGTATGTGTGGAATTGTAGGGTATATCGGAACAAAACAGGCTGCGCCGATTATTTTGGACGGATTGTCAAAGCTGGAGTACCGGGGGTACGATTCGGCGGGTATGGCAATTTACGACGGCGGCAAGATTAACATCACGAAATCGGTGGGAAGGCTGAAGGTATTGGAGAACCTGACCCATGGGGGCGAGACGATGCCCGGTATATGCGGCATCGGCCATACGAGGTGGGCGACCCATGGCGTGCCGAGCGACACAAACGCCCATCCTCATTTCAATGCGGACGAGACCATCACGGTAGTACATAATGGCATTATCGAGAATTACCTGCATCTGCGCCAGATGCTGTCGGATAAGGGGTACAAGTTTGTATCCGAGACGGACACGGAAGTGCTTGCGCATTTGTTGGACTATTATTATAAAGGCAATCCCATGGAGGCGGTAACGAAGGTGCTTCACAGGGTAGAGGGCTCCTATGCGCTGGGCATTCTTTTTGCAGACTGCCCTGACCAGATATTTGCGGCTAGGAAGGATTCCCCCCTGGTGGTAGGGCAGAACGGGGACGGATGCTTCATTGCCTCTGACGTGCCTGCGATTCTGAAATATACGAGGAAAGTTTACTACGTGGACAATCAGGAGGTTGTCAGGCTGCGGGCAGACCATATGCATTTCTACTCTGTGGATGAAGAGGAGATGACGAAGGAGCCCGTCACTATCGAGTGGGATGCAAATGCCGCGGAGAAGGCGGGGTATGAGCATTTCATGTTAAAAGAGATGTATGAGCAGCCTAAGACCGTGACGGATACGCTTTTGCCCAGAATTAAGGGCAGGGATATTGTCATAGAAGAGCTGAATATGTCGGATGAGGAATTAAATGCCATCAATAAAATCCATATTGTCGCGTGCGGCTCGGCTTATCATGCGGGTGTGACGGGCAAATATGTGATAGAAGGACTGGCGCGTATCCCGGTGGAAGTGGATTTGGCCTCTGAGTTCAGATACCGTAATCCGATTTTGGAAGAGGGCGCCATGGTGATAGTCATCAGCCAGTCCGGCGAGACGGCCGACACATTGGCGGCGCTGCGGGAGTCCAAGGCGAGAGGATTCAAGGTGCTTGGCATCGTCAATGTGGTGGGCAGCTCCATTGCAAGAGAAGCGGACAATGTCATGTACACCTGGGCGGGGCCGGAGATTGCCGTGGCCACGACGAAAGCCTACAGCGCGCAGTTGGTTGCCCTGTATCTGCTTGCCATGAAGTTTGGAAGGGCGAGAGGAAAGATTGACGATAAGACCTTTGCTTCCCTGCTTGGTGATTTGAAGCGACTGCCCAATCAGATAGAGATGCTGCTTAATAATAAACTGAAAATACAGAAATTTGCCAACCGTTACATAGGCGCCAAAGACGTGTTCTTTATCGGCAGAGGAATCGACTATGCAATCTCACTGGAAGGTTCGCTGAAACTGAAAGAAATTTCTTATATTCATTCTGAGGCGTATGCGGCGGGAGAATTGAAACATGGGACCATCTCTCTGATTGAGGAAGGGACGCTTGTGGCGGCGGTGTCCACGCAGCCTGATTTGTATGCAAAGACCATCAGCAATATGGTGGAGGTCAAAGCAAGAGGCGCTTTTGTGTTGGCGGTTACCTGCGAGGAAAATAAGGAAATCGAGAAAGCGGCGGATTATGTTATCTATATTCCCGAGACGAATCCATATTTTACCAATTCACTGGCGATTATTCCGCTTCAGCTTTTCGGGTATTATGTTGCCGTGGGAAAAGGATGCGATGTAGATAAGCCCAGGAACCTGGCAAAATCCGTTACAGTCGAATAAAATATGATATTTTAACAAAAAACACAAAATTAATAAAAAGCTGTCACACTTTATACACAATTGGATAATATACTGACCTCAAGTTCAAAGAAAACGATGGCCGTCAGGCCAAATATATAGAAAGGGGTAAAGTATTATGTACGACAACCAATATCCAAATACAAACCTTCCATCGAGAGAAGATAACACGACAAATGCGACAGCACAGAATCAGGAACAGAATCTTAGCCAGAACCAGAATACCTATAATGGGCAGAGTACAGGAGGTTATTACCACAACACTTACCAGAATAACGCTTATACCCAGGGAACAGCAAGAAACCCATATGGCGCGGGCGCTTACCAGTACGGAGATACTTATCCGAATGCATACGAACAGCATGGCAGGCATAAGGAGCGGAAGCGCTCGGACGGGAAGCAGCCGGGTAAATCCTATTGGAAAAGAGCGTTGGTCAACGTCTCGCTGGGGTTAATCTTTGGTATATGCGCAGGTTTAGGGCTGTATGCCGTGCAGACGCTGACCGGTATGTCTGCAAAGGACAGCGCACAGACGGAAGCGCTCCAGGCGGAGGAAGCCATGGCGGAAGAAGTATTACCGGAGAAAGAAGCGGCAGGCACAGACGATGCGAAGGCGGAGAGCGGACTGCAGATGACAAGTAATGTCAGCACAATTGTGGCGGATGTTTCGGAAGTAGTGAACGGGGCGATGCCCGCAATTGTATCCATCAATAACCATTATACCGAGAAAATGTCCTTCTTTGGAGAAAACATCATCAATGAGGCGGACGCCAGCGGTTCCGGCATTATCGTAGGAAAAAACGACACGGAACTGTTGATTGTGACGAACCATCATGTCATTGCGGATACAGATAAACTGACCGTACAGTTTGTGGAAGGAAGCGAGGCGGAAGCTTCGATTAAAGGAACCGACGCGGATATGGATTTGGCGGTGTTGGCGGTTCCTATTGGCAGCATAGAGAATGATACGATGGAGAAGATTACGGTTGCCACGTTAGGCGATTCCGATTCCCTGGTGGTAGGAGAACCCGCCATTGCCATCGGCAATTCACTGGGGTATGGACAGTCTGTTACGACAGGCGTAATCAGTGCGCTCAACAGAACGATTTCCCTTTCTGACGGTTCGGACGGCACGTTTATCCAGACAGACGCCGCGATTAACCCCGGTAATTCGGGCGGTGCGCTTTTGAACATGAAAGGTGAAGTAATCGGTATCAATTCCAATAAAATAGGCGGCAGCGCCGTGGAAGGCATGGGCTATGCGATTCCGATTTCTTCGGCAAGCCCCATCATAGCGGAGTTAATGCTGAAGGAAACCAAGAATAAAGTGGCGGAAGAGGAAAGAGGTTATCTGGGTATTTCAGGTATCAGCGTCACACAGTACGTATCGGAGACATATGGGATGCCGGAAGGTGTATTTATTTCCCAGGTGTATGAGAATACGGCCGCAGAGCGCGCAGGGCTGCGCAAGGGCGATATCATCACGGAGTTCGACGGGGAGAAGATTGCTTCCATGGATGAATTGCAGCATGAGCTGGAATTTCATGCCATAGGCGAAACTGTGGATATTACCGTGATGTCGGCGGATATTAACGGGTATACAGACAGGCAGGTCCAGCTGACATTGGGAAATAAGGTCTCGAATTAAAGGCAGATTGCGTTATATAGAGGGCTGTTGCAAAATGCAATGGCCCTTTGTTACGTGATGGCGCCGGCTATTTAAGAAAATGTTTACTTGTGGGAAGCGTCTTTTTATACTATGATAGTGTGAGAAGTACTTCTAGGACTCATGCCAGAGGGCATTTCGCCAAGAAGTACAAGTCTGCTATGCAGACTTTTCTTACACTGGAGAATGCCCAAAATACTGGCATTCTCCGCAAAGCGAAATCATGGAAGTTAGTGTGTAGGGTACAGCGGGAACAGAAATACAGTGCGTGGGAAGGACACAAAATAATATGAGAGATGACAGATTTGATGATATAAATGAGACGGATGAAACGCAAGACGGGTCAAACCGGAATTATGACTTCCGTGAATTGGAAGACGGGGAAGAACAGAGGAACGAGCTGAGAAGCAAAAAACAGGACGGTAAAGAAGACAAAGAGGACAACCCTAACGACGATTATGAGGATGTCTGTTTTATATGCAGGAGGCCGGAAAGTAAGGCGGGCAAGATGTTCCGTCTTCCCAATCATATATGCGTCTGCGATGATTGTATGCACAAGACCATGGATACAGTCAGCCAGTTCGATTACCAGGGACTTTTGAACCGCCCGAACATGTCGGATATCAATACGGGTAAGGCATTTCCCAATATCAGTTTCGTCAATCTGGCAGATTTACAGGGGGACGGCGGTATTCCGAATAAACAGAAACTCAAGAAAAAGAAGAAAAAAGACGGAAAACCGGAGATTGATATCAGGAACATCCTGCCGCCCCATAAAATTAAAGAAAAACTGGATGAGTATGTGGTGGGACAGGAACATGCCAAGAAAGTGGTGTCCGTGGCGGTGTACAACCATTATAAGAGAGTGGCGACCGGCACCATGGACGAGATTGAGATTGAGAAGTCTAATATGCTGATGATTGGGCCTACAGGCTGCGGCAAGACATATCTTGTCAAGACGCTGGCGAAGCTCCTTGACGTGCCACTTGCGATTACGGACGCCACCTCCCTGACGGAGGCAGGCTATATCGGGGATGATATCGAGAGCGTCGTATCGAAGCTGCTTGCTGCCGCTGACAATGACGTGGAGCGGGCCGAGCGCGGCATCATTTTTATCGATGAAATTGACAAGATTGCCAAGAAGAAGAATACCAATTCCCGGGATGTCAGTGGGGAATCTGTGCAGCAGGGGATGTTGAAGCTTTTAGAGGGCGCGGAGGTGGAGGTGCCTGTCGGGGCAAATTCCAAGAACGCCATGGTTCCGCTTGCCACGGTGAATACGAGGAATATCCTGTTTATCTGTGGAGGAGCATTCCCGGATTTGGAGGAAATCATCAAGCAGCGGCTGAATAAACGGACGTCCATCGGATATAATGCGGAACTGCGCGATAAGTATGACAAAGAGAAAAATATTTTAAACAGAGTCACGGTGGAGGATATCAAGAAATTTGGCATGATTCCCGAATTTATCGGGAGACTTCCGGTCGTCTTTACCCTGGAAGGACTGAGCAGGGAGATGATGGTCAAGATTTTGAAAGAGCCCAGGAATGCCATCTTAAAACAATACCAGAAGTTACTCGAACTGGATGAGGTGAAACTCGAGTTCGAGCAGGGGGCGTTGGAGGCAATCGCGGAGAAAGCGATGGAGAAGGATACGGGAGCCCGTGCGCTGCGCGCCATTATCGAGGAATTTATGCTTGATATCATGTATGAGGTGCCCAAAGATGACAATATAGGCAGGGTGACGATTACAAGGGAGTACATTGAAAAGACGGGCGGGCCAATCATTGATATCCGAAGCAATTCTATGGAGCATCCGGATAGCCTGAATGTGATTGAGGATAACGGGACAGATTATGCAGGCATAGTATAGTAGGAAAGACTATGTGAAAGAACAGTCAGCGTATGATATCGGCTGTTATTGTTAAAAATGACTTGTAAGGAAAAAATATTATCCAATGAATATGCTGATTTAATTACGGATTATGTGGTGGCCGATGAGCTTTCGGGGACATCGCCTATTGATTTCTGCTTCCATGGGATAGACGATGGATACGGGGTGGTAAATGTGAACAGAAGTATGGTTCCGCCCATGTCTGTCGGATATTATGGCTATTCGGCGATTCCGGCATTATATGGGCTGATGCAGGTTGACGGCGATATTTTTAATCCGGAAAATCTTGCGCAGACGGGAAGCATCCGTGTGCAGAACCCTCCGCTGTCGTTACAAGGTTCGGGTGTTGTGGTAGGGTTTGTGGATACCGGTATCCGTTATGAACTGGATGTATTCAGGCGGGATGACGGAACAAGCCGCATTATGGCGATTTGGGACCAGACAATCCAGGATGGGGAGCCGCCCGAAGGATTTTTGTATGGCACGGAGTATACCAGGGCGCAGATAGACGGCGCGTTGCAGAATGATGTGCCTGAATTGAGCGTGCCTACCACGGATACGGACGGGCATGGCACGCAGATGGCGTCCGTGGCGGTTGGGAGTATATTGAACCAGGGATTAGTTTTTAGAGGCGCAGCGCCCCAGGCTGATATAGCGGTTGTGAAAGTGAAGGCAGCCAAGCAGTATCTGAGGGATTACTACCTGATTGACAATGACGCGGTTGCCTTTCAGGAAAATGATATCATGGAGGCTGTTAAGTATCTGGAACGGATGGCGATTGCTTTACATAGGCCGGTAGTCATCGTGTTGGGGATTGGGACGAATTTAGGCAGCCATAATGGGACTTCTCCGCTTGCTTCTTATCTGAACAGTGTGGCGAGACGAAGGAGCCGCGCTGTTATCGTATGCGGCGGAAACGAAGGAGACAAAGAACACCACTATGTAGGCAATGTTCCGGATACGGTGGAAATCCGTGTGGCGGAGGAGACAAAAGGCTTTTGCTTGGAAATGTGGGGGATATTGCCGGATATCTATACTGTGAGGGTGCGCTCTCCGGGCGGTGAGACGTCCCGGGAAATTGACTTCCGCAGCAGGGAAGATACGGAAGTTACTTTCATTTTTGAGCGGACGCGTATCCTGGTGAGCAATCTCATTGTAGAGAGAGACGCCGGGGAACCGTTGATTTTTTTCCGTTTTGAGGATCCTACGCCGGGGGTGTGGAACTTGCAGGTTTACCATGCCGAGGATGAGCAGAACGGCGTGGGGCTGTTCCATATGTGGCTTCCGATTACGGCGTTTCTTGAGACCACGGTGGCATTCCTCAAGCCCAGCCCCGACGTTACTTTGACGGAACCGTCCAATGCGGAACGGGTGATTACGATATCGGCGTATAATGGCATATCGGACAGTTGGTTTTTACAGTCCGGCAGAGGCTTTACGAAGGGCGGCAATGTCAAACCCGACTTGTCTGCGCCTGGCGTCCAGGTATCTACCGCGTTGGGGCAGGCTACCGGCTCCTGTATGGCGGCTGCGATTGCGGCGGGGTGTGTGGCCCAATTCCTGGAGTGGGCGGTGGTAGACGGCAATATACCGACGGTGGAGAGCCGTGGGATTAAAAGTTATCTCATCCGTGGGGCGGACAGGACAGAGAACATTGTATATCCGGACAACAGATGGGGATTTGGAAAGTTAAACATCAGCGGGACATTCGAGGTGCTTGCCAGACTTACATGATGAAGAAAGTCCAGTAGGTAATTTTGCGCTACAGCCTGAGTGAGAATAGGAATTGTCAACCGTATACTTGAGCCGGATGTCTGAATATGCAAGCTGAGAAAGGAACATGGTTATCATTATGGCAATTTTAGGATATACGCTTCTGGCGGTGGCAGTGTTTGTGCTCGACTTATTGATTAAGAATCATGTGGAACGTACCAGAGTGGAGGGAGAGGAGGAAGCAGCCTGCGGCGGCAGGATTCTTCTGCGCAGATACCATAATAAAGGCGCATTTCTCAATGCGGGGGAGAGGAAACGAGGATTGGTGGCGGTTTTGTCACTGGTTTTGACGCTTGCTGCCACGGTTCTTTTTCTTATGACATTTAGTTTCCGCGGGAATGGAATGCTCAGGGCGGGGCTTGCCCTTCTTCTGGGAGGCGGCTACAGCAATACCTATGACCGCCTGGTGCGCAAGTATGTTGTGGATTATGTCAGTTTTCCGGTGAAAAATAAAAAAATCAGAAATATTGTGTTCAATATTTCTGATTTTTGCATTATGATTGGCGCGCTTCTTATGGTAATTGGAAGCAGCGGTGAACAGCCTAAGCGGTGATAATCGTGCCGCTTTTGCCTTTGATGGCATCGGCTACGGTTTTCAGGGAAGCGATTAGGACGCTGCCGACAGGCTTCTTTTCCAGATACGCGATGGCAGCCTCGATTTTAGGCAGCATGGTGCCTTCCCCGAACTGTCCCTGAGCGAGGAGTTCTTTTGCTTCGGAGACGGTTAGTTTGCTTAAAGGTTCTTGTTCCGGTGTGCCGAAATTTTTGTAGACGCATGGAACGCCGGTAAGGATAATCAGCTCGTCGGCAAGCAAGTCTCCTGCCAGTTTTCCTGCGATGGAGTCCTTCTCTATGACTGCGGAGGCCCCTTTTAGGGTGTGGTTTTGTTCGATTACAGGAATGCCGCCGCCGCCGCAGGCTATGACGATTTGGCCTGCATCTGCCAGTGTGCGGATGGCGTCGATTTCCACGATATCGATAGGTTTGGGAGCCGCCACAACACGCCGGAAACCCTTGCCGGGATTTTCCACTACATAGTTGCCTTTCTTTATTTCAATTTCAGCATCTTCCTTGGACATGTATCTTCCGATGACTTTGGTAGGCTCATAGAATGCCTCGTCATAGGGGTCCACAGTCACTTGTGTCAGAATGGTGCTGACTGTCTTGGAAATGCCCCGGCTAAGCAGTTCTGCCCGTAAAGCGTTCTGAATGTCATATCCTACATAACCCTGGCTCATGGCGGAGCATACGCACATGGGAGCAGGCGTGTAATCGATGTATACACGGCGAAGCTCTGTCATAGCCTTGTGAATCATGCTGACCTGCCTGCCGTTGCTGTGTGTGATGATAAGCTGATAATCAGCTTCTACCAAATCTGCTAATGCCTTGGCCGTGACTCTTACGGCGTCCCATTGTTCTGTTGTCGTATAACCAAGCGCCTCATGCCCCAGTGAGACGACTGCTCTTTTCTTGCTCATGTGAATCCTCCATTCTTGCTGAAAACTGAGATTGTATATGCGGTAGCATTAGTATACCAAAGACAAGGGATTTTGTATATACTAACCGCATTTGTTTGACATTATACAGTGGGGCGCGTATAATAAAAAACAACATATATACTACAAATCACTATTATCAGACTTGTCAGAATTTTTCATAAAATCATTCAGATAAAATCTGTATAGCGTCCCTTGGAAAGCTATGGAAAGGGTGAAAGATATGGATTATACGCAAATTCTACAGAATATGTCGTTGGAACAGATTGTCGCAGTCATTGAAGTGCTCCAGAAATCCTGTGACGCCTATATTTATATTATGGATTTGGATACGGATACCTATATGGTGACCAGTAAGATGCTTGCCAGATTTCCGTTTTCTGATGTTGTGATTGAGAATGCCACGGCGGCGTTGGAGGAGATTATCTATCCTTCTGATTATGCCAAGGTGAAAGCCGACATCGGCAGGTGTGCGGCGGGCGAACAGACGGTTCATAAGATGGAGTACCGGTGGATTGACAAGGAGAAACGGATTGTATGGATTGACTGCAGAGGCACGGTTATTACAGGGGCGGGCGGCCATAAACTTCTGATAGGCAGGGTGATGGAACTTGGTAAAGAGGCGAAGGCGGATAATGTCACGGGGCTGCGCAGGGAAGTCAGGCTGCGGCTTGACATAGAGGAGCTGCTGCGGGACAGGCCGCAGGAAATCCGGTATATGATGCGGATTGGCATCGATAATTTTAAGGAGATAAATCAGAAAGAAGGCATAGGGGCAGGCGATACGGTGCTGAAAGAGCTTGCGGCCTGTATTATGCAGACAATTGATAAGAATGTGGACGTATACCGTCTGATGGCGGACGAGTTTATGATTGTGGATGCCTATTCCGGGACAGAACAAGACACACTGGCAATTTATAAAGATATCAGGAACCGGGTTGCGCAGACCGTGCGCGAGAAGGAGTATAGCTGTTTTTACACGATATCGGCAGGCGTCATGCAGGATGGATTTGAGGATAGAAACGCGCAGGATATTCTCCGTCTGACAGAGTTTGCTTTGAATGAGGCGAAGCGGGCGGGCAGGAACCAGATGATGTTGTTTGACGACGAAGAATATGAGGGATATTTAAGACGGTTAGATATCCGTAAACTGATGAGAAGGGATATTAATGACCGCTTTAGGGGATTCCAGGTCTTTTTCCAGCCGATTGTTTCCGCTTCGGATTATGAAGTGGTTGGAGCGGAGGCGCTGCTAAGGTGGAACTGTGAGAAGTACGGTAGTGTATCTCCGGCGGTGTTTATTCCGATTCTGGAGGAAAGCGGACTGATTATTCCGGTAGGAAGATATGTCTTGTGGGAAGCGGCGAAGACTTGTAAGAAGTGGCGGCAGATACTTCCTGAATTTCATGTCAATATTAATCTGTCCTATGTCCAGATGAATAAGAGCGACCTGCTTCATGATGTGGAGAACTGTATCAATGAGGTGGGGATTCCGCCAAGGAGCCTTGTGTTGGAGCTGACGGAGAGCGGTTACATAGAGACGGATAACAGGATGAAGGAATTGTTTAGGAAGCTGAAAGCGAGAAATATCGACCTGGCGTTGGATGATTTCGGGACAGGATATTCCAATATGCGTTATCTGAAAGAGATTGAGGCTTCGACGGTTAAGCTTGACAGGAGTTTTGTCGTGCAGGCCCTTGAGAACGAGCATGATTACAATATTATCAGCCATATTATCGATATGGTGCATGGGCTCGGGTTCTCTGTCTGTATGGAGGGGATAGAGGAGAAGGACGAACTGAATAAGATGCTGAAGACGAAACCTGATATGATACAGGGATATTATTTCGGTAAGCCTTCAGCAGCAGAGCAGTTTGAAAGACAGTTCTTGAACCTCACAGGTTCTCTTTAATCCGGATGTCAATATCCACATAATCGTTTTCCACGGCAGGGAATTCGCCTGTGGTAAGGTAAGTAAATAAAATTGCAAGAGGTTTCGAACCTTGTATGAAGGGCTGTTGGCAGATGGTAGCTGCAATCAGTCCTTTTTCTATAAATTCTTTCGTGGTGTTCACCATATCGTAGGTAATGATGGTCGTGTCCTTATGGCGGCCCGCATCCGTCACGGCCTTGCATCCGCCGTAAACGCCCCCGGCAGTAAAATAGAGCGCGTTGATTTCGGGGTGATTGGCGAGCAGCGTCGTAGTCAGACGGTAACTCTCATTCTCATCATCGTTGTTGTTGATAATATCCACAATATGGATATTGCCATAGGAGGCCGCCACATGGGAAAAGCCGGCAATGCGTTCGGTATGGCATAAGATATTCTGTGACCCGGATATGATACCCACGCAGACCGGTCCATGGGTCATCAGGCGCATAAGCCCCCCGGCCGTTTCCCCTGAGCGGTAGAAATGGCATCCGATGTAGGCTATGCGTCTGGAATTTTCAATATCGGTATTGAGGGTGACCACAGGTATCCCTCTGTCGTCAAGCTCGTTGATTTTTTCCCGGATGGCATTGTCGTTGTAAGGGGAGATAGCCAAGCCGTTGATTCCCTCCACGACCAACTCCTCGATGGCATTTAACTGCTGTTGTAGGCTGTACTCTGTCTGTCTGACTAGCACGGAGCAGTTGTACTCGGATAACTCCAGGGCTTTCTCACGGACGCCTGCAAGAATTTCATCGTAGAAAACCGTGCCCAGGCCCAGAAGGACTACGCCAAGTTTCAGGTTTTTCTTACGGGCGGCAAGGACGATACCGGCTTTGTTGGGCTTGTAGTCAAGCTGCTGTACGATTTCCAGTATTTTCTGTTCGGTTTGTGGATTGACGCAGCCGCGGTGATTGAGCACACGGTCTACCGTGCCGCGGGATACGCCCGCCAGTTGTGCGATTTCTTTGATGGTTGCCAAGTCGGGATACTCCTTTTGTAAAATAAATAGGCTTCGGCTGCCTTGATATATGTGCAGATATGCAGACAGCCGACTATGACATAATACGGATAAAGAGTAGCATAACAGGGCGTGTAAGTCAAATGCATCTTGGTTCTACAGAAACAGACGGCGACAGTGGAGCCGAAAGCCGAACTGTTACAATAGACAATAATTTATCTTGCATTTTGTATATTTTTCCGAAAATATTTTACAGTCTTGATTTTCTTTCAGACAAAGGCTATCATGAAATCAGGAAGCACCGTGCACGTGCACGGTAAGCGGTTATGTAGCGCGTAAAGGAGGGCTGTCATGCTGTATATTGGCGTTGATTTGGGAACCAGTGCGGTGAAACTTCTTCTGATGGAGGGAAGCGGAAGGATTATCAATATCGTGTCGAAGGAGTATCCGATTTATTTTCCACATCCAGGCTGGTCGGAGCAGAGACCGGAAGACTGGTATGCACAGACTATGGAGGGCATTAAGGAACTGATTGCCGATGCGGATAAGAGCCAGGTCGCAGGAATCAGTTTTGGAGGACAGATGCACGGTCTTGTGATATTGGATGAGGACGACAGGATAATCCGGCCGGCGATTCTGTGGAACGACGGAAGGACCACGGAGGAATGTGACTATTTAAACAATGTGATTGGCAAGGAGAAGTTATCCGAATATACGGCGAATATTTCCTTTACGGGATTTACGGCGCCGAAGGTGCTCTGGGTGAAGAACAAGGAGCCGGAGAACTTTGTAAAAATCAGGAAAATTATGCTTCCCAAGGATTATATAGCTTATAAGCTTACGGGTGTCCATTGTACCGATGTGTCGGATGCGTCCGGCATGCTGCTGTTTGATGTGAAGAATCGCTGTTGGTCCAAAGAGATGTGCGATATCTGCGGCGTGAAGGAAGAGCAGCTTGCCAAGGTTTATGAGAGCTATGAGACCGTTGGGACGGTGCTGCCCGGAATTGCAGAGGAGCTTGGCATTCCCGGGACAGTGAAGGTGGCGGCAGGCGGCGGCGACAATGCGGCGGCGGCGGTAGGGACCGGAACGGTAGGGGATGGCATGTGCAATATTTCTCTGGGGACCAGCGGGACGATTTTTATCTCGTCCAACCAGTTTGGCGTAGACAAATATAATGCGCTTCACGCTTTCGCCCATGCCGACGGGCATTATCACCTGATGGGATGCATGTTGAGCGCGGCGTCCTGCAATAAATGGTGGATGGACGATATCATCGGCACGGACGATTATGCCGGACAGCAGAAAGAGATTACGGATGACAAGTTAGGTGAGAACCATGTCTATTTCCTGCCTTATTTGATGGGAGAGCGTTCTCCCCACAATGACCCGAATGCGAGAGGTACGCTGATTGGCATGACGATGGATACCACGAGGGCGGATATAACACAGGCAGTTTTGGAGGGTGTGGCATTTGCCCTGCGTGATTCCCTGGAAGTTGCGAAGTCGCTTGGAATCAGGATTGAGAGGACGAAGATTTGCGGCGGCGGCGCGAAAAGCCCGCTCTGGAAGAAGATGATTGCCAATATCATGAATCTGAAAGTAGACGTCATAGAGAGCGAAGAAGGACCCGCCATGGGCGGCGCTATGCTTGCGGCGGTGGCATGCGGCGAGTATGAGAGTGTGGAGGAAGCGGCGGCCAGAATCGTAAAGATTGTAGATACGGTAGAGCCGGTTCCGGCGCTGGTAGAGAAATATGAGGCACGTTACCAGAAATTCAGGCAGATTTACCCGGCATGCAAGGAATTGTTCGCGGCGATTCAGTAGCGGAACGGGGATGGAAGGGAGAGGATTAGCGATGGAGATTAAGAACATTACTGACGAGGCGTTTTGCAAGTATGGCAAGGTGGTGGAGGGATACGATTTTGCACCGCTTGTGGAGGCGCTGAAACAGACGCCGGATTATGATGGCGTGGCATATGAACCTTCCGTTGCGGAGTTGGAAGCGACAGCCACAGCGGCGCAACTGAGAAGAAAGACTTACGGAGAGCAGCCTATACAGGTAGGATACTGTAATGGCATCAATTATAAGCTGAATGCCGTGGAATACCATAAAAGTTCTGAGGTGAATGTGGCGGCTACGGACGCAGTGCTGATTCTTGGGATGCAGCAGGACATTGCCGATGATTTCACTTACGACACGGCGAAGATGGAGGCGTTTCTTGTACCCGCAGGCTCCGCGGTGGAAATTTATGCGACGACTCTCCACTATGCGCCTTGCAGTGTTGGGGACGGGCAATTTAAAGTGGGAATCGTGCTGCCGGCGGGCACCAACTATCCTTTGGAAGAAGGACATGCGGATTATGAAGACGCCCTGATTACGGCTAAGAATAAATGGCTTATCGGGCATGCGGAAGGCGGATTGGATGCCGGCGCGTACATTGGGCTGATTGGGAAGAATCTGGACGTCCGGGAGTGAACCGGCTGACAGAATAAAGTATGGACAGTAAAATACCGGATAATCCGGTTAAAAGGAGGATAAATCAAATGAACAATTTACCGAAAATTAAAATTGGTATCGTGGCCGTAAGCCGTGACTGCTTTCCGGCGTCATTGGCTGTAAACAGAAGAAAAGCTTTAGTGGAGGCATACAAGGCAAAATATGACGAGTCCGATATCTATGAGTGTCCTGTCTGCATTATCGAGAGCGAGATTGATATGGTGAATGCATTGAAGGACATTAAAGATAACGGCTGTAATGCCCTCTGCGTATATCTGGGCAACTTCGGACCGGAAATTTCCGAGACGCTGCTTGCAAAACACTTCGAAGGGCCGAAGATGTTTGTGGCTGCGGCTGAGGAGTCCCAGGATGATTTGATTCAGGGGCGCGGCGACGCTTACTGCGGTATGCTGAATGCAAGCTACAATCTGAAGCTGCGCAATGTAAGGGCATATATCCCCGAATATCCGGTGGGGGACGCCGAGGACTGTGCGGATATGATTCATGAGTTCGTCCCGATTGCACGTGCGATTGCAGGACTGTCCAGTTTAAAGATTATCTCTTTCGGTCCCAGGCCGCTTAATTTCCTGGCATGCAACGCGCCGATTAAACAGTTATATAACCTGGGTGTCGAGATTGAGGAGAACTCGGAGCTTGATTTGTTTGAAGCGTTCAATAAACATGCCGACGACCCCCGTATTCCTGATGTGGTAAAGGATATGGAGGAAGAGCTTGGCGACGGAAATAACAAACCTGCTATTCTGCCTAAACTGGCGCAGTATGAGTTGACGCTTCTTGACTGGATTGAGGAGCATAAAGGTTACCGTGAGTATGTGGCAATCGCAGGAAAATGCTGGCCGGCATTCCAGACACAGTTTGGCTTTGTTCCCTGCTACGTAAACAGCCGTCTGACAGGAAGAGGCATTCCGGTATCCTGTGAGGTGGACATCTATGGATGTTTAAGCGAGTTTATCGGCGAGGCGGTCAGCGACGATATCGTAACATTGCTTGACATTAACAACTCCGTTCCGAAGGATATGTACAGGGAATCCATCGAAGGAAAGTTTGATTACAAGTTTACGGATACTTTCATGGGCTTCCACTGTGGCAATACATGTTCCAAGAAGCTGTCCAAGTGCAGTATGGAATATCAGATGATTATGGCGAGAACGCTGCCAGAGGAAGTGACGCAAGGCACATTGGAAGGCGACATTACGCCGGGCAATATCACGTTCTACCGCCTGCAGAGCACTGCCGATAATATCCTGCGCGCTTATGTGGCGGAGGGTGAGGTGCTTCCGGTTGCAACCAAGTCCTTCGGCGGCATCGGCGTATTCGCTATTCCGGAGATGGGAAGGTTCTACCGCCATGTGCTGATTGAGAAGAACTATCCTCACCACGGTGCGGTTGCTTTCGGACATTTCGGCAAGGCATTGTATGAAGTGTTCAAATATATCGGTGTGGATGTGAGCGAGATTGGTTATAACCAGCCTAAGAGCCTGCCTTACCCGACAGAGAATCCCTTCGCATAATGAAAAAAACGAGGCGCAGCTTATTTAGGCTGCGCCATCTTTTTAACTTATAGGAAAGTTCCCGGATGTTTTCGAGTTTGCGACAAGTTTTCCGAAGGAATACTTATAATCTCGCAAACGAGTTATGCTCGTTTTTTTTACATGGTCGTATCTAACGTCGCGCCTGTACTGGCTGCACTGTAGCTTCCCTGGCTTGTGTAAGTCTGGTTGTTCAAAGACTGTCCCTGCGTAGCATAACGGTAAATCTGGTTTACCCTGTCGGTCATCTTCTCTGCGAAGGAGTATGCGCCGGTAAACATATTCTTGACGTTACCCATATCGGAATCTTTGAATTTTTCTTCGTCGATGGACAATGTCTTGTCGGAATTTACCGTGATGCCCATCTTAGCGAAGGCACTCTTGTTGCCGTTTATGAGAGTCTTCAAATTATCCGCCTGTTTGATAACGTTGGAGTTTTTACTCTTCGCCGTGTCCTTAAGGAGCGTGTTATAGTCTTTCACGAAGCCTGAAAGCGCATCGAAGATATTGTCCTTGTTATCATTGTCTAAGGACATAGCGCCCAACTTCTCGACAGACTTATAAAATGCGCTTGCGGAAGCCGCTGAAACGGCGTCTTTCGCTGTCTTGGACGTTCCTACTTCGGAGGAGGAGCTGTCTGTCTTGTCGCTTGAGGAAACGCTTCCTGAATTGCCCACATATTTTGCTTTTGAGGAAGTAACGGACTCGCCGTCCCCTGCGGTACGATAAATTTTGCTCGCCCTGTCCGCAGCCTTGTCGGCATAAGAGCCGATTCCCTTAAACAAGGTAGTTAAGGTAGGAACATTGGTAGAACCTGTTTTTTCATTTACTTTCTTGAACGTATCTTCGTCAATCGACAAGGTACGGTCTGCATTCATCGTGATGCCGACTTTGGCAAACAACTTGTAATTCTGGTAAGTATAAGAATCCAGAGCGTCGGCCTGCGCTTTTACGGAAGCATTCTTGCTCTTGGAAGCGTTGGTAATGAGAGAATTATAATCTTTCACAAACCCGGAAACTTTGTCATAAAGTTCATCGATGTTGTCTGCGCTGTAATCGAGCTTATTCATTGCAGATGCCGTCTCATAGAATTTCCTTGCCGCGCTGGCGGATGCGGCATCTTTTTCTTTCGCTTTGGAACCGCTCTTGGAAGATTCTGCTTCTTCCTCCTCGTTTACCTTAGCATAATATGATTTCATCATCTTACCGTAGCTGCCGTTCTTGATAGATGCGTAATCTGATAATAATGAAGAGGTGCCCATAGCACCACCGGCACTCGAACCACCTAATAAACTGGAATAAGTGTCTGCGAGACCGGAATTAAGACCTCCTAAACCAATACCCATATGATATCCCTCCATGTTGTAATCTAACGACTTCCGTGTCTGAACATAGTTAACCTTACATATATTATCTCGGCATTTCTACCGATTTGTAAAGGGGAAAAGTAAATTTTTTCCTGGATTCCATTACATTTTTTGGGCCATTCACAACATTCCGTCCGGTTAATCCAGTTTCAAATCATTTTCTTTAATCCAACCGATGTGGCGCAGAAAATTTCCTGCCGCCAGGGAGATGACGGCGGGCAGGAAGAAGCTGACCATGATTAGGCCGAACCAATCCATCGCGGTTATGGAAGTTTTGCTTCCGGCGGCTATGTCTGCCAACCATCCGGAGTAGACGCCGATTTGCCCCACCAAGCCGCAGGTGCCCATTCCGGAGGAGACAGGCGTGCCGTTCATCTGCAATTTAAATACACAAGTCGCAAGAGGGCCTGTGACGGCGGATGCGATAATCGGCGGAATCCATATTTTAGGATTTTTCACAATATTGCCCATTTGCAGCATAGATGTGCCAAGACCCTGGGAGATAAGGCCGCCCCATCTGTTCTCTTTGAAGCTCATGGCTGCGAAACCTATCATGTTGGCGCAGCACCCGGCGACGGCCGCTCCTCCGGCGAGGCCGGTCAGAGACAGGGCGGCGCATATTGCCGCGGAGGAGATGGGCAAGGTGAGCGCAATGCCCACCAGCACCGACACGATAATGCCCATCAGGAAAGGCTGTAAATCGGTGGCCCACATGATGAGTCTTCCTACGGAGCTTGCCGCGGCGCCTATGGCGGGAGCGAGAAGGGAAGACAGGGCGACGCCGGTGAAAATAGTCACAAAAGGCGTGACCAGAATATCAACCTTTGTCTCTTTGGAGACAACTTTACCGCATTCAGCGGCCAGGATGGCAATGATGAGAACGGCAAGGGGCCCTCCGGCGCCGCCCAACTCATTGGCTGCGCCGCCCACCGCTGCCAGTGAGAAGAGCACAAGAGGAGGCGCCTGCAGGGCGAATCCGATGGAGATTGCCATGGCGGGGCCTGCCATTCCGGCAGCATAGGTTCCGACCGTTACCAGGTAGTCTATGCCTGTCTGCTGTCCCAATGTCTTGATGATTGTGCCGATTAGGAGAGAGCAGAACAGTCCCTGCGCCATGGCGCCCAGGCAGTCTACCCCGTAGCGTTTCAAGGAGAAAACAATGTTTTTACGTCTGAAAAAATCTTTCATAATAGTATGTTTCCTTTCGGGAAAAGATGTATGTTTTTGATTTATTGTAATGGAATGAGCCTGAAAGTCAAGGGAAACATACTGTGGAGCGGATAAAAAAGCCATGTTTGGTCATGGAGACAGGGAGCGTATGCACATTTTGTCGTTTCCTGGCATATAGTAAACTGTGATAAATCTATAGATAGAAGATTTTTCCCTGTCTGAACAAGAATGGAGACTAAAATGGCTAAAGAGGCGGAATGGAACGAGCGGTTTAACATCGGAGTTGATTCCATCGACAATGCACACCGGAAACTGTTTTCAATCGTACGTAAACTTGTTTATCTGGACAAAAAAGAAAATAACGGACAGTGGGCATGTGCTGAGGGTATCAAATACTTCAAGAGTTATGCCATAGAACATTTTACCGATGAGGAAGCATATATGAAGTCAGTCGGCTACAAGGGGTATGAGATGCACAAACGTCTGCATGATGAAATGCGATATAAAACACTCCCGGCTCTTGAAAATGATATGACAAAATCCAACTATTCGGAAGAGTCTATCCATCATTTTCTTGGTATATGTCTTGGATGGCTGACCGCCCATATTATGATTGAAGATTTGGCCATTACAGGAAAAATATCCAACAGATGGAAGGAAAATGAGACGGGAAAAGATGTGACAGTCATGGAAGAAGCCGTGGCAAGTACCATTGAAAAGGTTTTTAAATTGCAGCCGGAAATTGTCAGCGAATATTATACCGCAGACTATTTCGGGAACAGCATTGCCGACCGGCTGACTTACTGTACGAAAGACGGGAAACGCGCGCAGGTTTATCTGGTATTTGAAGAGCACTTGATTTTACATGCCGTAAGCTCTATGTTGGGAATACCGCTAAATAAGGTGGATAAGTTGGTGGCAAACGCCGCCAAAGAAATTTCGCAGCATATGGCGGAGCAGATTGGCATGTATTTTGGACTGCACTTGCGTTATCAACTGGAGAGCAATCATATCATAACAATAGAGCAATTCCGGAAGACGTATTATCTTGAATATTTTGATTATAGTCTGTTATTCAATACCGGGAATGGATATTTTGCTTTCTGCGTTGAACAAAATTGAAGAGGATAAATGGTTTTAAGCCGGGTTGGCAGGCAGCAGAAGATTCACGATGGTGCCTTCACCTTCCCGGCTTTCTATTGTCAGCCCGTAGGAGTCCCCGAAGTGGCTGCGTATTCTTTGCCCTACGTTCTGTAAGCCGATAGAATGATGCCCGTCTTCTTTGGTCTCCGCGGTGACGCCCTGGACACAATCCCTGTTAAGACGTTCCAATATGGCAGTAGGAATGCCCTGCCCGTTGTCAGCCACGAAAATATGCAGCCCGTCTTCACATGTCTGGCTGCTGATGCTGATATAACAGCCCGTTTCCCGTGTGGAGAAACCGTGTTCGATACTGTTTTCTACAAGGGGCTGCAATAGAAAAGCGGGAATCTGCATTTTCAGGTAATCGGGTGAGATATTGATGTCGAAGGTAAATTTTCCCGGGAAGCGAATATCTTGTATGGTCATATAACGCCTGATTTGCTGTAGCTCCTCGTCAAGAAGGGCAACCGGGAAATTTTCCAGGTTATAGCGCAGCAAGTCGGACATGCATAGGGAAATCGTCTCAATCTGCGGTACATTGTGGATGTTGGCAAGGGACCTGATGACATTCAGCGTATTGTAGAGAAAATGGTGGTTAATCTGGAATTGCAGCATTTGAATCCTCATTTTCTGTTCCGCCAACTGTATCTGATAGTTTTGTTGTAAGCTGGTGGCAAGACGCTTGTTCAGATGGTTAAAACTGGCAATCAGTTTACGAAGTTCCAGATTGGAACCGCATGTCTTTTCGTCAATCTGTTCGTCGCTCTGCACGTTCAGCGTATCAATCTGCCCGCACAATTTCAGGATAGACCTGGTCAGGGTGGCGGAAAGGAGGACGGCCAGTAACATGCCCAGTATGATGCAGAGAAACAGGATGCGCACATAGCTGAGTACGTTGCCCCGGTAAATTTGGGAGATGACCTCGTTGTCCACAAACTGCACGAGGCGCCAGTTGGTCGTCTTGTTGACGCAGCCGTTCACCTGATAGCGGCTGTGTCCTATTGTGATGGCTTCTTCCACAATGGAAGAAGAGGGATGAAGGGAGCCGTTAAAGGCGGAGAGGGCCGACAGTAATTCTGTGTATTTGCCCGGCTCTTTTGTGTAATCCGGGTTGGAGGAGAAGGTCAGCTCGCCGTCTGCATTATATATGAAAAAAGTGTTTTCTGTGTTTTGGGAGGAGAGGATAATATTCTCGATAGGTTTAAAATTAATTTCGCAATAGCAGATACCGATTTCCTTGTAATCGTATTTGTCATGCAGGATTTTAACCATGGGGAGCGTCTTCTTGCCGGTTCCGTTGTCGGCGCCGCTTTGCAGGGGCGCAAAATAAGTGTAGTTGGGTGAGTTTCGGGCGTGTTCTACCCACTGGCTGATGTTCTGGTCAATCTGCCTGCGGTGGAGGGCGCTGACCACGCCGTATTCAAAGGTAAAACCGTAACGGTTCATAAAAATACAGGCTTCCAGGTCCGTGTTGAGCCGGTTGGTCTGGTTGAATAAATCCCTGAACATGGTGGAAGTCTGGGCATAGGACAGGTAGTCGTCCTGATAGTCGGTGACCATCGCTTTTCTCACATCGTCGCTGAGGATAGGCATATCGGCAACCTTGAAAGCATCTTGTAGGAGGGTATCCAGGGCAAGGTTTGCCTGGGAGATAATCGTTTTGAGAGAAGCGTTATATTCATCCACCAGTTTGGAAGTGGAATCGTTGACCGCAAAAAGCCCCAGAAGCACCGCCGGGATAATGACCAGGGATAAAGAGGCGATAAAAATTTGGGTACGATAGGATAACTGCTGTAATCTTTTCATTCCGATAAAAATTCCCTTCTGTAATCTTGGGCTTAGTGTATCATAACAGACGTATTTGTAACAGCCCGTATTTCGTTATCAGAGAAAATGCTAAGGATATTCCTATTTATTCGCAAAGGATACTTCTATTTTTCTTATGACGCCCTGCTTATAATAAGTGCAAATAGAGAAAGGGAGGAAAACATAAAAACTATGAAAAAGTCAGAGCGTGTATTGGCAGTCATGAATAAGAAGGAAGCAGACTGTGTCCCGGCGGGATTCTGGTTCCATTACAATTCCAAGTATACCGTACAGGAGATGATTGACGCCCATATGAAGCTGTACCGTGAGACGGGTATGGATGTCATCAAGATTATGCAGGACTATCCTTATCCGGTGACCGGACGGATTACGTCTGCACAGGACTGGTATCAGGTGGGCATGAAAGGGACAGATTCGGAAGAATTTGGGAAAATGGCGGCGGTCATCAAGGGAATCCGTCAGGAGGCGGGCGATGACGTGCTGATTTTCCAGACCATGTTCGGCCCATTTAAGACGGCTTCCATGGCATTCGGCGACGATGTGCTTATGAAGTACAGCAAAGAGGCGCCGGAAGCGGTAGCGGCGGGCGTAGGCAATCTTGCGGACGTGCTGGAAGAGTGGGCGAAAGGATATCTGGAAGCGGGCGCTGACGGCATCTATTATTCCGCACAGTTCGGTGAAGTCGGGCGTTTCAGCCAGGAGGAATGGGAAAAACTGGTAAAGCCTTCTGATTTGCAGATTCTGCATGTGGCGGCGGACAGGCCGGAGAAGTACAATATCCTG
The DNA here is from genome assembly GCA_947172645.1 of uncultured Lachnospiraceae bacterium. GTDB lineage: Bacteria > Bacillota > Clostridia > Lachnospirales > Lachnospiraceae > UBA3282. The sequence goes on along the minus strand of CAMWBY010000002.1, from coordinate 123,051 downwards.
CATATATGCGGAGAGCCGGAGTACGATTTTAAGACATGGGTGGAGCGCTTTACCCAGTATCCGGCGGACCTGGTAAACTGGTCGGTAAAAGACAACGGCTACAGCCTGGAAAAGGGCAGGGAAGCTTTCGGGAAAGCTATCCTGGGCGGCATGAACAATAAAGGGAATATTTTAAACGGGTCAAAAGAGGCGATAGAGCAGGAAGTAAAAGAGATTCTTGACGCTTTCGGCACAAAAGGGATTATGATTGGGGCTGACTGTACCATCCAGGGACAGGGAATCAGGCTTGATTATATAAAGGCAGCCGTGGATGCGGCGCATAACTACCATAAGATTTAAGGAGGAGAGGAACATGAAAAAGAAATTAGCGGTAATTCTTTGTACAGCGATGACGATTACAGCCTTGGCGGGCTGCGGGCAGTCCGGGCAGACGGCGCAGGAAAGCGGCGGAGCGTCCCAGGAAGCGTCCCAGGAACAGAGCGGAGCGGAGGAAGCGCCGGCGGAGGAGCAGGCTGACGCACAGCCGTCAGGAGACGTGCTGACTATCGAGTTTTTCCAGCAAAAGGGAGAGGAAGGCCCACAGAAAGGATACCAGGCCATTATCGATAAATTCAATGCGGAGAATCCCGATATTGTTATCGAGATGAATACGGTGCCTGACCCGGGAACGGTGTTGACTTCACGTATTTCCTCGGGGGATATTCCGGTTATTTTTTCCGACTACCCGACACAGATGCCGTTTGCGCAGAAGGTGGCAAACGGGTATGTGCAGGACTTGAGCGGACAGGAATTCCTGGATAATATCAATCCTTCTTCCCTGGAGATGACCAAACAGGCTGACGGCGGATACTATGCGATTCCGTACAGCCGCAATTATATCGGCGTATATTATAACCAGGCGATTTTCGAAGAGAACGGCCTGGAAGTGCCGACTACCTGGGATGAATTCCTTGCAGTGTGCGATACGCTGCAGGCGGCAGGCATCACGCCGATGGGACTGCACGGCAAAGACCCCGGGCGTGTGGGACATATGTTCCAGAGTGCGGTAGTCGCATGGGCGCCTAACGGCGTGGAGACCATTGAAAAGGCCGTTGCGGGGGAGGCAACTATCGCGGCGGATAGTGAGTTCCCGCAGGTTTTTGATAAGATGAAGACGCTGTTTTCCTATGCCAACGAGGATGCTCTTGCTCTTTCCGATACACAGTGCTATGAGAATTTTGCCAACGGGCAGTATGCGATGTGTATTACAGGCTCCTATGCAAGAGGCACAATCGCGTCCCTGAATGCGGATTTGAAGCTTGGCGTATTCCCGCTGCCGAACGATACGGCGGACAGTACCAACTGTCTGTCCGGTGTGGACGCCGCAATCTGCGTGTCCGCCAAGGCGTCGGATGAAGAGAAGGAAGCGGCGTACAGGTTCTTGGCTTATCTGGCAGATACACAGAATGCGCAAATCTTCTGCGACAGCGACGGTGCGCCTTCCTGTATTAACGGTGTAGTCAACGACGATACCGGTATCGCGCCGATGGTAGAATTGATTAATTCCGGCAAGACCCATGACTGGATGGCTTCCACGATTAACAACAATGTTGTCACGGACCTCTACAATGTAGTGCAGGGATTCTGGGCGGACAAGGATGTGGATGCGGTGCTTCAGAACATGGACGCTTCCATAGCCGTTACATCAGCGGAATAAGATGACTTTGGGACGGCGGGGCACAGGCTGCCATGCCGTCCTTTCTATGCGCAGGCCGGCATGTGGAAGGCTGTCGGGAAAGGATAAGGACAGAGTATGAGCAAAACAACAAAATGGCGTATGCCCGGGAAAGCCGTTTATTTCGCGTTTACGGTCATTCCGGTGGCGCTCTACACTTTTTTTTATGTGGTATCCGTGATTAACGGCGTAAAATACAGTTTTACGGACTGGGACGGCATGTCGGTGGATTATGGATATGTGGGGTTCAAGAATTATATGCTGCTGTTTAAAAACCCCAATTTTTGGAACTCTTTAAAAACAACGCTGTTTTACAGCTGTATGCTGGTGGCAGTGGTGATTCTGGCTTCGCTTTTGCTGTCGGTTTCCTTAAACTCCCTGAAGTGGTTTAAAACTTTCGTGAAGTCTATTTTTTTCGTGCCGGCGATGATTGGCGGGGTTACCATTGCCCTTATCTGGGATCAGCTTTTCTATAGGGTGGTGCCCTTAATCGGGCAGTTCCTGGGTATCGAATGGATGTCCCAGAGCCTGCTGATGACGGGAAAGACGGCCCTGCCTGCGGTGGTGTTCGTGCAGGCGTGGCAGGCGGTTGCCATGCCCACAGTCATTTTTATTGCGGGATTGCAGCAGATACCGGAGGAACAGTACGAGTCGGCCAAAATCGACGGCGCCACAGCGTTTGAGCGTTTCCGGTACATTACCATGCCTTATCTGCTGCCCACCGTGACGGTGAATCTTGTGCTGACGATTAAACAGGGTTTTACGTCTTTCGATTTCCCTTACGCGCTGACGGGGGGCGGGCCGGTGCGCGCCACAGAGGTTATCGGTATTCTGATTTACAATGACGCGTTTAAAAATATGAGGTTTTCCGTGGCCAACGCGGAGGCTTGCATTTTGTTTATTGTGGTGGCGGTCTTCTCGCTGACACAATTGAAATTGACTGCGAAGGGAGGGGTAAACGAATGAGAAAGATAAACGATGAGACCATCTGGAAACTGTTGCGCAACATTCTGCTTGTTTGTGGGCTGACCTTGATTTTGTTTCCCCTCTATCTTGTGGTCATCAATGCGTTTAAGACATTGGATGAAGCGGGAAGAAGTTTTTTCGCTTTCCCGGAAAGTCTGAATACAGGCAATTTCACGGAGCTTTTTACCAACAGCAACTATTGGGTGTTTTTGCGTAATTCCTTGAAGATTACGGTGATTTCCGTGGGGATGATTCTGATTCTTGTGCCGTCGGTGTCATATGCGGTTGCCAGGAATTTTGAAAAAAGGTATTATAAGACTATCTACTTTTATTTATTGATGGGACTTTTTATCCCGTCCCAGGTTATCATGCTTCCGGTTACCAAGATGATGACGAAGTTAAATATGTTAAACCATACGGGGTTAATCATCCTCTATGCCGCGTTCAGCCTGACCCAGGGCGTATTCCTGTTTGTCAATTATATCAGGGGACTGCCCTATGAGATTGAGGAATCGGCGCAGATTGACGGCTGCAGCGTCTTTGGGACGTACGTAAGGATTGTGCTTCCGCTTGTGAAGCCCATGCTTTCCACGCTGCTCATCATGGACACGTTATGGATTTGGAACGACTTTATGCTTCCGCTTTTAATGCTGAACAGGACACAGGAAATTTGGACGCTTCCGCTTTTCCAGTATAATTTCAAGACAGAGTATTCTTTTAATTATACGATGGCGTTTACCGCATATCTTCTGGCGATGCTTCCGATGCTTATTATTTACTGTCTTGGGCAGAAATATATTATTAAAGGACTTACGGCCGGCTCGGTGAAAGGGTAAAGGCGCGGCCGCAGGAATAAAGGAGGCAGCCGAATGCTTAAGGTACTGGTAGTGGAAGATGAACTCTATGCGAGGGAATCTCTTGTGAAACTGGTCAGGGAATATGATGTGGACGGGCAGTTCCTGATTCTGCAGGCGGTCAACGGAGAAGAGGGGGAGCTTGTCTATCACAGGGAAAAGCCGGCGCTTGTGCTGACGGATATCCGTATGCCTAAGATGGACGGGTTAGAGCTGCTTACCCGTATTCGTGAAAAAGACAGCGCAACCCAGGTAGTCATCTTGAGCGCCTATTCGGATTTCGAATATGCACGGACAGCGCTGAGCAACGGAGCGGCGGATTATCTGTTAAAACCTATTGAGAAAGAGGCCCTGTATGACTGCCTGGACAAATTCGTAAAGCGCAACAGAAGCGAGCGGAAAGAAGCGCTTATTGTGGGAAGGGATATTGTCACGAAATTTATCGGGAACAGTATCCGCAATCCCGGGTATACTTCTTTTGTAGAGGAGAAGATGTTCGCGACGGTCTTCCCGGAATATCAGGTCACGGTGATACGCTTCCATGATAAAAAACCGGATGCGCCGGACTTCCTGTCGGAAATCGAGAAAATGTACGAAGGCATTTCCTGGGAACAGGTGAGGCTGTTGAGTCCCGATTTTGAGAGTTGGGTGTTGGTCATCTGCCCTATGCCGGAAAACTTCTTTTTACAGAGACGGATGCGGAATTTACTGTTCGAACAGGGCTATGATGCAAAAATGGGCGTCAGCTTCGTGCATAAGGAGGCGGGCAGCGTAGGAAACGCTTATCAGGAAGCATGGGAAGCGCTGAAATATAAAATATACGGGGAAAATATCTGTTTTGCGGATAAAATAAAGAGTGTAAAGCCCGACGTTTATTATCTGGAGCAGGAGAAGGAGGATATGCTGCGGGAGGCGCTCCGGGACGGCAATGCGAAGAAAGCTTGTGCATGTATACGGTCTGTCTTCGAAGAACTGTGCGGCATGGAGATGGTGAAGGCCGAATGCCTGGAACTGCTGTACACCCGCCTTATCACGTTGTTTTTGCAGGCCATCGGTGAGAACGGCCAGGGGGATATCTCTTTGCACAGCAACCAGGCGGGCATCCTTCGGTTTGACAGCCTGGAGGAAATGGAACATTTTCTTGGCTGTATCAGCCGGAATATATGCAGGATGGGAGCCCCTGGATTATCGGGAAAGGGGAAGGGGAAGCTCCCGGAACAGACAGAAGATAACAGCGGGCGCAAAGATATCGCCGAGATGATGGCGTCCTACGTGCGCCAGCACTATAACAAGGACATTTCCCTGCGGGAACTGGCGGAGAAAGAGCTGTTTATGAACCAGGATTATCTGAGCCATCTTTTCGCCGAGAAGAAAGGAATCGGATTCGCGGCGTATGTCAAGCAGGTCAGGATGGAGCGGGCGAGAGAGCTGCTTGTGCATGAGGAGTACTCGGTTACGGAGGTCGCGACGATGTCGGGGTACAATGATACTTCCCAGTTTATACGTTTTTTTAAGCAGGAGACAGGAATGACGCCGAAGAAATACAGAGTGGAGATGTGGGAAAGGAAGAAGAAGGATGGATGAGCTTCATAGTTGGCTGCAAGAGAAAGAAGAGCAGATGATTGAGGATATCGGCGGACTGGTGGCCATACCCAGTGTGGACAAAGGGCCGGGCTGCGAGGAATGCCGCGAAGCCATGGAAAAGATGGCTTCCTATGCGCGACGGGACGGCATGGAGACTTTTTACCACGAAGGTTACTGTCTTTCCATAATGGCGGGAGACGGGGAGAAGGAAATCGGAATCTGGAATCATCTGGATGTAGTACCCGCACAGGGCAATTGGATGTATCAGCCCTTTTCCCTCCACAGGAAAAACGGTTATCTGATTGGCAGGGGCGTCCAGGACAACAAAGGCCCGGCGGTGGCGGCATACTATGCCATGCGTTACTGCAGAGAAAAAGGGAAGCTAAAACATATCCGCGTCAGGCAGATTCTGGGTGTCATGGAAGAGACGGGGATGGACGATGTAAAATATTATGTAAACCACTACCGGGCTCCGGACTATTCCTTTGTGGCGGACTGCGGTTTCCCGGTATGCTGCGGAGAGAAAGGCATCTGTCGTGTGGAGCTGACGACAGAAGAGGCGATGGGCCAGTTTACGTTACTGGAAGGCGGGACGGTGTGCAACAGTGTGCCGGAGAGTGCCAAAGCCGAACTGACACTGTCAGGTAAGGCGGTTGCATTATGCGGGGAAGGCGTCAGCGGGCACGCCGCCGACCCGGAGAATACGGTGAACGCCATCGGCGTCCTGGCTGACAGATTGCTTGCGGAGGAATTGGGGGAAAAGGAACGAAGGGCGGTTGCTTTCCTGCGGGCGGCGGCATCGGACGGATACGGGGAAGGGCTTGGCATCTCCTGCGAGGATGAGCTGTCCGGGAGGCTTACGTGCAATGCGGGTGTTGTCACGTTGTCGGAAGGGCATATCAGGCTTGTGCTTGATATTCGTTATCCTGTGACGGCAAAGGGCAGCCGGTTTCTGCCGAAATTGGAGGAGGAGGCTAGGCAGGCAGGATATGTCATAGGGAAGGTGCATGATGACCCGCCTTACTACCGCGGGAAGGATGACCCTTTCGTGAAGACGCTGATGGACGCCTGGACGGCGGAGACCGGGCAGACGGGGGAGCCTTTTGTCATGGGAGGCGGGACTTACGCCAGGCATATTCCCAACGCGGTGGCCTTCGGGCCGGGCATGGAGCGGGATTACGGCTCTATCGGACTGCCCGAGGGACATGGGAACTGCCACTGCGCCGACGAGGCGGAGGCGGCGGATAATTTAAAATGCGCGGTGCGTATTTATGTGCGCGCCCTTGAAATGTTGGATGAGTGGATTGGAAAGGAAGAATAGAGGAAGAGAACAATGAAAATGTATACAATTAACGATAATATACCGGAGGTATCTGCAATCGGTTTGGGCTGTATGCGATTGACAGGGTTAAAGGACGGAAAAGAAGTAGGGGATTTGATTGACGGATGCATGGAGCTGGGGATTAACTTTTTCGACCATGCGGACATCTATGCAGGCGGCGAAGCGGAGGCGGTATTCGGCAAGGCGATGGAAGGAAGAGACAGGGAAAAGATGGTGTTACAGACGAAATGCGCTATCCGGCCCGGATGCTGTTATGACTTCTCGAAAGAACATATTCTATCCTCTGTGGATGCCAGTTTAAAGAGGCTTAAGACGGAATATGTGGATGTGCTTCTTCTCCACCGCCCGGACGCGCTGATGGAGCCGGAGGAAGTGGCGGAGGCTTTCCGGCAGCTGAAGGCGGCGGGAAAGGTGCGAAGCTTCGGCGTGAGCAACCATAACCCTATGCAGATGGAGCTGCTTAACGGCTGCCTGGATGAGCCGCTTTGCGTGAACCAGATACAGTATTCCATCGCCCACTGTCCGACTATCGACGCGGGATTTAACGTCAATATCCACAATGACGCCGGATGTGTCAGGGAAGGCAGCGTGATTGAGTACTGCCGTCTTAAGAAAATCAGGCTGCAGGCATGGTCGCCGTTCCAGTATGGCATGTTCGAGGGCGTGTTTATCGGGAATGAGAAATTCCCGGAACTTAATCAGGTGTTGGACCGTCTGGCGGACAAGTACGGCGTGACGGCAAATGCGGTGGCGACGGCGTGGATTATGCGGCATCCGGCGGGTATCCAGACGATTGTGGGCAGCGTGAACATGGGACGTATCAAGGATATCTGCAAGGCGTCGGAAATATGCCTGACCAGGGAAGAGTGGTATGAGTTGTATCTGGCCGCAGGGAAGATGCTTCCGTAAAGCAGGCATGGAGGATTGACAATGGAAGAGAAACAGTATCAGTGTTATCTTGATATTCTTAAGGAAGAGCTGGTTCCGGCTTTGGGATGTACGGAGCCTATCGCGCTTGCCTACGCGGCGGCCGTTGCGAAGGAGGCTTTCGGCGGTATGCCCGGACATATGGACGTGTTTTGCAGCGGGAATATTATTAAAAATGTAAAGAACGTCACAGTCCCTAATTCCGGGGGGATGCACGGCATCGAGGCGGCGGCTGTCTTGGGAGCGGTCGGCGGCAGGGCGGACAGGCAGCTTGAGGCGTTGGAGGCAGTGACGCAGGAAGACAGGGAAGAAGTGAAGAAACTGTTGGACAGGAAATTCTGTACCTGTCATTTGCAGGAAGGCGTGGAGAATCTTTATATCCGGGTGGAGATGACAGGAGAAGGACGCTGCGCCAAAGTGACTATCTCGGGGAAGCATACCCATATAGAGAAGGTGGAGAGAGACGGAGAAATCCTGTTTGAAGATACGGATGACGGCAGACAGACGAAAGAGCAGGGGCCTGACAAAAGAGAGTCCTTGAATGTCAGGGATATCTTGCAGTTTGCCGATGAGGTGCGCATGGAAGATGTGGAGGAAGTTATCGGCAGACAGGTGGAGATGAATACGGCAATCTCCGAGGAAGGGCTGAAAAACCATTACGGCGCGGAGGTAGGCAGGACGCTTATGTCGGCCTATGGGGACGATATCAAGGTCAGGGCGAAGGCGAAGGCGGCCGCGGGTTCGGACGCCAGGATGAACGGGTGCTCCATGCCTGTTATCATCAATTCGGGAAGCGGAAACCAGGGAATGACCTGCTCTCTTCCGGTGATTGAGTTCGCGAAAGAATGGAAGGTTTCCAAGGAGAGGATGTACCGGGCTCTTGTGGTGAGCAACCTGATTGCCATCCACCAGAAGAAATATATCGGAAGCTTATCCGCCTACTGTGGCGCCGTGAGCGCCGCCTGCGGTGCGGGCGCGGCGATTACTTATCTGTACGGGGGCGATTACGAGGCGGTGTCCAATACCATCACGAACACCATTGCCAATATGGGAGGCGTGGTCTGCGACGGCGCGAAGTCGTCCTGCGCCGCAAAGATTGCCTCGGCGGTGGATGCGGCGATTATGGCGCATATGCTGGAGAACGCAGACCATTGTTTCCGTCCCGGGGAAGGGCTTGTCAAGGAGAACGTGGAAGATACAATCAAGAGCATGGGTTATGTTGGCAGGGTCGGTATGAAGGATACGGACGTGACGATTTTAAACCTGATGATTGGTGAAGAAGACAGAAAATGATTGTAAAAAGTATGATACCCTGCATATACTTGTAATAACAACAATATGCAGGGTATCATTATGCACGAAAACGGTAAAAGTTGGAACGATAAGATAAAACTTGCCATGTGTGAACTGGAGGGGAAAATCCAGAAGGATTCTGCGTCCAGGCAGGACAACGGCGTATGGCCCGAGCCGGACCAGGTGGAAGCGTGGACGAAGCAAAGGCAGCAGACAAGAAGCAGCGGACAGTACTGCGGCACAAGCAGTCCGTCAGGCTGCCGGACGAAGGAAGAGAAAAAGCGCAAGAGCTTTATACAGGGAGTGCTCCTGCAGGCGGCCAAATCGGCGGCTTTTGCCCTTGCCACCATCGCGCTCATACAGGGCGTAGCCAAGTTTCTGCCGGATTCCATCACCGTCAGCAGTTCCGTAGGCGGACGGGAGCTGCCGATTTACTGTGTGGAGACGGATAAGAAACAGGTGGCGCTCAGTTTTGACGCGGCGTGGGGGAACGGTCGGTTGATGGAACAGGATAAAATATAAGTTTTCATACATTCGAATGAGAAAGGATTGTGTCAATGGAAAGGAATTTGGAGCTTTATGAAAAGAAAATACTTAAGGATAAAGAATTTCCAATCCAGTTAATGGTAAATAAATGCAATAGCGAAGGGAAATATTTCAGCGCCCATTGGCATGAACAGATTGAACTGCACTATGTGGTGCGCGGGCGGACGGTAATCAGGTTAGAGCAGGAGGAAATGGAAGCGGAGGAAGGAACGCTTGTAATCGTCAACAGCAATGTTTTGCATGAAGGATATTGCAGAAACGGAGAAATGGAAGTGATGGTGGCGATTTTCGATATGGAGGATTTTTCCAGGGAACTTGCGGACAAGAATATTATTTTTTGCCCGATTATTTCCGGCGATTCGGACATTTCCAGAGTCATGCTGCGTATTCATGAGGAGTATCAGAAGAAGGAAATCGGCTACCAACTTGTCTGCAAAGGGGAGCTTTTAAAGCTTGTCACTTATCTGGCACGCAACAAAGCGATGGAAATGCTTTCGGAAGAAGGCGTATTAAAACGGCGCAAAAAACTGGAACGGCTTAACACGGTTTACCAGTATATCGAGACGCATTATACGGAAGCCATAACCAACTGCGAGTTGGCGCAATTGGTACACCTAAGTGAGGGGCGGTTCTGCCATATCTTTAAAGAGAGCGCGGGAGTGGCGCCACAGCAGTATATTAATGAGATTCGGTTAAATAAGGCGATGAAACTTCTGAAACAAGGCGCGCTCACAGCAACGGAAGTGGCGGAAGCCGTAGGATTTCTGGATTATAATAATTTTGGGCGTATGTTTCGTAAATATTTTGGCTTGACACCCCTGGAAGCGCGCAGACTGGCCCATGTTAAGGGAAAGGCGCAGTAGGAATTCAGGAGTTGGGTGTTGGAATAAAATAGCAGAATCGTATGAGTTTTTCAGCAGAAGAAAGCTATCTTTCTTCTGCCGTCTTTTTGTATAATAAACACAATTTCAGCGCCGGACAAATATACAATTTTGTTAGCGCGAAACGGGAACGTTGGTAATAAATCACAATTAACAGGAGGGAAAAGAGATGAAATTAGGAACTTTTACGGTCGTGCTGGGAGATAAGTCTTTGGACGAGGCATGCAGCTTTTTAGCGGCAAACGGCGTGCAGATGGTGGAAATCGGATGTGGCGGATTCCCGGGCAAGGCCCATTGCAATGCGGCGGAGCTTCTGGCGGATGAGAAGAAGCAGAAAGAATTCTTGGACACCATCCATAAACATAACCTGGAGATTAGCGCGTTAAGCAGCCACGGCAATATGGTGCATCCGAATCCGGAAATCGCAAAGAAATTTGACGACGACCTGACCAATGCAATTTTACTTGCGGAGAAGCTGGGTGTCCCTGTAGTAAACACATTTTCAGGCTGTCCCGGAGGAAGTCCGCAGGATACTATGCCCAACTGGGTAACATGCCCCTGGCCGGAAGATTTTACGGAAGTTTTGGAATACCAGTGGAATGAAGTGCTGATTCCTTACTGGAAAAAGAAAGTGGCTTTTGCGAAAGAGCATGGCATACATAAAATCGCACTGGAACTGCATCCTGGATTCTGCGTTTATAATACAAGGACTTTGCTGCGCTTAAGGGAAGCGGTAGGGCCAGAAATCGGCGCGAACTTTGACCCCAGCCATTTAATCTGGCAGGGCATGGACCCTTGCGCATGTATACGCGAGCTTGGAAAAGCAGGCGCACTGTTCCACTTCCATGCAAAAGATACGAAGATTGACCCTATCAATGTGGCAGTGAACGGCGTGCTTGATACGATGCATTACGGCAATGAGATTGAGCGTTCCTGGATTTTCAGGTCCGTGGGATACGGCCATGGGGAAGAATTCTGGAAAGCCATCGCTTCGGAACTGAGGCTGGCAGGTTATGACTATGCCATCAGCATCGAGCATGAGGACAGCTTGATGTCCGGAAGGGAAGGATTGCTCAAGGCAATCGAATGTCTGAAAAATGTACTGATTTTTGAAGAGAGAGGAAGTATGTACTGGGCATGAAAAAGCATATTTTAGCGATGGTCGGCTTCGGAGGCATGGCCGGCTGGCATTATGACTTGATTGAAAAAATTGATAATCTGTCGGTGGCAGGTATTTGGGATATTAAGGAAGAAAGACGGGAATATGCCCGTTCCCGGCAGATTCATGTATATGGCAGCCTGGAGGAACTATTGGCCGATGAAACGGTGGATATCGTGCTTGTTGCGACGCCTAACGATGTGCATAAGAGCATTGCGGTAGCGGCACTGAAGGCCGGGAAGAATGTGGTCAGCGAAAAACCTGTCACACTGTGTTCGGCGGATTTGCAGGAGATGGCAGAAGCTTCCGAAAAGTACGGCCGGTTCTTGACGGTACACCAGAACCGCCGTTGGGACGAGGATTTCCTTACTGTTAAAAAACTGATGGCTGAGGGAACTTTAGGCGAAGTGTACAGATTAGAATCCAGAGTGCACGGCTCCCGCGGCATCCCGGGGGACTGGCGGCAGGAGAAAGAGCATGGCGGCGGCATGGTATTGGATTGGGGCGTACATCTTTTAGACCAGGCGCTTATGCTGTTCCCGGGTACGGCTCTCGAGACGATTTATGCGACGGTTACGAACGTGACCAATCAGTTGGTGGACGACGGTTTTACAGCGGATTTAGGATTTGCCAACGGAGTCCATATGGTTGTGGAAGTGGGGACAAGCAATTTCATAAACCTTCCCCGCTGGTACGTGCTTGGCAGGGACGGCACGGCAATGATTGGAGACTGGGGCGAAAACTTAAAAATTGTGCGGGCCTGCGGAATGGATGAGGAGGATGTGGTTCCGGTAAGGACGGCTGCCGGTCTTACAAAGACGATGGCGCCGCGGCGTGAAGACAGTATTTTTACGGAAGAGCGTCCGGAAGAGAAGAGCGACATCTGCGATTTCTACAAAAATGTGATGGCTGTATTGGATGGCAGGGAAGAGAGCCTTATTAAACTGGAAGAAGTGGCGCGTGTCATGAGAGTGATGGAGGCTATTTTCGAATCCTCTGAGAAGAAACAGGTGATACGGTTCGAGGAATAAAAAGTAATGGAAGGAGTAGTTTGCTATGAAATTACCGATTGCGGCACAGGTATATTCTGTGCGTGAGCAGGCCGAGGCGGATTTTGGCAAGACGATGCAGCAGCTTGCAGACATGGGATATGACGGAGTGGAATTGGCAGGGCTGTACGGGAAATCGCCGAAGGAAATTCGCGACTGCATAGAAGCTGCAGGATTACAGGCTATCAGCGCCCACGTGCCTATGAGTGAATTTGAACAGGACTTAGACAAAACGGTGCAGGATTACAAGGAGATTGGCTGTAAATACGTGGCCATCCCTTACTTAGACAAGGAAAAATGGTACGGCGGAAGCAAGTATCAGAATACCCTTGACACGATTGTAAAGATTGCCGGGAAATGCCGGGAAGCCGGGATGGAACTTCTCTATCACAACCATAATTTTGAGTTTGAGAAAACGCCGGAGGGCGGATATCAATTGGATGCCCTCTATGACACAATTCCTGCAGAACAGTTGAAAACAGAGCTTGATTTGTGTTGGGTGAAGGTAGGCGGGGCGGACCCTGTCACCTATCTGCATAAATACAGCGGACGCTGCCCGGTCGTGCATGTGAAGGACTTTATCCGTAAGGACGGCGAGGTAGTGCTTGTAGCGGTAGGAGACGGCGAGGTCGGCGCGGACAAAGTAGTGCCTGCCGCGGTAGAGAGCGGCGCCAAGTGGCTGGTCATCGAACAGGATACGCATACATATGGAAGCCCGATGGAAAATATGGAAAAAAGCCTGAACTATGTAAAAACGAAATAAGATTAAGCGATGTAAAAATAAAAAAAGCCCTATAAGGAGGAAAGTATCATGAAAACATTAAATGTTGGTGTTGTAGGATGCGGCGGCATTGCGAACAATAAGCATCTGCCTGCTATGAAGAGGACAGGTCATTATAATATTGTCGCTTTTTGCGATTTAATAGAAGAACGCGCCGAGAAGGCAAAAAAAGAGTACGGCACAGAGGATGCCCGCGTCTATACGGATTATGAGGAATTAATCAAAGAGGATTTGGATGCGGTATATGTGCTGACTCCTAACAGCAGCCATGCGCCTATTTCGATAGCGGCCATGAAGGCGGGAAAGAATGTTTTGTGCGAGAAGCCTATGGCAAAGACCTATGCAGAGGCACAGGAAATGGTGAAGACAGCAAAAGAAACAGGAAAGATTTTGACAATCGGTTATCAGAACCGTTACAGAAGCGATTCCCAGTATCTGAAAAAAGCCTGCGTAAACGGTGACTTAGGAGAGGTTTATTACGCGAAGGCGCATGCAATTCGCAGAAGAGCCGTTCCTACATGGGGCGTATTCCTGGATGCAGAAAAACAGGGCGGCGGTCCCCTCATTGACATCGGGACACATGCGCTTGATTTGACGCTTTGGATGATGGATAACTATGAGCCGGAATCCGTGACAGGCTCCGTATTCCGTAAGTTGGCGGACCAGAAGGATACCGGAAACGCATGGGGAGATTGGGACCCGGAGATATTTACGGTAGAAGATTCTGCATTTGGCTTTATTAAAATGAAAAATGGCGCTACCATTCACTTGGAGGCAGCATGGGCTCTTAACAGCCTGGAAGTAGACGAGGCGAAGACAACCCTTTGCGGAACGAAAGCAGGGGCCGATATGAAAGACGGGCTGCGCATCAACAGTATAAAATATGGCAAGCAGTGCGTGGAGAAACCTGCATTGGATGCGGCCGGCGTTGCATTCTATGACGGTGATGCCGAAAGACCGGAAGACGAGGAGCAGGAAGTATTTTACGAGGCAATTGCAAATGGGAAACCGTTGACCGTACTGCCGGAGCAGGCTATGGTAGTGACACAGATTCTGGAAGCAATCTATGAGTCTGCAAAGACCGGAAAGACAGTTTATTTTGCATAATAGGGCAGAAACGAGGGAAAATGAAACTAGGGATTATTTCTTGGATAACGGAAGAAGATTTTATTAAAGTAAAGGAAAAAGGGCTTTCCTTTGTGGAACTTGATGTAAACGACCGGGCGGAGGAGTTTTTGGCCCATGTGGACGAGGTGAAAGAATACAGCGAGCGGTATGAGCTGCCCGTCCAGGCTGTGGGACGTTGGGGAAGCGGACGAATCTGCAAAGAAGGCATCTGCGAGGATGAACTTGCCCTGGAATGCCGTCTGATTGAGGCGGCGGCCAAGTTGGGATGCACCATTTATATTACTGGCTGTAACTATGTGGATGAGCTTTCTTATTATGAAAACTGCCAGCTTGCAATTTCTTATTTTGAAAAACTCATTGCTTTCGGAAAGCAAAAGGGTGTGAGAATTGCAACTTATAATTGCAGGTGGAACAACTTTGTCTGCGATTCCATGGCTTTTACGATGATTCACGGGTACTTAAAGGACTTGTACATTAAGTACGATACTTCCCACTGTATTTACGCAGGGGGAGATTATCTGCAGGAGGCCAAGGACTGGGGCGAACGGTTTATCCATGTGCATATCAAAGGGGCGCTCTTGATTGACGGTAAGCGTTTTGACGACCCTCCGGCGGGAATGGATATGACCAATTGGGGCGCGTTCTTCGCCGTGCTGTATGAGAAAGGATATGAAGAAGGCCTGAGTATCGAACCCCATTCCGAAACATGGCGCGGTGAACTGGGGGATAAAGGCGTGGACTACACGATTTCGTATATCAGAAACCTTATGCTGATATAGGGGAGCACCGTTATGAGGGAAGAAGAAAAGATTAAAGCCGGAATTTTATTCAGCCCGTCGCATCCCGAATTAAAGGCAATTAAGCTCAAAACGCATAATCTGAATGTGGATTACAATAAGACCTATGAGGATGAGACTGAAAAAAGGGCGGCGATTCTCTTAGAGATGCTCGGTGAACTTGGCGAGGGCAGCTTTATACAGGGGCCTATTGCCTTTCACTATGGCGTACATACGAAAATTGGGAAAAATTTTTTCGGCAATTTCAATCTGACGGTTCAGGACGATGCGGAGGTCACGATTGGGGATAACTGTAATTTTGGCCCTAATGTGACTATCGTGACGCCCATTCACCCTATGCGTGCCGATGAACGGCGGGAAATGCTGAATGCGGAAGGGGAGACGAAGCATTTTTGCTATGCCAAACCTGTGCATATAGGCAATGACTGTTGGTTTGGCGCGTGTGTGACAGTATGTCCCGGCGTGACCATTGGAGACAACTGCGTCATTGGCGCAGGCAGCGTTGTGACAACAGATATTCCGCCAGACAGCTTTGCAGCGGGGGTTCCATGCAGAGTCATCAGGGAAATCACCGAGGCGGACAGTATGGTGTATAAACCCGAAATATTGGCGGACAATAGTGTGAGATGAACATTAAGAAACTCTAAGGCAGCAAAGAACGCAGCCTAAGAGTTACTAAATGTTCTGGAGAATGCCTGAAATACGGCATTCTCCCAGACAAGATTGCTTGTCTTTGGATTTGAGATTCCGCAGAGCGGAATTATGAAGAATCGGGTGAAAAATCGGCCGGTAAGCTTGTGAATAAAATCACAGCTTACCGGCTTTGTTTTTTGGCGTGTTATTCTATTTGGCATAATTTGCATATATATAGTAGAAATAAAACCGATATGGAGACAAAAGCAATTCAATGCCAAAATCAAATCACAAGTATACGGTAATCAGAGAGTACGAGAACCTGTACAATATGGAAGAACTGGTAAGGCGCATCATTCGGACCCACATTGAGATGATACAGGAAGGAAAAGAAGTATCGGAATATGCGGAAGGCGGGGAATAGCCATGGAACATAAGACGACTTGGCCACAGGCAAAAGAAGATACGAGGTTAAATACGGCGATGTATATCAGGCTTTCCAGGGAAGACGGGGACAAAGCCGAGAGCTTAAGCATTGCAAATCAGCGTATGCTGCTTACGGAATTCGTGGAAGGGCAAAACGACCTGCGCCTGCACGATGTATATATTGACGACGGATATACAGGAACAAGCTTTGACCGCCCGGCTTTTCGGCGGATGATTGAGGACATCGAGGCCGGGAGCGTGCAGTGCGTCCTTGTCAAAGACCTGTCAAGGCTTGGCAGGAACATGCCGGAAGTCTCAAAATACACGGGCGAATACTTCCCCCGCAAAAGAGTGCGCTTTATTGCGGTAAATGACTTGATAGACAGGGATTATCTGGATATTGACCCGGACGGGGATATGATGATTGATTTCAAGAATATGTTCAACGGGTTCTATCCGAAAGACATATCCAAAAAGGTGCGCTCCACTTTCCGGAGCAAACAGAGTAACGGCCAGTTTATCGGCGCTTTTGCCAGTTTTGGCTATGTGAAGTCTGTGGCTGACCACAATAAATTGGAAATCGACCCCTATGCCGCCGATATCGTCAAGCGGATTTTTACTATGTACATAAAAGGGGTTGGACAAAATACGATTGCAAAAACTTTGAACGAAGAAGGCGTACCATGCCCGTCAGAATATAAAAAGCAGTGCGGGCTAAACTACCATAACAGCAACAGGCTGGGCGCCACTTCTTACTGGACGTATTCAACAATACGAAATATATTGAAGAATGAAATATATACCGGCAGCATGGTGCAGAATAAAAGTTTTAGGCATATGTGTAAGAAAAATGCAATCAGCCTGCCAAAGGAAAAGTGGATTGTTGTCGAAAACACCCATGAACCTGTTATCGACAGGGAGACGTGGGATAAAGTGCAGAAGCTTCTCAAAAGAAATACGAGGCAGACCGGCTTTACAGACAATGTCCATATGTTTGCCGGATATTTGAAATGCGGTGACTGCGGACGTGCCATGGTCAAAATCAGGCGCAAAGGCGAGATATATTTTAACTGTGGCAGCTACAACCGATATGGAAAAAAATTCTGTACGATTCATAGTATTGCCGAGGAGGAACTGGAAAAGATTGTTCTGGATGACTTAAATTTGATTATCCGGTCGGTGCAGGATATAGAGCGGTTGGTTACGGAAGAAAACCGGCGGCAGAATAAGACCCGTCTCAGTTCTTTGGGCGATAGTTCCAAATATCAGGCGGAAATCGGTCGCCTTAAGAAAAGGAAGGAACGCGCCTACGAGGATTATGCCGACGGGCTTCTTACGAAGGACGAGTACAGGCAGTACAGGGATAAGTACGAACGGCAGATAGATACGGCAAATTCCATGATAGAAAGGATTAACAGGTTTCAGGTGGATACGGCTGCATATAATCCGTGGATTGAAGGACTGCTGCGGCGCCGGGAACTGCATCGTCTTGACAGGGATATCGTCGTGGAAATGATATCTATGATTTATGTTTATGAGGACAATACCGTTAAGATAGTCTATAACTTTTCCGATGAATTGGAAGCGTTATTGAACGCAAGACCTGACGGAAGTTAAATTAGACGGGAAAGCGGTTGTAATTGCTGTAAATATTGACTATAATAAAGTTAATATATTCTCAGAGTGTCTTTGCGCCTGATTCCTGCGGGCAACGAGCATGATTAAGCAAATAATCATTGTTTTACAGCGTGGTTTTTGACTATGTGAGAAGGTGCAGGAGAGATTCCGAGGGCGTGTAGCTAATGGAATGGAGGTGTCAGGTATGGATACACTAAAAAAAGAAGAGTTTTATACCATTGAAGATATTTATGCCCTGCCGGACGGGGAGCGTGCGGAACTGATTGACGGGGAGATATACTATATGGCCCCGCCCGGTTGGAAACACCAGGGGATATCCAGTTACCTGCATAATGAAATATATAATTATATTAAGGACAATCATAGGGAATGCCATGTTTTGGCGGCTCCCTTTGCGGTATTCCTGAATGAAGACGGTATCAATTATGTGGAACCGGATATTTCTGTTATCTGCGATGAGTCCAAACTGGATGAAAAAGGCTGCCATGGCGCGCCCGACTGGGTAATCGAGATTGTTTCACAGAGCAGTAAAGCGAGAGACTATATGACAAAACTGTTTAAATACCGCACGGCAGGCGTCAGGGAATACTGGATTGTAGACCCGGAGAAGCAGATGATTTCGGTCTATGGGTTTGAAAAGGATATGGTAGAACAATATAATTTTGGCGCAGATGTGCCGGTTGGGATATATGACGGGTTTTCCATCAGATTAGAGACGTAGCGTGGGGTAAGGATAAAAATTTTTGGACGGAAAACGATATTGAAAGGAAATTTTGCATGAATAAAGAATCCTTTTCTTTTGTTGTATATATGATTCATGCCTGTGCCAATAGATGGAATATGATGCCTTCCGAGATTTATCGAAAGATGCAGAGCGTGGGTTGTATTAACGACTATCTTGTGCCACATTATGATATTCTGCATACGCAGGGTACGGGATATGTTGTGGAGGATATTAAACAATATCTGATGTTGCGTGGGGTGACAGTATGATTGTTTACCATGGTTCAAAGGAGATTGTAGAAGAGCCGGATGTAAAACATTCCTACCGGATGCTTGATTTTGGCAGGGGCTTCTATGTGACGACAGTTAGAGAACAGGCAGAAAGATGGGCAAGAAGAAAGGCGGATATTCTGGGGGAAAATAAAGCAATCCTGAATATTTACCAGATGGATGAAGATGCCAATGAGTTTTTGATAAAATCCTTTGGTGAAGATTTGACAGAATGGATTGATTTTGTGTGCAGGTGCCGGGATGGAGAGAAGGACTATCTGAAATATGACTTGATTTTTGGTAAAGTGGCAAATGACAAAGTATTTCGGGTAGTTGATATGTACCATACAGGAATATGGGACAAGGAACGTGCTCTTAGAGAAATCAAAGTTTATCCTTCCTATGACCAGATAGCTTTTATCAATCAGAGAGCCATAAATGGACTGCTCAGATTTGAATCCTATGAGGAGGTATAGCTGATGGATGGGGAAGCATTGGAAAGAATATATCAGGAGAATCTGGAAGAGAGAATAATTGGGTATTTGTCTGAAACAAGGGATATATCATTAGAGGCGGCAATGGATGTTTACTATAGAAGCAAATTGGCCGATAAGATTCATCGCGGGATTGAAGGCATACAGTATCTTGATTTTAAGGTGCTTGTCCAGATACTGTGTGAAACAGAAAAAGAATTGTTTTGCTGAAATCCATCAACAGTCCATCCCCGTGGGGGAATGAAGATACAGGGAAGATTCTGGAAATTTTAAAGAAACATAATGTGAAAGTGACGTTTTTTATGACGGGGGGATGGGTAGAGTCCTACCCTGATGACGTCAAGGCAATCCTGGCGGACGGCCATGACCTTGGCAACCATAGTGAGAACCACAAGAATATGTCCCAACTGTCCGATGAACAGTGCCAGGAAGAGCTGATGAAAGTACATACCAAGGTGCAGGAACTGACGGGATATGAGATGTGCCTGTTCCGCCCTCCTTATGGGGATTATGACAATCATGTCATAACTAATGCCCATAAATGCGGCTATTATCCAATCCAATGGTCGATTGATTCTCTCGATTGGAAAGATTACGGAGCCGACGATATTGTCAAGCGCGTGGTGGAATCCGACAAGCTCAATAACGGAGCAATTGTGCTTATGCATAACGGGGCAAAATACACAGCGGACGCCTTGGAATCAGTCATCACGGGATTACAGGACAAAGGATACGAACTCGTACCAATCTCACAGTTAATCTACAAAGACAAATACCATATGAAGGCCGACGGCACGCAGGTATCCGGAGAATAAGGGAACACATTTTATATTTCATTTATATAGGCCGGAGAACGCTCATTTTAGTGGATAAAGATTGTAATAAACAGGACACAAGGCAGTTTTTACTGATTCTTGCGTCCTGTTTTTTGGCATGAAAAAATTTTCGGAAGCATATATTTATCCAAAGTATTATTGAATCTGTTGGAATCAAGCCTTTATATTTTAGGATGGGACAACGATTTGATATACAAAATACACATAATTATTTACTCTTCATAAATTTTTTTTCATTATTTTTACAATTTTCCTGTAAATATTATCTTATGTATTGTATAATTTGTTTATCAAGAAAAATAGGAGGAATCGTATTATGGCAAAAGAAATGATTGCAATGCTTCTTGCCGGGGGACAGGGTTCACGTCTTTACGCACTTACGGAGAAGCTTGCAAAACCTGCAGTTCCTTTTGGCGGTAAGTACCGTATCATAGACTTTCCGCTATCCAACTGCGTCAATTCAGGCATAGATACCGTGGGTATCTTGACTCAGTATCAGCCACTGGAGCTAAACGAATATATTGGTAATGGTCAGCCTTGGGACCTGGACCGTCTGTATGGTGGCGTGCATGTGCTTCCGCCCTATCAGAAGGCGCATGGGTCAGACTGGTATAAAGGAACGGCCAATGCAATCTACCAGAACATATCGTTTATCGAGCGCTATGACCCGAAATACGTTATTATTCTTTCAGGTGACCAGATTTGTAAACAGGATTACAGTGATTTTCTTGAATTCCACAAAGCGAAAAATGCAGAATTCAGCGTTGCCGTTATGGAGGTTCCGTGGGAAGAGGCGCCCCGTTTCGGCCTGATGGTAGCCGATGAGAATGACAAGATTACGGAATTCCAGGAGAAACCCAAGAATCCTAAGTCAAATCTTGCTTCCATGGGTATCTATATTTTTAATTGGGATATCCTGAAAAAGTATCTGCAGGAGGACGAGGCTGACCCGAAGTCCAAGAATGATTTTGGCAATAACATTATTCCTAATCTGCTCCGCGATAAACGCCAGATGTATGCTTATCATTTCAGCGGATACTGGAAAGATGTGGGAACCATTTCTTCTTTGTGGGAAGCGAATATGGAGGTATTGGACCCTGAGCACAGCGGTATCAACCTTTTTGACGAGAATTGGAAGATATACAGCCGTAATGCAGGTATGACAGGACATAAAATTAATGCGGGCGCAATTGTAGAAAATTCCATGGTTACTGACGGATGCCGTATTAAAGGCACAGTAAAGCATTCCGTTTTGTTCGGCGGCGTAAAAGTGGAAGCCGGCGCGGTAGTGGAGGATGCCGTTATCATGGGCGGCACGACGGTTAAGTCCGGCGCGGTTGTGAGACACTGTATCGTAGCGGAAAACGTGACAATCTGTGAGAATGCCGTGGTAGGCGCGATGCCCGAGGGGGATGAAAACGGCGTTGCGACCATCGGTTCGGGCGTTACCATAGGTGAGAATGTTGTGATAGGCCCGAATGCTATGGTAAATAATAATGTAGAAGGTGGTGAAGTAGAATGATAAAATCGAGCACAAGTGTAGTCGGTATTATTTTCCCCAACAGTTATGACGCTTTGGTTCCGGAATTGGTTAATGTGCGTTTGATGGCTTCTATCCCTTTTGCCAGCCGTTACCGTATCATTGATTTTGTCCTGTCCAGTATGACGCATTCTGGCATTGATAATATTTCCGTTATTGTAAACAAGAACTACCATTCCCTGATGGACCATTTAGGGTCCGGCCGTGAATGGGATTTAGTCCGCAAGAATGGCGGCCTGCATATTTTCCCGCCTTTTGCAGAGAAAGAAGTGGGCGGCCCTTATATTGGACGTGCCAGCGCGTTGGCGAGCCTTCTGGATTTCTTAAAATCCCAGAAAGAGAAATATGTGATTATGTCGGACACAAATGTTGTAGTCAATTTTGACTTCAATGCGATGTTACAGGCTCATATAGATAACGACGCGGATATCACAATCGCCTACAATGAACAGAAACTACCGGAGGAATTGCTCAATTACCAGACCAGCGACAGAATCTTCTACTATACGTTTGATTTGGAGCAGGGCCGTATCCGTAAGGTGTACATAAATCCGAAGACAGACGGCGTGCAGAATACTTCTATGAGTATTTTTGTTATCGGACGTGAACTTCTGATTGAGCTTATCAGTAATGCATATACGCAAGGACGTTCTTTCTTTATGCGTGACGTGATTATGCCTCAGCTTGGCAAGCTGAATGTGCAGGGATACAAATATACAGGTTATGTGGCGCGTATCAGCGGAATGAAGAGCTATTTTGAAGAGAATATGAAGCTTCTGGATGATTACAATCTGGATGCGCTTTTCTCAGCAGGGCCTATCTACACGAAGATTCGTGGCGATAACCCGACCCACTATAAAGACGGCGCGAAGGTACAGAATGTAATGATGGCGGACGGCTGCGTGATTGAAGGCGAAGTGGAAAACAGCGTGATTTTCCGTGGCGTTAAGGTCGGCAAGGGCGCTAAAATCAAGAACTGCATCCTGATGCAGGACACTGTGGTGGAAGCGGGCGCGAACGTGGAATACCTTATAACCGACAAGAATGTCACTATTACAGCCGGCAAAGAAATGAAGGGAACGGATACTTTCCCGGTCTATATTGAGAAGTTTAAAGTTGTGTAGGCAGGGCATATTTTTCCGGAGAACTATTCCTGTGGTAAAGTTGGGATGGCCGGACATATGCTATAAAACTAAAAGAGGCCGCTGCGGCAGCCTCTTTTAGCTTTTGTATGTACATGCCTTTTTGCGGGTGTTATTCCAGTGTCGCTTTGCTTGCCCACAATGCAAAAGCCTCGTCATCTTCCTGCCCTTCGGGACAGACAACCATGAATGCGCCATAAGACTCCGTACCCTTTTTTAGGTACTGGTAATTGCTATTACCGTCTTCGGTGTACTTCACGAACAAATTGTCATATTTATCCCTGGTAAACTCTGCGTCTGCCGGCAAATTCTGTCTTACGCCATCACGGGTGGAATAGTCGTCCAAATCTTCGGGTAACGGTACGCCGGCGGCTTCGTAGGCGTCCAGACCGAACCGGCTCGCACGTACACAAAGGGAATCTTTCGTCATCTCAGCATAATGCATAGGTAATCCTTCTTCTGTCACACCGGATTCTACATTGAAGCCTTCCGGCAAATAGAAAGTCCCGACACCCTCCACGGCATATTCCGTCAGTTCTTCTTCCGGTGCATCGGCATTTTGGGCGGCAGGACTGTCTTTGGAACACCCTGTAAATATGGCGGCGCTGATACATAATGTCAATAGTGCAATGATTCTTCTTGTATTCATTCGTTTCGCTCCTTTTTTTATGATATTTGACGATTATACTATATTTCCTGCCTTTCTACAACCACAAGATTAGCACTTGCCAATTCCAACAAACTGTGGTATGCTATCTGAAAATTTGAAATGAGGACAGAAATATGTTTGACATGAACAGCGTTCTATTTACATCCGCCATCCGAGTGCGTCAGATTTTTCATATTACGGTCACAGCCTGAGAGCCGGCAGACAGCCGGGGGAAAGCATGGCCGTAAGACGGAAAGTCTTATTTGGCTGTGCGGTAATCGGGGATTATGATAGAAGAACCGCATGGTATATACACAGGAGTGTATGTAGCAGGGCGGTTCTTTTTTTGCATAGGCCCGTGTATGGAAGTTTGCTGCTGATGCAGCATGCAGGCCGCGCGGCGAGTAGGGGAAGAAATCAAAGGAGTGGGATGGGGAGTGTGCGAAGCGCATTTTTGTCCTAAAAGAGTGGAGGAGAAAGTTATGGAAGCAATCAGGGTACAGGATTTATCGAAAACTTTTCGTGTAAGACAGAAAGAGAAGGGATTGAAGGGCAGTATCCGTTCGGTCTTACATCCGCGTTCAGAAGAAATCAGGGCGGTGGACGAGGTGTCCTTTACGGTGGAAGAAGGGGAAATCCTTGCTTTTATCGGTCCGAACGGTGCGGGAAAGAGTACGACGATTAAAATGCTGACGGGCATCCTGTACCCGGATGGCGGCAAGTTGGAAGTCCTGGGCATCGACCCGACGAAAAGAAGAAAGGAGCTTGCTTACCAGATTGGAACCGTATTCGGACAGAAGGAGCAGCTTTGGACACATTTGACTCCCTATGATAATTTTCGCTTTTTCGGCGCGATTTATGATATTCCGGAAAAGGAGACTGAGGCAAGAATCAAGGAACTGGGAGAGCTTTTTGAGTTAGGCGCTTTTATCAATACACCTGTCCGCGGCCTTTCTCTGGGACAGCGCATGCGATGTGAGTTTGCGGCGTCCTTAATCCATAAGCCAAAGGTATTGTTTTTAGATGAGCCGACCATTGGGTTAGACCCGGTGGTGAAAGAGACAATCCGTTCTCTGATTAAGCAGATGAACAGACAGCTTCATACCACGATTTTCCTGACAAGCCATGATGTGGGGGATATTGAGAAACTTTGTGAGCGCATTATCATTATCAACGCAGGCAGCGTGGTCATGGATGACTCTATGGAACACCTGAAAGATATCCATACATCAGGGATGTCCCTGGAAAATATGATTGTGGAGATATACAAAGCGGAGGGGAGGACTGTATCTGTATGAATAGGACATCCGGAAGCGCGGCTTCCATATGCATGAAGGCAGTTGACGGGAGCGCTCCCTGGTATCGGCGGGGGAGGAAATATATCGTGATATACCGGTCTGTGGTAATGGAAAATATACAGTATGTGGTAAACATTGCGATGGGATTTTTGAGTTATTTTATCATAAATTTTGTTATGATAAACCTCTGGGATTATATGTATGGGACGTCAGGGGAGGCGATTGCCGGATATGGCAAAGAACAGATGATTTGGTATGTCATGATAACGGAGATGATTTGGTTTGGGGCGCGCGGGGCAACCGTGGCAAGGCAGGTATCCACGGATATCCGAAATGGAAATATCGTTTATATGGTAAATAAGCCTTATTACTATCCATTCTATGTCATGGCGAAGTATACCGGAGAATGGAGTGTGCAGCTTCCCATGTATGCCGGGCTTGCGGTGGTGATGGGCATGGCGATGGTGGGCAGGCTGCCGGGATTCCGGGCGGCGGCGCTTCCCGCAGTCATCCTATGCGTTATCCTCGGCATTACCATCAACGCAGGTTTCAAGTTGTGTATCAGTCTGTTGTCTTTCTGGATTGAGGATGCACATCCTTTTCAGTGGCTGTATGATAAGCTGATTCTTGTGATAGGCGTAATTTTCCCGATTGAGATTTTCCCGGAGAAATTGCAGCCCTTTTTCAGGCTGACGCCGATTTATACGGTATGTTACGGCCCGGCGAAACTGGTGGTGGATTTTAGCGGTGAGAAGTGTATGGAAATCTTGTGCGCACAGTTGTTATACGTGCTTGCCGGAGGGATATTGATTTATTTGGTTTATCGGAAGGGAGTGAAGAAGCTATATGTTAACGGCGGTTAAAAATCAGTTATGGGTGTGTCTGCTTTCCGTGAAATATAATATTATGAGGGAAATGACCAACCGGTTTACTTTTGTTACGAATATTGTCTTTATGATGCTGAACAATGCGGCATTTATCGTGCAGTGGGTAATTTTGTTTAAGATGCGGGGAGAAATCGGCGGGTATACCATGAGGGAAATTATGTTACTGTGGGGACTTACCGCAAGCAGTTACGGGCTGTCGCATATTCTGTTTGCCAGGGCGTTTACATTGCATGAGCTGATTGTAAACGGTAAACTGGATGCTTATCTGGTTCTGCCCAAGAGTGTTCTGCTCAGTGTGATGACTTCCGCCAGCGAGGCTTCCTCCATCGGTGATTTTCTGTATGGACTGGTGGTTATGTGCCTGTTTTGTTTCAGTGTGGGACGCCTCTTTTTGTTCCTTCTTTTTACGGTGACAGGGGCGCTTATTATGACGGCGTTGGCGCTTCTGGCAGGAAGCTTATCATTCTGGTTTGTTCGGTCGGAGATGGTTGGCGTGCATGTGGTGAATACGATGATTAGTTTTAGCACATACCCGGATGGGATATTCCACGGGACGGCGAGATTTTTGCTCTATTTTGTGATTCCTGTCGGCATGGCGGTATACTGGCCGGTGCACGTTATGGTCAGCTTTGATTTGGCGATGTTTCTTAAGGTGGTTGGGTATACGGTTTTTCTGATGGCGGCGGCAGTGTATGTGTTCTATAGAGGGCTTAAGAGATATTCCTCCGGGAATCTGATGGAAGCGAGGATGTAGGAAGCGGAAAAGAGAATAGAGAGCGTAGCCTGTCTAATTTGGTAGGACTATGAAAAGTAAAATAGCGCTTCAGGCGCTATTTTATTTAAATTAGTACTTGACATTACAAGGTAGTGGGTTTAATCTAATACTATCGTGAGAGCATGGAGGATGATGATGAATCCGCAATTTAAGAAGGGTGTACTGGAATTAATCGTATTGGAATCTGTGCGCCAGAAGGACATGTATGGGTACGAGTTGGTGGAGGAAGTTTCGGAAGTTATCGATGTGAATGAAGGGACGATTTATCCCTTGTTAAAGAGGTTGACCAATGAACATTATTTCGAGACGTATCTGCGGGAATCTAGCGAAGGGCCGCCCAGGAAATATTATCACCTGACGGCTTCGGGCGTGTTGTACAGAGATTCTCTGGCGGCGGAATGGGAAGAATTTCAGGATAGGGTGAACCGGTTTTTGAAGGGGAGGGGCGGACATGAATAAAGAAAAATTTTTGATGGAGCTGCGGGAATACCTGCGTATTCTGGAGAACCAGGAGCAGGAGGACATTCTGGCGGAATATGCGCAGCATATCGATATGAAGATGGGGAAGGGACTGAGCGAGGAGGAGGCGATACGCGACTTTGGCCCTATGGAGGAGTTGGCGTCACAGATTCTGGAAGCCTACCATGTCAAACCGGAGTTCCGGGGAAGAAGCATTCTGCCCGGTTTTCCGAAAAAGAGCGGTATGGACGGAAGAGAGCCGTTTGTAAAGCGGGCGGGCCGATGGATTGGCGCAAAATGTGCGGCGGCGGCACGTGCGGGCAGGAACGCATTCCGGTGGCTTTCAAGGAGGTGCCATGCTTTGGCAGGATGGCTTAAGAAGCCTTTTATGAGAAACAGGGCGGAAACCGGCGGCGAGATGCCGAGGAGCCGGATAAGAACGGAAAGGATGAATGATATGGGAGTACATACAGGTAATTTTTTCAGAATGGTGGGGCGGGGAATCGCTGCGTCCTGGAGATGGCTTCTTCATTGCTGTGTCTTCTGGCTTAGAATCATGTGGAATATGGGATGGTTTTTCTTTTCTCTGTTCTGTGCGTTTGTGGCGATGATAGCCTTGATGGGGATTGGCGGAATCTTGATTCTGCTTTTCCAGGGATACCCGTTTGTGGGATTTTTTGTTATCAGCCTGGGCGGCTTCTTGTGTAGCGGAGCGTTGGCCTGTGGCGGGTACAGCCTGCTAATCAGGAAGAAAAAGGGCGGAGAGGATGAAGATAAGAGAGAAGAGGCGGAAGAGTCTGACGGGGAGGTGCAGCATGGGCAAATTGCGTAAAAGATTGATTGTTGTGTTTTGTATAGGGGTGTTCTTATGCGGCATAGGAGGCGGTATAGCGTTTGCCGAGTTCAGCGCCTTGTCTTACGGCGGACAGCAGGCTCTGGTCGAGCCGGACATGCGGACGGGCAATTATGATGTGGCCTTTCAGCCTGAGGACGGAACATGCGAAATTGTATTTGGCAATGGATGGGGGCCAATGAACATACAGACAGACTTAAGCGTCCCCGCCGATACCGTGCGTTTCCACGCAACCTATGATGCAGACCGGGTAGAGCCTTATGCATTGTTGGAGCAGGAAGAGGGAAGGGCTGTCTTCTCATGGTATTGGACAGACACGCAAGATGACGTAGCGTTGATGATGGAGGCGAAGGACATAGTTTTACAGAACCTGAAGGAGGGTAAAATCGTCTCCTTCTATTCACCCAGGGTTGTGGAAGAAGTGACTGTATGGGTTAACCCGAAAAATGTGGATGATGTGGAGATTGCGTATTATTAGGTTGGCTGAGGAGCTGTTGCAAAATTGCAGCAGCTCTTTGTGCGGGAGTGTGGTATCATATAATATATCCGGAGGCATATACAGTTCAGAAAGGGGAGAACTTATTGATGAGAAGAAAAAGGGTAACGGCTTTGCTTATGGCGGCCGTATTGTCCATGGGCGCACTGGGAGGCTGCGGACAGGACAATGAAACGCAGGAAGGGCAGGCCGTACAGGTACAGGAGGAAGAAGAGGCAGAAATGCAGGAAGGGCAGGAAACGGAAGCTGATGCAGATGAAGGGAAAGATATGGCGGATACGGCTGCCATAGTTTTGCCGGAAGGGGGACAGGCGTTTGGAGAAGGCATGGCACAAAGTATAGAGATAGATGTGACGCCTGCCGTGGAGCCTTACGCCATCGAACCTGACTTGAGCAATATAGACAATCTGTGGCAGTTTTACCTGGAGGATGGGATACAGGATAAACTGGCACAGAATGGTTTCGTGGTGTGCGGCAGCGCGGGAGACGAATTTTTTTCGGCCTACGAGGAAAACCGATATTGTGATGTGCCGAATTTTGTGACAGTCGATTCGCTGATGCATACATACCATCTTTACTTTTCCTACTTATTGAAAAAGGTGGAGAAGAACAGCCTTTTGGACAATGTCAGGCAGCTTGGCGCACGGATGCTTGACAATAGCATAGAAGCATATGAGTGTCTGGAAGGAAGCGAATGGGAGAGCGCGGCAAAGCGAAATGTAGCCTTTTTTGCCGTGGGTGCGAAGCTGCTTGACAGCCAGGCGGATACGCCGGATTATGTGGAAGAGACTGTGAGCGCAGAACTTGGGCATATCGTGGAGGCGGGCGATGTTTATCCGTCGGAAATTACCGGAAGAATGGAAGATTATACACAGTATATACCTCGTGGTTATTATGAAGGAGATGAGGAGCTGGAAGCTTACTTCCGGGCGATGATGTGGTACGGCAGGATTCATTTTGAGCAGGATGACGAGGATTTGGACAGGAGTGCGCTCTTAATTTCCAAGATGCTGTCGGAGGATGAGGCGGCCTATCAATTGTGGGAATCGGTCTATTCGGTGACTTCATTTTTCACAGGGGCGAGCGATGACGCAGGCGTCTATGAGTATATACCCGCCATGGAAGAGGCGTACGGCGCCGGGGTAAAGACGGAGGATTTGGTTGGGAACGAGGAGGCGTTTGGACGCTTCCATGCCATGACGGCCAAGCTGCGCGCGCCGCAAGTCAATTCTATCCCCATAGGGGACGGGGAGGATAATGTGATTCCGGGCTTCCGGTTTATGGGGCAGCGCTTTACGGTCGACGCGGCGATTATGCAGAAGCTGATATACAGTGATGTAAAGGAAAACAGTGCAAAAGAAAAAAGGATGCTTCCGGATGTGCTGGACGTGCCGGCGGCCCTTGGGAGCGATACGGCGCTCGGTATTCTGGATGAGCAGGGGGCAACGGATTTCCAGGGATATTCCGAGCATATGGAACAGCTCAGGACATACCTTGCAAAGGACAATGACAGTTTGTGGTCCGCCAGCCTGTATGCCGGATGGCTGAATACGCTCAGACCCTTGTTGGATGTGAAAGGAGAGGGATATCCGGTATTTATGCAGGGTGAGGAGTGGGCTAAGAAAAACTTGGAATGTTTCGCAGGCAGTTTTGCGGAGTTGAAACACGATACCATCCTTTATTCCAAACAGGTGATGGCGGAGATGGGCGGCGGTTATGAACAGGAGCCTGACGACAGGGGATATGTTGAGCCGGAACCCCTTGTATATGCCAGATTCGCCGTATTGTCCGAGATGACGGCACAGGGACTGAAACAGTATGGTATGTTGGACGGCGCGGAGGAGGAAAACTTGTCTCGTTTGACTGAGATGGCCGCCAGGCTGTCGGAGATTTCCAAAAAAGAGTTGGAAGAGGAAGAAGTGACTGAGGATGAGTTTGAGTTTATCAGGGGTTATGGCGGTAATCTGGAGCATTTCTGGTATGAGGCGTTAAAAGATGGGGAAGCTTTCGATGAGCCAAACGCTATAGCGTGTCCCTCAGCCCTTGTGGCGGATATCGCCACGGACCCCAACGGTACGGTATTGGAGGTAGCTACCGGAAACTCGTCTATAATTTATGTGGTGGTCAAGGTGGCCGGAAAAGTGAAGATTGCCAAGGGAAGCGTTTATTCCTTCTATCAGTTTGCGTGGCCCATGTCCGACAGGCTTACGGACAGCAGATGGCATCAGATGATTGGTGCGGCGCCTAATGACGAAGGAAATTACGTAAATGAAGGACTGGTTCAGAAACCGGCATGGACGGAAAGCTATCGGTATCGGTATGAATGGGAATAAGAAAAAATTTTTCAAAGTGACGGCTGTGATAATAGTGGCGTTGGTGTGTACCGGCGCCCTTTTATCTGCTTTGTGGAAAGAAGGATGTTTCCTGCCCGGATGGATTGCATGGGAAAACAGAAATGTCAGCGACTCGTCAGGGCAGTATGAGATAATACTGCGTGGTAAAAAGGCCGAGATAGTATATGACAGCAATGTCATATGGACTTCCCCGGAGGATGTTAAGGTACAGGATGCGCTGTCAGGGGATATAGACAGCGACCGGAAAGACGAGTTGATACTGCTTTGTTGGAAAATCGGGAGATACGGGAAGAGCAGGCCTTTCTGGGTGGAGGAAGATGAGAGGGAGTGGTCACAGCATATCTTTGTATATGAGTATGATGGGGCGGGAATAAAACCAAAGTGGATGTCCTCCTACATCGGGCAGGATGTGGCGGAGATATCGCTGTATGGCCGAAACACCGGAAGCTGCATGGAGCAGGAGACGGGAGATTCCCTGGCGGATGTGCTTCTTCTGACATCCCCGGGCCGGGAGATTACTGCCTGGGTGTGGGGTTCATGGGGATTTGTCAGGGAAGATATGGAGGTTTCTTTCGTTGTGTTTGGGGATAACCTGATTCATGAGCCGATTTACCGGTACGGATTATTAAATGACGGGGATTTCCAGTTCCTTTTTGAAAATATGGAGGATGTCGTAAAAGGGAGTGACATAGCCGTACTCAACCAGGAGACGCCTCTTACGGATAAACCATCCAGGTACAGCTCTTATCCCAGGTTTGGCACGCCTGTCCAGGTTGGGGAAGCTGTTGCGAATGCCGGGTTTGATGTGGTGACGTGTTCCACAAACCACATCTTCGACCAGGGCACAGAGGGGGTGGAGTTTACAAAAGATTTTTTTGAGGCTCATGGCATCGAATGCCTTGGCATACAAACTTCTGCGGAAAAAGAGTATCGGCCTTATGTGCTTTTGACAAGAAAAGGCATTCGGTTTGCGCTGCTTAATTATACCTATCCTGCGGATACAATTGCCACTCCCGTGGGGAAGACGCATATGGTGCATACGTTGGATGATGAAAAACGTGTCAGAGAAGACATCGGCAGGGCGAAATCGGAGAGTGACTTTGTAATTGTTTTCGTCCATTGGGGGACAGAGTATGAAGACAGGCCTGACGGTTTTCAGAAAAAATGGGCCCAAGTGTTTCTGGAAAGCAAGGCGGACGTGGTGGTGGGCGCTCATCCCCATGTATTGCAGCCATAT
The DNA here is from genome assembly GCA_947172645.1 of uncultured Lachnospiraceae bacterium. Classification (GTDB taxonomy): domain Bacteria; phylum Bacillota; class Clostridia; order Lachnospirales; family Lachnospiraceae; genus UBA3282. The sequence continues at coordinate 91,320 of CAMWBY010000002.1, read as the reverse complement.
GAAATCATGCAGGACGACAGCGAGCATGAAATGCTCATTTATTATTCGGTAGGCAACTATATCAGCGCACAGCCGGAAAAATCCTGTGTAAAAGGCGGCATGGCGGAGTTTACGGTGGCACTTACGCCCGATGGGTGCCGGGTTACGGAATATGGCCTGCGGCCATTGCAGATTACGTGGCAGGAAGACAGAAGATGCACAGTGGATTTCTATGAGGATTCTTAGATAAAATATGCGAAAATAAGAAATGAAAATCTTTCCCTGTTATGGTATACTGAAACCAGTGTTCCGTTTTTCAATTTAGTTGGTAAATGGGACACCGGTTATGATTAACGTAGGAGGAATGGAAAAGTGGAGAGAGAAAAACTTGGCTCGCGGATGGGCTTTATTTTGTTGTCTGCGGGGTGTGCAATCGGAATCGGGAATGTGTGGAGGTTCCCATATATAGCGGGGCTGTACGGCGGCGGTGTGTTTGTACTTTTTTATTTGTTTTTCCTGATTGCGATGGGCGTGCCGGTTATGACGATGGAGTTTGCGGTGGGGCGCGCCAGCAGGAAAAGTATTATCAGGAGCTTCACAGAGTTGGAGAAGCCAGGTCAGAAGTGGCATCTGCACGGATATCTGGGCATGGCGGGCAACTATCTTCTGATGATGTTCTACACGACGGTGGCGGGGTGGATGCTGTATTATTTCTACCAGATGCTTACCGGGAGATTTACCGGTAAGGATTCGGAGCAGATTGGGGCGATGTTTGGGGAAATGCTTGGAAATCCCGGCGTGCTTACGACCGTGATGGTTATCATTGTTGCGGCGGGTATCCTGATTTGTTCTGTGGGATTGCAGAAAGGCGTGGAGAGAATCACGAAGGTCATGATGAGCCTTTTGCTTGTCATCATTATTGTCCTGGCGGTGCACAGCATTACGCTGGAGGGCGGCATGGAAGGACTGAAATTTTACCTGCTTCCCGATTTCCAGAGAATGAAAGAAGTGGGAATCTGGGAGACGGTCACGGCGGCGATGAACCAGGCGTTTTTCACGTTAAGCCTCGGTATCGGCGCCATGGCGATTTTTGGCAGTTATATTGACAGAAAGCATTCTCTTTTGGGAGAATCGGTGAATATCGCGGTGCTTGACACTTTTGTGGCACTGGTGTCAGGTTTGATTATTTTCCCGGCCTGTTTCGCTTTCGGCGTCAGCCCGGATATGGGGCCGAGCCTTATCTTTATCACACTGCCTAACGTATTCAACGGTATGGCAGGGGGAAGAATCTGGGGAACGCTATTTTTCGTGTTTATGACATTTGCGGCGTTTTCAACGATACTGGCGGTGTTTGAAAATATTATTTCATGCGGCATGGACTTATTCCATTGGAGCAGGAAGAAATCCTGTCTGGTTAATCTTGTGGCGCTTATCGTCCTTTCTATGCCCTGTGTGCTAGGTTATAACCTGTGGTCAGGTATTCAGCCGTTGGGTGCGGGAAGCACGATTCTTGACCTGGAAGACTTCGCGGTCAGCAACGTAATTCTTCCGATTGGCTCGCTCTGCTATCTGCTTTTCTGCGTGGCAAGATTCGGATGGGGATTCGATAAGTATATGGAAGAAGCCAATGCCGGCGAAGGACTTAAGATGCCTAAGTGGATACGGTTTTATGCCACGTATATCCTGCCGGTATTGTTGATAATACTGATTGTGCTTGGACTGATATAGAAGTTTTGCTACAAGGATTTCTTTTTATGTGGTAAAATATGGATAGGTGGACGGACTACCACTGAATCATACCTCATGACCGATAAGGAGGAGCAGCATATGGAGAATTATGTAATTACGGTTGCACGTGGATTTGGCAGCGGCGGTAAGGCGATTGGCGCGCAGCTTGCGAAGGAGTTGGGGATTCCCTGTTATGAGCACCAGCTGATTGATATGGCGTCCGAGTACAGCGGCATCAACAAACAATTGTTTGCGGAAGTGGATGAGAAGCTTCGCGGAAGTTATGCGGTGAAACATTTGACGAAGATACCTTACACTTATGTGGTGGAGCCAAGCGATAAAGAGTTTACATCGGATATCAACCTGTTCAATATCCAGTCCGAGATGATAAGAGAGCTTGCGAAGACGGAGTCTTTTGTGGTGATTGGCAAGTGTGCGGATTATGTCCTGAGGGATAACCCGAATGTAATCAGCGTTTATGTGGAAGCGCCGGAGAAAGATTGCATAGCTACTGTTATGGATAGAATGCAGGTATCGGAGAGCAGAGCCAAAGAACTGATACACAAGACTGACAAATACAGGGCGGATTATTACAAATATTACACGAGAGGGAAAAATTGGAAAGACCCGGTAAATTACGATTTAACATTGAACAGTTCCAAAGTTGGATGGGACAACTGCGTGGAATTGATAAAGGCTTATTTAAATATGAAGATGGGCGCACAGCGGTAACGGCGGGGGATGCAAATGGACGATAAAAGATTTGCGATTTTGATTGACACGGATAATATTTCGGCGAAATATATATCCGCGATTATGGATGAGATGACGAAACACGGTATCGTCACATACCGCAGGGCGTATGGCGACTGGACAAGCACACAGGCAAGAGGATGGAAGACGAAGCTGATGGAAAATTCCATCACACCCATGCAGCAGTTCAGCAATACCGTGGGTAAGAACGCCACGGATTCCACGCTGATTATCGACGCGATGGATATTTTATATACAGGGAATGTGGACGGGTTCTGCATTGTTTCCAGTGACGGCGACTTCACCAGGCTTGCAATCAGGCTGCGGGAGTCCGGCATGGCGGTGGTAGGAATGGGAGAGGAGAAGACGCCGCGTTCCTTCCGCACGGCGTGTTCTCAGTTCACTGTTTTAGAGAATTTGATTGATGAGGACGAGGAAGACCAGGAGACGGCCAAAGAAACGGCGAAGACGGCAGCAGGCGGCACGGCAGGCAAGAGCGGCAAGAGCAAGAAAGCAGCGGCAAAGAACAATACGGAAGAAGATAAAGAGTCCACGTCGATTAGCAAAGAGGTCATCGAGAGCGCCATCATCAATATCATTACAGAGAATGAAAATAAAGACAAAGAGACGGGGCTTGGGGAAATCGGCAGCAGGCTTTTGAATAAATATCCGGACTTCGATGTGAGAAATTATGGCTACAGCCTTCTATCACGTTTCTTAGAAGAGATTCCAAGCCTGAAGCTTGTCAAGAATAACACGAGAATCAATGTTGAGCTTAAGGCAAACAGAGAATCGGAAGGAGAAATCACAGATTACATTAAGTCTGTCATGAGAGAGAAGAACGAGAAGGATATGCGGGTGAATGAACTGAGCAATATCGTGCACCGGAAATATTCACGGTTTAAGCCTAAGAATTATGGCTACTCCCAATTTACCAAATTCCTGCAGGCCATACCGGAATTAGAGATTTATGGAGATGTGAACGCGCGGAAGGTGCGTTTTGCCCTCCGGGACAGTGAAAGTATGGAGGAGGGGGAAGTTTAGTAGATTGTCTCCACATCTTTTATCATATTGTTTTCTACCTGGAAGCGCCAGACAGAGTGTCCCGGCAGGCGGTGTTCAGTTAAATAATACGCGTTATCAAATTCGGTGATGTAGTAGGGTGTGCCTCCGCCGATAAACTGGCTGTAAATATCCTCATAGTCACCGGATATCAGCGCCGACAGATTTCCGGTGCGCAGGATGGTAGCGTAATCCTGGCTGCCGGTGATGTCTGTTGATACGGTAATATAGAAATAATCCTGAATCTTCGTCAACTGAATCATGCCTGCCATGCTGTCGGGGACAGGATAGGTTTCCAGTATTTCAAAACTTTCCAAATCGGCACGGATGATGGAGGAATTACCGGATACGAAGTATATATCGCTGCCGATAATAGTAAAGGAGCGGACGTATACATTATCCAGCTGTTCTATGCGCCGGATTTGCGTCAGATACATACGGGTATCGCCGGGATTATGGCGAAACAGAAACATTTCCCCGCTCATGGAACTCCAGGCATAGAAGGTGTCGGTAGGCGCATCATAGATAATATAGTGGGGCCTGTCTCCGATTTCATTAAATGTCTGGGTGTGGACGAAAACGTCATTTTCTTTTTCAAAAATAAGGATGCGGTTGCGTTCCGTATCGTCTATCAAATATACGCTGCCGTCACTGGCCAGGGTATGCCCTTTGTCGATATCGTCTGTCATCACTTTCCATTCGTTAAGCGGGTCGGTCAGGTTGTCGTTATAGACGACCTGGTTATGGTAACAGTCTACAAGGAAATACGTGTCTTTTACCTTAGTCAGCCAGGTGGGCACGCTTAAATCGCTGTAAGGGTTGGCAGGGGCGGTTATTGCGGCGGTCTGTCCGGCATCCGTATCGTCAGGGAGGCCAGACGATTCGGTGGTTTCGGCGTCGGATGCAAGCTCCGACATCCTGATATATTCCGTGACTGGCGTTGGAGTGTGGGGAGAGTCGGCCGCTTCTTCCGTGTCGGCCGGTCCGCCTACGGGGACGTCTTTATTTATGCCGGACATATGGACGCAAAATGTAACGGCCAGCACAAGCAGCGCAGCGCCAAGGCAGTATATAATTTTTCTGGTGTTCTTCCCGGATGGGTTCTTAGGCAGTTCTGATGGCTTCTTATTTTTCATGGTGAAGTAGTTTCCTTATGATATTTTTGATGGACCGTGTTTTCTGTCATCTTATGATAACATTTCAAAATAAATTATGCTATACTTGATACACAGTAACTTTTTACCGGGCGCTGTCTTGGGGATGCCGGACAGGGCGCGGGATGATACAGAAACAGTAACTGTGGAGGTAAGTGCTTGTATACGATAGTAATCTGTGACGATGAACCGAGACAGCTTAGGCAGATACGTATGGCGGCGGAGAATTATTTTGCCAGGCATCCAGAGTATGCGGCTGGAATCCATGACTTTGATAATGCGGTTGCCCTTCTGGAACATGTGGAGAAATCAGGCGGCTGTGAGATTGCCCTTCTGGATATTTGTATGCCAGGGATGAGCGGTGTGGAGATTGGGAACGAAATCAGAAAGAGGAAGGACCACACAGAGATTATTTTTCTTACGAATTCCAATGAATTTGCGGCGGAGGCTTTTGAACTGGAGGCGGCGCATTATCTGTTAAAGCCCTATACGCAGGAGCAGTTTGACAGGGCGATGGACAGGGTATTTGAACGTTATGTCAAAAAGAATGTGAAAAAGCTGTTGCTCTATTTGGAGAATGGGGTAATCCAGTCGGTGGATGCCAATTGCGTCACCTATATAGAAAGCATACGGTATAACCGGGTGGTGCACACGGAGAATAGGGAATATGAAGAAAAACAACGCTCACTCACATTTTTTATGGAAGAATTGGAACGGCTTTTGCCGGGACAGTTTTTTATGCCTTACCGTGGATATATCGTGAATAAAGATGCAATAGAGAGTATTAAACCGGACGGGATTGTTCTCCAGGGCGGTGTTGAGATTCCTATTAAATCAGGGGATTTCCGTAAAATCAGGGAACTGTTTTTTGAGTGGACCTTCCATCAAGAGGGGTTTGATATGTAATTACCTCTATTTGCCGGATATAACCTATGATTTACCGTGAATTTTTTTGGATTGTTTTTGATGTGATAACATTTTCTGGTTAACATATTGTCATGTATGGACAGTAACAGCCATCTGCATTAGGAGGAAGGTGCATATGGGGAAGAATTTGTCATTACAGCAAAAGGCGGTTTGTGCCGTTATATTTTTGGCAGTGGCCTTAGCGGCCGTATCGGCTGCGGTCAGTTACAGGGTGTATACCCATAACATGAAAGGATATTATCAGTCAATGTGCCGGAATGTGGCGTGGACTGCGGCATCGGTGGTAGATGGAATAGAATTGGAACGTTATGTGGCGCAGATTGCGGATATTTACTTGAGAAGCCCTGCGCCTGAGTTTGGGAGCGAGGCGGAGGCGGCAGCTTATCTGGCACGGTATGATGGCGTCATGGACGAAGCGTATTGGGAACTTTATCATACGCTGGAGAAAGTAAGGCATGCAAACGGCGCGCTTTCTCTCTATATCATATATATCGATAGCCTGTCTAAGACATGTGTTTATGTGATGGACATAGGCAATACGGAAAACGTACATCCGGTGGGAGCGTGGGAGGATATCGGCAGCCAGGACTATCATATCCTGGAACATCCAAGACAAGGCTTTCCGGGTTTGATTGTGGAGACGGAGGAGGCGGGATGGATATGCCGCGCGGGCGTTCCGGTCATCCGGGCGGACGGCACGGTTGCCGCTTTTGTCATGGCGGATATCCCGATGGACGGCGCGGTGAAGGACAGAGGGGCGTATATGGTAAAGCTTTGCCTGGCTTTGGCGGGGATTACTGTAATGTTGGGCGTCCTTTCGGCATATATTTTCGGTCGCCTGTCGGCGGAAGCGGAGGAGATGGCGGAGGCGGATACGGATGCCGGCATTCACGGCCTGGCCATAGCGCACGGGAAAGAGCATTTGGAAATAGAGAAGCGGGAAGACGTAAGCTAACGAGCAGCTAAGCGGCGAGTGGATGAATTTATACGGCCATCGGACGGCGGCCGGGACAAGCGTGGTGACGGGCAATTAAAAAACAGTACAATATGGCATTCTGCATTCTGTCGGCACTGGCGATTATCATGGTGGTGGCAGGGCATATCGGATATAATATCATGGCGGTAGGGGATTTATTCCCGTACTATTCTTTTCATGTACCTCTTTTTATGTTTATTTCCGGATATTTCTATAAGGACTCAGAAGAACAGCATCCCTTTGCCTATGTGAAAAAAAAGGTGCGCAGGCTGCTTATGCCTTATCTGGCATGGAACCTGGTTTATGGAATCATTGCGTGGGCGATGCGCGCGGGCGGGTTTTCCATGGGGGAGCCGTTGGGGTTTAAGACGCTGTTTATTGACCCTTTTTTGCACGGGTATCAGTTTATCTATAACTATGCGGCATGGTTTGTGCCGGTTCTGTTTATCGTCCAGGTGATGAATGTCTTTGTCAGGTTGGCTGTAAGACGGATTCTGGGCCGGATACCGGGGATAATGGGAAAGGACTGGGATGACGTGGCGGAATGGCTGATGCTTGCAGGGAGTCTGGCTGTGGGTATGGCGGTTGTCTGGTTTGCCATTGGCGGACATGTGTGGGGGAATTATAAGGCCCCCGGAAGAATCCTTTTCCTATTTCCGTGCTTTCAGATGGGACAGTTTTATTATAAGAAACTGGAAAAACATGATACGCTCGGAAACCTGCCATATTTTGCGGTGGTGTTGGGTATCCAGACCGTTTTGAATATATGCTGCAACGGACTGGCCTTCAGCAGTGTGTGGTGTACCGGGTTTGCCAACGGGCCGGTTGTTCCGTATGTGACAATTGTGTCGGGAATTGCCTTCTGGCTGCGCATTGCCAAAGTGTTGGAACCGGTTCTGGGAGAAAGCCGCAGCGTGCGTTACCTGGGTCAGAATACTTATGCGGTGATGATGCACCATGTGATGGCATTTATGTTAGTCAAGACAGTTATTGCTGCGGTTGCCGCACAGACGGGGCAGTGTGCGGATTTTGATTTCGGGGCGTACTATACAAATATAGATTATTACTACCTGGTGCGGGGAGCGGAACATTTTAAGATGGTTTATCTGGCGGCGGGAGTCACGCTGCCGCTTGTACTGCAATGTTGTTTGGGGCGGGTGCGCAGCCGGGCAGCGGATTTGCGGTAGAATCAGAGCAATGATGAATTTGGGTTCTAATTGCAATCCGGGAATGAGTGTGATACTCTTAGACTGTTGGGAATATTTGGGGACGTTTGTATGCAGGAGAGAAATTGGGGTTGGATATTCGAGAATTAATCAGAGCGGGATTAGACGGAAATCTTATGATGCAGGGGGACATATACGGAACCGGGGCGGCTGTGTGCCTGATTGTTCTGGCGGTATGCCTGTTGGGAGTGTTTTGCGCCGTTCGGTGTTTTACGGTACGCGTTTATAACTGGAACGGGAAGCGGTATTGTTATCTGGGGCGTGTCGGGCTGCGTAGGGAGAATGGAGGATATCGGGTGCGTATCGGGGAACGGATGGCGGATTTGTCCTACACGACGTTATATCAACTGTGCCCGCCGAAGCGGTTTATCCGGCGGAACCGGTATAAGGATATGGTTCTGTGCGCAGGAAAGACGCAGTGCGTGCTTCCGGTGGACAATTGTATGCGCCAGTCGGTTTATTTCCGCGAGCAACAAGCCAAGTGATGTGCTTAAAACCAACCTTCGGTTGGTTTAGCATTTGGATTTGATAGAAAAAGGAAGGATAACAATTGTTATGATTACGGTCAGCCTATGTATGATTGTAAAAAACGAGGAAAAGATTCTGGCCAGGTGCCTGGACAGCATTGCCGACCTTGTGGATGAGATTATTATCGTGGATACCGGGTCTGTGGACGGCACGAAACGGGTTGCGGCAAAGTATACGGACAGGATATATGATTTCACGTGGATTGGGGATTTTGCCGCGGCGCGTAATTTCGCTTTTTCCAAGGCGGAGATGGACTATATTTATTCTGCCGATGCGGACGAGGTGCTGGATGAGAATAACAGGTGGGCGTTCAGGCAGTTAAAGGAGACGCTTCTGCCGGAGATTGACATCGTGCAGATGTACTATACGAATCAGTTGGCCCATGGAACGATTTATAATTATGACAGGGAGCTTCGGCCGAAGCTGTTTAAGCGTCTGCGCACATTTCAGTGGCGGGGCGCCATCCATGAGCAGGTGGGACTTGAACCGGTCATCTATGACAGCGACATAGAGATATGCCATATGCCGGAGAATAATCACAAAGACCGGGATTTGGCGGCGTTCCTGCGACAGACGGAAAAAGGCTGTAGGTTGGATAAGCGGCTCCACAATATTTATGCGAAAGAGCTTTTCATCTCCGGTGAGGATAAAGACTTCATCGCGGCCAGGCCCTTTTTCCAGGCATCCTGTAAGGATGAGGGAAGGAGTCTGGACGAGATTAAGGAGGCGGCTTGCGTGGCGGCGCGGGCGGCGCGGATATGCGGGGACGCAGAGGACTTCTTCAAGTTTGCCATGAAGGTGGTGGCCAGCGAGGGATGCTCCGAAATTTGTTGTGAACTGGGAGAATATTATCTGCAAAAGCAGGATATAGATGAAGCGGCCGTATGGTTTTATAATGCGGCTTATGAGACGGAGAGTATTTTGAATATCCATAGCGGCGGGGATATTCCGTTTCTTGGATTGGCGCAGTGCTGCCGCAGGACGGGAAATGACACACAGGCCAGGGAGTATGAGAAGCTTGCCGCAGAGTGGGAAGCGGTTCCCAAAAATCCTGAGTGATTGACGGCAAGGAACTGGCGTAATGGAAGCGAGAGGAATCGGGAAAGGTTTTACAGGCATGGGATGGGAAGAGAATGTGCGTAAGGTAGTTCCTTACACACCGGGCGAACAGCCTGACAAGGAAGGCACGATTAAACTGAATACGAATGAATGTCCGTATCCGCCGGCGCCGGGGGTGGGGCGCAAGGCTGCGCAGCTTGCCGCAGATAAGATGCGGCTGTACCCTGCTTTTCCGGAAGAGACGGAACTGGCGCAAGAACTGGCGCGGTTTTATCAAATCGGCCGGGATGAGCTTTTTATCGGCGTGGGGTCTGACGACGTGCTGTCTCTGGCGTTTATGACATTTTTCCGGTCGGACAGGCCGCTATTTTTCCCGGACATTACCTATTCTTTCTATGACGTCTGGGCGGACTTATATAAGATACCCTATGAGACGAAGGCGTTGGATGCGGATTTCGTCATCAGGAAAGAGGATTATATGCAGCCCAACGGCGGCATTGTTTTTCCGAACCCTAATGCGCCTACGGGCATTCTCATGGATGTGGGGCAGGTAGAGGAAATTGTGGCGGCGAACAGGGATGTGGTGGTCATTGTGGACGAGGCTTATATCGATTTCGGCGGCACAAGCTGCCTGCCGCTGATTCACAAGTACGACAATCTTCTGGTGGTACAGACTTTCTCGAAATCCCGGGCGATGGCGGGGATGCGGATTGGCTATGCCATGGGTGACAGCCGGCTTATCAAGTATCTGAACGATGTGAAGTATTCGGTCAATTCTTATACGCTGAACTATGCCGCGCTACAGCTTGGCGCAGAATCGGTGAAAGACGAGGCATATTTTAAGGAGAGTTGCGCAAAAATCATAAGAACACGTGATAATGCGGAAAAGAGATTGGCACAGCTTGGCTTTGGCTTTACCAAATCCTATGGGAATTTCATTTTTGCAAGCCATAGCAGTGTGCCGGCACGGGAGATTTTCGAGAAATTGAAACAAAATGACATATATGTCAGATGGTGGGGCAAGAAGCGGATTGACAATTATCTGCGCATCACTGTGGGCACGGATGAACAGATGGAAGCGTTGTATGGCGCGCTTGAGAGAATATGCGGCCATCAGTCAAATGCCCCGCTGCAAAGCAATGATTAAGCTTTGCTTAATCAGGTAGCAAGCACGGTACTTGGCTCATTGCTCGCGGAAATAAATATTGCATGTTATGAATCAAGTTATACGGTTGATGGACATATACTGTAAAGAACACAGGACGGCGCAGGAAAAGAAAGCTATAAGCGAACAGAAAGGTGACAGGGATTAAAGCGTATGGATAAATTAGCGGCGGCATTTGCGGTTACACTGGGGAAATATGTATCGAAGGAAATCGTTGTTTTTATTATTTCTATGATTCCGATTCTGGAACTTCGTGGAGGGCTGATTGTGTCTTCCTTGCTGCAGGTTCCGATTACTACGGCGATTCCGCTATGTATCATTGGCAATATCATTCCCATTCCTTTTATCCTGCTTTTTATCAAGCAGGTCTTTAAGTGGATGAAGAAGATTAAGATTTTCCGGGGGCTTATTGAGAAACTGGAAAACCGTGCCATGAGCAAGAGCGACAATATAAAGAAGTATGAATTCTGGGGACTTGTATTGTTCGTGGGCATTCCGCTGCCGGGGACAGGAGCGTGGACCGGCTCGCTGATTGCGGCGCTTTTGGACGTGGATTTCAAGAAGGCTGTGCTTGCGGAACTGTTGGGGATTGCCATTGCCACGATTATTATGTCCGTGCTTTCATATGGGCTGTTAGGGGCGTTAGTGGGATGACAACAGAGGGAAAACCCTTCGGTTATCCGGGCGCGCCGCATAGGATGGGCTTGAGGAAGGGTATTTTTCCTGGGGCTGTGACGGAACGGTCAAGTTTTGGCAATCTATGGAATAGGACAGACGATGGGGAAAAGAAAGAAAAAGTACGCAATTATCATATGCCTGTGTGCGCTTGGGCTGTTGACGGCCTTGAACGTGGTATATCTGTATGTGGCATATATGCACGGCTCGCAGGCGGGGACAAACGGGAACCTGGCGCTGCAAAAGGGGGTTGTTGCCACCTGCGACAGCGTGGAGAACGACGGGCTGTCTGCGGATAAGGTGATAGACGGGAATGCTGCAGAGCTTTCTTCCCGTTGGTCGAGCGAGAATAACAGGGAGGATGCGTCCCATTATATAGAACTGGAATTTCCGGAAGAAATTTCAGTTTCTTTTGTTGTCCTGAAATGGGAGAGGCGCAATGTGACGTCTTATGCCCTGGAAGCTTCTATGGATGGGGAAAAATGGGAGACAATACGGCGTTTTGACGCCGCACCGGAGACAAAAGACCAGGAAATTGTGTTGGAGGAGCCTGTGCAGGCTAAGTTTCTGCGGCTGAGCACATACGAGGTGTCCGACAATGCAGCGCATTATTTTGACCTTTATCAGAACGTGTCGCTCTATGAGTTCGAAGTCTATGCGGACAAGCCGGCGGCCTACCGGTTGGGGAAAGCGGCCATCGGGCATAGGGAGGATGGCGGCAGATACCTTATGCTGCCGGATGCGCCGGAGGGATACGAGGTTACGTTTCTGGGAGCGGACTACGAGCAGGTGATAGGGGCGGACGGCACCGTTTACCGCACCATTCAGGACAAAGAGGTGACGGTAGGATTTCGTGTGGAGAATGTGAAGAAGCCTTCTGATGTCAGGGAGGTGTCCCAGACATTGACGGTGCCGGCTTATGGCGAGACAGCCGACGGGGCGGAAGAAGAAATCAGACTGGCGGAGGAGGAAGACAGGCGTTACAATGAATGTCCTGTTGTGATTCCGGGCATCGCAGAGTGGAAGGGCGGCCAGGGTAATTTTGAGATGAGAGAAAGCTTCCGGGTTATCGTGGAAAACGGTTCTGGTTTGCAGGGCATTGCGGCGCTTTTTGCAGACAGATGCCAATTGGCGGCATACTGTACAGTGGAAGTCACAGAGGGGCGTTTGGAAGACGCCAGGCCTGGCGACGTTTACTTAGGATATGTGCAAGAACCCAATGGATTGGGGGATGAAGGGTATACCTGCGATATAACTGACATGTGTGTCATTAAGGCGGAGGCGGAGACTGGAATCCGTTGGGGGACAGTGACGCTGCTTCAGCTTTTTACGCAGGCGGAAGGTGTGCTGCCCCAGGGACAGATGCGGGATTATCCCCTTTACCGGGTGCGCGGGTTTGGCATAGACGTGGCGCGCAAGGCGGTTTCCATGGATATGCTCTATGCCATAATGGAGGAGATGTCCTTCTATAAGATGAACGACCTGGGTATCCATTTGAATGACAATACCATATTGAGCACAAGCGGGTTAAATGACTCGGCGGAACATGCCATGACGGCGGACAGTGCGTTCCGCCTGGAGTCCGGCGTCACGAATGAGGAAGGGATGCGGCTTACCTCGCAGGAGTATGCTTACACGAAGGAGGAGTTTGCGCAGTTTATCCGGACAGCCAAGTCCTACGGTGTGACGGTGGTTCCGGAAATCGACACGCCTGCCCATTCTCTTTCCATAACAAAGCTCTATCCGGAATATGCACTGACTTCCAGCCCTGACTCGGTGGACCAGATTGACCTTGGCAATGAGGACGCCGTGGCGCTTGTGCAGGAGATTTGGCAGGAGGCGCTCCTGGCGGAGGACGCTGCTTTGCGGGACGCCGAGGCGGTCAATATCGGTATGGACGAATATTACGGCGACGGTGAGCAGTATAGGGCCTATGCGGTTAAGACCGCGGAGCTTGTCCGGTCTGCGGGCAAAACCGTGCGGATGTGGGGCAGCTTAAGCAATATAGGAGGCAAGACGATGCCTTCCCCGGACGGGCTGCAGATGAATATATGGAGCACGACATGGGCGGACCCGCGGCAGATGTATGAGGCGGGGTACTCGATGGTAAATATGCAGAATAACCATCTGTATGTGATTCCGGGCGGCGGATATGACTATTTAAACAATGAGGAATTATTTGCGGAATGGGCGCCCAACAAGTTCTATGATTACAATACGGAGGAGACGATTCCTGCCTACTCACCGCAGATGCTGGGGGCTGCCTATATGATTTGGAACGACATGAGCGGCAACCTGGATTTGGGCATGTGCGAGTATGACTTATATGACCGCTTCGAGCAGCCTTTGGCAGTACTCAGCGTTAAACTGTGGGGCATGGACAATGTCCTGGAGGACGGGGCATCCTATGAGGAGTTTGCCGGGGTGGCGGAGAAGGTTTGGGAAGGCATATATGGCGCCTACGGCGGAAGCAACAAGGTTTATGATGAGAGCATAGGCATTGAGCCGCCCTATGAGGTGCGGATGCGGGTATATCTGGAGGAAAGCCAGGCAGGCGTACAGGATAAGACGGCGGGACAGGCGCTTGCAAAGAGCGACAGTCCCTACGGCGTATGGGCATTCTATGCCGCCGCGCCGGAGACCGGGCAGGTAGGGTTCGCCAGGGAAGGCAGGACTTATACATGGGATTATGTACTGCCAAGAGAGCAGTGGGTGGAACTGAAAGTGGTTGGGGAACCGGGCCAGACTTCTTTGTATGTGGACGGAAAATTTGTGGGCGCACTGGGGAGCGCGGAACCTTTTGAAGAACATGCGACTTTTGTTTTCCCGTTACAGAGAATCGGGGAAGAGACGGGAGCTTTCCGGGGGAAAGTGGAGATGCTGAAATCTCCATGATTCCGCTCTGCGGAATCACAAATCTGTGCGGAGAATGCGCGCATAAGTGCGGAATGAGGATTAAGATGGAAGCATATACGGATTTTGCACAAGTCTATGATACGTTTATGGACGATACGCCTTACGGGGAATGGTGTTCCCGTTTGGCGGAGCTGATTGAGAAATACAGGGAAGACAAAAATCCTGTCGATAGGGTGATATCTTTGGATGAAATCGGAGATGACAGTGGCGAGGGGATAAATGGGAATCGATTCCTGCATGTGGATAGAACAAAAGATGACATGAACGTCATAAAAGAAAACCTCCACCAGGAGCGGAACACTGTCCTGGACTTAGGCTGCGGCACAGGCACGCTGACGGAGATGTTGGCACGCCGGGGCTATGACATGATTGGAATTGACAATGCCCCGGAAATGCTGCGGATTGCCATGGATAAGAGGGAGAAGTCCGGACTGGATATTCTCTATCTTCTGCAGGATATGCGCTCGTTCGAGCTGTACGGCGCTGTGGGGGCCGTAGTCAGCGTCTGCGATTCGGTGAATTATCTTTTGGAAGAGGAGGATGTTGTGCAGACATTCCGGCTGGTGAACAATTATCTTTTTCCGGAGGGCGTGTTCATTTTTGATTTCAATACGGTATATAAGTATGCGTCTGTCATCGGGGATGCGGTTATTGCCGAGAACAGGGATGAATGCAGTTTTATCTGGGATAATTATTACCACGAGGCGGAGGAAATCAACGAGTATGATTTGACGGTCTTCGTGCGGGAAGACGGGCAGGAGGGCTTATACCGGAAGTTCCAGGAGACGCACTATCAAAGGGGATACCGTCTGGAGCAGATGCAGGAATGCCTGCGGCGCGTTGGATTAGTGTTTTTGGAGGCAGAAGATGCGGATACGCATGGCAAAGTGACGGACGTGAGTGAACGGATTTATGTGGTTGCACGTAAGGGAAGGGGCGCAAGTTCGCATATGAAGCAAGAATGGGAGGATTAGATTGAAAAATAAGTCTGATGACCTTATTTTTCAATCGGCTATTTGTTTCTGAGCGAAAGCAAATAGCTTTTATGGTAGACGCAAATTTGAGATTTGCGTCGCCTCTTCGCGACAAGTCGCTCAGAAATGGAGATTAGTATGGCGGATTATATGGTAAGGGCAACGGCGGCAAATGCACAGATAAGGGCATTTGCCATCACTTCAAGGGACACGGTGGAGTATGCCAGGGATGCCCATGACTTAAGCCCGGTGGTGACGGCGGCGCTGGGGCGGTTAATGACCGGCGGCGTGATGATGGGCGGTATGCTGAAGGGCGAGAAGGATATGTTGACTCTTCAAGTCAGTGGAGAGGGGCCGGTTCACGGGCTGATGGTGACGGCGGATTCCCGGGGAAATGTAAAAGGGTATGCGGACAATCCGCAGGCTATGATGCCGCCAAGCAGTGCGGGGAAGCTGGACGTGGGCGGTGTAATCGGCCCCGGCGTGCTTACCGTTATCAAGGATATGGGTTTAAAAGAGCCGTATTCATCCGCCATTGAATTGAAGACCGGAGAAATAGGGGATGACCTGACATATTATTTTGCCGCATCGGAGCAGGTTCCTTCCTGCGTGGCGCTCGGCGTGCTGATGGAGAGAAATAATACGGTGAAGCAGGCGGGCGGGTTTATTATCCAATTAATGCCTTTTACGGATGAAAAAGTCATTACGAGACTGGAGGAGAAGCTTGCCTGCCTGCCTCCGGTAACTTCCATGCTGGAGGCAGGCAATACGCCGGAACAGATTCTGGAAATTGTGCTCGGGGATTTGGGCGTTGAGATTACCGATACGCTTCCGGTAAGATTTTATTGTAATTGCAGTAAGGAGCGGGTGGAGAAAGTGCTTGTCAGCCTGGGGGATGAAGACATGCAGGAGTTAATCGACGAGGGCAAAGACGTGGAACTGAACTGCCATTTCTGCAATACCAACTATGTTTTCAGCGTGGAAGAGCTTAAGGCGATACAGAAAGGCAGCAGGAAGAAGTAAAAGATATGGATGGTATAGGTTTGGCATAAAATGCAGAAGATAAAAACAAAGAGACTCCAAAAGCACATCAAAGGGAATGGGAGGCGGTAGGACGGATGAAACATGGATTTATCAAGACAGCGGCGATGACCCCTAAGATTAAGGTGGCTGACCCGCTATATAATGTGAAGGAAGTTATCAAGGGTATCGAGGAGGCCACAGAAAGAGGAGCAAAAATTATCGTGTTCCCGGAGCTGTGTCTTACGGGTTATACATGCGGTGACCTTTTCTTGCAGGAACTTCTTTTGTCCCAGGCGGAGGAAGCGCTCCATGCGGTGGCGGACGCCACGGAAGGCAGCGACGCCTTAGTGTTTGTGGGATTGCCTTTGGAAAAAGAAGGAAAGCTCTACAACGTGGCGGCAGTCTTGCAAAACGGGGAGACGCTTGCTTTTATCCCTAAGAGGCATATTCCGTCCTACGCAGAGTTCTATGAGACGAGGCATTTCGCGCCAGGCAATGAGATACCTGAGCCGTACTTATATGACGGAAAAGAAATTCCGTTTGGGACGAATATTTTATTCGAGTCGGACGCCATCAAAGGACTGGTGGTAGGGTGTGAGATTTGTGAGGATATATGGGTGCCTCTTTCTCCAGGGACCTATCATGCCCTGGCAGGGGCCACCGTGATAGTAAACCTGTCGGCGTCCAATGAGACGGTGGGAAAGGACGCCTACCGGGAGATGTTAGTGAAGTCGTCCAGTGCCAGACAGATTGCGGGGTACGTGTATTCTTCCGCCGGAGAAGGGGAATCCACACAGGACCTTGTATTCGGCGGCCACAATATGATTGCGGAGAATGGGACGCTTCTGGCCCAGGCGAAGCGTTTTGCACCGGAAAATATTTATGCGGACATCGACATCCACAGACTGCGGCATGAGCGGCGAAGGATGTCCACTTACATGCCGGGAAGCCAGGAGAAACATGTGGTCGTACCGGTTCACATGGAAGAGGAGGAGACTGTCCTGGAGAGAACCTTTGGCGCGCGGCCGTTTGTTCCTTCCCAGCAGGATGAGAGGGACAGGCGTTGTGAGGAAATCCTTTCGATTCAGTCTTATGGGCTTAAGAAACGATGTGAACATACAGGATGCCGGTCGGCGGTAGTAGGCGTTTCCGGTGGTCTTGACTCTACCCTTGCGCTCCTTGTGACGGTACGCGCTTTTGACTTGCAAGGAATTGGCCGCGACCGGATTAGGGCGGTGACGATGCCTTGTTTTGGCACCACGGACAGAACCTATGACAATGCGTGTAAACTGGCACGGACGCTTGGCGCCGTGTTGGAAGAAGTAGATATCAAAGAGGCGGTGACCGTACATTTCAGGGATATCGGACAGGATATGGATAACCATGACGTGACTTATGAGAACGGGCAGGCCAGAGAGCGCACCCAGATTCTGATGGACATCGCCAACCGGGAGGGGGGCATGGTCATCGGTACAGGGGATATGTCGGAGCTTGCCTTAGGATGGGCCACATATAATGGGGACCACATGTCCATGTACGGCGTAAACGCGGGCGTGCCTAAGACGCTGGTACGCCATCTGGTACAGTATTATGCGGACACTTGTGGCGATGAAGAATTGCAGGCGGTGTTGCTGGATGTGCTGGACACACCGGTCAGCCCGGAGCTTCTCCCGCCTGTGGACGGTGTGATTTCCCAGAAGACGGAGGATTTGGTGGGCCCGTATGAGCTCCATGATTTCTTCTTATACTATATGCTGCGCTGTGGTTTTGAGCCGGCGAAAATATACCGGATTGCATGCCGGTCTTTCCAAGGTATATATGACAATAATGTCATATTGAAATGGCTCAAAACCTTTTACAAGAGATTTTTTACGCAGCAGTTCAAGCGTTCCTGCCTGCCTGACGGACCGAAGGTCGGCAGCGTGGCGGTTTCCCCCCGCGGTGATTTGCGGATGCCGTCCGATGCCAGCGCCGCCATATGGATGAAGCAGGCGGAAGAGCTGTAAATCCGGAATGTGTTTTGTCCTGCGCTGTGCGCATGGAATATCCGGCGGGTCAAGGGAGGACGGACGCTTATTGTGTATCTCCTTCATTCTCCAACGCCTTGTTCAAAGATGTGGTGATGGCATCGAGAAGAATCATGGAAGTATACTTGCTCTCGTCCGAATAGGTGATTCCCTCCAGGCTTTGGTTCGTGATAATCTGGTTGGCCAGGTCTTCGAAAGACGGCTGAATGAGAGGGTACATGGTAGCCACGGCTTCATCCAGGTTGATGAGGCGTATGGAGTTGATGTTCTTCTCATCTACGGTGACCTCGATTTCCACGATGTTGTCATTCAGAACCAGAGATGTCGTATATACACCGGGTATGTAAGTGTTGGCGGTGGTCTGCGTCACGGTGGCCATGGTTTCCTTTTTCTCTTCTTTGGGCAGGAACATGATGATGAGCAGGACGATAAAAAGGATACCGAGCACAGCGAAGATTCCGGTATATATTAACTCTTTTACATGAAGCACAACAATTTTTGTTTTGGAACTCATACAATATCCCCATAGAAATTCTTTTTTATCAGTCTATGTGGGGGATGGCGTGTTTATGCACGGAGGTAACAGTTCAGCCCTGCACTATTCCGCACGGGGCGCGGAAATCGGATATCCGCTTGACAAATCTGTACGGTAACTGTTATGATAATACGGAACAAGGGTGTTCTTATCATTAGGATAAGGATGCCCTTATGTGCGTTTTGGGTTCTTATTTACAGTAATCATACGGTAATAATAAATGAGAGCAAGGAGGCAGGTATGAGAAAGAATTATACGAAGGAAGATATCATACAACTGGTGGCGGATGAGGATGTGGAGTTTATCAGGCTGCAGTTTACAGATATCTTCGGTAATCTGAAGAATGTGGCGATTACCGCCAGTCAGCTTGATAAGGCGCTCAATAATGAGTGTATGTTCGACGGGTCTTCCATCGAAGGGTTTGCCCGGATAGAGGAGTCGGATATGTTTCTTTATCCCGATTTCGGAACTTTTGAGATTTTCCCGTGGAGGCCGCAGCAGGGCAAGGTGGCGCGGCTTATTTGCGATGTGTACCGTCCCAACGGGCAGCCTTTTGACGGCGACCCGCGCTATATCCTGAAACGGGCCGTGAAAGAGGCGGCGGATTTAGGGTATACGTTTGAGGTAGGGCCAGAGTGTGAATTTTTCTTATTTAATACGGACGAGAATGCGATGCCCACGACAATCACTTATGAGAAGGCAGGGTATTTCGATTTAGGGCCTATGGATTTCGGGGAGAACGCAAGACGCGATATGGTGCTTACCCTGGAGGATATGGGGTTTGTCATTGAAGCTTCCCATCATGAGGTGGCGCCGGCACAACATGAAATTGATTTCCGCTATGACGAGGCCCTTGCCACGGCGGACAATATCATGACGTTTAAACTGGCGGTCAAAACCATTGCGCGCAGGCATGGTTTGCACGCCACTTTTATGCCGAAGCCGAAATTCGGCGTGAACGGTTCGGGGATGCACATCAATATGTCGTTGTCCAAGGAAGGGAGAAATATTTTCGTCGATGAAAGCGACGCATTGGGATTAAGCAAAGAAGCTTATTATTTTATCGGCGGTATCATGAAGCATATGAAAGGGATGACAGCCATTACGAACCCCCTTGTCAATTCCTATAAGCGTCTGGTGCCGGGCTATGAGGCGCCGGTCTATATTGCATGGAGCGCCACAAACCGAAGTCCGCTCATCCGTATTCCGTCGGTGCGCGGTGAAGGGACCAGGATTGAACTGCGATGTCCTGACCCGTCGGCGAATCCTTATCTGGCGTTGGCTGTCTGCCTGCGGGCAGGATTGGACGGCATCGTCAATCGGATTATGCCGCCGGACAGCGTGGATTGCAATATCTTTCGCATGACAGAAGAAGAGAAGGAAGCGGGGGGAATCGAGGAGATACCGGGAACGTTGATTGAGGCGGTCTACAATATGGAGGCCGACGGGTTTATACGGGATGTGCTCGGAGAACATGCTTACCGTAAATATATTAAAGCGAAAAAGCAAGAGTGGTTCCGATACCGTATGCAGGTGACAGACTGGGAGGTCAACGAGTACCTGAATAATGTGTAGAGGCATGGATGAGGCGGCATTGAGTACGGATGGGAGGTGAGCGTGTGGTCAACATTATCGTGGTCTTGCCGAAGATAGAGGACGCCAAGGGTATCCGGGGCATATTGATGAAAAACGGGTTTCAGGTGACGGCAGTGTGTTCTACGGGGGCACAGGCGCTGGCCAGACTGGGCGATTTAAACGACGGTATCGTCATATGTGGATATAAGATGACGGATATGATTTATACGCAGCTGCACGGCTTACTTCCGAAGGGATTCGATATGCTGCTTTTGGCGTCGCAGGCTGTGGTAAACGAGCATATGTGCAGCGATGTCATGAGTCTTGCCATGCCGCTTAAGGTACATGACCTGATTGGCACGGTGGACATGATGTGCCAGACCATTGCGCGCAGAAAAAGACGGGAGAAATTAAAGCCCAAAGAACGAAAGCCGGAGGAAACGAAGCTGATTAAGGAGGCAAAGGAACTGCTCATGGAGAGAAACCACATGGCGGAGGAGGAGGCTTACCGGTATATCCAGAAATGCAGCATGGACAGCGGCACGAACATGGTGGAGACGGCGCAGATGGTGCTTGCGATGATGAGGGGATAAAAGGGGATAAAAATACATAAAAGTGAAAGGGGATTTCAGGAAAAGGGCATTCTATTTAGGAATGCCTTTTTTGTATGGGAGTGTGAGCGTATTGTTGTTATTGTTGAAAAAAATGAAACGATAGGATATGATTAATAATAATATGTAGAAAGCGGGAAGTTACAATGGGTTTGTACCGTATTATGTTGGTGGATGACGAAGAAGAAGTGCGCAAGGCGATTATCCGTAAGATGGATTGGGAGAAACTTGGTTTTACGGTGGTAGGGGATGCCGAAAACGGCGAGGACGCTTTGGAGAAATTGGAACAGTTAGAGCCTGATGTGGTCATAACGGATATCCGTATGCCGTATATGGACGGGCTTACGCTGACCGCGCGTATCCGTGAGAAATATCCGTCTATGAAGATACTTATTTTCTCCGGTTATGATGACTTCGAGTATGCGCAGCGGGCCATTAAGCTGAACGTGACAGAATATATTTTGAAGCCCGTGAACGGGGAAGAACTGGCAGTTATATTGAACCGGATACGGCTCAGCCTGGATGAGGAGATTGAGCAGCGTCGCGATATCGATACTTTGCGGGAAAGTTATCTGGGCAGCCTTCCTATCTTGCGGGAGATATTTTTAAATGATTTAGTGCGCAGAACAACGGACGTGTCTGCGGTTGTGCCGAAATTAAGAGAGTACGGCATGGACATACTGGATGCATGCAAATGGCTTGCGGCGGTCATCCATGTGGAGAAGATGGAGGAGAAAGAGACGCAGGTGCTCTCCATGCACCAGGAATTAATACCGATTTCCGTGAGGGGATTGGTGGAAGATTGTCTGAGGCAATACTGTCGTTTCGCTATTTTTAATTCCATGGAGGGGATTACCGTGATTGCGGCGATTGATGCGGATAATTCCCAGACGGGCCTGATTAACCTGTTTCATGATATCTGTAAAGAAAGCAAACGGGTTCTGGAAGTTACGATTACCGTGGGCGTAGGGCATAGCTGTAATGCTTTGGAGGAAATAAGCAGTTCTTACCAGACGGCGGTGGACGCGTTAGGATACAGGGCAATCGTGGGCAAGGGCAAGACCATCTATATCAATGATGTGGAGCCTGTAAACAGAGGGGAATTGCAATTCAATGCCAAGGACGAGGAGGATTTGGCGGCGGTTATCAAGTTTGGCACGCAGGAGACGATTGAGAGTATGGTGCGGCGCCTGTCGGCAGCCATGGACGGCGCGAAGGTCCATACCAGGCAGTACCAGGTCTATATGATTTCTATTGTGAACTGTCTCATAAGGCTGATGCAGCAGTATGACCTGGATATTGATGAGATGTTTGGCTCTAAAGAACAGTACGGGGATGTCCTGGAAGAGATTTGTAACAGGGAAGAATTTGCCGACAGAATGGTGCCCATTGCCTGCCGTATGAATGAAGCGATGAACAGAGAGCGGGACAATACGACGAGAAAAGTGATTGAGGAGGCAAAAGATTATATCAGGGAGCATTATGCAAATCCGGAGCTGTCCGTGGAGATGGTGTGCGGCTATCTCCATATGAGCCCGGCGTATTTCTCCACCGTGTTTAAGAAGGAGACGGGACAGAGTTATGTCAACTATCTGACGGAGACGCGTCTTAATAAGGCGGTGGAGCTTTTGAACGAGACCGATGACAAGACTTATATGATTGCCGAAAAGGTAGGTTATCAAGAGCAGAACTATTTCAGCTATGTATTTAAGAAAAGATATGGCGTGTCACCCACCAAATACCGTGGGGCGCAGAATTGAGGAAAACCATGGAACAAGAGATGCCGACTGGGCGGGAGAAAAAGAACAGTATCCGCTATACGATTTTTATCTATTTTACGGTAAGCGCCCTGGCAATCATCCTGCTTCTTGGCGTGGTACTCTATACGCAGATGTCCAGACAGCTTGCGCTTGCTGTGCAGGACGAAAACCAGGCTGTCTTGGGGCAGATTAACCGGTCGGTAGATTCTTACCTGCGCACGATTATGAAGCTGTCGGACAGCCTTTATTATGGTGTGATTAAGAATGCTGATTTGAATAAAGAGACGGTCAACAGCCAGATTACTTTGTTGTATGACAATAATAAGGACAGTATTGCCAATATTGCCCTTTTGTCCAAGGACGGGCAGCTTCTGGAGGCAGTCCCAGCGGCGCGTTTGAAGACGGGGCTTGACGTAACAAAAGAGGAGTGGTTTGGCAATACGCTGGAGCGGACCGATAACCTGCATTTTACCACGCCTCATGTACAGTATATATTCGACAACAATGAGAATCAGTACAGGTGGGTTATCACCCTGACACGGGCGGTGGAGATTACCCATGGCACGTCCACGGAACAGGGTATTTTATTGATTGATATACGCTACAGCAGCTTACAGCAGATTCTGAAAAATATCACCCTGGGAAATCAGGGATATCTCTATATGGTGGACAGCGGCGGCGAGTTGATTTACCATCCCAGGATGCAGTTGATTGGAACGGGGCAGATGTCGGAGAACACAGCCATGGCGGCAAGCTACAGAGACGGAAACTACCGCGAGAAATACGGCGGGGAGTGGCGGGATGTAAGCGTCAAGTCCGTCGGGTATACAGGGTGGAAGCTTTTAAGCGTTACGCCAAATCAGGGGCTTCCCTTAAGCAATCTGAAGATGCGTCTGTTCGTGGTGTTTGTGGTGGCTGCGTTCCTGTTGGTGCTTGTTCTTACCAACACGTTCATCTCATCCCGCATCACGGTGCCAATCCAGAAATTGGAGAAATCTGTCAATGCCATTGAGGCGGGCGACCTGGATACGGAAGTATATATGGGCGGTTCTTACGAAATCAGGCATTTGGGACGCTCTATCGGGGATATGGCAGGCAGGATTAAGATGCTGATGGAAGACATCGTGGCGGAGCATGAGTCGAAGCGGAAGCGCGAGTTTGATACGTTGCAGTCGCAGATTAATCCCCATTTCCTCTATAATACATTGGACATCATCGTCTGGATGATTGAAAATGAGCAGAAGCAGGAAGCGGTGAAGGTGGTGACGGCGCTTGCGCGGTTTTTCCGCATCAGCTTAAGCAAAGGCAAAAGCATTATCACGGTGCGGGACGAGCTTGAACATGTGCGCAGTTACCTGACGATTCAGCAGATGCGGTTTAAGAATAAGTTTGTCTACAGCATTGACGCATCGGAGGATGTACTTCATTTAGTCAGTTTAAAATTGATGTTACAGCCCTTGGTGGAGAATGCTATTTATCACGGCATGGAATTTATGGACGGAGACGGAGAGATTTGCGTGCAGGTGAACAGAGAGGCCGACGATTTATGGTTCCGGGTGATTGACAATGGGTTTGGTATGACAAGGCAGCAGGTGGAGAACCTTCTTGGGGAGGAGAACCATGTGTCCTCCAGGCGTGGCTCCGGCATAGGGGTTAAGAACGTGAATGAGAGGATTAAACTGTACTTTGGTGAGGATTACGGCCTTACCATCCAGTCGGAGCCGGACGAGGGAACGACGGTCTGCATCCATCTTCCGGCGCAGGTTTATGGAGAACCGACGGAGAAGGATAAGGGTGAAAATTAGGGATGCACGGCCGTTAATGAATGTCGAAGCTTACGGTGGCCAGGTTATCAGTCCTGTGGATGAGAAAGGAGCATGGTTTTAATATATGATAGGCAGACGTGGAAAAGCGCTCATAATCCTGTATGTGATATTCCTGGCAGTGCTGCTTCTCATGTGCTCGACGGATTTGATTATCAGAGAGCCGGAGAGGGAGGTCTATCAGGTTGCCGTAATTATAGAAGACATGCGCAGCGATAATTACAGCAATTTCCGCAAGGGGATGGACCAGGCTGCCATGGAATTTAATGTGGACGTTCATTTTATCACGCTGTATGAAAAGCTTGACGCGCAGCAGCAGATGGAACTGATGGAGCGCGAAGAACAGGATGGGGCGGATGCTTTAGTGGTTGTCCCGGCGGATGAGGGGCAGGCGGCGGACAAGCAGATGACTATTCCGGTCATACTCCTGCGCTCCGGGCTGGCGGAAGGAGCGGCTGCGGGGAATCTTATCATAGATTATGAGAAAATGGGAAGTCAGTTGGCTTATGAGATGCTTGAGGATATACCGGAGGATGCGCCGGTCTTCCTGCTTGTGGACAGAGAGAAACAAAGCAAACCGGATTTTCTGTTTCTCAAAGGCGCCGGGGACGTACTCACAGACAACGGGCACAGCATAGAGATGATTGACAGGAAGGATGCGGACGGGGTGAAAGCGTCGCTTGAATCGCTATCTGTAAAGTCAGGACAAAAAGCGGTGGCCCTGGCGCAGAACCAGGAGATTTTGACAGAGGCGGCGGGGGTCCTTGCGAATAGCCCGGAGGCGGCAGGGGATATCCTGGGTTTGTACGGCAGGGGGAATACCATGCCAATCCTGAATGACTTGGAGCGTGGCTATATTACAGGGATATGTGTGACGGACGATTTCAGTATAGGGTATCTCAGCGTGCGCGAGGCGGTTCAGGTGTTGGAAGGTGTGAGCAGTCCGCCTGTGGTGATGGACTCTTATTATATAGAAAAAGAAGATTTGCGTAAGCCGGGCTTGGAGAAGCTGCTGTTTCCGATTGAATAGGATGCAACGAATCCAAACGCGGAGGTAATGAATGGAGGGGGAAGATGCGGAGAGTAAAGATTCTTGCGCTTGTTTTGACATGTATGTTTTTGGTTTCCTGTCAGGGTGTCAGGAAGGATGAGGAGAAGACTTCACTCCGTATCGGTATCAGTCTGTATCGGGGCGATGACACTTTTATCAATAATATCCGTAGCATTCTGGAAGATAAGGCTAAGGAATATGAACTTGAAAAAGGCATTAAGGTTACATTGGATATCCAGGATGCCAAGGGAAGCCAGAATACACAGAATACGCAGGTGGAGAGGTTCATATCTTTGGACTGCGATGTGCTGTGCATCAATCTGGTCGACCGCATGGATGCATCGGTTATTATTGACCAGGCTATGACAGCAAAAGTTCCGGTTATATTTTTTAACCGTCAGCCGGTGGAGGAGGATATGAACCGCTGGGACCAGCTCTATTATGTGGGAGTGGACGCCAAGGAGACGGCGATTCTGCAAGGACAGATGGTGGTGGACTTATATAAGGAGAAACCGGAGATGGTGGATTTGAATGGGGACGGGGTAGTCCGCTATGTGATGTTGGAGGGAGAAACCAGCCACCAAGATTCTTTAATCCGTACAGAATGGTCTGTCAAGACATTAAAAGACGGCAGAGTTCCCATCGAGAAGATTACCGGCGGAATCGCCAACTGGGAGCGCAGCCAGGCATCGGCGATGATGGAACAATGGCTTGCTGCATACCCGGACACCATTGAGCTTGTCATCAGCAATAATGATGATATGGCCCTGGGAGCCATTGACGCCATGGAGCGGGCGCAGGTTACAGGAGTGAATGTCATAGGGATTGACGGTACGACGCCGGGGTTGGAGGCGCTTGAGAACGGTAAACTTCTGGGGACGGTTTCGGCGAACAAGGAACTTTACGCGAGCGCTATTGTGGAACTTGCGGCAAGCTGCGCTTTAGGGCAGGAGACGCCGGCGGAATATCCGCTGACAGACGGCAACTATTATTGGACGCCACAAGAGATTTTAATACATGAAATCAAAGAAAATCCATAAATAATCCAAGAATTTCTTATAGAAAATGGGGATAAAATCGATTACAATAGCCTTGTCAGTTGGCGTAATGTACAAAACAGTTTGTATTATATGCCACAAATTAACAAAAACGCCCAAAACGGGCAGAACAAGGGAGGATTTGTAACTATGAGATTATCCAAAAAAGTAGTCGCGATGGCAATGGCATCCATGATGGTTTTCTCTATGACAGCATGCGGTAATAGTGCTGATTCGGCTCCGGCAACCAGCGAGCCTGAGGCAGAAGCGCCTGCAACAGAGGAGACAAACGATGCGGCGGCTGAGACAGAGACAACAGATGCTGCAACAGAGGACGCAGCAACAGATGCGGCTGAGGAAGCGGCGGACGCAGCCACAGCGACAGCAGGTGAAGGCGGCAACATTGGTGTCTGCATCTACAAGTTTGACGATGCATTCATGACCACATACCGTAACGCATTGCAGGAAATCCTGGAAGGCAAAGGCTATACCGTAACTTTCATGGATGGTAAGAATGACCAGGCTGAGCAGAATAACCAGATTAACAACTTCATCGCACAGGGCGTTGACGCACTGATTATCAATCCGGTTATGACATCTGCAGCAGACCAGATTATTGCAACCGTTAAGGATGCAGGCGTACCGACCGTTCTTATCAACCGTGAGCCTACAGCGGAGCAGATGGCTGCATATGACAAGCTTGTATATGTAGGATGTGATGCTCGTCAGTCCGGCACAATGCAGGGTGAGCTGATTCTGGATACCCCTAACAAAGGCGATATCAACGGCGACGGTAAAGTTTCCTATATCATGATTCAGGGTGACCCGGAGAATATCGATGCGCAGTACCGTACAGAGTTCTCTGTAAAGGCACTGACAGATGCAGGCATGGAAGTGGAAGAGCTTGACTTACAGCGTGGTGACTGGGACCGTAACAAGGGCCAGGAAATTGCACAGAACGATTTGGCTAAGTTTGGCGAGGACATCGAAGTTATCTTCTGTAACAATGACGATATGGCAATCGGCGCATTGCAGGCAATCCAGGCGGCAGGCCGCACGGTAAACGAGGACATCTATCTGGTAGGCGTTGACGCTCTGGATGCAGCTCTGAATGAAGTTGCAAGCGGCAACATGACAGGTACTGTACTGAACGATGCACAGGGTCAGGCTGAAGGCGCAGTTGCGGCTATGGAAGAACTGCTTGGCGGCAAGACTTATGCAGAGGGCGAGCAGTCCATCTATGTAGACTATGTGAAGGTTACTCCGGACAACGTAGCTGATTTCCAGTAATCGGAATAGTCCGCAATATTTGAAGATATAAAAATATTGAGAAGTGCGTGTGCTTTGGCGCATGCACTTCTTTGCTTCACGCAGGCAAAATAAAAAATAATGAAGGGGGTTATCAAATTGTCAGAGTATCGTTTGGAAATGCATAATGTGGTAAAGACATTTCCAGGTGTCAAAGCGCTGAACGGAGCGCAGCTCAACCTGCGTCCGGGCACGGTTCATGCCCTGATGGGAGAGAACGGCGCCGGAAAATCTACCCTGATGAAATGCATGTTCGGTATTTACCACATGGACGAAGGCGAGGTAATCTATGAAGGTGAGAAAGTACAGATTAAAGGACCTTTGGACGCCCTGAACCGTGGTATTGCCATGGTGCACCAGGAATTACAGCCCATTCCGGAGAGAAGCATCGGAGAGAACATTTATGTCGGGCGTTATCCGGTTAAGAAGCTTGGGCCTGTGACCGTGATTGACCATGACAAGATGTATGAGGATGCCGCGAGAGTACTGGAAGAAGTCCACTTAAACTTTGACCCTAAGGCAAAGTTAGGGAGCCTGTCCGTATCCCAGATGCAGCTTGTGGAAATTGCGAAGGCAGTCTCGGCAGATTGTAAAGTCCTGATTCTGGATGAGCCGACGTCCTCTTTGACGGCGGCTGAGGTGGAGGCGCTTTTCACTATAATTAACGAACTTCGCAGCAAGGGTGTTTCTATCGTCTACATCAGCCATAAGATGGATGAAATCCTGCGTATCAGTGACGAAGTTACGATTATGAGAGACGGCCAGTACATCGGGACCTGGGCGGCAAAAGAACTGACGACTGATTTTATTATCACAAAGATGGTTGGACGTGAACTTTCCGAGCTGTATCCCGCGCGGGAAAATGTACCGGGAGAAGAAGTTTTCGAGGTGGAAGATTTCACTTCCATCAATCCGAAGAGTTTCAGGCGGGTTTCCTTTAAGCTGCGTAAAGGTGAGATTCTGGGCGTGGCGGGTCTGGTTGGCGCGCAGCGTACAGAGCTGATGGAAGGGCTTTTCGGGCTCCGGAGCCATACGACAGGCAAGATTACATACAAAGGGAAGGAAATTAAGATTACGCAGCCGAAAGATGCCATCAACAACGGCATTGCCATGCTGACAGAGGACAGACGCGCCACAGGGATTTTAGGCGTTTTGTCCATTGCAGATAATGTTTCCATCGCATCCTTGAATCAGTATCTGATTGGCGGGTTTATGTTGGATGATGCCAAGATTGAAAACCTGGTTCAGGAAAATGTAGCCAAGCTTTCTATTAAAACGCCGTCTTCAAAGACGCAGATTCAGTCGCTTTCCGGCGGTAATCAGCAGAAAGTACTGATTAGCCGTTGGCTGGCCAACAGCCCGGACGTATTTATCATGGATGAACCGACGCGTGGTATCGATGTGGGAGCTAAGTATGAGATTTACTGCATCATCGCGGAGATGGCAAAACAGGGCAAGAGTATTATCATGATATCCTCTGAGATGAGTGAACTAATTGGTATGTCGGACCGCATCATGGTTATGTGCGATGGGCGAGTGACCGGATTTATTGACGGGAGCGAGGCAAACCAGGAGAATATTATGGCGCTTGCAACGCAGTTTGAATAAGGAGGGAGAACATTATCATGGCAAAATCTTTTAATATGAAAAAATTTATGTCCAACAATGCGATTATTATTCTGATTGTGCTGTTGGCGATTCTGACAGGATGTACAACGCAGAATTTCTTTACGGTAAACAATTTTAAAAATCTGGTAGTGAATGTATCTCCCAGATTTATCATTGCCTGCGGTGTGTCCGGATGTTTGATTACCAAAGGTACCGACTTGTCGGCAGGTCGTGCGGTAGGTCTTGCGGCGTGTCTTTCCGCGATGTTGTTGCAGAGTCTGGATTATTCCGCTCGTATGCTTCCGTGGATGCCGGATATTCCGTGGCCTGTGGCATTAATCATTGTAATGGTGATTATGGGATGCTTCGGCGGCGTCAATGGCGTCGTGGTTTCCATGCTGAAGGTTCCGCCCTTCATCGCGACTTTGGGTATGCAGACCATTATTTACGGCCTCTGTTCCCTGATTACAAACAATCAGCCTATGGGCGGCTATAAGACCAGTTATCTGACTGTTGCCAGCGGCTCTTTGGGACCGATTCCCTACCTGATGATTTTTGCCGTAGTGGTAGGCGCGTATTTCTGGTTCTTATATAATAAGACCCGTCATGGTAAATATATGTATGCAATCGGCGGCAACGAGAATGCGGCGCAGGTTGCGGGTGTCAATGTACAAGGTTCCTTAATCCGTATTTATATCCTCGCAGGCTGCATGTATGCGTTGGCAGGATTCTTAGTAGGCGCGAAGGCCGGCGGCGCTTCCACCGCAACAGGAAACGGCTATGAGTTGGAAGCGATTGCGGCATGTACCATCGGCGGCGTATCCGCGAACGGTGGTGTGGGACGCGTGGGCGGTATCCTGGTAGGCGTACTGGTATTCGAGATATTGAAGATTTGTCTCCAGTTCCTCGGTGTAGACCCGGCTTATACATATATCGCGCAAGGTCTTGTTATCGTGATTGCAGTTGCACTTGACTTGAGAAAATATTTACAGAAGAAATAATTGCGTAAGCACGATTCCGGGATTATGTTAATGGAAAGGGTGGAGCTGATGGCGGAAGTATATGAAAACGGGCAGGAGACGACAGAGGAAGTCTCTGTGGAGGAACAGGAAAAGCAGGAACAAAAGCCTTCCCAGGGCAGCGTTTTTCAAGGTATCTATGACCAACTGCCGGATATCTCCGTCCGTTCCGTGGACAGATTTATTCTGGTTTGTGTCATAGCGCTTGTGGCGGTCATTGTGATTGGCGTACTGAGAGCGCATCATATCTTTTGACGATAGAGAGGGTTTATCTGTTGGGGTTTTAGAAGAATAAAGATGTTCTAATAAGTTTTGAGCAAGAGGCTGTTGCAAATGCGACAGCTTTTTGTGTTATATGATTCTGCGGCAGGAATACGTTGAAAGATTACATAGAAGATAAGAGCATGTTTTGCATAGTATAATGCAGTTAATAAGCTTTATATGTTGCGTGATGATGGTATGATGTAGAAGTACAGTGAATATTAGGTAATAGAAAGAGGCAATATTGGCATTGCGAGAAGGGGGTTGTGGCTATTATGAAGTTTACGAAGATGCATGGATGCGGCAACGATTATATCTATATCAACGGTTTTACGGAGAAGATTGCACAGGAGGAGAAACCGGAGTTGGTGCGCAGAATCAGCGACAGGCATTTTGGAATTGGCGGCGACGGGGCGATTTTCATTCATCCTTCAACGGAAGCGGATTTTGAGATGGAAATGTACAATGCTGACGGCAGCCGTGCGGAGATGTGTGGAAATGGAATCAGGTGTGTGGCGAAATATGTCTATGATAAAGGACTTACCGATAAGACTGACATAAGTGTCATAAGTTGTGGAGAAATCAAGTATCTACAGCTTTTTCTAAAAGAAGGAAAAGTCGATACGGTAAGGGTAAATATGGGAGCGCCGGAGTTAAGGCCGGACCTTATTCCTGTGGCGTGTGCGGCAGGGAAGGAGCGCGTCATTGACGAACCCATTTGCGTGCAGGGTGAGGAGTATAAAATGACATGCGTGTCGATGGGAAATCCCCACGCTGTTGTTTTCATGGAGAATGTAGCGGACTTGGAAATTGAGAAAATTGGGCCATATTTTGAGAGGCATGAAAGATTTCCTAAGAGGATAAATACAGAATTTGTCAAAGTGCTGGACAGACAGAATGTGCAGATGCGCGTCTGGGAACGCGGTACAGGGGAGACGCTTGCCTGCGGCACAGGTTGTTGCGCAACAGTGGTTGCCTGTATTTTAAATGGTTTGACGGATGAGGCGGTTACTGTTAAACTATTAGGTGGTGAAATCGGAGTGACATGGGACAGGGAATCTAATATAGTCTATATGACTGGCCCGGCGGTCACTGTATTTGAAGGTGAATGGTGAAGCGTTATGCGGAAACTTTAAAATGCATTCCCGGAAGTCTCTTTCATGTCTGAAAGATTCCGGGAGTACATGAAACATATGGGGAGGAAAAATATGGTTAAAGTAAATGACAATTATTTAAAATTACCCGGAAGCTATCTTTTTTCTACAATTGGGAAGAAAGTGAATGCCTATGCGGCGGCCAACCCTGATAAGAAGATTATCAGGCTTGGGATTGGCGATGTGACACAGCCGCTTTCACCCGCGGTTATCGGCGCTCTGCACAGTGCGGTGGATGAGATGGCGGATGCCGCCACGTTCCGTGGCTATGCGCCGGATTTAGGATACGAATTTTTAAGATGTGCTATTGCCGACAATGATTATAAGGCAAGGGGATGTCAGATAGAGGCGGATGAAATTTTTGTGTCCGATGGCGCGAAGTGCGATTCAGGCAATATTCAGGAGATTTTTGCGTTAGACAATAAGATTGCGGTGTGTGACCCGGTATACCCTGTCTATGTGGACACCAATGTTATGGCGGGCAGGACAGGTACGTATGACGAAACGACAGGTAACTGGAGCGATGTGATTTATATGCCCTGTACGGCGGAGAATGATTTTGCACCGCAGCTTCCGAAAGAAGCGCCGGATTTGATTTATCTGTGTTTTCCCAATAATCCTACAGGCTCTACTATCAACAAGGCGCAGTTACAGGAATGGGTAGATTATGCCAATAAAAACGGCTCGGTTATTATTTATGACGCGGCTTATGAGGCATATATTTCTGAGGCGGATGTGCCGCATACAATATATGAGTGCGATGGAGCCAGGACTTGTGCGATTGAGCTGCGTTCTTTCTCTAAAAATGCAGGTTTCACCGGTGTGCGTCTGGGATTCACCGTTATTCCGAAAGAGCTGAAGGTGGGGGACGTATCTTTGCACAGTTTATGGGCAAGACGCCATGGCACCAAGTATAACGGCGCACCGTACATTATCCAGAGAGCGGGTGAGGCGGTGTACAGCGAGGCAGGAAAGAAAGAGACGAAAGAACTGGTCGCTTATTATATGAAGAATGCGGCTTATATTTTAGATGGGTTAAAATCTGCCGGATTCACTGTTTCAGGAGGCGTGAACGCGCCATATATTTGGCTGAAAGCGCCCAATAAGATGACTAGCTGGGAGTTCTTTGACTATCTGTTGGAGAATGCCAATGTAGTCGGCACGCCGGGTTCAGGATTTGGGCCGAGCGGCGAGACATATTTCCGCCTGACTGCGTTTGGAAGCTATGAGAACACAGTGGAGGCAGTTGACAGAATTAAGAAGCTGTCAATATAAGGTTAGGGATAATAAAACAAGCAGGGATATCTATACATGTCTATACATGTAAATGACGGGGGTGTCATAAAATGGCAGCCCCGCCTGTAAATGAAATGATTATATTCATCAGTTTATGTTTTGGAGTTTGCAATCTCGGCGCGTAGTTTTTCAATTTCCTCAACATAACCGGAGATGGCAAGTTCGCGGTCTCTGAGAGTCTTCTCATAATCAGCGATGGACGAATCACGGTCTTTGAGGGCCTCTTCATAATCGGCGATAGAGGAATCACGGTCTCTGAGGGTTTTTTCGTAATCGGCGATAGAGGAATCGCGGTTCTTGAGGGCCTCTTTGTAATCGGCGATAGAGGAATCGCGGTTCTTGAGTGTTTCTTCATAACTGGCAATGGCGAGGTCGCGTTCAGAGAGTGCACGCTCATAATTGCGCATATCCTGGTAATATTCTTCGCGGTCGCGGCATTGTTTACGGATTTGCTCATCGGAGCTCATTTGGAAAATAGTTTTGGAAGCTTCGTCCAGGTATTCATCTTTGGATGCCAACATTCTGATTTCCTCCCATGTGGTGGCTTTGAAGAGTGCTGCCCAGTGATGGATATTGTATTGTTTATCCTCTTCGGTAGCCAAATCTATACGAGATAAGTCTACCACATTGAGGGCAATACTGTCACTATATATGTGATGGTTTCTCACGTTCATCAGTTTATAGGAGGCATAAAATTCCGGGTTGTCATCGAATAGGGTATAATCCAGGAACCCGATATGTATGGCGGATTTGGCGTCCAAGTAGTCCTGTCCGCGGCTTAGGCTGTCGAAGGAGCGGCACAGATAAATAACGGAACGGTTTTTCCAATTCAGCTTATTGGCCACCTGCATCTCAAGGTTAATTAATGTACGGTCATTTAATACGATATTGATATCCAGACGAAATTCCTTGCTTTGGACGGCTTCTCCGAGTATGATAGGATTTGTAATCTGCACAGATTTTATTTCACTTTCTGGAAGATGGAGCAACGAACAGATAAGTCCGCGCAGGACTTTATTGTTGGCCTGCAGGACAGCGCGGAACATGTAGTCGTTTGTCATGCCATAAGGAATTGTGCCGTGGGCTTCCTGAAGGGATGCGGCGGTCATTGGGAAAACGGTTGATGGGTTTGTGAGTTTGCTTTTGTTTTGTGTCATGAGTGTGGTTTCCTTTCGTATAGAATAGTTGTAATTTAATATGGTTTTTATGGGGCAGGTATGTGATATATATAGCATGGAAATGGATGATATACAAACATTTTGTGTGAAGCGCAATATAGAAAAATAGTTAACGAAATAACGTATATTTATTTGAAAAATCTACATATAGTAATGAGTTAAGACAATAGGGAATGACGACAACAAGATGTTGTATTGTGCAATTTTTAAGAAAAGGGGTAGACGCTCATATGAATATTTATTTGCTTCGGCATGGAGAAACCGACTGGAATCGGGCAGGACGCCTGCAGGGGCACACGGATATTGCACTCAATGACACGGGAAGAATACAGATGCAACATGCCGGGGAGATATTGGGTATGTTGGATGAGAAAATAGACCTGATTCTTTCCAGCCCACTTTCGAGGGCGCGGGAGAGCGCGGGGATTGTTGCAAGACAGTTAGGATATCCCGGCGAGGAAATTCTTGTCGAAGATATGCTGATTGAGCGTTTTTTTGGCAAGGGGGAGGGGCTGACTGCGGCTGAAAGGAAAGAAAAGTATCCGAATGATATTTTCCCTGAAATGGAATCGTATGAACAGGTTATTGGAAGGGCGCGGGTATTGTTTGGCAAAATCGTGCGTACATACCAGGATAAAGACAACATACTGTTGGTTGCCCATGGCGCGATACTGTATGCGGTTATGGCGGGAATCGCGGAGGGGCAGTTTGCGTATATCGGGGATGCCATTATACGCGAGCAAGGGAACGTGTACCGGATTAGGTATTCGTCGGATAAGCTTGAAATGTCGAGATACAGCCGGGATAAGGCAGTGTTTGAGGATGTGGATACATATACCGGACGCGTTGTGGATTAAATACTGGGAAAACTGTTTTTATTATCCATTTTGGTGAAAAATATTGAATAATTAGTCAGATTTTGCTATGATTAATAAGATGCCGGACAAGCTTAACGGCATATATTTATTATAATTTATTTTCTTATGTAAGAGGAGGAAGACAAAATGAATGATGCAACATCAACTGCAGTGGCAGCAGGACTTATCGTGTACTACGTGATTTTTCTTGCTGTTATGATTGTAAGCTTGGTAGGATTGTGGAAGGTTTTCGTCAAGGTGGGTAAGCCTGGCTGGGGCGCTATCGTGCCTTTCTACAATACTTACTGCCTGTTTGAGATGTCCTTCGGCACAGGTTGGCTGTTTCTGCTGATACTGGTTCCTTGTGTGGGGCAGGTCATGATGATTATTATGTGGATTAAGTTGGCGCAGGCATTTGGCAAGGGCGCAGGTTTTGGTATTGGAATTTTGTTCCTGCCTTTCGTTTTCCTGCCGATGCTCGGCTTTGGCGATGCACAGTTTGTAGGTCCTGCGAAGGGCTAATTGAGACATTGGATTGAAAATGGGAAACAGCCTTTGTATTTTTTTAAGTACAAAGGTTGTTTTTTGTTTTTTTTTATGATATATACAAAATATATATTTCAAATGCGGTGAAGGAGACTCACCTTGCGGGAAGCGACAGGAATACGGCGTCACCGACTGAGAGCGCTGTTTGTGGAAGGCTGGGAACGGGAACACTCCGGAGCAGATTGCCTGAACCATATATGGTAATGTGGGATTTAGCGGATTATGCGTAGATTCTTGGATGCCATGGATATATGTTAGGGCAATACGTTACACGCGTTAAGTGTCAAGAGAGGGTAAGGCGGAGAAACACCTTGTTTGAGGCGTCGGCTTACCAATGCGGGTGGTACCGCGGATAATGAAGACTATCCGTCCCGGAATGCAGAGATGTGTTCCGGGACTTTTTCTATGCGCAGCCCCGTGCAGGAGAAAAACTTTCCTGCTCGATTGCACACCAGGGCAACAGTTCCGGAACACTGACAACGCTATGGATTGCCAAAGTTTTTGTGTGTTTTGCGCATGGAATTTACAAAATTGTGTGCAAAGAGACCGCCAAAACGCTTTGGTCACAAACGGAGGGAGAGACAGACAATGAAAAACATTTACAGAGATGTGACATTACAACAAATCAGTGAGTCCGATATCGGCAGGGAAATCCGTGTGGCAGGCTGGGTGGAGAACATCAGAGACCACGGAGGGGTGTCTTTCGTAGACTTGCGCGATATGTATGGCGTGCTGCAGGTCGTTATGCGGGACACAACGCTGCTCGACGGGTTGTCCAGGGAGATGAGCATATCGGTGGAAGGGCTGATAGAGCAAAGGGACGAGGAGACTTATAATCCAAGGATTCCCACAGGGACAATAGAGATGGAAGCACACAAAGTGGAAGTGCTTGGCAGGGTGTATAAGCAGCTTCCTTTTGAGATTATGACGTCGAAGGAGACAAGAGAGGATGTGCGGCTGAAATACCGATACCTTGACCTGCGCAACCAGAAAGTTAAAGACAATATTATTTTCCGTTCCAAAGTCATTGCTTACCTGCGTGAGAAAATGACACAGATGGGGTTTTTGGAAATCCAGACGCCAATCCTGTGCGCATCCTCACCGGAAGGGGCCAGAGACTATATTGTGCCTTCCAGGAAGTATAAGGGCAAGTTTTATGCGCTGCCCCAGGCGCCGCAGCAGTATAAGCAGCTTTTGATGGTTTCCGGGTTCGATAAATATTTTCAGATTGCGCCTTGTTTCAGGGACGAGGACGCCAGGGCGGACCGTTCGCCGGGGGAATTTTACCAGTTGGATTTCGAGATGAGTTTTGCCACCCAGGAAGATGTATTCCGTGTAGGCGAGGAAGTGCTTTCGGAGACTTTTAAGAAATTTGCACCGGAGGGCTATACGGTGACGGAGGCCCCTTATCCGGTAATCAGCTACAGGCAGGCGATGTTAGAGTTTGGCACCGATAAACCGGACCTAAGAAACCCGCTGCGCATTATTGACTTGACAGAATTTTTCCAGGAATGCACTTTCAAACCCTTCCATAATAGGACAGTTCGAGCCATAAAAGTCCATGCAGAGATGTCCAAGGGATTCCATGAGAAACTCTTGAAATTCGCCACGGATATGGGAATGGGCGGATTAGGCTATCTGGAAGTGGCGCAGGATATGAGCTATAAGGGGCCTATTGACAAGTTTATCCCGGAGGAGAAGAAAGGCGAGTTGGCGGAGCTTTCCGGGCTTGCCGCGGGAGACACGATTTTCTTTATCGCGGATAGGGAGGCGAGGGCAGCCTATTACGCAGGGCAGATTCGTAACGAACTGGGGCAGAAACTGGATTTGATTGAGAAAAACGCATACCGTTTCTGCTATGTCAATGATTTCCCGATGTTTGAACTTGACCCGGATACGAAACAGATTGGATTTACCCATAATCCATTTTCCATGCCCCAGGGCGGGCTGGAAGCTTTGACCACGATGGAACCCCTTGAGATACTTGCCTATCAGTATGATATTGTGTGCAATGGCGTGGAGTTGTCTTCCGGTGCGGTCCGCAATCACGATATGGAGGTTATGGTTAAGGCTTTCGAGATTGCAGGCTATGATGAGGAGACGCTGAAAAGTAAATTCGGCGCGCTCTACAATGCGTTCCAGTTTGGCGCGCCGCCGCACGCAGGTATGGCGCCGGGAGTGGACCGTATGATTATGCTGCTTCGCAATGAGGAGAACATCAGGGAAGTCATCGCTTTTCCTATGAGCGGTTCGGCGCAGGATTTGATGTGCGGCGCGCCCAACGATGTGACGGAGCAGCAGCTTAGGGAAGTGCATATTAAGATTAGGCAGTAAGAAAAATTCCCACTTGATAAAAGAAAGGACTGAGACGATGGCAAATATCATCAGTGACGAGACAATTGAATATGTCGGTATCCTGGCGAAACTTGAGCTGTCTGGCGAGGAGAAGGAACAGGCGAAGTCAGACATGGGCAGAATGCTCGACTACATTGATAAGCTGGGAGAATTGGACACTACCGGCGTGGAACCGATGTCGCATGTATTTCCGGTGCATAATGTGTTCCGTGAAGATGTGGTGACAAACGGGGACACAAGGGAAGAGTTGTTATCCAATGCGCCGCAGCACAAGGACGGCATGTTTATGGCGCCGCGGACGTTTGACACACCAGGTTGAAAAAGCCACATCGGGAAGGAGGAAAACTCCCTATGAATATATTAGATATGACAGCGGCGGAATTGTCCGCCACAATCAAAGCGGGCAGAACGACAGCCGTGGATGCGGCGCGCGCCATGCTTGAGCGGATAGAGGAACAGGAGGGCATGTATCACTGCTATGTGACGGTGGACAGTGAGGGCGCGATGGCGCAGGCCAGGGAGGTACAGGAGAGGATTGAGGCGGGCGAGCTTACAGGACCTCTGGCGGGCGTGCCTTTGGCGGTGAAAGACAATCTCTGTACGGCGGGACTGCTTACCACATGTTCTTCCAAGATACTGGGCAATTTTGTGCCGACGTACACGGCGGAGGCGGTTTCACGTCTGAAAAAGGCGGGCGCCGTTATATTGGGGAAAACAAATATGGATGAGTTTGCCATGGGCTCCACGACGGAGACATCCGCCTACGGCGCGACGAAGAATCCATGGAATACGAACTATGTGCCAGGTGGTTCTTCCGGCGGCTCGGCGGCGGCAGTGGCGGCAGGGGAATGTTATTACGCCCTTGGCTCCGATACAGGCGGTTCTATCAGACAGCCGGCATCCTACTGTGGCGTGGTAGGCATGAAACCTACCTATGGTACGGTATCCCGGTACGGCCTGATTGCCTATGGCTCTTCTTTGGACCAAATCGGCCCGCTGACAAAAGATGTGACGGACTGCGCCACGGTGTTGGAGGCGATTTCTGCCCATGACAGTAAGGACTCCACATCAGTGGAACGTCAGGATACGGATTTTACCTGCGCATTGCAGGATGATGTACAGGGTATGCGTATCGGTATTCCCAACGATTATTTTGGGGAAGGATTGGATGAGGAAGTAAAAGCGTCCGTGCTGAAAGCAGCGGGAGAGCTTAAGAAAAAGGGGGCGGTAGTGGAACGGTTTGACTTAAGCCTTGTGGAATATGCGATTCCTACCTATTATACGATTGCGGCGGCAGAGGCCAGTTCCAATCTGGAGCGATTCGACGGCATTAAATATGGATACCGGACTGCCGACTATGCAGGGCTGCACAATATGTACAAGAAATCCCGCTCCGAAGGGTTCGGTGAGGAAGTGAAAAGGCGTATTATGTTAGGTTCCTTCGTGCTCAGTTCCGGTTATTACGATGCGTATTACCTGAAAGCGTTGCGGGTAAAGGCTTTAATTAAGAAGGCTTTCGACGAGGCTTTTGCGAAATATGATGTGATTTTGGGGCCTGTGGCGCCTACCACGGCGCCGGAATTGGGCGCGAGCCTGTCTGACCCTATCAAGATGTACCTGGGAGATATCTATACGATTGCCGTGAACCTTGCGGGCCTGCCGGGCATCAGCCTGCCTTGCGGCATTGACCAGAAAGGGCTCCCCATCGGTTTACAGTTGATTGGGGACTGCTTCCAGGAAAAGAAATTGCTTCGGGCAGCCTACGCCTATGAGCGGGCAAGAGGCGCATTTCAGTTGCGTCCGGGTACAGACAAGCGTATGGAACGGAATCTGCCAAATGGGAAGCAGACAAAAGGGACGGAAGGCGCGGAGAAGATAAAGCAGACAGAACAGGAGGGACAAAGCCATGAGTAAACAGTACGAAACAGTCATCGGACTCGAGGTACATGTAGAGCTTGCCACGAAAACGAAGATTTTCTGCGGCTGTTCCACCGCTTTCGGCGCGAAACCGAATACACAGACATGCCCGGTATGCACCGGAATGCCTGGTTCGCTGCCGGTTCTGAATAAACAGGTGCTGAAATATGCAATTGCGGTGGGGCTTGCCACCAATTGTGACATTACCCGGTATGCCAAGTTTGACAGGAAGAACTATTTCTACCCTGACAATCCGCAGAACTATCAGATATCCCAGCTTTACCTGCCCATTTGCCGCAATGGAAGCGTGGAGATAGAGATGGAAGAAGGCGGCAGGAAGACGGTGGGCATCCACGAAATCCATATGGAAGAAGATGCGGGTAAGCTGATTCATGACGAGTGGGAAGACAGTTCCCTTGTGGATTACAACCGCTCCGGCGTGCCGCTCATCGAGATTGTGTCCGAGCCGGATATGAGAAGCGCGCAGGAAGTAATTGCCTATTTAGAGAAACTTCGTTTGATTATCCAATACCTGGGCGCGTCCGACTGTAAATTGCAGGAAGGCTCTATGCGTGCCGATGTGAACCTGTCCGTGCGGGAGTCGGGGGCGCAGGAATTCGGCACCAGGACAGAGATGAAGAACCTCAATTCATTTAAAGCGATTTCCAGAGCTATTGCAGGAGAGACACAGCGGCAGATTGACCTCATTGAATCCGGTGAAAAGATAGTGCAGGAGACGAGAAGATGGGATGATGTAAAGGGTGAGTCCTATGCCATGAGAAGCAAGGAAGATGCACAGGATTACCGGTATTTTCCGGACCCCGACCTGGCTCCTGTCGTGGTGAGCGACGAGATGCTTGAACAGATGAAAGAAGAACAGCCGGAGTTTCGCACCGAGAAGATGAAACGCTATAAAGAAGAGTATGGTATTCCCGACTATGATATTGAGATTATAACAGGCTCCAAGCATATGGCGGACCTTTTCGAGTCTGCGGCGGCGCTTAGCGGCCAGCCGAAGAAAGTGTCCAACTGGCTGATGGGAGAGACGTTGCGTCTGATGAAGGAAAAGGAGATGGATGCGTCCGACTTGCGGTTCTCGCCGCAGAACCTGGCAAAGCTGATTGCCCTGACGGACTCTAAGGCGGTCAACAGTTCCGTGGCGAAAGAAGTTTTCGAGGTTATGTTTGAAAAAGATGTGGACCCGGAAAAGTATGTGGAAGAGAAGGGCTTGAAGACTGTCAATGACGAGGGCGCCCTGCGCAGCGTGGTGGAAGAAGTGTTGGCAGCCAATCCACAGTCGGTGGCGGACTTTAAGAACGGCAAAGAGAAAGCGATTGGTTTCCTTGTGGGGCAGACAATGAAAGCTATGAAAGGCAAGGCGGACCCGGCAACGGTGAACCAGATGCTGAGAGAGATGATGTAGCATACTTGGGTTTTGGTACACGCTGTTTTATCAGCCAGTATTAGAAGATGTTTTCCAGAGGTATACATGGAGATGAGTTTCGTCTTTCCAATCTGCATTTATCAACAGGAAGGAGAAGGTTGACTTTTACAGTCAACCTTCTCCTAATTTCATGTATTCCAGGAACCGGACAGCCAGTTCAGGATTTTCGTTGGTGTAAGGGACACCCAGGACGACGTCGGCGGGATGGCCCTGGAAATCATATTGGGAATCCTCCAGATAAGCATACAGCCCGGCCTCGGCAAGCAGATTGTCTTCGGTGAGCACAATGCCTACAGCTACAGGCTGTTCCATACCGGCAGGATTACGGTGGTCGATGTTCAGCGAAGACTGACTTTGCGTGGCGGCTATGTCATAGTTCTCTTCTTCATCCTGCCCGAAGGCTGCGGCGTCCGTATAATAGAGATAAGGGCTGTATTTCTCGAGTTCTTCCGGCGACATAAATTCTTCCAGAGGGCGGAACAGCTCCGCCTGCGCATATTGTTCGAAAGTTTCCGTCTCTGCCGTTACCACACTGATTGTGCCCACTTGCAGCATGGCAATCAGCTTCTGTTGGCTTGCCATGCCATATTGCGAAACCGTGTCGCCTGAGAGGGAGAAAGACGTGTCAATATATACCTGGTATTCGGCGGGGTCAATCTGCGCGTATTCCTGGAAACCGGCAGCCCATTGGGAAGCCGGGTCCTGGTCAGGGTCCGTCATACCTGCATTAATCAATGCGGCGTAGAAACCGTAATCTTTGTTGGTCACATACTGGTGGATAAAAGAGACGGCTACGGCGATAAGCGCTGCCGCCACCAAAACATGTATTTTATAATAATCCCAAAAGTAGGTAAACTTTTCTTTGCGGCTCATTGTGCTCAAAGCCTTCTTCTGTTCCTGCCTGATTTCTTCTGCAACTGACATGGCAATCCTCATTCCGGGGCGCTTATGCTCCTTAAGTTTTTTCTTATCATAGTTCGTTTATCATTTAATGTCAATGAAGGGGAAATATTGTTTGTATGAAATTTTCATAAAGTATGTCGGACGCTTGCGGTTTTTTTATATTTTATATTAATAGGAAAGTACGCCAGATATTTGTTGTCTTTTAGACTGTACGATGATAGAATGGTCGAAAGATGAGCGCTTTTAAGGAGGGCAGGGGTATGGCTGAATTGACGTCGATGGTGAATATTGGCGCGGAAATGGCAAGAAAACTGACATCCGTTGGAATTGACTCTCCGGAGAAACTGCTTGCGGTGGGCGCTAAACAGGCGTTTGCAGAATTAAAACAGGTATATCCAAACATCTGCCTGGTGCATTTATATGCGTTAGAGGGCGCTGTCTGTGATACTGAATTTAACAACCTTCCCGAGGAGAAGAAAGAGGAGTTGAAAGAATTTAGTGATTTTCTGAAGAAATAGAGAGGGGAAAACAGAAATCATGCACAATATCAGAATCAAGACACAGCGTTTATTGCTGCGCCCGCTTACGGTTGCCGATGCTGAGGACGTGTTTGAATGGGTCAGCGACGAGCGGGTTGCGAAGTATATGGTATACACCACCTATACGGATATGGAAGACGTGAGGGAATGGCTTTCTTTTACCGGCCAGGATACAAGTACATACAATTTTGGATTTGAACGAATCGGAGACGGAAAATTAATCGGCAGTGGGGATATCGGAAGGGATGAAGACGGGGAATGTTGGGGATTCGGCTACAATTTCCGTTACGACTGTTGGGGTATGGGGTATGCCACGGAAGCGTTGAAGGCGATGATGGAATACGCCCGGGAGAATTTCGGCGCCAGGAAATTTCATGCCAGCCACTGCGAGCCGAACCTTGCGTCGGGGCATGTCATGGAGAAATGCGGGCTGCATTTTGTGGGCTATGGGGAGTTCCGGAAACTTGACGGAAGCTGTAAGATGCGTTCTATGGAATATGAAGGGTAACAGTTCAGCAATGCAGAATTGATTGTGCAATTTGTACGTGCAAGCTTGCTTGCTAAGGACAAACTGCATAATCAATTCTATAGGGCGGACGCCCGACATGAAATAAGCCACCAGTCAATCAGCAATATTATTGGCGAAAATGTATATTCTGGTGACTTATGAATGGCATGGCTGAACTGTTACTATGACGTGACGTGAATTGATGCAACCTATTGCTTGAAACTTTTCGGGATTTGTTATATGATAAGTCTATATTTTCTTGAGGGCATGTTTCAAAGAGTTTAAAGTAGAATCCTGGAGGTATCCAAATTATGAGTGAGACGTATGTGGAATGTCTGGTGGCGAGGAAGCCCTCGACAATCTTATCTTTTCTGAAAATACTGCTGATTATGCTGACGGTGGTTTTTGTGCTGATTGGCGCCATATTCCTTCCGGGGCTGGTTGTGGCGGCTATTACGGGCATAGGCGCGTATTTTGCGACGATGAATGCGAACGTGGAATATGAATATCTGTATCTGGACAGAGAAGTGAGCGTTGATAAAGTTATGGCGAAGAGCAGGAGGAAGAAGGCGGGAGCTTATTCCACGGAACAGATGGAGATTTTTGCGCCGCTCAATTCACACAGGCTGGATTCTTACAGGAACCGTAATCTTAAGACAATAGATTACAGCTCGGGTATCGCTGCGCAGCCGGAGAAGAGATATATGATGGTTTTAAACGGCGATACAAAGATTATTCTGGAGCCCAATGAAGCTATGGTCAAGGCAATCCAGAGCGTTGCACCGCGTAAGGTGTTTATGGATTAA
This sequence comes from uncultured Lachnospiraceae bacterium, assembly GCA_947172645.1. GTDB lineage: Bacteria > Bacillota > Clostridia > Lachnospirales > Lachnospiraceae > UBA3282. The sequence goes on along the minus strand of CAMWBY010000002.1, from coordinate 47,057 downwards.
AGAATAAGGAAATGGAAAGAAATACTGTCAGTTGTACGGCTGGCAGTATTCTTTACATAAATGATTACTCATAACCATCACAACATCAATAACACAGGAGGAAAGAAAATGGGTCAGATTATTGGAGAAGGAATTACATTTGACGACGTATTGTTAGTGCCAAGCTATTCCCAGGTAATTCCGAATCAGGTAGACTTGACAACGTGGCTTACGAAGAAAATTAAACTGAACATTCCAATGATGAGTGCAGGGATGGATACCGTAACCGAGAACAGGATGGCGATAGCCATGGCCAGGCAGGGGGGAATCGGTATTATCCATAAGAACATGTCCATTGAGGCACAGGCGGAAGAAGTTGATAAAGTAAAACGTTCAGAAAATGGCGTCATTACGGACCCCTTTTCGTTGGCGCCGGAACACACGCTGGCCGATGCCGACGCTCTGATGGCTAAATTCAGGATTTCAGGCGTTCCGATTACCGAGGGCAGAAAACTAGTCGGTATCATCACAAATCGTGATTTAAAATTCGAGACAGATTTCACAAAGAAAATTAAAGAATCTATGACATCTCAGGGGCTGATAACGGCCAAAGTCGGCATTACGCTGGACGAGGCAAAACAGATTCTGGCAAGGGCAAGGAAGGAAAAACTCCCCATTGTAGACGACGATTATAATCTGGCAGGTTTGATTACTATCAAGGATATCGAGAAGACGATTAAATATCCGCTGTCCGCCAAGGACAGCCAGGGAAGGCTTCTGTGCGGCGCAGGCGTGGGCATCACGGCGAATGTGCTTGACAGAGTGGCGGCGTTAGTGGATGCGAAAGTGGATGTGATTGTGTTGGACAGCGCCCATGGACATTCGGAGAATGTGCTTCGATGTGTCAAGATGATTAAGGAAGCGTATCCTGATTTGCAGGTGATTGCCGGCAACGTGGCGACAGGTGAAGGGACGAAGGCTCTGATTGAGGCGGGCGCCGATGCCGTTAAAGTAGGTATAGGACCTGGCTCCATCTGTACGACGCGCGTGGTGGCGGGCATCGGCGTGCCGCAGATTACCGCTATTATGGATGCCTATTCAGTGGCCAGGGAATATGATATTCCGATTATTGCGGACGGTGGCATCAAGTATTCAGGAGATATGACGAAGGCGATTGCGGCGGGCGGCAGTGTCTGCATGATGGGCAGCATGTTTGCAGGCTGTGACGAAAGCCCAGGTACATTCGAACTCTATCAGGGCAGAAAATATAAAGTCTACCGTGGAATGGGCTCCATCGCTGCTATGGAGAACGGCAGCAAGGACCGTTATTTCCAGACGGATGCCAAGAAGTTGGTTCCGGAAGGCGTGGAAGGACGGGTAGCCTACAAAGGGACAGTGGAAGACACCGTATTCCAATTGATGGGCGGCCTGCGTTCCGGTATGGGCTATTGTGGCACGGCTACGATTGAGGAATTGAAGCAGAACGGCAGGTTTGTCAAGATTTCGGCTGCTTCCCTTAAGGAGAGCCATCCTCATGACATCCATATTACAAAAGAGGCGCCTAATTACAGCGTAGACGAGTGATGGGATGAGCCGGGCTGAAAAGTTGGCATATTGGTAAAAGGGCGAATGGGAGCCGGGAAGAAAGGGATGCAGGAGGGAATCTCGCATGGACGGTTTATATCAAGGGATTTTAGACCGTGAAGAATTACAGAAAATACAGGATGAATTTTGTATGGTGGCAGGAGTCTACGCGTTCTGCGTAGACAGTGCCGGGACAGATGTGACGCGTATGTCAGGTGAAGAACAGGACAGGGAGAAGCTTGCCGGGCTGGCATCGAGGGAGAAAATGCTTTCTCTGTTCCGGAGAGTTTCGCAGAGCAGTCTGGAAGACCAGGCGATTGAAGAGACGAATCTTGACGCGTTGAAATACGCGGCGGTGAGTGTAAAAGATGCAGGCACAACAGTGCTGACATGGTTGGTATGCGGTGTAATGTCCGATGCTGTGTCGGCGGAGGGACAGGAATTTGCACGGGCCTTCTCCTATCGGACAACGGAAAGACAATTTAACCTGTCTCTTGATTTATTACGGCAGATTAGCAGGCATATTGTGCTCGATAAGATATTGGCGCAGAACGCCAGGGCCGAGAGCAGCAGGGAGCGCAGCTCTAAGAATGAGATGGAAGACAGATTCAGGCGGGCGGACGCCACCGCTAAGATAGTACAGATGTTGGACAGCGACATGCCTATAGAGGAAGTGCTGTCCGGTTTTCTTGCTACGGTCAGCAGGCTTCTGGGTATAGACTGTGCCTATTTATGTTCTGTGGACGATGCAGACAGGGAACATATGGATGTCATTGCCGCATGGCACAGTGAAGGGACGAGTCCGGGTTACGGGCAGGCAGGGCGGCAGCCCCGTCCTCCATATCTGTACCGGGAGAAACCGTTGGTCCTTTCTTCGGCGTCCGGCACCGAAGGGTATGCGACGGATTTGGACCGGGCAGGCATTAAAGCGCTTGCGGCGCTTCCTATTGAGTTGGAAAACCGTGTCGGCATGTATGCTTGTTTTGAAGTGAAGCGCAACGCCCACAACTGGGAAGTGGAGGAAATCCGTTTTTTAAGCGACTCCGTAAAAAAATTGGGTAAGCGGATTCGGAAGAATTGCATGGAAGGGTCTTATACTTTATTGGAGGCAGCGCTGTACAATATAGGCAGTGCGGTCTATGTGCGTGACAGAGAAAGCGGAGAAATTCTCTTTTCCAACAAGCGTTTTAAAGACGAGTTTGACAAGGGCGTCGGACGAAATAACTTGTGTGATATCTTTGAGGACAGGATTCCGAAGAACGCGGAGTCCGGCAGCATAGAAATATGCCTGGAAGAACAGGGCAACTGGTACGACCTTTTTTATAAAAATATCGCATGGACAGACGGCAGACTGATGCTGATGTGTTCTATCTATGATATCACCGAGAAAAAGATGTACGAGAGGAAGCTTAGGAGGCAGGCATATACGGATTATCTCACCGGGCTTTGCAACAGGCTATGCTTTGAGCGCGACCTTACCAAATATGTGGAAGATGCAAAAAGAGAGGGCAAGGAAGGCGCGCTTCTTTATCTTGATTTAGACGATTTCAAGTATATCAATGACAGTTTGGGACATCAATATGGAGACGTTTTGTTGAAATCCATTGCCAACGGAATGCGCAATGTGCCTGGAATCCATGATTTCTGTTACCGGGTGGGAGGCGACGAGTTTGCTGTTTTGATTCCCTATGACAGGTTTGAGATATTGGAGCAGGCAGTGCGGATAATCAGGTCTATTTTTGACAGGCCATGGTTTATCAAAGATGCAGACTATTACTGCACGATGAGTATGGGTATTGTGCACTTTCCGTCGGAAGGGGAAGAAGTGCATGAGCTCATTAAGAAAGCGGATATCGCTATGTACGAGGCGAAGAAACTGGGTAAGAACTGTGTGGCTGTCTATGACGACAGCATCCAGTTTGATTCCGGCAAACGTCTGGAACTGGAGAAAAAGCTGAGGGATGCGGCAATGGACGGATACAAAGAATTTGAGGTGCATTACCAGCCGATTGTGGATATCCAGAGAGGCAGCGTCTGTACCGGGGCGGAGGCTTTGATTCGTTGGAACAGTGAAGAGATGGGATTTATGTCACCGGCAGATTTTATTCCTCTTGCCGAATACCTTGGGCTGATTAATCCCATTGGCAATCATGTATTGCAGCAGGCATGCGAGGCCTGTAAACGTTGGAATGACAATGGGCATCCTGACTATAAGGTTAATGTGAACCTTTCGGTGGTGCAGTTACAGCAGAAGGGCATCGCGAAGACCATATCAAAAATTGTGAAGAAATCAAAAATCAATCCCCATAACCTGACTCTTGAAGTGACGGAGGGTGTGGCGGTGCAGGATTTGGAATGCATGAAGAAGGTGTTGCAGCAGATTAAGAAATCGGGCGTTCGGATTGCATTGGACGATTTTGGGACGGGGTATTCGTCTTTGAGCCATGTGAAAGAATTACCGTTTGACGTGATTAAGGTGGACCAGAGCTTCGTCAGGGATTTGGCGGAGAATACATATTCCAAATCTTTTGTCAAAATGGTGTCTGATTTGGCGGATGTTTTAGGCGTTTCTATCTGTATGGAGGGCGTGGAGACAGAAGAACAGTGCAAAGTACTCGGCGACATGAATGTCAGGTTGATTCAGGGATACTATTTTGACAAACCCATGCCGGCAGAGGAATTTGAGAAAAAATATGTCATGTAAAGCGCAATGCGCTTTTGAACGGAGGAAAAATGGAGAAAAAATCTTTGGCACAGGAGCTGGCGGGAAATTCCTATCCCGGCAGAGGTATCATAATCGGTAAATCGGCTGACGCAAAATATGCGGTGACGGCTTATTTTATCATGGGCAGGAGCGCAAACAGCAGGAACCGTATCTTTGCGGAAGACGGCGCGGGCATAAGGACCCAAGCCTACGACCCTTCGAAACTGGAAGACCCAAGCCTGATTATCTATGCGCCGGTAAGGGTCCTTGGCAATAAGACTATCGTGACAAACGGCGATCAGACAGACACTGTCTATGAACTGATGGACAGACAGCAGACTTTTGAACAGGCGCTGCGCACCAGGGAATTTGAGCCGGATGCGCCCAACTATACGCCCCGTATTTCGGGCATTATGCACTTGGAGAACGGCGGATACAACTATGCCATGTCGATTTTAAAAAGCAACCACGGAGACCCGTCTTCCTGTTGCAGGTACACTTTCGCCTATGAGAATCCGGCGGCCGGTGAAGGACATTTTATCCATACATATAGAGGAGACGGCAATCCGCTGCCGAGCTTTGAAGGGGAACCTGTATTGGTAGGCATAGAGGAGGATATCGACAGTTTTACGAAGACAGTCTGGGACAATCTCAATGAGGAGAATAAGGTGTCGCTGTTTGTCCGGTATATTGACATTGCAAGCGGACAATACGAGACACGGATTGTGAATAAGAACCAGTAGGGCGGAAGAGTATGGAGGAAAAAATGACTGAATTAGAATTGAAATATGGATGTAATCCGAATCAGAAGCCGTCACGTATCTATATGGCGGATGGCAGTGACCTTCCGATTCAGGTGTTGAACGGCAAGCCGGGATATATTAATTTCCTGGATGCGTTTAACGGTTGGCAGTTGGTGAAGGAATTAAAGAAGGCGACAGGGCTTCCGGCGGCGGCTTCTTTCAAACATGTGTCCCCCGCGGGCGCGGCGGTAGGGCTTCCTTTATCCGATGTGGAGAAGAAGATTTATTGGGTAGACGACCTGGATATGGAATTTACGCCTCTTGCAAATGCCTATGCGAGAGCCAGGGGGGCGGACCGTATGAGCTCTTTCGGGGATTTTATTTCCCTGTCGGACGTCTGCGACGTGTCAACCGCAAAGATTATCAAAAGAGAGGTGTCCGACGGTGTGATTGCGCCGGGATACGAACCGGAGGCTTTGGAGATTCTGAAAGCGAAGAAGAAGGGCGGCTATAATGTCATCCGGATTGACGAGGACTACATACCCGCACCCCTTGAAGTGAAGCAGGTATACGGCATCAGCTTCGAGCAGGGCAGGAATGAGCTGAAGATTGACGACGAATTTTTCGGTAATGTGGTGACAGAGTGTAAGGAACTGCCCGAACAGGCGAAGATTGACCTGGCGATTGCCATGATTACCTTGAAATATACACAGTCAAATTCGGTGTGTTATGTGAAAGGCGGACAGGCAATCGGTATCGGCGCAGGGCAGCAGTCGCGTATTCATTGTACAAGGCTTGCGGGCACCAAGGCGGATAATTGGTTCCTCAGGCAGTCGCCGAAGGTTTTGGGGCTTGAATTTGTAGATGGAATCGGTCGCGCGGACAGAGATAATTCCATTGATTTATATATTGGAGAGGATTTTATGGACGTCCTGGCGGAAGGAACATGGCAGAAGATATTTAAAGTGAAGCCGGAAGTATTTACGGCTCAGGAGAAAAGGGAATGGCTCGATAAGATGGAAGGCGTGGCGCTTGGTTCCGACGCATTCTTCCCGTTTGGAGACAATATTGAGCGAGCCCACAGAAGCGGCGTGAAGTATGTTGCCCAGCCGGGCGGTTCCGTGCGCGACGACAATGTCATAGAGACGTGCAATAAGCATGGCATGGTGATGTGCTTTACGGGAATCAGGCTGTTCCATCACTAAATGGTTATTACAGTTCACGTTGATTTTTGTATCTTGTAGTGTTATTATTTTAACGAAGGGGGATTCCGCTTAGGAGACCTGTATATAGAATAACGATAAAACAAAGGAGTGGATTGGTGAGATGAGTAAGAGTTTTGACGATTTGCTGTCCAAAGTATCCGAGTGCAGCATCAAGAAGGTTGCGGTTGCCGTGGCGCAGGACAGCGCTGTATTGGAGGCGGTGGTTGCTGCGAAGGAGCGCAACATTGCAGAGGCGATTCTGGTTGGAGACGCGGATAAGATTAAGGAAGTGGCGGCGGCCGACAATGTTGACGTGAGCGGCTTCGAGATTATTGACGAGAAGGATGATTATGCGGCGGCTCTGAAAGCGGTAGGATTGGTACATGACGGCAAGGCTGATATGTACATGAAGGGCCTGATTGACACGAAGTCCTTCTTAAAGAGCGTGTTAGACAAGGAAGTTGGCCTGCGGACCGGTAAAGCGTTGTCCCATGTATGTGTGTTCGAGGTTGAGGGCATCGACCATCTCCTTTTCTTAACGGACGTGGCGTTTATGACTTATCCTACATTGGAAGACAAGGTACATATCATCGAGAATACGGTGGATGTGTGCCATGCATGCGGTATTCCGAATCCTAAGGTTGCGCCTCTGGCAGCAGTGGAGGTTGTGAATCCGAAGATGCCTGTTACTGTGGATGCGGATGAACTGACCAAGATGTGCGAGGAAGGCAAGATTACGGGCTGCATCGTAGATGGGCCGCTTTCCTTAGACCTTGCCATCGACCCGGAAGCTGCCAAGCATAAAGGGGCGGAAGGCAGGAAGATTGTGGGCGATGCCGACGTGCTTCTTTTCCCTGACATCCATGCGGGCAATCTGGTATACAAGTGTCTTGTACATACAGCTAAGGTGAAGAACGGCAACATCCTCACAGGCACGAAGGCTCCGGTTATCCTGACTTCCCGTTCCGATGATTTTGAGACGAAGGTAAATTCCCTGGCGCTCGGCGCAGTTATGGCAGGCGCGATGGCTAAGATGAACTAAGATGTTGTTTTTGACGAGATGGAGGTAAAAATGTCAGTAAAGAGTTTAATTATCAATCCGGGTTCTACATCTACAAAAATTGGTGTATTTGAGGATGAAACTCTCCTATTTGAGGAGACTTTGAGACACTCTACGGAGGAGATTGCACAGTATGCATCCATCGTGGACCAGAAAGATTTTCGTAAGGATATTATCGTAAATCTTCTGAAAGAAAAAGACTTTGATATCAATTCCCTTAACATGGTGGTAGGACGCGGCGGTATGCTGAAACCGATTCCGGGCGGTACATACGCGGTCAGCGACGACCTTCTGGAAGATTTGAAAATCGGAAAACAGGGACAGCACGCTTCTAACTTAGGCGGTATCCTTGCAAGGGAAATCGGCGATTCCATCGGCGTGCCTTCCTATATTGTAGACCCTGTCGTAGTGGATGAGTTGGAGCCTGTATCCCGTTATTCAGGCGTGCCGGAGCTTCCCAGGACGAGCGTGTTCCATGCGCTGAACCAGAAAGCGGTGGCGAAGCGTTATGCGAAGGAGCAGGGTAAAGATTATGCTTCCTTGAACCTGGTTGTAGTGCATATGGGCGGCGGTGTGTCCGTGGGCGCACACAAACAGGGCAAAGTCGTAGATGTGTTCAATGCGCTTGACGGCGACGGCGCATTCTCGCCTGAAAGGGCAGGCGCAGTGCCCAGCGGCGCCCTGATTAAGATGTGCTTCTCCGGCCAGTATACGGAGAAAGAAGTATATAAGAAGATTGTGGGCGGCGGCGGTTTCAACGCTTACTGCGGCACCAACGACATGCGCGATGTGGATAAGATGGTGGACGAGGGCGATAAGAAAGCGGAAGAAATCCGTGATGCGTTCGTAAGGCAGGTGGCCAAAGACATTGGCTCCATGGCATGTGTCCTGGAAGGCAAAGTGGATCAGATTATCGTGACCGGAGGAATCGCTTATGACAAGGCTGTGGTAGAGGGCCTTAAAGCACAGGCAGGATGGATTGCTCCCATGACGGTATATCCGGGCGAGGATGAGCTGCTTGCACTTGTGCAGGGCGGACTGCGCGTGTTAAACGGCGAAGAAGAGGCTATGGTATACTAATGAAATGATAAAAGAATGATAATGTCCGGCTAAGCGAACCGCTTTGCCGGACATTATGTGTTATGTAGGTTTGCCGGACATTAAGTGTTAGTCCTTGATATTTTCTTACTAATCTGATAAAATATACGTTGGTGTTTTATCATCATGCACAGTGAGGGGACTATTCGGAAAGGAAGTATGCATATTGGCGCCGGACAAACCGGCTATGCAGAAACGAGGAAGTCATGGGTGTCGTACAGAAAGTATTCGGAACACATAGTGAGAGAGAGATTAAGCGCATTGACGGTCTGGTGAAAAGGATTGAGGATTTGCGGCCGTCGATGATGGAACTGTCGGACGAGCAGTTGCGTGATAAGACGAAGGAATTTAAGAAGCGTCTGTCGGACGGGGAGACGTTGGATGACTTGTTGGTGGAAGCTTATGCCACAGTGCGGGAAGCGGCCAGGAGAATCCTTAAGACAGAGCATTACCGCGTACAGCTCATCGGCGGCATTATCCTGCACCAGGGACGTATCGCCGAGATGAAGACCGGTGAAGGAAAAACCCAGACTTGTCTTTTGCCCGCATATCTGAACGCACTGGAAGGGAAAGGCGTGCATGTTGTCACGGTCAATGACTATCTGGCGAAGCGTGATGCGGAGTGGATGGGACAGGTGCATGAGTTCCTTGGCCTGAAAGTCGGCGTCGTGTTAAACGACATGAAGTCTGAGGAACGCAGGGAGGCATACAACTGCGACATCACATATGTGACCAACAACGAACTGGGCTTCGATTATCTGCGTGACAATATGGTTATCTATAAAGAACAGCTCGTGCTCAGGGATTTGCACTACGCGATTATCGACGAAGTAGACTCCGTGCTGATTGACGAGGCGCGGACACCTTTAATTATCTCCGGACAGAGCGGTAAGTCGACGAAACTGTACGAGGCATGTGATATTCTGGCGAGACAGTTATCCCGCGGCGAAGATATGGAAGAACTCTCCAAGATGGATGCCATCATGGGTGTGGAGCGTGAGGAGACAGGGGATTTTATCGTCAATGAGAAGGATAAAGTCGTGAACCTGACGGCACAGGGCGTCGCCAAGGTAGAGCGTTTCTTCCAGATTGAAAATCTCGCCGACCCGGAGAATCTTGAGATTCAGCATAATATTATCCTGGCGCTGCGGGCGCACAATCTGATGTTCCGTGACCAGGATTATGTGGTGAAGGACGACCAGGTGTTGATTGTGGATGAGTTTACCGGACGTATTATGCCGGGACGCCGATATTCCGACGGTCTTCACCAGGCGATTGAGGCGAAAGAGCATGTGAAAGTGAAACGTGAGAGCAAGACCCTTGCAACCATCACGTTCCAGAACTTTTTTAATAAATTCGAGAAGAAAGCGGGCATGACGGGTACTGCCCTCACGGAGGAGAAAGAGTTCCGTGATATTTACGGCATGGATGTGGTGGAGATACCGACCAATAAGCCCATTGCGCGTATCGACCGACAGGACTTGGTATATAAGACAAGACGTGAGAAGCTGCGGGCAATCGTGGAGGCGGTCAAGCAGTCGCATGCCAAGGGGCAGCCTGTACTGGTGGGTACTATCAACATTGACGCGTCCGAAGAACTGAGCGGACTGCTTAAGAAGAACGGCATCGAGCACAAAGTGCTGAACGCGAAGTTCCATGAGATGGAGGCGGAAATCGTGGCGGACGCCGGAATCCACGGCGCGGTGACGATTGCCACCAATATGGCGGGCCGTGGTACGGATATCAAGTTGGACGACGAGGCGAGGGCGGCCGGAGGTTTGATGATTATCGGTACAGAGCGCCATGAGTCCAGGCGTATCGACAATCAGCTCCGTGGGCGTTCGGGCAGACAGGGAGACCCGGGCGAGTCCATCTTCTATATTTCCCTGGAAGACGACTTGATGAGACTTTTCGGTTCCGACAGGATGATTACGATGTTCAACGCGCTTGGCATTCCGGAAGGACAGGAGATTGAGCATAAGGCGTTGACAAAGGCCATTGAATCGGCACAGAAGAAGATAGAGAATAACAACTTCGGCATCAGGAAGAGCCTGCTTGAATACGACCAGGTGATGAACGAGCAGAGGGAGATTATCTACGAAGAAAGACGGCGTGTACTCAACGGGGAGAGTATGCGTGACGCAATCTACAAGATGATTACAGATATTACGGAAGACTGCGTGGATATGTGTATCGGCGACGATACGGATTTCGAAGAGTGGGATTACAATGAGTTGAATACGCTGCTTTTGCCCACTGTTCCGCTACAGCCTGTGAAGGCGTCCCGCGTGTCCAAGCCTAAGAAGAACAGCTTAAAACAGCAGTTGAAAGAGGAAGCCGTGAAACTCTACGAGAGCAAGGAAGCAGAATTTCCGGAGCCGGAGGCAATCCGTGAGATTGAGCGTGTGCTTTTGCTTAAGGTCATCGACAGGAAGTGGATGGACCATATCGACGACATGGATCAGCTCCGCCAGGGAGCAGGTTTACAGGCATATGGACAGAAAGACCCGCTTGTGGAGTATAAGTTGAACGGTTATGAGATGTTCGATGAGATGACCCAGAACATCAAGGAGGAGACGGTTCGTCTGCTTTTCCATGTGCGTATCGAGCAGAAGGTGGAGCGTGAGCAGGTTGCCAAGGTGACAGGCACGAACAAGGATGATACGGTTCAGAAAGGGCCTGTAAGGCGCATGGAGGCGAAGGTATATCCCAACGACCCGTGCCCTTGCGGTTCCGGTAAGAAGTATAAACAGTGTTGCGGAAGAAACAGATAAGCAGATTAGTACGTTCCTCACAAAGGTGCAGGATGACGGAATGAAAAGGTGGTGACGTTAAGTGGTTGAATTAGATAATATGAAATCGGAGCTTCTAGGCTACGAAAGTCCCTTAGCGGAAGTGAGGGATTCACTTTGACTTAGCGAATAAGTCGAAGCGGATTGAAGAGCTGGAAATGGAAATGCAGGCGCCGGACTTCTGGAATGACCCGGAGAAATCCAACCAGAAGATGAGGGAGTCCAAGAGCCTGAAAGATACCGTAGATACGATGGAGGGGCTGAGCGCGCAGTTCCAGGATATCCTGGAATTGATTGAGATGGGGTATGAGGATAACGACCCCGCCATCATACCGGATATCGAGGAAGAACTGCGGCAGTTTAAGGAGACGTTTGAGAATATCAGAATCAGCACACTGCTGTCCGGCGAGTATGACAGGAACAATGCGATACTGAAACTGAATGCGGGGGCGGGTGGCACGGAGAGCTGCGACTGGTGCAGTATGCTTTACCGTATGTATACAAGATGGGCGGAGCGTAAAGGGTTTGCCCTGGAAGTGATTGACTACCTGGACGGCGATGAGGCCGGGATTAAATCGGTGACTTTCCAGATTAACGGCGAGAATGCCTACGGTTATCTGAAATCGGAGAAGGGTGTGCACAGACTGGTGCGTATTTCCCCTTTCAACGCGCAGGGCAAGCGTCAGACTTCTTTCGTATCCCTGGATGTGATGCCGGATATCGAGGAGGATGTGGATATCGAGATTAAGGACGAGGATATCCGTATCGATACTTACCGAAGCAGCGGCGCAGGAGGACAGCATATCAATAAGACGTCCTCGGCCATTCGGATAACCCATTTTCCTACCGGAATCGTGGTGACATGCCAGAACGAGCGTTCCCAGTTCCAGAACAAAGATAAGGCCATGCAGATGCTGAAGGCGAAGCTGTATATGCTTAAGCAGGAGGAGAATGCCGAGAAGCTGTCCGGTATCCGTGGCGATGTGAAGGAAATCGGGTGGGGGAACCAGATACGTTCTTATGTATTGCAGCCTTACACGATGGTGAAAGACCACAGGACGGAAGAGGAATCAGGCAATGTGAACGCGGTGTTGGACGGTGGGCTTGACCCATTTATCAACGCCTATCTGCGGTGGATTAATTCTTAAAAAACGAAGACAGGCCCAGAGTGTGGATTAGGCGGCAATCCCATTCTGGGTTTTTCCTTTTGGGAAGAAGAGGGGAAGTTATGGATAACTATGATTTAGCGCAACAATTAATGGAAAATATCAATCAGGTGTTTGTCGGAAAAGAGGAGGTCGTGGAGGACTTGCTGACCTGTTTACTGGCGGGCGGGCACGTGCTGCTTGAGGATGTCCCGGGCGTGGGCAAGACTACCCTCGCTTTAAGCCTTGCGAAAAGCATGGAGTGCAGTTTCGGGCGGATACAGTTTACGCCGGATACCCTCCCGGGAGATGTGGCGGGCGTCTCCGTCTATCGTATGGATACGGGGGAGTTTGTGTACCAGGCGGGGGCGGTGATGCATCAGGTGCTTTTGGCGGACGAGATTAACAGGACGTCCCCGAAGACCCAGGCGAGCTTGCTTGAGGCGATGGCGGAAGGGCAGGTTACGGTGGACGGAACGATACATAAACTGCCTCAACCGTTCCTTGTGGTGGCAACCCAGAATCCGGTGGAGTTTCTTGGCACTTATCCGCTGCCAGAGGCGCAGATGGACCGCTTTATGATGCAGCTGACGGTGGGATACCCGGACAGGGAACAGGAAATCAGGATGGCGTCCCAGTTTCTGCAAGGACAGACTTTAGAGCGGGCAAAAACGGTCTGCAAGGCGGAAGACATCTTACAGATGCGGAGGGAAGTCTCTGAAATTACGGTGAAAGACGGCGTGCTTGGGTATATAGAAGATATCGTGCTGCTTACCAGGCAGGAAGAACGTTTCGTCTTGGGTGCAAGCCCGCGTGCAATGCTTGCATTGGTACGGGCGTCCCAGGCGAGAGCTTACCTGCAGGGGCGGGACTATGTGAAGCCGGATGACGTGAAGGCAGTGTCCATGCAGGTGCTCGGGCACCGGCTTGTGCTGTCCGCCGAGGCGAAAATCAGGAAGGAAGACAAGCTTAAGATTTTAAAAAGCCTTATCGTGAAAGCCAAAGTCCCGGTTTAAAAGCAATGTCGTTAAAAGTGGTTTTGCGGACAGAAAGAGTGGTATGCCATGAAAATGCGCAGATGGATTTTATTGGATTTATGGGTGCTGTCCCTGGCGCTTATCAGTTGTTATGGCGGCAATGTCAGCTATGGAATATTCTGGGGGATTACGTTTATCCCTGTTGTGTCGGCGGTCTATCTGTTAGCCGTATACTGGAATCTTAAGATTATGCAGCAATTGCAGGGCAGGAATCTGGTGTGCGGACAGGCAGTGCCCTATCTGTTTGTCTTACAGAACGAGAGCCTTTGTCTCTTTGCCAGTGTCAGTGTGGGAATGTATTCGACTTTTTCCACGGCGGAAGAACTACCGGGGGATAAGGAGTATGAGCTTCTTCCGAAGGACAGGAGGACGTTTGAGACGAGACTGACCTGTAAATACCGCGGTGAATATGAGGTGGGTGTGAAGGAAATTGTCCTGACCGATTTCTTTAAGCTGTTTTGTGTCCGCTACCGGATTCCGCATGCGGTGAAGGTGCAGGTGATGCCGAAGGTAACCCATGTGGCGAAGCTCAACAGCATCGAACATTTCAGTATCTTCTTGCGCAGGGAATCGATGTCGGAGCGCACGGAGCCGGATATTGTGGTGCGGGATTATATTGCAGGGGACGCGCCCAAACAGATTCACTGGAAGGCTTCCGCCAGGGAGGGAAAACTGAAGGTGCGCAATCGTACCGGTGAAGAGAAAACAGGGATAGCTCTTTTCTGGGATACAAAACGTTTTAGTGAGGAGCCTGGGGAGTATCTTCCCGTCGAGGATAAGATATTGGAGACGGTGTTGGCGTTAGGGAGTTTTTTTGCCGGGAAATATATCCCTTTTTCGGCCTATTGCGGGCAGAGGGGAGTTGTGTCAAGACATGTGGAAGGGCTTGGGGATTTTGACGGCTTTTACCAGGGTGTGTCGGATGTGGTGTTTGACAAGGACGAAAATTTTGAGGCGATGCTGACCCGTCTTTTGGGGCAGGGGATGCTTTCCGGAAGCAGGATTGTGTTCGGCGTGATGCATGAGATTGACGAGGCGGTTATGAGAATGACGGAAGAATTCGACAGGGCGGGTATTATGACCGTATTCTATGTGGTGACGGATGAGAATGTGGAGAACTATGTCAGGCAGGGCACAGAGCGGCATAAGATAACCGTAGTGCCTGTCGGTGCGGAATTGGATGGGCTGTTATGAAAAGAATGGGAGTCTGCTTCGATGAAAAAAGTCTCTGGCATATAGTGAATGCCGCGCTTTTGACAGGCATCACAATGCTTTTGGCGGGAAAGTTTGAGGAAGCTGCATCCGTAAGCTTCTGGCATATTTTGGCGGCCGGGATGACTGTGTGCATATTGGCATTTTTCGGGCGGCTTACTGTGCGTGGACGCTTTCTCGGGTTGGTTGGAGGGGCGGCGTTTTTTGTGGTGGCAGGAAGCCTTGCAGGCGTCCGCGAATGCAGCCGGTTTTTTCAGTCTTATATTTACTGGCTCGCCGGAGGTCAGCCGTGGAAGCCGGAGTGGGAGGTTGGCTATGGGATTGTGCAGGCAGTGACGGCTGCCGGAATATGCTATTTCCTTGCGTGGATGATGGAGCGGGACTTTCGGCTCAAGGCGGTGGGGGCGCTTGCGCTTGCGGCCGCTCTTTTGTACTTTCTTTTCGGCGGGAAAGAAGTGCCCAAAACGGGTGTTGTTCTGATGCTTGTCTATATTGTGTTGGTGTATGTGGAGTGGTGCCAGAGGCGTTGGCGAAAGGAGAAGGGCGGGAGTATCCAGGCGTATATGCTGTGGGTGACGCCTTTTATGATAGTGTATGTTGCGTTGTCCATGGCCGCAGCGACGCCAAAGGAGCCATATGAATGGAAGTTTGTCAAGGCTGTATACGGTCAGGCGAAGGAATCTTTTGCCTGGTTGTCCCAATATTTCAGGGGAGGCAAAGGGGAAGAGTATGACCTGTCCTTGGGCGGTTTTTCGGGGAACGGTGAGATTGGCGGCGGCAGAGCCGAGAACAGCCGGGAAGTCATGAGCGTCCGGACGGAGGGAAGAAGTGCGGCGAATGTGTATCTGAGCGGAAAAGTTTACGATACTTTTGACGGCAGGCAGTGGGAACAGACGGACAGGGAATTTTTTAAGGACCGGTACATCGACACACTGGAGACAGTGTATGCCGTCATGAGATGCGATGGGGAACTTTTTTCCGACTATATGGTATATACGGATTTGCAGATTAGTTATCGGAATTTCTATACGGAATATTTATTTGCCCCTCTTAAGACACTGAATCTGGAGCAGGACGGGAAGAACTTTGATTTTGTGGAAAACGGCGGAAGCCTTTATTTTGATAAGGTAAAAGGATATGGGACGACCTATGAGGCGTCTTTTTATCAGATGAACCTGGGACAAGGGAAGTTCGATTGGCTTCTGGAAGAGGCGGCCGGACAACCGGAGAATGAGGAACTGCTTGTTGCGCTTTTAAAAGACGCCAACAGAAAAAACGGAGCCTATATAAGCTTCGACGACCTGGAAGAACATAAGAAAGAAATCCGGTCTGTCTATGGCGCCCCGGTGCATATATCGGAGGAGGCGAGTGTGTATCTGGACTGGATTATGGCGGGGGAGGAGACGGATTTGGGAAAACTGCGTGCGCTTGAGGCGGAGCTTGCGTCTTTTTACTATACTTTGACACCGGGAAAGCTGCCTGATACGGTGAGAGACGATGAAACTTTCCTGGACTATTTCCTGCTTGAATCCAAAGAGGGATATTGCAGCCATTTCGCCACGGCCTTCGTGCTTCTTGCCAGGGCGCAGGGTTACCCGGCCCGCTATGTCCAGGGATTTTGCGTTCCCCTGAAAAAAGAAGGGGAGACGATGGTATATGGGGATATGGCGCACGCATGGCCGGAAGTTTATCTGGAAGGGGTAGGCTGGATTCCTTTCGAACCTACGCCCGGCTATGGCGAGATGCGCTATACGCCGTGGGCAGTGAATGACGACGGCTCCCAGTTATCCGTCAGCCAGGTGAGGGCCCATGGCAAAGAGAGCGAAAGGGTACAGATGGAAGTACCGGTGGCAGAAAGTTATGAAGAGCCGGACATGGAGGCGGCCGAAAAAGATTTTGTGCTGAAACTTCTGAAGATATTCGGAGCCGCTTTTTGTACGGTTGTCTGTGTGGGCGTCATGGCCTTTGTATTGAGCAGGATGATTGGCGCATACCGATATGGCAAGATGGATATGCAACGGCAGTTTAGGGAACAGGTTGGCAGGAATTTAAAGATTTTGTCGGTTATGGATATGGAAAGACAGGAGGAGACTCTGGAGGAGTTTCGGAAGCGTATACAGCCTTTGACCGGCCGGGAAGAGATACTGTCTTTTCTGGAAATCTATGAGGACGTCTTGTATGGAGACCGGGAAGTGAACGAGGACGATTTGGAAGAGACGCTGTGGCAGCAGGACGAACTTATCCTGCTGTTGAAGGAAAAGAAGAAAAGATGGGCGTATATCTATTATAGATATCTTTAGAGTGTATCGCTCGAGTTTTTTACAATGTCCAGATAAAATTCAGTCACTGAGGCGTTCATATAGGGCATTACCCACAGCATGGCGATGCCGCAGGAGAAGAGGCTGACAAGAACGAGCGGGATAAAACTTATATAAAGGCGAAACAGTCTGCCTTTGTGGCCGGACATCAGTTTGCGGCTCATGGCAAGCAGTTCCCTGCCCGAATACTGCGGAAAATCATGGAGCAGGAAAAAAGCCTGTGCGTAGAACAGGTTCAATATCACTGTGACGGCGCAGGACAATCCCATGGACAACAGGAAAAAAACAAGCAGTTTCGTCTCTGCGTGTAACGTAATCCGGGGAGACAGAAGGAACCGGGGCAGGTCAAACAGATAGGAAATCAGTGAAATCCACGCCTGTATGGCCAGTGCCTTGTCGGGAGATGACCGGAAACCCTGGAAGACATCGCCCACGGTTATACGATGTCCGCAAGCGTTTTTCAGATAGAAATAGGACATACCGGAGACAAAAAGCCCTGTCAGCACAGACACAAGGAAAGACACGGCATAGTACAGGCATGTTCCGATGACGGTGGTAAGGTCTCCTGTGAGGGAAAGAGCCATCAGCTCAAAACAGTTTGTGGTTAGAAGAACAAGCAGGCTTGCGCCGATGGCTGTCCCATAATGCCCAAACATATGCTCCTTTGCTGTTGCCTTTAACTTTGCACAAGACTGATAACAACTCATCTCATAAACTCCAATCCGCACACGACGTCAAGGTCAGCACGCGATATCAACATTCATTCCCCGGTATTTATTCGTGGCGTCCGAAGATTTCATTTCTTTCTGGTAAGGGTTTTCTTCATTATAATATTTAATCTGCGTGGCCGTGGTGCCGCCGGACACGTAGGTGCGCCCGCATTCCGGGCAGACCGATGTGCGTATGGAAACATTGCAGGAGACTACCTTTCCGTTATTCTGGGCAGCTTCCTTGTGTGCGTTGCTCACATGCTCCTGTTCATGGCTCCTGACACGGGACGCCGCGGCGCTGGGGTCGATGTGGGACGGGCTTTTGAAAGAGACGTTCTCATCGGAGCCGTCCTGGTATTTACGCTCCTTGCATGTCTGGCACTCGGCGGGAGAAGACTCTTTACCGGCCTGCTTCTCGGTGGATTCCCCCGGGTTGCGGATGATGACCCGTTCCCCGGATTCTTCACCCGCCGTCACACCGCCCGCACTCTGGTAGGCGGAAGCGTAAGAATTTGCGTCCGAATAGGATGAATAACTGCTGTAAGGACTGTAGATTCCGTCAATCATACGATTACCAACCTTTCTTAATCTATATTATCTAAAATGGAGTCCATCATATCTTCATAGGACATGCCGTACCATTCTTCAAAAACTTCATTGACCTGCTCCATAAGCTCCGGGTTCGTGTAGAGCGCTATAAAAGCGGAACTACAGAGGGAGAAGCTGACTGCGATGCCAATGACGGCACAGACGATTCCTGTCTTCGCCTTGCCTATTATTTTGCTTGCCTGGCCTTTGGACAGCACTGCCAGTACGATGCCGATACTGCCGAATATCATTGAGAAATGGAACATCAGCATAAAAAGCGTACTGACAGAAAGGATTCCCAAAAGCATCGCCGCCATCGCAAGGCTGTCCCCGCTTGGCTTTGATGGGGACGGACGGCTGCCAGTATAAGGATTCTGGTTATTCTGGCCGTATGGATTGTCAGGCTGATTGCCATAAGGGTTGTCAGCATTATTGTATGGATTCCACATGCCGTGTGCCTCCTGGTGGGATAACAGACATTGGATGGCTGCTATGCCGTTTTATGTCCGGTATCAAATATTGCCTCTGTGTTATTATATCCAGTCTAGCACAAATGGTTGGGAAAAACTAGTGTGTCATTGGTCAATTAGCTATACTTTTTTGCATACCGGAACTGCCTTTGTCCATATTGTTCTCGGTCAGCGATGCCACTGAAAATATAGGTATTCGTTCCGGTATCAGCTTTTGCATGAAAATTCCTATTTCTATGTATGCTTTTTCCGCCATTTGGAAATTGACAGATAAAGCAGAAACCAAATGATACAATGTGCCATAAGAATAAGCATGTCTTTTGCAATCATTGGCCTATCACTGTTAGCCAAATTCATAATTCCTTCAAAGGCTGCACTGGACGGCACAAAATAACAAATCACTGAAATCAGACCGCTTGTCGCCAACAAATAAGATACCAATGGCACTGCCATAAATATAATCATAATAATCTTAATATAAACAACACCTACCATTAGGCTTTCAGCAAATTTGCCGATAAACAATCCAATCAGCGCAGCTATAAATGCAGAGAGAATAATCAGCGCCAGCATAAGAAGTACATTTTTAAGCGGAATCCGGAAATAACAACAGACGGTTAAAACGGCAGACAGGCTTCCGCTTATAAAGCCTACAAAGATTTTTTGTATCACATACCCGCTCTGTGTCATAGGCAATACCTGATTGACCAAATCAACACCGTTTTCTTTCTCGGATATTATGTTCATCGCATTAAAAGTACATCCCATAAACATGGCAACAATTAACGTGGTGGCAATAAATATATTTTGAAGTCCTGTCATTATATCAGGACGCTCTAAAACAGTGATGCTCATCTGCCCTGCACTTTCTCTTCCCTCATACAATGCCGGAAGCGTATCAGCCGTTTGGCGGAACAAATCCAGTTCATCGCCGGATACCATAGTCTGAATGCTGTCACCATCAGATATTACTCCAATCATGTATGTAGAAGGCTCATTGATTGCATCGGTCAATTCTTCCTGAGTTTTATATATGGTTACAGAACCATACCTCTCTAACCAGTCAATCGTCTGGGCAGGCAGGTCACTTTCCAACCCGCCGAAATGGAATTCAGCCACAGAAGAGAGGTCAATTCCACCGATAAAATTCAAAGCTAAAGCAACAACGATTGGCAAAAGAAAAGACATCATGCAAAGTTTGTCTTTCCATACACTTTTGAGTTGATAAAATAAACCTCTCATAATGAGCCCTCCTTTCCCATTTCCTTGTGAAATGCCGTCTGGACAATCAGGAACAGAATGACAATTTCACAAACAGAACAAATATAGTAAACCGGATTGGTGACAGGCGTTCCAAAGCAGGCATTTTTAAGCCCCATATATACATGATAGAAAGGGTGTAAACCTATCCATGCCATTTTTACAGAAGTATTTGCCGATAAAAATACGGGTGCCGAAACAAAAATGATGATTACCACATAGACAAGGGAAAATTGCCTGAAGTCCTTTAGCATCATAGTGCATCCAAATCCCGTAAGCGCCATAATCAATGACAAAATTGCAGTCTGCACCAATACTGCAGGTAAAATAACGGCAGCATCGGAAACGCCTATATTCAATACAGTCATCAATACCGCAAAAATCAAATCGGACAGCAGGAATACAGTCAATTTGGCCATGATAAATAACCCCTTTTTGAATGGAAGGACTGCATGGACACGAATAGCCCCCATTTGTTTTTCTTTAAATAATACTGAGGCAATCCCCAAAAAGCCAACGGCAGTGATTTCTATAAACAATAATTCGCTGCACATTTCTTTCCGCTGTTTTGATTCCAGTGTATTTGTACCTACTATCCATGCAGTGTACGCATTTTCCTGATGAAGCAGTGACAATGCATAATCAGCCCTGTGATTATCACTCTTTTCACTTCCATAATAAAAAACGATATCCGGCGTACCGGAACTGACATCTATTCCTACGCCATTTGCGTCAGAGGAAAGAACTGCGTTTAATTCTTCTAACGAAGCCACCGGATAAATCAGTTCGGACACTTCCTGCTGTGTTCCCTGCGGGTCATACAGATATACATTGTAGAGTTCGGCATTCATATAATGAACGTAGCCATAGTTAATAAATAGTGAATAAATAATTAGTGAGCCAAAAGCAACAAGAAAAAATTTTCCGGATATCATCATTTTGCAGTCTTTTTTGAATAAAGAACAGAAATTTCCCCACATCAGGACAGCCCCCTTCCCGTATATTGGATAAACATATCCTCTAAAGTTGGTTCTTCTGAATGGACACTGATAATTTCATCATGCATAAAAGGAATGCCTCTTTCTAATTCCGGGATTTCTATTATTTTTTCCTCACGTCTGCCCTGATACAGGTATTCAATTCGTACACGGTGATTACAGTTTTGTTCTTTTAATCTTTTCGGCGTGTCCAACGCAACGATATTTCCGTTTGTAATAAAAGCTATCCTGTCACATAATAAATCTGCATCCAACATATTATGTGTGGTCAAAAATACTGTTGTACCCTTCGCTCGTTCTTCTTCTATAATCTTGCGGAACAGAACCGCACCGGAAGGGTCAAGCCCGCTGGTTGGCTCGTCCAAAAATAACAGTTTAGGGCTGCTAATCAGCGCCCTTGCCATACTGACACGCTGTCGCATACCTTTTGAGTATGATGAAACCGGCTTTTTCATAAAATCAGCCTTAAACTCCAACTTTTCTAAAATCTCCTCAATATCTCTCAGTTGCTTTGCAGGATAAAAAGAGGAAAAGTATTTAAGATTATCAACTGCGCTTAAATTTGCATATAGATAGGGAAACTCAAACAAAACGCCTATCTTCCTAAAAAAATCCTGCGTATGTACTGTAGAAATATCTTGCCCGAACAATGACACATAACCGCCATGTCCTTTCAAAACTCCGGTGAGGATTTTTTGTGTCGTAGATTTTCCGGAACCATTCGGTCCCAGAAAACCAAAAATCTCTCCATCTCCTACAGAAAAATTTAAACCATGTAAAGCCTGCTTATCTTTTCCGTATGAGAAAGTCAGCTCTTTCACTTCAATCATTCGTCATCGCCCCATTTCCCACGCCTGCTTATGTGAAAAATTGTCATATAGGATTTTTTACATTGTGGTCGTGTGCATATAAGATAGAAAAATGAGGTGAAATCGAAGTGTGGTCTCTGTGAAATTGAGGTGAAAAATAGTAAATTCCTTTGGAATGAAAGAAAATCTTATTTTATGATTGGAATGGAGAAGAAAAACTTCACACCATCTGATAAATTTTCTGCTCCGTATTCTAAATCTTGCATGGATAAAATTTGTGCAACAATGGCAAGACCCAATCCCGAACCATTGTATTTCGCATTTTTATCACGGTAGAACTTTTCCCATATTTTAGGTAGCTTTTCCGGCGGTATGGAAGCGCCCTGATTATAAATAGAAAAATAAAGCATATTGTCTTGTTCGATTAATGATAATCGTATCATTCCCTTTGGCGATACATTCTTTTTCGCATTGACAATTAAATTGTCCAAGACTTGCTCCATACGCTGTTTGTCTGTATAAACAAAAACTTTATGTTCCGGAAGTTCGTACTGTAATTCAAAATCGGCTTCCGGCATATCTATCAATAACCGTCCTGCTATCGTTTCTACAAATTCTACAAAGTCAAACCGTTCTGGCATCAATGATACAGCCCCGTTTTCCAATGCGGACAAATCTAACAAAGTCTCGATAAGCGTACCTATTCTTTCTGTTTCAGAAATGATGATTTCAGAGTATTTCAGTCTTTTCAGTTCATCTGTTTCGTCCTGTATTCCCTCCGCATAAGCACGGATAACTCCTATCGGTGTTTTCATTTCATGGGAAAGCCGGTCTGTTAATTCCTTTCTTTCCCCCAACAGTTTTCTTTCCTGCTGCACATCTTTTTCAAGCTGAATATTTGCTTTTTCCAGTTTTTCAAGCGTATCCTGTAAATTTTCGGACATTTTGTTAAGATTATCCGCAAGCTCGCCAAATTCGTCCTTTGATGTTATCCTGCAGGGCAGGGAAAAGTCTAACCTTGCTGCCCTGTGTGCCATTTCACAAATTTTTTTGATTGGATTTGAAATGAATCTCCCTAATAAATAATCTATCATAAGGGTCAGTAAAATAACAAAGATTATCCATAGCAGAAAAGAAACATCCTTTTCTAAAGGTAGCCGTGTTGAAATAAGGTATGAAACTATCAAAACGATGCCTGCAATCTTTGAAATCATAATTATTTTTTTCCGTACCGTGCGGAGTGAAAATTGTTCTTTCATTTTGTCACCTCAAATTTATATCCGGAACGGATAAGCGTTACAATGGATTTTCCCTCGCTGCCTAGCTTTTGCCGTAATGTTTTGATATGCGTATCAACCGTCCGTGTATTCCCCTCAAAGTCATATCCCCAAATTCTGTTTAGCAATTGTTCTCGTGAAAAAATCTGTTCAGGATTAGACATAAAGAAATGCAGCATTTCATATTCTTTGTGTGTCAGCGTGATTTCCGTACCGTCTAAGAACACTTTATGTGCGGCAGGACTTATCGTTATTTTCCCTGCGCTGATTGTATCTGTGAGTGCTGCAGAAGTACGGCGCAACAGGGCGTTTGCCTTTGCGAGCAATATTTTCGGGCTAAACGGTTTTGTCATATAATCGTCAACGCCATATTCATAGCCTTTCAATTTATCTTCCTCATCACTTTTAGCGGTCAGCATGATAATTGGCAGACTGCTCATTTCCCTTGCCATTTTACATACAGAAAAGCCGTCAAGATGCGGCATTATAATATCCAGTATCATCAAATCCATTGGCGTATTTTTCATCAACATCAGAGCATCTACACCATCATCAGCAATGAAACAGGTATGACCTCCCCTATGCATATATTCACAGATAATGTCCTGCATATTCTTTTCATCTTCCACAATTAAAATATTTGCCATGAAATCATTCCTTTTCATTACCAAATTATAATGTATTTTCCTTAATCGATATGGTGGCGGCTTTTATGGTTTCCCGGCCCTGAATATCAGCGTGCCGCCGTTTTCATAGAGTATGCGCACGTCGGTGAAACCCGCATTTTTCATAAGCTGTATCTCATGCTCAGCCGTCAGTGGAATATCAATATGGATAAACGTGTCGTCTGGGACGTGATTCTGACGGCGTTTATATTCGTATTGTTCCAGGCAGATTTCCTCTTCCTCCGGGCAGCAGGCAATGTAGTCGCATTCGATATAGTATCCGCCATGTTTGAGTGTCCGGAATAGTTTCTCAAATATTTTCTGCTTTTTCCCATAGGGAAAATGATGGAGCGTCTCAAAGGAGAGGGCGGCGTCATACTTCTCCGTCTCAAAAGGGTGTTGGAAGTAATCGGCCTGGATGAGCCGGATATTTTTGTCCGGATATTTGCCGCGCAGTTTATCCAACATATCTTTCGACAGGTCAACGCCTGTGATTTCCACATTCGGGAAGCGGCCATAGAGGGAGGCGAACTCTAATCCTGTGCCGCAGCCGATATCCAGCAGGGAACAGAGCGGGGCGTCAAAGTAATCCGCTATATGGGCATATTCCTGCGCCCAGTTGCCAAGGTGGACGTCGTCATAGCCTTCAATCCGCCTTGAAAAAAAGTCGGACATTTCTTCGGCGGGCTTCTCTCTTTCCTCGCTCAGCCATTGTTTGAGCTCAGCCATGTATTGGAGGGTTTCTTCTTTCGTTCTGATTTTGTTTTCTAACATAGGGCAGAATCCTCTCTTTCGGGTGAAATGATGGTTGATAAATCATATTGCAGTGTGTATAATATACTTATCAAGACAGCCGATAAGGAAGGTCAAGACTTCCCGTTCCGGCGATATAACATATCTAAGTAGAGCCGCTTATCTTACCAGGACAGAGCGGCTCTACTTATTTTTTAGATTCAGAATTGCGACGATTAATAGACCAATGGTCAATATAACCATAAATTCCTCATATGTACTCATAAGCACCACACCCTTCCGCAAGACTCGGAACGGATGCATAGCCGCCCTATCGGCTGCCTTGGTAAATATATTAAGTTGTGATGATTATAGCATATGTGCTATTTTTTGGATAGATTTAAATTAAATTTAGCATGGTAAAGTTTATGCAAAACTTAATGGAACGGAGTGCGTGTTTGTGATAAGATTATGCAACATATATTTTTAAAGATGGAGTGAAAATGGGAAAACATAAATGAAAAAAGTATTGAATTTGTGGAACAGTTCAAATATAATGTACTTATCAAGACAGCCGATACGATAGCGTACACCTATCCGTTTCCGGCGTGATAAAGATTAAAAAATAGCACCTTTACTTTGTCAGAGCGGGGGTGCTATTTTTTATGGTTGACATATTCCAAAATTGTGATTACGAGTATTCCAAAAGTAAGCAATACCATAAATTCTTCATATGTACTCATAGAAAACGCCTCCTTCCGTTCAATGCTCGGAACGGAGGTATTTGCACCCTATCGGCTGCCTTGGTAAATATATTAAGTTGTGATGATTATAGCATATGTGCTATTTTTTGGATAGATTTAAATTAAATTTAGCACGAAAAAGTTTAAACAAAACTTAATGGAACGGAGTGCGTGTTTGTGATAAGATTATGTTGTCCGGCCATATTGACCGATTATGGCATTGTGTGTAAAATAGATACCGATGCATTGTTTTGAAATAACCAGGCTTATATAGAAACATTTTTAACATATATTTATGGAGGAAGACATGGACATTATAGCGAAGCTCAAGGAGGAACTGAAAGTCGAGAAATGGCAGGTGGAGGCTGCCGTGAAGCTGATTGACGAGGGGAACACGATTCCCTTTATTTCCCGGTACAGAAAGGAGGCCACAGGCTCCCTCAACGACGAGGTGCTGCGGAACCTGGATGAACGCCTGACATACTTGCGGAATCTGGAGGAGAAGAAGGAGCAGGTGTTAAAAAGCATCGAGGAGCAGGGGAAACTGACGGACGAGCTAAAGGAGCGTATCGTGGCAGCGGAGACGATGGTGGTGGTGGAGGACTTGTACCGCCCTTACCGTCCGAAGCGCAAGACAAGGGCAAGTGTGGCGAAGGAGAAAGGATTGGACGGATTGGCACAGTTTATCTTAGCCCAGGAGACCACGGAGCCCATTGAGGCGGAAGCTGCAAAATATGTCCATGAAGATGAGGATGCGGCGAAGTGTGTCAAGAACGTGGCGGAGGCACTGCAGGGCGCCAAGGATATTATTGCCGAGATGATTTCCGACGAGGCGGATTACCGCATTTACATACGTGGCATTACGGCGGAGGAAGGTAAGCTAGTGAGCGCCGCCAAGGATGAGAAGGCGGAGAGCGTCTACGAGATGTACTACCAGTATGAAGAGCCTGTGAAAAAAGTTGCCGGGCACAGGACATTGGCGATTAACCGTGGCGAGAACGAGAAATTCCTGGTGGTTAAGGTGGAGGCTCCGACGGAGAGGATTTTGCAGTATCTGCGCACGAAAGTGATTACAAATGACAATCCTGTCACATCTCCTATTCTGGAAGAAGTCATCGAGGACAGTTATGGCAGGCTTATCGCTCCCGCCATCGAGCGCGAGATACGCAACGACTTGACGGAGAAGGCTGAGGACGGCGCTATCTCCGTATTTGGCAAGAACTTAGAGCAGCTTCTCTTACAGCCGCCTATCGCGGGCAAGGTAGTCCTGGGATGGGACCCTGCTTTCCGTACCGGATGCAAACTGGCGGTAGTGGATGCCACGGGCAAGGTGCTTGACACGAAGGTTATCTATCCGACGGCCCCTCAGAATAAAGTGGCGGAGGCCAAAGCGGAGCTGAAAAAGCTGATTAAGAAATACAATGTTTCTTTGATTTCGGTAGGGAACGGAACGGCTTCCAGGGAATCGGAACAGGTGATTGTGGAGCTTCTGAAGGAGCTTGATGTGCCGGTGCAGTATGTGATTGTCAATGAGGCGGGGGCTTCCGTGTATTCCGCGAGCAAACTGGCCACGGAGGAGTTCCCCAATTTTGACGTTGGACAGCGGAGCGCGGCGTCTATCGCGAGAAGATTGCAGGACCCGCTTGCGGAACTTGTGAAAATCGACCCGAAATCCATCGGCGTGGGTCAGTACCAGCATGACATGAACCAGAAGAAACTGAGCGAAGCCCTCAACGGCGTGGTGGAGGACAGCGTGAACAAAGTAGGCGTGGATTTGAACACGGCTTCCGCGTCTTTGTTAGAGTATGTGTCCGGCGTGACGAAAGTGATTGCGAGGAATATCGTGGATTACCGGGAGACCAACGGCAGGTTCACCAACCGTAAACAGCTTCTTAAGGTGGCGAAACTTGGGCCGAAAGCCTATGAGCAGTGCGCCGGGTTCATGCGGATTACGGATGGCGACAATCCTCTGGACGCCACCAGCGTGCACCCTGAATCTTATGAGGCGGCGACGAAGCTGCTTGACAAGATGGGACTGACCATGGAAGATGTGAAGGAAGCGCAGAAGAAGGCAGCCGCGCAGAAGGCGGCGGGCAAGAAAGCCGCCCCTGTGAAAGAGAAGAAGAAGCCGCAGCCAAAAGTAGTCATCCGCAATACCAATACTGCTATGGGAAAAGCGCTAGCGGCGGCCATGGGCGGCATGACATTGGAGGACAATAATACTGACACAAGTGTCAATGACAGTAAAGGGAATGGCGCTAAGACAGAGCTGACCGTCAGCAGTTTAGAGAAGAAGATTAAGGACAAAAAGAAACTGGCGGAGGAGCTGGGGATTGGAGAGATTACCCTGACGGATATCTTAAAAGAATTGGAGAAACCGGCAAGAGACCCCAGGGACGACATGCCCGCGCCGATTTTGCGCAGTGACGTGCTTGATATGAAAGACTTAAAGCCCGGCATGATTTTGAAAGGCACCGTCCGCAATGTCATTGATTTCGGTGTGTTTGTGGATATCGGCGTTCACCAGGACGGACTCGTGCATATTTCCCAGATTACCAACCGCTATATCAAGCATCCTTTGGAGGCGGTCAGCGTAGGGGACGTGGTGGATGTGCAGGTACTCACCGTGGATGTGCCCAAGAAACGGATTGGGCTGACGATGAAGATTAACCAACAGGCGTAGCCCTGCGGCATTTGTCCGGAGAAAGGACGCGGGGAGTTTTGGAAGAAGACAACTAGCACATTAGTGGTGACAGGAGACGGCATAGTTTGGAAAAGAAGGTTTCCGCCAGACAGAAGATTCTGGGTTTCATGTTAAATCAGGAAGGCACGACCAAGGCAGAATTGGCAAAGCGCCTGGATTTGAGTATGCCTACAGTGCTTTCCGGCATTGCAGACTTGACGGAGAAAGGGTTGGTCGTCGAGGCCGGGGAAATGGAATCCACCGGCGGCAGGCGGGCCAGGAGAATTGCTTTGCAGGAAGATTACCGTCTGTCCGTGGGTGTGGATATCACGGCCCATCATATCGGGATGGTGTTGGTTAATCTGGGCGGCAAGATTGTGGCATGGCAGAGGAAACGTCTGGATTTTGGGGCGGACGCGGAATATTGCAGGAATGTTGCAAGGCAGGTGGAGGCTTTCTGTTCCGGCAGGGAGGCGGATAAAATACTGGGTATCGGCGTATCGCTTCCGGGCATTATCCACAGGAAAGAACATGTTCTTGTGAAATCCCATGCTTTGCACCTGGAAAATTACAGCCTGCGCATGTTGGAGCAGATGCTGCCACTTCCGGTATATTTCGAGAACGACGCCAATGCGGCGATGTTAGCCGAGAATCCGGGCCAGGTAAAGAATGCCGTATATTTGTCGCTCAGCAATACGCTTGGCGGCGCAGTCTGCATCGATGGGGCGCTTTATACCGGGCAAAACAGAAAAGCGGGCGAGTTCGGGCATATGGTTCTGGTGCCGGGTGGCAGACCCTGTTATTGCGGTAAGAAGGGCTGCGCGGACGCCTACTGTGCGGCGAGCGTGCTGACGGGGAACGGCAGCGTGACACTGGATGCGTTTATGGATTCTCTTGGGCAGGGCGGAGAGTCCGACAGGATATGGGAAGAGTATCTGGACAATCTTTCTATCCTGATTTCCAATCTGCGTATGGTTTTTGACACGGACATCATTCTTGGCGGAGAAGTGGGCGGTTATGCGGACCGATATCTTGTGAAATTGCGGGAAAAAGTGGCGGCGCATAACCTGTTTGACTTGGACGCAAGCTACCTGAAAGGATGCAGCTACCGCAGGGAAGCGTCTGCGGTGGGCGTGGCGAAGCACTTTTTTGGCAAGTTTGTGGAAGAAGAGATTTCATAGGAAAACATTCCGGACAGGAAGATTTGGAGATGGGACAGCTTCAGGAAGAGATGCTTTCAGGAGAAAAGGCGGCAAAAGGGAAGAAAATGGCGATGGATACATACAGGGTTTTGCTTGTCGAGGACGATGTGGAAATCAGTGAGATGCTTAAGAATTATTTGTCGACAGAGAACTATGAGGTTGTCTGCGCTTATGATGGGGAAGAGGCCTGCGGCAAGTTTGCCGCCGCCCGGTTCCATCTTGTCCTGCTTGACTTAATGATACCGAAAATAAGCGGCATGGATGTGATGCAGCGGATACGGAAGGACAGTTATGTCCCGATTATCATTCTTTCCGCAAAAGATTCGGAGAACGATAAGACATTGGGGTTAGGGCTCGGTGCAGACGACTATATCACGAAGCCTTTTTCTGTCGTGGAAGTCCTGGCACGGATGAAAGCGGCGCTGCGCAGGACACAGTTGTATGATAACCAGGCTATTCCGTTGCCGGAGACACTGGAGGCGGGTGAACTGGTTATGAATCTGTCCGACCATACGCTCGCGAAGAAAGGGGAAATCGTCGACCTGACGGCGAAGGAGTTTGAAATACTGAAACTTCTTTTACAGAACCCGAAGAAGGTTTATACAAAAGAACAGATATATTCCCTCGTTTGGAACGACGCCTATTACGGGGACGAAAATGCCGTCAACGTGCATATCAGCCGGCTTAGGAATAAAATCGAGGACGATTCCAGGAACCCCCGCTATGTACTTACAGTCTGGGGAATCGGCTATAAAATGGGGGATGTATGATGAGTGGCGACGCAATGACATTTTTTCTATGTTTCTGTATTCTTGTCCTTATGGGCATCATCTTCTATCAGCAATTCATGTTCCGTACCGGTACGCAGGCGAAATTACGGGAAATCCACCGGAAATTAAATGATATCATAAGCGCGGACAGCGGCGAGCGCGTCATGGTTTTTACAGAAAACAAAGAGCTTATGGAGCTGGCGGCGCAGATAAACCGCTTGTTAGAGAACCATTCAAAAGTGAAGGCGGATTACCGCAGGTCTAAACTTTCTTCCAAGAGAATGCTTTCCAATATTTCCCATGATATGAAGACGCCGATGACCGTTGTTTTAGGGTATTTGGAGATTATGAGGTTAAACGGCGCGTCGCAGGACGGCATGTTGGAAAAGACGGAGCAGAAAGCCAAGGGAGTGATGGAGCTTATTAACCAATTTTTTACTTTGGCGAAAATAGAAGCCGGCGACATGGACCTGGGGCTTTCCAGGGTGGATATCTGCGAGGTGTGCCGGGAGAGTGTCCTGGATTTCTATGAGATACTGTCGGGAACAGGCTTTCAGGTGAATATACAGCTTCCCGAATCCCCGGTCTATGTGCAGGGCAATCAGGAAGCTTTGCAGCGCATCCTCTTTAACCTTGTGTCGAACGCCGTGCGGTATGGCGCGGAAGGTAAGTATTTGGGAGTGTCTCTACGCACAGACAAGAAAAGCGTGTATGTGGACGTGACAGATAAAGGGCGGGGAATAGACCAGGCATTTGCGGAAAATATATTCGAACGCCTTTTTACCATGGAGGATTCCCGCAGCCGCAGCGTACAGGGGAACGGGCTTGGGCTGACAATTGCCAAGAATCTGGCGGAGCAGCTTGGCGGCGAGATTACTTTGGACAGCACGCCTCATG
This sequence comes from uncultured Lachnospiraceae bacterium, assembly GCA_947172645.1. Lineage (GTDB taxonomy): Bacteria > Bacillota > Clostridia > Lachnospirales > Lachnospiraceae > UBA3282. Next base: position 16,376 of record CAMWBY010000002.1, on the reverse strand, counting down.
TGGAGACCACGTTTACGGTGAGATTAGAGAGAATGGAATATCACGAAAGAAATTTGTAAGAATTGCGCAAGAGTTTTGAAAAATGAAGCCGCTACAATGGTATGTAAGAAAGGGGGCAGCGAAAATGCCATATATTTTACAGACACACCATCTTACGAAAATCATTGGCGGAAAAACGCTTGTGGAGGATGTTGCTCTTCACATTCAGAGAGGGGAAATCTACGGGTTTCTTGGCCCCAACGGGGCGGGCAAAACTACGGTTATGAAAATGATTACCAACTTGTGGAAGCCCACGGAGGGAACGGTAGAAATCTTTGGGGAAACACTTACCCCGCAGTCTTACGAGGTTTTAAAAAGAATGGGGAGCATCATTGAGTTTCCTACATTTTATGACCATATGACCGGGTATGGGAATTTGAAGCTCCATGCCGAGTATATGGGATATTATCAGCATGGAAGCATTGAAAATGCGCTTGAACTTCTGGGGCTGTCGGAGGCGGCGGGGAAACTCGTCAGGAATTACTCTCTGGGGATGAAAGAACGGTTGGGGATTGCGCGGACGATTCTGTGCAGGCCGGAACTTCTCATTCTCGACGAGCCTACCAACGGGCTGGACCCTGCGGGTATGAAACAGGTCCGGGAATTGTTAAAGATGCTTTGCACAGAGTATGGTATTACGGTTATGGTTTCAAGTCATATCCTTTCGGAGATTGAAAGCATAGCGGATACCGTCGGGGTCATCAATCATGGCGCGATGATGAAAGAAATCAGCATGAAAGAAATCGAGCAGAAGAACCTGGCTTACACCGGACTGTCTGTGCTGAACCAGGAAAGAGCGGCCTATGTGCTTTCCGAAAAGCTCGGTATCACAAATTTCAAGATTGTGGAGGATGGGCAAATCCGCATCTATGACAATCGTGTTTCCACACAGGAACTGTCCGGTGTGATGGCGGCTAACGGCGTGCAGGTGACCGCCCTCGGGGTGAAGGCGGAGACATTGGAGGACTATTTTCTTAAAATGACCGGGGAGGTGAAGAGGCCATGTTAAAACTGATAAAACTGGAATGGAAGAAAAACAATATTGGAAAGTATATCGCAAAGACTATCGTTATGATACTTATCATTGGACTGTTCTGCTTTGCCCTTGCCTACATGGGCATTGCCAACGACACGGATTTAGGCGTGCCGGACGCTGTACCTGGAAATGAGATGATTTCATCCTCCATTGAATTGTTTACAAGTATGGCGTTCTTAATTTTAACCAGTGTGATGCTGTCTTCCTTTATTGTCAGCGCCTACAAAAACAAAACGATGAATCTGATGTTTTCTTATCCGATTAAGCGGCAGAAAATATTGGTTTCTCAGATGCTGGCCGTTTGGATTTTCAATTTTGCGGCGCTTACCGTGGCGAAGATTTTGATTTATGGGTTTATCATGGCGGGTTCTTTCTTCATGGAATCGTCCTTCCCGATTGATTTTGACATGACGTCATTCCATTTCTATATCCAACTGACGGTCAAGTCCGCCGTCACGGTTACGATGGGATTTATCGCCTTATTTGTAGGTTTGGCAATGAACTCGTCAAAGGCGGCGATTGTCTCTTCCTTCCTGCTTGTATTGCTGACACAGGGTAATATCGGTGACCTGAGTTTGGCAGGGAACGCTGTTTTCCCGGTGGTTCTGGCAGTTGTTTCACTGGTCTTTGCGTTCCTGTCGGTCTGTAAGGCCGAGACGAAGGATTTGCCATAGTTTTATCTCCAATATTATTTTTAGATATTGACATGTGGAATCTGGCGTATCATAATATATATAGTTATATAAAATGATTTATAAAAGTATTTAATAAATGATTCTTGTATACAATACATGTTAATATATTTAAAGGAGGACGTATTATGTTACAGCAGGTTATGACAGCGCCAGGACAGATTGAGTTCCGGGAGGTTCCTATGCCGGAGGCGGGGGAGAAGCAAGTGCTTGTCAAGATTCAGAAGATAGGCATCTGTGGTTCGGATATCCATGTATATCACGGGAAGCATCCGTTTACTTCTTATCCGGTGACTCAAGGGCACGAGGTGTCGGGAGAAATCGTGGCTTTGGGCGCAGGGACAGAAGGATTCCATGTTGGGCAGAAAGTGACCATCGAGCCCCAGGTTTATTGCGGGAAGTGCCATCCCTGCCGCCATGGGAAATACAATCTGTGTGAGGAATTGAAGGTTATGGGATTCCAGACTACGGGGACGGCTTCGGAATATTTTGCGGTGGATGCCTCTAAGGTTACACCTATTCCGGAAGATATGTCCTTCGAGGAAGGGGCTATGATTGAGCCTTTGGCAGTAGCCGTCCACGCCGTAAAACAGGTGGGGGACGTGCAGGGCATGAACATTGCAGTCATTGGGGCCGGGCCTATCGGCAACCTTGTGGCGCAGACAGCCAGGGGAATGGGCGCTGCCAAGGTTATGGTGACGGATGTGAGCGACCTGCGCCTTGAGAAAGCCAAGGAATGCGGAATCGATGTCTGTGTGAATACCGGCAGGGTCGATTTCGGCGATGCGATGTTAGATGCTTTCGGCCCTGACAAGGCGGATGTGATTTATGACTGCGCGGGCAATAATATCACCATGGGGCAGGCCATTAAATATGCGAGGAAAGGCAGCACAATCGTGTTGGTGGCCGTATTCGCGGGCATGGCGGAGATTGACCTGGCGGTTGCCAACGACCATGAACTGGACATCAAGAGCACGATGATGTACAGGCACGACGATTATCTGGACGGCATCCGCCTGGTGAATGAGAATAAGGTTTTGCTGAGACCGTTGATTTCCCGCACCTTTGCCTTTAAAGATTACCTGGAAGCCTACAAGTACATAGACGAGAACCGGGAGACGACAATGAAAGTGATTATAGACGTACAGGCATAAAACAGGAAGCCGGATGGCGGACGGCATGTACGTTGGGAGGGGCTGTTACAAATCATGATTTTGTAACAGCCTCTTTTGTGAGTTCATGAAGCAAATTTATTTTCGAGGGCAACAAAACTTAATCATTGCTTTGCAGCGGGGTCTTTGACATTCTTTGACGGATAGGGGACACTGCTTCATCGTCAGACAGCGGGAAAGCGCTGTATGAGCCTTCGGTGGCTCCGTCGATATCGTCCAGTATTTCGTTCGCTTCTGTTTTAGACAGATATGTCACAAAGGTAATGGCATTGGTTTCGTCCCTCTGGATGCGTATGTCCACGGTTCCGCGGTTGCTGTAAGCGAAATTCTTGAAAGAGCCGTCTGCCCTGGCATCCAGCAGGATGCGAACCCGCTGCCCCCTGTAGTAGTAATCGTTTTTGACAGGTACGATACCGTTATCTCCGTATTCTTCGAAGAGCCCCTTTTCCTCCAAAATATCGCTCAGATATGTTTCGTCGGACGAGACCTCGTCATCGTCTTTCAGGACATAGAGATAATTGGTTCTGCCATCCTGGGTGCAGCGCTCTATCCATTGCTTTTTCGACCCATCATCCAACATATCGCATAGACAGGAAAAGAAAGCGATATCGTCTTCCTGATAGGATTTCAGAACATAACGTTCTACGGTGTCTCCCTGGATTCCCTCGTCAACAAGAGCGTCCATGCAGCACATGAAGAAACCGGTTTCTTTGTCCCGGAATGTCCTCTCCAGGTATTCTTGCTGCGTCTTGCCGTCCAGTTCCAGAAAAATGGCGGTGAAATAGGAGTAATTTTTCTTCTCATAGTACTCTTTTGCTAAAGAATCCAGGTCGGCGTCTCCTACATATTCGAGGCCGCTGATAAAAGGGGCCTGGATGGGAAGCTCTTCGTATATGCCATAGGCTTTGGAACAAAGGCCGGAAAGCAGTCTTGCAATGGAGGAGACGGCGTCTTCATCGGACATGAATCTTTTGCAGGATGCGTCGAAGTAAACCGGCATGGCGCTGCCGTCATCCAGAGGAACCTGCAGGACGTCATACGCTTTCTGAGCCCTTTCGGACAGGTTCCAGCCAAGCTCGATGATATAGGGTTTCTGGAAATATGCCGATTGCCTGTAGTAATATGTGCCGTTCATTCCAACGATTTGTTTTGCTTCGGTAAATTTGGGGTCCGGTTCCTGGGCAGACGGGCCGGATTCTTTAGGGCCTGTGGACATAAATTTTATAATATGTCTGGTGGCATCGGCCATAAGGTCTGCCTGTGCTTCGGTCATCCGGTTTTCTTGTATTGCAGACCGGCACCAGGAATTAACTTGACTTGTGATGTCATCCGGTGTGTCGAACTCGTTGAAAAGGTAGGAATAGTAGTAGTCTTTGTAAACGAGCCTCAGGAGAACGACGTCGCCTGCTACGCCGCCGGTGGGGCAGTCTGCCATCGTGGCGCCGTCCGCCAGGATACAGTAAATGTTATTTTGATAAAAGATAGTGTATTTGTTGTCAGGGGCCGTATAGACATAATATCCTTTTTCTTCATCATATAAAAAGGTGCTGTCGGGTGCAGTGGCATCACTTGGCGACGGCTGCTTATTCTTCATACTGTTTATGCTGGAATTGCCAGGCGCGGCATATGCGCCGACAGATAGAGCTGTGGCAAACAGTGCAAAGGTGATGACGGCGGCCGCGATTTGGATTCCCCTCGTTTTTTTTCTATATTTCATGATGGCTTCTAAACGTCCTTTCAATAATTTCTTGCTTTCATACAGAGTGACACAAGACAGGGTGTCCTTGTAAGAGCCTCCCACTCCGATGGCGTGAAGCAATGTATCACCGTAGACTATACGTGTGTTTTCAGGAAGAATTGATATAACTCTCTCATCACAGGAGAGTTCACACAGCCTATTAATCTCTTTTGCCATCAAATAGATGAAAGGATTAAACCAGTGGAGGCAGAGGGTAAGCTGTATCAGCCATTTATAAAACATATCCCGTCTTTTGTAATGGGTCAGTTCATGTAATACCGTGCAGTAAAAGTCGTTTCGCGACATCTCTGTATCCGGCAGGACAATGCGGGGATGGATAAAACCGATTAAAAGGGGCGAGGATACAAGACTGTTGGTGTACAGCTCGATTTTGCCGCGGATTTTGTTTTGGGACATAATCTGTCCAAAACGCTCCAATAAATGAATATCTTCTACAGGGCTGCTTCCCGCATGTATATATTTCACAAAGCTTTGATATATGGTAACCTTGCGTACCAAAAGAAGCAGGGCGACGGTCAGCCAGAGGCTTGCCAGAAAGCGGGCATTTAAGTCTGTTGAGGCCGCATGATTGTCTTCTTGTGTCAAATCAATGTCCGGATTTGACAAATCTGTTTTCTGCGTCAAACCGGAATCTGAATCGGGCAAGGCGGATAGTTGAGGGGTATCCGTGATGCCCTCCAAAGAATCAGACTCCTGGGACAGATTGTTCAGGGTATATTCTATTTGGAGGAAAAGATTTCCCACCGGGCCTGGATTAGGCGTCCAGGGCAGGAGAAGCCGCGCGATTACCACAAGCCATATATAATACTGCCAATGTTTGCTTAGCCGGTTCTGATAGAGAGGACGCAGAAGAAACAATAGCAGGATAAGCATGGTTCCCGACAGCGACAGGGAGAGCAATAGTTTTAAGAAGTCGTTCATTTTTCATGGCCTCCTTTCATTTCATGGGCTATACTTGTTTTTTAATACTTTGCCAATAGGTCATCAAATCTTCATAGTCTGAGGGGGAGAGCAAATCCTTCTGTATCAGTGTGGACACAAGCCCCTTAGCGTTGCCTTCATAGACTTTATCAAGGAAAGTTTCGGTCTGTGAAGCTTGGTATTCACCTGCCGAGACAATTGCCGTGTATCTGTTGCGGTGCCCGATTTTGTTGGTTTTCAACAATCCCTTGTCAATTAGACGGGAGAGCAGGGTGATGATGGTATTTTTCGTCCAATCCATCCCCTTTGCGGACAGTGCGGAGACAATCTCTGCATAGAGGGCCGTTCCGTCGTTATTCCAGATGACTTTCATCAGTTCCAGTTCATAATCCGATATTTGCTGCATGGTATTCCTCCTTAAAGCGCTCGTGCAATCAATTTCATTATATTCTAAGCGTACAATATGTAATCTAACTATAAGATAACACTTTGTACTCTTTGCGTCAACAGGAAAAAGGGGGAATTATCTTGACTGTTTTGCATAATATAGGTATGATAAATATATAGTATGAGTATCTGAATGCTGTGTTTTATGGATAAAACATAAAATATAGAAAAGAATTTTTGCAGGAAAGGGGGCATGATTATGAGTGCGATGACAATCGGCCAGGGCAGTCAGGGGATATACAGCTCTTATTCCCATATTGCGAGCGGCAAGAGAATCAATTCTGCGGCGGATGACGCGGCGGGTCTGGCGATAGCCCAGAAGATGCAGCGGGAAGAGACCGGATTAAGCGTGGGCGCCCAGAATGCGAAAGCGGGTATCGGCGCTTTGAATGTGGCGGACGGCGCGCTTGACGGCGTGACGGATTACCTGCAGAGGATACGTGAGTTGGCAATCAGGTCTATGAACGGACTTAATTCCGCCGATGACAAGCAGATTTACCAGGATGAAATAAATCAGCTAAAAGAAGGTATTCAGTCGTTAGCTAAGAATACATCTCTGAATGAGCAGAAGCTGCTTGATGGCAGCATGGCTGACATGGGTTTGGCGACGAATCCGAATGGCGGTGGCATGAAAATCCAGATGGCTAATTCCACGCTTGAGGCGTTGGGGATTGCTGATTTGGATGTGACTTCCGAGAACTTTAGCCTGGTTTCCATTGACAAGGCATTGAAGACGGTTTCTTCACAGCGCGGCAACATAGGCGCATCCACCAACCGCCTGGAACATACCTTTAATTACAATACGAGGGCGTCTTTGGAGCAGCTTGGCGCGAGAAGCAGACTGGAAGATTTGGATTTGCCGAAAGCAATTTCCGAGAAGCAGAAGAAAGAAGTCCTGAACGAATACCGGAATCTGATGCTGCGGCAGCAGATGAACCAGAAGAGTATGATAACAGGTATGTTCTTCTGACAGACATGGGAACTTCACAGTATATAGTCGTAGGTTTTAGGTGACGCAGACTGTATATTGGCGAGGTTCCTTTTTTGTGCATTTTTTATCAAAAATCTGTTGACAGGAGCTGTCAACGGATATATGATAAACCCAACAAGAGTAATCAGATAACCGTGCGTTCGCACATTCTGGCAATATCTGCCGCTTTACTCACAATTATAATAAAATAGCGGCAGGGGCACCCCATTAGAACCCCTTGTCGCGGAAGGAGGTTTTATATGGGAAATGCGTTACGTAAAGGAGAGGGGTATTTTATGGAGAATGAAGGAAAGAAAATTTATACGGTGACGGACATCGAGGCGCTTCCGGAGAGGGAACGGGCGGAGTTGATAGACGGCGAGATGTTTACCATGGACTGCCCGTCTATGACACATCAGGACATACTTGGTGGCCTTTATATGCAGATTCGTTTGCACATTAAGGAGAAAAAGGGTCAGTGCCAAGCATTCCTTGCACCTTTTGCGGTGTATATTATGAATGATGTGCATAACTATGTGGAACCGGATATTTCCGTAATCTGCGACAGGGACAAACTGGATGAAAAGGGCTGCCATGGCGCGCCGGACTGTGCGGTGGAGATTGTTTCGTCCTCCAGTAAGCATATGGATTATGTGAGGAAGCTTGCCCTCTATCATGCGGCGGGCGTCCGGGAATACTGGATTGTGGACCCTATGCAGAAGAGCGTCGTGGTGTATGGTCTGGAGCATGGGGAGGGCGCTGCGTTGCACCATTTTTCAGAGAAGGTAGAATCCGGGATTTTGGCCGGATTGGCTTTGGATTTCAGTGACTGGAAATGAAATATAAAATTCCCACTTGCAATGCAGCATAAAATATTGTATACTCTTTTCCGTAGTATACTACATAACAATTTAATTTAGGAAAAGTTCTTCGGGGTTGGGTGTAATTCCCTACCGGCGGTATAGTCCGCGACCCGTTGCAGTGATTGTGACGGCTGATTTGGTGAGATTCCAAAACCGACAGTAAAGTCTGGATGAGAGAAGAATAGCATGGCAGTGCATGGCTTAGCCGTGCGGTGGTTGTTTGCTTTGATTTTATTTCCCCGGAATTTTGTTCCGGGGTTTTTTATGCGCACGGGCACCCAAAGGAAGAGCGTCAGCAAAGGCTGACGGGTGCCCGGCGCGGCGAGTAGGGGAAGATGGCTCTTCCCTACTCGATTGCGCAGCCCCGTGCAGATGAGATATGCCGCTAAGAACGAGGACTTTTTCCGACAACATTATGATAGAAGCGTTTATGCTTCGGGATGGAGGAAAAATGAATAACGGTTTATTACAAAGTATTGCGGACAATGTAACTTTTGTTCTGGTCTGCGTAGGCGTGGCGGTGGGATTGTTTGCGATTGCCTATGCGGCGGAGAAGTATGTGTATAAGCGGGACGGCATCACGGAACGTATCCTGAGTACCAGGAAAATTACGATGATTGGCCTTTTCTCTGCGTTGGCGGTGATTTTGCATATGTTTGATTTCCCTGTGCCTTTCCTGGCGCCTGGTTTTTATAAACTGGATTTCAGCGAGATTCCGGCATTGGTAGGTACGTTTGCATTCGGTCCGGTTGCAGGGGTGATGATTGAGTTCTGTAAGATACTGCTCAAGCTCGTTATCAAAGGAACGAGCACTGCGTTTGTCGGTGACCTGGCGAACTTTGTGATTGGATGCAGCCTGGTTCTGCCTGCTTCTGTTATCTATATGTTCAAGAAGACGAGGAAAAGAGCGTTTCTGGCGTGTTTTGCAGGTTCTTTGATTATGACCGTATTTGGGACGGCGTTCAATGGCGTGTATCTTCTTCCCGCTTTTTCAACATTATTTGGGATGCCTATGGAAGCGATTATCGCGGCAGGGGCGGAGATTAACGGCAATATCAATAATGTGACGTCGTTTGTCTGCTTTGCGGTGGCTCCGATTAATATCATTAAGAGTGTGGCGGCGTCCGGAGTTACGCTGCTTATCTACAAGCCGCTCAGCCCGATTTTGAAAAATGCCCATATTCCGTCAGCAAGCCGTGTGAGTGATAATGCGCGGACGAACGTGACCCAGTAAGGTCGGTCCTTTTTGAGTTGGTGACTATAAAGACAGCCGGACAAGAGCTAATGGCGCTTGTCCGGCTGTAATTGTCATTATTGAAATTCATATTTCCGTCTGTAAATTCTATAATCCAGTCTTGACAGGCATTGACAAGCCGTCGGCATTTCTGACCTTTTTAAAAATATCGTAAGAACAATTCCAATAATTTTGTTGAGAAGAAATGAACTTTTTGCAAATTTAAATCGTTATATATAATGGCGCTACCAATTTTTTTCTGTACTTTCCACTTATGTATTAAGACAAAATTAAGTTTTTGACAGCAGGATTTTAAGAAACGTAAGTTATGATATTTAAAGTCAAATTGATAAAATGAAGACATTTGAGATGTTGGTTCGTTACATATAATGGAATGGAAAGTGGGAGCGGTTTCATAAAATTAATTTGGACGCGCCGGGCGATGGCCGGGACCGGCAGGGAGGTAAGAATGAATGCACTGGTTGAAATCCGGGATATATGCAAGATATATAATCCCGGAGAGAATGAAGTGAAGGCGTTAGACCATGTGAATCTGATGATTTATGAGCGCGAATTTGTGGCGATTATCGGGCATTCGGGTTCCGGTAAATCTACATTAATGAATATGTTGGGGTGTCTTGATGTTCCCACCAGTGGCAGTTACTATCTGCATGGGCATGACGTGGCAGGCATGACGGACGATGAGCTTTCGGATATCCGTAATCAGGAGATAGGATTTATCTTTCAGGGCTTTAACCTGATCCCCAGCTTGACGGCTCTTGAGAATGTGGAACTGCCGCTCATTTACCGGGGCGTGGGCAAAAGGGAACGGACAGAGTTATCCGACCGGGCATTGGACAAAGTAGGGCTGCAGAACAGGAAAGACCATAAGCCTTCTGAAATGTCGGGCGGACAGCAGCAAAGAGTTGCCATTGCCAGGGCGATAGCGCAGGCGCCGCCGATTATCCTTGCCGATGAGCCCACCGGAAATCTGGATTCCAATTCCACAAGGGAGATTATGGAGATTCTTAAGAGCCTGCATGAGGAAGGGCGAACGGTTATCCTGATTACCCATGACAATGAGATTGCGGCGCAGGCGAAGCGGGTCATTAAGATTATGGATGGGAAAATCGTGGAGGACTATATGAACGATGTGCAGGAAGCGTTACCGTCTGGGGATATCATGGACGCTTAGAAATATTCAGAGAGTAAAGGGGAGAAAGGGAAGATATGGCAGAGATGGAGAGCAAAGTGGTGGGCGCGGCAGAGGAAGAAAATAAAGCAGTAGACGGCGGGACGGCGGCAGCCGAAAGCTTGGATTCATCCGGGGATGCAGTGGATTCAAAAGAAATAACAGAGGCAGATACGATAGATACAACGGTTACCCTGCGTGAAGAATTAGAGCATCGTAAGGGTAGAAGAATGAAAAAAGAAAAGAAAGAGAAAACGCCCAGGACGCCCATGGACAAGAAGAAAAAGAAAAAGGTGGTGCGTCGTTGCATTATTGGGGGCGTGGCGGCAGCGGCAGCCATTTTCATGGTCAGCCGTTCGATGGCGGCCAAGAATGCGCCCATGATAGTGTATACAATGCCGGTGACCGTGGAGGATATAGAAGAGACGATGAGCACCAGCGGCACGGTCAAAAGTGAGGAGAGTAAGACATATTTTGCGCCGCTGTCTGTGAAGATTGGCACGGTGGATGTGGCGGCGGGCGACAGCGTGAAGAAAGGGCAGAAGCTTCTTTCATTCGACGAGACGGCGCTTGCGGAGGCGAAGCAGGTTGCGCAATTGAATTTGCAGGCCAATGAAGGCGGCTATGCGAGCAGCATCCACAAGGACAACCAGTATCTGGCGAAACTTGGAGAGGCGAACGTGAATCTGGAGGTGTTAGACCAACAGATAGCGGACAATGAAAATTACCTGAAAGAGCTGAAAAAGAAAGCGGAGGATAAGAAAGCATGGTATGCCAACCAGGGCGCTCTTTTGCAGGTATCGCTTTTAGAGTGGGAGAAAAAGATTAACGATGAGAAGAAGGCCTTGGAAGAGCGCAACGCGCAGGAATTAAAAGACGGTGTGGACGACGATGACAAGGAGAAGAAAGAGAAGGACGAGGCGGCTAAGGGGCAAATTGCCGCTGACGAGGAAATCTATTTAAATTTGCAGGAGCAGGTACAGTATAATTCCTATGACCAACAGAACAATCAGGAGATTCGGGATATAGAGCGGGAGATAGCCGCCGTAGAGAAACTAATCGGAGAGTATGAGTCATACCGCTCGGAGATGAAGACGCAGAAAGAAACTTCCGAGAGCGGCTCCATGGACCAGGGAAGCAGAAGCCAGTTGGAGGCAAATACGGAGAAAGAACGGATAGAAAACCAGGATGATATTGCCTCTATAGAAGAAGTGGAAGATGGAATGGAGGCGGAATTTGACGGCGTCGTCACAGAAGTGGAGGCTGTGGAAGGAGCAACGCCGCAGGAAGGGGCGAAATTAGTCACCTTAGAGAGCACGGAAAAGGTTAAGGTGGAGATAAACGTATCTAAGTATGACTTGGAGAAAATAAAAGCAGGGCAGGAGGCGTCCATCGATATTGCGGGCAGAGAATATAACGGCAAAGTGACGAAAATCAACCGCATGGCAACTACCAACGCAAGCGGTGCGGCGGTTGTGGCGGCGGAAATCGAGGTTCTGAACCCGGATACAGAAATTTATCTGGGTGTGGAAGCCAGGGTGGTTATACATATTTCCAAGGTTACAGGCGCCGTGGCGATTCCCGTGGAGTTAATCAATGCGGATAAAGAAGGCGACTTTGTATTCGTGGCTGACAATGGCATGGTGGTGAAGAAAAGGCTTACGCTTGGGATATCTTCCGATATTTACAGCGAGGTGAAGGAGGGACTGTCGGAAGGCGAGCAGATTATTATGACAAACGGGCAGGAGTTAGAAGAGGGCATGCAGGTGACGGCAGTTGGACAACAGTAAGGAAAGGGATAGGTTACTGTAATGGCACAGATATGGGAATATATTAAGATTGCCCTCATGAATATCAAGAGCAACAAGGGAAGGTCGGTCCTCACCATGCTTGGCATCATCATCGGTATTGCCTCTGTCATTTTGATAATCTCTATCGGTAACGGGATGAGGAGCCAGATTAACAAGGAACTGGACAACATGGCAGGCGGGCAGATTGCACTTTATACGAATGATTCCGTGGAAGGAAACGATGTGGTTTTCACGGATGAAGATTTCGAGCTGATTGAAGAAAAGGTGGAGAATGTCAAGGGCGTCACGCCCCAATACCAGATGTGGGCAGGCGCGGAAGGGCGCAAAGGCTATTTCGACGCCATTGTCAGTGCAGGTAATGATGCATTGCAGTACTGCGCGGCGTCAGAGCCGATTGTGAAAGGCAGATATTTTACGGAGAGCGATTATCTGTCGGGAAACAAGGTGTGCGTCATCAATGAGACAAGCGCCAGGATGCTTTTCGGCACGACGGACGTGGTGGGGATGAGCTTCGATGTGACTATCTACAATGTGACACAGGAAACGACCATCGTGGGTATCCGGGAGGACAGCAAATCTACCCTTCTTTCCGCCATGAGCGGCGGTGGTTACCTACAAGTGGAAATGCCGATTTCCACGTTGGGGGCAAGCTACGGCTTCTGGGTGGAAGATTTCACACAGTTCTATATCGTGGCGGAGAAAGCGGAAAATTCTGCGCAGGTGGCGGAAGATTCCATAAGGCTGATGGAAGGGAAACATAATGCCCGAGGGGAAAATAAGATTTTGATGGAGAGCTTTGCAGATTATCAGGCGCAGTACGACAGCATTTTAAGCGTTATCACCATTTTCATTTCCTTCGTGGCGGCCATATCGTTGTTGGTAGGCGGTATTGGTGTTATGAATATCATGCTTGTTTCCGTGACGGAGCGGACGAGAGAAATCGGCATCCGCAAATCTCTGGGAGCCAGGACCAATTCCATCCTGCTGCAGTTCCTGGCGGAGGCTGGAATCATCACCTTAATCGGCGGCCTGGTAGGCATAGCCATCGGTGGATTAGGCGCGGTGGGTATCTGCGGGATGTTGGGATTTCCTGCGCAGGTCAAGGTGACCACGGTATTGTTTGCGGCGCTCTTTTCGTCGGCAGTGGGTATCTTCTTCGGTATCTATCCTGCCAGAAAAGCGGCGAAGCTAAGCCCCATCGAGGCGCTGCGGCACGAGTGATGGGAATTTGTATACTTAAGCGAAAAGGATTTTACAAAGATATGTATGTATTGCAAAAGGGCAGAACCGGATTTGCGGTTCTGCCCTTGTCTGTATGATACAAAAATTTCTGAGATAGCAGACCCAGGTTTCCCAAAAGGGGCTATATGCTGTGCCCGTCTTCTTTTCTGACGGTCACATTGACATCATCGAGCCCTGTCAGATTGACGTTGCGGTTGACTTTTGCGTCATAGGTGTCGGCCTTGATAATCTCGGAGAGGTCGATTCCGGTGGCTTCCTTCATGCTCTCGAAAAGCTTCGCCATCACCACGGGCACATTGCCTGCAACCTGGCTTACGCCGTTGCCGTCATTGTCCCCGCCGATAATGGTGATTCTGTCAATCTGTCCCAGAGGTTCCGCAATCTTTGCTGCGATATCGGGCAGCACTTTAATCATCATCTCGGCAACGGCGGCCTTGTTGTATTTTGCATAAGCTTCCGCTTTGCGTTCCATGGCTTCCGCTTCGGCGATACCTTTTGCCTGTATGGCAGTCGCTTCCGCCTCGCCTACGGCACGGATACCTTCGGCTTCCTGCTCCTTGGAGAAACGGTCCGCCTCGGCCTGGGCTTTTCTGGCTTCCGCCTCACGCTGTGCCTCGAATTGTTTCGCCTCGGCTTCTTTCTGCCTCTGGTAGAGGGCTGCGTCTGCCTTCTGCTGTGCGGCATACTTATCTGCGTCCGCCTGTTTCTTGACTTCGGCTTCCAATGCCCGTTCCTTTACGGCGACTTGTTTCTGTTTTAATTCGATTTCCCTCTCCTGCCTTGCAATGTTTGCGTTTGCAGTGGTAATTTCGATGGTCTTACGCTGTTCCTCTTTCTGTATTTCGTAAGCGGCGTCCGCGATAGCTTTTTTGGTATCCGCTTCCTGTTGCAGCTCGGATTTCTTGATGGCAAGTTCATTCTGCTTCTTCGCAATCTCTGTCTGTGCCGCGACGGCCGCATCGTTGGATTCTTTGTCTGCGGCGGCCTGCGCCACTTTGATATCCCTCTCGCTTTCCGCCCTGGCTATGGCGGCGGTTTTCTTGATTTTCACAATATTGTCGATACCGAGGTTTTCAATGACATCATTGCCGTCCACGAAATTTTGGACGTTGAAGCTGACGATGTCAAGTCCCATGGCGGCCAAGTCCGGTTCGGCGTTTTCTTTTACGAGGTTGGCAAATTTCTGACGGTCGGAGACCATCTCCTCCAGGCGCATCCTGCCCACGATTTCTCGTACATTGCCTTCCAGTACTTCACGGGCGACGCCTGCGATGTATTCGGTATCTTTGTTTAAGAAGTTTTCCGCCGCAAGGCGAAGTCTGTCTGCCTCGCTGCTGATTTTAATATTGACTGTGGCGTCCACGTTGATGTTAATATAATCGGCCGTGGGAACCGCGTTGCTGGTCTTGACGTCAATCGGAATCAGACGCAAGTTCAGTTTGTCCAGACGTTCGAAAAACGGGATGCGGATGCTTGCCTTTCCGATGACAATCTTGGACTTTTTCTTGAAACCGGAAATAATGAAAGCCATATCCGGCGGCGCCTTGACATACCCGGTGACCATAAAGACGATAAGAAGAGCCACGAATATGAGGATGATGATTGTTGTTATGCTGACTGTTGCTTGAAACATATAATTCCCCTCCTTTTTATAGAATGCAGAGTGGTATTGCGGTTATCCGTCATATACCGTCTGCCATCTGTCTATAGTATATCTTATTCCGGGGCGGATTGATATAGAAATTAGCAGATAATTCGACAAAATATGTCATTTCTTCTGACGATTCGGGTAGGATGGTTTGTATATTTCATGTAAGGCGGCAGACACTATGACGAAAATCAAAATCACTCCATTATACGAGAAATTGAGCTGCGACGATGAATTTTCGCAAGGCAGCGCGGCGAGATAAACATTTCGTCGCTTATTTTCTTGCTTGACATAGGGAAACAAGGAAACCATGAGCGACAAAATCAAGCGTATGCTGAAAAATGAGATACGGCAGATGTAAAAAAGCGATAACGGAAACAGGCCGGGATTCAGAAATGCGCTGGCTCCCGGCTTGTAAAATCAGGAGGTTTATGGTAGTATGGAGATACGAAAACAGAAGGGAAAGCAGGTGGGAAGATTGACAGTGACGGAACAGATAGACCAGAAACATCAGGAAGATTTACAGAGGCTAAGAGGCTTTCGCCTGCTTGATGATGATTTCCTCACAAAGTGTTTTGAGGGAGATACGGCAAGCATAGAACTGGTATTGCAGATTGTGTTGGAAAAGCCGGATTTAAAGGTGTTGGACGTCCGCACCCAGGTATTTGTGGAGAATCTGTTGAACCGTTCAGTAAGGTTGGATATCCTGGCTACGGACAGCACAGGGACAAAACTGAACGTGGAAGTACAGCGCTCCGACAAAGGAGCCGGGAGAAAAAGAGCAAGGTACAACAGCAGCATGATGGACGCAAACCTTTTGAAGAAAGGCGAGGACTTCGACAAGCTGCCGGAAACGTGGGTAATCTTTATCACAGAGAATGACGTAATGGGAAAAGGGCTGCCGCTCTATCCGATTGAGCGGTGCTTTTTAGGAACCGGGGAAAGATTTGAGGACGGTTCGCACATACTGTATGTAAATGGCGCTTACCGTGGAGATACGCCAATCGGGAAGTTAATGCATGACTTCTCCTGCACAGACGCAGCGGATATGTACTATGGGACACTGGCGGACAGGGTGAGATTTTTCAAAGAGAGCAAGGAGGGAATTGAGATTATGTGCCGTGCTATGGAAGATATGAGGAATCAGACATTGAAAGAGGGAATGAAAGAGGTTGCGCTCCGTATGTTGGCGGCTGGCAAATATGCTTTGGAGGAAATCGTTAATATTTCAGGACTTTCTCTTGAGGAAGTCAAACAGCTGAAAGCTGATAGAAGCGCATAGGTAGAGTTATAGAGCTAGGGAAACACTGATTAATTCAAGTATTTCCAGATAATGTATGATAAAATGTA
>CAMWBY010000001.1 GCA_947172645.1 uncultured Lachnospiraceae bacterium | reverse complement strand
CTGACAAAACGGGATAATGCTGAAAATAAAACTAATTAATCAGCGGTTCCCTAGCTTTCGGCATAGAAATTCAGACAAATTGTATATCGGAGTATGAATGGAACAGTGTACGGATATCGGTTAAAGGTATATGAAGAAATGGATAAGGATGGAGAATTACAACCAATGAAAATCGCTTTTTTTCTGGATTTGCCCTGGGGGCTTGGGGGCGCGGGAACGTTATTGCTGAAACAGGCTTTATTGATGTCTGAATTGTATGATGTGGTAGTTGTTATCCCTGTAGGCAATCAGGGGGTTCCGAACCAGGAGTATGTGAAGCGATGTGAACAGTATCATCTCCCATATGTATGTATCCGGTATATGTCTGCTTTCAATTTTTTAAAGCTTGAAGATTTCCACGGCGCTATGGAGAGTGCAGCTTCCATTGAAGAGTTTGCCAGAAGGGAAGGAATTACCTTTTTCCATAGCGTCCAGGTCAATCTGGCGGTGGAATATGTGTCCAGGAAATTGATGATTCCCCATTTGATGAACAGCTACCAACTGCGGGAGGAAGAGTTTAAGTTCTGCCCGGGTAATATATATACGCACTATCATTTAAGCGATTCCTTGTTATATTCGGGCCGCTGGAGCAGGCAGCTAAAGATGGAATCCAGGTGTTCCAGACCTGTGGCGTTACTGGATGAAGTGAGGAAAAAGGAAGCATATCCGCGGAGCGGTATCAAAATATTAATGTTGGGGATTGTCTGTAATAAGAAAAAACAATTGACGGCCATCAAGGCCGTGGAGAAATGTATTGGACAATCTCAAATAAAGTTGGACATTGCAGGTGGGCTGGATGGGCAGTATGCAGAAGAATGCCGACAGTATGTTGCGGAACATGGATTGAGTGATGTTGTGACTTTCCATGGATTTGTGAGCGACATAACGCGTCTTTTGGAGAGCAGTGATTGCCTGCTGTGTGCAAGTGATGACGAGTCTTTTCCGTCTTCCATTGTGGAAGCGGTCACATATGACCTGACGATTATATCAACGCCTGTTGCCGGAGTGCCGGAAGTTTTCCGCGACCAGGAGAATTGTTTTCTCAGCCAGGATTTCTCGGAAGAAGGAATCAAGGAAAGTATTATAAAGTGCCTGGAATATTATGAAAATGGGAAAATATACAAAGTCCATGAAAAAGAGCAGGAGACTTGGCGCAAAAATTTTGCACCGGATGTGGTAAGGGAGCAGATTGATGCTTATTATAAAGATATTGTGAAGAATCCTGTGTTTGGCAGCATGGAGCCTTTTGCCGCTTTAGCGGAGGAGGTCAGAAGGACGGAAGAGCTGTTATCAGGAATAGATGATAACGGAGAAGAATGGATTTACGGAAAGGCTCTATATTATTCAATTCTAAGAAAACATCTATCTAAAGGTAGGATTTATATCTGGGGTGCAGGCAGCAGGGGGAAAGCAGCATATGCGATTCTCAGGCGGATATGCCCGGAATTGGAAATTGCTGCGTTTATTGATTCCTATAAAGAGGGCACGTATTGCGGCCTTCCAGTGATAAAAGCAGATAATGCCCCTATTGAAGAAAATAGTTTTTATGGAATTAGTTTTGCAAAAGGGTATGATGAGGTGTTGCTGTACCTTGAGAGACGGGGATTGGCATATGGCAGGCAGATATTATACATACCTTAATATAATGTCCTGGAATTATCTGTAAAAAGTTCTGGCCATGGTGAAATATGGTGCAGAAGAAAGCGGGGATAGGATATATGCTGCGTTTTGTGGGGAAAAATACAGTAGAGCAGAGTGAGAGCCTAAAGGCTGATATAGCGGAACAGCATTTAACATTTGACGAGAAGATATGGCAAACGGCAAAAGAATATTTTAATCAGACAGGGTGTTGTGATTCCACAAAGGTGCAGCTTATTCCGATTTGGAATGCGGAAGGCGGGTTAGTCTGTTATGGATGGCAGGATGGAGAGGCAAACAGGGAACTCCGTATGCTGAAGGAGTTGAGCAGGGGGCAGAGTATTCTGCAGTTTGGGGATATTTTCCCTGATATCAAAGAAGTCATAATATGGGGCTGTAACGAACTGGCCTATCATTTTGTCAAGTATTTGGAAGGCCTGTGTATTCCTGTGTCCGTAGGAGGGAAGTATTGGAAATATTTTGGATATCAGAGTATCTGTGATAATGATTTTGAACAAAACGGCATAATGATTATCCGTGCAGAACGGATATTAGAAAATAAAAGTGATTTATTTCAGAGAATAATCAGGAGTGCTTCACCGGAATTTGAGTGTATAGATAAAATTTATGAGAATAACATCCTTGCAGGAAATATCAAGGATGTTGAGAATGACGGAGGCATCACATGGCTTCTTGACCAATTAAGCGGTAAGGATATTGTACTGTTGGAAACTGATGCGAGGGCACAGGATACGTATGATTTTCTTTATGCGCATGGCATTGATATTCAATGTTTTGCGACATATGAGACAGATGGGAAAACCTCAGAGCCAGGGCAGTTATTAGGGAAAATGGTAGAGCCGATTGATAAGGTTCTGCGTAACAGAAAGAATGCTGTGCTGATTGATGTGCACAGTAAGAACAGTATGTGGGGAAATGCGTATGTGGAATTATTTGACTATTACGGGTATACAAGGAATGAAAATTTTTTTGTGTTCAGTGACTATGCGGATGTTCCCCACAGTAACTTGCTCCATGTGTTAAAAGGAAAAAGTCTGTTTTTGACAGGAGATGAGAGACTCTGTAAGATTTTAGCAGAATATCTTGAAGAGGCAGAGCAGGGAGATATTGCACTGCGGTATGCAGAAGTAATTAGAGAGGGAATGTTGGGTGAGGGGGATATTCCGTGCTTTGTGTATTTATGGTATGGACAGGGCGCTGCGGACAGGAAAGCACAGATATTAGGTGAGTATTTGACCAAAACGTCATATACGGATTATTTTTCAAGGATTGCAGTTTTTGTAAGTATCGACCAATATAGGACAAGATATTCAGACAGATGTTACGGGGCATCACTGGTGCCGAAAGGGATATTGATAAATAATTCCCGCAGCCATTGCGGAAATGTCTTTCTGAAAGGAATTATGGATGGGCATCCGGATATTTTACTGTTGCAGTATAATACGTTTAGTAATAATATATTTGCTTATTGTATTCGGTTGTCAATTGAAAAATCGGAAAATATATTGAGTGCTTTCCAGTCTATGCTGAAAGAGGAGATGGGCGAAAATGAATTTCTGGTGAATTTTCCATATTGGGGCAGGTTTAAGAAAAGAATGGAAAAATGGCTTTCGCTACAAGAGGAATTTACATCACAAGAATTGTTTACAATTTTCCATGCAGTCTTTACAGAGGTAACATATGGTGAAGAAATTGCAGATATATCACAGAAAGTGATTTATTTTGACCCACACTGGATTCACCCGAGAGAAAGGCTCTTTTTAGTGAAGTAGCTTGAAAATGAGATGATAAATGGGCAAATCATTACAATTCGCAGGGATGATATTGCATGGCTGTGTTCATGTACAAATTTTTCAAAATGTAGAGTTGAAAGTATCAAATTAGCTAACAATATTGTGAAGTGGATGGTTCAGGATAATATAGATGTCGGTATAAAACAGGAGGATTTGCAATTTTTTGAAAAATTTGACGCGCGTTTTGAGGACCTTAAATTACATTCTGAGGAAGAATTATTAAAAATATGCGAGCGGATGGGAATTCCGTGGTCGGATACCATGCGGCATACTACATGTGAGGGAAAAGCAAGTCGTATGGGAGCAATCCGGGATTTTGATTTGAAGCCGGTTTTTAACAAACATGAAGATGAATGGTCGGAATTTGACCGTTTCAGACTTTTTTTAATCAGCAGTCCGTATCAGAAAAAATATGGATATCCCTATGAAGACTGCATGAAATTTTCAAGAGCGGAGCAGTGGGAGTTCTTTTTAAAAGAGTTTCGTTTTCAACAAGGATTGCAATTTGAGTCCACAGAATCGAAAGCAGCCTATTATTTATGGGTCTATGAGTTCATCAGACAGAAGCTGTGGGAGAACAGAAAGCATGCAATTATGGATGATATTGAGCCTGTGTTTAAGCCGATAGAGATAGGAAAATCAGAAGAAGAATCTAAGAAAGAGCTAAAGGCGGAGAAACAGGGGCAGATAAAGACAAACAGAGAACAGTTTGTAGAATTAATTAAGTGCAAAGAAAAATTGGTTTTATATGGATTAGGCGCAGACGGCATTGCATTATGGGAGTGTCTGGATGAAACACTTCGGTTATGTCTTGTGCTCTGTGACAAGAAAGCAAAGAGTGAGACATATTATTTCCAGGGAAAGCGGGTAGTCAGCCCGGATGAACTTTGTACGGTATATAAAGACTATGAGATATTGATTACATCCAGCCGATTTTACAGGGAGATTTACATGGAATTGACGGATAAGGGGATTGATGCGGACAGGCTTATCTGCAATAGAGTGCCGTTTTGTGAGGGAGATGGATGATGGATATGTTTAAACATTTTATGCGGCAGAACCAAATAGGAAAAACAGAGTTATTTCATTTAGGTGTAAAGCGTTATGGGTTTTTGAACCGTGATTTGACATTGTATTGTATTTATGAGAATGGCATAAACCTTGGCTTTTTTGCCATGTACAGACATTGGTTGGAATATCTATATTTTGCAGATATATGTGGGTATACACCGGTCATATACGCAGGAAAGAATTTCGAATACCAAGAAGACCATGCTGTTGCGGGGACGAAGAATGCTTTTGAATATTTTTTCAGGCAGCCTTCGGCAGTGAAAGCGCAGGAAGTAAAGCAAAGCTATAAAGTCATGTGGTCTAATCCGGTTCACAGAGAGATGGTGGAGTTAGTCTATACAGGAAAAATGGATCATTATGGGTATACGGAAAAGTATATGCAAGAGATGGGAGAAATAGTCAGAAAGTATATTGTATTTAATAAGCGGACTTCAGATTATGTGAATAAAAGCATATCTGAAATCGGCATAAGAGATGGGAAAGTGTTAGGCATCCATATACGTGGGACGGATTTCAGGGGGAGGTATAATAACCATCCGGTCTTCGTTACAGAGCAGGATTGCTTTCATGCTATAGATAATCTGATGCAGAAGAACCGTTATGACAAAATTTTTGTAGCCACAGACGACCAGAGAATATTGGATGTATTTCTTGTGGAATACGGCAACCAGATATGTTATTATCATGATGTGGTAAGAGGCAGGGACAATCGGTCTGTTGCTTTTAGCGCAGGCAACAGAAAGAACCATAAATATCTGCTTGGCTTAGAAGTGATAAGGGATATGTATACGTTATCTATGTGTGATGGATTAATCGCCGGTATTTCACAGGTAGCGATATGTGCTCAGATTAATAAATTAGCAAGGCATGAGGCATATGAAGACTTGTCTATTTTAGATAAAGGAATCTATCATAATCAGCGTGGATTTCAGAGAAAAGTTAGGGGAAATAGAGAAAAGGGCATCTGATGTATAAATTATTAATCTGGGGAACAGGTAACCTGGCAAAACATTTTATAGAAAATGAATATCACGGAGAAATCATAGGATTTATTGAGACGAAGAAGTCTAAAGATTTCTTTATGGACAGGCCGGTATACGGAAGTGATGGCATACCTACAGGGTATGATTATATTGTCGTGGCCAATTCTTATGTGGCGGATATATACAATTTATGTGTGGAACTTGGCATGGATATGTCCCGGATTATCTTTCTGTATGGTGTGAAAAGCAGGATGGGCTGTACCGAGACGGCAGTATTGAAAGATATTTTGTTGGAAAAAAATTATACCGAGTACTGTACGGAATTTTGTATTACCGAGGGGGCTTTCATAGAAGAGGATGCGGCAATATACCAGAGACTGAATAAAAGGCCGACTTTTGAAATAAAAGAGCAGTATATGTGGCCTATAATCAGGGATAAACATGCGAAAGCCGGAACGATGAAGAATTATTTCTGGCAGGATTTATGGGCAGCTAAGTTAGTAATTCAGTCGGGCAGAAAGCAGCATTTTGATATTGGCTCCAGGATAGATGGGTTTATTGCCCATCTGTTGGCGGCAGGCATTGACGTTACAATAATAGATATCCGTGAATTTCCGGGAGAGGAGGAGCATCTTCACACGATTGTGGACGATGCCACAAGCCTGCGCCAGATACCGGATGGAAGCATCGAAAGCATGTCAGCATTATGTTCATTGGAGCATTTCGGGTTAGGCAGGTACGGAGACCCGGTTGACCCGGAAGCATGTTTCAAATGTTTTGAAAATATCCAGAGAAAATTAGCCAGGGGAGGGGAATTATATATTTCCCTTCCTATAGGCATGGAAAGAGTCGAGTTCAATGCCCATCGGGTTTTCTATGCGAGTACGGTTGTGGAATGTTTTAAATCATTGCAGTTAAAAGAATTTTCCTGTGTGGCGGATGGGAAGATAGAGTATCATGTTGATATACATAAATATGATAATGATTCCCATGAGGGAGAATATAGGTATGGATTGTTTCGGTTTGTTAAAGGTTAGCGGCACAGGGGGTATAGAGGGCGGAATGTTATGTATCGGATTTTGATTTGGGGTTTGGGATACAGGTATTTTGTATTCCAGGGTTTTGTTTCAAATATGTATAGGTGGATATAATTTGTTGAAAAAGAAATGAGCGTTATGAAGAAAAAAAGCATCATTATCGTAAGAGTTTGGGAGGGATTAGGCAATCAATTGTTTCAGTACGCATATGCAAGGGCATTGCAGTTAAGAAACATTGAAAATGTTAAACTTTGCGTATTGCCAGACCAAGGTGATAGAACAATAAGAGACTATAAATTGGATAGGTTAAAAATAACGATTCCCCGCGCCAGGATGTTTGAAAAAATAGCAGTGTTTATTGAGCGATATGAGATTGTCAAGAAAATAGTCCAGTATATTACAGAAAGAGTTGGTTTGATTGGATACGTGGAGGAAGATGACGTTAAGTATAAAGAAGAATTAAAATATTTAACAGGGAATTATTATCTGAGCGGGTGGTTTCAGAATGAGAAGTATTTTGAAGAATTTGCAGAAATAATAAGAAAAGAGATAAGACCACGAAAAAAGATAAAAATATCCACAGAATTGAAGGATATTCTTGAGCACAAAAATACGGTATCTGTCCATATAAGGCGGGGAGATTTCGCAAGGTATTCTAATATATTAGATAAGGAGTATTACTATAAAGCATTTGAGGTGATGGAGGGGCATATAGATGATATTTTCTATGTAGTTTTTTCGGATGAATTAGATTGGGTCATGGAAAATATGCAGTTTGGAGATAATGTATATTATGTGAATAGGGATAAAAAATTAGAAGACTACGAAGAACTTTTTATCATGAGCCGCTGCAAGAATCATATTATAGCGAACAGCACCTTTAGTTGGTGGGGGGCATGGTTAAACACGAATAAGGAAAAAATAGTCATTGGTCCAGTAAAATGGTTTTCAAGGAGGAAAAGGAATATTATGCCTGATGACTGGATTAAAATATAGCTTAAATAACAGTGTGTAGCAGCAGAAATATGATAGGCATATTTTATCTTTTAGGCTGAAGGAAAAATTATGGAAAAGATAGGTATTGTTTTATTAAATTATTTAAATTATCAGGATACAATTGAATGTGTAGACAGTATACGGAAGATGGATTACGAAATAGAAGGAATTGTGATTGTTGATAACCATTCAGACAATGAATCTTTTGCCGTGCTACATAAAAAATATCAGGATGATGCAAAAATTATTGTAGTAAAAACAGGGAAAAATTATGGATTTGCCAAAGGAAATAATGTTGGAATCAATATTGCACGGAAAAGATTTCGGGCAGAGTTTATATTTGTTGCTAACAATGATATCTTGTTTGTACAGAAGGAGTATTTTGATAAGCTGTTAGGGCATTATGCAGAGGGTGTTGGGGTGATTGGCTCTGAAATCCAATTGGGTGATGGAACAATTCAGAAAAGGTATCTGACATATACATCATTAAAGGAATCCATTATCATATTTCTTTATTATTTTAGTCTGGTGCATCAAAATATCTTTTTAAGGAGTTTATTGCCTGAAATTCATCGCAGTGCCTGTACTCTGCATGGATGTGCGTTGCTTTTGACCCCGGATTTTTTCAAATATTATGAGGGATTCTAT
This sequence comes from uncultured Lachnospiraceae bacterium, assembly GCA_947172645.1. GTDB lineage: Bacteria > Bacillota > Clostridia > Lachnospirales > Lachnospiraceae > UBA3282. The sequence continues at coordinate 300,156 of CAMWBY010000001.1, read as the reverse complement.
AAAAGAACTTTTTTATATTGTGAGGAAGATATATTGTATCGCATGTGCAGGATGTATAATTTAGAACAAAGATATGTAAATGGTGCATATATTTTCCATAAAGAGAATCAGAGTTCCCAAATGAGCTTTCATGATGAAGAAAAGATTAGATTGGCATATAGATTACAGAGTAGCAAGTATATTATTTGGTGGATGATAAAAGAAAAAATTCATAATATAATAAGTAATTGTTAAATGATTTTCACGTTTGAAGTGTGAAAAAAGCGGGGCATCGGGGACTTTGGAGAAGATGCAGAAATTTTTGGGTTCTTTATAGATGGTAAGCTAGAGAATCAGAAAGGAATCCATAGGGACATAGAAACCTGCAGTCTGAAAAGGTCTCTCTTAAAGAAATTTAATAGTGTATAATAGCCATAAATTTCCTTATTTGTGAATTGTATAGTGGTTGATGGTATTTCCATTATACAATTTACAGAGAGAAATTTTCCACTGCCTACCGAAATGCTGAAAGTACTATTTAGCGGCTGTTTAATGCGGTTATGACGGTGACAAACACCAATTATTACATAGCAACAAGGATATACGAGAAGTTGGTTAGCAGCTATATAGCTTTACTGGCTCATTTACTAACTAACATCATTTTATTAAATAGGAAGGATAAGCCAATGAGAACAGAAACAGAGCTTTTTTATGAACCAATATCCATATTGGAGCATTTATCGAAAGCGCACCACGCAGAGATGTCAGGAAGCCAACTGGCATTTATATGTGGTTTATTAAAGCAGCATAAACCGAAAAAAATAGTGGAGATAGGTGTGGCGGCGGGGGGGGGTACAGCGGTAATATTGAATTGTATATCGCTGCTTCATTTAGATGCAGAAATGTTTTCGGTCGATTTATCGGTAGAATACTATAGGGACAAAAGAAAAAAAACAGGATATATGGCGGAGGAATACAAACAACATACCGAAAAACCTCCAAAGCATAAATTATATGTTGGGAGATATGCAGTAGAATGTTTGGATGAAATAGGCGATGACATTGATTTTTTAATTTTGGATACAGTGCACAGCCTTCCTGGGGAATTGTTAGATTTTTTGGCTTACTATCCATTCCTCAAGGAAAGATGCATAATTATCTTGCATGATATAGCAATAAATCATTTAAGCAGACATGATTCACTTGAATTCGCAACCAAGGTGTTGTTTGATACGGTTACTGCAGAGAAAATTTTGAATCTGGGAACAGGGAATATTTTGCCTAACATAGGGGCATTTATGGTTACTAGAGATACTGGCAGGAATATAGCGGATGTATTTTCAGCGTTAACATTAACGTGGGCATATATGCCAGAAGCAAGGTGTTTAACTTTATATAGGGACTTATATAGTGAATACTACACGCCTAATGAACTAAGGCTATTTGATTTAGCAGTGCAGATGAATAGGCAATCTATAGAATATAGACGGGATATGAGACTCAGGGAATTTGGGGAAACATGTAAATGGATTGGAACAATAGTGGAAAACCTGAAGAACAGAGTGTATATCTACGGTTGTGGGGAGTTTGGAAAAAAGTTTTGCCATATACTCAGATACTGCAATATTGAGGTTGGTGGGTATATTATATCTGATGGAGAGGTTAAGAGTGACTGTGTGGAGAATATCTATTATTTATCGGAAGTGAATCTGGAAAAGGGAAAGGATGTAATCCTTGTAGGTGTAAATATTCCACTACAAGAAGAGATATGTGTACAGTTACAGAGGCAGGGGATTGAGGAGTACATTGTCCCAGGAAGTAAAATATGCGACTATTTATCTAATATATAATAAGATAATATTATAATAAATGCCGGATATGTGAAATAACAGGCAAGTGAAAGAAGAATGAGAGGATGGTCGGTATGACAATACTATTTGTCTCCCCATTGCCTTCTTTGAGCGGCTTGCTGCACGCAGGTGTAACGCTGTATTTGCACCAAGAAATGTTATTGAGGATGTTTTTTCCAAGGCTATCTATAGAAAGGGTTCGGCAATTCAATCGCCGTTTTAAAATGACAGGCAGCAGGAATGCTTTTAGATGTATTATTATATATTGAAAAGAAGGAGGATTCACAATGAAAAAAACAGCAGCAGGAGTATTATCGGTATTATCGGCAGTAGGAGGGGCAGCGGCAGGAGGCGCTGTAATCGGGAAGCAGTTAGGCAGTCGGTTGACAGATACACAGAAAATGTCAGATAAGCACCTGGCTTTATTTACGATGATGAACCAGTGGGTGAAGGTAAAACAGGAAGGGAAAAATCTTTCCTCTTATTTTGAGAAAAACGGATATAAAGAAATTGCCGTTTATGGCATGAGCTTTGCAGGCGAAACCTTGTTGGGTGAATTTAAAGAAAGCGACGTGAAGGTTAAGTACGGAATTGATAGAAACGCAGACAGGATTTTTGCAGATATTGAGGTAGTTACACCGGACAGTTATCTGGAAGAGGTGGATGCAATTGTAGTTACTTCTATCACTTTCTTTGACGATATTGAAAGAATGCTGAGTGAGAAAGTGGACTGCCCGATAATTTCTCTGGAAGATGTCCTGTACGAAGTATAATAAGACTGGTTTATAGATATGGTGAGTATATCAATTATTATGCCAATATATAACACGGCAGAATATATTCAAAGAAGTATAGGAAGTATATTACAGCAATCGTTTGCAGATTTTGAGCTGATTTGTGTCGATGATGCTTCCACAGATGATTCGTTAGCTGTCTTGCAGGAACTGAAAAGACAAGACAGCAGAATTATCATTATCAGCCATGAAGTAAATTGCGGCGCGGCAATAAGCCGTAATGACGGACTGGAAGCAGCAAAAGGGGAATATGTTATTTTTCTGGATTCAGATGACTATTTTTATCCTGATATGTTGGAAACGACATATCAGCGGGCGGTTGAAAATGATGCAGACATGGTTATCTTTGGCTCAGAGCAAATTGTTGGCAATATGCAGGAGCCCAAGATAATAGGGTATCCATTTCAGATAATAGACAGCGATGAGAAGAAAGCTATTTTTTTACCCACAATTAGGCATGTGCCATGGGACAAACTGGTCAGGAAAAAAATTGTATCAGACAATAGCATAAGGTTTCAGAATACAGTGACAAATAATGACATTTTTTATTCCTTTTCTGTAACTTTGATGGCCGAAAAAATTGTAACATGTGATAAAATCCTTCTGGGATATTGTGATGGGAGGAAAGGAAGCCTGACAAGCGTGCGCTTTTCTAAAAAAAATTGTACGGTTGAGGCGTTCTATGCAATATATTGTTTTTCCAGGCAGAAAGACATAGCCCAATGTATAAAAACTGTATTGATGAATATGCTTGCAGACAATATACAGGGATATCTGTCGGACAGCGCATATCCGTTAGTGATGCGGCAGGAATCCTTAAATATTTTGTTAGGGTATCAGGACTTGGTTAGCGAATTGGAATTGTATATGCGGGACGGTTTATTGTACCCGCATAATTGTAAGTTTGTCAGTAGGTTTCTTGTTGGAGAGGATATATGTCAGATAAAGTATTCGGACTATTATTCGGAGAGCCTGCGGGATATGATATCCGAAAATAAGATTATGCACAAAAAAATTGCGTTATGGGGATGTGGCAAGAATGGCAAGCGGCTGCTTGATTTGATTCAGACGCACAACCTTGCGATAGATTATGTTGTGGATGAGAGTAAAGAATTGCAAGGGAAATCATTTGGGCAATATATTATCCAACCGTATGATGACGTTTCGGAAGACATTGATATTATATGGATTACGAATCCGGCCTTTAAAGATGCCATAGAGGAAAGGGCTGTAGGGAAAGAGGTTATTTATGTATGGCAGTAGCAGGCATAAAGCATTGCGATAGGAGAATGCCTGAAAAGCGGCATTCTCCCAGACAAGCTTGCTTGTCTTTGGATTTGAGATTCCGCGATGCGGAATCATGGTGGTTAGCGTGATAAGTATATCAGTGCACCAACTGTAAAGCAGAGTCGAACCTGGAGACATACTGAAAACCGTCTGTTTTTAATCGATTGTATATTTCCTGGGATATCCCCTGGTCTATGACCGAGATAATGATGAGAGATTCGTGGGCTAAAAGCTTATTATACGGTATAACAGGTATATCTTCTATGCAGTCAGGGTTTGTGTCTGGTGAAGTCACTACAATCAACTCCGGTGTGATATGATATTTTTCCAGAAAATGTTTTAATTTCAGGCAGTATATTCCGGCGCCATATATGTATATGGGCCTATTGAAACTTTTTATATACTCGATGACAGGGTGGTTTGTTATTGTGTAGTCCTGGAGTACACGATTCCAAAGTTCGACATTGCCTAACCATTCGTTTTCAGGTTCTGCTTCCAGTTGCTGATAGCGGTCACAGAATGTATATTCTTTTATTTGCAGACGCGGGCTTAGAGAATATTCATTTTCTGTGACGGATGTGAGGCATTGATTATCCCGGATATTGATTAGAATGAACTTTGTGTTTTCATATATCATGCCGAAAGCCTGCAGGAAAGATGCCAGGTCTTCCGGTGCATCCTGTCTGTTGCAGATTAAACCGACTGTATGGGCACATGAAATAGCCTCATGTAGTGCCTGGAATCTCTTTTGCATAGTTGTACGGAATAATACATGTGCTTCTTCAAGGGGAAGTCTTGCGTCAAAATAGTGAATAGATGTTATGGAGTTTTGTACGTCAATAATACATCTATTCTCATGGGCGCCTTTCCGTTCAGTACTTTCACGTATTTCTGCAAAAAAGGTTTTGAATGAAGTCTGAAACAGATGCAGGCAAGTATTTAAACTGTAGTTCATCTGCCAGTCCAACGGGCAGGAGAACAGTCTTAGGAAATTATGTTTTAAGTGGTAAGCAGGCCTACAGGCAGGGCCGATAGAAAATATAAGGTCTAATTCCATTGTATGTTTCCTCGGATACGTTTTTTTAATCTTATGTCATATTATATTGGAAGAATGATTATATGAATTCTGAGTTTTATCTATTAAGTATACCATAAATTATTATTCTTGATTTTTCAATTATATATTTTTAAAATATGCGGTATTGCCTGTGAATAGCAAGACACAGTAGGAAATATAAGGTATATGGATTATAGGGAAATAGACGTCAGGTGAGGCAGACATGGTACTAATATTATATTATGCGAAAATAATTATCAAGAAGTTATTTCTGGCGGATTCTATCGACAAATATTTGGAAAAAATAATAGTTGGATATTATAGATTATTTCCGCGGAAGAAAGCAGGAATACGGGAACGACATGCCAGAAGAAAGGTGATTATATCTCTGACCACAATCCCAGACCGAGTAGGCAAGGTGTGGATTACCATCGAAAGCCTGTTAAGGCAAACATACAAGCCGGACGAGATTATATTGTGGTTGGCGAAGGATGAGTTTGCCAATGTTATAATTCCGGAGAGGCTCCATAAGCAGGAAAAAAGAGGCTTAATCATTAGGTATTGTGATAATTTGAAGTCGTACAAAAAGTTTTATTATACAGCAGCAGATAATCCGGATGCGTATATTGTAACAGTGGATGATGATATTATTTATGCGGAGAATTTGTTAGAGAATCTGGTCAAAGCATATAGGAAGAACCCTGGATGTATTATCTGCACGCGCTCTCATTGGATGGTCAAAAGGAATGGAAGGCTTTTGCCATATAACAGTTGGATTACATATGAGCAAAGGGAGGAAATTCCTGAGCCCCCGACATATCAAAATTTTTTTATTGGATGTGGGGGAACTTTATTTCCCATGTTTCTTATGGGCAGAAAAAGTTTATTGGATAAAGACGTTTTTATGGATATTGCGCCGACGGCAGATGATGTGTGGCTTAATTTCAATGCATGGGCCTCTGGGCTGAAAGTTAAGAATTTGCAGAGTATTTTGGGAAGTCTTATCTTAATCGAGAGCAGTTCCAAGAAGGGTTTATATGAGACGAACTTAAACAGGAATAAGAATGATGACCAAATTAGGCGAGTTGTTGATTATTTGGGAATAAATATTGATAAATATATTGACTGAGTGTTTTTAGTGTATTATTAAAGTTAAAAATAGAGAAATTCTGACGTAATATTGTCTTGAATTATTCAGGAAACCATGCTACAATTTCTTCAAGCAATCTAACATTCTAAATATCTGAAATTCTATTACATTCGAATGTCTTTGCTTATTTTTCAGCTATTATTTATTACACAACATGACATTTGGGGTAAGGGAGTTTTGGATATTCTGTGTATATATGAGTTCACTTACCGGCAGTGTCGGGAAGGAGAAGCTTATGGAGCGGCAGGTTAGTAAGAAGACGGCAGGGGATAAGCTGTTCCGAGAGAAAATGTACAGGGAACTTGAAGTACAGTAGATTTTGCAGGAGGGAAGGACATCGTCTATATGGATAAAATTTTAGTTTCTATCATTATACCTGTCTACAATGCAGAACAATACATAGCGCAGTGCTTAGACAGCCTGCTAGGGCAGACATATGCTTATTTTGAAATTATTTGCATAGACGATGGCTCTACTGACCAATCCTATCATCTGTTGGAAGAATATAAAGAGAAAGATAGCCGAATAACGGTCATCAGACAGAGCAACCAATACGCGGGGACAGCCAGAAATCGCGGTCTGGAAATTGCGGAGGGAAAATACCTTTTATTTTTGGACTCCGATGACTTTTTTCATCCGGAAATGTTGGAACAGGCTGTAACACAGGCAGAAAGGGACAAGACGGAAATTTTGATTTTTGATGTATTCCAATTTGACAATGTGTCCAGTCAAGTGGTAGAGACAACATGGTGTCCGTTAAAGAAAGGGCTGTTTGGTGAAGGGGTGAAGTCTGCGGCGGAAATAGCGGATGTTATTTTTGACTTCGCAACTTCTGCGCCTTGGAATAAATTATTTTTGGCAGATTTTATTAGACAGAATGACCTTCGGTTCCAACCCATCCAACGGTCAAATGACTTGTATTTTGTATTTGGCGCATTTGCCTGCGCTAAGAGAATCGGGCTATTAGACAGGAAGCTTATGTATTACCGGGATAACAATGCGGGCAGCCTGCAGGGAAGTGGTTTCCGTACACCGACGGTTTATGCGGAAGCGCTTTATGCACTGAAAGAGTTATTGGAGAAAAGAGGGCTATTGGATATTTTCAGGGAAAGCTTCCGAAATATGGCGGTTTCTATTTCTGTCTATAATCTGAACAATATGAAAACACGGGAATCTTACCAGGAGTTATATTGCGCCCTGCGGGATGAAATATTTCCACGCCTTCATTTAGGCGGCGGATTGGCGGAACCACAAGTTCAGAGAGCGATATACGCTAAAGAAGGGCTGATTATTTATGGGGCGGGTACGTTGGCTATCGCTATTACGAATTTTCTATTATACCAATGCAGCTATACAAAAGAAAAAATTTCCATTGCAGTGTCAAACTGTAGCAATAACCTGGTTCAGATAAATGGAATCGCTGTCAGGGCATTTCGGGACATACCGTTAACTCAAAAAAATAGTTGGGTTGTGATTGCCGTGTCCGACCGTCGGATTCAGGAAGAAATAGAGAAGGATGTAAGGCAGAGGGGATTTGGCAATACGGTAAAAATTGGGTTTCATGAGTTTGCGGCACTAATAAGAAAAATGTAATATTGTCTTGAACTATTCCGAAAAGCGTGATATATTTTTTAAAAGCAATCTAACATTCTAAATATCTAAAATTCTATTACATTCGAATGTCTTTGCTTATTTTTCAACTATTATTATACAACAGGACATTTGAAGTAAGTGGATTTGGGATATTCCATACGCTCTCACTTACTGACAGTGTCGGGAAGGAGAAGCATATGAAGGAAGAAATTAAAAGGAAGGCAGGGCAGAGAAGGCAGGTACCATGTCATAAAGACCTTAAAGATTTACAATTGACTGACCATTTTTTATTTGGTGAGGTAATGCATGACACAGAGATATGCAAGATGGTGTTGGAAATTATTCTTGGCAGGAAGGTATCTGCCATAAAGACCTTTGGCAGGGAACAATGGATGGAGGCACATCCTTCCTATAAGGGGGTTCGTTTGGATGTCTGTTTTGCAGATGAGGAGGAGACTGCTTATAGCATAGAAATACAGAATACCAATAGGTATAATATACCCCGCAGGAGTAGGCATTACCAAAGCATGATTGATGTGAAGATTATGCCTAAAGGGGAGATTGATTATAACTGTCTGTCTGACAGTATTGTAATATTTATTTGCTCTTTTGACCTGTTTGGATATGGGAGGTACTGTTATACTTTTGAGAACTTATGTCTGGAAGAAGCAGGACTTTCTTTGGGCGATGGGAGCAGAAAGATTTTTCTAAATACAAAAGGAAGTAATGAAGCTGAGACAAGCAGCGATTTGGTTGATTTTCTTCGGTGCGTGGAGAATACAAATGAGATTCGGACAGACAATGAAAAGATATGCAGAATTTTAAAAAGGGTAAAAACAGTGAAAAATGATGCGGAAGTGGAGGGGCGATATATGACGACAGAACAATGGATGAACGAAATGAGATATGAGATTAGAGAGGAAGTTAGAGAGGAAGTTAAAGAGGAAATTAGAGAAGAGGTGTTGGAAGAAGGAAAAGAGAAGGAGGCTCATCGGTATGGTGCCTTAACAATAGTATTGCTTGCACAGAAGAGATATGGAGATTTAGAGAGGGCAGCAAAGGATAAAGTATTCCGGGAAAGAATGTACAGGCAATTTGAAATACAATAGGGAGAGAAGGATGGATAAAGCAGTTATTTATGGATTAGGTATTGAAGGCAGGAATATTGTGGAGTCTATGTATGGCATTGAAGAAGAATTAGGGATAGAAATAGTTGCTTTAATTGATAAGGCAGAAGTGAAGAAACATTTCCGCTACCCTGTCTATAAGCCAGATAGTTTATTGAAGTTGGCCTATGATTATATTCTTGTGACTGCAAAACAATATTACTATGAAATTAAAAAAGAACTTATAGAGAAATACGCTGTTAAACAAGAGCAAATTTTTCTGTGGCATAATTGGCTTGTAGGGCGTGGGAAGAGACGCTATTATTGTAATGTGTGTTCCCATCATATGCCATTGATGTTAAAAGCCGGATATGAGAGTCCTGTATTTTCGGTTAAGAAAATTGTGGGCGGAGGAAGCAGGGATGCGGCGGTGTGCCCGTTTTGCCACAGCTATGACAGGAACAGATGGGTACAGTATGTAATGGAACACAAGACGGAAATATATGAGAGACAATCTAAAATCCTGCATTTTGCGCCAGAAACAATGATTGAACAAAAATTGCGGGCGGTCCACCAAGGAGAATATATTACGGCAGATATTAATGCAGCCGGGGTAGACAGAATAGAGGATATCACGGATATTTCTTTTAAAGACGGTATCTTTGACTATATTATCTGCAACCATGTATTGGAGCATATTAAAGCGGAGGAGAAGGCACTGTCTGAATTAAAGAGATGCCTTAAGGATGATGGAAAAATTATTTTTTCAGTGCCAATATGTTGGAAAGAGAAGACGGTGGAAGACGAGCGGATTAATACAGACGAGCTGAGACTCATGGAATATGGGCAAGAAGACCATGTAAGGTTATATGGCAATGACCTGAAGGAACGGTTGGAGAAAAGTGGATTCCGGGTTACTTTGTACAGAGTTGGCGGGGAACTGGCTAAAGAACAGATTAAACAAATGCGGTTATTGGCGGAGGATACGGTATGGATTCTGGAGAAGTAAAAGATGGTGCAAGCATTATATTATATGGTGCAGGCAGGCATGGGAAAGCAATCTATAAGTTTTTAAAAAGTAAAGGATATGAGGGTATTATTTATGGATTCTGTGATAGGAATGCCAAACAGCTTATTGAATGTGAAGGAAAGCATGTCTGGCTGCCAGAAGAAATGAAAGGTGAAGATGTTATATACTGTATTACTCTGGCGAATGAGAAAATAAAAGAAGAAATCAGGAATGATTTAGGGAAGGAAGCAAAATATATTGAAGTTAGTGCATTGGCGGACTATATAGGAGAAGACCGGGTAGCATTTAATCGGGATTTTTGTGCTTTTTACCATCTTAATGATATGGATGAATATTTCTGGAATGCAGAAAATTCATTGGGCAGGTATTGGAATGAAAATAGTATTTTTTATCATATGTTCCGGAGATTAGATTTGTCTAACGTTATTGAGTTAGGGTGCGGACGGGGCAGGCATATACAGAAATATATGGATAAGGCGGGCGAGATAACACTCGTGGATATCTTACAGCAGAATATTGATATGTGCAGGGAAAGATTTCAAGGGAATGAGCATATCCATTATTATAAGAATGATGGCTTTGACTTGATGGATTTGGAAAGCGGAAGCTATTCTGCCTTGTACACATATGATGCTATGGTTCATTTTGAGATGATGGATATTTATTCTTATTTAAAAGACATATACCGCATATTGAAAAAGGGCGGGAGGGCGCTTTTCCATCATTCAAATAATACGCGGGACTATAAATATGATTTCAGCAGCACGCCGCATGCCAGAAATTATATGAGCAAAGAGCTTTTTGCATATTTGGCATATAGGGCAGGTTTTACGGTTTTGGAGCAGAGGGTAATTGACTGGGGCGATGAGCCGGAGTTAGATTGTATCAGTTTGGTAGAGAAGTAAGACTGTTATTTTAAAAAGCTTCCCGAATAGTATTTTTTGCATAAACAGGTGTGTTGATAATGCAGATAGAGGAAAGTTAAGAAAGGAGTAGATATATCAAATTGAAGAAGATTTTACATATGACCCCGCCTGACATCAACAATGGCGTCTACCGGTATATTTTTAACCATATGCCATATATTGACCAAAGTGAGTACCGATTCGATTTCCTGACGCGCAATGCGCAGGATTTAAAGGCGACGAAAGAATATCAGCAGTACAATTTTACTATCAGGTCTTTCCGGAATACAGAGCGGGATTCTAAAACCGGGCTGCGGGAAGAAATGATGGATATATTGGGTTCAGGATATGATGCAATTCATCTGCACACTAGCTTTTGGAGAGGTTTCCTGATTGAGGAGGTTGCTATGGAATTGCAGATTCCTCACGTTATTGTGCATTCACATAGTTCAGGAATTGATTTTGTTGACCAGGAAGAGCGGAACCGATTACTGAGGATTCACGAAGATTATAAAAGCGCGTTTGATTTAAGCAGAGCCACTGATGTCTGTGCGTGTTCCATATTAGCGGCAGAATGGCTCTTTGGCCCGCAGATTCCGCAAGAGAAGATTAAAATATTGCCAAACGCCATAGAAGTTGAGAAATATCATTATCAGCCGAAGATTAGAAAGGAAGTGCGGGAGAATCTGGGCATTGACAACAGAATTGTGATTGGAAATGTGGGCAGATACTGTCATCAGAAAAATCACCGCTTTATGGTCAGGGTTTTTGCTAAGGCATTGAGAAAGAATCCGAACCTTTTTCTTATACTGATAGGGCAGGGGGAATTGGAGGCGGAGATTCGCGCTCTTGTCAAGCAATTGGATATTGATGACAGTGTGCTATGTCTGGGATGGCAGACGAATGTGGAAGATTACCTGCAGGCGATGGATATATTCTGCCTGCCGTCATTCTTTGAAGGGTTTCCCATCTCTGTAATTGAGGCGCAGGCTGCGGGACTGTCTTGTATTGTCGCAGATACGGTTACGAAAGAAGCAGGCATAACGGATTTCGTGCGATTTATGCCTTTGGAAGAGGAAATATGGTGCCAGGCATTGGCTGAGTGTAAGACAGAGGGACACAGGGAGCGCGTGGACGAGTTGATTGGCAGTAAAGGGTATGATATAAAAGTGGCAGCGGGGCGCTTGAAGGAACTGTATTGCTAATAGGATTCAATTCACCTTATGCTTTATGTGCGTAAATTTTCGAGGAGCTTTCGGCAAATTCATTGCAGTCTGCTCCTTTTTCAAGTACAATAAAACTACAAAAATAAAAACCACAAAGGAGGTACTACCATGGCATACCAAACAAAAATGCTTTTCAGGGACTCATTGGACGATATAGGCGACAGAAGCGGACATGGCTCCTACTGCTCATCGCCGGACATGATTGTCCATTCCCTGGTAAAGAATCCGCAGTCAGCGTTTGGAACGAATTACAGCAGCGACCCGAACGAGAGGATAGACACATCCAGCCGCACGAATGCAATCTATACACGGGTAAAGAGCATGCAGGGGGCAGATGGAATGACTAACGGATATATCAGGGTTTACCGCGCCAACTCGTCTTTATTCATGAACACCGACCAATGGAAGAACAATAAACTGCGCACACCGGACGGCAAGGAGTATGTCACGGTATCCACGGCGAGGAATGGAGAGATTGCAGTCGGAAATGATATATTGGTGGTAGACGGAACCAAACCGAATTTCTGCATGGTTGGCATTGTCAATGATTCTGTGCAGGAGACGCTGCCTAATAAATTCAGCAGGTACAGTGATTTCGTTATGTGGGTCCACAATGAGCGCAGCGTTGCGGTGCGGAATTTTTCTTTGTGCAATTCGGGCCAAAAGTATGACAGCGAGAGTTTATACGCTTTTTCTAACCCGGAGAGTAAAGCGCGCCTTGGCTCTATTCTTGTGGAGGCTTCGGGGTTGCCGAGAGGGACAGTGTTCGGCTTAGTGAACACGGATGTAGGTCTGGACAAATCGGTGGTATTCGACCCGGACAATCCGGCTAAGAGGCAGGTGACGGACTCGGCGTTCCTTGAAGCGGGCTTTAGCGGGTATGTGAAAATTTATGCGAAATTACCCGAGGGACAGATATGGCCTGCTAGGGCGTCCCTTGTCACTACATTCTGGATTGGTGCCGAGGAAATGGAAGAGATGGTGCAGTTTGCCAGGCCCGTGCACCAGGTTCTCTTAGACAGGAGCGCTCTGGACAGCCTGGACAGGGGCAATGGAGGCAGACTTGTGAAAGTAGGTTTCTGCGAGACATTGTATGTTTAATTCCCGCAGGTACAACATCATACAAAGGAGGGCAGTTTATGGATTATCCATATCAATATGCAGCTTTGGTGCTTGACGGCAAGGAAAAGGCAGAGAGCAGTTCCCGGATTGGCGTCAAATTTGACGGGACAGAACCTTTTACCATGGATGCATGGGTGAAACCAGATGAAGCAATTACCAGAAAAACCGTGATTTCCCAGAAAGACGGATTTAGTTTGGGATTGGATGGGAAGCGCATGTTTTTCCAGATGTCAGGGTATCCTTCCGCATACAGCAAGATACAGGAAGATGCGATTGCCCCAGGGGAATGGGTGCATCTGTGCGTAGTTTATGATACTTCAGCGATTACGTTATATATTAATGGGATTTCCGACACTTATGTGGCGGTGGGAGGAAGCGGAAGCAGCAAGACAGAGCCTTTTGTTTTTGGGGACAATCTGTGTGGGGTGGTTCGCTATGTGAGGATTTTCCACTGTGCGCTGCATAGTGACCAGGTCAATGCATACCTGATGCAGACAGACCTGGACGATGAAATATTCCATGGACTGCTTGCGGCTTATTATGATTTCTCCAAAGTTCCGGCGCAGGAGCGGATGAAAGGGCAGGACATTACATTAGAGAATCCTGGCATGCAGCGGTTGTTTTCCACAGGAGCGATGTTTAGGGGCAATTCTTTCCTCACCATAGACAGAGAGCCGGATATTAATCCGGCAGGCAAGGGGAACGATTCCTATACGGTTCAGGCGTGGGTGTTTTTGCAGTCCAATGAATATGAAACACGCCATACGGTTTTTGCCAACGGTGATGTCAATGGCAGGGCAGGCATGTCATTGTTTATCGAATTGGAGGAGGACGGATACTATGTGAAAGGGCTGCGCGCCAATGGGACGGAGACGGATGATATTGTCGTATCTTCTGCGCCGGTGGAGCCGAATCGATGGGTAAATGTTGCGGTGACATACGATGTGGATACAATGAAGCTGTATGTTGGAGGCACTCTGAGCAATTCGGTTACCGGATTGTTTCCCATTCCGGTCAGCCTGTATGCCAACCAACCAAGGATTGGTTCGGAAGTCCTCGAAAACGATGTGAACGGGCGGGACTGGATGACAGGATATATTTCGCGCCTGGATATTTGGGAGCGTGCCCTCTCCCCGGATGAAATCGTCAAGTATGCGGGGCAGGCGCCGGAAGTGGATACGGTGACGCTTCTGGCAAGCTATTCCTTCCATCAGAAAGATGCGTCCAATAGCTGTAACGGTAAACTGTTGGGTGAGCGCAATGGCTTGGTTTTTGGTGAAGTGAGCGTGGAAGTTCCACAGGGTCTTATGTTCCTGGAAAACAGGACGACAGATATGCCGGACGACATCATAAAATCTCGAGAACCTTTGCAGGAAATCTGGTTGGCACAGTTCAGGGCAGAGGCATTGGATGTAAGGGATTTCCGTGAGGAAGAGGATAAGTTTTTCTATACGGTAACTTCCCATGTGGTGGGAGATACCATTTATTTTGTAGCCCATGACAGGGATGCTTCCTACACGGTATGCTATGGGGAAGCGGGCGAGATTGACCCGTTGACGCAGTGGTATATTGAATTGGTTCTAATCCTTGTAGGCGGCGTGCTCGGCATTCTGTTTGGGGCAAAAATTGATACATCCCGAAAAAGGCTGTTGGATATTGTAAAGAGCGTGATTAGGAATCCCAGGGTTCTGACGCTGTTTGCGAAAAAAATTACGGTAAGCACTATATTTGAATTTTTCAAAATTCTCTTCAATTCAGGCGTTCTGACAGACTTGCTCCGGGCAGCGCTTTCCGGGTTTAGCTTTTGGAAAGTTGCCTATATGATTGCAAAGATGGTTGCCTTGGTAGCGGCTTCAGCCGTCGGTGCATGGGCAGTTTATGCGGTGCGGTTGGCAGAACTGGTGGGAGAGTTGATTTACCATCTGACGAAATATCCGGAGAAAAAGGAGAAGAAGAAAGAAGTCCAGGCTCTGGGGCTTGCATCGGTCCGTTTCCGCCATCTGCTTGACGGGGATGCCACGGTACGGCTGAATCTGAATAAGAATATATTGGTTCCAATTCCCGAGTGGACGAGCAGTAACACCGGGCAGTCCCATGCGGCCTATCGCTTGGATATGCTGAATGCGGCTACCGCTGTTAAGATTCAGGCGTCATTCCATAGCTCTGAGACGAAAGCGTTCAGTAAACAGGTCAGATGCGTCAATGTAAGCCAGGATAGAATACTGGGAGATTCCGATGTTGTCACGGTAAACATGTCGGGCGGTTCTTCAACTCCTGAATATATTACTTTTACTTTCAGCGCCCATCGGCTTGCAGAATCAGGCATCCGGTATGTGGAGACGCAGCTTGAATGGCAGGAAAAGAATACGTCGGGGGTGTGGCAGATGATTGCCAGGTCAACGCACAAAATCTATATCATCTTGACAAAACCGCAGCTTCCCTGGAGCCAGTCGCTCTTTCCTTGGGTGGAGGCGCTTCAGTATTCCTGCACATGGGCAGCAGGTGCGGTGACGAAGGAGGAAGTGGCGGAGAAGATTGTCACGCAGGTGAATCAGTCGTTGGGTCTTCAGTACGATATTGTCCATGGCGCCTCAAGCTATGTGTGGAACTATACATCTTATAGACTGCCGCTGGCGAAATGGGACTTGAGATTCAAACTTACAGAATTTTTAGGGCAGTTGAAGAACGGGGCATATTCAGACGTTGTGAACTGTACGGACTGCGCGACGATTTGCGCGACTTTTGCCAATGCGGTGGGATGTCGTCTTAGTGAGAAGCAGATGCGTGATACCAATGCGGACAGTGGCTTTGACTGCAACAAGATACAGGCCATCGGGTATACAGACTGGAAAGTGCCTTTTCAGGGAGGGTTTAGCTATCATGAGGTGTGCATGATGGAGCCTTTGCAGAGAGGCAACAGGATATCGCCGGTAGCGGAGAATAATTATTATGTATATGACGCCTGCCTGAAATTGGATGCAAGCGCCCATCCGGAATCTGACACGGGACGTGTCGCATATCTGCCTGCAGGAATGAGGTTTTCGGAATTTGCCGACGATGCGGCGCCAATTGCCAACATACCGGAGAACCGTTCCTACAGGGAACACTTGGCAGAAAACAGTGAGTATGGCATGGGGTGCTGCCTGTACGATTATGACTACAACGGGATAAGCGCCCATACGTATAAGGCAGTGGTTTAAGGAAGGAGAGGGTATGTTGTTTAGAGAAGAAATATATGGATTTTCATCATGGCCCTTGGGCAGCGTGATAGAAGAAGATGAGATACCCGTAAACTGCCGTTTTGATGAGGGTACGCAGTTTCATCTGCTGGAGAGACGTCCGATGCCGTATCCAAAATCTTATGAGGATGTTTACCAAAGCAGGGAAGACGCGGATATACGTATTTCCGTGCGGGTCATCAACTGTGAATCTTTTGATGAGGCGAAAGAACATCTTGCAGGCTATTTGTCACAGTGTACGGCCTTCAGGCTCCCCCAGGTGACGGAGAAGATGGAAAGCTTATCGGTAGATATCGCCTTTGGAGCGGCGGACGGGTCAGGAAAGGCTGTGTATGCAGTCCGTGGCAAAGCAGTGGTCTTGATGAGAAACATAGGCCGGAAAGCAATTGATTTGTTACCTGTATATGGGGCGCTCAATGAAAGGATTTGCCTGGAGAAAAACAGGCTCAAAGGGCGGGAGTAGGCATAAGTTTATATTGCGATTCTATGGCGCATGTGATATTTTACCTTATAGGAAAGTCCTCGGATGATAGTATCCTATTATGATTTAGGTGGAGGGAAAGGATGAGTTCGTTCTGTATCTACGGCGCCGGTATTGTCGCATCCAGCATATACACAGCAGTGAAAGCAATATATCATCAAGAACCGCTCTTTTTCCTGGTATCTGACCCAGGGGGGAAAAGCGGTGCATCAGAATACGAATCAGAAGGGCTTGATGGGATTCCTGTCAAGCCCTTGTCTGCATGGGAAGAAGAACTGCGCAATGGCATGGACGGCGTGACGGCGCCGGAGTTTTATTTGATTGCCACTCCGGAAGTGCACCATGCGGCTATTATGGACTCTTTGCATTCTTTAGAGGCGGTGACAATAGAAGGCTCTCAGATGATTCCCGTCACTAATGCGTTAGAGAATGAATTGATGGAGAAATATTACCATAGCCTGCCCGGGCATGTCACGGTACCAGGTTTGACTGCTGCGGGACAGAGGAAGGAGACCGGGGTGGCAGGGCAGCGGAATCCGGGAGGGCATAAGCCTCCGGCAGCCTTCAGGGAGCCTGCGGTGCAGATTTTCCAGGCTAAGTCCCATATGGATAAGCCGCTGCATTGTCAGAAAAGAGATGAGGGTTCGGATAATCGGAAGGATTACATATACCCTATCCAGGTCGGCGCAGCCCTTACAGACCAAACCATCGCCAATCTCCGGGATGATATAGGCGATAACATATCCGCCAAGAACCGCAATTACTGCGAGCTGACAGCAACTTACTATGCCTGGAAACATAGTAACGCTGATTATAAGGGCATTTGTCACTATCGCCGTATTTTCGATATCAGTGGGGAGCAGATGCGCGCGTTATTGGAGACAGGGCAGGAATGGGATGTGATACTGCCTTACCCGACCGTTCATTACCCGGATATTTCAGCGCAGCATATCCGCTATGTGGCGGAAGCTGATTGGGAAGCTATGTTGCAGGCCATGAAGGAAACGGCGCCGGAATATCTGGAGGCATATGAGGAAAGCATTTCTGCCGGGGAACATCTTTTCCATAACTTTAATATGCTGATTGCAAGGGCGGAGGTGTTTGATGATTACTGTGACTTCTTGTTCCGCGTCCTTGAGCGAACAGAAGAGTTGGCAACACCGAAAGGGTGGGAACGGGATGACCGTTTTGCAGGATACTTGGGAGAGAATCTTACTACGCTGTATTTTCTAAAGAACCGTGATAGGTGGAAAACAGTGTATGCGGGGAAGATATGGCTGACATAGGAAGAAGATGACAATGTAATATCTTAATTGCGGGGTTAGGATAAAGAAGAGTAGAAATGAGGAAAACTATGACTACATACCAACAGGAACTACAAACGTTAATCAGGCAGGACTTACCCTGGAGCATTTTATCAGGCAAGACCGTCATGCTCTCCGGTGCTACGGGCATGATAGGGAAATGCATCATCGATATGCTGATGCAGCATAACGAGGATTGCGCAGAGGAAATGTGTATTCATATCATTGCCCTTAGCCGGAATGAAGAGACAGCCAGGCAGCGGTTGGGGGTATACTGGGACAAAGACTCTTTTCATTATGTATCCTGCGACGTTAACACACAGATACCGGAATGCGGGCAGGCAGACTTTATTATCCATGCGGCAAGCAACACGCACCCTCTGCAATATGCAGGCGACCCTGTAGGGACGATTGCATCCAACGTCATCGGCACGAAGAATTTACTCGACTATGCGGTTTCCCATGGAACAAGACGATTCGGTTTCCTTTCATCGGTGGAGGTCTATGGAGAAAACCGCGGCGATACAGAGCGGTTTCAAGAGGACTATCTGGGTTATATTGACTGTAACACATTGCGCGCGGGGTATCCGGAGAGCAAGAGGGTGGGCGAGGCGATGTGTAACGCCTATGCCAAAGCTTATGGGCTTGATTTTGTCATTCCGCGGCTAAGCAGGGTTTACGGCCCTACCATGCTGTCCTCGGATTCCAAGGCCATTGCCCAGTTTATTAAGAAAGCGGCAGCGGGGGAAGATATTATATTAAAAAGCGCCGGAATGCAGTTGTATTCTTACACCTACGCGCCGGATGCCGCCATGGGAGTCCTGACGGTATTGCTGAACGGAACAAATGGGGAGGCATATAATATTTCGGACATAGAATCGGAGGTGACGCTGCGGGAGATTGCTGGTTGGCTGGCTGAGGACAATGGCGTGAAGGTTATCTTTGACATACCGGATGCGACGGAGCAGGCAGGTTATTCTACGGCGACCAAGGCGCTTTTAGATACGGAGAAAATAAAAGGAATAGGATGGGAGCCGCAGACGCATATGAGGAAGGGGCTTATGAAAACGGTACAATATTTAAGGGAATTTGTAGATTGATACCAATTTTATAATAGACAAACGCCCCAAACTGTATCCCCTTATTCTCCTTTCGGGGATTGTCAATTTTTTATCAAAATGATATAATTTCCATCGAGTGGTGTAGGAGGCGCTTGCACGATGGATAATGAATTAAATACAAAAAAGAACGGTAATCAGGCGATGGTGAAGATATGCGGGTTTATTGTGGATAAGAGGAACCTCTTTTTCCTGCTCTTCGGTCTCCTGATTATTTTTTCTGCAATATCGAGAAATTGGGTTCAAGTTGAAAATTCTATGGCACACTACCTGCCGGGGACGACGGAGACGAAACAGGGGCTGGACCTCATGGAGGCGGAGTTTATTACATATGGCACCTGTAATGTGATGGTCGCAAATATATCCTATGGGCAGGCGGAGGAAATTAGTGATAAGCTGGAACACTGCGATGGGGTATTTTCCGTGGACTTTGATGACACGGAGGAACATTATACGAATGGTTCGGCTTATTATAACATTACTTTTGATTATGACGAGAAGGAAGATGCCTGTCTTGTGGCCCTGGACGGGGTGAAGGAGAAACTGGACGGATATGACTATTACCTGACCACCAGCCTGGGAGATACGCAGTCAGAGTTGATTGGGCAGGAGATGAACACGATTACCGTGCTTGTAGCGATTATCGTGGTGTCTGTGCTGCTTTTGACCACCCAGGCATATGCGGAGATTCCGGTGTTGCTTATCACCTTTCTGTCAGCGGCAATCCTGAATATGGGAACGAACTTTCTTCTGGGAACGATTTCTTTCGTGTCCGATTCTGTGACGATTGTGCTACAGCTCGCGTTGTCTGTGGACTATGCAGTTATTTTGTTGAACAGATACAAAGAAGAGCATGTGAAACTTCCCGCCAGGGAGGCGGTTATCATTGCGCTTAGCAAGGCGATTCCGGAGATAGCGGGCAGCTCTATGACGACCATCGGCGGTCTGATTGCCATGACGTTTATGCAGTACAAGATGGGACCGGATATGGGCGTCGTATTGATTAAGGCGATTATCTTAAGCTTGTGCGCGGTATTTCTGTTGATGCCGGGCGTCATTATGCTTTTTTCCAATCTGATGGAAAAGACGAAACACAAGAATTTCATCCCGGATATACCGATTGTGGGTAAATTTGCCTATGCGTCCAGGTATTTGGTGGCGCCCCTTTTTATCGTTGTGATTATAGGCGGATATATGGTTTCCAAAGGCTGCCCTTATGTCTTTGGGTACAGCACGGTAACACCGCCTCTGCAGAACAGTGTACAGAAAGCGGAAGAAATGCAGGAGACTAACTTCGGTGAGTCGAATATGGTGGCGTTACTTGTGCCCGCAGGAAGCTATGACAACGAGAAGGCTCTGCTGCGTGACCTGGATGCATGTCCAGAGGTAGACTATACTATGGGGCTTGCGAACATCGAGGCTATGGACGGCTATCACCTGACGGACAAGCTGACGCCCAGGCAGTTTTCCGAGCTGATTGATTTAGACTATGAGGTAGCGGAATTAATCTATGCCGCATATGCTGTGAATGACGAGGATTATGCGAAAGTAGTGAACGGCCTGTCGGAATACCAGGTGCCTCTGATTGAGATGTTTATGTTTGTGTATGACGAGGTAGAGGAAGGGTATGTGACGTTGGAGGATGATTTACAGGAAACTCTTGACGATGCTTATAAACAGATGAATTTCGCCAAGAACCAGCTCCAGGGGGAGAACTACAATCGTATGCTTGTTTATCTGACTTTACCCGAAGAGAGTGCGGAGACTTTCGATTTTATTGACAGGATGCATGAGATTGCGGGGAGGTATTATGACGGCAAGATACTGGTCTGCGGCGAGTCGGTAAGCCAGTATGATTTACAGAAAACTTTTTCACGGGACAATATCGTGGTCAATGTGGTGTCTATCCTGGTTGTACTGGTGGTTCTGCTGTTTACCTTTAAATCGGCAGGTATGCCCGTACTTTTGATTTTGGTTATCCAGGGAAGTATCTGGATTAACTTCTCTGTACCTGCGTTGCAGCATGACAATCTGTTTTTCATGGGATACTTGATTGTCAGCTCGATACAGATGGGTGCCAATATCGATTATGCCATTGTCATCGCAAGCCGTTATACGGAACTGCGCAAGGAGATGGGCAGAAGACAGTCGATTATCGACACCATGAACCAGTCCTTCCCGACTATCGTAACGTCTGGCACGATGTTGGCGATTTCCGGTATCCTGATTGGTAAGATGACTTCGGATGTGGCAATCTTCGGCATCGGGAAATGCCTGGGGCGGGGTACGCTGATTTCAATTTTTATAACCATGTTTGTCCTGCCGCAAATACTGCTTGTGGGCGACAAGATTATAGAGAAGACGGCTTTCGTCATGAATATG
This sequence comes from uncultured Lachnospiraceae bacterium, assembly GCA_947172645.1. GTDB lineage: Bacteria > Bacillota > Clostridia > Lachnospirales > Lachnospiraceae > UBA3282. The sequence continues at coordinate 278,533 of CAMWBY010000001.1, read as the reverse complement.
CCAATCCGCACCAAGAACGCCACCGGTTTACTGAGGGTGGACGGCCTGGTAAGAGGTAAGATTGACGGTACGGTGACGGGTACAATGCGTGCGATTGTGCGCGGTAATGTGAGCGCCTATGTGGAAGCAGGGGATGTGACGGAACTGACGGAGGAAGAGTACAGGCAGTTGTCGGCATCCATGGCGCAGGAGTTAGAGAGCAGGGAGGTGAAGGAACATGTATAAAAAGAGCATGTGCAGGAAGAAAGTAACCTCTTTGGTATTGGCGATGTGTCTTGCGGCGATGCCGGTTATGGATACATTGGCGGTAGAAGATACCAAAAAAAGCAGTCAGACGGAAGGAAACGGGGAAGAAGACTCCGAGGAAGTTATCAGCGTGGAGGATGCCAATGAGGTGGTGGAATCCTATGACGATGAAGAGACTGAATGGGAAGAGATATACATAGATTCCGTGGAAGGGCTGAAAGCTTTTTCCAAGAAATGTTGGTTAGATACATGGGCCCACAATAAAAAGGTTTACTTGACGGAAGACTTAAACCTGGCGGGCAGCGGATTTGTGCCGATACCGACTTTCGGCGGCTTTTTCGATGGGCAGGGACATACAATCAGTGGCTTGTCCGTGAGGGACTCGGTGTCCTATGCGGGGCTGTTCAATTATACCCAGAGAACGGCCGTTATCACAAACCTCAATGTGCAAGGGGCAGTTCGCCCTTCCGGCAGTCCGATTGTGGTGGGCGGCATCGTCGGGGACAACAGCGGCATTATGATAAACTGTTCTTTTAGCGGAACGGTGGAAGGCAACGACTATGTGGGCGGCGTGGCAGGCTTTAATGAGCTGAGCGGTATCCTGATGGAGTGCAAGAGCAGCGGCAAAGTAACGGGCGTGCATTATACCGGCGGTATAGCAGGGGAGAATGTGGGTAACATCGTAGGATGTGCCAATGAGGCGGATATCAATACCTCAAACGAGGATAAGGCCAAATCCCTGGATGATATTAATATTGCAAATTATACATCCGGGCTTTTAAATGCCGGAGAAAATGATGAGGAAAACAAAGAGGCGTCGACGGTAAGCAACACCATTGATTCCGGCGGAATTGCCGGGCTTTCCACGGGAATTATACAGTTTAGCACAAACAAAGGCACGGTAGGCTATGAGCATGTGGGATATAACACCGGAGGTATTGTAGGGCGTCAGTCGGGATATGTGTACGCCTGTGAAAATGAGGGTACAGTCTATGGACGTAAAGACGTGGGTGGCATCGCCGGACAGACGGAGCCTTATATTGCCATTGACTTGTCTGAGGATATCGTGTATCAACTTACGGAAAATATCGATAAGATGCATGATTTGACAGGCGTAATGTTGGACGATGCAGGGGCGGAATCGGATACTTTATCCGCCAGGCTGAAAGTAGTACAGGAGTTTGTGGACAAAGCGTTGGATGACACTTCTTTCCTGGCGGACCGGACAGTGGGATGGACCGATGAGATGGTGGGTTCCGTCAATGATGCGATGGGACGCCTGGATTATATTATGGAAGAGACATCCAAGCAGGACGGCGTGTTTGACCAGACGAAGGAAGCCGCAGGGAATGTGAAGGATGCGGCCAAGAAACTGGGAGATGCGGTGGATACCATGGATATCTACCAGTATATGTCCTCGGAAGACAGGGAACGGTATGAGAACGCCAAGGCAAACATGAAGACGATGTCGGATTTGTATGCAGGGTACCGTGCGGGCGCCCTTGAGGCGGCGGAGAATTACTATATAGATTACCTTCGCTCCAATGAGAGTAAATATAAAAATCCCGACGGAGTCAACGAGGATAATTTAAAACCGCGTATCGGAGGCAGTGTAGACACGAGCTGGACATGGAGCGGCACGAATACCTATGAAGACTATGAAAGCGTGGAAGGTTGGGCGCATATTGACCTTACAAGCAATGATGTGACTGACGATTTCCCTGCCTCCGATGAAGCACAGGGGGCCCTTGACAGGGAATTGATTGCCGATGCCACGGCACAGATGGGACAGAACATGGCGGCTGTGGAGAGGTATGTGGCAGATTATTCGGACACGCAGTATTATAATGCCACCGGAGGCAACTATACAAGCGATATGGAAGGATATCTTAGCACTATGTCCGGCATTGTTATGGAATGCCAGGACGCCATGACCAAGGATATGGCGAAGGAACTGGAAAAGGCCGTCGACTATACCGAAGATGCTTCAGATAACCTGCACAATGCGGGCAGTGAGGCGAAGAACATTTTTGATACCCTGAATGAAATGCCGGATATTCAACTGCCGCAGCTTGGAGAGGATTACCGTTCCCGGACAAACAGCCTGACCGCGAACTTACAGGGCTTGTCGGAAAACATGGGCTATCTGAATGACGAGATGGCCTCTACCAACGATGTGCTGATAGACGACCTGGGAGACATTAACGACCAGTTCAGCACGATTATGAAGCTTTATACGGACGCCATAGACGGCGTCCTGGATATGGATTATACCAATTCTTATGAGGATACTTCCCAGGAAGACGCAGAGACCAGCACGGATGCCACGGTGGCGGACTGCAGGAATACGGGAGCGGTCAATGGGGATATCAATATATCAGGTATTGTCGGGACGATGGCGATTGAGTATGATTTTGACCTGGAAGGCGATGTGACGGGAATTGAGGATGCCAGACTAAATTCTACTTTCCTGACGAAATGTGTCCTGCGCCAGAATGTGAACCACGGAAAGGTCACGGCCCAGAAGAATTACGCCGGCGGTATTACAGGTATGCAGGAGATGGGCACCATCCTGCGCTGTGAGAATTATGGGAGAATTGAGAGCAGTACCGGGAATTATGTGGGCGGTGTGGCCGGACAGTCCTTGTCCAACATTGCAGAAAGCTATGCCAAATGTACGGTGTCCGGGGAAGAGTATGTGGCGGGCATTGCCGGTTCCGGTTCTGATATCGGCAACTGCTGCGCAATCGTCCGGATTCAGGATGCCACGGCCTTTTCCGGCGCCATTGCAGGGGAAACTTCCGGCAGCGGCGAGGTGACGGGCAACTATTTCGTGTCGGATGAGATTGCAGGCATCGACCGGATTAGTTACAGCGGCAAGGCGGAACCGTTAAGTTATGAAGAAATGTTGGAGATTGAAGGACTTCCCGATAAGTTCCGTATGATGACGATTTCTTTCTATGCGGATGAAGAGGAAGTCAAGGTGGTAGAGTGTCCATACGGAGGCAGTGTGCCTATGAACCTGTACCCTGATATTCCGGTGAAGGACGGATTCTATGCAGACTGGGATATCAAAGATTTGAACAGGGTATTGTATGATGAAGATGTGACGGCGGAATATGTACGTTATTTAACGACCCTTGCATCACAGCAGACGAGAGATAACGGACAGTCGGCAGTGCTTGCAGACGGCATGTTCCTGCAGGAGGATACGCTGGATGTGACAGGCGGCACCGTTTCCGGAAGCAATCGTGTAGACGGTGTGGCAGGGCAGCCGGCGGAAGAATTGGCGGAGTACTGGACTGTGAGGGTTCCGGAGGACGGTAATGAGAGTCACCAGATACGTTACCAGGCGCCGGAAGGACAGACTGACGGCGTGACCATCTATGTGAAGAAAGATGGCGCATGGGAACAGGCCGCCTCAGAGTTTATGGGAATTTACCATCTGTTTTCCGTGGACGGGACAGAAGCCGAGTTTATTGTTTATGTCCATGAGAAGGATATTATGGACTATTTGCTCTATATAATTCCGGCAGCGGCAGTTGTTGTGGTTCTGCTTGTTCTGCTGATTCGGAAAATTGTGAAGAGGCGAAAGGCCAAGAAGCAGAAGAAGATACAGGAGAAGGAGGAAAGCACGGCTGAGGAGTAGCGCAGCGTTATTTTCTAGTTTGATATTTATATAGGTATGATATACCTGACCAATAAAAAACCTCCGCTCCATAACAAACACAGAGCGGAGGCTTTTCTTTTTTAACTTATAGGAAAGTTCTCGGACTATTCGAGTCCGCGAAGCGGAACTCGCAAACGAGCTATGCTCGTTTTTTTAAAAGATATCCATCACAAATAAATAAGCAATCATCAACACCAACCCGATACAGAACAACAACAGTCCGAAGGACATGCTGCGCCCAATCATGGCGCTGTTCTCCCGCCATTCTTCATGAACCATCGCCAGTTTATGGTCATAGTCCACTTTCCGGGGCTGCTTCCTGTACCATGTCTTATTGCCAAGCAGTTGGAAACCATTCATCATGCAGGCAGCCATATGAGTAAGGGCCGTTCCCTCTGCAAGTTCATGGGGAAGCTTGCTGTCCCGGTAGATTGTCTTGCGTAAGAATACGACAGCTGTATCTACCAGGCTGTCAAGCACACGGCATATGACGCCGAACAGGAAAGGCAGGATACGCAGTAACAGGGGCCGGTATACAAGGTTCTCCAAATCCAGGTGTTTATTCCAACGGTTGAGATATACTTTTTTATTGTGCATCAACCATAACCTGACAATTGCCAGGTAGACAACCGCACCGATTGCAAGGGAGATAGCGGCGCCCTTCATATTCCCCGGTGAGAAGTAGGCGACAGCCGGAATCGCCGCGTTTTCCTGCACCTGCATAAACTTTTGCCCCAGATTTGCCATACTGTCCATCACCGTATTCGGGAGAAAGCCCATAACAAGAAGCAGTGTTGCGCCGAAAGCTAAGGAAAAAGCGCTGGTTTTGTTCATATACTTACCCTTCAGGGCATCGAAGCCGTGTTGCACGTCGGCATCTGCATTTTTTTCAATAAAAAGTGCGACATACAGTTTTGTCATATATGCCACTGTCAGGCCGCCGCTTGCCAGAAATACCCATTCGATAGCGCGGAGCGTGCCGATGCCGAATATAGGAGGCACATGTCCGGCGGCTGTGAGGGATATATATTCTACAATGCTCTCATGGATTAACGTCTTGCTGATATAGCCGTTCCAGAGCGGTATACCGCCGATGCCCAGGGCGCCCATCAGGAAAATATAGTTGAGGAGAGGTTTCCCATGTCCGAAACCTCGTATATCATTTAAGTCCAGTTTATGCACGTTCATAAAGACAACACCGGCGGCCATAAAAAGAACCAGCTTGATAAGGGAGTGGTTCACCATATGGAGAAGGCTGCCTCTTATTGCCAACAGATTTTCGTTCCCGAGAAGGCCGGACATACCGACGCCTACCAGGATAAAACCAATCTGGGAGACAGAGGAACACGCAAGCGTCCGCTTAAGGTCGACGGAGAAAAGGGCCAACACCGCGCCAATGACCATGGTACAGACGCCCAGTGCAAGAATCAGGCATCCCCAGGCCGTATCACCCAGGAAGATATAGGCGGTCAGAATCAGTATGCCATACATTCCCGCTTTCGTCAGAATGCCGGACAGAAGGGCGGATGCAGGGGCAGGGGCCACCGGGTGGGCTTTCGGAAGCCAGATATGGAGGGGGAAAGCGCCCGCCTTGGCGCCGAAGCCAAACAACAGGCATAGCCCTGCGAACCAAAGCTGCAGATGGCTGGCGTCTAAGGCATCGGTCAATCCGTAGGTGGCATATGCGCCTGACAAATCACGGAAGAACAACGTTCCGGTCACGTCATAAAGGAGGAAAATTCCCATTAACATCACCAGGCCACCGATGACAGCCACGGCAAGATAAGTAGCTGCCGCCCGCAGGGATTCTCTCCGTTCATCATGCGCCACCCACATGTAGGAGGTGAAGGACATGATTTCAAAGAAGATAAAGGTCGTATAGAAATCGGCTGAAAGGAATACTCCTTGTGTGGCGCCCAGAGTAAGCAGAAGGAACAGATAGTATCTGTTGCGGTTGTGGTAATGGGCGAAGTATTCCTTGGAAAAAAGCGTGCTCATAAACCACATAAAGGCGGCGATGACACTATACAATGCCCGGAAGCCGTCCAACGTAAAGTGAAGCCCCATGCCGCATAGGTAGGGGATTTCCGCAGATACATCCGGAAAGCCGTCGGCTTGTGCCAAAAGAAACATGCACAGAGTGAGCGCAAATGTCAGCCCGGTCATGGCATCGGCAAAATAGTCGCGTATGCTTTTTTGCAGCCGCCCGATGGCGTAACTTAGAAATGCAGCCGCCATTGGCAGAAAAATTACAGAATATATAAGTACGTGAATCCGCATATCCATCATTAAAAACCTACCTTTTTACTATTTGATAGTCCACACACCTGCGGCTACTTCGTAGAAGAAATCCACAAGAGGTTGGGAGTACACACCAAACAAAACAATAAAGAAAGTAAACGCAAACAGTGGAAGAAGCATCTTCCAATTGGGGTCGCTTATGCCTGCAAGGGTACTGGAATCGAAATCCTTGCCTGGGAAAAAGGCTCGTACCACGATAGTCAGCATGTAGATGGCCGTCAGCAGGGCGGAGATAAGCAGGCAGGCAATGCCGAAATAGGACACCGGATTGCCGCTTTCCACGGCCGCGTTTGCCAGATTCCATTTGCTGATAAACCCTGCCAGCCCGGGCACACCCATGAGGGCCAGGGCCGATACGGTGAACACGCCGAATACGCAGGGCATTTTATATCCCATGCCGTCCAGTTCATGCACATAGTTACGTTCTGTCTGGTGTATGACAGCGCCTGCGCAGAAGAAGGAGGCAATCTTAATGACCGCATGGAACACAAGATGGGACAATGCGCCGACCAGTCCAAGCGGCGTCATGACGGTAACGCCAAAAAGGATATAGGACAGGTTGCTGATGGTGGAGTATGCCAACCTTCTTTTCAGGTGGGTTTCCTTCACGGCCCGGCTGCAGCCATACACAATCGTAAACATAACGACGAACATCACTACTGTCTGTGCCCATGTACCCCGCAGGAAATCCGTGCCGAAACTATAGTAAGTGAGCCGGATAATCGCGAAGGCGCCGGATTTAACCACAGCCACCGCATGAAGGAGGGCCGTGACCGGGGTAGGCGCGACGCCCGCCTGGGGAAGCCATGAGTTGAATGGGCACACGGCGGCCTTGACGCCGAATCCCATGAATGCCATCACATAGATAAACAACAGTATATTTGTGCGGTCGCCGACTTTGGCAAGGTCAAGGATGCCGCCATATATAAAATCTGTGGTGGTTCCGTAGACGATAATCATAATCAGCCCGATAAAGGCGAAAGCCGCGCCGCCCAGGGAATAGTACAGATATCTTCGGCTTGCCAGGATTGCCTCCCTTGTCAGCGTATGCATCACAAGGGGCACAGTCACTAACGTCAAGAGTTCATAGAAAAAGTACATGGTCAGCAGATTGGCGGCAAGCGCAATGCCCAGAGTGACGCCGTAAGTCACGGTGTAGAACAGGAAAAATATTTTCTCGTGTTCTTCTTTCGTCATATATTCGAAAGCGTACAGTGTGGCGAAAGGCCACAGGGCGGATACCAACCCTGCGAAGACCATGCCCAGGCCGTCCACCTGGAAACAGATAGACAGGTTCCCGGTAAAATGCGCCAACAGGAACGTACTGTCCGGGCGATGCAGCAGAAGATGCCACACAAGGACGCTGTTGAGGATTATGGCGCATTCCAGAAAAATTTCCATGTGCCGTCTTTTTCGAAAAGGAAGCAGCGGCACGAGGATTCCTGCGATAAATGGGATAAGAATTACTAGTATAATCATAATTTGGAACCCGGTCTTCCAGGTACGGGCCGTATCTGGGAGATGTTTCTCCTTTCACAAAATTTTTTGAGGTCCGCTTTGTTACTGTATTAGAAAACTTTCCATCCAATTTACAATCTGTGTCGGGAATAGTCCGATTAAAACTGACAATGATGTCATAATTACTATCGGGACAGTCATAAAAAGGGAAGGCTCCCGCTTTTTCAGATTCGTGTAGTCATAGTCCGCCCCGGGCAGAAATCCATGGATTGTAAGGGGCAGCAGGTAACCCGCGGTCAAAAGTGCACTGACAAGCAAAACCACGGGGCCGAGCCAACGGAATACCGGAATGGCGGAGGACAGGCTTCCCATGGCAAGATGCCATTTGCTGATAAAGCCGCCTGTGGGGGGAATGCCAATCAGCCCCAGGGATGCGATGGTGTAGCACCACATGGTAAGAGGCATTTCCTTGCCGATTCCCCGCAGCTCATCCACTCTCGTTTTTCCGGTGGTATAGATGATTGCTCCGGCGCAGAGGAAGAGAACCGATTTTATCAGTCCATGGGCAAGTACATGCAGGAGGGAACCGGTGACAGATTGCACATCCATGACGGCCAGTCCAAAAAGGATGTAGGAAAGTTGGCTTACCGTGGAATATGCAAGTCTCTTTTTTAATACCGGCTCCCTGTAAGCGAGCATGGAGCCCATAAATACCGTAATTAGGGTCAGTATAAGCCATGTGGTCTGTACCCATGTCCCGCATAGGAAAGAGGAACCGAAAATATAGAAAACCACACGGACGATGGCCAATACCCCGCCTTTGACAATCACGGCGGAGAGCACCGCGGAAGCAGGAGCAGGCGCTACCGGATGGGCGGTTGGCAGCCAGGCGTGCATAGGAAACATCCCCGCTTTCACACTGAATCCAAGAATCATAACCAGGGCCACAACCAGAAGAAGAACCGGGTGGGCAGCGGCGGATTCATTCAGTACGCCGCCTGGCGTAAAAACCAGGGTGTCGCTGTTTTTGGATACGAAATACAGGCCAAACAATGCCATATATGCCCCGCACAGCGAGTAGAACAGATATTTTAGTCCCGCCATAATTGCCTCACGGCTTCCGTTGTGCAGTACAAGCGGCATGGAAGACAGGGTCAGCATCTCGAAGAATAAGTAAAAAGTAATCAGGTTGCCCGCAAAACAAAGTGCATTGAGCACGCCAAATACGATAAGATAAAAGCCGTAGTAGCGTTTTTCCTTCTGTTCATGTTTCATATACTCGAAGGAGAAGAATCCTGCGCCGAGGAAAACAATTACAGTTACGGTGCCGAACAAAATACTCATTTCATCCGCCGCGAATACGACAGGTAATGTACTCGTCAGGTAAAATAGCGTATAGGAAGAATCCTCTGCACCGCAAAGAGCGGCAATCACCAAAGAGCCGGTCAGGAGAAACGCCGCTCCGGCAGCGAAAAGAAGGCGCTTCCTGTCAGCATACTCTTTTCTTACCAGAAGATAGATACCGGAGAGAACCGGCGCCAATATGGATAAAAGAATGAGATACATGTTATCGCCTCCCTATGCAAACGTGGCAAGTCCCTGCTGTATCATATCGACGACTGGCTGGGAGCTGATACCTAGGATTACATTCAATACAATAAAAGCCACTAAAACAACGGCACAGGACTGTATGTCCTTGTAGGTCACGCTTGTGTATGCCGCATCGCCCACAGGCGTGTAGATACGGATGACCGTCTTCATGAAATAAATGGCGTTTAAAATCGTGCTGATTCCCAGTACGATAAGCGCAGGCAGCATCTTCGTGTGGTTCTGGACGGCAGCCTGGGCGAAGAGGAGCTTGCTGATAAAACCGGAGAAAAGCGGTACGCCCACCATGGAAAGCGCGCCCACCGTAAAGGTGACGCCCGCCCATTTATTGCGGTAGCCGGACCCAGTCAGCTCGATAAATTTACGGCTTCCGCCGGATACGTCGGTCAGTCCGATGGCGGCGATAAAAAGCAAGGACTTCGTGGCGGCATGGGACAGGATATGGAATACGCTGGCAATCATGCCTGCCTGGGTGCCCATACCGAATCCCATATAAATATAGCCAATCTGTGCCACGGAAGAATAGGCTATCATCCTGCGGACGTCATTTTCCTTGATGGCGCTTAAAGAACCGAAAATCATTCCCATTACGCCGAAAAGGAACAGCACGTCGATAATGCGCGTGTCATGGTAGACGTTGAAACCGATGACACGATATATAATCTTAATGAGCAGGAAAATATATCCTTTCGATACCAGACTGGAAAGCATCGCCGCGGAGGATGCGGTGGAATAGCCGTAGGCGTCCGGCAGCCATGCATGGAAAGGGAACAATGCGCTTTTGATGCACAGGCCCACAGACATCAGGACGATGGCTACAATTAAGGGAATCTCGTAAGAGCCGTCGGCCACAATCATTGCCACGGATTCCTTCATGTTACTCATCAACAGGTGCCCGGTCAGGTCATAGAGCATACACAATCCAAGTAAAAGCATACCGGAACCTAAAAGGCTCATAATCATATATCGGACGGCAGCCTCGATGGTACGCCCGTTCTGGCGTATCATAATGAGCCCGCATGCGGCGATGGTGTTGATTTCCACGAACACGTAGGCTGTGAACATGTCGTTGGTGTATATCAGTGCAAGCAAAGAACTGAGAAGTAAGTCTGTCAGCACATAGTAGAGGTAGGTCTTGCCCTCCTCCACTTCGTCCGCCAGTTTGTGTTTTCCGCCAAGCATGGACAGGAGCATGATAACACAGAAAAAGAATGCCATCAGGGATTCCAGTACGCCCGCCCGTATTTCGTTGCCCCAGGGAGCCGGGAACTTGCCCATCACATAGACGAAAGGCTCGTTGAGGGTCAGCGTGTAGGTCAGGGTACAGGCGCTTAGCACTGTGTTGACCACGAGCAAGAGCGTATTTACCCACATGGCTGCCTTACCCCGCAGCCCGGAGCTGATAATACCTGCAAAAAGGCACAAAATAATAGAGATGCAAGGAAAGTTCCGCATATAATCCATTACAGTCCCTCCTTCTTTAGCTGTTTGGATATCTGGTCCAAGTCCAGCGTATGGTAACGCTTGTAGAGACGGATAGTCAGGGACAGCATGAGGGCTGACACGGACACGGACACAACGATTCCGGTGAGCACCAGGCCGCTTGGAATAGGGTTGATATAATGGTCCATATCCTGTATGCCGTCCACGATAATGGGCGCGATGCGCCTTGCAATATATCCTTTTTCCGCCAGGAAAAGATAGATGGCGGTATCCATGATGTTTAGGCCAATGATTTTTTTAATCAGGTTGGACTGCAGCAGCAGGTTTCCGAACCCTATGCCGAAAAGCAGCATTGCCACCGCCTCGCCATAATTGATAAATAAATTAGGTCCCATCTTACAGTCCTCCTCTTCGGAATAAAGCATAGAAAGCATACATCGTGCAGGCAACTTCCAAACCCACGCATATATCGATAGGCAGAATGATGCCGCCGCTCAGGATATGTCCCGGTATGCCCAGAGGGATGTGGTTTTCAATGCCGTTAGCCCCGGTCATGTAGAAATATGTGCCAATCAGCCCGTACATGCACAGGGCGGTAATCTTCGCGATTTTGTAGATATGTTCGTCGAAGAATCTTTGGGTCTTCTTGAATCCAAAGGCGCTGACATACAGAATCAGGCCGGCGCCCATGATGGAGCCGCCGGAGAAACCGCCTCCGGGAGACAGATGGCCGTTGAGGATAATATAGATACCGAAAATAAATATAATCGGGCAGAGCACGAAAGCGGCGCCCTGGAGAATCGCGTCGTTTTTCGGCTCGAACCTTCGGTCATTCTTGACTTCCTGTTTTTTCAGGATAGCATCGTCCACCATCAGCAGAATCATGACGCAGCAGGTGGCGATAAACAGGACGTTGGTTTCCCCGAAGGTATCGAAGGCCCTGTAGGTCAGAATCATGCCTGCCACAGAGTTCAGCGCCCCGGTCTCTTCAAGCCCCTGCTCGATATACCGCTCGGAGACTACATTATTGACCGGGTTTGCAGCGTTGCCGCTGGGCGGCAGGTAAGATACGGTCACTAGCAGTACACCCACCAAGGCGATGCAGAATAGGATTGCCATGACTACATAGGTCTTATGGAACAGTCGGGCGGCCTTATTCAGTTCCTCATCATATACTTTACCCCGGACCATCTCTGCCTCGCGCATACGCTCAATCATGGTTTCCTGGGTAACGACGCTCTCTTCCTGCGGCTTCATCTCCACTTTGCCCACATAGGGGTCATAATTGCCGGACAGCCAGCGGAAAAAACGGAATGCAGAGGTCTTTTCGTATTCTTCCTGCGGTTTTAATTTACTCATTCCGTGCAGCCTCCTCTTTCGTCTTGTCTTTTTCAATCCGGATTGCCTGAATCTTCTTGAGGGTAGCGAAGAACAACACACTGGTGACGCCCGCGCCCACGGCGGCCTCTGTTATGGCCAGGTCGGGGGATTCTAAGCATACCCAGAGTATAGACATAATCAGGCTGTAGGACATATAGATTAGAATGGAATTTAAAAGATTCCTGGAGAAGCTGACAGAGATGGCGCATACCACCAGGAATCCCATTAAAATACACTGGAAGATTGTCATGACGGTTCGCCTCCTGTCTGGTTCGTAAGCTCTTCTTCTAATGTTTCCAGGTCCGTGTAAACTTTACAGCGCGCCGTAAGGTTATCGTTGGTTGCAACTTCAAGTCTTGCCAGGACATGGGAAGACACCGGGGATGCGAACCAGAGGAATATCACAATCAACAGCATTTTTAGAGAAGTAAAGTTGAATCCTGAAAAAATAATCAGCCCAAGCAGGCAGGATGCGATACCCAGGGTGTCGCCCATGGCGGTTGCGTGCATTCTGTTGAGCACATAGTCCAAATGGAACACACCAAATATTTCCGTAAAAAAGATAACTAATCCGCAGATTAGAAAAGCGCTTCCTGCAATCAGGCGAATCCACTCATAAACTCCCATCAGACATACCTCCTTCTTCTTCCCCGGCGTCGGGGTCCTTGGCTTGATAGCGTTTCTCTTCATAGATGCCGATGTATACTTTGGAAAGGACCACTACCGCAAGAAAGCTAATCATGGCGTAGACCAGACTCACATCCACCAGATAGCCTTCGTCAAGCATCAGGGCGAGTATGGAAATCATGACGATAACCATTGTGCCCATCATGTTGACGGATACGAGACGGTCTGCAATGCGGGGTCCCTTGACTGCCCGTATCAGGCAGGCAAAAAGCATAATCCCTAATATGATAAGTGTTCCGATGTATATATAATGGTATATCATTGTGTATCACCTCTGTTGGTTCCCGTGAGCGGCGGACGAAGTCGGCACGCTTGCAGCGGGGATGTTGGCTGTTTTTGGCGGCAAGGCCTGGCATGGCGCGGTGCAGGCACGTCAGGATTTTGGCAGCGTTTATGTTACAGACTCAATTCTTTCGAGCAATTCCACGAATATGGAAGAGTCGATTCCTTTGGCAAGTTCTTTGTCAAGACAATGCACGACATATTCTTCGTCGGATAAACTTACCGTGATAGTGCCGGGGGTCAGTGTGATGGAGTTGGCCAGAAGCACCCTGGCGAAATTGGAATGGAGCGGAACGTTAAAATGCACTACGGCAGGCTCCAGACGGTACTTGGCAGAGTATATCATCCTGAAAACTTCGCCGTTCGCTTTCAGGATTTCCACCAAAAGCACGAATACATAGTGAAGGATGAGGAAAAATCTTTTACAGAGAATATGGTCGCTTGCGGGGCTGTAACCTAGAAACCGACAGACAAACCAGTACATTGCACCGGCAATTACCAGGCCGAATGCGGCGATTTCCAAGGTGAACTGCCCGTTAAATATAATCCATATGAGAAAAAATATAATAAACATGCTCCCTGTTCCTCCGAAAAGTTTCTTCTTATTTATTATATCCGAAACGCATTGACGGTAGCCATTATATACCTTCATCTGAAAATGTCAAGTGCTTAGAGGGATAAGAAAGTGTCAAGGTTATTGTGATAGAAATAAGAATTCATATTTGACTTGGGAATTGAAGAAAAATAATGTATAATTCTGACAGGAAGATGACATATACCAAATATATCTTTTCGGAATCTGTTTATCAGGGAGAGATTCCGAAAATGCATTCCATACATGAGGAGGAGCGGTAGATGAAGTATCTTGTAATCGGTGCAGGCGGTACAGGCGGAAGCATTGGCGCATACATGACACGGGCAGGCAAGGACGTGACGCTGATTGCCCGGGGAGAACATTTGAGGCGGATACAGGAACAGGGCCTTAAGGTGGAGACGAAGAAAGGCGACTATACCGTACACCCTGTCAAGGCGGCGGACATGGAGCATTATGAAGAACAGCCTGATATTATTTTTGTCTGCGTGAAAGGATATTCGCTGGAAGATACCATACCTTTTATCGGGCGTATTGCGAAGAAGGATACAGTCGTGATTCCGGTTCTCAATATCTATGGCACGGGCGGGAAAATGCAGGAGAGGCTGCCGGAACTGCTTGTGACGGACGGATGTATTTATATTGCGGGGGAGATTAAGGAGCCGGGAACAATTTTGTTAAAGGGGGATATTTTCCGTATCGTTTATGGGGTCAGGAACCCGGAAGAGCTCCGGCCGGAATTGTTTGAGGTGGCGAAAGACCTGAAAGAGAGCGGCATTGAAGGCGTATTGTCTGATAATATCAGGCGGGATGCGCTGCAGAAATTTGCCTATGTATCCCCCATGGCGGCCTGTGGCCTGTATTACCATGTGTCGGCGGGGGAAGTGCAGAAAACAGGGGAGCCGAGAGATACCTTTGTCAAATTGATGAAGGAAGTGGACGCTCTTGCCGTGGCGATGGGCGTGCCGTTCTTAGCAGACATTGTGACGACCAATCTGCAAATACTGGATGCGCTGAACCCAGAGGCAAGCACTTCCATGCAGAGGGATATCTATGCGGGGAAGCCTTCCGAGATTGACGGGCTGATTTATGAAGTGGTGCGGATGGGCGAGCGCTATCGTGTGCCTACACCCGCGTATAAGATGGTGGCGGATTATGCAAGGGCAAAGGGGCTTGCGTAGATTAGAGCATCTGCAAAGCAGATGAATGGAGGTTAGCGTTGATTTGAGATTCCGCGATGCGGAATCATGGAGGTTAGAATGGAAAATCATACAGAAAAAGAATCAAAAACAAAATTTAAAGACAGATACTTGGCGGGGGAGATTGATTTTGAGGAAATCGACGATTACAGCCAAAGATGGGGGTTTGGTGAAGAACCTGTCACGCTGCGTGAATACCTGGGGCTGAACGCGGAGGAAGAGGATGCATGGATAAGCGTCGGTGATGATGCGCTGAAGGAACTGTTGGATGGGCAGAAGTGATTTTGTCTAATTTATGTGATTGCATATCATAATATAATAAAGCAAAAGGATACAGGTTGGTGAAGAGATTCAAAGAAGAGGGATGGTGATTTATGAACAATAAAGACAGACAAGTGTTGGAGAAAATTTATAAGCAGGTTACTTTTTAAAGCATAGCTTCAAGCCAGTCTTATTTTTGTAGGATTTGGAGGCTGGCTTGAAACGTAAAGGTTTCGGATATTTTCGAGTTTGCGACAAGTTTTCCGTAGGAATACTTATAATCTCGTAAACGAGCTATGCTCGTTTTTTTACTGTTCATGTCTGTGCAGCCCGACGACTGACAGGACAGAGAACAACGCAATGTATACGGCGCATCCGGCTATGAAGGTTCCGGTTTCCAGTTCCATCTGCGGATTGTTGGCCCGCATACCCATGGAGTAGAGCGAATAGGGATAGTATAATCCGGCGCCCTTACTGGTGAACATCATGCCGCCTAAGCCGCCCGCAAGCCCGATGCCGATGGGGATGGCGAAGGAACGGATGAACATCGAAACGGTAAGCTGCACACAGCATATGGTGATGCTGCCCAGGATGCCGCAGAGGAACCATTCCACAATTCCCGGAGGCAGATTGTTGTCCAGGCCGCATAATTTGCCGCAGGCAAAATAGAGGATGAAAACCCAGGCATTACATGAGACAGACATCAGGATGGCCTGGAACAGCTTGCCCAGATACAAACTGGGCAGGGAGACAGGGGCTGTCAGGAAGGCGTTCCAGTTATTCCTCATATGCTCTAAACGCCATAAATAAGAGCAGTAAGTGCCAATGAGTGCAGGCATAAACAGATAGCACAGGAAAAGGGTGTGCTGCGACCAGAGACTGTACCATTCGCTTTTCAATATTCCCTGGTTGGCGGTATAGTTGATTGTGCCGAAGAAAGCGGATATGGGAGGCAGTGCGAAGAACGCCAGCCATACCGGACTGTGCTTTAATTTCAGGGTTTCGGCTTTGATGGTTCTGACAATGAATGGTTTCATAGTATCATTTCCTTTCTGCTTTGTATTAGTACAACAAATATTAATTAACTGATACCTTGACTTGTCTGATTGTTCATCTGCTGCGTTGTTGTCAATCGACGTAGCCACCGCTACGCCTCATTCCTCCGCCTTGCATATGAAACAATCATCCTGCGTCAATGTATCAAGAATTAATTATTTGTTGTACTAGTTTCGTTTACACTTCCCTGCGTGTGAACAGTATCCGCCCCGTGACATAGAAGACGATAAGCCAGATAAAGATGCAGATGACGGCGGCAAGTTCCGGCGGTGAGAAGGTGCGGTAGTAGTAAGTGCTGATTCTTGTATCCAGGTTCCACTCAGACATGACCAGGGATGCGCTCAGGCTGCCGCCCCAGGGAAGAAAAGAATAAGTGGTGACAAACATAAGGAGCAGGGCGACCATAGAACCTCCAAGCCCTGCAACAAGAGGTATCATCTGGTTGGCAAAGAACATGGACAATGCAAGCTGCAGAAAGAACAGCGATATATTGCTGGCCAGTTTCAGCGCATAGGACAGTAAATAGTACTTGATATCCGGGTGGCCCACATATCCTAGTTGGTATCCCAGGAGGATAAAGAAAGCAAACTGGGCAGCGAACATGAGGGCGATGATAATGCATCCGCAGATTGCTTTGGCATGGTATAGACTGCCTGCGCTGCGCAATGTCTCAAGCTGTTTGTAGGTATTGCCTTTGTGCTCAATGTCAGCTAAACGGGACGCCAGTACAGACATGACAGAGGGCATCATAATTCCGTCTAAGAGCGACAAGGAGTACAGCAAAGCACGCCAACCGCTTTCCAATTCCCAGTCTTTAGGGTTGCGCAGCTCCCATAGTCCCCACAGAAATTGCACGGACAGCATGGCGAACATGGTGAGAAACACTTTCCTTCTTTTAATCTTGTAAAATTCTAACTGTAATGTTTTCATAAGCTAGACTCCTTTCCGGTCAGGGACAGGAAGATATCCTCCAGGCTTTTTTCACGTTTTTCCACGCGGTATAAGGATATGCCGTGTTCTATCAGGCGCCTGCACAGGCATGCGATATAGTCGTCGTCCATGATGGGAATGAGAAAATAATCCGACTCTTTCTCCGCTTCGATGCCGTCCTGGCGCAGCAGAAGAAGAGTGGTGGCAGGATTGTCCGTGCGCAGGGCAATCTGTTGTTTTGCATGGGAATGCAGCGACGCCAAGGTATTCTGGTAGACTAATTCCCCTTTGCGGATAATGCCTACATGGTCGGCCATCTGGTCGATTTCACTTAAGAGATGGGAGGAGACTACTACCGTAATGCCATAGGAGGACGGCAGGGAGCAGATAAGTTCCCGCATTTCCTGGATGCCCGCCGGGTCCAGGCCGTTGGTAGGCTCGTCGAGGATGAGAAGCCGTGGAAAGCCAAGTAAGGCAGCGGCCAGTCCAAGACGCTGTTTCATGCCCAGAGAGTAATGGGCTACTTTTCTCTGTCGCGCGTCATACAGTCGTACAATTTTCAGCACTTCGTCAATCTCCTTTGCAGAGCAGCCCTTTAGCGTCTGGAGGATATGGAGATTCTCTTCGCCGGTCAGGTGGCCATAATAACTGGGAGACTCGATGAGGGAACCGGTGTCCGCAAGCAGCTTCATGCGGTTTTTCTTGTTCATTTTTGTTCCAAAAAGGGTAATGGAACCTTCGGTGGGTTTGGCAAGCCCCAGAATCATCTTGAGGGTTGTAGACTTACCTGCGCCATTGGGGCCGAGGAAGCCGTAGACGGCTCCTTCAGGGACTTTCATGTGCAGGGTGTTGACACAACGGACTTTGCCGTACTGTTTTGTCAGGTTTTGTGTCTCGATTAGGTTTGTTTCAGCCATAGTCATTCCTTCTTTCTGTTGTTGATGGATTTAGCATAGGCGGGACGCATTACACAGAAATGAAGGGAACATTACGTTTACATTAAGATTTGGGCAGGCTTCTTTTATTTTGCAGGAAAGTACGCAATAATGTAGTAGAGGGATTTAAAAGGTGATATGTGTAAAGTTATCATTTTACAGAAGTAGTTTAGAGACGGGGAATTGATATGGATTTATATGAATGCAAAATAATGTTAGTGGACGACGAACCGGCGCTGCGCAAGATGGTGGAAGAGTTTTTGGCCAGGGAAGGGTTTGCGCATGTGTTGGGCGCGGGAAGCTGCAGGCAGGCCCGGGAGATTTTTGACAAGGAGCGTCCGGAGTTAATATTGCTTGACGTGATGCTGCCGGATGGGGACGGGTTTAGTCTGTTAAAAGAATTGCACCGAGAGTCGCAAGTGCCCGTCATCTTCCTTTCGGCAAGGGATGAGGATGAGAACAGGCTGCGGGGACTGGGGCTTGGGGCGGACGATTATATCACGAAACCGTTTCTCCCGCAGGAATTAATCCTGCGCGTGCGGGCAGTGCTTAAGAGAGTATACCGTGTGAGAGATATGGCGGAAGAAAAGAAAATCATTGTGCTTGGCAGGTGCAGCGTCAATCTGGGCAGCGGCGTGGCGTGCATGGAAGGGAAAGAGGAGAGGCGGGAAGCTACCCTGACGGCGAAGGAATATGCAATCATAGAGAAACTGGCGGCTAACAGAGGGCAGATTGTGACCATCGACGCACTGTGCGAGCATGTATGGCAGGACGGTAACTATGGATATGAGAATACCCTTATGGTGCATATCAGGAGATTGCGGGAGAAAATTGAGGAGGACCCTTCCCACCCCAAATATCTGCTAACAGTGCGCGGGCTTGGGTACAAATTGTTATAGTATTTTTGTTTGCTGAGGGCATCGTTGCATTTGCGGGCCGGCGGCGGTGAACGAATGCGGAAGGAAAGGGAGACGGCATGAGGATGTATGGCAAATTGCCGGGAATCCGGTCAATTTTATACTTCGCGGCAACGGTCATGGCGACTGCGTGGCTGATGATTGCCCTGAATGTCATTTTTTTTGGTGTGATTTTATACTGGTATATCCAATACCAACCGGATTTTATTAGCGGCGGCGAGGTGATGGAGGCGTTGACGCCTGCTGAAGGCGGTTATGAACTTGGAAGCGATATGAAAGAGCGGCTGCAGCGACAGAACCAGTGGGCCATGCTTCTTGACGAGGAAGGAAAAGCAGTATGGTCTTTTGACAAGCCGGAAGATGTGGAAGATGTTTACAGCCGGTCGGATATCGCACGGATGAGCAGATGGTACCTGAAAGATTATCCTGTCTATTTGCGGGTATGGGACGACTGTATCATGGTTGTGGGGCAGCCGAAACATACGGTCTGGAAGTATTCTGTAGAGTTTCCGGAATCGTGGATTAAGGCGGTCAAAAGGGTTATTGTATGGATGATTCTGCTTGACTTCCTGTGGATATTAGGACTGGCTTTTTTCTTTACAAGGCATTGGTCAAAGAGCAGGGAACAGGCGAGAATCGAGTGGGTGTCCGGGATATCCCACGACATCCGTACACCGCTGTCCATGGTGATGGGGTATTCCGACGAACTGCTTGGCAGCGAAAACCTTACGCCGCGGGAAAGGCAGCAGATGGCGGTGGTCAGGCATCAGAGTATCGTGATGAAAGAGTTGGTGGAGGACTTGAATCTGACTTCCAGGTTGGAATATTCCATGCAGCCCTTGCGGGCGGAAAAGGTGCGTCCGGCAACGGTGATTAGGGAGGTGGCGGCAGCTTTCCTCAGCGATGCAGGAGAAGGGGAGTTGGAGGTTGAGGTGGAAGTTACTGCGCAGGCGGAGAGATTATGGGTCAGTGCGGACAGAAAATTGTTGGTCAGAGCCTTGCGGAATCTGTTCCACAACAGTTTACAGCACAGCCAGCCGGAAGAGACGGCAGTGATTTGGCTGCGCATGTGGAAAGAGGGAAGATGGTGCTGTATCAGCTTTGCGGATAATGGGGTTGGGTATTCGCCGGAGGTACTGCGCCAGTTACAGAGCAGAAGGAAAAAGCGCGCGGCAGCCAACATCAGAGGACTTGGGATTGTCTGTAAAATAGCGCTTGCGCACGGCGGAAAAATCCGGTTTGAGAACAGGCGGGAAGGAGGGAGCCTTTGCGAAATAAGACTTCGTGCATATGAGCTAAAAAGTAGGGAAAACGAGAAAAAGATATAGAAAACTATATGTTACTATGCTACACTAAATGTATCTGACTTATAGCAAAAATGTAGGAGGGTTGTCAAATGACGGCAGAAAAAATCAAGGAATTAGTGGGGCAGATGACTCTGGAAGAGAAGGCGTCTATATGTTCCGGCGCGGATTTCTGGCATACGGAGGGTGTGGAGCGGTTAGGCATCCCGGCGAGTATGGTTTCGGACGGGCCTCACGGACTGCGCAAGCAGGATGATAAGGCAGACCATTTAGGAATTAATGACAGCATTAAAGCGGTATGTTTCCCGGCAGGCTGCGGTACGGCGGCTTCTTTTGACAGGGAGCTTCTGACCAGGATGGGCGAGGCGCTTGGCAATGAATGCCAGGCGGAAGGAGTCAGCGTCATCTTAGGACCTGCGGTGAATATCAAGCGTTCTCCTCTGTGCGGCCGTAACTTTGAATACTATTCGGAGGACCCGTATGTTGCAAGCGAGATGGCGGGGGCTTTGATTCATGGTATACAGAGCAAGAATGTTGGTACAAGCATCAAGCATTTTCTGGCGAACAACCAGGAGACGAGAAGGATGTCTTCTGATTCCCGTGTGGATGAGCGGACACTGCATGAGATTTACCTGGCGGCATTTGAGGGCGCGGTGAGGAAAGAGAAACCTTGGACGGTAATGTGCTCTTACAATAAGATTAACGGTACCTATGCGGCACAGAACCATCTGTATCTGACAGAGACGTTACGCGACCAGTGGGGATTTGACGGTTATGTGATGAGCGACTGGGGTGCAGTCAACAATCGCGTGGAAGACTTGAAAGCAGGACTTGATTTGGAGATGCCCGGCTGCATGGGCGCCAACGACAAGCTGATTGTAGGCGCTGTGCTGAGCGGCGAGTTGGATGAAGATGTTGTGAATGAGGCGGTGGAACATATCCTGAATATTGTGTTCCGGTATGAAGAGAACCGTGACCATGACGCAGTGTTTGACAGAGATAAAGACCATGAGATGGCGCGCAAAGTAGCGGAAGAGACGATTGTACTGTTGAAGAATGACGGCGTGCTTCCTTTAAAAGAACAGCAGAAAGTCGCTTTTATCGGTAAATACGCGAAAGCGCCGCGCTACCAGGGCGGCGGAAGCTCCCATATCAACAGCCATAAGATAACTTCGGCCCTTGATGCTGTGGCGGGCAATGGGAATGTGGTCTATGCGCAGGGCTTTGACGACGCAGAGGATAAGACGGATGAGAAACTGCTTGCGGAGGCCGTGGAAGCGGCGAAAGGCGCGGATGTTGCCGTGATATTTGCAGGCCTTCCGGATAAATTCGAGTCCGAAGGATTTGACAGGAAACATATGGCGATGCCAAACTGCCAGAACGAGCTGATTGAGAAGGTAGCGGCGGTGCAGCCTAATACCGTGGTAGTTTTGCACAATGGTTCCCCGGTTGAGATGCCTTGGGTAAATCAGGTGAAGGGTATTGTGGAGGCGTATTTGGGCGGACAGGCGGTAGGCGGCGCTGTCTGCGATATCCTGTACGGCAAGGTAAACCCCAGTGCGAAGCTGCCGGAGACATTCCCGCTCAGACTGGAAGATAATCCCTCTTACCTTTCCTATATTGGCGAGGGCGATGTGGTGGAGTACCGTGAAGGCATTTTCGTGGGATACCGTTATTATGACAAGAAGAAGATGGATGTCTTGTTCCCCTTTGGATACGGCCTGTCCTATACGACATTTGAGTACTCCAATCTGAAAGTTGATAAAGAGGAGATGAAAGACACCGACACGATGCGGGTATCCGTAGATGTAACGAACACCGGCTCCGTGGCAGGTAAGGAAGTGGTACAGCTTTATGTGGCGGACCGTGAGAGCACGGTAATCCGTCCGGTGAAGGAACTGCGCGGTTTTGAGAAGGTGGAGCTGCAGCCCGGCGAGACGAAGACGGTGGAATTTACGCTTGGCCAGAGAGCATTTGCATACTACAGTGTCAGAATCCATGACTGGCATGTGGAGACGGGCGAGTTTGATATTATGGTCGGTAAATCATCCCAGGATATCGTATTGACGAAGACCGTGAAAGTGGAGTCTACAGTGAAGCTGCCTTTCGTGTACACGACGGACACGACGATGGGAGATGTGAGCAAAGACCCGCGTGCGCTTGCAATCGTGCAGGAGGTTTCCCAGGGTGGTATGTTCGGTGATAAGCCTCAGGATTCGGAGAGCAGTGTGGCCAGCGAAGCTATCTCGGAGGAGATGAATGCGGCAATGTTTGAGTATATGCCTCTTCGGGGGATGATGAGTTTTGCAGGCAATGCCACAATGGCGGATGTGCAGGCGTTAGTAGACAGATTGAATTCGTTAGATGAATGATTAGATATGAATAAGCAAACGGGGATGCCGTGAAATCCGGCGTCCCCGTTTATTAATTATGCACATGGGCATCCAGAGGAAGAAATCTTCCCTGCTCGATTGCGCAGGTCTACGTATGGAAGTGGGCTATGCCCGTTTTTTATTGAGCGCCGCTTCCACAAATCCTTTGAACAGTGGATGAGGTCTGTTAGGCCTGGACTTTAGTTCAGGATGCGCCTGGGTTGCCACGAAGAACGGATGCGCGGCAAGTTCGCACATTTCTACAATGCGTCCGTCAGGGGACAGGCCCGAAAGCTTCATCCCGTTTTCTGTGAGCACGGCGCGGTAATCATTGTTTACTTCATAGCGGTGCCTGTGTCTTTCGTGGATTGTCTCTTCACCGTACAGTGCGTAGGCCTTGGAATTTAAATCCAGTACGCAAGGATAGGAGCCAAGACGCAGGGTGCCTCCGATATCTTCCACACCGTTCTGGTCGGGCATCAGCGCAATCATCGGATGCGTTGTGGAAGGGTCAAGTTCTATACTGTGGGCGTCGTTATAAGAGAGCACATTTCTGGCAAATTCAACAATGGCAAGCTGCATACCCAGACACAATCCCAGGAATGGGACGTTGTTTGTCCTCGCAAATGTGATGGCATGAATCTTGCCCTCAATGCCTCTGTCACCGAAACCGCCCGGCACTAATACGCCGTCCACATCGCTTAGCAGTTCGGCTACATTGTCCGTTGTTACCGTCTCGGAATCCACCCACTTAATGTTGACTACGCAGTGGTTGGAGATGCCGCCGTGTTTTAATGCCTCGACAACGCTGATATATGCATCGTGAAGCTGGGTATACTTACCTACGAGGGCAATCGTCACTTCATCCGTCGGAGTCCTGAGCGCCTCCACTACTGCGCGCCAGTCTGTCAAGTCGGGTTCCGGACAGTCCAGGTGCAGGCAGTCGCACGCCACCTGGGCCAGATGCTCTTCCTCCATGGCAAGGGGCGCTTCATAGAGATGCTCCACATCCAGGTTTTGCAGTACGCGGTTGCTGGGCACATTGCAGAACAGAGCGATTTTGTCTTTCAATGCCTGGTCCAAAGGACGCTCGCTGCGGCATACGATGATATCAGGCTGCAATCCCATGCCCTGCAGCTCCTTGACGCTTGCCTGGGTGGGCTTCGTCTTCATCTCTTGGGACGCGCTCAAGTAGGGGATAAGAGTCACATGGATTAAAATTGCGTTCTCCCTGCCTATTTCATGCTGGAACTGGCGGATAGATTCAAGAAATGGCTGGCTTTCGATATCGCCTACGGTACCGCCTACTTCGATGATGGCGATGCGGGTATCTTCGTCGGTGAAATTACGGTAAAAGCGGCTCTTGATTTCATTGGTAATGTGTGGAATAACCTGTACCGTGCCGCCGCCGTAGTCGCCCCGCCGCTCCTTCTGCAATACGGACCAGTATACTTTGCCGGTGGTGACATTGGAGTTCTTGTCCAGGTTTTCATCGATAAACCGTTCATAGTGTCCTAAATCAAGGTCAGTCTCTGTTCCGTCTTCCGTGACGAATACTTCCCCGTGCTGGATGGGATTCATCGTCCCGGGGTCGATATTAATATACGGGTCAAATTTCTGCATCGTGACTTTGTAGCCGCGGGCTTTCAATAACCTTCCTAAAGAAGCGGCGGTAATGCCCTTGCCAAGGCCGGATACGACGCCTCCTGTTACGAATACGTATTTTACTGCCATTTTAACAACCATGCCTTTCTGTGTACTTTAAAAACAACAATGAACCATAACGAAAAGTAACTATTCAAAAACCGGACAAGGTTTCCGAAATAGTTACAGTTAAACACAATATGGATTTATTATACAATGGGAGTGCAGAAAAAATCTACTGTAAAGGTCAATTTTTGTAAAAAACTTTATAATTCTTTAATACTTGTGTTCATAAATTCATAATTCGCATATTGATTTATAGTTTTTCCTTCTATATACTAAACTATAGCTGATAAATGGTTTTTTGCGCTACGCGCCTTAAGATAATCAGCGTATGATATTTGCACTGCGTGCTGCGGCATGACTATAATAGAGTGAAAGTGAGGATTCCTCATGGATGACAATTTAAACCAGTATGAAGGCGGCCCAAACCATGGCCCCGGCGGACCGGGAGGACCAGGCGGTCCGAATAACGGTAACCATAACGGCGGTCCGGGAGGTCCTGGGGGAAATGGCGACCCTCGTAAACAAAGCCTGATTATGCTTGTGGTGGCGGCTTTGGTGACGCTTTTATGTATCAGCATGTTTATGAAGATGCTGACGGGCGCAAGCAACCAGGAGATTACCTATAACGAATTTGTCAAGATGGTTGAAGACGGAGAGGTGAAGAGCGTAACGGTCGAGTCGGACAGACTTACGATTTACCCGAAAGAAGAGAAGCCTACTTCGCCTTTTATGTACGGCTACAGCCTGGGCGGGATGACTTATTATACAGGCAGGATGGAAGACGACGATACGCTGACGAAGCGCCTTCTGGAGCACAATATCGATGTAAATAAACAGACTTCCGACAGTTCCAGCATTATTATGACCGTGCTGCTTTATTATGTTTTGCCGATTCTTCTGATGTGGGGACTGCTTAGCCTGCTTTTCAGGCGAATGGGTGGCAAGGGCGGCCCGATGGGCGTAGGCAAGAGCACTGCCAAAGCCTATGTACAGAAAGAGACAGGCATCACGTTCAAAGATGTGGCGGGCGAGGACGAGGCGAAAGAGTCTTTGGTGGAGGTCGTTGACTTCCTCCATAATCCGGGTAAATATTCTAAGATAGGCGCCAGGCTTCCCAAGGGCGCTCTGCTTGTGGGGCCGCCAGGCACAGGCAAGACCCTGCTTGCCAAGGCGGTGGCAGGCGAGGCGCACGTGCCATTCTTTTCCCTGTCCGGTTCAGATTTTATTGAGCTTTATGTGGGCGTGGGCGCTTCCCGTGTGCGCGATTTGTTCAGGGAGGCGGAGAAGAACGCGCCGTGTATTGTATTTATTGATGAGATTGACGCCATCGGCAGAAGCAGGGACTCCAAGTATGGCGGCGGCAATGAAGAGCGGGAGCAGACGCTGAACCAGCTTCTTTCCGAGATGGACGGTTTTGACGGTAAGAAAGGCATTATTATCCTGGCGGCGACTAACAGGCCGGAGATACTGGATAAGGCCCTTTTGCGCCCGGGCCGTTTTGACCGAAGGATTATTGTAGATAAACCTGATTTAAAAGGGCGGATAGAAATACTGAAAGTCCATGCCAAGGATGTGCGCATGGATGATACGGTGGACTTAAATGAGATTGCCCTTGCCACTTCCGGCGCGGTAGGTTCCGACCTTGCCAATATGATTAACGAGGCGGCGATTAATGCCGTCAAGACAGGCAGGGAGTGCGTGAGCCAGAAAGATTTGTTCGACGCCGTGGAGCAGGTGCTTGTGGGCAAAGAGAAAAAAGACCGCATTATGAGTAAGGAAGAGCGCAAGATTGTTTCTTACCATGAAGTGGGGCATGCGCTAATTAGCGCTTTACAGAAAAATTCCGAGCCTGTGCAGAAAATTACGATTGTGCCCAGGACGATGGGGGCGCTAGGCTATGTCATGCATGTGCCGGAGGAGGAAAAATATCTGGATACCGAGGCGGAGTTACGTGACAGGCTAGTGTCGCTTTTAGGCGGACGTGCGGCGGAAGAGATTTTCTTCGATACCGTCACCACAGGCGCGGCCAATGATATCGAGCAGGCCACAAGCATCGCAAGGAATATGATTACCCGCTTCGGTATGAGCAAGAAATTCGGACTGATGGGGCTTGCCACCGTGGAGAGCCAGTATCTGGACGGGAGGGCTTCCCTCACATGTTCCGACGTGACGGCGGCGGACGTGGATACGGAAGTCATGAAGATTCTGCGCGACAGTTATAAACAGGCGAAGAAGCTTTTGAAAGAAAACCGTGAGATTATGGATAAGCTTGCGGCGTACCTGATTGAGAAAGAAACTATCACGGGCAAGGAATTTATGAAGATTTTCCGCAAGGAAAAGGGAATTCCTGAGCCGGAGGAGGATGAAGCCGGGAAGGACGGCAACAGGAAGGAGCCGGAACAGACGGCGGAGGCGAAAGCGCAGCAGGATAACGCAGAGCGGCAAGTGCCGCGCCCACAGGAGCCGGTGCACGGTCAGCAGTTTATACCAGACGCGCAGGCAGCGGAGGAACCTTTACAGCAGCCGGTGCAGGAACAGGCGTGGACGCCGCCCGCTCAGCCGCAGCCGGAGAACCGTGGAGTTTTCTCGAATGCGCCGCAGCCGCGGGATGACGATAAATAGTGATATGACAAGGCAGAGTCTTCTTTATAGTTGACTTTGCCTTATTTCTTCCATTAATATTATGATAAATTGATGCTGGAAGGGAAATGAAATGTTTGATTTTGACGAAGAGCTGAAGAAGCTGCCAAATTCTCCGGGCGTATATCTGATGCATGACGAGGCGGATACCATCATTTATGTGGGGAAGGCGGTCAACCTCCATAACCGGGTCCGCTCATACTTCCGCAAGATTGTGGGCAGAGGGCCGCAGATTGACAAGATGGTGCAGCAGATTGCCAGGTTTGAGTATATTGTGACAGACTCTGAACTGGAAGCCCTTGTATTAGAGAATAATTTGATTAAAGAATACAGCCCGAAGTACAATACGATGCTGAAGGATGACAAGACTTATCCCTATATCAAAGTCACGGTGGGGGAAGATTACCCGCGGATATTTTTTTCCAGGGAGATGAAGAAAGACAAGTCCAAATATTTTGGCCCCTATACCAGTGCGGCGGCGGTAAAGGATACCATCGACCTCATAAACAAGCTATATCAGCTTAAGACGTGCAATCGGAAGCTTCCGCGGGATATGGGGTTAGAGCGGCCATGCCTGAATTACCATATTAAGCAATGTGCCGCGCCTTGCCAGGGGTATATCAGTAAGGAAGACTACCGGGCGCAGGTAGACCGGGCGCTGGATTTCCTCAACGGCAACTATAGGCCCTTGTTAAAAGAATTGGAAGAAAAGATGGCCCAGGCGTCGGAGAATCTGGAATTTGAGGATGCCATCCGCTACCGTGACCTGTATAACAGCGTAAAAAGCGTTGCGCAGAAGCAGAAAATTACGGACAGCGACGGGGAAGACAAAGACATTCTTGCATTGGCGAAGGATGATACAGATGCGGTGGTACAGGTGTTTTTTGTGCGTGACGGCAAGCTGATTGGCAGGGAGCACTTCTATATGACCCATGTGCAGGGGTATGACACGGCGCAGATTCTGTTGGATTTCGTGAAGCAGTTCTACGCCGGGACGCCTTTTATCCCGCGGGAACTGATGCTGCAGGAAGAGATAGGGGATATTGAGATTCTGGAAAAATGGCTTAGCGGACGCAAGGGAAGCAGGGTCTACATACGGGTGCCGAAGAAGGGGGCGAAGGAGAAGCTCGTGGAACTTGCGGCGCAGAATGCGCATCTTGTACTGAGCCAGGACAAAGAGCGCATGAAGCGGGAAGAGGGCAGAACCATCGGTGCGGTGAAGGAGATTGCGTCTTTGCTTGAATTGGAGCATGTGAGTCGTATGGAAGCCTATGATATCTCCAATATCAGCGGTTTTGCCAACGTAGGCTCTATGGTGGTTTTTGAGAAAGGTAAGGCGAAGCGCAGCGATTACCGGAAGTTCCGCATCCAGTCGGTATCCGGGCCGGACGACTATGCGTGCATGAAAGAAGTGCTGACCAGGCGTTTCCTGCATGGAATGGAAGAAAAGGAAGAACTAAACCGCAAAGAGATTGACCAGACCTTTGGAAGTTTTACGAAATTTCCGGATTTGCTGTTGATGGACGGCGGCAGGGGACAGGTGAATATTGCCCTGCAAGTGTTGGAGGAACTGCACCTGAATATTCCGGTCTGCGGTATGGTGAAGGACGACAATCATCGTACCAGGGGATTATATTACCGGAATGTGGAGATTCCTATCGATACACATTCGGAGGGCTTCAAACTCATCACCAGGATACAGGATGAAGCCCACCGTTTTGCCATCGAGTACCACCGTTCCCTGCGCTCTAAGGCACAGGTGAAGTCTGTGCTTGATGAAATACCGGGAATCGGCCCGGCGAGACGTAAGGCATTGATGAAACATTTCGGTTCTATCAATGAAATCAAGGAGGCGTCGGTGGAGCAGCTATGTGAAGTGAAGGAGATTCCGGAACATATCGGAAAGCAGATTTATGAGTTTTTCCGGGCAGGACAGTAATATGATTACTGTCAATACCGCTTATTGCGAACGGTTCTTTATTATGCTACAATATACAGTAAGTTCAAGGCACAAATCATAAGGAGATAGATATGGCAAGCATCAGTTTAACAAAGGTTATCGAAAAATTCAAATTGGAGAATCTTACGCCTGAGATTGATATTTCCAAAATCAATGTCATACAGCCGGATATCAACAGGCCTGCGCTGCAGATTGCGGGCTACTTCGAGCATTTTGAGGCGACGCGGCTGCAGGTGGTAGGGTTTGTGGAGTACTCTTACATGAATGGACTGGAGGCGGACAGGCAGGTGGAGATTTATGAGAAACTGCTGAACAATCCGATTCCGGGTATTGTATTCTGCCGGGAGCTGCATCCTAACGAGCTGTTTCGGGAGACAGCGGTGAAATATGGCGTCCCGCTTCTGATGACCAAGAAGGCTACCTCCGCTTGCATGGCGGAGATTATCAGATGGCTGAATGTGAAACTGGCGCCCTGTATTTCCGTGCATGGTGTTCTGGTGGACGTGTATGGCGAAGGCGTACTGATTACAGGAGAAAGCGGTATCGGCAAGTCTGAGGCGGCATTGGAGCTGATTAAGAGGGGACACCGCCTTGTGACGGATGACGTGGTGGAGATTCGAAGGGTCAGCGAGGACACGCTGGTGGGCTCGGCGCCGGATATCACGAAACACTTTATTGAACTGCGCGGCATCGGTATCGTGGATGTGAAGGCCTTGTTTGGTGCGTCCAGCGTTAAGGACACGCAGAATATTGACTTGGTTATCCGTCTGGAGGACTGGGATAAAGACAAAGAGTATGACCGCCTGGGCCTGGAAGAAGAATACACGGAGTACTTAGGCAATAAGGTGGTCTGCCATAGCATACCGATTAGGCCCGGACGTAACCTGGCGATTATCTGTGAGTCGGCAGCAGTTAACCACCGCCAGAAGAAGATGGGGTACAACGCGGCGCAGGAATTGTATAAGCGTGTGCAGAATTCGCTGACAGGCAACAGGGAAGAGTAAGATTGAAAATTTTGTAACAAAAAATAAAAATAAGAGTGGGGTAATGAAAATGGTAAAGTATGTATTTGGTGTAGACGTGGGCGGCACAACCGTAAAACTGGGATTGTTCGATATTGACGGACATGTGCTTGACAAGTGGGAGATTCCCACCAGAACCGAGAATGATGGCGTCAATATCCTGCCGGATATTGCGGTAAGCATTCAGGACAAGATGTCTGAGAAGGGGATTGCAAAAGATGAAGTGGCCGGAGTCGGCGTAGGAGCGCCGGGACCGGTTGACGGCAAGGGCATCATACATAAAGCCGTAAATCTTGGTTGGTCTGAGATGAATCTGAAAGAGGTGCTTTCAGGGCTTCTTGTGGACATGAAGGTGGAAGGCGGCAATGACGCCAATGTGGCAGCCCTTGGCGAGATGTGGAAAGGCGGCGGACAAGGATACAATAATCTGGTGGCAGTTACGTTGGGAACCGGCGTAGGCGGCGGCATCATTGTTGACGGCAGGATACTGACAGGCTATAACGGATCGGGCGGAGAGATTGGCCATATCCATGTGGAAGAAAATGAGACAGAACCTTGCGGATGTGGCAACCATGGCTGCCTGGAGGAATATGCTTCCGCCACAGGGATTACGAGGCTTGCCAACAGGAAATTAAAATCCTGTGATAAGGACAGTGTTCTCAGGCAGGGAGAAGTATCGGCGAAGACTGTATTTGACGCGGTGAAGGCAGGGGATGAACTGGCCATTGAGATTGCAGAGCAGTTTGGCGAATATCTGGGCAAGGGCCTGGCGGTAATCGCAGGCGTGGTCAATCCTGAAATTTTTGTTATTGGCGGCGGCGTTTCCAAGGCGGGTGATGTGTTGTTTGAGTATATTCGTCCTGCTTTTGAGAGAACGGTATTCCATGGCTGCAAAGATACGAAATTTGCCCTTGCAACGCTCGGTAACGATGCCGGGATTTATGGGGCTGCGAAACTTGTTCTTGGTTGATGAGTACATAATTTATATAGGAACGGATAATGCTAAGATAAGGAAATTATGCATATGCATAATTTCCTTACAATAATGTTATGGTAAGTTTGGGAATGCTGCGACTTGGATGTTGTGGCATATGCTGCCATGGCGGAATATAAATAAATAATAAATCTGTGGAACGGATGGGATAGAGATTGAGCGCATCAATGTATGATTATATTAAAACGGTGGTTCCGGGGGAGCATATCGTGTTTCATGAACCAATGAGTAAGCACACTACCTTCCGTGTAGGCGGGGATGCAGAGTGTTTTATCACGATACGGCAGGAGGAAGAACTGGCACGGCTGATTCCATACTTGAACCAGATTGAACAGGAATATTTTATTCTGGGTAACGGCAGCAATCTATTGGTAGGAGATAAAGGATATCGGGGTATTGTGCTGAAATTCGGCGGTTCCATGGAGGAAATCCAGGTAGAAGGTACGCGCATTACGGCGAAAGCAGGCGCAATGCTTACTAAGGTAGCCGTGACGGCCAAAGAACACGGCCTGAGCGGTTTGGAGTTTGCGGCAGGTATACCCGGCAGCATCGGCGGCGGCGTGGTGATGAATGCCGGCGCATATGACGGGGAAATGAAACAGGTTGTGGAAGCTGTCCGCGTGATGGATAAAGAAGGACAGATTTCGACGCTCGACAACGATACGATGGAATTTGGTTACCGGACCAGCATTATTAAGAACAGGCCGTTCATCGTATTGGAAGTTGTGTTACGTCTGACAGCAGGAGACCGGACGCAGATTAACGCCAGGATGGAAGAGCTTATGGAGCGGAGGAGGAGCAAACAGCCGCTTGAGTATCCTAGCGCAGGCAGCACCTTTAAGCGCCCGGAGGGTAATTATGCGGGGAAGCTGATTATGGACGCGGGGATGCGCGGCTACCAGATTGGCGGCGCGAGGGTGTCGGATAAACACTGCGGGTTTGTGGTCAATACCGGGAAAGCAACCGCAGCGGATATCCAGGAAGTCATCCAGGAAGTACAAGAACGGGTTAAAGAAAGATTCCATGTTACCTTAGAGCCGGAAGTGGTATTTTTGGGAGATTTTTAGGGATACACGGGGTAAAGTATTATGAGGTTTGTAGTAGTGACTGGTATGAGCGGCTCCGGCAAGAGAACGGCAATGAAGATGTTGGAGGACGTGGGCTTTTATTGTGTGGACAATTTGCCGGTGCCGTTGATTGAGAAGTTTGTGGAGTTGGTTGCGACGCCCAACGGAGAAATCAGTAAAGTCGCACTGGGGCTTGACGTGCGCGCGGACCAGCCTTTTGGGGACGCGCAGCGCGTTTTGGATAAGCTGAGGGAGGATGGATATCCCTTTGAAATCCTGTTTATGGAGGCAAGCGACGGCGTTCTGTTGAAGCGGTATAAAGAGACGAGGCGTATGCATCCTTTGTCACTGGAAGGAAGAGTGATTGAGGGTGTGCACAAAGAGCGGGACATTCTGGAGGGAATCAGGAAGAAAGCGGACTATGTCATCGACACGTCCAATCTTTTGACAAGAGAGCTAAAAGAAGAGATAGACCATATTTTTGTGAGAAATGAAGAATACAGTTCATTGATGGTCACCATATTGTCGTTCGGGTTTAAGAATGGGATTCCTGCGGACGCTGACCTGGTATTTGACGTCAGATTTTTGCCCAATCCGTTCTACATTGATGAACTTAAGCATAAAACTGGTAATGACAAAGAAGTACAAGACTATGTGATGAGTTTCCCGGAGGCAACGGTATTTTTGGGGCAGTTGACGGACATGCTGGATTTTCTGATTCCCAATTATATTAAAGAGGGGAAACACCAGTTGGTAATTGGCATTGGCTGTACCGGAGGCAAGCACAGAAGCGTCACGCTGGCCAATGGGCTGTACGCCAAGATGAGAGACCATAAGAATTATGGAGTGAAACTGTACCACAGGGATATCAGGCAGGGAGTGTAAGTTGGAGAATTGGGTTGGAGGTAAAATGTCTTTTTCTGCGACGGTGAAGGAAGAGCTTTCGGAGCAGGTCAGTCCTGCAAGGCATTGCCAACTGGCGGAATTAGCGGCGCTGATTCACTTCTGCGGGAGCGTTTGCGACGATGGTAAACATCTGTGCCTTGATACGGAAAATGAAGCAGTTGCCAGAAAGTGCTTTACATTACTCAGAAAAACATTTAATATAGATAATGTTGTGACAAGGGGAAAAAGCAGGCTGCTATCCGATGATGAAACGGAATTAAAAGTGATACAAGCCCTGCATCTTACGGGAAAAGAGGGAAAACCGATTGCGCTTGAGGCTCCGGTGAACTCTCTTCTTATAAAAAACTCTTGCTGTGCGAGGGCGTATCTGCGGGGGGCATTCCTGAGCATTGGTTCTATGAGCGCTCCGGAGAAAAGTTACCATTTGGAATTTGTCTGTAATGTGCAGGAACAGGCCAGGCAGCTTCAGGGGATTATCCAGGAATTCCAGATTGAGGCAAAAGTTATTAAGCGTAAGAAATACTTTGTTGTATATTTGAAGGAAGGGGCGGGAATTGTTGACCTTCTAAATGTCATAGGCGCACATGTATCCTTGATGAATCTCGAGAATTTGAGGATTGTTAAGGAGATGAGGAATTCTATTAACAGACGTGTCAATTGTGAGACGGCGAATATTTCCAAAACTGTTACAGCAGCGTCTAAACAGATTGAAGACATACTCTTAATCAGAGATAAATACGGTTTTGAGAATTTGCCGGATAATTTGAGACAGATGGCGGAGATTCGATTGGAATATCCAGATGCCGCTTTAAAAGAATTGGGCGCATATCTGGAGCCGGCCGTGGGCAAATCGGGTGTGAACCATAGATTGCGCAGGCTGAGTGAAATTGCCGATGGAATTAAACCGTAAAGGAGGAGAATATTATGATACAAAAATCTATCCAGATTAAACTGGAGAAAGGCTTGGAAGCCAGACCGGTGGCGATGCTTGTACAGGTGGCGAGTCAGTTTGAGAGCACGGTGTACATCAATGCGGATGACCGAAAAGTCAACGCGAAGAGCATTATGGGCATGATGAGTCTGGGGCTTGCAAGCGGCGAACAGGTGACGGTCGTTGCAGAGGGCAATGACGAAGGCCCCGCGGTCGAGGAGATTGAGAAATTCTTAAGCGGCAAGTAGGCGGGCAGGATAAGTACATGACATTTCGATAAGGCAGAATTCAAAGAGGCTTCCGAGAGAGGGGGTCTCTTTTTTTCCCATATTATGCTATAGTTGATATATATTTTCCAAATGCCACAGAATAATAAGCGTGGATTGATGGATAGACTGATAGGAAAAGGATTTACTTGGCTATATGACAATAAAAAAAGAAACCGCAGATTGCCTGCAACTATTTGAAGAAAAAACAGCGTCTTGGTTTGCCGGGACTTTAGGGGAACCCACACGGGTACAGGAAATTTCCTGGCCTGCCATCGCGGCGGGCGGACATGTGCTTGTGTCGGCTCCTACCGGCACCGGCAAGACACTGTCCGCATTTTTGGTGTTTCTGGACAGGATGAAAAAGATGGCTGACAGCGGCAGCCTGAAACAGGAATTATATTTAATCTACGTATCGCCGCTAAAATCATTGGCGGCGGATATCCGGGAAAACTTAAACAGGCCATTGGACGGTATTGAGGGCTCAGACAGTATCCGGGTTGCAATCCGTACCGGGGATACTACGCCGCAGGAACGCCGCCAGATGGTGAGAAAACCGCCCCATATCCTGATTACGACGCCGGAATCGCTTTACTTACTGCTCACATCGAAAACGGGACAGAATATGCTGTCCGCGGCAAAGAGCGTGATTATTGATGAACTTCACGCGCTGATTGATACCAAGCGGGGCGCGCATCTTATGCTGTCACTGGCGAGGTTAGATATATTGTGCCGTAAACCACTGCAGCGGATTGGGCTGTCGGCCACCATTTCGCCATATAGCGTGGCGGCACAGTATTTAGCGCCGGAGGAGGTGTATGTGGCGGCGCCGTCCATAGATAAGAAAATACAGCTGCAGGTGCTCGGCTCCTATGTAAATAACCGTAAACGCCGGAAAGACCCTGTCTGGGAGGAACTTTCTAAACTGGTCTACCAGTATTGCCAGGGGGCAAAAAGCGTGATTGCCTTCGTGGAAGGCAGACGGTATGCGGAAAAACTGGCGTATTATGTCAATTTGATTGGAGGCGAGGACTTTGCCAGAGTCCATCACGGAAGTTTGTCGAAAGAACAGCGGATGGAGACGGAGCAGGCTTTGCGGAAAGGCAGGCTGCGGCTCTTATGCGCAACTTCATCCATGGAGCTAGGGATTGATGTGGGGGAGATAGAGCAGGTGCTGCAGGTGGGATGCCCCAGGACTGTGTCGGGTACGATGCAGCGGCTGGGCAGGGCGGGGCACAATCCAAACCGGACCAGTGTGATGTACCTGTTTCCCAGGACGGCGGCGGAGAGCCTTCAGTGCGGGATGACGGCACAGCTCGCCAGGGAAGGCAGGATAGAGAAGACCAACCCGCCGCAGGGATGCCTGGATGTGCTTGCGCAGCATCTGGTGTCCATGGCGGCTTTCAAGAGCTATAAAGTGGATGAGGTGATGGAGATATTACCGCGGGCATGGCCTTTCCGTGATGTTTCCAGGGAGGATGTGGAATCCGTATTGCGGATGCTTGCAGGAGACTATGAACATAAGCGTGATATTCCTGTCAGGCCCAGGATTTTGTACGACCGGATTCATGGGTGTGTGGAGGGGGACGGTTATAGCAGAATGCTTGCAATTTCCGCAGGGGGAACGATTCCCGACAAAGGCATGTACACGGTGCGTACAGAAGAGGGGGTGAAAGTGGGAGAGGCGGATGAAGAGTTCGTCTACGAAACCCGGAAAGGGGACAGGTTTATACTGGGCGCTTTTGCCTGGAAAGTGGTGAACATCGGCAGGGATACCGTGACGGTGACCCAGGCGCCGGTGGAAGGCGCCAGGCTGCCTTTTTGGAAAGGAGAGTTAAAAGGCCGTAGCAAAGAGACCGGGGTACAGTTTGGAAGGATGTTCCGGGAACTGGCGGAGGCGGACGGAGCAGGGCGGTTGACGGCATCTCTTGAGGAGATGGGGTTGGACGAGTCTGCGGCTACGATGGCAGGAGAATATCTGAGACGCCAGATTGCGGCTACAGGCGGGCTGCCTACGGATAAGACGATATTGGCGGAACATTTTAAAGACCAGTCAGGGAATTGGCAGCTGATGGTTCATTCTGTTTTTGGACGGCGCGTGAATACGCCCCTATCCCTTCTTGCCGTACAGGCGGCGAAGGAAGAGATGGGAATGGAAGTGGGGTGCGTGGACGAGGAAGACGGGTTTTTGCTTTATTCATACGGTGACAGACCAATTCCGGAAGGACTGTTATTACGGATTGTCCCGGAGACTGTGGAGAAAATTCTTTCCGCCTTACTTCCCGCCACACCTGCTTTTAATATGGCTTTCCGGTACAACTGCGGCAGGGCATTGATGATGGGCGCCAAAGGCTCCGGGCGGCAGCCTCTGTGGATGCAACGCCTGCGGAGCGCTGAGATGCTGGAGCAAGTAGTCTGCGAGAAAGAACATCCCTTGCTTCGGGAGACAAGACGGGAATGTATGGAGCAAATCTGGGATGTGGAAGGCACCAGAGAAGTGCTTAGGCAGATTCGGCTCGGTGAGATACTGGTGCGTGAGATTTATACGGACACAGCCTCTCCCATGTCCCTGCCTTTGCAGTGGAGCCAGGAGGCCGCGGTAATGTATGATTACGCCCCTACGCCCAGGGGTATCCACAGGGCGGTGGAGGAAGCGCTTATACAGGAGAAGGAAGCGCTTTCTCCGGGGGCGTTGGAGCTTGCACAGACGCAGGCCAGAGAGAGGCTTCCGGAAAATGAGAAACAACTTCATTCTCTTTTGATGACTGAGGGGGATTTGGCGGCAGGTGAATTAGATATTCCTGTAGAATGGCTTGAAAGGCTGAATCAGGAAGGGCGGGCAGTTTACTTGGAACAGGGCATTTGGATTGCGGCGGAACACCAACAGGCTTATCAGGCCGCTTTGGAAGAAGGTGTGAGGGGAGAAAGTCTGTCCATTGTACGACGTATGCTCCGTTATCGGGGAGGCGCTAACGCCAGACAGGTTGCGCGGCGGTATGGTTGGGAGACGGAGACGGCGGAAGAAATGCTGCAAGAACTGTGCACACGTGGCGAGGCCGTCTGTCAGAGTGAACCTCTTTCCTTAGAGAGTGAGGACAGGACAACACAACAGGTCTATTATCATGCCCAGTTATATAAGCGGGCAGTCAGAAAGACTCTCAAGAACCGCAGGGAAGAAATATCCACTTGCCCGCCTGCGGCTTACGCCGCCCTGCTTCTCTCGCGTATTGCCCGGACTGCCCCGCCGGAGGAGGCAGTCAGGGTCGCGGTGGAAGACCTTGCAGGGACGGCCTATCCGGCGGCCCTATGGGAAGGACAAATGCTGCCTTTGCGGGTGAAGGGCTACCGGGAAAATCTGTTGGACGGTTTTTTGGCAAAGGGAGAGTATTTCTGGCATATGGAGGAGGGGAAGATTCGCTTTGACCGTATGGATGAGATAGACTGGGACGAGCCCTCCGGGATTGAGAAGGAGAATCTGTCCGAGAAAGAGCGGCTGATTGTGGAGGCGTTGTCCAGGCGGGGCGCCAGTTTTATGCAGGCGTTGAACGGAGTGCTGCCGGATGAATCACCCTATGAGACCTTGCTGGCCCTCATGGAAAAGGGAATCGTATGCGCCGACAGTTTTTTGCCTGTGCGCCAATGGATGAACAAGGAGAAAATAAAAAAATCTGCCGCCAGGCAACGGGTGGGGGCGCGGATAAAAGCGCAGCAGGCCGGGCGGTGGGATTTGGTGCACCCTGTCAAAAACCGGACGCTGCAGGAGATGATGGACGACTGTTTCAGACGATATTTGGTGTTGTGCCGTGAGACAGCCGCATTGTGCGGGCTGTCCTGGCAGGAGGCGTTAGCCCTCCTGCGTGTCCAGGAGTATACGGGACAGGTACGAAGGGGGTACTATGTCGAGGGATTGTCCGGCGCACAATTCATCCGCAAGGAAGATTTTGACAGTGTCACGTCCAGATTGGTTTACCCAACGAATGAACTGCTTTGGATAAACGCTGCGGACCCTATGCAGCCCTGGGGTAAACTGCTGCCCCACCAACCGGGGCTGGCCTTTACCAATATATCCGGCACGGCTGTGGCAATGCAGGGAGGGGTTCCTGTGGCCCTTTTTGAAAGGCAGGGAAAAATTCTGAAAGTTTTGAAACAGGAGTGTATCAGGGAGGCTCTGCCATTGTTTGCCGAGATTTATCGGCAGGGGAGGATTTTTGCGGAAAAGAAGCGTATTACCGTCAAAGAATATCCGAAAGAGGCAGCCCAGGTTCTTGCGGAGAGCGGTTTTGTAAAAGAAGCCCTGGATTATACGTTGTATCGCTGAAGATTACTTTGCGCGGCAACGGCTATTGTATTTCCGTATTTTATGGTATACTGTCTATGAAAGCGATGCTGAGAATGTGTTATGCGGTTTGGAGGTGGCATGATGGGATTAGCCAAATTAGGGTAAACAAGAGATGAGATTTGTATACCATAGATTCAATCGCAGTGGAGGCGGATATGCAACAGAAAATGCTTTTTATCTATAATCCGAGAGCCGGGAAGGCGCAGATACGCAGCAATTTGCTGGATATCATAGATACGTTTGTTAAAGCGGGGTATGAGGTTACGGCATACCCTACCCAGGCGGCGGGGGACGCTGTCAAGGCGGTGAAAGAGCGTCATGCCGGATATGATATTGTGGCGTGCAGCGGCGGGGACGGCACGCTTGACGAGGTGGTAAGGGGAATGATGCTGTGTGAGGAGAAGCTTCCCATTGGCTATATTCCTGCGGGCAGCACCAATGATTTTGCCAATAGCCTGAAGATTCCAAAGAGCATGACCAAAGCGGCGGATGTGGTGGTGGAAGGCAGGGATTATCCTTGTGACATCGGCGTCTTTAATCAGGACAGCTTCATCTATGTGGCGGCGTTCGGCATCTTTACGGATGTATCTTATGAGACGAAACAGGATATAAAAAATGTTCTCGGACATGCCGCATACCTTCTTGAGGGCGTCAGAAGGTTGCCATCGGTACGTGCCTATCCGCTTAAGATTACTTGTAACGAGCAGGTGATTGAGGGAGAATTCCTTTACGGGATGGTCACTAACTCTTATTCCGTAGGGGGTTTCAGGGGCATAACGGGGCAGGACGTACAGCTCGATGACGGACTTTTCGAGGTGACGCTAATCCGTAAACCTTCCAATCCGCTTGACTTAAACAACATCATACTGGCGTTGGTGGATAAGCGGGTGAAATCAGAGCACATACATACCTTTAAGACGTCCCGGCTGGTTGTGGAGAGCGAGACGCCAATCTCCTGGACACTGGACGGGGAGTTCGGCGGAGAGCATTGCAAATCCGTGATTGAGAACAGACAGAAGGCATTGTGCATCAGGGTTCCTGCCGAAGAGATTCAAGTAATTTAAGAGTAAATTTTTGCCTGAAATTTTTGGATACATTTTCCTAGAATATGTTTGCGTAAGGACAGGCTTTGGGTTATAATGAAACCAGTAATTAATATCCGGCCAGCCAGCCGGTTATAATAACTATAAAATTAAGAAAGGTGGTAAGAACAATGCCATTAGTAACAACAAAGGAAATGTTTGAGAAAGCATACAATGGCGGCTATGCGGTTGGTGCATTCAACGTTAACAACATGGAAATCGTTCAGGGTATTACAGAGGCAGCAGGCGAGTTGAAGAGCCCTGTTATCCTTCAGGTTTCCAAAGGGGCGCGCGCTTATGCTAACCATACTTATCTGGTTAAGTTAGTAGAGGCAGCAGTTGCAGAGAATCCTGAGATTCCGATTGCCCTTCACTTAGACCATGGTGACAGCTTCGAGCTGTGCAAGTCCTGTATCGACGGCGGTTTCACATCTGTTATGATTGATGCGTCCTCCAAATCTTTTGAGGACAATATCGCTTTGACCAAACAGGTTGTAGAATATGCCCATGACAAAGGTGTGGTTGTAGAGGCTGAGCTTGGCACATTGGCTGGTGTTGAAGACGAAGTTGTTGTAGAGGCAGGTAAAGAGTCCTATACACGTCCTGAAGAAGTGGAAGAATTTGTTTCCAGAACAGGCTGTGACTCCCTTGCAATCGCAATCGGTACTTCCCATGGTGCATACAAGTTTACGGCAGCACAGTGTACAAGAAATGCTGACGGCATCCTTGTTCCGCCGCCGCTTCGTTTTGACGTATTGGAGGAGTGCATTAAGCGTCTTCCTGGTTTCCCGATTGTTCTTCACGGTTCTTCTTCCGTACCGCAGGAGTTTGTTAAGATGGTTAACCAGTATGGCGGCGATATGCCCGATGCAGTAGGTATCCCGGAAGAGCAGCTTCGTAAAGCGGCTGAACTCGCTGTATGTAAGATTAATATCGATTCCGATATCCGTCTTGCAATGACAGGTAATATCCGTAAATACTTCGCAGAGCATCCGGATCATTTCGACCCTCGCCAGTATCTGAAACCGGCACGCCAGGCTGTTAAGGAGATGGTTGCCCACAAGATTAAGAACGTTCTTGGTTCTGATGGCAAAGCTTGAGAGATGTACGGCAATAAGCTGTAAAAAGAAATGAATAGAAAGACCCTGGCCTGGGATAATACAGGCCGGGGTTCTTTTATGCGCAGGGGTGCTGCTTTGTCCCATCATTTTGCTTCGTCAAGATATTTCTGCAAAAATTCCCGTATCGTCCCATAATACGCTGCAGGGTCTTTATCCTGTGCCTGCGCGTGCCCTGCGCCTTCTATGATAAGAAGTTCTTTTGGGCATGCGGCGGCAGCATATAAATCTTCGGACATACCGGAAGATATCATTGCATCGGAGGCGCCGTGTATGAAAAGAGTGGGAGTGTTGCTCTTTGCAACGGCATTGAGAGCCGAGGCGTCCGCCAGGTCATATCCTCCCCAGAGAAGCAGGGCAATGCGGGCTGAGTCAACTAATGGAAATGCAGGTAGATGAAACCATTCCGTGACTTTGTCGCCAAACATGGAGTAGGCGTCCGTATAAGAACAGTCTGAAACCACGGCATACACGTTCGCGGAAAGGTTTTCTTCTCCGGTCATCATCAACGCGGTGGCGGCCCCCATGGATTGTCCATGGATTACAATACGGGCCTCTGCATCCTGTGATAATATGTAATCAATCCAAAGATTGCAGTCGTAGTGGTCTGTCCATCCCATGCCGATGAAATCGCCTTCGCTTTCACCCTGGCAGCGCAGGTCGGGGACGATGACCTGATAGCCTTCCTTATAATACCAGTAGGCGAAGGGATACATTTCTTCTTTCCATCCTGTGTATCCGTGCAGGATAATCGCCCACCGATGGTCGGATTCATTTTTCCCCGGCGTATAGAATTTTTCTGCAACCAAAATATAACCATCCTCGCTGACCGTTGAAATTGTCTGTGCGGGTGCTGTCTTAAGCCATTCAAAGGTTTGATTTAGCGCAAGCTGCCTGTTGACTTGGATATCGGAAGTCTGCACTTGCGCCGCATAACTTTCATCCGTAATTCGTCCGAAAGCCTCCAACTGCTCCATAAAAGAGGGAACCAGTGCGGCGCTCACAAGAAAATTTACAAGAATACAGTACAGCAGGGCAAACAGGAGCAATATGATACATACCGTTATCAGAATTTTGTGTCTTCTTTTCACATGTCTTATGTCCTTCGCACAATTTTTTAACCTTTTTATATAATAGGAAATTCCTCCGCTTATCCGAGTTCGCGAAGCGGAACTCGTAAAGTTAATTTGCGAAGCAAATTTACTTTTTTTATTGTACTATATTCCGTTGCATCCTGCCAACAGTATGGCCCTATTTTGGAGTGCCACATTCTGTGTATTATGGGAGAAACATCCATATTTCCAAATAGGAATAAAGAAGAAGGAGCAGAGAAGAGAATATTTGTGTTTCTCATCTTTGCTCCTGTCACATGAAATAGAAATATGTGTTTTTCGGTTTAAAAAACTGGACGAAAGCTATTCTGCATGTTCAGAGTTGATTTCCGGGAAGACGGAGAGAATCGGTTCCACATCTTTTTTCCGGATAACACGGTCAACGTAATTCCTGGTGATTTTCACAACAAGCGGGGACAGGCAGAGTACACCGATTAAGTTGGGCATAGCCATCAGCCCGTTAAATGTATCTGAGAGGTCCCATGCAAGACTCAGGTTCATGGTTGCGCCGATGAAAATCATCAGAATAAAAACAATCTTGTATGCAATCGTGGACTTTGTCCCGAATAAATATTCCCATGCCTTGGAACCGTAATGACTCCAGCCAAGGACTGTGGAGAAGGCAAAAAGCAAAATGGCAAGGGCGATGAACATAGGGCCGAAAGAGCCAAATATAGTAGCGAAAGCTTCCCCTACCAAAGCGGAACCGGACGCTTCGCTCAAAACAGCGCCGGTCTCCAAGTCAACAAGACCGGAAGAAAGCACTGAGAATGCCGTCAATGTACAGACAATCATCGTGTCTGCGCATACTTCAAAGATTCCCCACATACCTTGACGCACAGGCTCTTTGACATTTGAGTTGGAATGAACCATGACGGATGAACCAAGACCGGCCTCATTGGAGAATACGCCTCTCTTCATACCCCATGTCAATGCCAACTTCACGCCGGAGCCGACAATACCTCCGCCCACTGCTTTTAATCCGAAAGCGCCCTTGAAAATAGCGGAGAAAATGGCGCCGCATTGGTCAATGTTTGCGAAGAAGATTACCAGTGCGCCGATTATGTATGCGATTGCCATAAAAGGAACTAATTTTTCGGTGACGGATGCGATTCTCTTAAGGCCGCCCACGATAACCAATGCTGCGACAATCATTAACCCAACGCCTGTTACTGCGGCGGGAATAGAGAATGCCGCTTCCATATTGGCGGAGATAGAGTTCACCTGGCTCATATTGCCTATACCGAAAGAAGCAAGCAGGCAAAAGATGGAAAACAATACGGCAAGCACCGCACCAATCTGTTTACAGCCCTTGTAGGAGCCAAGGCCATCTTTCAAGTAGTACATGGCGCCACCGCACCATTCGTCTTTTTCATTCTTACGGCGGTAGTAGATGCCCAGTACATTTTCGGAATAGTTCGTCATCATGCCGAAGAACGCCACAATCCACATCCAGAAGATTGCGCCGGGGCCTCCGGCAATTAAAGCGCTGGCAACACCTACGATATTACCGGTTCCGATTGTAGCGGCCAACGCCGTACACAAAGACTGAAACTGGGAGATAGATTTGTCTTCCTTATCCGTATGTTTCGTGATGTGTTTGTCGCTAAAAATACCGCCGATGGTGTTTTTGAACCAATGTCCGATATGGGATAACTGGAAAAACTTTGTGAGTACAGTCATAAGAATGCCTGTACCGACCAGGAGCACCAACATAGGGATACCCCAGACAAAACTGTTGACTGCGCCGTTGATTTTTGTAATAGAATCAACAAGCCCTGCAAAAAATCCGTTCAAGATAAATTCCTCCTCCTCTTGTTTCCGTAAAAAAGCGCAGACATGAAAGATATGCCTACGCTGACATTTCGGAAAATATTTGATTTTATACTTTCGTGTAGTAATGTTAGAAAGTGGCATATACGTATGCGCTTTTTGTTAACGCTTATTATAGCATAGGTAAGGGAGTATAGCAAGAGAAAATTGTATACATGGATATATGAATAATCAAAAAACATAAAAATAAAAAAACTCCCTAAAAAGGGAGGATGCCAAGTAAAGAAAATCTTTACTTGGCATTATTATGAAAAAGTTTTAATTAATCAGTTAACTTTGATATAATCTGTGTTTGTGTTGTCTCTGTATCTTATGATGTTAGTATACGAAGGAGAAATGTCTAAAAAATGATTGCCGGGTGAAGTTTTTTTTAAATAAATATGAACAATTCATGAACGCGCTTGTACTAAAATTATAAGGGTATGTGCCCGGGCACTATGGGAATTATTGTACTTATATAGTTCAACTATTGTGGCCGTGGCGGCTTCATTATGCCCGGTATGCATGTGTGATGAAAGATTATGGATATATAAATTATTTGAGCTATATTTAAAATAAAAAATACTAAAGATTATAGAAAAGTAAGCCGATATATAAATTTAACAGGGAAGTTTAGATTCAGATGCAAGGACAGCATCACGAGGTATTTTTATGGTTATACAGCATAATATAACAGCAATGAATGCAAACCGTATGTTTAATCTGACCAATGCAAATCAGGCGAAATCTACGGAGAAACTGTCTTCAGGATATAAGATTAACCGTTCGGCGGATGATGCTGCGGGCTTGTCTATATCGGAGAAGATGCGTCGTCAGGTGAGAGGACTGACCCAGGCGTCAGCGAATGCGTCGGACGGCATCTCATGTGTGCAGACGGCGGAGGGGGCTTTGAACGAAGTTCACGACATGTTGCAGCGTATGGGAGAATTGGCGGTGAAAGGAGCAAATGGGACGCTGACTTCTGTAGACAGGGAATATATTACAATGGAAGTCAGGCAGTTGATGAGTGAGATTGACCGTGTACAGTCCACCACGACTTTTAATGAACAGAAGTTGTTGGACGGTTCTTTTACAGGCAAGGGATTACAGGTAGGGGCGGAGTCCGGTCAGCATATCGCTATTACAATAGGTAATATGTGCACCAACGACTTGATTGC
Organism: uncultured Lachnospiraceae bacterium; assembly: GCA_947172645.1. Lineage (GTDB taxonomy): Bacteria > Bacillota > Clostridia > Lachnospirales > Lachnospiraceae > UBA3282. Next base: position 233,755 of record CAMWBY010000001.1, on the reverse strand, counting down.
CAGTGCGCTTTCTAAGGGAATCTTTTATCAGACGAACAACGACAGCCCGCGCTGCCATGTCACAGACAACCCTAAGCCGTGGGAGGTTAATTGGCCTCATGGCGAGATTGCGTATTGGATTCCGGGGAATGGCACGACATGGGCTAAATATGAATATTTTAACAAAAATATGATTGAGCCTTGGGGCTCTCCGGGACACAGCCATGTCCTGTCAGCGGAAGACCTGACTGTTTTTCATAGTTTCTCTTATGATGCTATCACAGATGAGAATGTGAAGAATAAGCTTACGAACAAATGGAACAATAGACTTCCTGAGGTTACAGGAGGTTCCGAGGAGGCTTTGGCGGTTGACAAGGTTCCCGATATCCGTTATTTCCAGGCACTGAATGCCTTTGCGAAGAGCGCTATTTTCGATGTGTCAGAGACCCGCTCTAACTTAGGCGCCATACAGAACCGCCTGGAACACACAATCAATAATCTGGACAATATCGTGGAGAACACGACGGCGGCGGAGTCATCTATCAGAGATACTGACATTGCGACGGAGATGGTGAAGTATGCCAATAATAATATTCTTGCCCAGGCGGGACAATCTATGCTCGCCCAGGCGAACCAAGGCAATCAGAGCGCTTTGGCCTTGTTACAGTAATTTTATCCGGTGCTGCCTGGAAGGGCGCACCGGATTTCTCTACTCTATCATCAGTAAAATCTTAAATTTTCTCCGGTTCGGGATATTCTACGCCGAAAGTTTCTACAGTGACGGTTTTCATTCGCTGCTCTTCAAGAGGACGGTCGGAATAATCGGTTGCCGTCTCGGCTATCTTGTTGACATTTTCCATACCTTCAATCACCTTCCCAAACGCCGCATAAGCGCCGTCCAAGTGCGGGCTTGTCTTGTGCATGATAAAGAATTGGCTGCCTGCAGAGTCGGGATGCATACTTCTTGCCATGGAGAGGACGCCTTCCGTATGCTTTAAGTCGTTAGGATGGCCGTTTTGCCCGAATTCACCACGGATAGAATAGCCGGGCCCGCCCATCCCATTGCCGTCCGGGTCGCCACCCTGAATCATAAATCCCTTGATGACTCTGTGGAAAATCAGTCCGTCGTAGAAGTTCTGTTGAACCAGACTGATAAAGTTATTGACGGAGACAGGGGCGATATCAGGATAAAGCTCAGCTTTGATTACGTCGCCGTTCTCCATAGTGAAAGTTACAATAGGGTTTTGTGCCATGTTTTCCTCCATTCTGAAATTCATGTACTCTCGGAATGCGATATAGGATGCAGGTTTACCGTATGGGTATTTGGCTGCAACGTATATATGCTTCCGGACAGTATTCTGTGTTTGTGGTAAAATGTCTGTATAACCGACAGACACGGTACTATTATATTATATAGAAAAGGAAGAAGAGCGCAAGGGCTATTATGCCGTTTGGACAGTATATGAAGGAGACAAGACATGCTTAAAAGAGCAGAATTGTGGATAGAGCAGAATATTTTACAGAAAAAAGTTCTGTGCGAGGGATGCACATTGACGGATGACTTACATGCACATGGAGTAGAAACGATATTCAGAAAATATTGTGGGGAAGGAACCTGGGCAGGGACAGGCGGGTGGGAACAGGACTCACACGTGGCGGACGGCACAGCGGATGAAACTTTATATATCACGGATTCCGAAGCAGTATATCGTATGATGGAGCAGGAAGGCAGGTATGTGCTGCCGTACCGCCATGAAGGAAACCAGGATGCCGGTTTTTGGGGCGCGTTGTATGTGATTGAGAAGATAGAGGAAGTGGGATATGAGACATTGGATATGGCGTACCGCCGATTGTCGGGGCTGCCGTGGGAGATTCTTACAACAAAACGATGTATAGTCCGAGAGACCATTGAGGACGATACAGACAGTTTTTATGATATCTATGCTGAACCCGATATTACAAAATATATGGAGGGGTTGTATGCCGACAGGGCTGAGGAGATTGCTTACATCAAGGATTATCGTGAGAAGGTATATTCTTTTTACGGCTATGGTATGTGGACGGTACTTACGAAAGACGGAACGGTAATCGGACGGGCAGGCATAAATTGGCGGGAAGGATTTGATTTGCCGGAGCTAGGGTTCGTAATCGGCGTGCCGTGGCAGAGGCAGGGATATGCTTATGAAGTGTGCTGCGCGATTGTTGACTATGCCAGGGAGGAATTGGGATTCGACAGGCTGCAGGCATTGGTGATGGAAGGGAACGGGAAATCGGCGGCATTGTGCCGGAAACTGGGCTTTAAATGGGCAGAAAAAGTAGAATTAGAAGATGGCGTGTACGATTTGTACCGGAATGGAACGAAAAAAATTATTGACGCAGACGGGATGTGAAATGTTCCGGGAGGAGAAGTATGGATACACAGACTTTACAGACTTTTTTGATGTTGGCGGAACACCGGAATTTTACGAAAGCGGCGGACGCTTTATTTGTGGCACAGTCCACGGTGACCAACCGGATTGCAGAATTAGAACGGGAAGTGGGGAAACCGCTTTTTGACAGAAATAAGAGAAAAGTAACGTTGAACAAAGAAGGAGAGGCATTTCTTTTCTATGCCAGAAGAATTTTGGAATTACAAAGCGCCGGTATCCAGGAAGTCAATTCCCTCAAAAAATACCAGGAGACTTTTCGGATTGGCACAACCAATACGATTTATGAATGTTATCTTTTTCCGCTGATTCAGGAGTATATGAAGGAGCATCCCCATCATGCGGTAAAGGTGACCATCGGGCATTCGGGCGATTTACTGCAGGCGGTCCAGGACCATCTGTTGGATGTGGCATATTCTTATCTGCCCTTGTATCACGCGGGATTTTCCTGCGATGTTTTCGCCACGGACCGTCTTGTGCTTGTGACAGGACGGGAGAATACTACTTATGATGAGCATGGAATTACGAAGGAGGAGCTGATTGGCTCCAACTATCTGTATTGTAATTTCGCACTACAGGAAGTGGGGTTTTTTATCAGGGAGCTCTTCCCGCCCCATTATCAGTTTGGATTTGAGATTGACAACAGCACAAAGCTGATTCCTTATCTGATTACATTCGACGGAATTAGTTTCGTACCGGAAAGCCTTGCCGCGCCCTATATCGGCCAGGGGAAGCTGAAGGATATCAAACTGGTTGGATTTGAAGCGCCGAAAATTAACTGCTATAAGATTTGTGTCAAAATGCAGGCGGAAGATTAAAAATATGAGTCATTTATAAAATTTCTATTGACACTGCTACAATACAGTGCTACAATTCAACTCGTAAAAGCAAAGGCGCTTTGAGGAAACTCAAGGCGCTTTCTTTATCCTATAGGAAAATATGTCATAACGCAGTAAGGCGCCAGCAAGAATTTGTGAAGTTGGCCGTCAGGACAACTTTTTTTATGCAAGGGCCTGCATATGGAAGTTTGCTGTCAGCGCAGCGAGATGCTTAATATGATGAATGCGGAGCAATGGAGCTTGTGGAAGAGACATCCATTGTATCCGCATTTTTGCTATCATTAGGCGGCATGTGCAGAGCCAAAGTGAGGAGACAAGAATGTGTAGAAGCCTGTTTGCAGGCGGAAGCGGAAACGGAGGAAAATTTATCTATGACAGAGGAGATTATGGAGGTTTTGAACGGACAGGTGTTCGGCGTCTGGTTTTTGATTGGCGCGGCTCTGGTCTTCTGGATGCAGGCGGGGTTCGCGATGGTTGAGACGGGATTTACGAGGGCCAAGAATGCAGGAAATATCATTATGAAAAACTTGATGGATTTCTGTATTGGCACGGTGGTGTTTATTCTGATTGGTTTTAGCCTATTATTAGGTGAGGATGTGGTTGGGTTAATCGGAAAGCCGGGATTCGACATTTTTACAAGTTATGCGGATTTTGACTGGTCGAATTTTGTATTTAATCTGGTATTCTGTGCCACTACCGCGACAATTGTATCCGGTGCCATGGCGGAGCGGACGAAATTCTTAAGTTACTGTGTCTATTCGGCAGTGATTTCAGCGTTGGTTTACCCTATCGAGGCACACTGGATTTGGGGCGGCGGATGGTTATCCCAAATCGGATTCCATGATTTTGCGGGTTCCTGCGCGATACATATGGTGGGCGGCATCTCGGCGCTAATCGGGGCGAAGATACTGGGGCCCCGTATCGGGAAATTTACGAAGGACAAAGACGGAAAGATTACGAAGGTTAACGCTTTCCCGGGACACAATATTCCTATCGGCGCGCTGGGCGTGTTTATTCTGTGGCTTGGATGGTATGGGTTCAACGGCGCGGCGGCGACAAGCGTAGAACAGTTAGGCTCCATTTTCGTGACAACGACGATTGCCCCGGCAGTGGCTACGGTAGTATGTATGATTTTTACATGGATAAAATATGGAAAGCCGGATGTGTCTATGTGCCTGAATGCATCCCTTGCCGGCCTGGTTGCAATCACGGCTCCCTGCGATGTGACGGATGCTTTCGGGGCAATTGTAATCGGTGCGGTTGCGGGACTTTTGGTGGTGTTCGGCGTGTGGCTGTTAGATTATAAACTGCGGATTGACGACCCTGTGGGCGCGGTTGCGGTTCATTGCATGAACGGTATCTGGGGTACGATTGCGGTAGGTTTCTTTGCCACCAACACGGCTCCGGGATATGCCATTGCAGACGCGGCAGGAAATGAAATGGTAGGTTTGTTCTATGGAGGCGGATTCAAACTTCTTGGATTGCAGTTGATTGGTTTCGTGTCTGTGGCGGCATGGACGGCAGTTACGATTACGATAGTATTCCTGGCCATTAAGGCAGTGATTGGATTGCGTGCTTCCGAGGAGGAAGAGATTGTAGGTTTGGACGCTATGGAGCATGGTCTTGCATCGGCATATTCAGGATTCAGTATCATGGATGTGTCCAACACAATGGCCATGGAGATTAATGAAAATACAAGTCTTGGAACAGAAGACTATGAAGCGGCTTCCCAAGTACAGAAAGACGCCGCAGTGAAGGTTGCCCAGACGCCGATGGCTTCCGCGACAGGTATGTATAAAGTGGCTGTCATCGCGAAACTGTCCAGATATGACCATTTGAGAAAAGCGATGAATGATTTGGGCGTGACGGGCATGACGGTGACACAGGTGATGGGCTGCGGTATCCAGAGAGGTGCAGGAGAAATGTATCGTGGCGTAGAGATGGATGCAACCTTGCTTCCGAAGGTCAAGGTTGAAGTTGTAGTCAGCAAGATTCCGGTAGAGGATGTGGTGGAAGCGGCGAAGAAGGCGCTGTACACAGGACATATCGGAGACGGCAAAATTTTTGTCTACAATGTTGACAGAGTTATTAAAGTCCGCACGGGCGAAGAGGATTTTGCCGCCTTGCAGGATGTGGAGTAAATTTTTCTTTCAGTAAGCGTATATCTAATATCCCTTAGTTTGTATATATAAAACGGGTCCCCGGTGCTTCCACCACCGGGGGCTCGTTTTATATACTTACGGCAATTTATAATTTATATTAATCTTTTGCTAAAATACCGCAGTCATTTACTGCAAACCGGAATAATATGGTATGATACAGAGGACTCGTTTAAGATATTATATTTTTGTGTAAAATAGCAATATGGAGAATGCTCAAAATACGGGCATTCTCCCAGACAAGTTTGCTTGTCTTTTGATTTGAGATTCCGTAAAGCGGAATCATGGAGGTTAGTGTGAAAAATCCATATACGGAAGATTGTTTCACTGTCCGAACAAAGTTCGGACGCAAATTTGTGCTTGCGCCCAGATTCGCAGGTTGAGCAAGAATGGGGGATTAGTATGAGAAAAACTAAGATTGTATGTACGCTTGGCCCGTCCACAGAAAACGAGGATGTGCTTAGACAGATGATGATGGAAGGAATGAACGTGGCGAGATGCAATTTTTCCCATGGTACTTATGACGACCACAAGAGGCGGATGGATATGGTGAAAAAACTTCGCAAAGAGGTCGGTAAGCCGGTTGCAATTCTGTTGGATACAAAAGGACCCGAAGTCCGCGTGAGAAATTTTAAAGATGGCAGCGTGACTCTGGAAGAGGGACAGTTATTTACATTGACTGCCGATGATGTGGAAGGAACGAAGGAAATTGTCAGTGTAACTTATAACCGGCTTTATGAAGATTTGGAAGTGGGGATGCGGGTTCTGATAGACGACGGGCTGATTGAGATGAAGGTAGAGACGGTTGATAAGAGCAACATTATCTGCCGTGTCATAAACGGGGGTGTGGTGTCGAACCATAAGGGAGTCAATGTGCCGGAAGTGGATTTATCCATGCCATATATCAGCGACAAGGACCGGGAAGATATTCTTTTTGGAATTGAACAGGACGTGGATTTTATTGCGGCTTCTTTTGTCCAGAAAAAAGAGGATATTTTGCAGCTGCGCAAGCTGCTTGAAAAAAACGGTGGCGAGGATATCAGGATTATTGCCAAGATAGAGAATGCGCAGGGAGTTGCGAATATTGATGATATTATAGAAGCGTCTGACGGTATCATGGTGGCGCGGGGCGATATGGGAGTGGAGATTCCTTATGAGGAAGTACCCGTCATCCAGAAAAAGATTATCAAGAAGGTTTACCGTGCAGGCAAGCAGGTGATTACGGCAACGCAGATGCTGGAATCCATGATTAAGAATCCGCGTCCTACAAGGGCGGAGACTACGGATATAGCCAATGCGGTATATGACGGCACAAGCGCTATCATGTTGTCAGGAGAGACGGCGGCGGGAGCTTATCCGGTGGAAGCGGTTAAAACCATGGTGCGGATTGCGGAACGCACAGAGCAGGATGTAGATTATCGCAAGCGGTTTTTCCAGTATGAGAGGAATGCCAATCCGGATATCACGGACGCCATATGCCATGCCACATGCACAACGGCTCTTGATTTGAATGCCAGGGCTATCGTGACGGTTACAAAGTCCGGCAGGTCGGCCAGGATGATTTCCAAATACCGCCCTAACAGCGATATCATCGGTTGTGCCACTACGGAGAAAGTATGCAGGCAGCTCTCCCTGACGTGGGGTGTGATACCAATCCTGATTAAAGAAGAAAAGGAAGTATTCAATCTCTTTGATAAGGCAATCCAGGCGGCAGTGAAGATGAGACTTTTGGAAAAGGGAGATTTGACGGTTATCACATCGGGCGTTCCTATTGGTGTTTCCGGAACTACTAATATGATGAAAGTGCAGAATGTGTAATTGTAGATTGATTTTCTAATCATTTGTGATGGTGTGTATCATTCCATAAAAGAGGATGCTGCAAAACCGTGGAAATAAGCGGTCGGCATTTAATAAAGCTGGAGCTAACTTCGTGAAGCGGGCTTCAGTTTACTTTTTAGAGGAACAAACTCACCACCGGAATAGTAATCAGGCTTAAAATTGTAGTCAGAATAATACCCTGAGAAATCGTGTCCGTGTCCACGTGGAGTTGTTTTGAGAGCATCAACGGCATGTTGGCGGCGGGCACGGCAAGCATCAGCGCCATCGTATTGAGCACAAGAGTATCCTGTACGATGGGCCTAAAGACCAGAATGCATCCGACAGGAAGCAAAATCTGGCGCAGCAGCGTGAAACCGTAGAGCTTCGGATGGGAAAAGATATCCCTCAGCGTCATCTGGGCCACGGAAACCCCTAGCACAAGCATGGACAGAAGCGTAGTGGCCTGCCCCATATAAGATAAAGTGGAGGAGACGACCACAGGCACCTGGAAATCGCCAAGGTAAAAGATAATGGTTGCGGCGGCGGAAATTGTCCCCGCATTAATAAGCTTTTTGACCACATTATCGTGCTCTGTTTGACAACAGGCGGACGCTGTCTTTGTCTGTTCCGATGCGGCCTGTGCGGCGAGCTGTTTCGCTTCGGCCTTCTTCAACAGAGAAATGCCAAAAGTATAGATTAAAATATTAAAAATCAAATTATAGATTGACACAAAAATTAAGGATTGTGCGCCCAATACGGCGGAGGCTAAAGGGATACCGATGAAACCTACGTTGCCGAAGATGGTCAGCATCTGGTAGGCATAATGATACATGTTTGGCACACGCAGGATGCGGGGAATCAGGAAACTTACCGCGATTAAGACCGCATAGACAAGAAGATAAAGTCCCAATGCGCTGCCGAGTCCCTGCAGGGATACTTTTGGTCCTTCCCTAAAAGCCGAGCAGATTAAAAGCGCAGGGTTTGTCACATTGACAATAATGCCGGAAATCTGTTTGGAGGTCATTTCAGAGAGCATTTTCTTCTTATATAAAAGCATTCCAATACCAATCAGTATAAAAATAATAACCATTTGTTGTAATACGACTGTGATATCCATGAGTAGAATCCTCCGGCAGTTTCGCGTGTGCCCCCAAAAGGCTTGCGAGTACGTCAATTTATCCTAACAGGAGTTATTTTACCACGATTTTTAATCATTTCAAGGGATTTCTTAGTGGGATTGTATTTTCTGTTTACGTTTCTCCGAGTTTGAGAAGAGAGACTCGAAGCGAGCTGTGCTCGTTTTGTTATAATGTACTTTCCTAACAGGCAAGATGTTGGTATAATATGGTCGTGGGTGTGCTGTTTGCCATAAATAAAAAATTTTATCTGAGGATTTTAGGTATACAACAGCATTGGATTGAGGAAGAAGAGAGGAGAAGCAGCTATGAATATTAGCTTCAATGAACAGAACAGAGTATTTAAATTGGATACGGAGCATACGAGTTACTGCATCGGTATTGTGGATGAGGAAAACTTTGTCGGACATATTTATTATGGAAGAAAATTGACGGAGGACAACCTGGCATATTTGATGCGCACAGAGGAGCCGCCCTTTGTCCCGTCCCAGAACAACAGGGACAGGACGTCCTTTTTAGATAGATTTCCGATGGAATATACGGGGAACGGACTGGGCGATTACCGGGAGAGCACATTGGAGGTGAGGACGCTTGGAGGGCACACGGGCGTGTCCCTGTCTTATGTGTCCCATAGAATCTATGACGGCAAGGAAGCGCTTACAGGGCTTCCGGCGACATTTGGGAAAGATACGGAGTGCAAGACGCTGGAGCTTACTTGCGAAGACCCGGTGCTGCATTTGCAGATTATTTTATCCTACAGCATTTTTGCTGACAGCGACGCCATCGCGCGCAGTGTAAAGATTGTGAACAATGGGCAGGAGGCGCTCTATTTGACGAAGGTGTTGTCAGCTTGTATCGATATGGACAATGACGATTACGAGATGATTTCGCTGCATGGCTCATGGGCGAGGGAGCGTGCCATCCAGACCCGTCCTGTCATGAAAGGAAAGCAGAGTGTTTCTTCGGTCAGGGGAGAATCCAGTCATCAGGACCATCCTTTTATGGCGTGGAAAAAGAAAGAGACGACAGAAGAAAGCGGCGACATTTACGCCATGAACTTTATCTATTCCGGCAATTTCCTGGCACAGATTGAAGAAGACCAGTTTGGCTGCATCCGTGCCGTGATGGGAATCCATCCGTATCATTTTTGTTGGAAACTGGAGGCGGGAGAGAGTTTCCAGGCGCCGGAAGTAATCTGCGTCTACTCCTCGGAAGGTATTGGCGGCATGACCAGAAATTTCCATGACTTGTACCGCAGGCATTTGATACGCGGCGAGTACAAGGATAAGAAGCGCCCGATTCTGATAAATAACTGGGAAGCAACCTATTTTGATTTTGATACGGAGAAATTACTGAGTATTGCGAAACAGGCATCGGAGCTTGGTATAGAGATGCTTGTTATGGATGACGGTTGGTTCGGACACAGGGACGATGACAATTCGAGCCTGGGAGACTGGCAGGTCAATGAAGATAAGCTGAAAGGCGGCCTGAAATACCTGGTAGACGAAGTGAACAAGTTAGGTATGAAGTTCGGTATCTGGCTGGAGCCTGAAATGATATCGCCTGATTCCGACTTGTACCGCGCGCACCCCGATTGGGCCATTGCGATTCCGGGCAGGACGGGAAGCCTTGCGCGTAACCAGTATGTGCTTGACCTGACAAGAAAGGAAGTCAGGGATTATGTATATGAGATGATAGCGGCGGTCCTGCGCAGCGCCAACATCGAGTATGTAAAGTGGGATATGAACAGGCAGCTCAGCGATATCGGCAGCTACGGGCTTCCGGCGGACAGGCAGGGGGAACTTTTCCACAGGCAGGTATTGGCGGTCTATGAGCTTCAGGACAGAATGACAAAGGAGTTTCCTCATTTGTTGTTGGAGAACTGTTCCGGCGGCGGCGCAAGATTCGATGGAGGCATGTTATATTATAGTCCGCAGATATGGTGCTCTGATGATGCAGATGCGGTGGAACGGCTCTCGATTCAGGCAGGGACGGCGCTGATTTATCCGTTATCTACCATGGGCGCCCACGTATCTGACTGCCCGAACCATACGGTAGGAAGAGTGACGCCTTTCGAGACAAGAGGATATGTGGCGTTGGCAGGAACATTCGGGTATGAACTGGATGTGACGAAGATTCCTGAAGAAGACCGCAATATGATTCCGGAACAAGTGGCAATGTACCATAAATATAATGACCTTGTGCGGGAAGGGGATTATTACCGCATCGCCCATTACGCGGATAACCATTTCTATGACTGTTATGAAGTGGTGGCAAAAGATAAGAGCGAGGCGCTAGTTACTTATATCCAGGTGCTTGGAAGACCGAAGGCCCAGAGTACGCGTATCCGCATTCCGGGACTTGACCCGAAGGGCGTTTATGTCATTGAAAATGCACAGGATTGGCCTGAAATAAAACAGACTCAGTATCTGGGCGACACCTTGCATTATGCAGGCGTCAATATTCCACCGCTTAACGGTGATTTCCAGGGCAGGCTGATGCATCTTCGTAGAAAATAGCTTAGAAGTGAAACGGAAAATGAATGTGTTGTCCGACAAAACCAAGACGGTTTTAATATGGAGATAAGGGTGAAAGAAAAAAGAAGAAAGGGTAAAATGTAAAATTATGATTGTACAAAAATATAAAGATATGCTGCAGGGGAAATCGGTTATCAGGCAGCTATCCGAATTTGCCACACAGCGGGGCAGCGAGATTGGTTATGAGAATGTGTTTGATTACAGCCTGGGAAATCCTTCCGTGCCCACACCCAGACAGTTTACAGACACGATGATTCATTTATTGCAGGACAAAGACCCTATGGAGCTGCATGGCTACAGCCAGAGCCTGGGGATTCCTGCGGTGCGAGATAAGATAGCCGCGTCTTTGAACAAAAGGTTTGGCATGGAATATACGGGCGGCCATATCTTCATGACCACCGGGGCGGCAGGCGCCATCGCCCATGCGGTAAGGTGTGTGAGCGAGCCGGGCGACGAGATACTTACTTTTGCGCCCTATTTCCCGGAATACGGACCCTACGTTAACCTGACGGGAGCGACGCTTAAGGTTGTTCCCGCGGATACGGAGAGCTTTCAGATTAATTTTGAAGTGTTTGAGGAAATGCTGACGCAGAAGGTGGCGGCGGTTTTAATTAACACGCCCAACAATCCTTCCGGCATGGTTTACTCTTCAGAAACGCTGCGGCGGCTGGCCGGGATTATGACGAAGAAGGCGGAGGAATACGGACATGATATTTTCCTGATTTCCGATGAGCCTTACAGGGAAATCGTGTTTGCAGGTGTAGAATCCCCCTATCCGTCTAAATTTTATGGGAATACATTGTCCTGTTATTCCTTTTCAAAATCCCTGTCTCTGCCGGGAGAACGTATTGGGTATGTGGCGGTGAACCCCGCCTGTACGGATGCGGAGCTTATCAGCGCAATGTGCAGCCAGATTTCCCGGGGGACAGGACACAATTGTCCGCCGTCTATCATTCAGCTTGCGGTGGCGGAGACGCTTGATTTGACTTCGGATTTGTCGGTCTATGAGCGGAATATGAATATTCTGTATGAGGAACTGACGGATTTGGGGTTTGAGTGTGTGAAGCCGGGCGGAACATTCTATATATTCCCGAAAGCGTTGGAGGCGGATGCGGTGGCTTTTTGTGAGAAGGCAAAGAAATATGACCTGGTTGTGGTGCCAAGCAACACCTTTGGGGTGGATGGCTATGTACGTCTTGCGTACTGCATTGACACAGAGAAGGTAGAGCGTTCTCTGGACGCATTCAGGAAATTCGTTAAGAGTGAATATTAAGATTTGTGTATATGGAATATTAGACGATGCTGCGGCTTATATATTATTATATCATCATATAGCCGCAGCATAACTTTAAGAGAGGAAACAAAATAGATGATAAGTATAATGGAAATTCTGAAAGCGGTGCTGTTTGGAATTGTGGAGGGCATCACGGAATGGCTGCCCATCAGCAGCACGGGACATATGATATTGCTCAACGAGTTTGTAACGTTGGATGTGTCGCCGGAATTTTGGGAGATGTTTTTGGTCGTGATACAGCTCGGGGCGATATTGGCGGTGGTACTTTTATTTTGGAATAAAATATTTCCGTTCCGGTTCAAGGAAAGACCTGTGATACGGAAAGATATTTTTGTACTGTGGTTTAAAATTTTAGTGGCCTGCATACCCGCGGCGGTGATTGGCCTGGCTTTTGACGATGTGTTGGATGCACTGTTCTATAATCCTTGGTGTGTGTCCATTGCGCTCATTGTATTCGGTGTTGCATTTATTGTGATTGAGAACAGAAATAAGGGGACATCGGCGAGGATTACGGAGCTTGGGCAGATTACCTACCAGACTGCGCTTATGATTGGCGTGTTCCAGGTTTTGGCGGCTGTTTTCCCGGGGACGTCCCGCTCAGGCGCCACGATTGTGGGAGCGCTGTTAATCGGAGTGTCAAGAACCGTGGCGGCAGAATTTACTTTTTTCCTGGCGATTCCGGTGATGCTTGGGGCAAGCCTGTTGAAAGTGGTGAAATTCGGCTTCGGCTTTACAGGGGCGGAGATGATTATTTTACTGGTAGGCATGGCGGTGGCTTTTATAGTCTCCGTGATAGTTATCCGGTTCCTGATGGGATATATCAAGAAACATGATTTCAAAATTTTTGGATGGTATCGGATTGTTCTTGGCGCCGCCGTGCTCATGTATTTTGCATTTATCAGATGAGCGAAGGGAAGCCGGGCTGATGGCGCCATATGCCGCAAACAGGCATAATTAGGGCTTTTTTTATGTCATTTCGCATAAAATACTAGGAGAATGGGCAACTATTTGTTACAGATTGTTGATTGACACTGCATCGATATTGCGTTAAAATCCCCATATAGTCCGAAACTACGGGACTAGGGAGTATGAAAAAATAGTGATTGTTGCATGGAACGTCTGAAGAAATAGGCGTGTGGAAGGAGAAGACTTATGGCACAGACAAAGAAGACAACGGCCGGTAAAACGGCAGCGAAAGCCGCAGATACAAAGACAACAGAGGTAAAGACAGTTGCAGCAGAAGCAAACACAGAAGATGCTAAGAAGACAGTGAAGAAGACAACGACGAGAAAAACAACCGTAAAGAAAGCGCCGGCGAAGAAGGAAGCTGCAGTGGAGACGGCAGCAGTCCAGAACGAGGAGGCAGCGAAGAAAGAAGAAGTTAAGGTAACGGTGAAGCTGCAGTTCGGCGGCAGGGAAATCTCCACGGAAGAGCTTGTGCAGAATGCGAAGAACGTATGGCAGTATGACATGAACAGAAATCCGGAAGATTTCAAGATAGTCGAATTGTATGTAAAGCCTGAGGAGCAGACAGTATACTTTGTGGTAAACGGCAGTGAACAGGGTTGCTTTAGCCTTTAATCGGTATAGTTTAGCTGCATATTGGGAAACATAACGTTACATAGACAGTCGGTTTGGGAGAATATCCTGGGTCGGCTGTTTTAATATTTTTTTAATAAATTTTTTCCATAGAAATGTTGACAATGAAAATCTTAAGTGATAACTTACTACTAGAAGATGTTAGCACTCTAATTGGTCGAGTGCTAACAATGGGAGAAATGGTATGCAGTTAGACGAAAGAAAATATAAAATATTGCAAGCCATCATTCGCAATTACTTAGAGACAGGAGAACCGGTAGGAAGCAGGACAATTTCCAAATACACAGACCTGCATCTAAGTTCCGCCACCATCCGCAATGAGATGGCGGACCTGGAAGAACTAGGATATATCCTGCAGCCGCACACTTCCGCAGGGCGCATTCCTTCAGACAAAGGCTATCGTCTGTATGTAGATAAGATGATGGAAGAGAAGGAGCGGGAAGTGGAGGAGATGAAAGAGAATCTGCTCGAGAAAGAGGGTAAGATGGACCATCTCCTGAAACAGGCGGCGAGAATGCTCGCGACCAATACAGAGTATGCGGCGATGGTTTCCGCCCCGCAGTATCACCGTAACAAATTGAAATTTATACAGTTATCCCGCGTGGACGTGAACCAGATACTGGCGGTTATCGTGGTGGAAGGCAACGTGATTAAGAACACGATGCTGACGGTGGAGGAACAACTGAGCGACGAGACGCTTTTAAAATTGAATATCCTGTTAAATACACATTTAAACGGGTTGTCGTTGGAAGAAATTAATCTGGGGATGATTGCGGCGATGAAACAGCAGGCGGGCATCCACAGTGAGATTGTGGCGGACGTAATCGACGCCGTGGCGGAGGCCATCAAGGCGGACGAAGATTTAGAGATTTACACAAGCGGCACGAAGAATTTCTTTAAGTATCCGGAACTTGCAGACCATGAGCGGGCCAGCGAGCTTATCACTACATTCGAAGAGAAACAGCTTTTAAGCGAGTTGGTGCAGGATAACCTTTCCGATGAGAACAACACCGGCATACAAGTCTACATCGGCAACGAGACGCCGGTGCAGGGCATGAAGGACTGCAGCATCGTGACGGCGACTTATGAGCTTGGACAGGGCATGAAGGGCACCATCGGAATCATCGGCCCCAAGCGGATGGATTATGAGAAAGTGGTTAAGAATCTGAAACTGTTAAAAAATCAGTTGGACGATTTATATAAGACATAATCTCCATGACAGGTTTGAGACAGGAAATCAGTATAGCAGAAAGGAATGAGAGGCGTGGCAGAGGAAAAAGATAAGTTGCAGGAAGAAAATATGAGCGAAGAAGAAAACGGGCAGCAAGGGGAAGACCTGGGAGGAATGACAGAAGGAAAAGAAACCGCAGCCCGGAGCGAAGACGCACCTGATGCGGCGGGCACAGGGGAGGACGCAGGCAAGGCGGAATCAAAAGAAGAGAAGAAGGAAAGAAAGAAAAAAGACAAGACAGATAAAAAGCAGGAAGCGTTAAAAGAAAAGATTGCGGAGTTGGAAGACAGGGTAAAACGCCAGATGGCGGAATTTGAGAACTTTCGTAAGCGCACCGAGAAGGAGAAGACAGCGATGTTTGAGACCGGCGCGAAGAGCGTTATTGAGAAGATGCTTCCGGTGGTAGACAATTTTGAGAGAGGGCTTGCATCGGTGCCGGAGGGCGAGAAAGACGGCGCTTTTGCACAGGGCATGGAGATGATTTACAAGCAGCTTATGACGGAATTTGAAAGCATGGATGTGAAGCCGATTCCGGCGGTGGGCGAGGAGTTTAACCCGGATTTCCATAATGCGGTGATGCAGGTGGAGAGCGAGGAGTATGAGACCGGGGTGATTGCGCAGGAGCTGCAGAAGGGGTATACTTACCGGGACAGCGTGGTAAGACACAGCATGGTGGCAGTGGTAAGTTAGCGATATAGATATAGGTAGTTCAAGTAATTGTAAAATATAGATTTATAGTTTATAACAGGAGGAAATAGTTATGAGTAAAATTATCGGAATCGACTTGGGAACAACTAACAGTTGTGTGGCGGTTATGGAAGGCGGAAAGCCTACCGTTATCGCAAACACGGAAGGCGCGAGGACAACACCCTCAGTCGTAGCTTTTACGAAGACAGGGGAGAGACTCGTAGGCGAGCCTGCGAAGCGTCAGGCAGTAACCAATGCCGACAAAACTATCGCATCTATCAAGAGAGATATGGGAACGGACAGGGGCCGTACCATCGACGATAAGAAATATTCACCGCAGCAGATTTCCGCAATGATTTTGCAGAAATTAAAAGGCGATGCGGAGAGTTATCTGGGAGAGAACGTGACGGAAGCCGTTATCACGGTTCCTGCATATTTCAACGATGCGCAAAGACAGGCGACAAAGGATGCAGGTAAGATTGCAGGACTGGATGTAAAACGTATTATCAACGAGCCTACTGCGGCAGCGCTTGCATATGGTCTGGACAATGAGAAAGAGCAGAAAATTATGGTATATGACCTGGGCGGCGGTACCTTCGATGTCTCCATTATCGAAATTGGCGACGGTGTTATCGAAGTGCTTTCCACAAACGGCGATACACGGCTTGGCGGCGATGATTTTGACCAGAAAGTAATTGACTGGATGCTTGCGGAGTTTAAGGCGCAGGAAGGCGTTGACCTGTCCAATGACAAGATGGCGCTCCAGAGACTGAAAGAGGCGGCGGAGAAGGCGAAGAAAGAGCTTTCCTCCGCAACGACAACCAATATTAACCTTCCGTTTATCACTGCAACGGCAGAAGGGCCGAAACATTTTGATATGAATCTTACCAGGGCGAAGTTCGATGAATTGACGCACGACCTGGTAGAGAAGACGGCTATTCCTGTACAGAATGCGATGAAGGATGCGGGGCTGACCAACGCTGACCTTGGGCAGGTATTGCTCGTAGGCGGTTCCACGCGTATCCCGGCAGTACAGGAGAAGGTAAAACAGCTGACAGGAAAAGACCCCAGCAAGTCCCTGAACCCGGATGAGTGTGTGGCCCTTGGCGCTTCCATCCAGGGCGGTAAGCTGGCAGGCGATGCGGGCGCAGGTGAAATCCTCCTGCTTGACGTTACGCCTTTGTCCTTGTCCATCGAGACAATGGGCGGCGTGGCAACCAGACTGATTGAGAGAAATACCACAATCCCTACAAAGAAGAGCCAGGTATTCTCCACGGCGGCAGACAACCAGACTGCGGTTGATATCAATGTAGTCCAGGGTGAGAGACAGTTTGCGAAAGATAACAAATCTCTTGGACAGTTCAGGTTAGACGGTATTCCGCCTGCAATGCGCGGCGTGCCGCAGATTGAAGTTACCTTCGATATCGATGCCAACGGTATTGTAAATGTATCCGCAAAAGACTTGGGAACAGGCAAAGAGCAGCATATCACCATCACGGCGGGCTCCAATATGTCCGACGACGAGATTGACCGCGCAGTGAAGGAAGCGGCTGAGTACGAGGCGCAGGACAAGAAGAGGAAAGAAGCAATCGATACAAGGAACGAGGCTGACTCTTTCGTATTCCAGACAGAGAAAGCGTTGAGTGAAGTGGGCGATAAGATTGACGCTTCCGACAAGGCGAATGTAGAGGCGGATTTGAAGGCCGTAAAGGATATTCTGGAGCAGACGAAAGACCAGGAGATGTCTGACGGACAGATAGACGACTTAAAGGCAGCGAAAGAAAAACTGACCAATTCCGCGCAGGCGTTGTTCACGAAGATGTACGAGAACATGCAGCAGGCGCAGGCAGGCCCGGACATGGGCAATATGGGCGGCGCAGCGGAGGATGGCGCACAGTCCCAGGCGGCTGACGACGTGGTAGACGGAGACTATAGAGAGGTTTAATTCGATGGCAGAACAGAAACGAGATTATTATGAGGTGCTCGGCATTGAGAAGAACGCCGATGAAGCCGCTATCAAAAAAGCATACAGAGTTCTGGCTAAGAAATATCACCCTGATATGAATCCCGGCGATGCGGAGGCTGAGAAGAAGTTTAAGGAAGCCTCGGAGGCTTATGCAGTTTTAAGCGACCCTGAGAAGAGACGGCAGTATGACCAATATGGTCATGCTGCTTTCGATGGTGCAGGCGGTCCGGGCGGATTCGGCGGATTTGATTTCAGCAGTGCCGATTTCACGGATATTTTCGGCGATATCTTTGGCGATATCTTCGGCGGCGGCCGCCGCGGCGGCAGAAGCAGCGGGCCGATGAAAGGTTCCAATATCCGCACCAGCGTCCGTATTACTTTCGAGGAAGCGGTTTTCGGCGTGGAGAAGGAAATCGAGCTGACGCTCAAGGACGAGTGTACGGCGTGCCATGGTACAGGCGCGAAGCCGGGGACCAGTCCGGAGACATGTACGAAGTGCGGTGGCAAAGGCCAGGTGGTTTTTACCCAACAGTCGTTCTTCGGCACGGTGCGTAATGTGCAGACTTGTCCGGACTGCCATGGTACCGGTAAGGTTATCAAGGATAAATGCCCGGACTGCCGGGGAACAGGCTATATCGCCAACAAGAAAAAAATACAGGTGTCTATCCCGGCGGGCATTGACAACGGACAGTGCGTTCGGATACGGGATAAAGGAGAGCCCGGAACAAACGGCGGCCCAAGAGGCGACTTGCTTGTGGAAGTGGTGGTGGGAAGGCACCCTATTTTCCAGAGACAGGACGAGAATATATATTCCACCGTGCCCATGTCCTTTGCGATTGCCGCGCTGGGCGGTGAGATTGTGATTGATACGGTGGACGGCAGGGTAATCTATGACGTTAAGGCTGGCACGCAGACAGATACAAAGGTGCGCTTAAAGGGTAAGGGCGTTCCTTCCCTGCGCAACAAGAATGTCCGTGGGGACCATTATGTGACGTTGGTGGTGCAGGTGCCGGATAAGCTGTCTCATGAAGCCAAAGAGCTTTTGAAGAAGTTCGACGGGCACACGGGCGATTCGCTGAATGCGGCGAAGAACATATCTTCCGGGCGGGCCGAGGAACCTGCGGGCAAGACGAAGAAGAAGTTTAGGAAATAGTTTGGAATAATAAGTAATATCAGGCTGTTGCAGAAGAATGGATTTGTACGGTATGTTTCCATATTTTGCAGCAGCTTTCTTTTTTTTCATAACTTTTTCTTTTGCAATCTGAGTGTACAGCTTTCCATTTTTCGGTTATAATAAAAATGTTTATCAGTCGCATACTAATTTACATACGCTTAAGCATTCTATGAAACACAACTGATATCTACTAAAATACGGAAAAGAGGTAAAGATGTTTCAAAAGAAAATAATAAGATTGACGGCAGCGGCACTCTGCATGGCGGTTTTGTTTGCCGGGTGCGGTAAGAAGGAAGAGCCCGTACCGGAGCCGGAGGTGGAAGAAGAACTTCCCCAGGAGGAGGAAGAGCCGGAACCGGAGGAGGATATAGAAGAAGAACCATCTACGGCGTATCCGGTGATTGAGGAGAGAGAAGTCATTGACGGTAAGATGCAAAGCTATCTGACCGGCGAATGGACGGATATCCGGATGGCGGACAGAAGGCCCATCGCCGTCATGATTCCGAACAATAAACCTGCAATGCCGCAGTACGGTATTTCAAAAGCCGGTATTATCTATGAGGCGCCGGTAGAAGGGCGTATCACAAGGCTTATGGCGGTATTCGAGGACTTCGATGACTTGGAGAGAATCGGGCCGGTGAGAAGCAGCCGGGACTATTTCGTATATGTGGCGATGGGATATGAGGCGGTCTACTGTAACTGGGGACTTGCCAAGCCTTATGTAGAAGAACTGATTAACAGGCCCAATTATTATAATATCAGCGCCGCGGTGGACGGTATCCACAACCCCGCGGACGAGGCTTTCGGGAGAGTGAATCGTCCCGGTTATGCCAAAGAGTTTACAGGATACCTGAAGATAGACGGCGTATTCGAGGCAGCGCAGCGCCTTGGATATGATTGGAATTATGATGAAGATTATGTTCCGCCATTTTTATTTGCAGCAGACGGCGTGCGTGCGGATTATATAGAAAACGACAAGGCTGTCATGATATACCCCGGAGGGAAAGAGGGTAATAATTCCGGCGGGTATGGCGCATACCATCCGTATTTCCAATATGACGAGGAAGACCATCTGTATTACCGTTACCAGGACGGCAAGAAACAGATTGACGAATACAATGATAAGCAGCTTGCGGTCAGCAATGTGGTGTTCCAGTATTGCCATGGTGAAGTGAGAGATTCCCATGATTATCTGGCTTTCGGCGTCCATGGGGAAGGCGACGCGCTTGTTTTCACGAACGGCAAAGTGATTAAGGGAAGATGGATGCGTTATGACGGAGACTTTACGCCGGCCAAGTTCTTTGATGAAGAGGGCAATGAGATAATTTTTAACCAGGGCAAGACTTGGATATGTAATATCTGGGAAGAGTACGGCGAATATGCACAGTACAGTGCGGACGGGGAAGAACTGTTGACGCCGGAAATACCCGTGGGCCTCACGGAAGAAGATGCGGACGGGAATTGAATTTGCACGTTAGGTGTTGGGGAATGCCCGTACTCCGGGCATTCCTTACATACAGCTTTGTGGGGTTCCACAACTTGTTTGTGCCTTGGGCGAAAGGAATGATAAAGACTATGAAATGGATGAAATTTAAAATTAAGACAATTACGGATGCGGAAGACATTATTATCAGCGCCCTTTATGACATAGGTTTGGAGGGCGCGCAGATTGAAGACAATGTTCCGCTCACGGCGCTTGAGAAGGAGCAGATGTTTGTGGATATTCTTCCCGAAGGCCCGGAAGACGACGGCATCGCTTATCTTAGCTTTTTCGTGGAGGAGGCGGAAGACGGCAGCCTGGAGATTGGCGGCGCCCGGACCGATAGGGAGACGGTTTTAGCACAGATTGAAGAAGAACTGGAAAGCCTGCGTTCTTTTATGGACATCGGGGAAGGAAGCATCACGGTGGCTGAGACGGAGGACATTGACTGGATTAATAACTGGAAGCAGTATTTCCATCAGTTTTACATAGACGACCTGTTGGTCATTCCTTCCTGGGAAGAGGTCAAAGAAGAGGATAAGGATAAAAAAATACTGCATATAGACCCGGGCACTGCCTTTGGCACCGGGATGCATGAGACGACTCAATTATGTATCCGGCAGATTAAGAAATATCTTACGCCCGAGACGGAGCTTTTGGACGTAGGGACAGGCAGCGGCATACTGGCTATACTCGCCTTGATGTATGGAGCCAGACATGCGGTGGGGACGGACTTAGACCCTTGCGCGTCTGAGGCGGTTGCACAGAATATGGAGGCCAACGGCATTTCGGAAGACGCTTTTTCCATGATGATAGGAAATATCATCACCGATAAGGAAGTACAGGACAAGGTGGGGTATGAGCGTTATGATATTGTGGTTGCGAATATCCTTGCGGATGTGCTTGTGCCGTTAACGCCGGTTATCACCCATCAATTGAAAAAAGGCGGCGTCTATATTACATCCGGCATTATTGATACGAAAGAAGAAACAGTAAGACAGGCGGTGGAGGCAGCGGGCATGGAAATCCTGGAAGTGACATACCAGGGCGAGTGGGTTTCCGTTACTGCCCGTAAAAAGTAATTATGGATGATACGGTAAGGAAAGCCAGAGCGCGGATGTACAGTAACATTGCGGGCATTCTTGCAGTGGCATGGATGTGCGTCATCTTTGCTTTTTCCGCGCAGACGAAGGAAGAATCCAGCGTGGTCAGCGAAGGGTTAAGCTACCGCATGGTCAGTGCGACGGGACTCTTTTTTCATTTGAATATCGATGAGGAGACGTTGCGTGCAATCGAGCATCTTATCAGAAAGAGCGCCCATATGACGGAATTTGCGATTCTGGCGATTCTGATTTTTGTATGGCTTGGCAGGTGGCAGATGTCACGGATGCGCCGGGCTTGCGGCGCCATGGCGCTTTCATCGCTCTATGCGTGCAGCGATGAATTTCATCAGTTGTTTGTGGAAGGCAGGGCAGGGCTTGTCAGCGATGTGTTGGTAGACAGTGCAGGCGCGGTAATCGGCGTACTGCTGTTTCTTTTGGTTGGGAGGGTTGTGAGGCATGTACCGGTTTTTCGTAGAACCATGTCAGATACAGGACAAAAAGGTTATCATCACGGGCGGTGATGTGAATCATATCAAAAATGTGCTCCGGTTGAAAGCGGGTGAGGAGATTGCGGTCAGCAACGGTGTGGACGGCAGGGAGTACCGATGCGGGATAGACGGATATACCGATGAGGAAGTGATGTGCACGCTGCGTTTTATCAAAGAGGATGGCGTGGAACTGGCTTCTAAGGTTTATCTTTTCCAGGGGCTTCCCAAGGCGGATAAGATGGAACTGATTGTGCAAAAAGCGGTGGAACTTGGCGTATATGAAGTGATTCCGGTGGCGACAAGGCGCAGTGTGGTGAAGCTGGATGAAAAAAAGGCTGCCGCGAAGGTGGGAAGATGGCAGGCAATTGCGGAAGCTGCGGCGAAGCAGAGCAGGCGCAGCGTGGTGCCAAACGTGCATGATGTAATGAATATGGAGGAGGCTGTGGCCTATGCGCGGGGTGTGGACGTGAAGCTGATTCCTTATGAGTTTGCGCAGGACATGGAGCACACAAGAAAACTAATCGGCGGGGTGCAGCCCGGGCGGAGCATTGCGGTGTTCATAGGCCCGGAAGGCGGTTTCGAGGAGAGCGAAGTGCAGGCGGCGAGGGAGGCAGGCGCATCGCCTATAACGCTTGGCAGGCGTATCCTGCGGACGGAGACGGCGGGGCTTACGGTACTGTCCTGGTTGATGTATCAATTGGAATCTTAGCAACATATTATAAGATTATGAGGGAACTCACAATTTTATGAATAAAATATAATTTACTTTCCGCGGACGATAAGCTAAGAGAAAGGAATGACAACCATGGAAGTGTATTTAGACAATTCTGCGACCACAGTGTGTTTTGAAGAGGTTGCGCAGTTGATGTACAAAATTATGTGCGAGGATTACGGTAATCCTTCCAGCATGCACCACAAAGGAGTAGAGGCGGAGCAATATTTAAGATATGCCAGAGAAACATTGGCGAAATTGTTAAAGGTAAATGAGAAGGAAATATTGTTTACGTCCGGGGGTACGGAATCCGATAATATCGCGCTGATTGGTGCGGCGATGGCTAACCATAGAAGCGGCAGGCATCTGATTACGACGAAGATAGAGCACCCGGCAATCTTGCAGACGATGGCATATCTGGAGAACCAGGGATTTGAAGTGACTTATCTGCCGGTGGACCGTGAAGGACGGATTTCACTGCAGGATTTGGAGCGCGCGCTCAGGCCGGATACCATTCTCGTCTCTATCATGCATACCAACAATGAGATTGGGAGCGTGCAGCCCATTGCCCAGGCGGGAGAATTGATTAAGCGCATCAACCCGCAGACTCTTTTTCATGTGGATGCAGTCCAGGGATTCGGTAAATTCCGTATCTATCCTTCCAGGATGAATGTAGATATGCTGTCTGTCAGCGGGCATAAGATTCATGGACCGAAAGGCATCGGTTTTCTTTATATCAAAGAAGGTTCTAAGGTCAGCCCTATTATCTATGGCGGCGGGCAGCAGAAGGGGATGCGCTCCGGTACGGAGAACGTTCCCGGTATTGCGGGGCTTGCCAAGGCGGCTGAGATGGTTTATGCACATCTGGACGAGGATATGGACAGGATGTATGGCCTGCGGGATATGCTGATTCAAGGAGTGGGAGGCATAGAAGGCGTCCTGGTCAACGGCTGCCCGGGGCACGAAGGAGCGGCTCATGTCGTCAGCCTGTCTGTGAGGGGTGTGCGCAGCGAAGTGCTTCTCCATGCGCTGGAGGAGAAAGGAATCTATGTGTCCGCGGGGAGCGCCTGCTCATCCAACAAACCGCAAACGTCTGCTACGCTGAAGGCTATTGGCGTGGAGAAGGAACTGCTGAATTCTACAATCCGTATCAGCATTTCTGTCTTTACAACACAAGAGGAAATCCAGTATACTATACAGGCATTGTGTGAACTGATTCCGATGCTGCGGCGGTACGTGCGCAAGCGCTGATAAAAGTTTGCAGGCAGTTTCGGGTAAGCAGGCATGGGGCAGTAATATGCAAAGGAACAGAAGAAAGGCATGGGTAAAATTATATGTTTACGGCTTTTTTGATAAAATATGCTGAAATCGGCGTGAAGGGTAAGAACCGTTATTTGTTTGAGAACGCGTTGGTACAGCAGATTAAATATGCTTTGAAGAAATGTGAAGGCGAGTTCGCGGTGCGCAAGACAGACGGGCGCATTTACGTGGACGCGGTTTCAGAATTTGACTATGTAGAGGCGGTGTCGGGTTTGCAGAAAGTATTCGGTATATCCGGCATCTGCCCCATGGTTTATGTGGAAGACGAAGGGTTTGAGCAGCTTGGAAAGACTGTGGTTTCGTATATCGGACAAGTATACCCCGACAGGCATAAGACCTTCAAGGTTGCGGCCAGGCGCGCGCGGAAGAACTATCCTCTCAATTCCATGGAGATGAACATGGAGCTGGGCGGGCTTATCTTAGACGCCTACCCGGAGATGCGGGTGGATGTCCATAAGCCGGATATTTTGTTAAATGTGGAAGTGCGTGACAAGATATATATTTATTCCGAGATAATTCCGGGGCCGGGCGGCATGCCTGTGGGAACCGGCGGCAAGGCGATGCTGCTTCTGTCGGGTGGGATTGATTCTCCGGTAGCGGGATGGATGATTGCCAAGCGGGGTGTCAAGATTGACGCGGTATATTTCCATGCGCCCCCGTATACGAGCGAGCGGGCGAAACAGAAAGTGGTGGATTTGGCGCGGAAGGTGGCGGCTTACACGGGCCCTATCTATTTGCATGTCATCAATTTTACGGATATACAGCTCTATATCTATGACAAGTGCCCCCACGATGAACTGACTATCATTATGCGCCGCTATATGATGCGCATTGCGGAGCACATAGCGAAGGAGACGGAGTGTCTGGGGCTGATTACCGGAGAAAGCATCGGACAGGTGGCCTCCCAGACGATGCACAGCCTGATGGCCACCAATGAGGTATGCGAGCTGCCCGTTTACAGGCCGCTTATCGGATTCGACAAGATGGAGATTGTAGATATTTCGGAAAAAATAGATACCTATGAGACGTCCATCCAGCCATTCGAGGATTGCTGCACTATCTTCGTGGCGAAACATCCGGTGACGAAACCGAACTTGAATATTATCAGGAAGCATGAACATAATCTTGAGGAGAAGATTGACGAGTTGGTCAAAAAAGCGCTGGACGAAGACGAAGTGATTATTGTCAGGTAGGGAAAGAATCTAGCCCTGCCCGGTTAAGCAATATTGAAAGCAGGTTTTCGATATGCATAGGGATTAGGGGAAACAAAAAAGAGCAAGCCAGAAGGCTTGCTCCCTCGTTTCTTCCCTGCGGAAGTCTGAATTACATGAGATAAGGTTTCAGAGCGGCGAGAACTTCTTCCGCGCCGTCTTCTGCGTGGATATTCAAATCAATCGGCTTGGACAAAT
This sequence comes from uncultured Lachnospiraceae bacterium, assembly GCA_947172645.1. Classification (GTDB taxonomy): domain Bacteria; phylum Bacillota; class Clostridia; order Lachnospirales; family Lachnospiraceae; genus UBA3282. The sequence continues at coordinate 208,398 of CAMWBY010000001.1, read as the reverse complement.
CTAAGCTGAAGATGCCCATGATAGACTTTGCGTCGATTACGTATCTGCCGGATACCAAATCAAAGTCATAATCAAATTTCGTAATATCGTTCACGAAAGATTTAACCTTATCAATAGAATTTAATGAAATCTGTACTGTTTTCATTGCAGTATTACCTCCTTTGGATTATTCATACCTTCTGCTATTATACTAAATGTTGGAAGCCTAAAAGTCAATCATAAAACAATACAAAAAACGTGGAGATTACTATGAAAAGTGTAGCATTACATAATTTGGGCTGTAAGGTAAACGGATATGAAATGGATGTTATGCAACAAATGTTACAAGAAAAGGGATATAAAATTGTACCATTTGATAAAGCGGCCGATATATATATTATCAATACGTGTACGGTGACGAACATTGCGGACAGGAAAAGCAGACAAATGCTGCACCGTGCTAAGAAGTGCAATCCACAGGCCGTGGTAGTGGCGGTAGGCTGTTATGTACAGACCGGGGAAGACGGGGTGAGGCAGGATGAAGCCATTGACCTAGCCATCGGCAATAACCGCAAGAAAGACATTGTGGCGATTCTGGAGGAGTATTTAGACAGAAGGGGATTTTCCTCAGATACGTTGGAAACCGCTGTGGATGTGATAGACATCAACCATACCGATGAATATGAAGAGATGTCTCTGACGAAGACCGCCGGACATACGAGGGCTTATATTAAGATTCAGGACGGATGCAACCAGTTCTGTTCCTATTGTATCATTCCTTATGCCAGGGGCAGGGTGAGAAGCCGCAGGGAAGAAGATGTGCTGAATGAGGTGCGCGGCATTGTGGAGGCAGGTTACCGCGAAATTGTGTTGACAGGCATACACATTAGTTCTTATGGAATGGAGTCGGGGACTTCCGGTCTCTTGCCGTTACTTATAAAACTCCATAAGATAGAAGGGCTTGCGCGTATTCGCCTGGGCTCTCTGGAACCGCGTATCATGACGGAGGAATTTATAAAACAGATTAGCTCTATGCCCAAAATATGCCCTCATTTCCATTTGTCCCTGCAGAGCGGCTGCGACTCGGTGCTTGCCAGGATGAATAGACACTATACCAGCGGGGAATACTTTCGGACAACAGAGCTGCTCAGGAAATACTATTCTAATCCGGCGGTTACCACAGATATCATTGTGGGATTTCCCGGCGAGACGGAGGAAGAATTTGCGGCAACGAAGGAGTTTGTGCAAAGGGTAAATTTCTATGAAATGCATATTTTCAAATATTCCAAGCGGAAGGGCACCAGGGCTGCAAAGATGGAAGGACAGCTTACGGAAGCCGTAAAGAGTAGCCGCAGCGCGGAATTATCCGAGGCGGGAAGGCGGATGTCCCATAAATACAGGGAGAAATTCATCGGCAGCGAGGCGGAAGTGCTTTTCGAGGAGGAAAAGGAAATAGGCGGCAAGATGTACTGGATAGGGCATACGCCGCAGTATGTGAAAGGGGCTATGGAGGCGGTTTCCTCCCATGCGCTGGGAAACCGGATTGTGAGAGGAAATGTCGTGGGATTTCTGGAAGAAGATATCATGCTTCTAAAATGATTGAATTTTACGTGACGATAGAGTATTATGGTAATAATAGGGGTAATATCAAAAGATAATGGATAAGGGCGTGGGAAAATGCAGGATTTAGAGAATACACAATTTTTTACCGTAGAAACAGAACCGGAGACAGGCGTGAAACTCGTACTCTCAACGGTATATGAGGCGTTGACGGAGAAGGGATACAATCCGGTTAACCAGATTGTCGGATATATTATGTCCGGCGACCCAACTTATATCACCAGCCATAAGAGCGCGCGCAGCCTGATTATGAAAGTGGAACGTGACGAATTGGTAGAAGAGATGTTGGTGGAGTACATTAAAAATTCCCTTGGGAAATAGGTGAGGGGAACGATGAGAATCATGGGCTTGGATTTCGGTTCCAAGACAGTAGGTGTGGCGGTCAGCGACCCGTTACTCATTACTGCACAGGGAATTGAGATTATCAGAAGAAAAGATGAAAATAAACTACGTCAGACATTGGCGCGTATCGAGGAATTGATTTTGGAGTACGATGTGTCCGAGATTGTGTTGGGGCTTCCCAAGAATATGAATGATACGCTTGGGGACCGTGCCAGGCTTTCGTTGGAATTTCGGGATAAATTAGAGAGAAGAACGGGACTGCCTGTGGCTATGTGGGACGAACGGCTTACCACTGTGGCGGCTGATAAGGCGATGATGGAAGCAGGAATACGCAGGGAACACCGGAAAGAGTATGTGGACAAGATTGCGGCCACTTTTATTTTGCAGGGATATTTAGACTGCCGTATCAACAAGGAGAAAGAGTAAGTGGAGAAGATTGTTTTTACACCGGAGGGCGGTGAACCTGTCCGGTTTTATGTGTTAGAACAGACCAGGTTGGGCGGTGTGGACTATATCTTAGTGACGGATTCCGAAGAAGGCGACGGTGAGGCGCTTATTCTCCGGGATTCTTCCGCGATGGAAGATGAAGAGGCAGTGTATGAGATTGTGTCCGATGATGATGAGCTGGATGCAGTGGCGGCTGTGTTTGAGAATATACTGGAAGATGTGGAATTGACGTAAGTAAACTGCCTTGGCGTAGAAGTACATACATATAGAATGCCAGGATGAGGCTGCGGCGGCATGGAATAACGTTAGCGGACCGGAATACAGGGGGAACGGTAATGCCAGGCAGCAGGGAAACCGGGAGCATTCTGTCTGTAAAAGTGCGGGAAGAATGGAGGAAATTTGTTTGAAGAAAATTGAAGAGGGGAGAATGGCTTCTAAGCTGAAAGTCATCCCGTTGGGCGGTCTGGAGCAGATTGGGCTTAATATTACTGCCTTTGAGTATCAAGACAGCATTATTGTGGTTGACTGCGGGCTGTCTTTTCCGGAAGACGAGATGTTAGGGATAGACCTGGTGATTCCGGATATCACATACTTAAAAGACAACATGGATAAAGTGAAGGGGTTCGTTATTACCCATGGACATGAAGACCATATCGGTGCGCTGCCGTATGTGCTGAAGGAATTGAATATCCCTATTTATGCGACGCGGCTGACGATGGGCATTATAGAAAATAAACTAAAAGAACATGAACTGATGAACACGACAAAACGTAAGGTTGTCAAATTCGGGCAGTCCATTAATCTGGGGCAGTTCAGGATTGAGTTTATCCGGACGAACCACAGCATTGTGGACGCGGCTGCATTGGCAATTTATTCACCTGCGGGCGTGGTAGTGCATACAGGTGATTTTAAGGTAGACTATACCCCTGTGTTCGGGGACGCTATCGACCTGTCCCGGTTTGCAGAGATTGGAAAAAAGGGCGTCCTGGCGCTTATGTGCGACTCTACCAACGCGGAGAGACTTGGTTTTACGCCTTCCGAGAAGACGGTGGGCAGGACCTTTGACAGTCTTTTTGCGGAGCATAAGGATACGAGAATTATCATAGCGACTTTTGCATCGAATGTGGACCGGGTGCAGCAGATTATCAACTCTGCGTATAAGTTTGGCAGGAAAGTGGTGGTGGAAGGCAGAAGCATGGTCAATATTATTGAGACGGCTTCCGCGCTTGAATGCCTGCATATTCCGGAGAATACATTGATTGACATAGAGCAGCTTAAGAATTATCCTAATGACAGGACGGTTATTATCACTACCGGCAGCCAGGGGGAAAGTATGGCTGCGCTGAGCCGTATGGCGGGCGATAACCATAAGAAGATATCTATCCTGCCGGGGGACACGGTTATTTTTTCGTCCCATCCGATACCGGGCAATGAGAAGGCGGTCACCAATGTTATCAACGAACTGCAGATGAAAGGCGCCGATGTAATTTTCCAGGATGTGCATGTATCGGGACATGCGTGCCAGGAAGAGATTAAACTGATATACAGCTTGGTGAAACCGAAGTATGCGATACCTGTCCACGGCGAGTACAAGCACAGAAAGGCACAGGCGAAGATTGCGAGCGAGCTGGGCATTCCGAAGGAAAATATTTTTATGATTCAGTCCGGCGACGTGCTGGAGATGGATGACGAGAAGGCGGAAGTAACGGGCAAGGTTCCCGTGGGGGCTATTCTTGTGGACGGGCTTGGCGTGGGAGACGTGGGCAATGTGGTGCTGCGCGACAGGCAGCATCTTGCGGAAGACGGCATACTGATAGTGGTGCTTGCCCTTGATTCGGGAAGCGACCAGTTGGTGTCAGGGCCGGATATCGTTTCAAGAGGGTTCGTCTATGTGAGGGAGTCGGACGAGCTGTTGGATGAGGCAAGGCTGTTGGTGAATGAGGCCGTACAGGGATGCCTGGACAGAGGCAAGGCGGATTGGGGCAAACTAAAGTCTACGATTAAAGAAGTGCTGAGTGATTTTGTCTGGAAGAAGACGAAGAGGCGTCCGATGATTCTGCCGATTATTATGGAAGTGTAATGGGAATACACCAAGGAGGAAGCGACATGTCAGACAGCGAGATTATGGAAGCTGCGAAAGAGTTTGCGGCGACGATTCAAAAGTCCGATACTTATAAAAAGTATCTGCTCCAAAGAGAAGAAATAAAGAAACAGCCAGAACTGTATGACAAAGTCAATGAGTACAGACAAAAGAATTATGATTTACAGAATGAGTCGGACAGCGACGAACTGTTTGACAGGATGGAAGCGTTCGAACGGGAGTACTCAAAATTTCGGGAGAATCCGTTAGTAGAAGGATTCCTGAAGGCGGAGCTTGCCTTTTGCAGGATGATGCAGGATGTGAACGTGCTGCTTGCGGCGGAGATTGATTTTGAGTGACGTTCGGAATGAGGAGTACTATGAAACTGAAAGAAGTTATAGGAGGGACGGCGCAGCTTATCATCAAGGTTGCGGTGTTTGGGTTTATTATTACGTATATATTCAGGTTTGCGACGGAGGCATATGATTACGGCTTCCGTGTGTTTGCGGAAGAACCGGTATCGACGGGGGAGGGCAGGACGATTAGCGTCTATGTGGAAGACGGCGATTCCCCCAAGGATATAGGGGAGATGCTCCAGGAGAAGGGGCTAATCCGGGATGCGAACCTGTTTATGATACAGGAACTTCTGTCGGAGAACCACGGTAAAATACAGCCGGGGATATATGATTTGAGTACCTCCATGACCGCGCAGGAGATGTTAGCCGTTATGGGTGCGGAACCTGAGACGGAAGAAGAGGACGAGGAATAGGGGGCTTTGCGATGATAGCAGACGAGCGCATGAGCGCGTTTATTGATTCCCTGGATAGTGGCAACACCCCTTTTCTGAACAAAATAGAGGAAGAAGCAATCAGAACCAATGTGCCAATCATCCGTACCCAGGTGCAGAGCCTAATCAAGCTGCTGCTTGCGGTACAGAAGCCGTCTTCCATCCTGGAGGTAGGCTGCGCCATTGGTTTTTCTGCGCTGCTTATGAGCGAATATGCGCCAAAGGGCTGCCATATCACGACGATTGAGAAATATGAGAAAAGAATACCTGTGGCCAGGGAGAATTTCAGAAGGGCAGGCAAGGAGGAGTGCATTACCCTTTTAGAAGGGGATGCGGCGGATATTCTAAAAGAGCTTGCGGGTTCATATGAGCTGATTTTTATGGATGCCGCAAAGGGACAGTACATCCATTTTCTTCCCGATATCCTGCGCCTGCTTCCTGTGGGAGGCATCCTTTTGTCGGATAATGTGTTACAGGACGGGGATATCATCGAGTCACGGTTTGCGGTGACCAGAAGGAACCGCACGATTCACAGCCGTATGAGAGAGTATTTGTATGAGCTAAAGCATCATCCCTGTTTAGAGACCGTAATTCTTCCGGTGGGAGACGGCGTGACGGTGAGCGTAAAGCGCGAGGAAGGGTAGGAAAACCACATTATGAAAAAACCAGAATTATTAATTCCGGCCAGCAGCCTGGAGGTTTTAAAAACGGCGGTTATCTTCGGGGCGGATGCGGTATATATCGGGGGAGAGGCATTCGGGCTGCGGGCGAAGGCGAAGAATTTTACCACTGGGGAGATGGCGGAGGGAATTGCTTTTGCCCATGAGCATGGCGTGCGCGTACATGTTACGGCGAACATACTGGCGCATAACGGCGACTTGGAGAGGGCGGCGGCTTATTTCCATGAGCTGAAGGCATTGAAGCCGGATGCGCTGATTATCGCGGACCCGGGTATGTTTATGCTGGCCAGGGAAATCTGTCCGGAGATTGATATCCATGTGTCTACGCAGGCCAATAACACCAATTACATGACGTACCGGTTCTGGCAGCGGCAGGGGGCGAAGCGTGTGGTGTCGGCCAGAGAATTGTCTTTGCAGGAGATTAAAGAAATAAGACGGCATATTCCCGACGGGTTGGAGATTGAGAGCTTTATCCATGGCGCCATGTGTATTTCCTATTCCGGCAGGTGCCTTCTGAGCAGTTACTTTACAGGGAGGGACGCTAACCAGGGGGCATGTACCCATCCCTGCCGCTGGAAATATGCGGTGGTGGAGGAGAAACGTCCGGGCGAATACTTCCCTGTCTATGAGAATGAGCGCGGGACTTATATTTTTAACTCCAAAGATTTGTGTATGATAGGGCATATCCCTGAGATGGCGGATGCAGGGATAGACAGTTTCAAGATTGAGGGCAGGATGAAAACGGCCCTCTATGTGGCGACGGTGGCGCGCACATACCGCAAGGCAATCGATGACTTTTTTGAGTCGGAAGAGAAGTACCGCGCCAATATGGACTGGTATTTGTCGGAGATTTCCAAGTGCACTTACAGGCAATTTACAACCGGGTTTTATTTCGGTAAGCCTGACGAGAATACGCAGATTTATGATAATAGTACTTACGTGAGCGAATATATTTATCTGGGCATTGTGGGGGAGCTGACGCAGGTTATGGGAGAGGGCTGCGCCCGTATTGAACAGCGAAATAAGTTCTGTGTGGGAGACTCTATCGAGATTATGAAGCCTGACGGCACAAACGTGCCTGTGGAGGTGCTTGATATGTATGATGAGCAGGGGCAGCATATAGAATCCTGTCCCCATTCCAAACAGACAGTGGATGTGAAACTGAGCGTGACGCCGGAAATCTACGATATTCTTCGGGTCGGGAATCAAAAAATATAAAAAACCGCTTGCATTTTTCAAAAAAGTAATGTATTTTATAAAAAGGGTCGGCGAGATGGCCCGGTATAACGGTATCTTGAACGAGGATGTTCCAAAAGGCTTATTTTTGGAACATTTTTTTATGCGCAGCCCCGTGCAGATGAGATATGCCGCCGATGCGGCGCACGGGGCGCGCGGCGAGTAGGGGAAGATGGAATTTCCCTACGCGATTGCACGGTGTAGGCTTACATATGGAAGCTTGCTGCTGATATTAAGAAATGGAGGAGGAGAATTATGAGCGAAGTATTTAATGTGGAGAAGATTTTTGCGAAAAATTTATTTACCCTTGGGAAGATGCAGGAGAGGCTGCCGAGAAATGCGTACAAAGAAGTAGTAAACGTTATGGACAAAGGCGGCGAGTTGTCCATGGGCACCGCGAATATCGTTGCCAAGGCTATGAAAGACTGGGCGGTAGAAAACGGAGCGACGCATTATACGCATTGGTTCCAGCCTCTTACGGGAATTACCGCGGAAAAACATGATGCTTTCGTGTCGCATCCTGACGAGTCCGGCAAGATGCTGACGGAGTTTTCCGGCAAGGAGCTGATTAAGGGCGAGCCGGACGCTTCCTCTTTTCCTTCAGGCGGCCTTCGCGCAACATTCGAGGCGAGAGGTTATACGGCATGGGATATTACTTCTCCCGCTTTCTTAAAAGAGTCAGGGTGCGGCAAGATTCTGTGCATTCCGACGGCGTTCTGTTCCTATACGGGCGAGGCGCTGGATAAGAAAACGCCGCTTTTGCGTTCCATGGAAGCGCTGAGCGAGCAGGCGCTGCGTATCGTGAGGCTGTTTGGCAATACGGGGGCGACCAAGGTTACCGCATCCGTAGGGCCGGAGCAGGAATATTTTCTGGTGGACAAAGATTTGTATATGCAGAGAACGGACTTGATGTTCGCCGGACGCACGCTGTTCGGGGCGCCGGCGCCGAAAGGGCAGGAGATGGAAGACCATTACTTCGGCGTTATCAGGGAGCGTGTGGGCGAATATATGAAGGACCTGAACGAAGAACTGTGGAAACTGGGCGTTACCGCCAAGACACAGCACAATGAAGTGGCCCCCGCACAGCATGAGTTAGCGCCCATTTATGAGACTGCAAATATCGCGGTAGACCACAACCAGTTGGTGATGGAGACGATGAAGCGGGTTGCAATCCGCCATGGAATGAGATGTCTGCTGCATGAGAAACCATACGCAGGCGTGAACGGTTCCGGTAAACATGACAACTGGTCGATTACCACAGACAATGGCGTGAACTTGCTTGACCCGGGCGATACGCCTAACGAAAACATACAATTTCTTCTGGTGCTTGCCTGCATCATGAAGGCGGTGGATATCCATGCGGATTTGCTGCGTCAGTCGGCGTCGGATGTGGGTAACGACCACAGGCTTGGAGCGAACGAGGCTCCTCCGGCAATTATCTCTATCTTCCTGGGCGAACAGCTTGAAGATGTGGTGAACCAGTTGATTGAGACAGGGGAAGCCACCAGCGTGAAAGAGGGCGGCAAGCTCCTTACAGGCGTGAAGACGCTTCCTGATTTCCAGAAGGATGCCACCGACAGGAACAGGACTTCGCCTTTTGCTTTCACAGGCAACAAATTTGAATTTCGTATGGTGGGTTCCGCAGATTCCATCGCAAGCCCGAACACCACGCTGAATGCCATCGTGGCGGAAGCGTTCTGTGAGGCGGCTGACAGGCTGGAGAAAGCGGATAACCTGGAGCTTGCCATCCATGACCTCATCAAAGAATATATGACTGCCCATCAGAGGATTATTTTCAACGGCAACGGTTATGCGGAGGAGTGGGTTGCGGAAGCCGAGAGAAGAGGGCTGCCGAATATTAAGTCTATGATTGAGGCGGCATGTACGCTGACTACGGATAAAGCGGTGAAACTGTTCGAGAAATTCCATATTTTTACGAAAGTGGAGTTGGAGTCCCGGGAAGAAATCATTTACGAGACTTATGCGAAGACCATTAACATCGAGGCGCTTGCCATGATTGATATGGCGGGCAAGCAGATTATCCCTGCGGTCATCAAATATTCCAAGTCCCTTGCGGATACGGTGAATGCCGTGAAGGCGGCAGGCGCGGACGCGACGGTACAGACAGAACTTTTGAAAGCGGTCAGCGCAGACCTTGCGGCGATGCAGTCGGCATTGGTCAAATTGGAGAAGGCGGAGAAAGAGGCTTCGGATATGGAAGATGCGAAAGCACAGGCTTTCTTCTATAAAGATACGGTCAAGGCTGCTATGGATGAGCTGCGTGCCCCGGCAGACAGATTGGAGATGATTGTTGACAAACAGATATGGCCGATTCCTACATATGGGGAATTGATGTTTGAAATCTAACGATAATAGTTTCATCCCTGCGAGCAATTTGCCAAGCGCTGCGCTTACGCAAGCGTTTGGCGAATGCCGCGAGGAATATATTCCAAAAATGTAAAAAATTTTAAAAAAATTAATAAAAAGGCTTGCAAAATGAAATAATATCCTATATAATCTTAAATTGTTGATGGGCTATCGCCAAACGGTAAGGCAACGGACTCTGACTCCGTCATTTCAAGGTTCGAATCCTTGTAGCCCAGTTTATGGAACCCCGATGGAAGTAATTCATCGGGGTTTTTGATGCATAGTGATGCACAGGCCCGCATAAAAGAACAACCAGGAAAGAAGGGAAAACAGTGTATACATTTGACAGCAGGGTCCGTTACAGTGAAGTGGGGATGGACGGAAATATGACATTGGAGTCGCTATTGGATTATTTCCAGGACTGCTCCACATTTCACTCAGAGGATATCGGTCTGGGAGTAGATTACTTTAACGAATTGCATCAAGTCTGGATGCTGTCGGCGTGGCAGATTTGCGTCAACAGGTATCCGCATTTATGTGAAAGGATTGTCATTGGCACGGCACCCTATGATTTCAGGGGATTTATCGGGAGCCGTAATTTTGAGATGAAGACACAGGAGGGCGAGGTGCTTGCCTATGCCAATTCCATCTGGAGCCTGATGGATACCCGAAAGATGATGCCGGCCAAGCCCAATGAGCGTATGCTGTCGGGATATGTCCTGGAGGATAAGTACCCTATGGAATATGCGCCGCGCAAGATAAGTGTGCCATCGGGAGGACAGGCTATGGAGCCCTTTGAGGTGAGGGCGCATCATCTGGACACGAATCATCATGTCAATAACGGACAGTATGTGCGCATGGCGATGGAATATATCCCGGAAGATTTCTGCGTGGGGCAATTGCGTGTAGAATACAAGAGTCAGGCGGTATTGGGTGATGTGGTTTGTCCCGTGGCGGCCATCGATGAGTCCGGCACGATGTATACGGTTTCACTGAACAAGGAAGACGGAAAGCCTTACTGTATCACGGAATTTATGGCGCGGCGGCGTTAACGTTTTGGCTATCCGGATGGAATAATATTGATGCGGTACCGTAAGCAGGCTTGCGGTATATGTAGACGGGAATGGAGGAACATATGATTAGGCTGGGAGAAATCCAGACTTTGCGGATTGTAAAGAAAGTAGACTTTGGCGTATATTTGGGCGATGGAGAGGATGAGCGGGACAAGGTTCTGCTTCCCAGGAAGCAGGTGCCCGAGGGCGCGGAGATTGGCGATGAAGTAGAGGTGTTTGTGTACCGCGACTCCAGCGACCGTCTGATTGCCACAGTCAATATGCCGAAACTTACCCTTCACAGTGTGGCCAGGGTGCGCGTAGCCCAGGTGGGCAGGATTGGCGCGTTCCTGGATTGGGGATTAGAGAAAGATTTGCTTCTGCCTTATAAGGAGCAGACAAAGAAAGTTTCTGAGGGTGAGGAATGTCTGGCCGCGCTCTATATTGACAAGAGCGACAGGCTGTGCGCGACCATGAATGTTTACCCGTATCTTTCCACCGACAGTCCTTATAAGAGAGATGACAGAGTCAGTGGAACAGTGTATGAGATGAGCGACAATTTTGGCGCGTTTGTGGCGGTGGACGACCAATATTCGGGCTTGATTCCGAAAAAAGAATTGTACGGTACGGTACGTGTCGGAGACGTCGTTCATGCGCGCGTCACGGAAGTGAAAAGAGACGGGAAACTTGATTTAAGTATCCGGGAGAAGGCTTATCTGCAAATTGAGAAGGACGCCGAGAAAGTAATGGAAGCGATAGAAAGCTTTGATGGGGCGCTTCCTTTTACGGATAAAGCGTCGCCGGAAGTCATTAAGCGGGAATTGCAGATGAGCAAGAATGAGTTTAAACGCGCGGTGGGTCATCTTCTCAAAACGGGGAAAATACAGATTACGGAACGGGCAATCCGTTCGATAATATAATGTGAAAATAAAAATTTCTCAATCCCGGTGGGACTGAGAAATTTTTGGGTTAAACTGAGATATCAATGTTGCCGCCAATGTGCGGGTTTACAGAGAGCTCCATGGATGCCGTATCCATCATAGCCACAATCTGGTCCCCTGTGGAGGATGCCATGTCAAGTGAATTGCTCAACATAGCCACACTGAACGCATTCTGCGTATTGACTGCTGACATTGCCATAGACAAACCTGCGATGTCCATATGAATCCCCTCCTTATTGCGTGGTTTTTATCCCGTAACCTCTTGTCAATATTTAATTATAGCATATGTCAGTGCAGATAGCGAGGGATTTTTGCGAATCTGAACGGCCCATAAATAATGTTTGTATAAATTGTCTATAAAAATAAAATAAAAGAATTTTAGGTTTGAGTTAAAAAATACACAAAAAAGACATGATTAGAGCTAGATTTTTTTGTAAAAATAGATTAAGATGAATACTAGATGTTGTATTTCGAAGAATTTAGCGGTTGTTTACTTTGTGTAAATTGCTAAAAGAATGACAAGAGGTGGGGCTTATGATTTCGAATCAGATTTTACAGAATACGATTGAGGGGTTAAAATCAATTGCAAGAGTAGAGCTTTGCGTCATGGATATTGACGGCAAGCCTGTGGCAACAACAGTCGATGAGATGGAGAAGTGCGGCAAGCCTGCGGCGGAGTTTGCAAAGTCCCCGGCGGACTCGCAGGAGATACAAGGGTATCAGTATTTTAAAATTTTTGACGAGCAGCAGTTGGAGTACGTGCTGATTGCCGGAGGTGTGGGCGAGGACGTCTACATGGTGGGGAAGATGGTTGCTTTCCAGATTCAGAATCTTCTGGTGGCGTATAAGGAAAGGTTTGACAAGGATAACTTTATTAAAAACTTATTGCTTGACAACCTGCTTCTGGTGGACATCTACAGCCGGGCCAAGAAGCTGCATATCCAGACGGATGTAAAACGGGTGGTGCTCATTATTGAGACGGACAACGCCAAGGACAGCAATGTGCTTGAGACGATGCGTACATACTTCGGCACCAACAGCAAAGATTTCATCACGGCCGTGGATGAGAACAATGTGATTGTTGTAAAGGATTTGTCCGAGGGAGACAGCACGAAAGAAATTGACCGTGCGGCGGACAGCATTGCAGTGTTTTTGCAGAAAGAAAATTTCCAGAATGTGAGGATTGCATACGGCACAATTGTAAATGAGATTAAGGAAGTAAGCCGTTCCTATAAAGAAGCAAAGATGGCTTTGGATGTAGGTAAGATTTTCTTTAACGAGAGGGATGTGATTGCCTACAGCGAGCTGGGTATCGGGCGTCTTATTTACCAACTGCCGATTCCGTTGTGCAAGATGTTCATTAAGGAAATTTTTGACGGGAAGAGCCCGGATGATTTTGACGAAGAGACATTGACTACAATTAATAAGTTTTTTGAGAACTCTTTGAATGTGTCGGAGACTTCCAGGCAGCTTTTTATACACAGGAATACGCTGGTGTACAGACTGGATAAGCTCCAGAAAAGCACAGGGCTTGACCTGCGCGTATTTGAGGACGCAATCACCTTCAAGATTGCGCTTATGGTCGTGAAGTATATGAAATATATGGAAAGCTTTGAATACTAAGAGATTATAGGTGGTGAACAAGTGGCAGAGAGAAGAAAGAGAAGAAGCGCGGTGCCGGAGAAAGAGATTATCACGCTGACTAAAGTGAGCAAGGCGTATTCTACCGGGGCTCCGGCGCTTAAGGATGTGAATCTTCATATTAACAGAGGGGAATTTGTGTTTATTGTAGGGGACAGCGGCTCAGGCAAGTCCACCCTGATTAAGCTGCTTCTAAGGGAATTGACGATTACAAGCGGATATATCAACGTTATGGGATATGACCTGTCCAAAATCAGGCACAGGAAGATTCCGAAGTTCAGAAGGAATCTGGGCGTCGTGTTCCAGGATTTCCGGCTGCTTAAGGACAGGAACGTATATGAGAATGTTGCTTTTGCGCAGAGGATTATACAGAAGTCCAACAAGGAGATTAAGAAAAACGTGCCTAGCATACTGGCCATTGTGGGGCTTGCAGGCAAGTATAAGGCGAAGCCCAGGCAGCTATCCGGCGGCGAGCAGCAGAGGGTAGCGCTTGCCCGCGCACTGGTCAATAAACCGACCGTACTGTTGGCGGATGAGCCTACAGGAAATCTGGACCCTAAAAATTCATGGGAAATCATGAAACTGTTGGAACAGATTAACGAGAGCGGTACCACGGTTATCGTTGTGACCCACAACAGAGAGATTGTCAACGCGATGCAGAAACGCGTTATCACCTTGAAAAAGGGCGTTATCATAAGCGATGAGGAAAAGGGAGGGTACATCGATGAGGATTAACAGCTTTTTCTATACGCTCAGACAGGGTGTGCGCAACCTTTTCAGAAATAAATGGTTTACCCTGGCATCCATTGCGACGATTAGCTCCTGTCTGTTTTTGTTTGGGCTTTTTTATGCTATTGTGACAAATTTCCAGAATATCGTGCACCGGGCCCAGGAAGGGGTGGCCGTGTATGTATTCTTTGATGAAGGACTGGAGGACAGCCGAATACAGGAAATCGGGGATATGATTCTCAGGCGGACGGAGGTGTCAGATGTCCATTTCGTATCTGCCGAGGATGCATGGGAATCTTTTAAGACTGACTATCTGGGTGATTACGCGGACGGTTTTACGGAGAATCCGCTCCAAAATTCGGCGAATTACGAAGTCTATCTGAATGACGTATCCATGCAGTCTGCTTTGGTTACTTATCTGGAATCTGTGGATGGCGTCAGGATGGTTAACCGTTCCGAGATTGTAGCCACCACTCTGACAGGCGTTAACGCCTTGATTGCCTACGTGTCGGTGGGCATTATCGCAATCCTGTTTGCCGTGTCGGTGTTCCTGATTAGCAATACGGTCATGATTGGTATTTCAGTTCGTAAGGAAGAGATTAACATTATGAAATATATTGGGGCTACGGATTTCTTCGTCAGGTCCCCCTTCGTCATTGAAGGTATGATGATTGGTTTGATTGGCGCTGCGATTCCTCTTGGAATTATTTACGGCGTTTATAACATGGTAATGGAATATGTGACAGCCAGATTTTCCATGCTCTCTTCCCTGCTTAAGTTCCTGACGGTGGAAGAAGTATTCCATATCTTGACGCCGGTATCCCTGGGAATCGGCGTGGGAATCGGATTCCTGGGAAGTATTGTTACAGTCAGAAAGCACCTGAGAGTGTAGTAAAGGATGTATATGAAGCATTGGAAGAAATTGATATGCCTGCTGCTTGGCGCTGCCATCCTGTTTCACTGTGCACAACCGACGTATGCTGTCACGAATGAAAGCATCCAGAAGAAGGAAGAGGAGATTGCGGCGGCGAAGAAAGAGGTGTCCAGCCTGAAATCCAGTTTGACGGATGTGGAGGCGCTGAAGAAGGAATTGGAGCAGTCCAAAAATGATTTGGCGGCTTATGTGGTACAGCTTGACAATGAACTGAGCGGCATACAGGCGAAAATAGAGCAATATAATACATTGATTACAGAGAAGGAAGAACAGATTGTACAGACCACGGATGAACTGAATGAGGCGGTCAAACAGCAGGAAGAGCAGTATGAGTCCATGAAGCAGCGCATTAAGTTCATGTATGAGAAGGGCGATACGTTCTATCTGGAACTGCTTTTTTCATCGGACGGTTTCTCGGATATGGCAAATAAGGCGGATTACATAGAGGCGCTGTCCCAGTATGATAAGAATAAACTGGATGAGTACGTAGAAACAAAAGAGATGGTGCAGCTATGTAAAGAAAAACTGGAAGCCGAGAAGGAAGTGCTTGACGAGGCCAAGGTCGCCGTGGAGGCGGAGGAGGCCAATGTGAGCGCGCTTATCGACCAGAAGGAGGCGCAGATTGTATCTGTTTCTTCCGATATTTCTACGAAAGAGGCGGCAATCAAGGAGTATGAAGCGATGATTGCCCAGGAGAACGCCGAGATTGCAGCACTGGAGAAAGCGGTGGCGGAGGAGAAGGCAAGGCTCGCGGCGGAACAGGCCAGGGTCTACAACGGCGGTATGTTTGCCTGGCCGTGTCCTAGCTATAAGAGAATATCCGACGAGTACGGCAACCGTATCCATCCGATTTTGGGCACACAGCAATTCCACAATGGCCTGGATATGGCGGCGCCCGGCGGAAGCGCCATTCTTGCCGCTTATGACGGGGATGTGGTGGCTGCCGCATACAATGGCTCCATGGGCAACTATATTATGATTGACCATGGCAGCGGGTTGTACACAATCTACATGCACTGTTCGTCGTTATATGTATCGAAGGGACAGACCGTATCTAAGGGAGAGAAAATTGCGGCGGTGGGCAGTACGGGAAGGTCTACCGGCAATCACCTGCATTTCAGTGTGCGTTTAAACGGCAGTTATGTCAGCCCATGGAACTATTTGAAGTAACATGAGGACAAGATTGCATAATAAAAGTTGAGACAAAATGCAGTGCAGAAATGGAAGTAAAAATGATGGATGGAGATGGTCGTTTTGAATCAGAACGGAGACAATAATTACTACAACAATGATTACAGTCAGAGGAACCCGAACCAGGGGATGAACAATCCGTATTACCGGCAGCCCGCGCCACAGCCGCCGCAATATCCTTATCCTCCCGGGAACGGACAGGGGAACAAAGGAAGCGGCGTATTTTTCTTAGGAATGCTTGTGGGCGTAATCATCATGACATTGGTGGGAAGCTGCGCCTATGTGGGGACGAGGCTGTACCATCTGGCAAATGACCAGTCCGCCAGAACGGCAAGCGCCGGCGGGACGTCGGCGGATGACGTCATCACCGACAACTCTATCGAGAAAGTGGAAGCTTTGGAGCAGCTAATCGGTGAATATTATTATAAAGACGAAGATATCGACGTGGAGTTGATGACCGAAGGAATGTATGCGGGGTTGGTAAATTCCCTGGGCGACCCTTATTCGGTGTACTATACCGCGGAAGAGTGGCAGGAACTGATGGACCAGAGCGAGGGGATTTATTACGGGATTGGCGCTTACCTGCAGTTGGACCTTGCCACAGGGCTTGCCAGAATCAACGGCGTAATTGCCAACACCCCTGCGGAGGAAGCAGGACTTCGGGAAAACGATATTATTTATATGGTAGACGGGGAACTTGTACAGGGGCTGGAGCTGTCGGAGGTCGTCTCCCGGGTAAAAGGCGAAGAGGGGACGACGGTGCACCTGACAATTTACCGTGAGGGCGAGCCGGACTATCTGGAATTTGACGTGGAGCGGCGCAAAATAGAGTCTCCTACCGTCAACTATGAGATGTATGACAATGGCGTGGGCTATATCCAGATTACGGAATTTGACGAAGTGACGACGGACCAGTTCACAGAGGCGCTCGCTGTCATCAAAGGTTCTAAGGCGAAGGGACTGATTCTTGATTTGCGCAGCAACCCGGGCGGAAGCCTGTCTGTGGTGGTAGATATCGCCAGGTCGATTCTGCCCAAGGGGCTGATTGTGTATACGGAAGATAAATACGGGGAGCGGGACGAGTACACGTGCGATGGCAAGCACGAACTGGATATACCGTTGGTGGTACTGATTAACGGCAATTCGGCCAGTGCGTCTGAGATTCTTGCAGGAGCGGTGAAGGATTACGACAAGGGAATCCTGATTGGCACGACCACTTACGGGAAGGGCATCGTGCAGAGGATACTGCCGTTGACCGACGGCACGGCGTTGAAACTGACAATCAGCTCCTACTATACGCCCAAGGGCAATAATATCCACGGAATTGGGATTGAGCCGGATATCGTCTGTGAGTTTGATGGGGAGTCATACTACGAAGAAGGCGTGGATAACCAGTTAGAACGGGCGAAACAGGAGATGGATAAGATGCTCCGGAATGGGGATTAGTATGAACATTGTATTGTTATCAGGCGGTTCGGGGAAGCGGTTGTGGCCTCTTTCCAATGACAGCCGTTCCAAACAGTTTATTAAAATATTTAAGACGGAAGACGACGGATATGAGTCTATGGTGCAGCGCGTCTACCGTCAGATTAAGTCTGTGGACAGTGAGGCGGTGGTCACCATCGCCACGTCGAAGTCCCAGGTATCCGCCATACACAACCAGTTGGGGGAAAATGTGGGCGTCAGTGTGGAGCCTTGCCGCAGGGACACTTTTCCGGCAATCGCGTTGGCAGCGGCGTACCTGCATGACGTGCAGGGCGTGGCGGAGGATGAAGCGGTAATTGTCTGTCCGGTAGACCCCTATGTGGAGGAAGATTATTTTGAAGCATTGAAGCGGTTGGGCAGCCGTGCAGGCGTCAGTGAGGCGAACCTGGTACTAATGGGAATCGAACCAACCTATCCCAGCGCCAAGTACGGTTATATCATTCCCGTGTGCAATGAGGAAATCAGTAAGGTGTCTGTTTTTAAGGAGAAACCTACGGAGGAGAAGGCCCGGCAATATATTGCGGAGGGCGCGCTCTGGAATGGGGGCGTGTTTGCTTTCCGTCTGGGGTATGTGCTGCGGCGCGCCCATGAGCTGATTGATTTTACGGGATACGAGGATTTGTATGGTAAGTATGACACACTGACGAAGATTAGTTTTGACTATGCCGTGGTGGAGCATGAACAGAATATCGAGGTGATGCGCTTTGCGGGCATGTGGAAGGACATGGGCACATGGAACACGCTCACCGAAGCCATGGAGAGTAACAGCATCGGCAAGGCAATCATGAATGAGCAGTGTGACAACGTGCATGTGGTGAATGAGCTGAATGTCCCGGTTCTGTGTATGGGACTTAAAGACGTGGTGGTTTCGGCAAGCCCGGAGGGTATATTGGTATCGGATAAGAACCAGTCCAGTTATATTAAGCCTTACGTGGATGAGATTGACCAACAGATTATGTTTGCGGAGAAATCCTGGGGAAATTTCCAGGTAATTGATATCGAAGAGGAAAGCATGACCATCAAGGTCACCCTCAATCCGGGCCATGGTATGAATTATCACAGCCATGCCCACAGGGATGAGATATGGACGGTGGTTAACGGGCGCGGCAGGACGGTGGTGGATGGCGTGGAACGCCATGTAGCAGCCGGGGATGTGGTGCAGATGCCCGCAGGCGTTCCGCATACGATACTGGCTGACACGAGGCTGCAAGTGATAGAGGTTCAGATTGGAACGGACATCAGCGTGCATGACAAGACGAAGATGGAGCTGCCAGATACAGTACGGCGGAAATAGGGCGCGGGCCTTATTTCCGCCGTTTCTATGCGCAGGGGTGCGTAAGGAAATTAGCAGCTTTGCTGCACGCACCCCGCGCGGCGAGTAGGGGGAGAAATCTTCCCTACTCGATTTCTAATAGAGTTTTCGGATTATTCGAGTCTGCAAAGCGGAACTACTTTTTGGTATTAAGGGAGGGACAGTATGACTTTTGAAGAGTTTATCAACCAGGAGCTGAAGACGCCGATAGAATTTGACATTGTCCAAGAATGGGGACAGATAGCGGACGAGCCGGGAGATGATGATTGGACCGATGAGATGTTATGGGAAAACAGCGATGCAAAGACAGCCGTAGGAGAGGGGACGGACAAAGAGACAGAGAAAAATGCGGAACAGTGTATATTTGCAGACGTTTATTTTGATGACACTTATATGGATAAGGAAGTTACTTATTTGTGCGACGGACAGGTATGTATATTTGCGGTAGAAGACGAGTCTGACTGGGATTGGGAAGGGTTTGTCAGAGAATATGGCGGCATCAAATATTTGCGGATTCATGGATGTATGACTGTGCCTGAGATTATTTTTGACTTAAAGGGGCTTATTTATCTTGATTTATTCAGATGCAGCCTGTATACGTTGGATTTCTGTTCTTTATCCGGCTTATCTGGCCTGGAAACTTTGAACTTGAATGAATCTGGCATTTCAGGACTGCCGGAGAGCGTCTATGGGCTGCAATCATTGAAGGCGCTGTCTGTTATGTACACACAGATAACGGAGCTGTCGGAAGACTTAATAAAGTTAGAGAATCTGCGGTACTTAGGACTGAATGGGTTGGATATCAATGAAGTCCCATATGTTGTGTGCAGGATGCCATGGCTGACACATCTATATTTAGGAAAGACGGATATCAAAGTTTTGCCGGAAGAGATGAAGGCGTTAGTGAACTTAAAGCATTTGGCCTTGTGGGAGACGCCTCTGGAAACGCTTCCGGATTGGATTTGCAATTTTACTGACCTTCGGGGATTGTATCTGGGAAGGGATAGAAATATAGCTTCTCTGCCGGAAAGGATTGGGAATCTGGTAAACTTGGAGAAACTTTATGTGGATGGGACGGGAATTACCGAATTGCCGGAGAGCTTTGGGAACCTGAGCAATTTGACGGATTTGCAGCTGCACAATACGGCTGTCCGCAGGTTTCCGCCGCTTGCGCCGATGAAGCGGTTGGAGCAGTGCAATTTAAGCGGCATGACTTTGGAGAGAATCCCCAGGGAATTGATTGGCGATAAGATGAAAATAGGTTCCTACACTGCTTTTATGAGTGACGGCCTGCATTTGGATGATACGAAACTATTATGTCAGCCGATAAGCCTTTTTTCTCATGAGAAGGAGTTTATCAACGCATATTATGAGGAAGAGAAAATTCACTTGAATGAGACGAAGGTGGTCTTCCTGGGGGATGGGGAGGCAGGGAAAAGCCATATTATCGCAAGAATCAAGGCGTCCAATGCGGTGCTGACGGATTTCGCGGAGGAATCCACACCGGGAATCGCCATTTCGCCTAAAGAATGCACGATTGACGGGGAAGATATCCGGCTGCAGATTTGGGATTTCGGCGGACAGGAGATAATGCATTCCATGCACAGGTTTTTCCTGACGGAGCGGACGCTGTATGTGGTGGTCATCAATGCCAGGGATAATACCCAGGATGAGAGAGCGGAGTATTGGCTGAATAATGTGAAGAGCTTTGCCAATGGCTGCCCGGTAATTATCGTCCTCAATAAGATGGACCAGAATCCTACCGCAAGCATCAACGAAAGGCTTCTTCGCAATGACTATCCCCAGATTGTCCGTATTATGAAAATGTCTGCGCTGAAAGATGACAGTGCGTCTTTTGGCGGGTTGATGGAAGAGATTATCTCCACGGTCAGGACATTCGACAGCTATGCCATGGATTTTCCGGTATCCTGGAACAATATTAAGACGATTTTGACAGAGATGGACAGTAATTATATCACAGACCCCAAGTATCGGGAAATCTGCCGCAGCAATTCAGTGGAAGACGAGCAGATACAGGACTGGCTGCTTGACTGGTTCCATGACCTGGGCGTCAGCTTTAACTACCATAAAAAAGACCAGCTTCTGGGCGGGTATATGGTGTTGAAGCCTACATGGATTACAAACGCCATCTACATCATATTATTTAACGGAAGCAACTATGCGCAAAACGGTATTATAAGTAAGGACAGCATTGTAAGCCTGTTGCGGGAGCCGCCCAAGTCTGTGGAAAACATTAAGTATAATGTGATGGAGGTGCCATATATTCTGGGCGTGATGGAGCGTTTCGAGATTTCTTATGCGTTGGATGACAGGCACGAGTTTATCCCTATGATGTGCGACAAGAACCAGCATGAGGAAGCGGGGATATTTATGGCGGGAGACTGCCTGGAGTACTATATGGAGTATGACTATCTTCCTAACAATGTCCTGCATAAACTCATGATTCGTATGCAGAAAGATTTCGACAAGGACAAAATCTGGCTTACGGGGATGATTTTGCGGGCCAGGGAGAACCACATTTCCGCACTGGTCAGGATGCATGAGAAGCGGATAGAAATTTTTGTAAAAAGCACAAACGGCAGTCTCTACCCGGAAAAAGAGTATATGAGCGAAATCAGGGACAACCTGTTGGCCATTAACAGGGAATTAAACTTACACGCGAAGGACACTATCGTCTACCGGGAGGGCGATATGTCGGAAAGCATTGAATATAGTATGCTGCTGATATATCTTGCCTCCAAGGAGAACAGTTATTTTTCCCCTGTATTCCGGAAAAGAATACCTATCCGGCAGATTCTTGGGGTTGTGGAGAATGAAATGGATACGGACAGTATCATCCGTTATTGCAGTGAGAAGAAAAATGCGGACGTTTCCGCTATTTACAGGATGCTCTCGGAAATTCATGCAAGGAACGACTATGTGCGGTTTGAGGAGGAGCTGTTGGAATGCTGTGTGAAGCTCCAGGGTGATACGCTGCAGATACTGGAAGGAAAAGAGAATGACAGGAACACTTATTTGAGAAATTTGTTGTCTGTAAATAAGAACTATATTGTCTGCGACCAGACGTTAAACGGGATTTCCAGCGGCGGCAAGGCGGCAGGAGAGCTTGATTTGCTGATAAAGAGCCGGAAAAACATGCCTGTTGCCGTAGTGGAGGCATTGAACCTAGACAGCCTGAATCAGGATAAGCTGTCTAACCATATTGATAAAGTATACACCTATGATACATGGGGACTTCCCAGGAACTATATTCTGGTGTATGCGGAGGGTAAGGATTTTAAAGCGTTTAAGGACAAGTACCGGGAGTATATCGAACAGTACGAATATCCTTATGAGGCGACAGCGTGCGAGGAGCGGGGAAACTTTGCGGAACGGGCAGTCTTCGACGTCACTTTGCAGCGCAATGATAAGGAAACTGTATTGACGCATGTTTTGGTGCATATGTTGACAGAAAAACGGAGGACATAAAATGAAACAGTGGAATGAATATGACGAGGAAAAGGAGCGGCTGGTGGAACCGGTGCATGACGGATTGCAGTATTGTGGCAGGATTGACGATGAAAATCCGGATGCGCCAATATTTACCATGACCGGGAGCTTTGTTAGGATGGCGTTTACCGGTTCTTCTTATGTCAAGGCGGTGGTAATCAATAAGCGGCATTACAACAGGTCTTTTCTGGGCGTTCTAATGGATGATACCCAGAGCAAGATAGAGGTGGAGAAGGACGGGGAACCTGTGGTGCTTACGCTTGCGGAGAATTTGGACAAAGGTTCAGAGCATATGGTGACATTTTTTAAGCGGATGGACAACTGCCATGAGTATGCTTTTCTGGGTTTCTTACTGGAATATGGCGCGAGGGTTGAGAAGTGCCGTCCGCTCCCCAGGAAGAAAATAGAGTTTTACGGTGATTGCGCGACGGCAGGGGAGGCCAGCGAAGCGCTTGGCTATTGTGGACAGCCTGACCCGGCCAATGAGGGAGAGTTTTCCAACGCTTATTTTTCCTATGCCTGGATAGCGGCGCGCAGGCTTCATGCCAGAGTTCATCTTGTGGCGCAAGGGGGAATTGCCTTGGCGGATGGCGCAGGACATTTCATGGACGGACAGGCAGGCATGGAAAGCTGTTACAGGAAGGTACGCTTTTACCAGGAAGAGGGAGAACGAAACGATTGGGATTTTAACCGCTATACGCCTCATGTAGTGGTGGCGGCCATCGGGCAGAACGACGCATATCCTGAGGATATTATGCAGAATGCGCAGGATGGGAAAGCAAGAGAGTGGAAAGAGAAATATAAGGATTGGATTATGTCTCTGCGCGCCCTGTATCCAAAGGCATGGATTGTGTTGGCAACTACAGTCAGATATCACCACGCGGGATGGGACAGAAGTATTGGAAAAGCGTCCGCGGAACTGAATGACCCTAAGATTGTGCACTTTTTATACGAGGAGAACGGAAGAGGGACTCCGGGCAATATCAGAGTGCAGGAGGCGATGAATATGGCGTTGGAACTTTCGGCGTTTATTGGTGGTCTTGGAAACGATGTGTGGGAATAAATGTGTAAAATTATAAATTTATGAATCGATTTAGTGCTTGGAATAAAAAATCATAATTTTAGCTTTGTATATTTTTCACAATGTTTTAATTTTTTTTTGATTTTTTCGTGCATATGTGCTATTATAGAAAACAAGAACGAAAACGACTTCGCGATTTAATCCTGAAGTCGATTATTGTTCAGAAAAAAATAGGAGGATACAAATTATGAAAACACGCAGTAAGAAATTAGTTGCATTATTTGCAACTGTAGCCATGACGGCGTCATTACTTGCTGGATGTGGTGGGGGGGGGTCGAACACGACTGAGCCTAGCGACACCCAGGCCACGACAGATGACGCGGCGGCAACGGACGACGCAGCAGAGGCTACTGACGATGCGGCAGCGACAGACGACGCAGCAGAGGCTACTGACGACACCGCGGCAGCAGGCGACACCAACAGCACACCCAGAAATGAGACATTGTATTTTGCAGGTCAGCAGTGGGGAACCATCAATGACTGGAATCCTTTCTCCACTAACTCGAACAATGCAATGTGCGTTCAGCAGAAGGATTCTTCCCGTACATTGATTTACGAGACAATGTTTATGTTCAACATGTTAGACGGACAGCTTTATCCTCTTCTTGCTACGGAATGGGCTTGGGATGACGATGCCATGACCAGTATGACTGTAAAACTGAATGCTGATGCACACTGGAGCGACGGCACGCCTCTTACGGCAAATGACGTTGCTTATACATGGGATGCAAACGTGAAGTATGAGTCTTCTCTTGGTATGGATTTCCCGAACTATGTTGAGTCAATCACAGCAGTGGATGACGCTACAGTATCCATCAAGTGTAAACTGGATGACGCTGGCAATCCGACGAACCCTCTGAAGGTTCAGCAGCTTCTGCAGCAGATGTATATCATGCAGAAAGCTTATCTTGAGAAAGTAGAAGAGAGAACGGGCGCTGACAAGGAAGCTATGAAGCTTGACAAGATGGATGACTTGGTTGCTTCCGGTCCTTACATGCCTTTCTTCGATGACGACCAGAAGGTTGTGTTTATCAGGGATGAGAATTACTGGGGCCAGGCAGCTTCCATGTGGGGCAAACTGCCTGCACCGAAGTACATTGCCCATGTAATCTATGCTGATAACAACGCAGGTCAGGTTGCATTAGAGGCAGGCGATGTTGACGTATGCCAGCAGTTCACGACTGACGTACAGAAACTGTGGGAAGAGAAGAATCTTCCGATTACTACATACATCGACGAGCCTCCTTATGGACAGTGCGCTACTATGCCTTCTTGCTGGATGAATGTTGAGAAGCCCGGTCTTGACCAGGTTGAAGTAAGAAAAGCAATTGCTATGGCAACTGATTTCGACCAGATTATTGCATCCGCTATGTCTAACCAGTCTCCTACCTTTGCACAGGTTCCTCGTTCTACAATGAACCCGACAGACGGTGAGCAGGCTATGTATGACCAGGCAGCAGTAAAAGATTTACAGTTCGTTGGTAAAGACATCGAAGGCGCGAAAGCACTGCTTGACGAAGCAGGTATCGTGGACAGCGACGGCGACGGCATCCGTGAATACAACGGAACTCCTCTTTCCTTCAAGGCTGAGTGCCCGGATGGATGGACAGACTGGATGGCATCTTTGGAAATCGTTGCATCTTCCGCTAAAGAAATCGGTATTGATATCCAGACATTCTTCCCGGATACCAACACCTTCTATGATGACATTACAACAGGTAACTTTGAAATTTGTATGAACTCTCCTTCAGGCGCTTCCATCACGAACCCTTGGGGACGTTGTATGCAGTTCCTGAGCAGCCAGTATGCTGATTTGGAAGTAAACTGGAGTGGTAACTGGAGCCAGTACAGAAATGATGAAGCAGACGAAATCCTTGCAAAGATTCCGCTTGAGACAGACGAAGCTACTCTGAAAGAATACTACACAAGACTGAACGAGATTTACTTAACAGATGTTCCTTCCTTCGCTCTTATGTACAGACCGGAATTGTTCTACATTGTAAATGAGTCCGTATGGACTGGCTATCCGATGAAAGATGACGGAACCAACATTCCTCCGACTGATTGTACAGACGGTTACGGAATTGCAGCGCTCTACAATCTGACATTGGTTGAGTAAGCTAAAAATAAGAAATTAGATTTTTCATTTACAAATTTGTATTAGAGCCCAAATTCGCAGACTGAGAAGGAATAGGCGAATAAGGGCATGATAACGGCATTAAAAAATAATTCCTTGATGAGGCCGGGCGGGGCTTAGGTTCTCCGCCCGGTTTCGTGTGAGCAAGGGGAATGGGGTGAAGTATTTGAAAGGATTTAAGAAATATTACGGTCAGAAAATTTTGTGGTATCTGATTACGTTATTTTTTGCGATTGTGCTGAATTTCGTACTGCCCAGGCTGATGCCCGGCGACCCCGTGGCGAGCATCGCGGCAGGCGCTGTCTCCGGCATGACGGATACCACGGCAATTCAGAAGGTATTGAACGACTACGCAGAAAAGTTCGGCGTGAATGAGCCGATGATTGTACAGTTCGGCATCTGGGCAAAGAATGCTATCCGGGGTGACTTCGGTGTTTCTTTCGGCCAGTATCCGAGAACAGTGGCGGATATTATATCTTCTTCTGTCGGATGGACCTTAGCGCTACAGCTTCCTGCTATTCTGGTAGGATGGATTTTGGGTAACCTTTTGGGTGCTGTGGCAGCATATATCAAAGGGGCTTTTGATAAAGTCATTCTTCCGGTATTCTTGTTTGTCAGCAATATCCCCGCTTTCGGTATGGCAATTATCTTGCTGACGGTTTTCGGTATTAATCTGAAGTGGTTCCCTACCAGCGGCGGTTACGGTTTCGACCTGATTCCGAATATGAGTTGGGAATTTGTACGTTCAGTGATTTCTCACTACCAGCTTCCGTTCTGGTCAATCGTATTGATTACCATCGGCGGTCAGGCGATTGGTATGCGTTCCATGGCAATCTATGAGTTGAATGCAGATTATGTGAAATACAGCCGTTTCCTTGGAATCAAGGACAGAAAAATTGTGGGCTATGTATTCAGAAATGCAATGCTCCCTCAGATTACCGGTCTGGCAATGTCACTCGGAACGATGATGGGCGGCGCATTGGTTGCAGAGATTATCTTCAGTTATCCTGGAATCGGCTCCACGCTGATGACGGCGGTAAGAGGACAGGATTATCCTCTGATTTCGGCATGTACGCTGATGATTACCGTGATGGTACTCTTAGCAAACCTGTTTGTGGAACTTATTTATGGCGTGATTGACCCTCGTGTCAAGGCAGCTCAGCAGGATTAGGAGGTGGACTATGAAAAATACAATAAGACAGGTGTTCCATTCTCCTAAATTTGTGATTGGTTTTATAATTTTCGCGGCGTTATTGCTTACAACAATTATTTATCCGATAGTTGTGGCAACAGACCCGCTTGAGATGGTAGGTAACGGTAACTTCTTCAAACCGGGCACTTATGTGTCTGTCAAGGATGCAGTGGAAGGAAGCAAATATACATTGAATGTAGATGTGCAGTCTGCTTCATTGGGTTCCAAGATTAGCGCCGAGGACAAGGAAGCCATGAAAGAATGGCTTGTGAAATTCGGCGGTGTTGCGGAAGCCGACATTGACATTGAGGATGCGGAAGGGCTGATTGGCTTGTGGGAAGCAAACTATTCTGAAAATGCTGAACAGAAAGGGCTTACCAGTTCCAAGAAGAAATATTATGTCCGCCTGAATAAGAACATCGATGGTATCCTGTTGAATAATGATGTCATTATAGCGCAGGAAAATTCCGAGACAGGCGAACTGGAGCAGAGCGCATCTATCGGCTCCCAGGAGTTTGTCAACACGAAGGATGTAGCCAACAGGAGAACTTTTATATTAGGTACGGATAACTTCGGACGTGACGTGCTCACGGAGTTGGTTCATGCAACGAAGACTTCCCTGCGCGTAGGACTTATCGCAGGCGTGATTGCCACATTGATTGGACTGTTCCTTGGATTAATATCCGGTTATGTGGGCGGCGTCGTGGATGACTTGATTATGTTCATCACGAATATGTTTACGGTTATTCCTTCTTTTGTTCTTTTGATACTGATTTCCTATTCTGTGGGCCAGAATGCAAGAGGCGTCAACCTGGTAGGTATTATTATTGGAATTACTTCCTGGACTTGGACGACGCGTTCCGTGCGTTCGCAGGTTATCTCTTTGAGAAACCGTGACCATGTGAATCTGTCGAAGCTTTCCGGGCATAGCATGATGAGGATTGTCCTTACGGATATCCTTCCTTATCTTGCTTCCTATGTTGTTATGGCATTTATTTTACAGATATCTTCGGGTATCCTTGCTGAAGCACAGCTTTCCATGCTGGGACTTGGACCGTCCACGTCCAATGCTGCTACGCTTGGACTGATGATGAACTGGGCAACATTGTATGCTGCTCCGCTGAACGGTTCTTGGTGGGCGTACTTCCCGGTTGTTATTACCATTGCTCTGATTGCATTCTCGTTGAACCTGATGAACACCGGGCTTGACCAGGTATTCAATCCGCAGCTGAGAGATTAAGGAGGGATATCATGGGAAAAGTAATGCTTGAAGTCAAAAATTTAAAAACAAAATACGTTACCCGTCAAAGGGAAGACGTTTTTGCTGTAGACGGTGTTTCCTTGAAAATAGAAGAAGGGAAATCATTGGGTGTGGCAGGTGAGTCAGGTTGTGGTAAGTCCACGTTGGCGCTGTCATTGATGGGATATTATTTCCCGCCTCTGCATTATATCAGCGGCGACATTATCGTAGACGGGAACAATATTTCCGGTTTGAAGCCGGACGATGTGCGGAAGAAGATTCTGGGTACGGAGATTGCTTATATTCCCCAGGCGGCTATGAACGCATTGAATCCTACGCAGAAAATTATCCGTTTTATTGAAGACGTTATTCATGTACATGACCCGAAAGCGACGAAAAAAGATATTTACGACCTGGCAAAAGAAAGATTTGCTATTCTGGGACTTCCGGAGGAGGTGTTACAGAAACATGCGGTAGAGCTGTCCGGTGGTATGAAACAGCGTACAGTTATCGCAATCTCTACGATTCTTTCCCCGAAGGTTCTGATTGCCGACGAGCCTTCGTCAGCGTTGGACGTTACGAGCCAGAAGATGGTTATCAAGATGATGCGCGACTTGATGGAGAAGGGCTTTATTAAGAGCATGATTTTCATCACCCATGAGCTGCCGCTGCTTTATAACGTGACAGACGATATCATGGTAATGTACGCCGGGCAGATTGTTGAGCGCGGTACGGCGAAGGAGATGGTATTCGACCCGCTGCATCCTTATACAAAGGGTTTGATGGGTTCTATCATCGTTCCCGAGGAAGGTGTGCGTGAGAATAAGCTGATTGCAATACCCGGAACGCCTCCGAACTTAAAACATCCGCCGAAGGGCTGTCGTTTTGCAGACAGATGTAAATATGCGACACCCACCTGTATGGCAATGGAGGTTCCTGCATTGGAGGTTCCCAGCAAAGAGGGCGGCGCAGACCGTGAATACCGCTGCCTGATGTCTGTAAGAAAGATTCGGGAGGTGTATGAGGATGAGTGATAAGAGAGCGGAATGCTTAAGCGGCAAGGGCGTAACCAAAGTATTCGGTATGGGCGACAAAAAAACGGTAGCCGTTGACCATGTAGATTTTGACTTCCGTGAGGGAGAGATTGTCTCTATCGTAGGCGAGTCCGGAAGCGGCAAGACCACTCTTTCCAAGATGCTTCTCGGCTTAATCAGCGTCACGGAAGGTGATGTAATGTTCCAAGGTAAGCCCAGGGATATTTCCAACGGACAGAAGAAGAAGGAATATTGGAAGGGCATTCAGGCTATTTTCCAGGACCCCTTTTCTTCCTATAATACATTCAACAAAATTGATGCGGTTCTACTGGACTGTATCAACATGAGAGGCGGCAAGAATCTTCCTTATGAGGAGAAGTTCGCTATGATGAGGGAAGCATGCAGCTTCGTAAATCTGGAGTTTAAGGAGCTGACGAATAAGTATCCTTTCGAGCTTTCCGGCGGTCAGATGCAGAGACTTATGATTGCAAGAATTTTCTTGTTGAAGCCGAAGATTCTGTTAGCTGACGAGCCGACCTCCATGATTGACGCATGTTCCAGGGCAACTATCCTGGATATGCTTCTGAAACTGCGTGATGAGATTAATATGACCATTATTTTCATCACACATGATATCGGCCTTGCATACTATGTATCAGACTCCGTATATATTATGGAGCATGGCAAGTTTGTTGAGCATGGTTCGGCCGAGGACGTGATTCTGCGTCCCAAAGCAGCTTACACGCAGCGACTGATTAACGACGTTCCGAAGATTTATGAAGAGTGGGATTTGAGTACGGTGTAGGCTTTGATTTTAAAAAGAGAAGGGTTATGAAATAGGGCGGAGCGTGTCGGTTGCGGCACGCTCTGTTTTTGATGTGTAGGCCTGCATAAGAAATTTCTTCGCTTGCCAATGCGGTTTGTTTCTTATAAAGTAGATAGGGGAGATGATTATACTTATGCATTCAACTGATTTTTCTAAGGGAAAAGTATGGCGGAATATTATTGCACAGTCTATTCCGCTGATTTTGGCACAATTAGTGCAGCTACTATATAATGTTGTGGACCGTATTTATATCGGGCATTTACCGGGGGCGGACAGTATGGCATTGACAGGCATCGGCCTGGTATTTCCGCTAACCACTTTGATTGCGGCGTTCACTTTTCTTTTCGGTACAGGCGGCACGCCGCTCTTTTCTATTGCCAGAGGGGCGGGGCAGGAAGAGCGGGCAGGGAAAATACTTGGGAATACTTTTTCTCTTCTGTTAGGTACATCTATATTTTTATTTCTGTTTTGCTATTTGTTTCGAAGACCAATACTTTATCTGTTTGGCGCCAGCGATGCTTCTTATATGTATGCAGACGCATATTTGAAGATATACTTGTTGGGGACTTCCTTTACGATGCTTGCAACAGGATTGAACGGGTTTATTAATGCCCAGGGATTTCCTCGCGTGGGAATGTTGACGACGCTCTTGGGGGCAATCTTAAATCTGGTGTTAGACCCCGTTTTCATTTTTTGGTTGGATATGGGTGTGGGCGGCGCGGCGCTTGCAACTGTAATTAGCCAGGCTGTCTCATGCGTGTGGGTGCTCAAGTTTCTGGCCGGAAAGAGGGCGATTCTTCCTATTAAAAAGGCAAGCCTGCGGGTGGAAATGAAACTGGCCAAAGAAATTATGGCCCTTGGAATGTCAGGCTTTATTATGCAAGGAACTAACTGCCTTGTGCAGGTTGTGTGCAATGCAACATTGAAGGTGTATGGCGGCGATGTCTATGTGGGTGTTATGACGGTGATTAATTCCGCCAGGGAGATTCTTTCCTTGCCGGTCAGTGGCATCACTAACGGGGCGCAGCCGGTGCTTGGATACAATTATGGGGCAAAGGAATACGATAAAGTCAGGCAGGGCATTCGGTTTACGGCAGCCTTGGGTATTGTTTATACGCTGTTGGCATGGATTTTGGTGATTATGAGCCCACACCTGCTTTTGTCCATATTCACGGAAGACAGGGTTATGATTGAAGTCGGGGCGGATGCGCTGCGCTTATATTTTTTTGGCTTTTTCTTTATGGCGTTTCAGTTTACGGGACAGTCGGCTTTCACTTCGCTAGGGTATTCCCGCCATGCAATTTTCTTCTCCTTGCTGCGCAAGGCGGTGATTGTTGCACCCCTGACGGTATTGCTGCCGCGGATAGGATTTGGCGTGGACGGTGTGTTTCTTGCGGAACCTATCTCTAATGCTATCGGCGGGTTGGCATGTTTTGTCACTATGTATTTTGCGCTTTACAGGAAGCTGCGAAATGATTTGTGATAAGGTGAATTATATTAAGATTAGTTTTTGACGGAGAATAGAGTACAGTATTAGTGAGATTTTTGTATTGAAAAGTATGCTTGGAGTGGTTGTACTAGTATAGCGAGAATTAAGTTTTTGATATACAGAAAGATGGCGGTTATTGGGAGGATGGAGAATATTGATTTATGGATTATGAAGATATGATTGGGAGAACAGTGAGGGGAAATGTAGACAGGCCGTTAGGGTCAGTTCACCCCAGGTACCCGGAGATGGTTTACCCGGTCAATTACGGGTATGTTAACGGTGTTTTCGCCAAGGATGGCGAGGAGCAGGATGTATATATATTTGGAACGGATAAACCGCTGAAAACGTTTGAGGGCAAGGTGATAGCAGTGTGGCGCCGTTTTGATGATGTGGAGGATAAATGGATTGTGTCCCTGGATGGGGAAGACATTCCGGAAGAAAGGATTTTAGAAGGGATTTGGTTTCAGGAACGGTTTTTTCGGGGTAAATTGTATGTATGAAGAATGATGGAAACATATGTTTGATTTTAATTTGTACTTTTTGGCTTATGTGTTATAATAAAAACAAACTAACTGTATAATATTATTTGTATTGATAGTATTCAGTGTTGTTTTCTTTTGAAAATATGGTTTTGTTAAATAGCATAATATGTAGGTTTTCAAATAACGGATTTTAAATATGTGCTTTATATAAGTTGGTTGGTAATCAACAATGGACTATCAAATCTATATTCAAAACTTTCAAGAGGGGAAGTCTTTTCCCGGGGGAGTGCAGAGGAGTACTTTGAGTACTGATTTGCAGCAGAAAGTGGTGTTGCAGTTAAGTATAAGGATAAAAGATATGTGGAGTGCAAAGAGCAAAAAAATAGGAATTAATTTACTAGAATATATGTTTGGAGCTATAATAAGCTTTTTAACGTATAACATTTTTGTATCATTAGGGATGTTAGAGTTTTTGAATATTGATATCGTTCCATATATATCAGCCCAACAAATTGCATTTTTTTTGGGTGTATGCATATGTTATATGTTGATTTGGAACTTGACAAAGAGGGATATTTCAGTGCTGCATATTGCGTTAAAAAAATACATATATGAAATACATTTTATGTTGTATATAGCTAGCATTGTGGTTTGGTATAAATGTAGCAATACTCCTAAACTTATTTGCATTTATGCATTTGAAATTTTGCTTTTTTACATGATATTAGAAAACCAAACAATAAAAATATTTGATTATAAATTTTCGTGTGATTTAAACATAGTATCCAATTATGAAGAAAAATCTGTTATTGGAAGAAATAATTTAATTAAATCACAAAAAATGGCGTTAAATCAGCTAATAAATATATTAGATAAAAGAACGACTTCAGACAGTTCCAGACATTACTAGGGGTTATGGGGTTCCAGTAAGACATTTACCATGACCAATATCATACAGGCACTCAATAAGCTGATGCTTGTGATTGCCCATAATAAGACTCTTGCCAGACGGCTCTATGGCGAGTCCAAGAATTTTTCCCGGAGAATACAGTGGTGTATTTCGTGTCCTAGCATGTAGATATTTTGATGACACTAAATATAATACCAAAGAAATTAGAAAAATACAATATATGGTATGAAGGCGGACTCTTAACGTTGAAATGGACTGTATAGAACAGGCATAATGGTGAACAGAATTCGTGCATAGAAGAGATTGTGAAAAAATTTTGGGGGATATATAATAATATAAAAGGATATGCGAAGTAGACGTTGATTATGGGAGGGAGCTGATGCCAATGGATGTTTCGGATAAACCGATGAACCTGGAATCTCTGAAAATGGCTAAGAAACATGATAAGAAGGTGTATATTACTGATATTGCGATAGATAAAGTTCCTCTGATTGAATATTATGGTTTTACAGATGAACAAAATCGGATTATGCAGGAGCTGGCAAGGAACGTATTGGTTATCTCTAAAGAGAGCAACGACAGTAATGAAGTTGCTCTGACCTGTGATTTGGGTAAACCCGATCCTTTGCATAATTTTGGCGTTGCATTGGGAACAGAGCATGATGTAGATGTTTTATCGGATACTTTGTCAAATCATATGATTATCTCCAGTGAATCTGTTGTGGTTGTTTTGTTGCATAATCATCCATCAACACAGACTTTTTCATTGGAGGATGTGCAGTTTTTTATTCAGCATCCTATGCTTACAGTGATAGTGGTGGTATCGAATCAGGGCATGGTTCATTATCTGAAACGAGATAAGGATTTTGATTATGGGAAGGTTGTTGTTCTCTTTAAAGAGTGTATACAAGGATTGAAAAGAAACTCGCCAAGTTTGGAAGTGTACATGGCAACATTAACTTTTCTGGCGAAGTGCAGTGAGGCAGGATTGTATTATCGGTAGAAAGTGAGGTATTGGTTATGGGTAAAACATCTTTGAATGATTTGGTATATAGCTTTGAACCTTTGAAAATAGTCACACCAGATCCAGATCATAAGGTTGATGAAGCAGAATTGCGGAAAAGTATTCAAAAGAGTAAGGAAATGATGGCAGTGGTTGAAGAATATAAGCGTAAAAGGGCAGTTCCCAATTAAGAAGTATTTGCAGAAAGTATGATGTAATACTAAGGATTTGATATGATGTTGCCAGAGTTTTTATCTTTGAGGGAAAAAGAGAAATTCTTTCGTTCACTGAATGGTGGGCAGAAAATAGATGCGTTGAACGAGATGATAGAAGAATCGAAGCATATCGTCTTTCTTGGCGGAGCAGGCGTCTCTACAGAGAGCGGGATACCAGATTTTCGGAGTAAGGACGGGTTATATAATAAGCAGGACCATAAATTTCGGAAGTATAAACCGGAGTATCTGCTCAGCTATGATTGTCTGAATAAGAAGCCGGAGATATTTTTTTCCTATTTCCGAAAGAATCTGGATTGCCGGACTTTCCAGCCTAATGATGCCCATAAGAAACTGGCGGAAATGGAGCGGAAGGAAAAGCTGGATGGAATTGTCACTCAGAATATTGAAGGGCTGCATCAGAAGGCGGGGAGTAAGTAAGTGTGGGAGATTCATGGAAGTGCGCTCCGTTGCTATTGTGTAAGCTGCCATGCGGAATATGGGATGGAGTTTGTCTTTGAAGATACAGAGGAAATACTGCACTGCCCGAGGTGATATATGCTCTAAGCGACTTGTTAATTCACTAATTTTTCGGTGATATGCGAGGACGGTTTAGAGCATATTTTCATTCAAGGAGGTCTGTGCTATGGCAAAAACCAAGATTGTGCTGCTGTACGAGAGGTTGAGCCGTGACGATGAACTGCAAGGCGAGAGTTTTTCAATCCCCCCAAAAATCATGCTGGTGAACTTCGCCCGGCGGCAATTATCGTCAAGGGTATGTCCAGGCTGGGGACTATCCGAAAGTCGGCCAGGTGATGGAAATTCTTCGCCAGCGGGGAGTGCGGCTGATGAATTGCTGTAAGGCCCAGGTAGAGGAAATCATTTTTGCGGAATTGGTCTATTACTAAGTCTAACCCATATAGCGACAAGGCGGAGGACGCAAATAGTATCCTCTGCCTTGCTCTCATATTTCTCTCTCGCTTCTCTCTTATTTAACGATTATTTCAATATGACCTTGCATCACCGCTGGTTGGTCCCTTATCCATGCCATTGCAGCAATTCGGCAAGCGGCAAAACACCTCAATCAGCTGTCCCAGCGCATTGCCAAAGTCTTCCAAGTCCCTTGCGGTCATCTGCTCTAAAAGAGGGCGGAAGCAGCTGGCATCATGCTCCAGGAAGTAGTCGATATACTCTTTTGCCTTATCAGTCAGTTGGATCATGACAATCCGCCGGTCATCCGGGTCATCGTAGCGGGTCACAAAGCCCTGTTCTACCAGGCGGTCCGCCATTTTTGTCATCTGCTGTTTTGGCATTTTGGTGAGGCCTGCAAGCTGTGTCATGCTGGACGCGCCGCCGCACCATTCCAGCGTTTTGATACAGTAATACATATCCAGACTGACCCCTTCATCCAAAAGCTGTTTAAAAGGTTTGGCAATCTGATAATTCCAAACAGGAAGCAGTGAAAGCAATTTTTCCTGAATCTCCCAAAATTCCATCATTTTCTCCCCCTCTTGACAAACAGGAATCATAGTGGTATTCTTTGCTTGATAGTAAATCATGGTTTACAATTAATAAGAGGAAACTATCCTCTTTGAATTATATTACTACAAGGGGGATTAAAAGTCAAGTGGAGGCATAATTTCATGCAAGGAACAAACATTGAGCTTCTGGAGCGTTCGCCGGTCCCACAGGCAATCCTGAAGCTCTCCATTCCAACCGTACTCAGCAATATCGTGTCATTGCTCTACAACCTGACGGATACCTATTTTATCGGCCTGCTGGATGACCCAGTGCAGCTGGGAGCCATCTCTCTGGCATTCCCGGTATTTATGCTGATCCAGGCCATCGGCAATGTATTCGGTAATGGTGCGCCCTCCTACATTTCCCGATGTTTGGGCGCAAAGCGGTATGATGAGGTGAAGCGGACCAGCGCCGTATCGGTCTATGTGTCCTCAGCGGCTACCATAGTCATAGGCATTGCTATATTTGCCTTTATGGACCCCATCCTTCATTTGCTGGGAACCAGCCAGGCGAACATCGGCCCTACCCGCTCTTATCTGCAAGTGATCGTTGCCTTCGCCGTGGTCATCATCCTGCAAGTCATCCTATCCAGTATGCTTCGGGCTGTGGGCAAGGTGAAAGAGGCGGTAATCGGTATCATCATCGGTACAGTATTGAACATCATCCTGGACCCGGTTTTTATCTTGGTTCTCCATCAGGGTGTGGCGGGAGCGGCCATTGCCACGATTATCGGCAACTTTGTGGGCGTGGTCTATTACATCGTCGTTTACATCAGAGGGGATATTCCCCTCTCCATTCAACTGAAGGACTGCCGCCCCAGTGTTCGGATTTTCTCAGAGGTCTTGAAAATCGGCCTGCCCAATTCCGTTTCTGTCATCATCATGAGTTGTTCCAATATTATTCTGAACAATCTGGCTTCCGATTTTGGCGACCATGTTGTGTCCGCTTATGGCGTTTCCGGGAAACTGATTCAGATGGTGTTTATGATTGTGGTAGGCTATGTCACCGGCTATATGCCCTTTGCCGGGTATAACTACGGCGCTGGTAATTTCAAGCGAATGCTCTCAGCCTTAAAATTTACCATGCTGTCTGGGACGGGCATCTGTCTGGTACTATTGATCCCATTCGTCTGGCTCTCTCCGAACTTTGTAGGGGCGTTTACCACTGACGCGCAAATCATTGACGTGGGCGTTCGCTTTCTGCGGGCCCAGGCGTGGGCGGTCCCCATCATGGCGGTACAGTCCACGATGATGGTCACGTTCCAGGCAACCGGGCAGGCAATTCGGGCTATGACCGTCAACATGGGACGGCAGCTGCTATACAATATTCCCTTCCTTTTTCTGTTCAGCCGTCTTTGGGGACTGAACGGGCTGCTCCACGCGCAGATGACGGCAGACTACTGTACGGTTATTACGGCGGTTCTGATTGGAATCCCGCTGCTTCGCAGCTTGTACCAAAAAAGCAAACAACAAACAGACAACTTTTAAAGGAGGAAACTTTTATGAACAAGAAAAAATTGGGCTTCGGCCTGATGCCTCTGCCCCAGCTGGACCCGGCAGATGCAGCCAAAATTGACTATGCGACCTTGTGCAAAATGGTGGACCGCTATCTAAAAGCAGGCTTCAACTACTTCGATACGGCGTTTCCGTATCACGGCGGCGGCAACAGCGAGATTGCATTCCGGGAGTGCGTGGCCAAACGGCATCCCCGCGATACTTACACCCTCACCGATAAGCTGAGTTTCTTTGTAGTTCAGAAAGCGGAGGAATTGGAGGATTTCTTTGCCGGACAACTGGAGCGGTGCGGCGTGGAGTATTTCGACTACTATCTGTTGCACTCCATGAACAAGGACTACCTGGAGTTGGCAGAAAAAATTGGCGCATTTGATTTTGTCGCCCGGGAAAAAGCCGAGGGGAAAATCCGTCATGTCGGTTTCTCTTTCCACGATACAGCGGATGTGTTGGATGAAATCCTGACTCGACACCCGGAAATGGAGTATGTGCAGCTGCAAATCAACTACGCCGATTGGGAGAATACGGAAGTTCAGTCTCGGAAATGCTATGAGGCTGCGGTCAAGCACAACAAACCGGTGCTGGTCATGGAGCCGGTCAAAGGCGGCTTGCTGTCTAATGTTCCGCCCGAAGCAGAGGAACTGTTCAAGGAAGCCCAGCCGGATATGTCGGTTGCGTCCTGGGCGGTGCGGTTTGCTGCCAGTCTGCCCAACGTGGCGATGGTGCTGTCTGGCATGACCACCCCGGAACAGATGGAAGATAATCTTTCTTACATGGACAATTTCCAGCCGTTTACAGATGAGGAAAAGCAGCTTGTGGAAAGAGTTGCCGGAATTATTACCGCAAAAGAATCCATTGTCTGTACCAGCTGCCGATACTGTGTGGATGGATGCCCGCAAAAAATTGGTATTCCTGACTTTTTCAAGCTGGTGAATGATGTGGATAAATTTGGTGAGCGGCAAATCCCGCTCGCTAAAAGCTATTACACGCATTACACGACCTCATTAGGGATGGGAAAAGCCTCGTCCTGCATCGGATGTAAACAGTGTGAGCAGCATTGTCCCCAGCATTTGCCGATTATTGAAAATCTCAAAAAGGTCAGCGGCCTGTTCGAGGGCTAAACGCAATATAGAACTGTAATCTGTCAGCAAGAGAGCCTGTTGCTGGATAAGGGATTGTCCATGCCTAAAATGTGTTTTGATGTGGTGGTTTTGAATTTCAAAACCGCCATTTTTATACCTCTGGAGGAATATAGGAGGATGCCGCCATGCGCTTACAAATAGATATGCACTTATCAAAAAAAGTCTAATCTCCATAACGGTGAACTCCACCCATGATTGCGAAAATAGTCGTTTTCTGGAGGTATATACTGTTATCCCTAGCGCCCGAACAGTCTTGTACTGTCTAGGCGTTTTTGCTGGAAATTTTGCTTATCACACAGCAGGGGTGCTTCATAGATTATAAATCTAAATATATGAGATAAGTGTTTTATCTTTTATTCCATGTGGATATAGGATATGGAGAGATTTGCATTGTAAAGAGAAGGGTTATTGTACACTTCTTTTGAAGAGCAACTTCAATCCGAAAGAAATATCAAAGCTGATGGGACATGCAAAGGAATTAGTCACAGTGGATATCTATGGTGACAATTCTAATATAATTCCAGAATTACTGGCATACATGAAAGATGCAATGCCTCCGGAAGGGAGTCAAAAAAGTTGGTTCACAAAAATAAGAACAGATGTTCTAAGAATCACTGTACAAATCTGATTCAGTATGATATAATCAAATCTGCTTTTACAGGAATCCCCAGAGCACGAATTCCGTACCAATAGGTGAACTTTTTTAATATGAATTTCGGAGGTGACGATTGTGCAAACTGCACAAAATATTTTCAAATTCCACAGCGAATACCAACCCACTGGCGACCAGCCCCAAGCCATCGAAGCCCTTGTAAAAGGCTTCAAAGAAGGCAACCAATTCCAGACTTTACTGGGGGTAACAGGTTCCGGCAAGACCTTTACCATGGCCAACATCATCCAGCAGCTTAATAAGCCAACTTTGGTGATAGCCCACAATAAGACCCTCGCTGGACAGTTGTACGGTGAATTCAAGGAATTTTTCCCTGAAAACGCGGTAGAATATTTCGTGTCCTATTATTACTAAAATTAACTACATACAAGATATGGATGATTTTAAAGAAACACAAACTATATATAGTGCATAAAAGGGTTGCAATAGCTGCATGAACAGGATATGCTAGTAACCACGATTCATTGAGAAGCGATTGATTTTATTATTTATATCGCATATAATAAAAAAGAGGAAAGCCAATGATTGAGACAAATTTAGCGCAGACAGTCAATGCAGCGAATGACTCTGGTTCTGTATATGATACAAATGTAAAATATTTGCTTGCGGACAAGCAGATACTTTCACGTATTTTGAAGTATACCGTTGAGGAGTTTCAGGAGATGGATATTGAAGATATCCTTGGCTGCATTGGTGATGATATTGAAATAGGAGCGAGACCGGTTGATGCAGGACTTTCTAATCTTGGACGGGTGAAAGGAACAGTAACGGAAGATAATATTCCAGGAGAGGGCATTATCTATTATGATATCCGCTTTACTGCATATCTCAAGGAAAAAGAGATGAAGATTCTGATCAACATTGAGGCGCAGAAGTCAACGGATCCCAGTAAGTTGGGATACCACTTGGAGAACAGGATCGTATTCTATCTTGCAAGGATGATTTCAGCACAGAAACAGACAGAATTTTTCCATAGTGACTTTGATAATTTGAAAAAAGTCCGAAGTATCTGGATATGTATGGATAGCGAGGAAACAGAAGATTCTATCGAAGAAATTGGTTTTGACAGAAAAACAGTTTTTGGGAATAAGAGAAATTCATATCATACGAATCTGATGAAAGGCATTATTGTCAATATCAGGAGTGGGGCGGATAGTTCTTCTGGAAAAGCTGTGAAGAAGTCCCAGAATGTGTTGATAGCAATGCTGGAAGAGTTAGTTTCCAGGAAAGACGCATCAGAAAAGAAGCGTATATTGGCAGATGAATATGGAATGGCAATGACTGTTGAACTGGAAAGGAGAATCCGGATTATGTGTAATTGGTCAGAGAGTATTAGAGAACGGGAAAAAAAAGAAGCAAGAATAGAGGCAAGAATAGAGGCAAGAATAGAAGCGAGAATAGAAGCAAGAATAGAGGCTCTTGAGAAAATGATCAGAGCCAATATTACAAGAGAGCAAATATTATCTATGGGATATACGGAAGAGGAATATGAAAAAGCAGAGAGTGCATTATATGCAAATGCTTAGATACAGCATAAGAAAATGAATGAAGCCATGAGCGGGTGCTTGTGGCTTTGTTTTTTGGGATATAATAGCATTAAAGGTCAAAAAGGAAAAGCTTTTGAGCTTTTAGCAAATTATTATAGTGTTTATTTAAAGGGTGAAAAAATTCATAAAAATATAATAATATGGCTTTAATTGAAGGCTCAGGGGATTCAGGGAGACTTGGTTGCCTACATAGGTTCAGATATGAAGAAATGTATTGAGGAATTTGAGGTTTCAATTATAGAAAGCCGCATTTATATGCACACTGAGGAAGGTAAATAAGACAACAAAACGAACAAATGTTTGTTTTGATATGGACAAATAAGGGACGCTATGTTATAATCAATCTCAGTTTTACTTTTCAATTTATTCGCGGTAGTTTGTTGGTTTCACTCGGTTCGGAAACTTGGGTTTAGCAACCCAAGTTTGTCGAAGGGACATTTTTTAGGAAACAGAATATGTGCTTCGATGAATATCTGGCGAATAGTTGAACTTTTTTACAATGCGAATACGCTATTCGTATTAGATTTATGGAGGTGGTATTTGTGCAAACGGAACAAAATATATTCAAACTTCATTCAGAATACCAACCCACCGGCGACCAGCCCCAAGCCATAGAGGCCCTTGTTAAGGGCTTTAAAGAGGGCAATCAATTCCAGACATTACTGGGGGTTACGGGTTCCGGTAAGACATTTACCATGGCGAATATTATACAGGCGCTCAACAAGCCGACCCTTGTGATTGCCCATAATAAGACCCTGGCCGGGCAGCTCTACGGTGAGTTCAAGGAATTTTTTCCGGAGAATGCGGTGGAGTATTTTGTCTCCTACTATGATTATTACCAACCGGAAGCATATGTACCTTCCACAGATACTTATATTGCGAAAGATTCCTCCATCAATGATGAAATTGATAAATTGAGGCTGTCAGCCACGGCATCGCTGACAGAACGCAGGGACGTGGTGGTGGTAGCGAGTGTGTCCTGTATTTATGGATTGGGAAGCCCGGAAGAGTATGCGGGTATGAGTATGTCACTACGCCCCGGAATGCAGAAGGACAGGGATGATGTCATCCGAGGCCTGATTGACATGCAGTATGACCGTAACGACATGGACCTGCAACGGTGCTGTTTTCGTGTGAGGGGAGATGTGTTGGAGGTGTATCCGGCGCAGGGGGGAGATTATCTTATCCGTATAGAATTTTTCGGTGATGAGATAGACCGGATTGCGCAGACTGACCCGCTCACCGGCCAGATACATGCGACTTTAGAGCATGTGATGATTTATCCGGCATCACACTATGTAGTGGCCCAGGAGAAGATTCAGGCGGCATGTAAAGAGATTGAGAAAGAATTGGAAGGACGCGTGAAATATTTTAAGGGAGAGGACAAGCTCCTGGAGGCGCAACGCATCTCGGAACGCACGAATTTTGATATCGAGATGCTTAGAGAGACGGGATTTTGTTCAGGAATCGAGAATTATTCCAGACACCTGAACGGCATGGCGGAAGGCGAACCGCCTTTTACGCTGCTTGATTATTTTAACGATGACTTTCTTATTATAATAGATGAGTCCCATATGACGGTTCCCCAGATACGTGGTATGTATGCGGGAGACAGGTCACGGAAGAATACATTGGTGGACTATGGTTTCCGTCTGCCTTCTGCATTGGATAACAGGCCGCTCAATTTTCAAGAATTTGAGCAGCATATAGATCAGATGCTTTTTGTTTCGGCAACGCCTTCTGATTACGAGGCGGAGCACGAATTGTTCCGCACGGAGCAAATTATCAGGCCCACAGGCCTGCTGGACCCGGAGGTGGATGTGCGTCCTGTGGAGGGGCAGATTGACGACCTGATTAGCGAAGTTAATAAAGAGGTGGCGAAGCACCATAAAATTCTTGTGACAACGCTTACGAAACGTATGGCTGAGGACTTGACAGACTATATGAAGGAAGTAGATATCCGTGTGAAATATCTGCATTCGGATATCGATACATTGGAGCGCGCGCAGATTATCCGCGATATGAGGTTGGATGTGTTTGATGTGTTAGTGGGCATCAATTTACTTCGGGAGGGTTTGGATATTCCGGAGATTTCTTTGGTGGCGATTCTGGATGCGGATAAGGAAGGGTTCCTGCGTTCTGAGACTTCACTGATACAGACTATCGGCCGGGCGGCGCGTAATTCTGAAGGACATGTCATCATGTATGCGGATAATATGACGGATTCTATGCGTGCAGCAATCGACGAGACGAACCGGAGGCGCGAGATTCAGATGCGCTATAATGAGGAGCATGGCATCACGCCGCAGACGATTAAGAAAGCAGTGCGCGACCTCATAAGTATCTCGAAGACCATTGAGAAAGAACAGATGAGGTTCGAAAAGGACCCGGAGTCCATGGACAGGCAGGAGTTGGAGAAACTCATCAAGGAAGTGGAGAAGCAGATGAAGAAGGCGGCGGCGGATTTGAATTTCGAGGCGGCGGCAGAGCTGCGTGATCGCATGAAGGATTTAAAAGGAAAGCTGCGGGACTTTGATAAATAGGCGCTGAATGAAGCATAAACAGGAGATTGAGTCGAGAAACCAGAGACATTACAATTTCGGATTGGAACATTATCGCAAGCAGGTTTGCAATATGTATGAAAGTTACTGTAAAAAGGATATAGAAAGGCATGGAGATTAATATGTCAGATACGGTTAAGATGCGTCCGCGTGAGTACATTAAGATACGTGGAGCCAATGAACATAATTTGAAAGGATTGAATGTGGATATTCCACGGAATGAATTTGTTGTTCTCACGGGGTTGTCGGGCTCTGGGAAATCATCTCTTGCCTTTGATACGATTTACGCAGAGGGGCAGAGAAGGTATATGGAATCCCTCTCTTCCTATGCCAGACAGTTCCTGGGACAGATGGAGAAACCAGATGTGGAGAAGATTGAGGGGCTTTCTCCGGCTATTTCCATAGACCAGAAATCTACCAATCGAAATCCTCGTTCCACTGTGGGGACGGTGACGGAGATTTATGATTATTTCAGACTGCTATATGCGAGAATCGGCATTCCACATTGCCCCAAGTGCGGCAGGGAGATTAAGAAACAGACCGTAGACCAGATTGTAGACCAGATTCTGGATATGCCGGAGGGGACGAAGATACAGCTTCTTGCGCCTGTAGTGCGGGGCAGGAAGGGTGAGCATGCCAAGGTGTTTGACCGTGCCAAGAAGGGCGGCTATGTGCGTGTGCGTGTGGACGGCAACATGTATGACTTGTCTGAGGATATTCCTATGGACAAGAATATCAAACACAACATTGAGATTATTGTAGACAGGTTGGTGGTAAAAGAAGGGATAGAGCGACGTCTGACGGATTCCATTGAGAATGTTTTTGCATTGGCGGAGGGCCAGATGGTATTAGATGTCATCGGCGGCGAGGCGGTTAATTTCAGTCAGAATTTTGCATGCCCTGACTGTGGAGTCAGCATCGGAGAGATTGAACCGCGGAGCTTTTCTTTCAACAATCCTTTTGGCGCATGCCCGGACTGTTTTGGCTTGGGATATAAGATGGAATTTGACATTGACTTGATGATACCGGATAAGGGACTCAGCTTAAGCGAGGGTGCGATTGCCGCTATGGGATGGCAGTCAAGCAAGGATGAGGGCAGTTTTAGTAATGCGATTTTACAGGCGCTCGCGCAGGAGTATGGGTTCAGTCTGGACACACCGTACGAGGAACTTAGCCAGAAAGCGCAGGATGTAATTTGCCATGGTACCGATGGCAGGAAAGTGGATGTTTACTACGAGGGGCAGAGGGGTAAAGGAGTCTATCCTGTTGCCTTTGAAGGGCTGATTAAGAATATGGAGCGGAAATACCGCGAGACAGGCTCTGATTTAATGAAGCAGGAGTTTGAAAGTTATATGCGTATTACGCCCTGTAAGGAATGTAAAGGGATGCGCCTTAAGAAAGAATCCCTTGCAGTGACAGTGTGCGATAAGAACATTTATGAGATTACCTCGACTTCAATTAGCAAATTGCACGCGTTCATAGGCGATATGAAGCTTACCCCCCAACAGGAGTTGATTGGTAAACAGATATTGAAGGAAATCCGGGCGCGTGTGGGCTTTCTTATGGAAGTGGGATTGGAGTATTTGTCTCTGTCCAGAGCCACCGCAACGCTGTCCGGCGGGGAGGCACAGCGAATCCGCCTG
Organism: uncultured Lachnospiraceae bacterium; assembly: GCA_947172645.1. Taxonomy (GTDB): domain Bacteria; phylum Bacillota; class Clostridia; order Lachnospirales; family Lachnospiraceae; genus UBA3282. The sequence continues at coordinate 163,864 of CAMWBY010000001.1, read as the reverse complement.
GCAACTCAAATCGGTTCCGGGTTGGTTGGAGTATGCTATATTCTGGATGAACCAAGTATAGGTTTGCATCAGAGGGACAATGACAAGCTGATTGCAGCGCTTAAGAATCTGAAAGATTTAGGGAATACGTTAATTGTAGTAGAGCACGACGAGGATACGATGCTTGCGGCTGACCATGTAGTAGATATTGGGCCGGGAGCAGGTTCTCATGGCGGCGTGGTGGTTGCCCAGGGAACGGCGGAAGAGATTATGCAGGTAGAAGAATCCGTCACAGGACAATACCTGAGCGGTAAACTCCAGATTCCGGTTCCTGCAATCAGAAGGAAACCGACCGGTTATCTGACTGTCAAGGGGGCTGCGGAGAATAATCTGAAGAAAGTTGACGTGAAGATACCGCTTGGAATTATGACTTGCGTAACAGGAGTGTCCGGTTCCGGTAAAAGCTCACTGGTCAATGAGATTCTCTATAAACGTCTGGCGAGAGATTTAAACAGAGCAAGGTGCATTCCGGGCAAGCATACAAAGATAGAAGGGATTGACCAGCTGGACAAAGTGATTGACATTGACCAGTCGCCTATTGGCAGGACGCCCCGGTCCAATCCTGCCACCTATACAGGTGTCTTTGACCAGATTCGGGATTTATTCGCCTCTACCCAGGATGCCAAGGCGAGAGGATATAAGAAGGGACGGTTCAGTTTTAATGTGAAGGGCGGCAGGTGTGAAGCCTGCGGCGGTGACGGCATTATTAAAATTGAGATGCACTTCCTGCCGGATGTCTATGTACCTTGTGAAGTATGCGGTGGGAAGCGTTACAATCGTGAGACGCTGGAAGTAAAATATAAAGGCAAGAATATTTTTGACGTGCTTGATATGACAGTGGAGGAAGCCGTACCATTCTTTGAGAATCTTCCGTCTATCCGCAGGAAGATTGAAACGCTTCATGAGGTGGGACTTTCCTATGTGAAATTAGGTCAGCCCTCCACCACTCTGTCCGGCGGAGAGGCACAGCGTATTAAACTGGCTACGGAGCTGAGCAGACGAAGTACAGGTAAGACTATCTATATTCTGGACGAGCCTACCACTGGATTGCATTTCGCAGATGTGCACAAGCTGGTTGATATTCTGCACAAGTTGGCGGAAGGCGGCAATACGGTAGTGGTGATTGAGCATAATCTGGACGTCATTAAGACCGCCGATTATATTATTGATATGGGGCCGGAAGGCGGCGACGGCGGCGGAACCGTCATTGCGGAGGGAACACCTGAGAAGATTGCGGAGAATCCGGCTTCTTATACAGGGATATATGTTAAGAAGATGTTGGAGAAAGCGAAGAGAAGACAGGACATATCGTAGTGTCATATTAAAACGCACCGTCGCGTATACAGACGGTGCGTTTTTCCCACACTTATGAAAGAAAAGCTTTTAAACCGGTGCTTACTGTGCAGCAGGTACTTCGATAAAAGCGATGGTTCCAAGGGATGTCATATCAACAACCACATGGTCAGCCCTTACTTCGGCTACGTTTACGCTGCTCCACTGTCCGTCAGTTAACTGGTAAACCTGGATATTGTTTCCAGCAGCTACGCCGGGCATATAGAAGTTAACGGTTGCTGTGTTGAATCCGCCTACAGATGCATCAATCTTTGCAACATTCAATACGTTGCCGCCAAGGGTGGAAGCGTATGATTTTGCAGATGTAACTGCTGCTGCGACAGGTTTCAGTACAGAGAAGGTCTGGTTACTGGGAGCGCCGTTGATAATTACGTGTCCGCCCTGTGCAAGCGGTGTAGCGTCCGGAAGCCCGGGTAATTCTGTAACAGCGTTGTTGATAAATTCGCCGACAGTTTTTCCTTCGCCTTCGGCAGCAACGGAGACAGCCATCGGGATGCCGGAAGCTTCTGCAGCGAGAGCTTTTGCTTCACTTGCTTTTGCTTCTACAGCAACGATTCTTGCCTGCTCCTCTGCCTTTGCATTCTCTACAGCTCTGGCAGCCTGCTCTTCAATCTGCTCCGCAGAGAGTTTCTTAGGGCTGGGCGCTGCCATAGCGGGCATAGAAACTAACATAATGCCTGCCAGTGACAATGAAACTAACTTACTGAATTTTTTCAATGTGGTTTCCTCCTTTTATGATTGGGTTGTATAGTGTTAAATATTAAGTGTGGTCTTTAAATAAATTATTCTGCGACAGTCCGGCCGATGGTTCCGGCAGCGTCCTGCGTTAAGACGGCGACTACAACAAACTGTCTGTCTGGGCTCTCCGCTCTTTGAGTGGTCAGCGTGATAAGGAAATGGTAGGGGTTGATAAAATCCCATCCCTCTCGCAGATTCATGCTCATTTCCCGTGTGCCGTATAAGTCATCCAGAAATTCTTGGCAGCCAGAGGTGTATGTAAAGTCATAGCTGCGGATAAGGCTGGTGTTTTCCCTTTCGTAAGCGGCGAAAATTTCATATGTAAGGACATTCCCGTCTAAGTACAAATAGATGGTTTCATGGCTGTCAAAGAACAAAGGGTCTGAAAAACGGTATAGTTGCGTAAAAGGGGCGTTTTGTTCTGTGTCGGCATTGCCATGCAGAACTGTGTTAAAATCGCACATACTTTTTAAGTTGGCAAGCTCAATGTATACAGCGCCTGACGGGTCTTCTTCACCGAGCGCATTGTGATTTTTGTAGAAGTCGTCTCCCTGCCCACTCTGTAGCACAGGACAGTCAATTCCTGTATCGGGGATATAAAGCCAGGCAAAAATATCTGGGTTTTCTTCTTGGAGTATTTCAAAATTTACAGAAGAATCCTGCGCGCTCTCCGAGGAGATTCCCGTCGCCTCTTGTGTGCCGCTGCCAGTCTCAAATTGGGGTTCTGTCTGAAAAGCGGTTGTCTGGCTTGGCTCTTCGTTCCCGGAGCAGCCCGTGAAAATACCTGCCAGGCAGAGGGCCAGGAAGGACAGCGGTATCTTTGTTTTATTACATGCTGTATGTCTCATGATGGTGTAATCTTCCTTCTTAAATTAGTCGTTGCCTTCCCGATAAAAAACATCTAAGATTAATTCGAACAAGGCGGCTTCGTCGGGATAAAATTCTTCGTATTCATCCCCCATCACCGTCATGCCGGTCACCTTGTAGAAACTTTGCTCGTCGAACTGGTATTGTGGTAAGACGGTTGCTAGGTAAAATGCTTCCGGGAGCGATAAATCGGTTGCCATTTGGGGCGTGATTTCCCGGTAAAGGCGGAGTGACACAAAAGGATTGCTTTTGACGGAATGCTTGGCGGCATCGATGAAGCTATCGAGGTATTGCGCTTGGCGGTGTGTTCGCATATCAACAGAAGAAAATAAGTTAATGTCTCTATATTTCACATACCAGTAGGCGCTTTTGCCCATTAAATGAACATGACTGCCTTTTACGAGAGTTTCATCCGCATGCGTTAAGTCTTCCAATACTTCCACATCTACGCCGCCTACCGTATCGTTGATGACGGGAACCGCATCGATGTTCACTGCTGCATATCCATGGATGGGAAGGTTGTAGAATAGCTTTTTTACGGTTTCCAATTGATATGTACAGCTTTCTTCCTGGTTATTTCCGTAGGCGTACTGCAAAGCAATCTGAGCGGGAAACGTGGCGAGATAATTACTTTCTTCGTCATAAAAATCAATGTCCGTCATAGTGTTTCTGTTGATTCCGATGACCTTGATGGTCTTCTTGTTTGTGTCAAGGACTGCAAGAAATAGGGCGTCCGCCTGCCCGCTGTTTCCATCGTCGGTTTCCCAGGGCTCGAAGGCTTCTTTGCCCTTATCGATGCCCATTACCAAAAATGTGATGACGTCATTGTTGTATTCATATAGCTTATTCTGGTATTTGACACGTCCAGGAGATAGATTCACCCTGCTTAGCAGGCGCCTTTTTCCAACTGCTTTGGTGATTTCAAGTGCGCTTACAAGCAGGATGATTAAGGTGATGACAATACTAAGCGCCACAAAAAGTTTTTTCTTCTTATTGTGCATAGCTCTCTCCTGTATAGTCGCCTTTCGCAAAATGCCTGGTTTTACGAAAAAAAGGAGGCGTCTTGGGAAACGTTTTGGAAAAAGGAACTATATTGTTGCATAAGCTGCTTTTTTTGCTGCGTGGTTGAATGCACATACAGACTTAGCGTAATCTGGATATTGCTGTGCCCTAGTATTTCACTCAGACTTTTTATGTCCAATCCCATGGCGACGCATCTCGTGGCGAAAGCATGGCGAAGCATATGGAAGTTGAAGTAATTCACCCCACATTTTTGCAGGATATTTTTAAAACGATATTGGATAGTGCGCGGTTCGGCCCAGGGATTTTTGACACCGCTGACTACATATAGTTCATTTTCTTTCTTATATTTTTGTAAAAAGGGGATTAATTTTGATGGAATCGGGATAATCCTGGATGAATCAGAAGTTTTTGGGGATTGTTCTATAATTTGGGTCACGCTTTTTTCAGGGGAAAGGTATGCATCCTTATCTTTGACACGCAAAAGGTTCTTGCGGATATAGATAAGTTCTTCTTCTATATTAATATCCTTCCATGTCAGTGCGCTCAATTCTCCGATGCGTATACCTGTATGGAAAGCAATCAATATGCCGAGGCATGTGTCCTGTTCGCAGTGGTCGGATAAGTACTTCTCCAATATGATAAGGGAACGGGTATCAGGAAGGATAACCTGGCGGGGGTGCCCTTTGGTGACGGGATTGCCTGGGACGGTAACCTCGTAATGATATTTTTTATTCATATATGTCATAATCCTCCGGACGGTAGCGCAAATTTGCGATATGTAAGTTCTGGACAGACAGTGTCCGTCGGGGCGCGATGCCAGATAGGAGGCGAAGTCGTCCATAGACTTTTCCGTGATTTTGCTAATTCTTGTACCGCCCCAGTATGGAAGAATATATTTTGTCAGCAAATGGCTGTATACGGAGCAAGTTCCTGGCTTCCAATAAGGCTTCTGTGACTGCATCCATAGGTATGCTGCGTCTGCCAGCGTACATTTGCCAGGGGCAGGCGTAGACTTTCGGTTGGGTTCTTTCATTAAATGGTCCTTTGTTCTGAAAATGTTGTTTGGCATGTTTCTCATAATTCATGCTCCCTTCTTTTGTATGGTGATATTTTTAGCGAAAAATAACCTTTCGTAAAATCCGGGAACGGTAATGATGTCCCACATTTGGAAAAGTAATTCTCCGTTTAGATTTTATATTGAAAAATATTGCGCTTTCCACAAAAAAAGAGTATTATACAATAAGTTCAGAACAATATTATTTGACGGAAATCTTTTTATTTCCGGTTCGGTCTTTCGTAAAACCAGGCATTTTACGAAAGATTTTTTCTTTCATAAGAAAGTGCAAGTACGTCCGATGAAATAAAGCCCTTTGTACAATGATGCGCAGCTTCGGGTGCGAAACGTTCTAAAAATGACATGAAACGCGAGGGCATTGTCTTTATGGGCCGAGCGCTTGAGACGATATACTTTATGACAATGTTATAAAAATGACAGGAGTAGACGCTGCCGTAAGGTTTTTCAGTTGACAGCGGCAAGAAGCAGCATAAACTGGTTGGAACAGGAGGCGGGATGATGAATATAAATATACAAGGAATCAACAGGTCTGTTTTTGGCAGCGGAATGATGTATGGAAACCGTGGGCTGAAAAGCACACAGGAGAAAATGGAGCGGCAGGAAGAGCGCGACAGTAAGGTGGCGTTCTATGAGCAGCAGAAAGAGAATTTGAAAAACATAAAATGCGACACTGTGGAGGAGATTGCGAAGAAGCTTGATATGTTCCGTTCCTATGAAGACGAGATTATGGCAGCGAAAATTGCCTATAACAGCGAGCAGATGATGCATATTATGGATGAGTCCCGGGAAATGGGAGAGAAAATTGCAGAGGCAGCTGAGAAGATGGAGCCGAAGACGCCGGAGGAAAGACTGGAAGAGATGGCCGAGGAAGCTATGGGAACAGACGAAAACGACGGCGTATTGGAGGAAGTGTTGGACGAGGTCGAGAAGATACAGGAGGAGTTGGAGGAGACAGTGGAAGAAGAGCTGTCTGAAATGGCAGAGGAATTGACTGAGGAGACGGACGGGCTGACGGAAGCAACATTGGCACAATTAACTGAGGCGGAAGACGACATATATAAGCCAATCGACATACGGATTTGAGCGGTGGCAGTTCCGGTGATAAAGAAGGAATTACATGATGCTAATAAATTGCAAAGATTTGATAGATATTGGTATGGATTACCATGATTTGGCAGGTGAAACGGCATGTTTTTTTGTCGCATGGGGTTAAGAAAAACGGAAGATAAACCGATAGAACGTGTGTAGGGCATGGAAGCCAAAAACAGGACAGACGGAGCTGTTCTGTTTTTGGTGTTTTTCAATTTTTTCAAAAAAAACAATAAAAGCCTTTGAAAAACCATTTCTTTAGGTTATAATATATCCAGCGTAATGCGCTTTTTAGGAAGTGACAGGAGAATAGAGGCGCGGCGTCATATCGATGTTTAGTTTGAGTGTAAATGGAAATTATTATAGAGAGACCACGGGAAAGGGGATCAAAGGGAAATGCAGTACACAGATATCGGAATTGATTTGGGAACGGCCAGCATACTTGTTTATATCAGAGGTAAAGGCGTCGTATTGAAAGAGCCCTCTGTTGTAGCTTTTGATAGAGATACGAGTAAAATTAAGGCAATCGGCGAGGACGCCAGACTGATGCTCGGAAGGACGCCGGGAAATATTGTGGCGGTAAGGCCGCTGCGGCAAGGCGTTATTTCGGATTACCAGGTTACAGAGAAGATGATGAAATATTTCATCCAGAAAGCTCTGGGGAAGAAGACATTCCGTAAACCCCGCATAGCGGTGTGCGTGCCCAGCGGCGTCACGGAAGTGGAGAAGAAAGCGGTAGAGGACGCCACGTACCAGGCAGGGGCAAGAGAAGTGTCCATCATTGAAGAGCCTATCGCGGCAGCCATCGGCGCAGGCATAGATATTTCTAAGCCCTGCGGCAACATGATTGTAGATATCGGCGGCGGTACTTCCGATATTGCGGTTATCTCGCTTGGCGGCACGGTGGTGAGCGCTTCCATTAAGATTGCGGGAGACGATTTCGACGAGGCAATCGTGCGCTATATGCGTAAGAAACACAATCTTTTGATTGGTGAGAGAACTGCGGAGGATTTGAAGATTAAAATCGGTTCGGCTTACAAGAGACCGGAAGTGGATTACATGGATGTGAGGGGACGTAATCTGGTTACTGGCCTTCCGCGAACAGTCAAAGTTTCATCTGAGGAGACAGAGGAAGCGTTGCATGAGACGACCGTACAGATTGTGGAGACAATCCACAGCGTTTTAGAGAAGACGCCGCCGGAGCTTGCGGCTGATATTGCAGACAGGGGAATTGTGCTGACAGGAGGAGGGAGCCTGCTGCGAGGTTTAGAAGACCTGATTGCTGCGAAGACTGGCATCAATACGATGACAGCGGAAGACCCTATGACGGCGGTAGCCGTGGGGACGGGTAAGTATGTAGAGTTCTTAGCGGGATACCGCGAGGATTAAGAGAGGCAGGAAATAATTATGCTTAAGGGTTTGTATACAGCGTATACGGGGATGATTAACGAACAGCACAGAATGGATGTCATGACCAACAACCTGGCCAATGCAGATACCATTGGTTTTAAGAAGGAAGGCGCCACAAGCCAGGCCTTTGACAGTGTGCTTGCTTATAAGATTAAAGATTTGTCCGAGGCGGGGAATCTGCCTAAATTAATCAGCACTCCCAAGGCGATTGATGAAGCGGAAGTGAATAACGAAGCGAATGAGAATTATATGCAGAGGCGTGTCAGAAGGGTAGGCATGAATCTGGGCGTCAAGACCGGCGAGAACTATGTGGACTATTCTGAGGGCCCCATTAAAGAGACCGGCAATACATTTGATTTGGCAATTTCTGACAGAGGATTTTTTGCAGTACAATATACGAATAAAGCCGATGAGACATTCACGAAATATACAAGGGACGGTAATTTCACCATGGACCGTCAGGGGTATCTGGTGACACAGGACGGTGATTTCGTGTTGGATACGAACGGACGGCGGATTAGGATGAACACCGCATTGCCGGTAAGTATTGACCGTACCGGGGTGATTACCCAGGACGGCGCCGAGGTGGCTACAATCGGTTTGACAGATTTCGAGAATTATGATTATCTGCATCGTTACGGGGAGAATTACTTCGAGCCGGTGGACGGCGCGGAGGAGATAGAGTCGGAATCGGAGATTTATTCGGGATTCCTGGAGATGTCTAATATATCAATTGTCTCGGAGATGGTGAATATGATTGCCATCCAGAGAAAATATGACAGTAATCAAAAGGTAATCACTACGTTTGACGAAACGCTTGACACTGCGGTAAACCAGTTGGGCAGGATTAAATAGCTAAATAATAGGAGGCGCTAGGATATGGTTAGAAGTTTATGGTCGGCAGCAACCGGCATGAATGCACAGCAGACGAATTTGGATACGATTGCCAATAATCTGGCAAATGTAAACTCAGTGGGGTATAAGACCCAGGTGGCACAGTTTAAATCACTTCTGTACCAGAATCTACAGACAGTTACTACCACGGCGAACGGCGACCCGAAGCCTACATCCTCGCAGGTAGGGTTGGGCGTCCGCACATCTTCCATCAATTCTATTTTCAGACAAGGAAGTTTGTTGGACTCTGACAGTGATACCGCTTTTGCAATTGAAGGAGTCGGATTCTTCGGTGTGCGCGGGGAGGACGGCGTTACATACTATACGAGAAACGGTGACTTTACATGGGCGTTGGGCGCCAATGGCGGCATGACGCTGACTAATGCGGACGGTCTTCCGGTATTGGATTCTGAGGGACGTACGCTTTCCCTGCCCCGTACTTATATTGCAAGCCGTCTTTCTATCACGGAGGACGGGCAGATATGCTATCCCGATGACAGGAACAACCCGCAGCCTATCGGCAGGAAGATTGGGACATACCAGTTCAGCAACCCGGGCGGTTTGAAGAGGGTTGGCAATACGCAGTTTGCAGTGACGGATGCCAGCGGCCGTGCGCTCAATGAGGATACCGCGCCGGACGTGGAGAAGAGCAGGATTGTACAGGGATATCTGGAAGGTTCCAATGTGCAGGTGGCGAATGAGATGGTTAATATGATTGTCACACAGCGTGCGTATGAGATGAACTCCAAGGCAATCACGACTTCCGATGCGATGATGGAAGTGGCCAATAATCTGAAGCGTTAATGACGAATAGAAGAAAAACGCGCATTGCATAGAACGCAGGAAAGGAAGCTGCACGCGATATAATAGACGCTGTGCAGGACAGGGCGAAGTGTTATGGATTTGACAGGAATGGGTATATATACCGATTATATGACGGATGCCAACAGAGTGGCGGCGGAGAAATTGCAGAGCCAGTTGCAAAACACTGCCAATGCGGAAGTGGCTGAAGACGATGCGCTTTTAGATGCCTGTAAACAGTTTGAAGCATATCTCTGGGAACAAGTCTACAAGGCAATGGATAAGTCTACCAGGGTTTTTACCGACGATGACGACGGACAGGACGGCTATGCTTCAAATATGGTTGACTGTTTCAAGGATGCGGTGATTCAGCAGATTTCACAGCAGACCGCTGACGAGAAATCCAATTCCTTGGCGTATATGCTGTACGAACAGGCGAAGCGTAATTATGAGATGTAAATGCCGGATAAATTTTATTGCAGAGCAGAATTAAGTATGTTATAGGCTGCCGTTTGGGCAGCCTATTCTTGCATTCCTATCATTTCCTATGGGCAGGTTTGTCCTTTTCTCAATCACATAAGTTCGGCTCTTTTCCCGTCGTCTATTATATTTTACCGTATCAATTGTGAAATTTGCCTCAATATTGTTATAGTTGTGCAATTTTAAGAGTTGTAAAGGGGTTCCGCAATCGATTCAATATATTTTTTGACAGAGAGTATAAACTATATGGAAAAAATCAAAGGATACATACAACATATCATATACCGCAACGCTGCCAACGGCTATACTGTACTGGAACTTTTGAGCGGTGAAGACGAGATTACCTGCGTCGGTTTTTTTAAGACGATGGACCAGGGGGAGACGATAGAGGCGGAAGGGAACTATACGGCGCATCCTGTATATGGCGAGCAGTTTAAGATAGAGCATTACAGAATCGTTCCGCCGGATGATATCCAGAGCATAGAGCGTTATCTTGGCTCCGGCGCCGTCAAAGGCGTGGGGGAAGCTCTTGCGGCCAGAATCGTGAAGCGTTTCGGGGTTGATACATACCGTATCATTGAGGAGGAGCCGGAGCGGCTTGCGGAGGTTAAGGGTATCAGCGAGCGCAAGGCGCGGGAGATTGCGGCGACGGTTTATGAGAAACGGGACGCCAGGGAGGCCATGACCTTTCTGCAAAAATACGGTATATCCAATACGCTGGCCATTCGGATTTATGAATCGTATGGAGCGGGATTATATGGGATTTTAAAGGAAAATCCATATAGACTGGCGGATGACATTCGGGGTATCGGTTTTCGCATTGCGGATGAGATTGCGGCAAGAATCGGTATCCATACAGATTCTGATTTCCGGATTAGAAGCGGCATTCTCTATACGTTGACGTTGGCAGGAGGGGAAGGACATTGTTATCTGCCCCGGGATGTGCTGCTCAAGAAAGCGGGGGAGCTGCTGGGATTGGAGTCGGAAGTGATGGAGCCGCAGCTCGGCAATTTGGCTATGGATAAGAAACTGGTCATCAAGCGTCCTGCGGACGACGAAGGGACGTGTAAGGTATATGCGGCAAATTATTACTACGCAGAGTTAAACTGCGCGAAGATGTTGCATGACCTGAATATTTCCATAGACGACGAGACGCTTTCGGCTGAGGAGAAGAATATTCTTTCCAGGATTGACCAGATAGAGGAGGAACTTGGCATTGCGCTTGACGAATTGCAGAAAAAGTCGGTGAAAGAGAGCGTGACCAATGGCATTTTCATACTTTCAGGAGGGCCGGGCACGGGCAAGACGACGACGATTAACGCGATTATACGGTATTTCCTCTCGGAGGGGATGGACATTTATCTGGCGGCGCCTACGGGAAGGGCGGCGAAGCGTATGGAAGAGGCCACAGGCTATGAGGCCAGGACCATCCACCGGATGTTAGAATTAAACGGCGCGGTCTCCGAGGAGGCGAAGGCGGCGCGGTTCGAGCGGAATGAAGAGAATCCGCTTGAGGCGGACGTCATTATCGTGGATGAGATGTCCATGGTGGATATTTTCCTGTTCCAGGCGCTTTTAAAAGCGGTTATGGTAGGAACGAGGCTCATTTTGGTAGGGGATGTGAATCAGCTTCCCTCTGTCGGCCCGGGGCAGGTGTTACAGGATATTATGGGCAGCGGGAGATTCCCAATGGTGGTGCTTGAGAAGATTTTCAGGCAGGCAGGGGAGAGCGATATTGTGTGGAACGCGCATCGTATCCATGCGGGTGAAGAGCTTACGCTGAACAATAAAAGTAAGGATTTCTTTTTTTTGGAAAGAAATAACACAGATGTAATCTATAAACATATGATACAATTAATTACAGAAAAACTTCCGCCTTATGTGGGCGCGCAGCCTTATGATATACAGGTGCTGACGCCTATGCGTAAGGGAAAATTAGGAGTGGAGACGCTAAACGGCATTTTGCAGCGATATCTTAATCCGGCGTCGGAGGATAAGAAGGAATATACATCCGGAGACGTCCTTTTCAGAGAGCATGACAAGGTCATGCAGATTAAGAATAACTATCAGCTTGAATGGGAAGTCGTCAGCAAATATGGCATACCTATTGACAAGGGGACCGGTGTTTTTAACGGCGATATAGGAATGATTGTGGAGATTAATGAATATGCTCATGAAGTAGTGGTTGAATTTGATGAGCACAGGAGGGTTACTTACCAGTATGCACAGCTTGACGAGATAGAGTTGGCCTACGCGGTAACCATCCATAAGTCCCAGGGCAGCGAGTATCCGGCAGTCATTATGCCGCTTCTGTCAGGGCCTAAGATGTTGTTTAACAGGAATTTGTTGTATACGGGAGTGACGAGGGCGAAGTACTGTGTGACGATTCTGGGGAGTAAAGACACGGTACAGCAGATGATTGACAACAATTACCAGAACCGTCGGTATACCGGATTGGCGGACAGGATTCAGGAGCTGATTATAGAAGGAAATACATAAATGGATAAAACATTTCTCGGGATGTTGCTGGATATGGTCTATCCCCGCAGATGTCCCGTCTGTGACAAGGCTGTCAAGCCTTTCGGAAGCCTGGTCTGTGAGGCTTGCAAAGAAGAATTTGAGTATATCGGAGCGCCATTTTGCATGAAATGCGGCAAGACGCTGAAAGAAGAGGGGACAGAGTATTGCGGCGATTGTATGCGTCACAGGCATCTGTTTGATAGTGGAAGGGCGCTTTATGCTTATAAAAGCCTGTCGGATTCTATATACAGGTTTAAATATAAGGGAAGGCAGGAATATGCCGCTTATTACGCCGTGTGTATGAGAGAACGTCTGGGCGGGTGGATTAGGCAGTGCAGGGCCGACGCGCTTGTTCCGGTGCCGATTCACGCATCTAAGCGCAGGGCCAGGGGATACAATCAGGCGGAGTCGTTAGCCCGGGAAATCGGCAGGGAAATGGGGATTCCGGTGGAGAGCAATTTGATTGTGAGAGTACGCAAAACAGCGCCCATGAAAGATTTATCTGTGGCAGAAAGACAAAATAATTTGAAAAGGGCTTTCAAAATCTGCCGTAATGATGTAAAATTAAATACGATTATAATTGTTGATGACATCTATACGACAGGCAGTACCATAGATGCAATGAGTTATGAGCTGCGCGGTGCAGGTGTTAAGCGCATTTATTTTCTGGCTCTTGCAATCGGCAAAGGTTTATAACATAACATTATTAACTATAGGAGGACAACTGCATGAATGCGAGAAACTGTAGGAAGTGTGGCAAATTATTTAATTATGTATCGGGACCGCCAATCTGCATGGCATGTAGGGAGGCCCTGGAAGAGAAATTCCATGAGGTGAAAGCGTACATCAGAGACCATGTTAACTGTACGATTCCGGAGGTGTCTGAGGTGTGCGATGTATCCCAGAACCAGATTCAGCAGTGGCTTAAGGATGAACGTCTGCAATTGGCGGAAGGGTCCGGTATTACGCTTCACTGTGAGAAATGCGGCGTCGCTATTTACAGCGGACGCTTCTGTGAGAAGTGTAAGGCGAGTATGGCGAACCAGCTCAATGACAGCATCCGTCAGCCGGAGGAGCCTAAGCCCGCGCCTAAGAAGGATACGCGTGAGAATCCGAAGATGCGTTTCCTTGGTTAGGAGATGATATGCTAAACGAAAAAAGAATAATCCTAATGACGAAGATGGCATCCTATGAAGCCAATGAAGGCAAGAAAAATGTTGCTATAGGAAGCTTTTTTCGAAGTGATTACATAGGATGGCAGGTGTTAAAGTCCATTATAAGTGCAACCATTGCATTTGTAGTGGTCTTTGGCATGTACATTTTTTATGATTTTGAAGTGTTTATGATGGATATTTATAAGATGGACCTGATTGAATTTGCAAAGCAGGTACTCCGGATGTATTTATGGACAATCGGCGTATATGCTGTGATTTCTTATGTAGTTTATACGGTGCGTTATAACAGGGCTGTAAAGAGCCTGAAGCTGTACCATATGAACCTGCGCAGGCTGTCGGAGATGTACAGACAGTAATAAACTTCCGTCTTGTACAGTATGCTGTATGGTATACATCGTATAAGAATATACGGAAAGCGAAAGGATAAATGATGACTACCTTACTTATTGCGAAACAGATTTTAATGACGATATACAGTAAATATGAGGTATACATCACGCCGCTTTTGAAATTTTTATTGGCTTTGGTTGCTTTGCTATTGATTAATTCACGTTTAGGCTATATGGAGAGTATAGATAAATCAACGGTAGTTTTGATTGTTGCGCTGATGTGTTCTTTTATGCCGATGAACTTTATCGTTATCATGACGGCGCTGTTTACGCTGCTTCATCTGTATTCTTTCAGCCTGGAATGTGCGGCGGTGGTGGGAGCAGGGTTTTTGCTCATGTTCTTGCTGTATTTCAGGTTTTCGCCGAAGGACACATTGGTGGTGGTGCTTATGCCGATTTGTTTTTTGATGAAGATTCCTTATGTCGTCCCGCTTGCCATGGGGCTTGTGGGCACGCCGACATCGGTGGTGTCGGTGGCATGTGGTGTTATCGCGTACTATATGATACATTATGTGACGCAGAATGTATCTGTCATTGCGGCGATGGCAGGGGAGGAAACCGCGGCGAAGTTCAGGTTTATTATTGACGGGCTTCTCAATAATAAAGAGATGGTGGTCACCATTGTGGCGTTTGGGATTACCGTAATTTTAGTATATTTGATTAGAAGGCTCAGCCTTGACTATGCCTGGACGATTGCCATGGCGGCAGGCGTTGTTGTGGATATCATGGTGCTTCTGGTAGGCGATTTGATGTTTGAGACGAATGTGGCCTTGTTCGGTGTGATTGCAGGTAACGTGGCGGCTTTTCTATTGGCTCTTGTACTACAGTTTTTTGTCTTTAACGTGGATTACAGCCGGACGGAGAAGGTGCAGTTCGAAGATGACGAGTATTATTATTATGTCAAGGCAGTGCCGAAAGTTACGGTGGCAAAGCCGGAGAAGAAAGTGAAGCAGATTAACAGCCAGAAGTCGAAGGCTGTGCAGAAAACAAAGAGCACACATTAGCCGGCAGACTCAGAGAGGTGGTGAGGGCGCGTGGAACAACTGAATAATTTTATGGCGAGATACCTTACGAAACTACATATGCCCACAATCCACTGGACAGATGTTGCGGAGATTATTATCCTCACATTGGTCGCGTATCATATATTGGTGTGGATTAAGAATACGAAAGCATGGGCGCTCCTGAAGGGCGTTATCGTAATCGGAATTTTCATTTTGATTGCGGTATTTTTCAGGATGAATACGATTCTGTGGATTGTGACGAATATATTCAGCATAGCGGCGACAGCGATTGTAGTGGTATTGCAGCCGGAGCTGCGAAAGGCGCTTGAGGAACTTGGACGAAAGAATTTCTTTTCCTCAATTATTGCGTTCAGCGCTGCAAAGACTGAGGAAGGCCGCTTTTCGGACCGTACCATCAATGAGATTACGAAGGCTTGTGTGGAAATGGGCAAGGTTAAGACAGGAGCCTTGATTGTGATTGAACAGGACCAGCCGCTCAGCGAATATGAGAGAACCGGAATCGATGTGGACGGTATTGTGTCCAGCCAGCTTTTGATTAATATATTCGAGCATAATACGCCTTTGCATGACGGTGCGGTCATTGTGAGGGGGAACCGTATCGTTTCTGCCACTTGTTATTTGCCTCTGTCCGATAATATGGCGCTCAGCAAAGAACTGGGGACACGGCACAGGGCAGGCGTGGGCATTTCAGAAGTGACGGATTCTCTGACGGTGATTGTATCCGAGGAAAACGGTAAGATTAGTGTTGCCTATGGCGGACAGTTGGAGAGGGGAATGAACGCCGACAGGCTCAAAGAGAGGTTGTCGGATATTCAGAATAAGCCGGTGGAGGAGAAGAAGCGGAAGTTGTGGAAAGGCAGGTCCAGGAATGAAGAATAGGATTACAAGAAACTGGGGACTGAAGCTTGTATCTTTCTTATTTGCCGTTGTGCTCTGGGTGATTGTCACAAATATTAATGACCCGGTGATTCCGTGGCGGGTATCGGATGTGCCTGTCACGATTAGAAATATGGAATTGATTACGGAGAGAGGGCAGATATGCGAGGTGCTTGACGGAACGGATATGATAGATTCCGTGGTGATTTATGCGCCTCGGTCGATTATAGATTCCCTTAGCGAAAGCAATGTGGTGGCGATAGCGGATGTGAATGATTTGACCAGTTTGGACACAGTTCCCATTAAGCTGTCAACTAATAAATATAATGATAAACTGGAGAGTATCAAGGGCAACATTGATACCGTGAAACTAAATATCGAGAATAAGCAGATTCGCTCGTTCCCGCTTAAGGCCAATGTGACGGGGGAAGTCCGGGAAGGATTTATGGTGGGAGACGTCTCAACGGAACAGAACCTGCTTCGGGTATCGGGGCCTGAATCGGTGGTATCCCGAATTACCAAGGCGCAGGCGGAGGTGGATGTGTCCGGCTTTACAAGCAATATCGGCACAGACGCGGACATTCGTTTATATGATGCGGACGGAGTAGAAGTTTCTTCTCCGAATCTTGAGCGCAGCATGACGAAAGTGCGTGTGAATGTGGAAATATTGGAGAAGAAGACAGTTGCTATCAATTATATAACATCCGGTCTGCCGGCGGACGGCTACCGGGTGACAGGGGAGATTGAAAGTACCAGGAACAGTGTCGTCATTGCAGGCAGGTCAAAGGTTGTCCAGGGTGTCAACGCCATCAGTATTCCGGAAGGGGTTATTGATGTGACAGGCGCACGGGAAGATGTGACGGCTCTGATTGATATTAAGGAGTTCTTACCGGAGGGTACGGTTTTAGCGGAAGAAGAATTTACAGGAATGGTCAATGTCACGGTACACGTGGGCCAGGAAATCAGACGCACGGTATCCAGGCCGGTGGAAGATGTGCGGATGGTTGGTATCCCGGCAGGATTTGAAGCGGAGATTACCGAACCGGAGGATATTTGCAGTGTCGCATTGACCGGGCTGGAAGAAGATTTTGCGGAAATTAATTTAGACAGCTTGGAGATACAGGTGAATTTTGCGGCGTGGATTTCGGATGAGGAAATCACGGAGCCGGAAAGCGGCTATTACAGGATTCCGCTTTCCATAAATCTTCCGGAAGATTCTCCGGTTTCAGTAGAACAGGCGGAAGTGCAGGTGTATATTTCGGAAAGGGAATAGTGTGAGAAGAACTTCTAGCCACTCATGCCAGAGGGCATTTCGCGGAGAAGTTCTAGGAGTTGCTTTGCAACTCCATCTCACACAGGAGAATGCCTAAAATGCGGCATTCTCCGCACTGATTTGAGTCACAGCAGAGCTGTGACATGGAGGTTAGTGTGAAATGCCATGAAAGGCATTGCAAGAACAGAAATTCAGAAAGGATAGGTATCATCAAATATGGGTAGATTATTCGGTACAGACGGCGTCAGAGGTGTTGCAAACGAGGAGCTTACACCGCAGCTTGCGATGCAGCTTGGGCAGGCGGGAGCATATGTCCTTTCTAAGGAAAATGCACACAAGCCGACGATTATGGTTGGATGCGATACGAGGATTTCAGGAGATATGTTGGCAAACGCTTTGATGGCAGGCGCGTGTTCTGTCGGCGCCAATGCCGTTTACGTGGGCATTCTTCCGACCCCGGCGGTAGCATATCTCACAAGGAAATACAAAGTGGATGCAGGTGTTGTGATATCCGCGTCGCATAATTCCGTGGAGTTTAACGGAATCAAGTTTTTTGACGGAAACGGATATAAGCTGCCGGATTCATTGGAAGATGAGATTGAGGCGTTGATTAAGAACGGCATGCAGGGAATTAAATTTCCAATCGGCGCAGGAGTGGGCAAGATTAAATACCGTACCGATGCCAGGGAAGAATATATTAACCATGCAATGAAAGCCGTTAACGTAGACTTGCATGGCATGAAGATAGTCCTGGACTGTGCGGAAGGCGCCGCTTATTATACTTCTGTGGAGACGATGAAAGAATTAGGTGCAGAAGTGGTGGCAATCCATAATAACCCTGACGGCACGAACATCAATGCAAACTGCGGTTCTACGCATATGGATGAGCTGCAGGCAAGAGTGGTCTATGAGAAAGCAAATTTAGGCCTTGCATTCGACGGGGACGCCGACAGACTGCTTGCAGTCGACGAATTGGGCAATATCGTGAACGGCGACCAGATTATGGCGGTCGTAGGCAATCATATGAAGCAGAATGGCAAGCTGAAGAAGAATACGATTGTCGCTACCGTGATGAGCAACCTGGGATTTTTCCTGATGGGGGAAAAGAACGGTATTCATATTGACCAGACAAAGGTGGGCGACAGATACGTTCTGGAAAGGATGAAGGAAATTGGCGCAAGTCTTGGAGGCGAGCAGTCCGGACACGTAATATTCCTGGATGAGAATACGACCGGAGACGGACTTTTGAGCGCGCTTCATCTGTTACAGGTAGTGGTTGAGACTGGGAAACCGTTGTCTGAGTTGAAGACGATTATGGAGGTAATGCCCCAGGCATTGGTGAATGCCAAGGTGCCTACACATAAGAAAGAGAAATATATGGATTATCCTGAAATTGCGGATGCTATCGCGGAACTAGATAGGAAATTTGCAGGCGAAGGGCGGGTACTAATCAGGCCATCCGGAACGGAGCCTCTCGTGAGGGTTATGATTGAGGGCAAAGACCAGAAAATGATTGATACGGAGGCCAAAAAACTGGCTGAACTTATACAGAATATTATGTTATAAGTCTTGTGGTACTTGCGAAAAAATGCTATAGTTAGAGATAGGTTGTGAGTGGGGGTTAAGAATCAGCCAGAATTGGAATTTGGAGGATAAGGGTATGGTAAGCCAAAAGGTAGTCATCAAAAACCCGACAGGGCTACATCTAAGACCGGCGGGCATCCTATGTAAGGAAGCGATGCAGTTCAAATCTTTAATTACTTTTACATTTCGGGATAACACAGCGAATGCCAAAAGTGTATTGAGTGTGCTGGGTGCATGTGTCAAGTGTGGCGATGAGATTGAGTTTGTATGTGATGGCGAAGATGAGGAAGAAGCACTGAAGACGCTGATTGGTGCGATTGAGAGTGGACTCGGTGAATAATATGCCGTCTGTTTAGCCCGTTGTGTTCAACGGGCTTTTCTTTGTTGTTTGTATAGGAAGTTTATGTCTACGCGCACTGGACATTATCTGTTTTCATGTATAGATAATACAATATAAGAATTATTTATAGATGGGAATCATCCGCACAGAAAGAAAATTATAATAAAAAAGTGCGCAGAAATGAGGAGCAAGATGTTAAATTACAAGCGTTACCGCAAAAATCCGGTAGTGGATTACCCGGAGAGGAAATGGGCTGACAGGGAAATTGAAAAGGCGCCTATCTGGTGCAGCGTGGACTTGCGAGATGGAAACCAGGCATTGATTGACCCTATGGTGGTGTCGGAGAAGATTGAGTTTTTTAACTATCTGATTAAGCTTGGATTTAAGGAGATTGAGATTGGTTTTCCCGCGGCAAGCCAGATTGAATATGATTTCCTGCGCCAGTTGGTTGACCGCAAACTGATTCCCGATGACGTAGTGGTACAGGTACTTACACAGTGCCGCGAGGAATTGGTAGCCAGGACTTTTGAATCCATTCAGGGATGCAAGCAGGCAATCGTGCATATTTATAATTCCACTTCGACATTACAGCGCGATGTGGTATTCCACATGGACAGGGAGCAGATTATTGACATCGCTGTAGAAGGCACGAAGATGGTGAAGCGTTACGCCGCGGATTTTCCGGGCAAAATTATTCTGGAATATTCACCGGAGAGCTTCACAGGCACAGAACTTGATTTTGCCTTGGATGTTTGTACGGCAGTACAGGAAGAGTGGGGGCCTACCAAGGAGAACCCTATGATTATCAACCTGCCCTCCACCGTAGAGATGAATACGCCGAACGTGTATGCAGACCAGATTGAGTGGATGAATACCCACTTTAAAAACAGGGAAAGCATCATCTTAAGCGTACATCCGCACAATGACAGAGGGACCGGCGTGGCGAGTGCGGAACTTGCCCTGCTTGCAGGAGCTGACCGTGTGGAAGGTACGTTGTTTGGCAACGGTGAGAGAACCGGCAATGTGGATATTATGAATATTGCATACAATATGTTCTCACAGGGTATCGACCCGAACCTTGCTATCGAGCATGTCAACGAAAGTATCGAAATCTATGAGAGATGCTGTAAGATACCGATTCATCCCAGGCACCCTTATGCCGGTAAACTTGTATTCACCGCATTTTCCGGGTCGCATCAGGATGCGATTAACAAGGGTGTGCAGGCAATGCGGGAGCGCAACAGCGAAATCTGGCAGGTGCCTTATCTGCCCATTGACCCTGCGGATATTGGCAGAGAGTACGAGCCCATTGTCCGTATCAATTCCCAGTCCGGCAAGGGCGGCGTGGCATTTATCATGGACACATATTTTGGCTTCAAGCTGCCTAAGGGTATGCACAAAGAATTTGCAAATGTCATCCAGAAAATTTCCGAGAAGCAGGGCGAGGTTTCCCCGGACCAGATTATGGACAATTTCCGCGAACAGTATTTGGACCAGAAAGAACCTATTCACTTCCGCAAGATGCGTGTGGATGATTTGAGCGGCGAGACGAAGTCGCAGTTTGATACAAGGGTGAAGGTTATCTATACGGACGCCGGAGTGGAGAAATCCTTCGAGGCTGTCGGCAATGGCCCGATTGACGCGGCGAAACGCGGCTTGCAGGAAGAGCTGAATGTGGATATCAAGATTCTGGATTACGAAGAACACGCCCTGCAAAGCGGTTCCAATTCCCAGGCGGCGGCATATATCCATCTGCTTGATGTGGAGAGCGGCAGGGTGACCTACGGTGTGGGCGTAAGTTCCAATATCACCAGGGCGTCTGTGAGGGCTATTTTCTCAGCGGTTAACAGATTGGGGCTTGGACAGCACTAGCCCTTGGATGTTATTGCGGATGATGTAAAGTTTGTATTATGAGGAAAGGGGTGTCGTATTATGGAACAGTTAGAACAGCTTCGCGAATGGGTGAAGGAGAGTAACAATATTGTTTTTTTCGGCGGCGCAGGTGTGTCTACTGAGAGTGGAATACCGGATTTCCGCAGCGTGGACGGATTGTATCACCAACAGTATGATTATCCGCCGGAGACGATTTTAAGCCATACTTTTTACAGGCGGAAGCCGGAAGAATTTTACCGTTTCTACCGTGCCAAGATGCTGTGTCTTGACGCGAAACCTAATGCGGCGCACCTGAAACTGGCGCAGTGGGAGCAGGAAGGGAAACTGCGGGCAGTTGTTACGCAGAATATTGACGGGCTTCACCAGGCGGCAGGAAGCAAAGTAGTATTGGAGCTGCATGGCTCTGTCCTGCGCAATTATTGTGAGAAATGCGGCGCTTTCTATGATGCGGAATATATCCTTCATTCGGAAGGGGTTCCGGCCTGCGCCTGCGGCGGGAGCATTAAACCGGATGTGGTGCTGTATGAGGAAGGCCTGAACCAGAAGACGCTCACGGACGCTGTGCGCTATATAAGTGAGGCGGATATGTTGATTGTGGGAGGCACGTCTTTGGCCGTGTATCCTGCGGCAGGTCTTTTGGATTACTACAATGGAAATAAACTTGTACTGGTCAATAAGACGCCTACGCCCAGAGATTCCATTGCAGATTTAATTGTACAGGGAAGTATCGGGGAGATTTTTTCTCAGCTTTGATGATTGATTTTTACGAGGAGGCAGTCCGACCGGACGGTATTGGATTTACAGGCCGCGGAAAGGACTTGGTTATCAAATGGACATCCAGGTAGGAGATATCTTGAAATTGAAGAAACAGCATCCCTGCGGTTCGAAGGAATGGGAGGTCTTGCGCGTCGGTGCGGACTTCCGCCTCAAATGTATGGGATGCGGGCACCAGATTATGATTGCGCGAAGGCAGGCAGAGAAGAATGTGAAAGGCATTACCAGATATCCATAAAATTTATCTATCTAAGCATATTATCCGACTACCGGGCATATGTATATATTAGTGCCATTTCTGTGACAGGAATATATTATATGGCAGTGGATAGAAATTATATCATAGATGGAGGAATTATGATGGACATGCGGCGGTATTGTTATTTATCTTTTCTACTTGTTGGAATGGCGGTTTTTGGATTGTGGACAGGCGGGATAGAAGTTTATGCAAAACAGGAAGAGGTGTCTGACGAACTGGTGACAGAGTCAAACCATGTTTTTCCGGATAATTTCCGGAATGTGTTATTTATTGGCGATTCGAGAACTGTGGGATTATATGAATATGGAGAGCTTGGCGAAGCGGACGTATTTGCAAAATGCGGCATAGGCGTATTTGACCTATGGAACATCGAAGTATGCTGCGGCGGTAATGAGAAGAAGACATTGGGACAGGCATTGACACAAAAACAGTACGAGACCATTCATCTCATGCTTGGCATCAATGAATTGGGATATCCGACGGAAGAAATCCTTAAGAAATACAGGGAAACCGTGGAACAGATACAGAATATGCAGCCGCAGGCCCGGATAATTCTAGGCTCAAACCTGCATGTTACCTCAAACAAATCTGAAGGCAGCACTGTCTATAATAATCCGAAGATAGACGGGTTAAACAGTGAAATACAACAGATAGGGCAGGAATTAAATTGTTATTATATAGACAGTAATGAAAGGTTCGATGACATGCAGGGGAATTTACCGAATGAGTGCTCATCGGACGGTCTACATATGTCAGGGAAGTATTATGCCGAATGGGTTCAGTGGCTCAGGGAAAAGACGCTGTGACCGGCTGAGAATTGTTGACGGGGAAATTTACAGAATTTGCTTGCAGACTGTGGGTGTTTATGGTATCATATATATCCGTGATATACTAATTTGGCTGTAAAGCCAATCATCCTTGCTCCTTCACGAGGAGGGGCCAGAGACCAAAAGGAGGACAGACGCATGAACAAATACGAATTAGCCGTTGTTGTTAGTGCAAAGATTGAAGATGACGAGAGAGCAGCTACTGTAGAGAAGGCTAAGGCTCTGGTAGAAAGATTCGGCGGAAAGATTACGAATGTGGACGACTGGGGTAAGAAGAGATTAGCTTATGAAGTTCAGAAAATGAAAGAAGCGTTCTATTACTTCATCCAGTTCGAAGCTGAGAGCAATGTTCCGGGCGAGATTGAGAGCCGTATCCGCATTATGGACAACGTTATCAGATACCTTTGCGTAAGACAGGACGAGAAATAGAAAGAGGTATCTATGAATAAAGTAATACTTATGGGGCGTTTGACAAGAGACCCTGAGGTAAGATATTCCCAGGGTGATAACGCGACGGCGGTTGCACGGTATACATTGGCCGTAGACCGCAGATTTAACCGTAACAATGATGACCAGACAGCAGATTTCATCGGTTGTGTTGCCTTTGGCAGGTCAGGGGAGTTTGCGGAGAAGTATCTCCACAAGGGAACCAAGGTCGTAGTCACGGGCCGTATCCAGACAGGCAGTTATACCAATAAGGACGGCGTGAAGGTATATACAACAGATGTCGTAGTAGAAGACCAGGAATTTGCCGAGAGCAAGAACAGCGCCGGGAACAGTGACGGCGGATTTGCTCCTGCAGGCAGGCCTGCGCCGGCGCCTATGGCGGCCGGGGATGGCTTTATGAATATTCCTGACGGAATCGATGAGGAACTGCCGTTCAACTAATTGTTTGATTTTAGAAGGAGGCAACAACCATGGCATTTAATAAGACAGACAGACCGGATTTCCCTGCAAAGAAAAAGGGCGGGATGCGCAGAAGAAAGAAAGTGTGCGTATTCTGTGGAAAAGATAATGTAATCGACTATAAGGATACCAATAAGCTGAAAAGATACGTATCTGAGAGAGGCAAGATTCTTCCCAGAAGAATTACGGGTAACTGTGCGAAACATCAGCGTGCTCTTACCGTAGCGATTAAGCGTGCAAGACATGTGGCGCTTATGCCTTACGTTCAGGATTAATATTTGACGGTTGCGACGGCCAATCACCTGTAGGGGTGGTTGGCTGTTTTTCTATCCCTACTACCATATACTGTCAGAACCCCACGAAAAAAGTCAATATATTGGTGTAGCGGGAAACGGCAAAAAATGCTATACTTATACTATTGTAAACCACAAAGAGAAAATGTCTGTCCGCTCATGGAGACACAGGTAAGAGGCTATGATGAAAAACAGCGTAAAGTTAAAGGGAAGATTAAAATCCTATTTACAATCTTCTTTATATTTAGGGTTTTTGTTGATTGCTGTAGATGTCCTAATCTATATGTTGGATATTAGGGCGGGTCTGTTGCTCAGCGGTTTTATTATATTTTATATTGCGATTGTGCTTTCTATGATGCTCTATAACAAACCGGTCATTATGAATGAACTGGTGAGTTTCGCCACGCAGTACGGGCAGATTCAGAGAAGGCTGCTTCGCGATTTGGAGCTTCCCCACGCACTGCTCGATGATGGGGGCAAGATAATCTGGACGAATATCGCCTTTGAGAAACTGGTGCATCAGGAGAAAGGATATCGTAAATCGATTACATCCCTTTTTCCGTCCATCACGAAAGACAAGCTACCGGGAGTCAGCGAGGAAGACGAAGTAGAATTTGACGTAGAGTATGAAGCGGGTAATTACATCGCGAAAATGAAGAAGATATCTCTCAAGGAGATGGCGGAGAACAGCGATATCATCGAGGCGAAGGGATATGAAGGATATTTGATTGCCCTGTATTTATTTGATGAGACGGCTCTTAAGATTGCCTTGAAAGAGGTGGATAACCAGTCTTTGGCGGTGGTATTGATTTACCTGGACAATTACGACGAGGCGTTGGAGAGCGTGGAGGAGGTCAGACGTTCCTTACTGATAGCTTTGATAGACCGTAAAGTCAATAAATACATTGCCTCCCTGGACGGTATCTGCAAGAAAATGGAGAAAGATAAATATCTTGTTATCATGCGGAAAGAAGCGGCTATCCAGTTTCAGGAAAACCGGTTTGATTTACTGGAGGACGTCAAGACGGTCAATATCGGTAATGAGATGGCCGTGACCATCAGTATCGGCATGGGGCATGACGGTTTAAGCTATGCGCAGAATTATGAGTTTGCGCGAAATGCCATTGATATAGCGCTAGGGCGCGGCGGCGACCAGGCAGTGGTCAAGATGCCGGAGAATGTGGCATATTACGGCGGAAAGAGCCAGCAGGTGGAGAAGAGCACCCGCGTCAAGGCGAGGGTCAAAGCCCATGCGCTGAAGGAAATTATCGCCGTTAAGGACGAAGTGTACGTCATGGGGCACCGCATGTGCGACGCGGACAGTTTCGGCGCATCGGTGGGTATTTACAGAGTCGCAGAGGCGTTGGATAAGAAGGCGCACATTGTGTTGAATGATGTGACGGCGTCCATGAAGCCTATGGTGGAGATGTTTACCGACAATGACGAGTATGCGGACGACATGATTATCAGCAATGCCCAGGCTTTGGAGATGGTGGGCAACAATGCCGTGCTTGTGGTGGTGGATGTAAGTAAGCCCAGCATCACGGAATGTCCGGAATTGTTGAAGCATTGCAAATCCGTGGTGGTTTTGGATCACCATAGGCAAGGCTCGGAGATTATTGAGAATGCCACCTTGTCATACATCGAGGCATACGCATCTTCGGCGTGCGAGATGGTATCGGAAATTTTACAGTACATCAGCGACAATTTGAAACTGCGGCCGGAAGAGGCGGACTGCATGTATTCCGGCATTATGATAGATACGAACAATTTTATGACGAAAACAGGCGTCAGGACTTTTGAAGCGGCCGCATTCCTGCGCAGAAACGGCGCGGATGTAACCCGGGTCAGGAAAGCGTTCCGGGAAGGGGCGGCGGAGTATAAAGCGAAGGCCGACGCGGTCAGCCAGGCGGAAATTTACAGGCAGTATTATGCCATATCCGTATGTACCGGGGAAGATGTGTCAAGCCCTACCGTGGTAGGCGCCCAGGCGGCTAATGAGCTGTTGAATATCAAGGGCATCCGGGCAAGCTTTATCCTGACGCCGTATAACGGACTGATTTATATCAGCGCCCGTTCCATTGACGAGGTGAACGTACAGGTAGTCATGGAGCGTATGGGCGGCGGCGGCCATTTAAATATTGCAGGCGCGCAGTTAGAAAACGGGACGATTGAAGAAGGCATTGTGACGATTAAGAGGACTCTGGACGCGATGATTGCGGAAGGTGAATTGGATGCTTAGGCAATTATTTCACTGTCCGGATGAGAATGGAGGATTAAGATAAGATGAAAGTGATTTTATTGGAAGATGTTAAGTCTCTTGGCAAGAAGGGTGAGATTGTAAACGTGAGCGACGGATATGCCAGGAATTTTGTTCTGCCTAAGAAGTTGGGCGTGGAGGCAAATTCGGCGAATATGAATGACCTGAAATTGCAGAAGGCGAATGCCGACAAGGTGGCGCAGGCGCAATTGGAAGCGGCGCAGGCGCTTGCGAAGGAATTGGAGACGAAGGAAGTAGTCCTCAAGATGAAATCAGGGGAAGGCGGCAGGGCTTTTGGTTCTGTATCCTCGAAAGAAATTGCCACTGCGGCGAAATCACAGTGTGGGTTAGAACTGGACAAAAAGAAAATCCAGTTACCGGAAGCCATCAAAGCTTTGGGCGCCTATAAAGTGAGCGTAAAACTGCACCCGAAGGTTACTGGCAAACTGAAAGTGAAAGTAGTGGAAGAATAGTAGCTTGGCAGAGGTTATGGAGGCAGGTGACAGACGTTGGAAGAAGCGTTGCTAAAGAGAATATTACCGCACAGTATTGAGGCGGAACAGTCTGTCATAGGTTCCATGATTATGGACCAGGAGGCGATTGTAGTCGCCTCGGAGATTGTTCTGGGAGAAGATTTTTATAATAAACAGTACGGCGTGGTTTTTGACACGATGGTGGAGCTGAATGACGAGGGCAGGCCGGTAGATTTGGTCACCTTGCAGGACAGGCTTAAGGAAAAGGATGTCCCTCCGGAGGTGAGCAGCCTGGAGTTTATCCGCGATTTGATTACGGCGGTTCCCACATCGGCGAACGTGAAGTATTATGCGAATATCGTTGCAGAGAAAGCGACCTTGCGCAGACTTATCCGTTTAAATGAGGAAATTGCCAATGCTTGCTATGTGGGGAAGGATAGCCTGGAAAATATCCTGTCCGACACGGAGAAAAGGGTATTCGACCTTGTACAGCGCAGGAATGCGGGAGAGTTTGTACCCATCAGGCAGATTGTAATGAACGCCATGGACAATATTGAACGGGCGTCCCACAATAAAGGAAACGTGACCGGGATTGCGACGGGATTTCTGGATTTGGATTACAGGACGGCAGGAATGCAGCCTTCTGACCTCATTTTGGTGGCTGCAAGGCCTTCCATGGGTAAAACAGCCTTTGTCCTAAACGTCGCCCAATATGTGGCTTTTAAGCAGAACCAGACGGTAGCGATTTTCAGTCTGGAGATGTCGAAGGAGCAGTTGGTGAACCGTCTTTTCTCTATGGAGTCTAAGGTGGACTCCCAACATCTGCGGACCGGTAATTTATCCGATGCAGAATGGGAGAAACTGATTGAGAGTGCGGGTGTGATTGGGAAGTCCAACCTGATTATAGACGATACGCCGGGCATCAGTATTTCGGAACTGCGCTCGAAGTGCCGCAAGTACAAGTTGGAGCATAATCTGGAGATGATTATTATCGATTACCTCCAGCTGATGTCGGGAAGCGGCAGGTCCACGGATTCCAGGCAGCAGGAGATATCCGACATCTCTCGTTCACTGAAGGCGTTGGCGAGGGAACTGCATGTTCCGGTGGTCGCGCTGTCACAGTTAAGCCGTGCGGTGGAGCAGAGACCCGACCACAGGCCGATGCTTTCGGATTTGAGAGAGTCGGGAGCCATCGAGCAGGACGCGGACGTGGTTATGTTCATTTACCGTGATGATTATTATAATAAAGATACAGAGAAAAAGGGAATAGCGGAGATTATTATAGCGAAGCAGAGAAACGGCCCGATTGGCACGGTGGAGCTAGTGTGGCTGCCGGATTTCACCAAGTTTGCAAATTTACAGAAATAGTATTTTATTTACAAAAGAGACAAGCCCAGACAGGGAAGGTCTCTTTTTTGTATGCATAGCATGTATGGAGGTACATATGGAAGAAAAAACAATCTATTACATATCCGAGGCGGCTAAGAAGGTTCAGGTAGAAAGTCACGTGCTGCGCTATTGGGAAGACGAATTGCAGCTTCCGATTAAGCGCAATGAGATGGGGCACCGCTATTATACGGAGCAGGACGTAAGCAAATTGCAGGAAATAAAATTGCTGAAGGACCAGGGACTGCAGTTGAAGGCAATCCGTACAATTTTATTTAAAGCTCCTGCAATGCGCTCTGGCGGACAGGAAGGGCAGGAAACCTCCCCGGAAGAGAATAGCGGGGAAGCAGTAGAAAATAAGGCGGAAATGCGAAAGGACAGGCTTATGGAAATGGTAAAAGAGCGCGTAGAGGAAAAAACGGAGGAGATTGCAGTGAACAAGGCGCACCGGTACATGGTTGCCCTGTCGAAAGACGGCGAAGGCGCTATGGAAGTGAAACAGGAATATGCAGATGCGGAACGGAGCCAGAAAGCGGCCCGCCTGCAATACTTATTACAGCATATGATAACGGAGGCGGTTAAGTCGGCCAATAGAGAATTATGTACTGAGGTGAAAGACAGCATTCTCAAGGAACTGGATTATCAGTTTAGGATGCAGGAAGAACGTGATGACGAGCGCTGGAAGAAAGAAGAAGAGCACTACCGCAAGATTGACGAGATGATTCGGGAGCGCCATAAGCCCAGGGAGAGGTTTGTAAAGGGCAAGAAAAAAGGGTAAGATGAGTATGGGGAGCAGGAGAAAGCTTATGCCCAGGCACAAAAAATGAAGTTACGCCAGACACAAGATACATCATGTCTTAGAGCAACTTCATTATGCCATGGACGTCACATAACTCCATGGATGTTATTTGCTTTTGTCGATATCTACAGGCAGTTCAGAGAGAATACAGCTAAAAAACTGTCTCTGCAATGAATCGTCCCTGCAAGAGCCATACAACAGATTAGCCCTGGGAAATTGCGCCTGTAGGGCAAGCGCCTGCACAGGAACCACAGTCGATGCACTTAGCCGGGTCAATTTCGAACTTGCCGTCGCCCATGCTGATAGCGCCAACAGGACACTGAGCCTCACATGCGCCACATGCTACACAAGAATCGCTAATTACATATGCCATAACCATATCCTCCTTATGTTATAAGACTATGCGTAATTGATATAAATTTATCAATTCACTACGTTTCTATTTTAATATAAAAGAAACCAATATACAAGGGAAAAGTACTGGAAATTTGGCGCGGGGATGAAAAGTAACAGGTAGTTACTATACGGTCATACATTTTGACAGCGGCATAGTCTATGATGTTGCGTGCAACCCCAATTCCTCACGGCGTTTGCGTATGCCGTCCAGGATAACCTGTTTCTTTTCAATCAATTTGTTCTTATCCATTGGCTCTACACCGTCCAGCTTATACGCCATGCCTAATTTCTCGTATTTGGGTTTTCCCATGGTATGATAAGGGAGCGCGTCCAGGGCTTTCAGGTTGGTAAATGCGCCGATAAAGTAACCAAGCTGATACAGATACTTGTCATCGTCTGTGATGCCTGGCACGATAACGTGACGAATCCACATATCAACGTGCTTTTCGTTCAGATATTCCGCGAAGGCAAGAATGCCGTCGTTAGGCTGTGAAGTCAGTTCCTTGTGTTTTTCCGGGTCGATATGTTTAATATCAAGCATGACAAGGTCAGTCATCTCCATCAGACGGTCAAGTTTGGCAAGCCATTCAGGATTGGCATTCTTCTTATATGCGATGCCGGAAGAATCGATGCACGTGTGGATATTCTTCTTCTTAGCCAAAGAAAAGAGGTCTAAGAGGAAATCAACCTGCATCAGTGGTTCTCCGCCTGTCACCGTAATGCCGCCTCCTTTGTAGAAGCTTATGTTGCGCTCATACTGCTCAATGATTTCTTCCGGCTCCATCAGAGTGCCGCCGTTCATCTCCCATGTGTCGGGATTGTGGCAATATGCGCACCGCATAGGGCAGCCTTGTACGAAGACAACAAATCTGACACCTGGTCCGTCGACGGTGCCGAAACTCTCTAGTGAATGAATACGTCCTTGCATATGTGAAAACCTTCTTTCTTTATGATAGTGAAATACTGGATTGTTTGCATAGTTCCGGCAAATCGGGCAAACAATATGCCTTATTTAACAGGAACTTTGTAAGATATAGTATAACCTGTGCACAAGGAAAAAACCAGTGTCTTTGCCAAGAAAAAAAGTAAACCCCGTCCGTAACCGTTTAAAGTTAGAGGACGGGGTTCATTGTATCACTGACATTCAAGGTTTAAGACAAAAGAACTGCCCTCGACCATCACCGCAGAAATTATACTGACTCGTGGAATGTACGGGAGATAACGTCTGCCTGCTGTTCCGGTGTTAACTTGATGAAGTTAACTGCGTAACCGGATACACGGATTGTCAACTGAGGATAATTCTCAGGATGTTTCTGAGCATCCAGTAAGGTATCTCTGTTGAGCACGTTTACGTTGAGGTGATGACCACCCTTTGTTGCATAACCATCTAATAAAGATACTAAGTTATCTACCTGAGCATTTGCTGCCATTGTATTGTCCTCCTATAATTTATATTTATATTGCTATGAGCCATGCAGACTTGTGAGCCCGTTGCTTCGCAACTAGCACTCACTCGCTATGGGCTAAGCTGCAAGCCCGCCATGCACACTCGTGAGCCCGTTGCTTCGCAACTAACACTCACTCGTTTAACGGGCTGTCGCCCTATGGATTTCTGTCAAAGCATCCATCCGAAAGCAAGCTTTCTTCTGGCTGTTTTGCCATAAATCCGCATGGCTCGATGCTTACCTAAAATCATCCAAGCCGTCTTGGAGGGTTGGAACACTGCACGCTAATGGGGTGCGGGAACAATCCGTACATCCCATTGTCTGTACATTGACGCGGACTTCTTCGGAATTAACGTCGGGGGAATCATCCACCTTATCGGCGACATCCACATTCACATGTCCGACGCCCTGTGCCATCCCGGAATCCATCATCTTGATAAAATCATCAATCATCTGTTTGTTATCCATATATTCATCTTCCTTTCATCACTGACCGCCGCATTGCCATCTATATAAGATATGCCGCAGAAACAGGTGGTTTTACTTTAATCCTTCATATATGGATTTTTTCCGGTCTGGCACAGAATATCCGCGCCAGACCACTATTTTTTCTGGTTTATAACAAGTTCGCGAAGCGAATCTCGCAATGATAATTTGCATCAAAGGCTTTTTCAGCTTATACCGAGTTCGCGAAGCGAATCTCGCAATGATAATTTGTGAAACAAATTATCATTTATTCAGGTCTAATTCAATATCGCCTGCAAATACCTGGTCTTCTTTACCAAGAGCGCCCGGAATGATAGTGAAGGTATTGGAGATACCATCCTGTGCATCATTGAACGGAAGCTTGGAAACGGAAGAGAGGGAAGCTACTGCACCGTGGGTATCGCGACCATGCATCGGGTTAGCGCCAGGAGCGAAAGGCTGGCCTTTCTTACGTCCGTCAGGTGTGTTACCTGTAGCCTTACCATAAGTTACGTTGGAAGTAATGGTAAGGATGGATGTTGTAGGAACACCGTTCCTGTAGGTGTGGTGTCTTCTGATTGCCGTCATGAACTTGTGCACGATTTCCTGTGCAATCTCGTCTACGCGGTCATCGTCGTTACCATATTTCGGGAAGTCGCCGGTTGTCTTGAAGTCAACAATAATGCCGTCCTCATCTCTGATTGGCTCAACCTTAGCATATTTGATAGCGGATAAGGAGTCAGCCACGATAGACAGACCTGCAACACCTGTTGCGAAGTAACGCTTAACATCTCTGTCATGAAGAGCCATCTCTGCTCTCTCATAGCAGTATTTATCATGCATATAGTGGATGATGTTCAGTGTATTTACATACACGTCTGCCTGCCACTCTAACATGTCGATAAATTTATCCATAACATCGTCGTAATCAAGTACATCGCCTACAACAGGACGGTATTTCGGTCCAACCTGTTTCTTGGTAACTTCGTCGATACCACCGTTTAATGCATATAACAGACACTTAGCAACGTTAGCACGTGCACCGAAGAACTGCATTTCTTTACCGATAACCATGGAAGATACGCAGCATGCAATACCATAATCATCGCCATGTGTCACTCTCATCAAGTCGTCGTTCTCATACTGGATAGAAGAAGTCTGGATGGACATCTTCGCACAGTATTTCTTCCAGTTCTCAGGAAGCCTTGTGGACCAAAGAACTGTCAGGTTCGGCTCCGGAGAAGGTCCTAAGTTGGTCAATGTGTGCAGGTAACGGAAGCTCATCTTGGTTACCATCGGACGGCCATCGACACCAACACCGCCAAGGGACTCTGTTACCCATACCGGATCGCCAGCGAAAATCTGGTTGTACTCAGGTGTACGGGCAAATTTAATCAGTCTTAACTTCATGATGAAGTGGTCAACAAACTCCTGAATCTGCTGCTCTGTAAACGTACCGTTAGCAAGGTCTCTCTCAGCATAAATGTCAAGGAAGGTAGATGTACGTCCAAGGGACATAGCAGCGCCGTTCTGCTCTTTTACGGAACACAGATATCCGAAGTATGTCCACTGGATTGCTTCCTGTACGTTAGAAGCAGGTTTGGAAATATCACAGCCATAAGAAGCAGCCATTTCCTTCATCAGCTTCAGTGCAACCATCTGCTCGGAAAGCTCTTCACGAAGACGGATTACGTCGTCTGTCATCACGCGGCCTGTGGAATCTTTCTGTGCCTGTTTGTCCTCAATCAGTCTGTCGATACCGTACAGAGCAACACGTCTGTAGTCGCCGATGATACGTCCACGTCCGTATGCATCCGGAAGACCTGTGATGATGTGGGAAGAACGGCAAGCTCTCATCTCGGCATTGTATGCATCGAAACAGCCTGCGTTGTGTGTCTTCCTGTGTGTGGAGAAGAACTCGCTGATTTCAGGGTCAACCTCGTAACCATTGTCAGCGCATGCTTTCTCTGCCATTCTGATACCGCCGTAAGGCTGTAAAGAACGCTTGAAAGGCTTATCTGTCTGGAAGCCTACGATTGTCTCTTTGTCCTTGTCCAAATAGCCGGGGCCATGGGATGTGATGGTAGATACAACCTTCGTATCCATATCCAGTACGCCGCCCGCTTCGCGTTCTTCTTTCTGTAACTCCAAAACCCTTGCCCATAAATCTTTTGTGCTCTGTGTTGCTTCGGCTAAGAAGGACTCGTCACCATCGTAAGGATGATAGTTTCTCTGGATGAAGTCACGGACATTCACTTCTTTGTCCCACTTGCCGCCTACAAAATCTTTCCATTCTGGTTTCATTTTGAAATAGCCTCCTATCAATTATTATTTTTGTTAACTATGCTCTTTTGATACCCATATTATATGTTAAAGCAAGCGGCTGAGTCAAGTCGGGCTTTGTACTTTTTCTCATACAAATAGCGTATTTTTATAAAAAATTTGTGAAAATTGTCTGTAATCCGGATAAGATGGAAAAAGACTGCATCAAAATGGCATTTTTTTACAATATATAGTTAGAGATTGGAATGCTAGAACTATATATTGTAGTAATGCCGTATTTTGCTGCAGCCCTTTGCAGAAATATTATGCTTTAATGCCGGAACTCATGGCGCCCTTGACAAATTCTTTCTGTGTGCAGATAAAGAACAGGATGACAGGGAAGGATAAAAGAACTACGCCTGCCAGCGTCAGGTTCGTCTTTTTGAAGTAGGTCATGTTCACTGTCTGCAAACCTACGACCAGGGTGAACTGGTCCACTTTGTTGATGAATGTGGCGGGCACCATGTAGGAATTCCATGTTCCCGTGAAGTTTAAGATAGCGATGGATGCAAACAAGGGCTTTGAGATGGGGGCGACGATGCGGAAGAACACTCCTGCATGGCTTAACCCGTCAATCCTTGCCGCTTCCAACAACTCATTGGGCACTGCAAAGAAAAACTGCCTTGACATAAAAAGGAACATTGTCTGGGACAGGAAGGGCAGTGTGATGGCCCAGATGGTGTTATGCATATTTAATTTGGCAAGCTGGATGTACATCTGTATCATCGTAAGCTGAAAAGGCACCATCATGGAGAGAAGCAGGCATCCGAAAATCACTTTTTTGCCCGGGAACTTAAGTTTTGCCAGCGCATAGCCTGCCATGGTGGGGAAAATCAGGTTTCCGGCCACTACAATGACGGTAGAAAGGAAGGTGTTCCAGTACCAGCGCAGGATTGGATATTGTGTAAACAGCTCCTTGAAGTTATCCAGCGTCCACACGCTGATAGGCGCCCATGTCTGCACATACCTGTAGGGCAGAAGGGCATTATAAAATACATATAGAATCGGCAGCAAGAAGATTAACGCCAATGCCACCAGGGTGAAATACATTAAAAATGTAAGCAGCTTTTTTTTCATTTTTTCCTCCTTTTTGAATAAATTGCTCTAAATTTGCAAGGTCATTCCCCATCCTTACTGATAAACGTTCTCAATAAAGACAGCAGGAAAATAATGCCAAGGAGCACCATGGCAGCGGCGCTTCCGTATCCCATGTCCATGTAGCTGAACGACTGTTGATACAGGAAAGTCACTACGGTACTTGTGGCTCCGGCAGGGGAACCCAGAGGGCTTTGCTTGGAGATGGCCGCAATCTGGTCAAAAATCTGGAAAGCGTTAATCATGCCTAAAGTGATGACAAGGTATGTAGTGGGCTTGACTAACGGCAATGTGATATGCAGAATGGACTGCGCACGGTTCGCGCCGTCAATTTTAGCCGCTTCGTACAATTCCGCCGATATATTTTGCAGCCCGCTAATGTATAAAATCATATAGAAACCAATTTGCTGCCACACATAGATGATGATGATTAAGGGCAGGGCATATTTGGTGCTGGTAAACCAGGTCGTGTTGTCCAGCCCGAAAAGCGTAAAAAGTTTCGTACCGATTCCGTCTTTGATAAAGAAATACATGAAAAAGATACTGACTGCCACAGAGGAAATAACGTATGGCATATAGTATACGGTACGGAAGAAAGTCTTGCCTTTTATTTTTCCGTCTAAGAGTACCGCGATTAGGAAGGCGATAATGGCGATGAGCGCCACCACCACGGCAACCATCAGAAAGGTATGTTGTAATGCTTTTAAGAAATCATTGTCGCTAAACAGACGTTTAAAGTTGTCAAGCCCGACAAACCGGGCGCGTTCCGGCGTTATAAAACTATATTCATAGAAACTTAAGCGCATGGATTTCGCTGCGGGGATAAGGAACCAGTAAATCCACATCAGGACAGCCGGCAGTAAAAAAGATATGGCTGTCAGTACTTCCGCGCGTTTATATTTTATCTTATTTTTCTTTCCCATTTATTAAACCGTACCTCCATTCCGAAAAGGTTTACGGCAAGAGAGCCGGCAGATTTTTAAATCTGGCGAAAGGGGCTGTCTTACCTATTACAAATTTCAGCCCGGAGACCGGGCTGAAATAACGAATTACTATTCATGAAATGTCCTGCATATGCGGCCGGATTTTATTCTGCGCCGTATTCCGATGCCAGCTGGGTCACAATATCCTGGCCTGTGATGGAAGAACCTTCATCGAACATGGTTTCCTGCATCATGTTAATCAGGCTGTCCGCAAATTTCTTACTCTGGGTCGGATAGCTGAACGGCGTAGTGTTGTCCAGATAGCCCACAAGTTCTGTCAGTGCGGGAACTTTTTCTTTATAGTAGTCGAAATAAGTTTCGTTGGCAGGGATAACCTCTGTCACGTCTACTACGGCTTCGTAAAGCTTGTTTCCTTCTGCAACATAGCTGATTGCCTTTGCTACTTCTTCGGGATGCTGAGAATTCTTAAGGGCTACCAATGCTGCGGAATGACATGTTCCGCCGCCGTTGCCGCTGCCACCCTTCGGAATCGGGAGATATTTCAGTTCAATATCCGGAGCCTCTACGGCAAAACCGCCCTGATACCAGGCGCCGCCAGTGGAGAACAGTGCGGACTGCTGAATCATAACATCCATATCGCCGCCTAAACCTAATTCTGTGGGGGTAACAATGTAGCCTTCTTTGTATGCGTCAATGATAAACTGGATTGCGTCCGCGTTCTCCTTTGCGCCGATATTTTTGCCGAAATCCCAGCCGCCGCCAAAGGAAAGGGCAATATTGGTCAAATGATATTCCTGGATATTCAGACACCATGCGGCCATGTCGTGCTCTTCTTTTACTTTCTTACAGATGTCAAGCACTTCATCCCATGTGGTAGGGTAGGCGTCGCCTAAGCCAAATTCTTCCCACATATTGTTGTTTACGATAAATACGCCGGGATTTAATGCGTAAGGAATGCCGTATACAACATCATCTATTTTCCATGCATCCATCGCTTTTGCCCATGTGCCGTCCAGGTTGATGACGCCGGAGTCGACATAGTCGGTAAGGGGCTCGAACAATCCCTGGTCAATATATTGCAGATAGTGCTCGTTGGTACAGGAAATGATGTCCGGGGCCGTACCCGCTGCAATCTGAGCCGGGATATTGTCCCAAAAGTCGGAATCACTGGGATATTTCAAAAACTCAATATGAATCCCCAGGTCTTCCTCAACGCCCTCGAATGCTTTTTCCAGACGCTTTGACTCATCGTCCGCCCAGACGCCGATAGTAAGCGTAACGCCTTCTCCGGTCTCGTTATTTGCCTCAACAACGGCCGTCTCTGTATCTTCCGTGTCTTCGGCCCCGGCCGTTTCCGTCTCCGGTGCGGCGCTGCTTTCAGCATTGTCCGTATTTTCGGGCGCCTCTGGCTGCGAGCCGCAGGCGGCCAGTCCCATAAGCATGGATGTGCATACGATACATCCTGTAATTTTTTTCAGTAATTTCTTTTTCATAGTTGGTATCTAGCTCCC
This sequence comes from uncultured Lachnospiraceae bacterium, assembly GCA_947172645.1. Classification (GTDB taxonomy): domain Bacteria; phylum Bacillota; class Clostridia; order Lachnospirales; family Lachnospiraceae; genus UBA3282. The sequence goes on along the minus strand of CAMWBY010000001.1, from coordinate 126,865 downwards.
TTCGTATGTTTTTATAAAGTCGGTTAAGGTTCCGGTTCCCTATATCTTTATTATAGGGTTTTTACCTGGATTTCCTATTTTCATACTTATTAAATCGCCACGGTTTTTGTCACGGCACAAAAAAAGGAATCCCGCGCATAGTTTCTATGCCGCCGGAGATTCCAAAGAACTTATTTATTTTGTCATATTCTTTCGGATTTTGTCATATCGGGGGATAAAATCATGGTTTGGGTTAATCGGGGTAGTCTTATCTGCTGTCCGAGGCAAGAGCTATTGGTTTCTAAATTCGATGGGAGTGACTCCTTCTTGCTTCTTGAAAGCGATGTGAAATGCAGTGGTGGAAATATAACCCGTTTCCTGCGCAATTTCATAGATTTTCTTGTTGGTATTCTTCAGGAGTTCTTTAGCCTGTTCAATCCTGACTTGGTTGATGTAGGCGGGAATATTCATACCCATATATTTATTGAAAATCCGGCTGGTATAACTTTCGCTCAGCTCAAGATACTCTGCAATGCAGCTTAGGTTCAGGTCTTTTGTGTAGTGGTCTTTAATGTAATCGCATGCCCGCCGAACCTGCCAGTTTGTATTTTGGTCCGTCCTCTCAGGGAGAATCCGTTCCAGGTAAGCATAGACGAGGGTTTCGGTTTCCTCCAGGGTTTCTTGTTCTTTTATCTTTTCCGCGATGTCCAAATCAGTCCAGCTTTTCTCTTTCGCCTGGATAAGTTTGATAATGTCCTGGCAGAAATCCTTGATATGTCCTGGGTCTGCTATTTTGCTTTTCCGTATCTGCTCGCACCATGCCTGCATGCCTTCCCGCACTTCGTCCAGGCGGTCATCGATAATCTGTTCTTTCAGCAGGACTTCCTGTTTCTCAAGAGTTCTAAGCATCTCATCTTTTTTCTGGAAATTTTCCCATACATCATCGAAGTAGAAGATTTCCCGCTTCTCAAGGAAACGCCTTTCCAACATAGCCTGGGCCTGTTCCCAGGCTTTTTTGATTTCTTCTTCCCCGTGGACAAAGGCGCTGACGCCAAAAAGCACATCCACGTCCAGGTAATTCTGAATAATCGAATGCATATGGGGGAGCAAGCGGCGGATGCGCATCCAGACGTCATGGGTGCTGGAAACATCGGAAAAACTCAAAAAAATCCCCACGGTTTCCCTGTCGTATTGCAGCATATTATACTCCGGGCAGTTATGGAGAGCCTGTTCTAAAAGCGAATTGAGGGAACGGTAAAACAAGTCCATTCCTTTGCCGGCATAGCGCGCTTCCACTTTGTCCAGACCCCGGATTTTGCCTGCGACAGCGCAGAAACAGGCGGGATGGAAATTTAGTTCCACGGCGTCGCCAAAAAAACAGCCGTCTATTTTCTGTCGCAGATATTTTTCTGATTTTATTTTCTGGCTGAGGGCGCTTTCTGTGTCGGGCTGTTTGTCTGTGCCGTAATCTAAACGCAGAACGGCGTCGGGAAGACCGCTTTCGCTTAAGTTTGATTTCAGGACATAATCGGAAGCACCGCAGCGTAGAGCGTCCCTTACATATTCAAATTCATCGTAGCAGGTGAGCATGATGACTTTTCCCGGGTAGTCTGCATCCTTCAGCCGCTGCAATACTTGCAGGCCGCTCATTCCGGGCATATTGATATCCAACACGATTAAGTCAGGTTCATATTTGCGGGCCATCTGGAGACAGCCTTCACCGTCGGCGGCTTCCCCTATGATTTCAAAACCGTTTTCCTCCCAGGCGAAGGCATGGATAATCCCTATCCTGACTAACACTTCGTCATCTACTATCAGAACTTTTATTTTCCTGCTCATTATCCGTCCTCCTGCACTGTGCCGGAATCCTTATGGTAACTTTGGTATAGCACCCTTCTTTGCTGTCGATTTTTATGGCATATTGCTGTCCGTAGGCCAGTTTAATCCGTTGGTTGACATTGTAAACGCCTATTTTATTCAGGCTTCGTTCGGATTTCTTTTCGGTGGATAAGATTTCTTCTATTTTTTCGGCGGACAGCCCTTTTCCGTCATCGGTCACGCAGAGAAGAAGCTCGTCTTTCTCCAGGTGGATATCTATCTTGATGGTGGCGCAGATATCATTGCCGTCAAATCCATGCAGCACGGCATTTTCCACAAGAGGCTGGAGGATGAAGCGGGGAACCATATACGGTTCGGCTTCTTTTTGCACGTTTAATATAAATGAGAATCTTTCAAAATACCGGAAGTTTAAGATACGGATATAGCTTTTGATAAATGTTACTTCTCTGCTGACAAGCACAAACTCGCCCGTGTCCTGTGCGGTAAACCGTAGTACTTTTTCCAGCTCGTCCAACATCTGGGTTACCTTGTCGGCTCCCTGCAATTCGGAAAGCCACCGGATAGAATTTAGGGTATTGTATAGGAAATGCGGATTAATTTGGGACTGAAGCGCCAACATCTCCATTCGGTGTTTTTCCCGCTCCTGTTCTTTTACTTCGATGAACATAGCGTTAATGCGTTTTACCATATGGTTGAATTTCTGGGAGAGAATTTTCATTTCCCCATGAAACTCTTCTGACTGTAAAGACAAGTTTCCTGACTCGACGGATTCCATCGTGGAGATAAGCCGTTCCACCGGCTGGGTGATGGTCCGGGATATTTTCACGCTGATAGATACTAAAAAGATACCCAGCGCCAACATGCATGTGACCGCCAGGGTAAAGGTGTATGCTACGCTGCGCAGGGCGTTGCCGATGGGAACCAGGTGGTAGATGCGGCCGTCCATATAATTCAGGCGCGTCACTGCGATGTACCATGTCTGTCCGTCCAGGTAAGTCTGGTACAGCTTTCCTTCTTCATTGTAATTTTCCCCGTAGGCGGATAAGTATTCTTCAATCCCTTTTGTCTGTTCTTCGGGGTAGGGGATAATCAGTCTATTGTTTTTATCGGATACGGCGATGACGCTTTCGCTGTATTCTGAGGAATCCCATAGTTTTGCGAAATTATCCGTGGCGCAGTCAATCACAATCATCCCAAGGTATTCCCCGCTGTCGGGGTCGATAATGCTGCGGGCGACGGAGATGACTTCCCAATCCATATTCACTGCATTTTCCTTGTGGACGCCTATGATATACGGCTTTCCGGCGCCTACTTTGACAGTTTTGAACCAACTTTCATTTTTGACCTGGTATTCCGCTGACAAGGAAATCCGTGAGCGGTACGCGTAATAGTCCATATGGGCAGGGTACAGCCATATGGCGTCAATCTGGTTGTGCATGTAGTAAATATGTTTATACAGTTTGGGGGCGATTGTCTCGATGTCGCTTATTTGGTTTGCTATTTTGCTGGTATCATCCATATTCCGGTAATCTTTCCGCAGGATGTCCATGATTTCCGTGTCCAAATAAGGAAATTCAGAAAGTTTGATTATACTATCAAAATAGTTGTCGATGCTCTTCTTAATCTGATAATTGCTGCTGTAAATAGTTTTGCTGACATTTTTCTTTATAATCTGCTCCCAACAGATAAGCAGAAGGAAAAACATGCAGATTAGTACGATAAAGATAATCAGAAGATAGCCCGAGAGTATTTTTTCTTTTAGGGGCATATCTTTGAATTTTGCCGGAAATTTCATAGTTCGTTTCCTTTTAAAAATAATTTAAGAAGTCCCTAAAGAGATATTACCATGATACATTCGATGCTGCAACCGGAAAGGATTCAAGAGTTGCCATTCAATTTAAAGATACTAAAGATACCGCTTGCAGGAATTTCTGTTTGGGATTATACTGTTAAAACATGAAGGTATGGTACAAGGCAGTTTTGTGGAATAATACATACCGTAATGCGCAATTGTAAAATAAATATAAGGACAGATTCCCTGCAAAGGGGAATAGAAGGACGGAGGTATATGGATATGGCAAGTATTACGAAGGATACTACAATCGGTGAAGCGCTCATGATTAACGCGGACATTGCGCCTGTACTGATGGAAATCGGGATGCACTGTTTGGGATGCCCTTCCGCACAGGGAGAGACGCTCGAAGAGGCGGCTATGGTGCACGGAATTGCGGTGGATGAGCTGATGACTAAAATCAATGCCGCTATCGGCGCATAAAGAGTGGTGTGGTTTTAAGTTTTATCAAGAGACAGATATACAAAAACAAAACGGCGTCACAAGTGCGAGTTTAGCAGATGCACTTGCGGCGTCGTTCTATATATCCTGTGTGTCGTGGCAGCACACTGTCTTACAGTTGCGCCAGCGCCTCGATTGCGTTATCCTTGATAAGCGGTTCATAGTGCTCTTCCAGATAAGCCTTTGTTGAGAGGACTGCTTTCTCCGGCTTGCCGTATTCCGAAATCAGATTGCAGATACGGTTAAAGTCCGGTGCGCTCAGCATGGCGGAATTGATGAGAAGAAGGTAACCGCCTTTCGTCTCGTCTTTATATAAGGTGTTTACACCCCGGTAGGAAGAAGCCGCCACGTGTGCCAGCCTGGTTACATCATGCAGAGTGGTGAAGTAGAAAAGCTGGTTAGAGGGCTGTATGGTGACCGTTTCTTTTACGCCGCCCTGTGTGCTGCGGGTTTCCGCCTGGGAAGTTTTCGCCTTGGACGAATCTTGTATCACATCGGTCCCGCTCATCTTGCGTAACATGTTTAAGACTTCGTCTGCGCCGTCTGAGAAAGCGTCCATCAGGTCGTCGGAATCGTCATCATATTCGTCGTCCTCGTGTACGGAGGGGGCAAACTTAGAAAAACGGGTGTCCAGTTCTTCCGGGTCGTCTACTTTGGTAATAATCAGTACGATACATTCGGAGCTTAAGGGAATTGCCTCAATCATAAGAGGAATGTCCTCAGCCTCGAAGCCGCATTCGTAGGATGCCTGCTGCATCATATCGCGGAAAAGGCTTTTGGCTTTCTCTGTGCCGTATGCGAGTTCGCTGATTTTCAATTCCCTGGTAGCCAAATCTTCCCTTGTGAGGGTACACCGGATTTGGTGTTCATTTACTTTTTCTATTTTCATTGATATCACATCCTTAATACCATATTATATTCCGGTCACAAACTGGTTACTGACACGCAAAGAACGCGCAAAACGACAGGAAACCGGGCTGTTACCATGTATCTTATACTTTACGCTAATGTTAGTCAATAGTGTGCATAAAGTGTTTAAAAATTTTTCATAATTTTAGAATATACTTGCTTTTCTGTCATATTATGGTTATAATCGTACTACAAGATGCCTCTGGTAATCGGCAGTGGAAGGAGGCAGTGCACATAAATTTCATAAAATAACATCTTTTTCTCCGGAGCTGTTTATCTCATTGCAGTCAGTGATGGAGAGAGTCTTATAGGCAGCGTGCCTGTTCGTGGACCATATCTTATTTCTTTCTTTATTTCACAAATTATAATTCACAAGGAATGAGTAGGTTATACAGTTATTTTTTATTTATTTTTGCATGCCGGAGGCATCTTTGTAATTTTATAATGTACGTCCTATGAAATAAAATGGGCGTGTACGATGGTTCCTGACCGGCATTCTAATATATCATATGCTGTTAGTATATCACAATACTCTTTTTGGCAGACTAAATTTAGGATGTATTCGGCGCGGCTTTGGAAACATATGGGAAAATATATGTTTATTTATTATATTTTAGAAACAGGACTCTGCGATTTATCAGGAAGTTCCCGCTTCGGGGTGCTGTGACGGGCTTGCGCCGGATGATGGTATGGCGGAATGTGGCAGGAACCATTTTTTCCTGCCGAAAAATGTCAAAATTATAATGACTGAAAGGAAATAGTCTGATATAATGAGGACGGTCAGAAAGGAGCTGGATACATGAAGAAAATAATTCCGGTACTAATCGCGGTTGTCCTTATTATCGTGGTTGCGGCGATAGGTTTAGGAACGATGTTGTTGGATAAATATTCTTATTCTAAAGAAAGGGCGGACCTGACGGAATACTTCGGGGTCAGGGGCGATGACGACGTACCGATAATCTTACAGGACGAGCAGGTTGAAGAACATGCGAAGCTGTGGGATGGCGTGTGTTATTTTGATTTTGCTACTGTGCATAAATATTTTAATGACAGATTTTACGAAGACAAGAAAGAAAATCTTCTTTTATATGCGTTGCCGGATGTGGTGGTCAGCACCGAGATTGGTTCGCAGTCGGTATCTGTGGGTGGAGAGGGTGGCAGCAGGGATTATGTGATTGCCAGATATGAGGGGGACACGCTGTATGTGGCGGCGGATTTCGTGAAAGAATACTCCAATTTCTCCTATACGCTGTATACAGAGCCGAATCATATGCAGGTTTATACGCAATGGGACGAGCGGCAGGCGGCAGTCATCGCGAAGGACACCCAGGTGCGTTACCAGGGAGGCATTAAGAGCGACATTCTTACCGATGTGTCCAAAGGCGATAAAGTTGTTGTGCTTGAGACAATGGAGACGTGGAGCAAGGTAAAGACGGAAGATGCATTTATCGGCTATGTGGAGAACAAGAGAATGGGCGAGCCCTTCGCCGAGACGCCTCTTCCGGTAACCGATTATGTGGAACCGGTGTACCAGTCCAATACAAGGGACCATAAAATTAATCTTGCCTGGCATGCGGTGGCAAGCGCGGCAGGAAATGATACGCTTTCCGAGATGATGGCCGGGACGAAGAGCATCAATGTGATTTCGCCTACATGGTTCGCTTTAAGCGACAATGAGGGAAATTTCACAAGCAATGCAACGGCGGGATATGTATCCCAGGCGCACGGAATGGGCCTGGAAGTTTGGGGACTTGTGGATAATTTCACCAACGAGGGCGTGGATACTTATGAAGTGCTTGCGGGGACGAGCACCAGGTCGCATCTTATAAGCGGATTGATTGCGGCTGCATTGGAGTATGACCTGGACGGAATTAATGTTGATTTTGAGAATATTAGTCTGGATGCAGGAGAGCCGTTTATCCAGTTTATCAGGGAATTGTCGATTCCATGCAGACAGCATGGCATTGTATTGTCGGTGGACAATTATGTTCCTATGGGATATACAGACCATTATAATAGGAAAGAACAGGGGATTGTGGCGGATTATGTCATTATCATGGGATATGATGAGCATTACAGAGGCAGTGAAACGGCCGGTTCCGTGGCGTCTATCAATTTTGTGGAGAAGGGCATAGCGGATACCGTGGCGCAGGTGCCTGCGGATAAGGTAATCAATGCGATTCCGTTCTATACGAGAATATGGGAGACGAATGGCCAGACGGTGGACAGCCAGGCGGTGGGCATGGAGATTGCCCAGCAGTATATCCGGGAGCATGGCATCACTACTTCCTGGAATGAGGAGACGTGCCAGAACTACGGGGAGTATCAGTCCGACGGCAGCCTTTTCCAGGTGTGGCTTGAGGACAGTGATTCTATCCGGGTAAAGTTAAACATAATGGAAAAATATAGCATTGCGGGTGTGGCCGAGTGGAAACTTGGCTTTGAAGTGGATTCTATATGGGATGTGATTGAGGAATATATGAACAAGCCGTGATTCCCGCGGGCGACGGGCAAGGTAGGCGGCGAGAGGCGGCATTTTTCGGTCGTACTTTTCATATGCATTTATAAAGGCGTTTGTGTTAGGAATGGGATATGAAGAGGAAGAAGCCGGAAGAATATGAAAGACTTTTGAGGGCAGCTCTGCTTGGAATGATGGCTGTAGCGGCCTGCCTGATTGTGCGAGGCGGCAGCAGGATGATGTCGTCGGTGTCTTCGGGGGACGTGAAGCTAGGAGAAACAGACGAAAAGCCTTGTGTGGTCATTGATGCAGGCCACGGCGGGGTGGACCCGGGCAAGGTCAGCGTGGATGGAAGCCTGGAGAAAGATATTAATTTGCAGATTGCATTGAAGCTGCAAAAATTTCTGCAGATGCAGGATGTGGATGTGATTCTGACGCGGGAATCCGATGCAGGGCTGTATGACGAAAATGCTTCTAACAAGAAAGTACAGGATATGAAGAACCGGGTGGCGATTATTGAAGAGAGGCAGCCGGCGTTGACGGTGAGCATACACCAGAACAGTTATCATGAGGAGTATGTACATGGCGCACAGGCTTTCTATTATGCCGGCAGTGACAAAAGCAAAGAATTGGCGGAGCGGATTCAGCAGGTGATGGCGTTGGAATTGGACAGGGACAATGCCAGGCAGGCGAAAGCGAATGACAGTTATTATCTGCTTAAGAAGACTTCGTCGCCGATAGTGATTGTTGAGTGCGGGTTTCTGTCCAATTATGAGGAAGCGCAGAAATTGTCTTCAGAATTGTACCAGGAGCAGGTTGCGTGGGCGATACATATGGCTGTTTTGCAGTATTTAAATATGGATTGAGCGTGTGGATATTGCAGCGGCATTGAAATTGTGTATATTATAGAGACAACGGTATTCGGACATATAAAGAGGGAATCTTATGTGGATACAAAGATAATTCGGATAGATGAACAGCATATAGACATGGCTCTTATAGAAGAAGCGGGGGAGGTTATCAAGGCGGGCGGTCTTGTAGCGTTTCCTACAGAGACGGTTTATGGTTTGGGCGGCGACGCGCTGAACCCGCTGTCTTCGGAGAAAATTTATAAGGCGAAGGGGCGTCCCAGCGATAATCCGCTGATTGTACATATCGCAGATATGGAATGCCTTGAGAAAATTGTACGGGAGATACCGGACAGCGCGTATCAATTGGCGGAGAAGTTCTGGCCAGGGCCGTTGACGATGATTCTATATAAAGCAGATATAGTTCCCTGTGAGACGACGGGCGGACTGGATACGGTGGCGGTGCGTATGCCGGTACATCGTGTGGCGCGTGAGTTAATCAGGGCGGCGGGCGGTTATGTGGCGGCGCCCAGTGCGAACCGTTCCGGCAGGCCAAGCCCCACGGTTGCCCGGTATGTAACGGAGGACATGGATGGCAGGATTGATATGATTATAGACGGTGGGGATGTGGAGATTGGACTTGAATCCACGATTGTAGATTTGACATCCAGGCAACCCACGGTGCTTCGGCCAGGCTATATTACGAGGAAGATGTTAAATCAGGTGCTGTCCGGTGTGGAAGAGGATGTTACATTGATGAGAGATGATTCCGGACAAGCCCCCAAGGCGCCGGGCATGAAGTACAGGCATTATGCGCCGAAGGGTGAGCTTACGGTAGTGTCCGGGGAAAGCGGCCGTGTGATTGAGTATATTAATGCACGACTTTATGAGCAGAAGCAACAGAATAAAAAAACGGGCGTTATCGGAACGGACGGCAGTGTGGGAAAATACCATGCAGACGTATGTAAAAGTGTAGGAAACAGGGAAGATGAGGCGGGAATCGCCAGGGAGCTGTACCGTGTTCTGCGTGAGTTTGATGATGAAGAAGCGGAAGTCATTTACGCGGAGGCGTTTGACACGGCCGGAATTGGACAGGCTATTATGAACAGGCTGTTAAAAGCGGCGGGATACAAGGTGGTTTATGTATAGCGCTGCGTGTGAAAAGACTGGTATACAGAAATAATTTGTATGGCCGTAAAGGAGGAGAAGTTATGGTAGCAATTGGAAGTGACCACGGCGGATATGATTTGAAGGAGGCGGTTATCGCCCATCTAAAAGAGAGAGGCATAGAGTGCACAGACTATGGGTGCGCGGATAAGAGTTCCTGCGATTATCCGGTCTATGGGCGTGCGGTTGCCGAGGCGGTGGCGAAGGGCGAGTGCGAGAAAGGTATTGTAATCTGTACCACCGGCATAGGCATTTCGATTACGGCGAACAAAGTAAAAGGCATCAGGTGCGCACTTTGCGCAGACACGCTGACGGCGAAGATGACCAGACTCCATAACGATGCTAACGTGCTTGCCATGGGAGGCGGTATTGTAGGACCGAACCTGGCCTTCAGTATTGTGGACGCTTTCTTAGACACGGATTTTTCCGGGGAAGAGAAGCACATGAGAAGAGTGGGGCTTATTGAACGGTAAGAATGCTGTACCGACGAAAATAGAAGTTGCTGTAAAACAGCATGACGGACACGGAGGGGCTTATGAGAGGTAAGCGTAGAGCGGCTGTCTGGATGGTGTTAGTGCTGCTGTCAGGACTAACGACCGTCACCGTCCATGCGACGGAAGAGACCCGCCGGAAGATTGATGAGGCTGAACAGGAGAAGAAGGATACGGAATCCAAGCTGGATGAGACAGAAGAAAGCCTGGAGCAGCTGAATAAGCAGAAGGATTCCCTGCAAGGCGCTTTGACAACTTTGAATACGGAGCTTTCCCAAGTGAGCAATAATCTAAACGACCTGGAGATAAAGATTTCGGATAAGGAAGCGGAGATTGACACACTGAGCGAGAAGATTGTCCAGGTTCAGGGGGAACTGGAGACGGCGATACAGCTCAAGGATGATCAATATGCCGCTATGAAAGAGCAGATTAAGTTTATGTACGAGAAGAGCGACTATCTGTATCTGGAGTTGTTCCTTTCCGCGGGGAGCTATGCCGATTTCCTGAATAAGAACAGCTATGTGGAACAGTTGTCGTCCTACCAGCAGAAAGTGCTGCAGGACTATAAGGACGCCCAGGCGGCCATGGAAGCGAAGGAAGCAGAATTGCAGCTTGCTATGGAGCAGCTTGAGAAGGATAAAGAAGAATTAGACGAATATAAAGTGCAGGTCGTAGCGGAGCAGAGCCGTGTGTCAGGTTTGGTAAGCAAGACATCCAACTCCATCAATGCGACGGCGGGACAGATTTCGGAAGCAGAGGCGGAAGCGCTGGCCTATGAACAAAAAATTAAAGAACAGGAAGAAAATATTTCTGTGCTGAAAGCAAAACTGGCGGAAGAAATCCGTATGGCGGAATTGGCGGCACAGTCCAGTTGGCGTGACATTTCCGAGGTGACCTTTGCGGAAGGCGACAGATATTTATTGGCGAACCTGATTTATTGTGAGGCCGGAGGAGAGCCTTATGCGGGCCAGGTGGCTGTGGGAGCCGTGGTAATCAACAGAGTGCTTAGTTCGGTTTATCCGAATACAGTAACAGGTGTTATATACCAATCCAGGCAGTTTCAGCCGGTTGGCAGCGGGCGGTTGGCGCTTGCGCTCTCAGAAGGCAGGGCGACAGCCAGCTGCTACCAGGCGGCGGACGAGGCCATGAACGGCACCACTAACGTGGGAAACTGCGTCTATTTCAGGACTCCCGTGGACGGGGTTTCGCCCAAATATACAATCGGCGGACATATTTTCTATTAAAAAGTGGATGGAAGGTATTCTTCGGTAGGTTTCTGCAGCGCGGGGAAGTTTCCCGCGTAGATGATTTTGAGGAGACGGTCCAGGCGCAACAGGGATTTCCCCAGCATATCCTCGGTGAGTATGCCGGAGTTCCTGGCGGTGACGAGCTCGTCTAAGTCAACCACTTTCACAAAACCGTCGGGATAAACGATAACATCCGCGAGCAGGTCTGTGACAATGTATGTATCGGTGTCTTCGTAGTAAGCGTAATCTACGATATCACAGTACCAGAAAAGAAGCGTATTGCCTTCTTTATAAAACCGGCTCACTTTGATTCCCTCGGACAGATAATAGCAGGAGCATCCGTGATGCAGGTCTTTGCGCGGTTTGAGGGAATTCCATCCGGTTACGATAATTTCTGCGTCGCGGTGCAGCACGGTATCGTCTTTTAGCAGGATGCATTCATCGGGAATCAGTCTTTTGCGATATATAGCCGGATTTGCCATAGTAATCCTCCATTCTTGGTCAGCAGGTTTCTTACAGGTTACACTGACCATAGGGAAAAGTCAATGTCAATCCGGTAATTTATGTAGTCAGGGGGACGGTTGCCCGTAGGATACTATGATAGAAATTCTACTGGACATAAGTGGCAGAAATGGGTATAATTTTACACAGAGGCTGTATCTGGCCCGGCATACTTATATGACGGAAATTGTGGGATAAGTATACGATAAAGATTGATTTATAGAGAAGGGAAAGGCTGTGAAATATAATAGGAATGTCTATCAGGCGCTTATGATGATAAGTCAGTTCGGTATTAACATGCTTGTTCCTATTTTTATTTGTTCTTTTGCCGGGATGTTTCTCGACTGGCGGTTTGGGACTTCTTTTTGGACGGTAGTACTTTTTTTCTGCGGTGCGCTGGCAGGATTTACGAACGTGTTCAGGTTTGCAAAGAAAATTTATGAGACCCCGGCGGTCACTCGCAGACGCGGTTCGAAGAGGCACAGCAGCGGGGAGGAAGACAGGCAGGCATGAGGAAGAAAATTGATTCTACACTGTTTGAATTATGTCTGGGAATCTTTCTGTATGGCATAGTATTCCAGGTTATACTGTTGTTTTTTTCGAGGGAAATGTCCTACAGCCTGGGCCTGTGGATTGGGGTGATTCTTGCGGCGGCAGGGGCAGTCCATATGTGGTGGTCTATCGACAAGGGAATGGACCAGGCGGCGAAACAGGCGGCGAAGACCGTCGGGACAAACAATCTCATCCGGTACTTGGTTTTGGTTATCGTGATGTTTGTGCTGATTTATACGGATTTTGCGAATCCGATTTTTATGTTTTGCGGCTATATGGGAATGAAAATATCGGCATATATGAATCCCTGGCTGCATAAAATCAGCGGCAGGATATTTAAAATATAGTTGCAGCCCGGCTTATGGCCGTGCTGCTGCAAATATAGCATAATAAGATGAGGAGGTGAAAGTATGGGACAGGGAATTCTTCTATCTGCGGGCGCTGATATTGATTTTATGATTCACGGCGTTTTTTCCTACGAGCTGTTTGGCCAGACCGTGTGGATTACGACTACGCATGTGTGTGTGCTGATTGTGATGCTTGTGATTATCGGTTTTTGCATTGCGGCAAACCGCGCTGTGAAACATGCAACGGACGTTCCGGGTACTTTCCAGAATATTGCAGAACTTGTTGTGGAGATGTTAGATAATATGATTGGCGGAGTTATGGGTAAATTTAGTCCGAAATTCCGTAATTATATTGGCACCATCTTTATTTTTATACTGCTCAGCAATATTTCGGGCCTGTTTGGTCTGCGGCCGCCGACGGCGGATTACGGCGTGACGTTCGCAATGGGTATTATGACGTTTACGTTGATTCATTTCAACAAATTTAAGCACCAGAAGGTGAAGGGCGTTATCGCGGGATTATGTGACCCATGGCCGATTTGGGCGCCGATTAACGTAATCGGTGACGTGGCCGTTCCGGTTTCATTGTCGTTGCGTCTGTTTGCAAATGTCTTATCCGGCACTGTCATGACGGCTCTCGTGTACGGGCTGTTGTCTAAGATTGCAATTGTCTGGCCGGCAGCGCTCCATGTGTATTTCGATTTATTTTCAGGGGCAATCCAGACGTACGTTTTCTGTATGTTGACTATGACATACATTACCGATGCCTGCACGACAGAGTAGCGGGTATTTTCGGTTTATTTTGCACAGGTAGCATTACCATTTTTAATTTTTATAAAAATTTTTATAAGACTAATTTAAGGAGGAAATAAAAATGGGAGAATTTAACACAAACTTTATTTTGGGATGTTCGGCAATCGGCGCAGGTCTTGCGGTTATCGCAGGTATTGGACCTGGTGTTGGTCAGGGTATCGCGGCGGGCCATGCTGCGGCAGCAGTCGGCAGAAATCCCGGCGCTAAGTCGGATGTTACTTCTACGATGCTTTTGGGCCAGGCCGTTGCAGAGACGACAGGTTTGTATGGTTTGCTCATTGCAATGCTGCTCTTGTTCGTTAAACCTTTGGTACCGTAACAAGACATATAGTTATGTCTGAGGTATTGAAAAGTATGTGAAGAAAGGAGGACAAGGGCTTGAATACATTAGCTACACGGATGGTGCTTGCATCCGCAGAGATGGAGCCAAGGCTTTTTGACTTGGATTTACAGTTGATTGCCGATTCCGTCCTGATGATTATCGCTGTATTTACGTTGTTCCTGGTTGCATCTTACTTTCTTTTTAATCCTGTGAGGAATATGATGCAGAACAGGCAGGACAGGATTAAAGGCGAGCTTGACAGCGCTGCGGCGGATATGGAACATGCGAAAGCGCTGAAGGAAGAATATGAAGCTAAGCTGAAGGACATCAATAAAGAAGCCGAGACAATCCTTGGGGAAGCGAGAAAGAAGGCGCTGGCCAATGAGAATAAGATTGTATCGGATGCAAAGGAAGAGGCGGCGAGAATCATCGAGAGAGCAGGCGTGGAAGCGGAGTTGGAGAAGAAGAAGGCAGCCGATGAAGTGAAGCGCGAAATGGTAGTTTTGGCGTCTCTGATGGCAGGCAAAGTTGTGAATGCGGCGATTGACACGACCGTCCAGGACAGTTTGATTGAAGAAACGTTGAAAGAAATAGGTGAGGGCACATGGCTAAGCTAATTTCAAAAACATACGGCGATGCATTATTTGAGCTTGCGGTAGAGGAAGGCAAAGTTGACGTATTGTTGGAAGAAACCAGACAGCTTCAGAAGGTGCTTTCTGAGAACAGTGAGTTTGGCAGGCTGATGAATCATCCTAAGATTATCAAGGAAGAGAAGATTCAGGTTGCAAAGAATGTTTTTGCAGGAAGAATATCTGACGAACTGTTGGGGCTCCTTACAATTATCATTGCAAAAGACCGTTATAAAGATATCGACGCGATTCTTGATTATTTTATTGCACAAGTCAAGAAATACCAGGGAATCGGCGTCGCTACGGTGACTACTGCGGTGCCCCTTAAGGAAGCTCAGTGTAAAAAAATAGAACAGAAGCTGCTTGATACGACAGAATACAAGAAGATGGAGATGCATTATCATCTGGACGCATCCCTGATTGGCGGTATGATGATACGTATCGGTGACAGAGTGGTAGACAGCAGTATCAAGACAAAATTAAGTGAACTGCAAAAGGAGCTGTTGAAGGTTCAAATCTAGGAAAATTTTTAGAAGAAAGGTGCGTATGATCCATGAATTTAAGACCAGAAGAGATTAGTTCAGTCATTAAGGATCAAATCAAGAGATATGCTTCAGACCTGGAAGTATCCGATGTAGGTACGGTTATACAGGTGGCTGACGGTATTGCTCGTGTGCACGGACTTGAGAATGCTATGCAGGGAGAGCTGCTAGAGTTCCCTGGGGAAGTATACGGTATGGTACTTAACTTGGAGGAGGATAATGTGGGTGCGGTTCTTCTGGGGAGCCAGCACAACATTAATGAAGGCGATATCGTAAAGACTACGGGACGTGTGGTAGAGGTCCCTGTGGGCGACTGCATGCTCGGACGTGTTGTAAGTGCCCTGGGGCAGCCTATTGACGGCAAGGGTCCGATTCAGACTGATAAATATCGTAAGATTGAAAGAGTAGCGTCAGGTGTTATTACGAGAAAATCCGTAGATACACCTTTGCAGACAGGTATTAAGGCGATTGACTCCATGGTTCCGATTGGAAGGGGACAGCGTGAGCTGATTATCGGCGACAGGCAGACAGGTAAGACTGCAATTGCCATTGATACGATTATTAACCAGAAGGGGCAGGGTGTAAAATGTATCTATGTTGCCATAGGACAGAAAGCATCCACAGTTGCCACGATTGTTAAGACTTTGACAGAGTACGGCGCGATGGCATACACCACCGTGGTTGCAGCGACAGCCAGCGAGCTTGCGCCGCTGCAGTATATTGCGCCATATGCCGGCTGTGCGATTGGCGAGGAATGGATGGAGAAGGGCGAGGATGTTCTCGTAGTTTATGATGACTTGAGTAAACATGCCGCTGCATACCGTACACTCTCCTTGCTGCTCAAGAGGCCGCCGGGACGTGAGGCATACCCTGGTGACGTATTCTATCTGCATTCCAGGCTTCTTGAGCGTGCGGCCAGGATGAGTGAGGAATATGGCGGAGGTTCTTTGACGGCATTGCCGATTATCGAGACCCAGGCAGGCGATGTGTCCGCATACATTCCGACGAATGTAATTTCTATTACAGACGGGCAGATATATTTGGAGACAGAGATGTTTAACTCCGGTTTCCGTCCGGCTGTCAATGCCGGCCTTTCCGTATCCCGTGTAGGTGGAGCGGCACAGATTAAGGCGATGAAGAAGATTGCAGCGCCAATCCGTACAGAGCTTGCACAGTACCGTGAATTGGCTGCGTTCTCCCAGTTTGGGTCGGAACTGGATGCCGATACTAAGGAAAAGCTTGCACAGGGCGAAAGAATTAAGGAAGTTTTGAAGCAGCCCCAGTACCAGCCTATGCCGGTACAATACCAGGTTATCATCATCTTCGTAGTGACGAATAAGTATCTGTTGGATGTTCCGGTTGACGAGATTACCCGGTTTGAACAAGAGTTCTTTGAATTTTTGGATACCAAGTATCCCGAGGTGCCGGGCGCAATCGCGCAGAATAAGGAAATTTCCGAGGAGACAGACGGGAAGCTCAGGAAGGCTATTGAAGAATTTAAGGCGCAGTTTAAGTAGACGCATGGGGATTAAGTAAGATAGAAAGAAGAAGGTGACGCTATGGCCTCAATGAGAGACATTAAAAGGCGTAAAGGCAGTATACAGAGTACTCAGCAGATTACCAAAGCCATGAAACTTGTTTCTACCGTTAAACTGCAAAGGGCAAAACAGCGTGCGGAGCAGTCCAAGGCATACTTTGACTGTATGTATGAGACAGTGACTTCTATGTTGGCGAAGGCCGGGAACCTGAACCATCCTTATCTGAAAACCGGACAGCCCGGGAAGAAAGCGGTTATCGTGATTACTTCCAACAGGGGCCTGGCAGGGGGTTATAACTCCAATGTCGTGAAATTGGTTACCAAAGGTGAGTTTAAGAAGGAAGATGTGACGGTCTACGCTATTGGCAAGAAGGGCAAAGATGCTTTGCAGCGTTATGGATATCATATTATGGAAGAAAATTCAGATATCATAGAGGAGCCGTCTTATGTAGATGCCATGGCAATCAGCCGGAAGCTGCTTGCACTATATGCGACCGGTGAAATCAGCGAGATTTATCTTGCATATACAAGATTTAAGAATACCGTGGTACATGAGCCGACTTTGTTAAAACTTCTTCCGGTGGAGGCTCCGGCGGACAGAGGGGCAGCGCAGGATACGGGCAGCAAGGCGATGATGAATTTTGAGCCTGAGGATGACGAGGCGCTTGAATTGATTATCCCGAAATATGTCACCAGCCTGATTTACGGGGGCCTGGTGGAAGCTGTCGCCAGTGAGAACGGTGCGAGAATGCAGGCAATGGATTCCGCAACAAGCAATGCTGAGGAAATGATAGACCATTTGTCGCTGATGTACAACAGGGCACGTCAGGGGTCTATTACGCAGGAATTAACAGAAATTATCGCAGGTGCGAATGCGATATCCTAAAATATGGAGTTGCGCTTGGATGGTAAAGAGTATAGTCCTGGGACAACTTAAGAAATAAACATGGGTGAAAGGAAAAAGAGATGGCAGAAGTAAAGACAAGTGAAAATCTTGGGAAAATCACTCAGATTATCGGTGCCGTACTTGACATAAAGTTTTCGGCGGGCAGCCTGCCGGAAATCAATGATGCAATCAGGATTCCGCTCAAAGGGGACGGGGAACTGGTGGTAGAAGTAGCGCAGCATCTGGGTGATGATACCGTTAGATGTATCTCTATGGGTTCCACCGATGGACTTGTAAGGGGGATGGATGCGATTGCAACCGGCGCCCCGATTACGGTTCCGGTAGGTGAGAACACGTTGGGACGTATCTTTAACGTTCTGGGAGAGCCGATTGACAATAAACCGGCTCCTGAGAATGTAGGCCATGAGCCGATTCACAGACCGGCTCCGGCGTTCGAAGAGCAGTCTACAGCCACGGAGCTTCTGGAGACAGGAATTAAGGTCGTTGACTTGTTATGCCCTTACCAGAAGGGTGGTAAGATTGGTTTGTTCGGCGGTGCCGGAGTAGGCAAAACAGTATTGATTCAGGAATTGATTCGTAATATTGCGACAGAACATAGTGGATATTCCGTTTTTACGGGCGTGGGAGAGCGTACAAGGGAAGGTAACGACCTGTATCATGAGATGGAGGAATCAGGCGTTATCGATAAGACCACGATGGTGTTCGGACAGATGAATGAGCCGCCGGGAGCCAGAATGAGAGTTGGTCTGACAGGACTTACGATGGCTGAGTATTTCCGTGATAAGGGTGGTAAAGACGTATTGTTATTCATCGACAATATTTTCCGTTTCACCCAGGCAGGTTCCGAGGTGTCCGCGCTTCTTGGACGTATGCCTTCGGCCGTTGGTTATCAGCCTACGCTGCAGACGGAGATGGGTGCTTTACAGGAGCGTATCACTTCCACAAAGAGCGGTTCCATCACTTCTGTCCAGGCAGTCTATGTGCCGGCGGACGACTTGACTGACCCGGCTCCGGCGACAACATTTGCCCATCTGGATGCGACTACGACGCTTTCGCGTTCTATTGTTGAGCTTGGTATTTATCCGGCGGTTGACCCGCTTGAGTCTACATCCAGAATCCTTGACCCGAGAATCGTAGGGCAGGAGCATTATGAAGTTGCCAGAGGCGTGCAGGAGATTTTGCAGAAGTATAAGGAATTGCAGGATATTATCGCTATTCTTGGTATGGATGAGCTTTCTGAGGAAGATAAGTTGGTAGTTTCCCGTGCAAGAAAAGTACAGAGATTCCTGTCCCAGCCGTTCTTCGTTGCAGGACAGTTTACCGGACTGGAAGGTAAGTATGTACCTATCGCTGAGACAATCCGTGGCTTTAAGGAAATCCTGGAAGGCAAGCATGACGATATACCGGAGAGCTATTTCCTGAATGCGGGAAGTATTGACGACGTAATTGCACGCACAAAATAAGATAACATTGAGCGAGTAGAGAGCAGGTAGCATATGGCTGACGATAGCAGAAATTTTACATTAAAAATTATAACGCCTGACAGGGTCTTCTATGAGGAAGAAGTGTCTATGGTGGAGTTTAATACGGTAGAGGGAGAAGTAGGTATCTATAAGGACCATATTCCTATGACAATGATTATTGCCCCCGGGATTTTGACAATCACGAAGGGGGAAGATGTGAAGGAAGCGGCACTGCATGCAGGGTTTACCGAGGTTCTGCCGGATAAGGTTACGATTCTCGCCGAAATCGTGGAATGGCCGTCAGAGATTGATGTGGACCGTGCCGAGGAAGCGAAGTCGCGTGCTGAAGAACGGATTAGGGAACATGCCCCTGGGACGGATATGGGCAGAGCGGAGCTTGCCCTGAAACGAGCCGTGGCAAGAATCGAGACTGTGCGGGCCTAATGTGGCGGGCAGACCATTAAAATTTGTTGCATTGGCAATCGATGTAATTGGGGCGGATATATTATCCGTCCCTTTTTATGCGCAGCCCCGTGCAGATGAAATATGCCGCTGGCGCGGCGCACGGGGCGCGCGGCGAGTAGTGGAAGATAGCTCTTCCCTACTCGATTGTACAGCCCCGTGCAGATGAGATATGCCGCTGATGCGGCGCATGAGGCGCGCAATTTTGCCTGCGGTATGAAGGCTCCGCTGTATCCCGTTCCGCAGGGCTGCATATGATAAAATAGAAAGAAGCAGATTTGGAGGATTATGATGAACCAGTCCAGAATACTGCCATTTTATATGGCATATCCGCTCCCGATGTATTATCAGCAGGAAGACAGCGTGACACGGGATTTAGAATATTTACAACAAATGTATCCGACGGAGGCAAAAAAATACCAGAAAATTATTGATGAAACGCTAGATAAGATTGATTATGAGGGTAGTATGATTTACGATGAATACCCGGACAAATGGCAGATTTACAGATTGACGCAGATAATCACGGATAAGATTAAGAAGTCGGACGAAGGACAGTCACCGGATACTGACTGGGGGCGTATCACGGAGTTTGTACAGGTGCTATTGTCCTATGAAATCTACAAGAAACGTCATTCCAACCGGAATGGAATCTTAAAATTTTAGTTGTGGTTTTCGTCCAATCTTATTAAAATAGAAACATATGGATAAATGGTGGATTAAGATGGAAGAACAACTTATGCAGCTCTTGCAGGATACCGTGAATGACGGACTTTATCAGATTATTCTAAGTAACCCCAGAGAGAAAGACAAGGTATTTAAGATAAAAGTGAAGCCGGTTATGGTGAAGGGGAAGTTACATTTCCAACAGACTATGTATGAAGGCACGAAGGTATTCCATGAGAATTTCACGGGCGGAGATATGTCCAGGCGTGTGCAGGAGCTGATTACGCATGACTTTAAGCAGTGCGAGATAGAACATAGACAGTGTAAAGCTATCGTTTTAGTCAGCAAAAAAGGAAAAATTACGATTCGCAGCAAGAGAACGGAGAATGCGGGGACGGAACCTGCAGCGGACAACGGAGTCCAGTTTGCCCATAACAGGGTGAAACAATATATTTTGCAAGAGGGAATTGCGGTTCCGTTTCTTGTAGATTTGGGCGTGCAGACAAAAGAAGGCAGGATTGTGCATAGCCGATATGGTAAATTTAAGCAGATTAACCGCTTTCTGGAATTTATTGAGGATATTCTGCCAACACTCTCAAAAGAGAGAACTGTGCATATCATTGATTTCGGATGCGGCAAGTCGTACTTGACTTTTGCCATGTACTACTATCTTCATGACTTGCAGGGATATGATGTGGAAATTACGGGACTGGATTTAAAGGAGGACGTGATTGCCCACTGCAATGACTTGAGCAGAAAATATGGTTATGGAAAGTTAAAATTTATCAAAGGCGATATTGCGGAATATGATGAGGCGGGACAGGTGGACATGGTAGTAACACTGCATGCCTGTGATACGGCGACGGATTTTGCGCTTGCCAAGGCGGTCAAGTGGGGTGCGAAAGTAATCCTGTCTGTGCCTTGCTGCCAACATGAAGTGAATAAACAGATTCATAACGAGGAATTGTCTGCGGTTTTCAAATATGGGATTATCAAAGAGCGGATATCCGCACTTATTACAGACGCTGTCCGTGCGGAGCTTTTGGAGTCAGAAGGATATGAGGCGGCTGTCCTGGAATTTATCGATATGGAGCACACGCCGAAGAATCTGCTGATTCGTGCGGTGAAGAAAACGGCAAGTGAAGGAAATAAGCAGCAAAAAGCACGGCGGCGGGTTGAGGAACTCACGGAATTTCTGGGCATTGACCCGACCTTGATGCGTTTGCTATGAGAAGATACATTTCCGCGGCGGGGACGGTGCGGTATGCCGGCGCAAAAGCATGGCAAAATGGAGGCTGAGGATGAAGAGAGCAATCATAAAAGGGACATTGCTTGGTATTATTTTTATGGCGGCGCTTATGCTGCTTAGTGCAGTGATGAACCAGGGGAATACAGATATGACAACCGAGATGAGGGAGGCGACTTATCCTGTAATCTCCATGTATGCGGACAAGTATTGCGTCAATAGGCTGCATGGATATGCGGACAGCATGGACAGTGCATATTTGAGGGACACATTGCAGCCGGTGGGAAGTGACAGGAAAATTAGAGTACAGCTTGACACATATGGGCGTCATATTTCTCAGCTCGCTTTTGAAGTGCGGAATTTGAATGGGGAACGGTTGGTGGAAAACACCGAAGTGGAAGAATACGTGCAGGAAGACGATACGATACGGTTTGACATTACGCTCAAGGATTTGATTGAGTATGATACGGAATACATGCTTGTGTTCTTGGTGACGATGGAGAACGATGCGCCTGTCCGTTATTATTCGCGGATAGTATTGAGCGACGACCTTCATATACAGGACAAGTTGGATTATATTATGGACTTCCATGAAAGGACTTTTGATAAAGAAGAAGCGGCAGAATTGACCAAATATTTGGAGTCCAATTCTGAGGGGGACAATTCTACATTTCATAAAGTGACGATACACAGCAGTTTTAATCAGGTGACATGGGGGGACTTAGCCGTTCATAAGGTGACGGAACCGGATATTTCTATTAAAGAATTGATGGAGCCGACAGGCTCATTCCGATTGGAATACCTTGCTTCTGTCAAAGACGGAAGGGAGACAAATTATTACAGGATAAACGAATATTACCGCGTCAGGTATACGCCGGACCGTATGTATCTGTTGGATTATGAGAGGGAGATGGACCAGATATTTGACGAGGAGGCTGATATTTGTATCAATGACAAGATTATACTTGGCATTGCGGGCGACGATGTGAAGCTTGTCGAAAGTGACGGCGGAAATGTGTTTGCTTTTTCGGTGGCTGATAAACTGTACAGCTATAATGTGATGGACAATAAGCTTGTCAGGTTGTTTAGTTTTTATGGAAATACGGAGGGGCTGCGCGACGCCAGGAACGCGTGTAACCAGTATGATACACAGATTCTGACGGTGGACGAGACGGGAAATGTGATATTTCTCGTATACGGGTATATGAACAGAGGAAGGCATGAAGGGAATGTAGGCGTCACGGTTTATTATTATAACAGTATGACGAATACGATAGAGGAACTGATTTATGTGCCTTATCATAAGTCATATGATTTACTGAAATCCGATATGGAACGTCTGTCCTATGTGAATAAGTCAGGAATTTATTATTTTATTATGGACGGAAGCGTGTATGCGGCGGATTTGAATGCGCGCAAGTATCAGGTTGTAGCTTCCGGATTGCGGGAAGGAAGCTACTATGTGTCCGACTCCAATAAGATGCTTGTATGGCAGGAGGGGGAAGACCCTCATGCATGCGACAGTCTGGTGATGATGAATCTGAGTACGCAGAAGCAGACGGAAATCGAGGCGGGAAGATATGAATATATTTCTGTGCTCGGGTTTATGGAGGAAGACTTGATTTATGGATTGACGAGAAAGGTGGATATCACAACAGATAATGTAGGGATGACCGTTTTTCCAATGTACTGTGTCAAGATACAGGGAGACAGCGGGGCCGTCCTAAAAACGTACCGCAAAGAGAACACCTATGTAGTGGGCAGTATCATTGAAGAAAATCAGATTACCCTGTCCAGGGTAGCCTGGAATGAAGAAACGCAAAGCTATGAGCCTGCAGCGGACGACCAGATTATGAGTACGGAACAGGTCAAGGCAGGGAGCAATACGCTCAGCTATGTTGTGACAGAGACATATGAGACAATTTGTCAGATTGTGGTCAAGAATGAAATAGACAGTAAAGGTTTGAAACATCTCTCACCCAAGGAGGTTTTGTTTGAGGGCAACAGGGCGCTTGTAATTCCGGAAACGGAAGGCGGCGAGGAACGTTTCTATGTATATGGTAAGAATGGAATAGAGGGTATTTACGTCAATTCCGGCGAGGCGGTGGATTTGGCATACCGGATAGCCGGAGTCGTGGTGGATGATGATGGAGAGTATATATGGAGGCGTGTGACGAGGAGTACCAGAAATCAGATTATGGCTATTACGGAGGATGAAGTATCGGAGATGAGGGACTCCCTGGCCGTCTGTCTCGATACGATATTGAAATTCGAAGGTATATCCAGAAACACGCAACAGCTTCTGGGACGGGGAAGTTCAGTCTTTTCTATTTTACAGTCGGATTTGCAAGACTGCACGGTGCTTGACTTGTCGGGCTGTAGCCTGGACGCGGTTCTGTACTATGTCAATCAGGATATACCGGTGCTTGCGTTGCTTGAAGACGGAAATGCGGTGTTGATTGTCGGCTTTAACGAGCTGAACATTGTGGTGATGGACCCTGTCACGGGCACATTGTATAAAAAGGGAATGAATGATTCTACAGAATGGCTAAATGAAAATGGGAATCGGTTTATTACTTATGTGAGGAAAGAGAAGTAGAGGATGGGAGAAAAGAAAATTATGACTGACTGTAAAGCAGTAGTTTTTGACATGGACGGGGTAATTTTTGACAGTGAACGTCTTGTTCTTGAGTGTTGGCAGAAAATTGCGCAGGAGTATGGCTTGAGCGGAATGAGGGAAGCCTTTATGCCGTGTATTGGGACTAACAGTGTGATGACAAGGGAGATTGTGCTGAACTACTACGGGGCGGATTTCCCATACGATGAGTTTAGGAAGAAATCATCGGTACTTTTCCATGAGATTGTAGACAGAGGAGAACTTCCCATAAAGAAAGGCGTGCGCGAATTGATGGATTACCTGCGGGAGAAGAGGGTTACTATGGCTGTGGCGTCGTCCACCCGTCTGCAGGCTGTGACGCAGGAACTGAAGCAGGCAGGGCTATATGAATATTTTCAGGTGGTGATGGGAGGCGACCAGTTGAAGAAGAGTAAACCGGAGCCGGATATCTATCTGATGGCATGCGAAAAGTTAGACATTAATCCGGTGGACGCATATGCCATAGAGGATTCTTATAACGGTATCCGTTCATCTCACAGTGCGGGAATGCGGCCTATAATGGTTCCGGACATGCTTCCTCCGACGGAAGAGATGAGGGGCAAGAGTGTTGCTGTCCTGGAAGACCTTCTACAGGTAAAAGAATGGTTTGCACAGCGTTGGATGATGGAGTAAAGGCATACTTGAGGAAAAGGAAACTGTAGGTTGCGGGGATGTCTTCATGCGCGCAACCAATATTTTACTGTCTGGAAAGCGAAAGTAGTGGTGAAAACCAAGATTTTTTATTATGATGGTTCTGTGAAAAACAGATGAGTTTAAGCGTTTGTATAAGATTGCCTTGAAACTGTGGCACTGACGCTTTAGAACGGAGGAATGAATGAATCTTGAAATTGCAAGCAGGCTGGTAGCGTTGCGCAAGGAAAATAATCTGTCTCAGGAGGCTTTGGCGGAGAAACTAGGCATCAGCAGACAAGCAGTCAGTAAATGGGAACGTGCAGAAGCTTCGCCTGACACTGATAATCTGATTGCGTTGGCGAAATTATATCGTGTTTCATTGGATGAGCTTCTACAGATATATGATAAGGAAGAGGATGAGAGCCACGAGCAGTATTGTTTGCAGTCAGGTGTAAGGCAAAAGTATGAAAAGTATGATGGAGAGCAGACCAAAACAGGTGGGAC
Organism: uncultured Lachnospiraceae bacterium; assembly: GCA_947172645.1. Lineage (GTDB taxonomy): Bacteria > Bacillota > Clostridia > Lachnospirales > Lachnospiraceae > UBA3282. The sequence goes on along the minus strand of CAMWBY010000001.1, from coordinate 101,854 downwards.
AGAAGACGGGGAGGCAGAGGAGGGAAGCGTTCAGGACGAGTCTGACGATGAAGAAGATGTGCACATAGGTTTTGACGGCATCCATGTGAAAGATAAGTCAGGCGAAGTCCATGTGAGTTGGAGTGGCATCCATGTAGTTGATAAAGATAAAGACAATGAGGTGCATATTGACAAGAATGGTATCCGTGTGACAGGGGATGATGCAGAAAATCATATTTTTACGCGTGGGAAAGAAGCGGAACTGCCCTTGTGCATGATTGCCATTGTGGTCTATATTATTATCGGGTGCGTGTATAATGTATGGCATCCCGGGTGGTTAATTTTTCTTTTAGTTCCGATTATCAGCACCCTTATCTGTGCTGTGCGGAACCGGAACGCCAATTTATTTGCTTATCCGGTATTAGTGGTGTTGGTTTTTCTTTATTCTGGATTGGTGAATCGTGTGTGGCACCCGGCCTGGGCGGTTTTCCTTACAATTCCATTGTATTATTCTCTTGTAGGATATATCAGGCAATGGCGAAAAGGGGATAGGGAGAGCGTAAAAGATTAAAGTTTTTTAGAAAACGGGAAGGCAGCAAAGTCATGACTTGCAGCCTTCCCTATTTTTGCTTTATTAGCTAGTGCACCGATATATTTATTTTCAGGCAAGCAATTTGTCGAAATATAAACACGTTATTTCACTAGTCAATGAGAACAATCGCTATAATTTAACAGCCCCAAATATCCTGCCTTTATATTTTTGCAATGAGAAAAGAAGAATCATCCCCAAGACGCCACAGGAAATAATTTCTCCTGCGCCTACGGTCAGGCAATAATATCCAAAACATTGCAAAACAGAAAGCCCGTCAATCATCAATCCGTATCCATAGATTAATATGAGGGGTACGATAATTGTATTTGCGATGATTGGACAGACAGGCGCGCACCATTTCCATCTGCGCAGGCCATAGGTTCCAAGGGCTCCGATTAATGTTGCCAGGCTGCCGAATATAATATCGGGCAGGGCGCATCCTGTGAGGATATTGCTCAACAGGCATCCGATAAACAGGCCGGGGATGGCGGCGGGGGTGAAGTAAGGTAGGATTGTGAGCGCTTCTGAGAACCGGACTTGGACGACGTGGTTGGCTAGTCCGAAGGCGTTGGCGATAAAAGTCAGCACAACGTAGATTGCAGCAATCATTGCTGCCTGAACCATAGCGGTCAGTGAGTCGGGCATGACGATTCCTGCGGGAACCGCCTTGCTGAAAGATTGTTTTTTCATATTCATTTGTCTCCTTTAGTTTTGTTTTAGGTGAGGAAGGTCTCGAACTCACCGGGTATATTTATTGAAAATACTGTATATACAGTATTTTCAACGTTTCTTAGTATAGCATCGTGTTTGGTAAAAAGCAAGCTAAACTCTATTTTACCACATTCTATCTGTTTTGAGGGAGCCGTAAAATCATGTTTCATGAGTCTAATGCCAAATCAATAATCTCCGACAGAATTTTTCCCACATTATCTTGTTTATCATGTGGGAGAGACAGAAGCTGATGGTATATGTTTAAGGGAATGCTGTCGTCGGTTTTCTCAAGGTATTCTACGTTTTCCAAAAGCTTACTGATGGGAATATCAAGTCCTCTTGCAATCCGGTAGATGCTTTCTACAGTAGCGTTCTTTTCACCGCGTTCAATCTGCCCGATGTAGGTTGGGTGGAGACTGCATATCTCGGCCAATTTTTCCTGCGTAATATGTTTTTCTTTTCTATGATAACGAATCCTAAGTCCCAATTCTTTTGTGATATCCATTTTCAGCCAGTTCCTTTCTGGTTTTTGTCCAATGAGCCAAGAAGGCATGCTTGCATATCTTCCTGACTCTTTCTTCTTTCTGCGTAAATCTGCCAGGCATTATAATTCATATTTTTGTTATAGCCTACAAGATAGCCTATAAATATTAAAAATAGATTTCAACAGGCTATTGACATTGAAAATACAGAATATATACTATAAATATGATAGTAAGAAAATAAAAGACAATAATTATTATATACAGTTAAACGTCATTTTATGTTTATTTATACGGGCAATAAAGAGGGAAACTATAAAGCAAATATTTAATAATTACTTAGAGGTTTTCAATTTTTACCAAAAACGGATAATAGATATGCAAAAGAAAAGGACAACTATATTTTTAGCGAGATATTTAAAAAGAATCATTGGAATGATAGCGGTATTCGCAGTTTTTATGGCGATTACCCATAAGCTAGGATATCTATATACATGGGAGGACCAGTGGTATCGTATCCTATGGCATAACTTTTATGAAGACGAGGGGAAGATTGACAATCTTTATCTTGGTTCTTCGCATGTATATTGTGATATTGACCCACGGATATTAGACGAATTAAACGGCATGTACAATTTTAACCTGGCATCGCCACGGCAGAAACCAAATGGAAGCTATTACCTGCTGCGGGAAGCCGGCCAAAGGAATGAGTTGTCTCATGTATACTTGGAACTGTACTATATGTGCAGTGTAGAAAATAATTTTTGCCCAGGAGAATTGGTTCCCGAAGAGTACGGTTGGAATTGGTGGAACACCGATTATATGAAGGCTTCAGGAAATAAATTGTTTTATATGCTTTCGATTGGGGGAGCAGAAAAATATGTAGATATTTTTTTACCTTTCAGCCGGCACAGGGCACAGTTGGGGAATTGGGATTATGTAAAGCAGAATATGGCGCGCAAGAAAGAAGAAAAATATCGTTGCTATCAATATTACGTGGAACATTCGGACGGGAATGGATATGACGCTTATTTGAAACAAGGATTTTTTGATTCTGGGAGAGAGTTTAAAGAGCAGTCAAGATATTATCTCCAAGAGCGCATATTGGGAGAAAACCCGATGCTTAAGGAGAGCAAAGAGTATTACCGCAGAATCATCCGATATTGCCAGAAAAGAGAAATACCCATTACTTTATTTATATCGCCTATTCATAACCTGCAATTGGTTAGTACAGTGAGTTATGACAATTATGTGAAGGAAGCCAGGGCGTTCGCAGAAGAATGCGGTGTGCCTTTCTATGATTTTAACCTGACAAAGGAGGAATATCTTCCAATTCAACGCGGAGAGTGCTTTCGGGATATAGGGCATCTAAACAGTGTGGGAGCCGGAATCTATACACCTTTTTTCTATCAGGTGGTATCCGGGAAGGAAGTTGAAAACGCACAATATTTCCATGACAGCTATGCAGAGAAACTTCAAGAAGCGGAACCGGAGGTCTATGGGCTTTATTATAGAGACAGTGAAGATAATGAAGAAGCGTCAGAAAAAACCAGAAATGTGTGGGTTGCTTCCAATCGTGAAGTGGGTATGGAATACAGAATCATCCTGACACCGACAGAAGGGGAACAGTATATGGTGCAGGATTTTGATGCAAATAAAATGTTTACAGTGCCATTAGCGGAGCACGGAATCTGTACAATCGTGGCTAGGACAGAAGGAAAGCCGGACGAGGTACAGACCATGGAAATCAACTATTAGTACATAAAGAAAAGGACGTGGAAATGCTATTTAACACACCTCAATATATTTTCTTATTTCTGCCTATTGTGGCTTTGCTTTATTATTGCCTGCCTAAAAGGATGCGGCATATATGGCTGCTTATCGCGAGCTATTATTTTTATATGCAGTGGAATCCTTTGTATGCGGCATTATTGTTTTTCTGTACTTTTTTGACATATTTGTGTGGAAGGATAATTGAGAATCTGAAAAATGATGAATCGGAATGGTGCAAATATACTGAGGAAGGTGAAACGGGGGCAAGGAAGAAAGAGGAAAAGAATCAAAGAAAAAAGAAAATCTGTTTGATGGTTTGCATTGTAATGAACCTTGGCGTATTAGGATTTTTCAAATATTTCCAATTCGGAATATCGGTATTAAATCGCATCTTACCGTATATCCATATACATGAAATCAGTTGGAACCACGATATTCTATTGCCGGTTGGAATCTCTTTCTACACCTTACAGGCATTGGGATATTTGATTGACGTATACCGCGGCGATATCTATGCGGAAAAGAATTTCCTACGGTATGCCCTGTTCGTATCTTTCTTCCCGCAGCTTGTGGCGGGCCCCATAGAGCGGTCAAAGAATCTTCTTGTGCAACTCTGTGTGCCCAAGCCTTTCCGCTATGAGAATTTTAGAAAAGGATTGCTGCTCGTCCTGTACGGGCTGTTTGTGAAGATGGTGATTGCAGACAGGGCGGCAATCATTGTCAACACGGTTTATGGTGACAGTGCGGCGTATCCAGGCTTCTATATTGCAGTGGCGACTGTTTTCTTTGCCATACAGATTTATTGTGATTTCTACGGGTATTCCACAATCGCGAGGGGTTCGGCATTAATCATGGGTATCTGCCTAATGGATAATTTCAATGCGCCCTACTATGCAAAGAGCGTGAAAGAGTTCTGGCGCAGATGGCATATTTCGCTTTCGGGGTGGTTTCGGGATTATCTCTACATTCCCCTTGGCGGCAACAGGAGGGGAAATTTCAGAAAAAGAGGAAATTTGCTGGCGGTGTTTGCAGTCAGCGGATTGTGGCATGGAGCGTCTTTGGCGTTTATTTTCTGGGGACTTTTGAACGGAATATATCAAGTGGCGGAGGATATATTGCAGGAGATAAAAGTGAGAACTCAGAAGTATCGGGAAAGGTGGATACGGTTGACAGGAGAGGAAGGAAGGGCGCCGGGAGAGGGCTTTAGCATGAGATTCTTTCGGACAGTAGGCACCTTCGTATCGGTTACTTTTGCCTGGCTGTTTTTCCGTGCGGGAGGATTGTCGAATGCCAAAGAGATACTTGCCAATTTGTTTGGCAGCAATAACTGGACGGTTCTTTTCGACGGTTCGCTCTATCAGCTTGGCGTGGCAAGGAATTATATGAATGTGCTGCTTGGTTCTATCCTGATTTTGTTTATAGTAGATTACTATAAATACCATGGAACAGACGTGGCGGATGCATTTTTTAGGCAGGGATGGGTATTTAAGACCGGATGTATTATGCTGTTAATTTTTGCAATACTGCTATACGGCTGTTATGGGGAAATGTACGATGTGCAGCAGTTTATTTATTTTCAATTCTGATGTACCCTAGTACAACGAATATAAAAGCATCGTTTTTGAGAGCTCATTATATATGACTATAAAAGAGAGGCCACCGCGAAATAATATATTTTGCGCTGACCTCTTTTGGCATTTATTTACTATTTCCGATTTCTCAATCCAACTCCCCCGCGTTATACCGGGCCACCACCGACTGTATCCTCTCCACAGGATTTAGCAAATCACTGATAGAGGTGTCATGGTTCAGGGTATCAATCAGGTAAGCGATATATTTACTCATATCACAGTTGACATACCATTCACGGCTCAAAAGCTCCGGTGTCTGATAGATAAGGTTTGTGGTCAGCACTCTGTGGATTGTGCCGTCGGCATATGCTTTGTCGAAACCTTGCAGTCCGGCAGTAAAAAGCCCGAAGGTGGAGAAGACGAAGATACGCCCCGCCTTGCGCTCTTTCAAAGCGGATGCGACTTCCAACACGCTTTCGCCGGAAGAAATCATATCATCAATGATAATCATATCCTTTCCTTCCACGCTGCTTCCCAGAAATTCATGGGCGACAATAGGATTTCTGCCGTTTACAATCTGCGTGTAGTCCCTTCGCTTATAGAACATACCCATGTCAAGGCCTAGTACGTTGGCAATGTAGATTGCACGGCTCATACCGCCCTCATCAGGGCTGATAACCATCATATGGTCTGCGTCTATCCGCAAATCTTTTACATGGCTCAACAGGCCTTTGATGAACTGATAAGCGGGCTGTACGGTCTCGAAACCGTGCAGCGGGATGGCATTCTGTACGCGTGGGTCGTGTGCGTCGAAGGTAATGATATTGTCTACCCCCATATTTACCATTTCCTGCAGGGCGAGGGCGCAGTCTAAGGATTCTCTGGCAGTTCTTTTATGCTGTCTACTCTCGTAGAGGAAAGGCATGATGACGGTAATTCGTCTCGCCTTGCCGCCCACGGCAGCGATAATGCGTTTTAAATCCTGATAATGGTCATCCGGCGACATGTGGTTTTCGTGGCCGCACAGAGAGTAGGTCAGGCTATAATTTGCCACGTCAACCAGGAGATAGAGGTCTGAACCGCGCACGGATTCTTTAATGACGCCCTTGGCCTCACCGGAGCCGAATCTGGGCACGATAGCCTTCAGTATATAGGAATCTCTTTGATAACCGGAGAATGCAAGAGAGTCTTTATGCTCGCTCTCACGCTCGGTTCTCCACTTTACAAGATAATAGTCTACTTTTTCACCTAAAGATTTGCAGCCCTCAAGCGGAATAATTCCAAGGGAGCCAACGGGGATGGTTTCCAGATTTCTTTTTTCTTCTCGTCGGGTCATGAAGAAGCCTCACTTTCTGTTCATCAGTCGTTTCTTGTACATGCGGATATCCTGTCCGGAGAGCTTACATATTTCATAATGGCTGATTATACGGGAAGAGATACGGTCTGAGTATCTGTCCCTTAACTCCTCCAAAGACAGATTCGTGGAGATGATAGTTGCTTTTTTGCCCATATGACGTTCGTTCAATAGGGCAAATAACTGGGAGGCGACAAACTGATTGGTTAGTTCCGTCCCCAGGTCGTCGACAATGAGAAGGTCACATTCATATAAGTCCGCATAAGTTTCACGTAGTTCTTCTCTGTTCTTGTAATGAAAAGAATTCTTAGATAATAAATCAAACAAGCCGGCAGCGCTGAAATAGATGACAGAATGACCGCCCTCAATCAGCTCTTTCGCAATACAGCCGGAAAGAAATGATTTCCCCGTCCCCACTGTACCATAAAAAAAGAGATTATGGTAGCCGGAATTGAAATTTTTAATAAAATTATGGCAGATACTTACTGCATTGCGAAAACGGGATAAATCTTCGCCTTCATAGTATTCGTAGGAAAGGGCATCGAAATTCTCGGTCCGGAGCATTTCATGTATATTAGACTGTTCATAGAGAAGTGTAATCATGGCCTGCCTGAAACAGTGGCATTTTTGTCCGTCAATGTAACCTGTATCTTTGCAGTCAGGGCATTCATAGATTGGTTCAAGATAATCGGCCGGTAATCCGGCGTCGGTGAGGAGCCGGGCTTTGGAAGCAGACAGTTCCGCCAGAAGGCGGTGAAGTTCTTCCATGGCTCCGGAATCACCGGAGAGCATCTTCTTGCCCTGGACGACGGAAATACTTGCCACTTGCTCGTCCAAGTCTCTATAGGCAGGAATATGGCTATACACATAGGAAAGTTTCTGCTCTGTATCTCGGCGCGTCTTTCGTTGCTTTACTTCATATTGATGCAGGATGATGTCATATTGGGCGTTTGTCAGTGGCACGGTATATTTCCTCCGGTAAAAATATCAGTTGCTCAACAACTCTTGCTCTAAAGCGTCAAAATCATAACTATTCTGCTTAAATTGATTAAATTTATTGTTGGGGGACGCAGCCGTTTTGGGTGTCTTCGTCCTGCGGTAATGCTCGTCCAGTGATTCGATATCGCTCTTATGGCGCACGCCCGCCTTGGTCCAACTGCTTAGAATGCTGTCGGCATACTCGAAGCGGTGCTTATCCGTAGCCAGTACAGTCCGCTCGCATGCCGTCAGAATAATATCTGGCGTGAAGCCATATTCCTTTGTCCAACGCGTGATATAGGCAACCTCCGCCTGGGTAGGCGTTCCGGTTTTGCCTAGTGCTTTCATAATCTCATAGACGGATTTATCATACTTGCCTGCAAGCTGAGACGCCTGCCTGGGGGTTGTGATTCCTTGCTGCGCCCAACTGATGGCGACTTTTTCTATGTATCGGAGGTCTTTCTTATCCCGGTCTACGCAGTACTGGATGAGATAATCAATCAAATCCTCGGAGAAGCCCAGCTTGTCCGAGATGAAAAGTATTGTACGGATTTCATTGGGGCTCAATGTTTTCTTCAAATACTGCTCCGTAATAAAAAGAAGCCTTGATGTTTCTTCGTTAGATTTAAACCGCTTCAATTCATCCAATGTATAATTGGGCTTCACATAAGCGATTTCTTCGGCAGCGGCTGCCGATAATGTTTCCTGCTGCCCATTGGGTACGTCTATACCGTGGCTATGCTCTTCTGCGGTTCCGGGTTCTTCGACGGTTAACTTGGAAGAGATGGGCACCACGGATGCAAGGGGCGCCGCCACGGGTGCGGATACAGAAGGAACAGGCGCTATGGAAGAAGATGCCGGCAACGGTGTAAAATCCAACAGATGAATACCCGTGACATTTTTATGCTCGTCATAATCGAGTGCCAGAAGCCGGTTCTTTTCCCAGTATTTTAATGCGCGCATGACGTCTTTCTCCGTATAGTTGAATTTGTCAGCCATATCGGAGATGCTTGTGGAGAGTCTGGCGCTCATCATCCGTATCAGATACAGATAAATTTTAAGCTGTGCGTCATTGGACGCACTCATGTATTCGTCAATAAAACGGTTTGAAATAACTGTAGAGTCAGTGTAATTATCCTGGTAAATTGTCAGACGCGCCATGCACACACCACCTTCCATTCCACGACGGAATGCATTATATGCCCATAGGGACATATGATGGATTATAGCATAGCGTTTTTTAAATGAAAATAGGCAAACTGCCATAAACGTGACAAGAGGGACGAAAAGGCAGGAAATTGAAAAATGTGGATTGTGTGGATAAGGCTTCCAAACCGCGGAAAACCAAAACATTCTTTACACAGAAATATCCACAGAAGATAAACGCGAACGATGGTTATTTTCTGTGGATATTGTGAATAGATTATCTTTGGAGCAGGTTTTCGCCGATTTTTACAACATCTCCCGCCCCCATAGTTATCAACAAGTCATCCTTTGTGCAATTTTCCAAAATAAAATTTTGTATTTCTTCAAAAGAAGGAAAGTAATAGCAGCGGCGCCCCAGTTTTTCGATTTCAGCCTGCAAAGTCTTCGAACTGATACCCAGGTCGTCTTTTTCCCTGGCGGCATAGATATCCGCAAGGATGATTTCGTCGGATAATATGAGCGCTTTGGCAAAGTCCGCAAGGAAAGCCTTGGTTCTCGAGTATGTGTGTGGCTGGAATACGCACCATGTAGTGCGGTGTGGGTAATTCCGGACCGCAGTAAGCGTTGCCTTGATTTCGGTGGGGTGGTGGGCATAGTCGTCAATGATGGTGAAACCGTTTACCTTGCCCTTGTATTCAAAACGCCTGTCGGTGCCCTCATAATGGAGAAGCGCTTTGGCGGATACGTCGCCCGGAATGCCAAGTAAGTCCGCCAGGGCGATGGCAGCCACAGCATTATACACGTTATGTTCTCCTGGAACATGCAAAGAAAATACTTCTTCTTTGCCATTCTTGCGCATAAGATGAAAAGAGGGACAACCTGAGTCGTCGTAAGCGATGTCCTTCGGATAATAGTCCGAGTCGGGGGAAGAGCCATAAGTGATGACCCGACAGGCAAGCCCGTCGGTAATTTCCTCATAACGGTCAATGTCTTTGTCAATAATCAAGGCTCCGTCTGCGGGCAAAAGCCGAGCAAATTCATGGAAAGAATGGCGTATATCATCAATATCTTTAAAAAAATCGAGATGGTCTTCTTCTATATTAAGTATGATGCCGATTTTCGGATAAAAACTTAAAAAGCTGTTGGTATATTCGCATGCTTCGGTGACGAAACAATCCGAGGACCCGACACGGATATTGCCGCCGATTGGCTTGTAGATACCGCCGATGGATAAAGTGGGGTCGTCTCCGTTCTCCAACAGAATCTGGGAAACCATGGATGTGGTGGTGGTTTTGCCATGGGTGCCGCTTATGGCAATCGGAGTCTTATAGTTATGCATCATCTGTCCCAGAAGCTGCGCCCTGCTCAAGGCGGGAATGGACAGTCTCTTAGTGGCAGCCATCTCAGGGTTATCCGCTTTGATTGCGCTTGTGTATACTACCAGGTCAATATCGGAAGTGAGGTTTTCTTCCCGTTGCCCGTAATAGATTGTGGCGCCAAGTCCCTTTAGCTTCTCGGTGAGAGGGGAAGGCGCTCTGTCGGAACCGGAGATTAGGAAGCCTTCGGACAAAAGAATCTCGGCAAGTCCGCTCATGCTGATACCGCCGATTCCGATAAAATATATATGAATTGGGTTGTGAAAATTAATATGATACATGGATATCTCCCTACATTTCATTTTTACTAGTATTATACTCATTTCACTAAAAAAAACCAATAGGAATTGGGGAATTTAACATTTGCCGGAATATGCAGAATCTCCTTCCGATACAGGAAAGTACTGATTTTTAGGTATAATTTATATGACGGAATACAGTTGGATTACAAGATACAGAAGGATTATGTTGAAAATTGCCAAATATATTAAAGCGAATATGAAAATATTATATAATATCAACATAGAAAACGGAAGTTGTCATGAATAAATTTGTAAATAATATTCACTTTCCAATCAGACTGTGATATAATAAACGCAAAGAATTGGCATGTTTGCCTGTTGGCATGGCAGTGAGCTGTGATTTGAAGCCTACGGGCACTCATGTAAATTTTTTTAGTACAAAATTTTAATATGTATATATTAAAGAAAATATAGGAAACAAGAGGTGATATGATGGTTAAAAAAGAAATGATTGCCATGCTGCTTGCTGGCGGTCAGGGAAGCAGGCTGGGAGTGTTTACGTCGAAGGTTGCAAAACCTGCGGTAGCCTTTGGCAGTAAATACAGAATTATCGACTTCCCGCTCAGTAACTGCATCAATTCGGGCGTTGACACCGTAGGCGTCCTGACCCAGTATCAGCCCCTCCGGCTGAATACGCATATCGGAATCGGTATTCCGTGGGACCTTGACAGGAATATCGGCGGTGTGACGGTACTGCCCCCTTACGAGAAAAGCGCGAACAGCGAATGGTATACGGGCACTGCCAACGCGATTTACCAGAATATGGATTATATGGAAAGCTTTAATCCCGAGTATGTCCTTATCTTATCAGGCGACCACATTTATAAGATGGACTATGAAGTGATGCTTGATTTCCATAAGCAGAACGGAGCAGAAGTAACCATCGCGGTTATGCCCGTGCCGATGGAAGAGGCGAAGCGTTTCGGTATTATGATTACGGACAAAGACCGTAAGATTGTCGACTTCGAAGAGAAGCCTGAGAATCCTCGGAGCAATCTGGCTTCTATGGGTATCTATATCTTTAATTGGAAGACGCTCAAGGAAGCGTTACTTAAGAATGCCGAACAGCCGGGACTGGATTTTGGTAAACATGTGATTCCGTATTGCCATGCAAAAGGTGCACCTCTTTATGCCTATGAGTTTAATGGTTATTGGAAAGACGTAGGAACGCTGCATTCCTATTGGGAAGCGAATATGGAGCTGATTGATATTGTTCCGGAGTTTAACCTCTATGAGGAATACTGGAAGATATATACGAGAAGCGAAATATTACCGCCCCAATACCTGTCATCAGAGAGTGTTGTGGAAAGAAGCATTATCGGAGAAGGGTCTGAGATTTATGGACAGGTCTATAATTCGGTTATCGGCTGTGGCGTGACAATTGGGGCAGGCACAGTGGTACGTGACTCCATTGTTATGAATGAGACACAGATTGGCTGTAACTGCGAATTGTATAAGGCCATCGTTGCGGAGAATGTCAGGATTGAGGATGGCGTGAAGATTGGTGTCGGCGAGGAAGCAGAGAACGAGACTGACCCGCATATTTACAATCATGGACTTGTGGCGATAGGCGAGAAGAGCGTCATTCCGGAAGGAATTTCCATTGGGAAGAACTCTGTCGTATTTGGTGTGACGAGTGCGCAGGACTATAGGGACGGAGCGCTTCCAAGCGGTAAAACTTTGATTAAGGCAGGTGATAAATAGTGAGAGCGATTGGAATTGTCTTGGCAGGTGGTAATAACCATAGAATTAAGGAATTGACACAGAAGCGTGCAGTGTGCGCGATGCCTATTGCAGGCAGCTACCGCGGTATCGATTTTGCACTGAGTAATATGTCCAATTCCCATATTAACAAGGTGGCTGTATTTACGCAGTACAATGCCGGCAGCCTGAATGAGCACCTGAGTTCATCCAAATGGTGGGATTTTGGACGTAAACAGGGAGGGCTTTTCGTATTTACACCTGCGGTGACGGCGGAGAGCAATGCATGGTATCGCGGTACGGCAGACGCAATAGCGCAGAATCTGTCTTACCTAAAAAATAGCCATGAACCATATGTGGTAATATCTTCCGGCGACTGTGTGTATAAGATGGACTATAATAAAGTGTTAGAATACCACATCGATAAGAAAGCCGATATCACGGTAGTTTGTAAAGACATGGGGCCTGATGTTAATGTGGACAGGTTCGGCACAATTAAGATGAATGAAGAATGCCGCATAGAGGAATTTGAGGAGAAACCGATTGTGGCGAAATCCAATACGATTTCCTGCGGTATCTATGTAGTCAGAAGACGCCAGTTGATTGAGATGATTGAGAAATGCGCGGAAGAAGACAGATATGATTTTGTAAAAGATATCCTTATTCGTTATAAGAACATGAAGAGGATTTACGGTTACAAGATTAAGGATTATTGGAGCAATATCGCAACGGTGGATGATTATTACAAGACGAATATGGATTTCCTTCGTCCGGAAATCAGAAATTATTTCTTCAAACAGTATCCGGACGTATATTCTAAGGTAGACGATTTACCGCCGGCGAAGTATAATGTAGGAGCGAGCATTAAAAACAGCTTGATTTCAAGCGGTTGTATTGTGAACGGTAAGGTTGAGGATTCTGTAATCTTCAAGAAGACATATATTGGGAACAACTGCTACATTAAGAATTCCATCATTTTAAATGATGTGTATATAGGGGATAATACACATATCGAGAACTGCATTGTGGAAAGCAGGGGCACGATACGTGCAAATTCCTACCACAAAGGTGAAAATGGAATAGAAATTGTGGTAGAACATAATGACAGATATGTAATTTAATGATATGATGGAAAGGCGGTTGCTATTAATCGTAGAATAATTGTGTAAGAGGCATGTACGTTATTAATTAAATGTTTATTACAAGCTACGTGGCTTGATGAGTATGACTTGTGTGGAAAAGCTTGTGAAAGCCGGCAGATTTCTGTTCGGTATCATATGATAAGGAGGCTGAGCTTCATGAGAATTACTGATGTCCGCGTGCGTAAAATGACTCAAGACAGCAAAATGAAAGCAATCGTCTCAATTACCATAGACGATGAATTCGTGGTTCATGACATTAAAGTAATTGAGGGTGAGAAAGGTCTTTTCATTGCAATGCCAAGTAAGAAAGCCAATGACGGCGAGTATCGGGATATTGCGCATCCGATTAATTCGGAAACCCGCGACAGAATCCAGAGCATTATTTTGGAAAGCTATGAGAAGGCGCTTTTAGAACCTAGTGATGAGTAAACAAGTGCATAGTGAAAGAAGAAAAGGACGCGGTAAGCGTCCTTTTCTTTGGATTATGAAGTTTCTGGTAAAATACAAGATGAAAGAAAGGCAGATGTTATGCTGAAACTGACCAAAATTGCAATAGGGAGTGTGGCTGCTATTTTTCTTGCCGATGTATTGGGGCTTTCTTACAGCACGTCGGCGGGAATTATTACGCTTTTGACAATACAGGATACATCCCGGGAGACGATTGTTATTTCTGCAAAAAGACTGTGCGCTTTCCTGTTGGCGACAGTTCTTTCCTATGTTATCTTTCAGTTTGCAGGATATCATGTCTTTTCTTACGGTATTTTTTTGTTTCTTTTCATCGCGAGTTGTATTCCGTTACATCTTGGAGACGCGGTTTCCATCAATGCAGTGTTAGCCACACATTACCTTTTGGAAAAAGATATGTCCCTTCCGTTTATCGGAAACGAGGCGCTTATTCTTTTCATCGGGGCAGGGATTGGCACGCTTTTTAACCTTTATATGCCCGGAAAGGGAAAGGAAATCCGCGCTATGCAGCATACGTTGGAAGAGGATATGCGGACTGTGCTTTTGCGGATGTCGGAATATATCAGGAAAGAAGACCGTTCGGATTATACGGGAGATTGTTTTGAAAAACTAAAAACGGATATCGCTGTCTGTGAGAAACAGGCTTTCGCTTATATGAACAATACTTTGTTCCAGGAGTCAAAATATTTTATTGCATATATCAACATGAGAGAGCAGCAAACGGTCGTCCTGCGCGATATTTATAAGAAGATAATGAGTATCCGCACTGTCCTGCCTCAGACGGAGCAGGTGGCGGAATTATTCTATGGGATTGCCGTTACTTTTGGGGAGTCAAATAATGCCAGGGATTTGCTTGCCAGGTTGGAGGAAGCGCTCCGGCTGATGAAAGAATCCAGGCTTCCGGTTACGAGGGCGGAATTTGAAGAACGTGCGGTACTGTACGGCATTCTGATGGATTTGGGGTACTTCCTGCAATTGAAGAAAGAATTTGCGGATTCATTGACGGAAGAACAAATCAGGCGGTATTGGAATAGGGAATGATGATATAAATTCCCGAAAAGATTTCTTGTAGGAATGTGAAAATATTGATAGAATAAGAAACAGTCGATATCAATTTGCGAGCCTGCCAGGCAGATGGACGGAGGGATTTATGTATATCATCGTAGGATTGGGGAATCCGGACAGACAGTACCGGAATACAAGACACAATATCGGTTTTGACGTGATTGATGAGATTGCTGCGAAAAATCATATTACAGTAGGGGAGAAGAAGCATAAGGCGTTAATTGGAAAAGGGTTTGTGGGAGGACAGAAAGCGGTACTGGTGAAACCTCAGACTTATATGAATTTGAGTGGTGAAAGCGTCAGGGAAGTCATAGACTTTTATAAGATAGATGAAGAGAGCGAACTGATTGTGATTTCGGACGATATCAGCCTGGATGTGGGGCAGATACGTATCCGGAAGAAGGGCAGTGCAGGCGGCCATAACGGACTAAAGAATATTATTTTGCATCTGGGCCATGACAGATTTAGGCGGATTCGGATGGGCGTGGGAGAGAAACCGGAAGGATATGATTTGGTGGATTATGTCCTTGGACATTTCTCGAAAGAAGAGCGGGAGACGATAGACGAGAGCGTGCGGCGCGCGGCGGAGGCGACGGAGTTAATGATTGCAGAGGGCGCAGACGCGGCGATGAACGAATATAATAAGAAACAGTGGAGGTAAAATGTGAGGGCTTTACTTGCTCCCTTGGAAGAACTGGGAGAATATGAAGAAATCAAGAAAATGCTTGCAAAAAAGCAGGCTTCCATAGCGCTGAGCGGATGTGTGGATTCGCAGAAGCTTCATATGATATACGGGCTTGGAGAAGGCTTCCGCTATAAGATGATTGTGACGTTCAACGACCTCCGGGCTAAGGAACTGTATGAAGATTATAAGTTTTATGACAGAAATGTGATGCTGTATCCGGCGAAAGACTTGATTTTTTTCCAGGCGGATATACATGGCAATCAATTGACGATGGAGCGGATTCGGTGTCTGCGCAGGCTGATGGAAGGAAAGCCTGTGACGGTTATCACAACCTATGACGCCCTGATGACGCCGCAGATACCCATTGGCGTATGGCAGCAGCATGTGATTCGGTTGGGTAAACAAGTCAGTGTAGATGAAAATGAACTGGCAGTACGTTTGGTGGAACTTGGATATGAGAAAAATTATCAAGTCGAAGCGCCCGGCCAGTTCAGCATCCGCGGTGACATCATTGATATTTTTGATTTGACGGAAGAAAACCCATACCGAATTGAACTGTGGGGAGAGGACATCGAGTCAATCCGCAGTTTTGATATCTTAAGCCAACGGTCCATAGAAAAATTGGAGTCCGTTACAATCTATCCCGCAACAGAACTAATTTTGTCGGATGGTGAATTGAGAGCAGGTTTGGATAAGATTCAGAATGAATGTGAAGAATACGCGGCGACGCTCAGGAAAGAGATGAAAACGGAGGAGGCCCACCGGATTGAGACACAGGTGAGGGAGCTGACGGAGCAGCTACTAGAACTCGGACTGTCTCGCAATGCCGTGAACCTGGAGAGCTATGTGAGGTATTTTTACCCGGAATTATCCACTTTTCTGGACTGTATGGAGGATATGTCGAGGCGTTCCGCAGGCCAGGGCAAAAGCTGCATATTCATAGAGGAACCGCTGCGTGTGAAGGAACATGCGGCGGTGGTGGAACTGGAATTTCGGGAGAGCATGATTCACCGCGCACAGAAGGGATACATTCTGCCGGGGCAGATGGATATACTTTACAGTGCGGAGGAGACTGGGGCGCGTATTGCTAAAGGAAGAGTCGTATCTCTTTCTATGATGGATGGAAAGAATCCGCTCTTTAAGGCGGACAGGAAATTTGATATCCAGACAAGGAGCCTGTCTTCCTATAATAATAGCTTTGAAGCGCTCGTCAGGGATTTGGGCAGTTATAAGAAAAGGGGTTACCGCGTTTTATTGCTTTCCGGTTCCAGGACAAGGGCGAAACGTCTGGCGGAAGATTTAAGAGAGCAGGACGTGAGCGCTTTTTACAGTGAAGACCCTATGCGGGAAGTGCAGCCGGGCGAGGTCATGACCTACTATGGCAGGGTGCTGAAAGGATTCGAATATCCGCTTCTTAAGTTTATTGTCATTTCAGAGAGTGACATTTTCGGGGCGGAGAAGAAGAAAAAGAAGAAGAAAAAAATTTACCAGGGCCAGAAAATCAACGATTTTAATGAACTGAAAGTGGGAGACTATGTAGTACATGAAAGTCATGGACTTGGGATATATCAGGGCATCGAGAAAGTGGAAGTAGACAAGATTGTCAAGGACTATATGAAAATTTCTTACCGGGACGGCGGTGTTCTCTATGTGCTTGCCACGGGACTTGACGTGATACAAAAGTATGCTTCCGCGGAGTCGGGAAGTAAGCCCAAACTCAATAAGCTGGGAACTCAGGAGTGGAATAAGACGAAATCCAGGGTGCGCACCGCGGTGGATGAAGTGGCACAGGACCTGGTGGAGCTTTATGCGCTCAGGCAGCAGAGCCAGGGATTCCAGTACGGCGCGGATACTGTCTGGCAGCGGGAATTTGAAGAAATGTTCCCTTTCGAGGAGACGGAGGACCAGATAAGCGCCATTGCCGCCACAAAAGAGGACATGGAGAGCAGCAAGATTATGGACCGTCTGATTTGCGGCGACGTGGGATACGGCAAGACAGAGATTGCCATCCGGGCGGCCTTTAAGGCGGTGCAGGAAGGGAAACAGGTGGTATATCTTGTGCCCACCACTATTCTGGCGCAGCAGCATTACAATACTTTTGTCCAGAGGATGAAAGATTTTCCGGTGCGTATTGACCTTTTGTCCAGATTCCGCACGGCGGCGGAACAGAAAACGACGGTGACAGATTTAAAGAAAGGCCTGGTGGACATTGTCATCGGTACTCACAGGGTTCTCTCGGCGGACGTGCAGTACAAGGACCTGGGACTTTTAATTATCGATGAGGAACAGCGTTTCGGTGTGGCGCACAAAGAAAAGATTAAGAAGATGAAAGAAAATGTGGACGTGTTGACGCTGACGGCGACGCCGATTCCACGGACGCTCCATATGAGCCTTATCGGCATACGGGATATGAGTGTGCTGGAGGAGGCGCCGGGCGACAGACAGCCTATCCAGACTTTCGTATGTGAATATAATGAAGAGCTTGTGCGGGAGGCGATTGCCAGGGAACTTGCCAGGGAAGGACAGGTGTACTACGTATATAACAGGGTCAACAACATTGCAGATATTGCCGCGGCCATCCAGAAGCTTGTTCCGGAAGCGAATGTGGCTTTTGCCCATGGACAGATGAAAGAACACGAGCTGGAGAGGATTATGTACGACTTTATCGACGGTGAGATTGACGTGCTTGTTTCCACCACGATTATCGAGACCGGCCTTGATATCTCCAACGTGAATACGATGATTATACATGATTCCGACCAGATGGGACTGTCGCAGCTCTATCAGCTCAGAGGGCGGGTGGGGCGTTCCAACCGGACGGCATATGCATTTTTAATGTACAAGCGGGATAAAATGCTCAAAGAGGTGGCGGAGAAACGTCTGGAGGCGATTAAAGAGTTTACCGATTTGGGAAGCGGGTTTAAGATTGCTATGCGGGATTTGGAAATCCGGGGCGCGGGTAATCTGTTGGGAGCCAGACAGCACGGGCATATGCAGGCGGTAGGATACGACTTGTACTGTAAGATGCTCAATGAAGCGGTAAAGAGCCTGAAGGGTATTTCTACCATTGAAGATTTCAATACGACCATTGACCTGGAAGCGGATGCCTATATCCCGCCGTCCTATATCGTAAATGAAGTGCAGAAGCTGGATATTTACAAGCGCATTGCGGGGATAGAGAACGAGAGGGAATGCGAGGACATGCGGGAGGAACTTCTGGACCGTTTCGGGGACATACCTAAGTCGGCCCAGAATCTTCTGCGGATAGCTTTAATCCGCTCCCACGCGCACAAGCTCTATATGCCGGAGGTGAAGGGGAAAGATGAGACAATCCGCTTTTTACTCAGGACGGATGCGCCCATTCGGGTGGAAAATATTCCCCGGCTGCTGCAGGCTTATGAAGGCAGGATGACTTTCGACCCGAAAGGAACGCCCACGTTCCGTCTGCGGTATAAGAAATGCGGTGTCATAGAGAAAGATGAAGAATTACTTCTTGCCTTGACGGAGGCGGCGCTTCTCGACATGGGTGAACTGTTGTTGGCATAACACTCTTATATGGAAGTGTGTGCCGTGTCTTAGTTTGTAAGCGAAGCGGGAACGGGGGATTCGAATGATTTATTTAGACCATGCGGCGACAACCAGGACGGCGCCGGAAGCAGTGGAGGCTATGCTGCCTTATTTTACGGAATATTACGGCAATGCAGGAAGTATCTATGGCCTGGGCAGTGCCAGTAAGAAGGCTGTCATCCGGGCGAAGCAGACGATTGCTCAGTCTTTAGGTGCAGAACCTAACGAAATTTATTTTACGGCAGGCGGGACAGAGTCTGACAACTGGGCGTTGAAAGCGGCGTACGATACGTTTCGGGATAAAGGAAAACACATCATCACATCCAAGATTGAGCACCATGCCGTCCTGCATACATGCGAGTATCTGGAGAAGCAGGGAGCGGAAGTCACTTATCTGGATGTGGACGAAGACGGCATGGTGGATGTGGAGCAGCTTAAGCGGTCCATTCGCCCGGATACAATACTGGTTTCCGTCATGTATGCCAACAATGAGATTGGGACGTTGCAGCCGATAAAAGAGATAGGCGAAATTGCGGCGGAACATGATATTCTATTCCACACCGACGCGGTGCAGGCGTATGGGCAGATTCCCATTGATGTGGCGGACTGCCATATAGACATGCTTTCTGCCAGTGGACATAAGCTAGGCGGCCCGAAAGGAGTCGGATTTCTGTATATTAGTAAGAATGTAAGACTTCGTTCCTTTATCCACGGCGGGCGGCAGGAGAGAGGCAGGCGTGCGGGGACGGAGAATGTTCCCGGCATCGTGGGATTTGAGGCTGCGGCGAACCGGGCCATGAGGATGATGGAGGAGAAGGCGGAGTATGTAACCAGGCTGCGGGATTATCTGATTTCCCGCATCGAACAGGAAATCCCCCAGGTTAAACTCAATGGACATCGCAGTATGCGACTGCCCGGGAACGTGAATTTCAGCTTTCCGGGAGTGGAAGGCGAGTCTATGCTGATTATGTTGGATATGAAGGGAATCTGCGCTTCCAGCGGTTCAGCGTGTACATCCGGGTCTATTGACCCTTCCCATGTTCTTCTTGCCATTGGACTGTCACCGGAACTTGCCCGAGGTTCTCTGCGGATGACGCTTGGCGAGGATAATACAATGGAAGAAATGGACATTGTGGCGAAAGAATTGGTACGCATCGTTGAAAAAATTGTAAAACAATCATAGAGTCCAGAATATTGGACTCTATTTTTTGTATCCTTATATCAGAACAGAGGTTCGTATAAATTCTGGTAAAGGAGAGTTGATTATGAAGGGCTATACGGTAGAAAGTGGTTATATGGGATATGTTGACGGGGAGTACATGTTGTTTGCCAGTGAAATGGACTATGAAGACTATATGGAGTAAAGGCGTCTTTTTATTTTAGGAAAAGATACATCAGAGGTTGCAGTGTCGGCACCCTATACAGTAGAATATACAATAAACGTTTTACAAGGGCGGTGTCGATTAGCAGATGGCGTGCAAACAAGCGGCAATGTTGGCAATACTCTGAATGGGATGCTTTATGGCGGTATGAAAAGATGGAATGCAGAGACTTTGGGCATTTTTTGCACAGTGGGAAGCAGAAACATAATTGCTAAATCATGGGCATAGGTATATGATAAAACATGGCGCCTGTTTTGATGTTTATCCATACTGACAATGAAAGGAATGTGCGTAGGGACGAGTGGTTAAGAAGATTGATTCGATTGCGGTGAACTATATAGATGAAGGAGAGGGGGAGGTTATCCTGCTTCTGCATGGCTGGGGAGCCAATATCACGCTGTATGGGGGTGTGATGAAAGTATTGGCGCAAAATCACAGGGTCATTGCACTGGATATGCCGGGGTTCGGTAAAACACCGGAACCACCTGAGCCATGGTGCGTGGACGACTATGTAAATTTTGTCATAAAATTTATTGAATCCTTTAATTTGAGCAAATTAAGTATTGTGGTGCATTCTTTCGGAGGGCGGGTGTTCTTTAAGATGAATGCCAGGGAGAACCTTCCTTTTGTCATAGAGCGTGCGGTTTTGATGGACAGTGCAGGTATTTTGCCAAAGAAAAGCTTCCGGCAGAAAGTAAGCTTGCGGTGTTATAAGATAGGGCGGGCGGTGATGAGCACGAAGATACTGCATTTCCTGTATCCTGACGCGGTGGATGATATGAGGCGTAAACGGGGTTCGGCAGATTACAACAGCGCCACACCGACAATGCGCGCTACGCTTGTGAAGGTAGTTAATGAGGATTTGGAGCCGCTTATGCATTTGGTGAAATGTCCCACGCTGTTAATCTGGGGGGATTTGGATACGGCCACGCCGCTTTCTGATGCCAAGCGGATGGAAGAGCTGATTCCCGATGCGGGCCTGGTGGTTTGTGAAGGGGCGGGACACTTTTCCTTTGCGGAACAGGCGCCTAAGGTGCATGGCGAGTTGACAGCTTTTTTTGCATAAAATGAACAATAAGAAACTTTGGGCGACGATTGTTGTCTGCACAGGGGATAGGCGGGAATCATAATGATGTATATTGTTTTGACAATTATTTGGTTTGCCACATTTCTGGTGGGAACTGTCTGGTATGAGATATATATTGTGCATATGTTCCAACAGAATTCCTATAAGCCGAGGGAATACATGGAATGGATGCAGGTGCACAGCAATATAGGGCGGCTTCTTGGCAAGTGTCTGTATGCCGTCGTCGCTGTTTTGTTGGTTTTAATCGGAAACACGGGATGTCTTATCGCCGCTTGTTTTATGAATGTGATGACTATATTAGTTAATAAGCCCCACCCGGCTAAGAAACCGCTTGTATACACGATGCGTGTGAAGCGTATGCTGATTACAACGGCGGTTATTTATATAGCGGGTATCCTGGCGTCGCTTTTGGCGGGGGCATATGCAGCGAGGGCATGTAAGTGTATTTTACTCTTATTGTGTATTTCACAGCCTTTTCTTATTTTGTTGGTGAACTGGTTAAACAGGCCGATAGAACAGGGTATTGACAGGCATTATATTAATGATGCGTCGCGTATTTTGCGGGATATGCCGAATTTGAAGATTATTGGCGTGACCGGAAGCTACGGTAAGACCAGTGTAAAATATTTCCTGAGTACGTTATTATCCAGTCAGTATAACGTGCTGCACACGCCGGGCAACTATAATACAACGTTGGGTGTGGTGCGGACAGTCAGGGAGCGGATGAAGCCTTTCCACGAGATTTTTATCTGTGAGATGGGCGCCAGGGAAGTGGGAGACATCAAGGAAATCTGCGACCTTGTACATCCCGATTATGGTATTATCACATCTATCGGGCCACAGCATTTACAGAGTTTCCATTCGATTGAGAACATTATCAATACGAAATTTGAGTTGGCGGATGCGGTTCCGGAAAGCGGAAAGGTTTTTTTAAACTATGACAACGAATACATTCGGGCACATAAAACAATCGGGAACGCCATAAGCTATGGGACAGCGGGGGAAGACATTACTTACCGGGCATATGACATAGCGGTATCTCCCAGAGGTTCCACATTCAAGATGAAGGATGCGGACGGGGAAGAATATGAGTTCCATACGCGTCTGGTAGGTAACCATAATGTGCAGAATATTGCAGGGGCGATTGCCGTGGCGAACACGCTTGGAATCCCTATGGAGAAGCTTCGTTATCCGGTGAAACAGCTTGAAAGCGTGGAGCACAGGCTACAGCTTATTAAGCAGGGAAACCGTATTTTATTGGATGACAGCTACAATTCCAATAAGAACGGGTTTGAGGCGGCACTGGATACACTGGCGATGTTCAAAGAACTGCGCATTCTGATGACGCCCGGCATGGTGGAGCTTGGCGAGAAGCAGTATGACGAGAATAAAGAAGTAGGGATATACGCGGCTGACAAATGCGACTATGCCGTGTTAGTGGGTAAGGAGCAGACGAAACCGATTCAGGACGGACTTTTGGAGGCCGGCTTTGCATCGAATAGAATGATTGTGGTCGATACGCTGCAGGAAGCTTTCCAGATGGTCAATGCGATTCCGGATGAAAAGCAGAAGGTAGTATTGATTGAGAATGATTTGCCGGATAATTATGCGTAGGATAAGTTTTTTCCTAAGCAAGAATGGAGGATTAGGTTAAAATGAAAATTCGAGTAGGTGTATTTTTTGGCGGTAAAAGCGTAGAACATGAGGTATCTGTCATTTCTGGCCTGCAGGCGTATAATTCTTTTGACAGGGATAAATATGACCTTGTCCCGATTTATATTACGAAGGACAATGAACTCTATACAGGCGAGGCGGTCAGTGATATTGCCAATTATAAGAATATTCCTGCGCTGCTCCATAAGAGCACGAGAGTATTCCTTATGTGTGAACAGGGACAGGTACAGCTTATCCAGTATCCGGTGAAGAAAATAGGAAGTTCTGTGGTGGCACAGATTGATGTGGCGTTTCCGGTGGTGCACGGGGCTAATGTGGAGGACGGTTCGCTGCAGGGCTTTCTGCGACATTACAATATTCCGATAGCGGGGTGCGATGTGGCGGCGTCCGCGGTAACCATGGACAAATATGTAATGAAGGCAGTGCTTAAAGATTACGGCATCCCGGTATTGGACTGTGTGACTATGGATGTGAAAGAATATGAGCGGGATGAGGAAGCAGCTTATCATAAAGTGGAAGGGAAAATAGCCTATCCTGTCATCGTGAAGCCTGTGAATCTGGGGTCCAGCGTGGGAATCAAGGTGGCGAAAGACAGGGAGGGACTGCGGGAAGCATTGGAGTATGCTTTTACGTTTGGGCCCAGGGTCTTGATTGAGCGTGCCATAATGAACCTGCGGGAGATTAACTGTGCGGTGCTTGGCGACTATGAAGAGGCACAGGCGTCCGAGTGCGAAGAGCCGATATCCAGCGATGAGATTTTAAGTTATGAAGATAAGTATGTGGCAGGCGGCAAGGGTGGCTCCGAGGGGATGCGCACTGCGAGGCGGGAATTGCCTGCAAGCCTGGCGCCGGAGAAACGGGAAGAAATCCGTCAGATGGCGGTCAAGACTTTCCAGGCTTTGAACTGCAGCGGTGTGTCCAGAATCGATTTTATGATTGACAAGGATACGGACCAGGTATATGTGAATGAAATCAATCCGATTCCCGGTTCGCTTGCTTTCTATTTGTGGGAGGCATTGGATAAACCTTATGCGACGCTTTTGGACGACATGGTTTCTCTGGCGCTTAAGAGGGAGCGGGAAGAGAAGAGCATGATGACATCATTCGACAGCAATATTTTACAGAATGCGAATTTGTCAGGGGCTAAGGGAGTCAAGAAATAAGAGATTTATTTTTCAATCTATGTGCATGCATATAATTTCCTGCTTTACAAATAATAGTAAAAACGTAGAGATAAAAGAAAATGCAATGTAATGATTCAGTGAAGAAAACAGCCGGATATTTAACAGATACATCGGGGTGTATGCTACGGAAACTGAAAAGTTACGCTACGGCTATGATTGACAGATGGAGGTTATATGAGATGAAAGCGACAGGCATTGTTAGAAGGATAGATGATTTAGGACGTATTGTAATCCCCAAGGAAATCCGCAGGACGCTTCGGATTAGGGAATCGGACCCGTTGGAAATCTTTACCGACAGGGAAGGTGAGATTATTCTCAAGAAATATTCTCCAATCGGTGAGATGGGAACGTTTGCGAAGCAGTATGCAGAGAGCATGGCGCAGGTGTCCGGGCATGTGGCGATGATTTCCGACAGAGACCAGTTTATCGCGGTGGCGGGCGGCATGAAGAACATGCTTGGCAAGTCTATCAGCAGGGAATTGGAGGAGAAGATTAATCACAGAGAGAGCCTTGTGGCGGCCAAAGGGGACCGCAACTTTATTCAGGTCAGCAACGACCAGGATGAAGTGCATCATGAGGCAATCAGCCCGATTATCTGTGAGGGCGATGTGATTGGTTCAGTGCTTTTACTGGAGACTGACCACAAATCGAAGATGGGCGAAGTGGAACAGAAACTGATTCAATCGGCAGCAGGATTCCTTGGCAGGCAGATGGAACAGTAAGTCGGATGAAATGACCCTAAAAGTCAAATTTTGTTAGCGAGGCAGCTGCAACTGCCTCGCTAATTTTAACTTATTAGGAAAGCTCTCGGGTATTTTCGAGTTTGCGACAAGTTTTCCGAAGGAATACTTATCATCTCGTAAACGAGCCGTGCTCGTTTTTTAACTTATTAGGAAAGTACTCGGATACTTTCGAGTTTGCGAAGCAAATCTCGTAAACGAGCTATGCTCGTTTTTTTATGTTGATAAAAGCGATATATTAAATATAGTACTCGATGGTATTCTCCGGGGTAAGCCGTGTCTCCTGATTAAAAACAATCACGGCTTCCCGGATTTCATAAGGACCCATCTCATAATATCCTTCGCTCAAACGGCTGAGCCGCGTTATGGAGACCAGGCGGTTAGCACGTTTAGGCTGGTCTGTGATGAAGGTAATTCCCTCGGCAAAATATTCCTGGTCCAGTTCCGGGTCGTCCAATTCCTCGTAGTAGGGGTCGAAAAGATAGAGGCTGTCTCCCTCAACTCCGGTTAAAAGCACATAATGTCCTACATCGAGAAAAAGCCTTAACACAACGGTTCCGCCTTGATGGAGCGCCCTGATAATCTGGCTGTCCTGACCCAGATGGACATCTTTTCCTGACAGAAACTCGCAGGAAATAGGAAAGCCTTTGATTTTCCCAAATTGGTTAAGCCAGTTGCTTAAGAACATCATGGCGGAAGCTGAGGTGCCATGTTTGCCCACCTCGCCAGCTTCGTTGTATGAATCCAGGCAATACAGCATAATATACTTAATGATATCAGGGTAGATTATCTCCCGGTCAAACAGATAACGTATAGCGTTTGTCAGGGAAACAGGGCCGCAGTCGTACTCACTGGACTGGTAATTCAGTATATTTTTCATTGTATTTTCCTTCGTACATTATAATAATTGTAGAAAATATACATCGCATTGCTTTTTTTGTCAAGGTTATGCTATACTAAAGCGGTTGATTGGTACTGGTAATTATTAGCTATTTGCGAGCTATATATTTGGAAGAAATAGGTTGACACGAAAGACACGCGGGAAGTATAATCCCATACAATATCTAAGAATGTGCCCCCTGCCCTCATATGTACGAAGAGACAGAGAGTATACATGTTGTAAGAATGGAGGAGAGATTATGAAAAAAGTGACAAGGAGATTTGCAGGAGCTTTGCTGGCTGCTGCAATGGCCGTGTCCGTCACGGCATGCGGCGGCGCGTCGGACGGCAGTACGGCGGGAACAGACAATGCGGTGGAAAATACGGAGGATAATTCCGCCGTGGACAGCAATGCGGCGGGAGAAGTGGGAACGGGCCCTGCCACAGCGGCCGAGGGTGAGAAGATTATCAACATCGGCGTCACGGACAGCCTGGGTGGCGTGAATCCTTTCGCGATTGACCAGACAGAGATTAATAAGTATGCGCTTGACTTGATGTTTCTGCCTTTGATGGAACTTGACAAAGAGTTAAATTTCCAGGGAATGTTGGCGGATTCTATTACAACGGAAGACAACATTCATTTTATGGTGCATATTGACGAGGCGGCCACATGGTCAGACGGTACGCCGGTTACGGCGCATGACGTGGAATACTCGGTGTTGCGTTATGCAAGCCCGGTGGTAGGAAACACAACGTTGCTCTTGTATGCTTTTGAGGGAACGGATGACGCCACCGGCTTTGTGGAAGAGGGTGCAACTTCCATGGCAGGATTGAAAGTGGTAGATGACAAGACGATTGAGTTTACCTCGAAATATCCGATGGCTCTGACAACTTTCCAGAACAGTTATGGCAGATATCTCCATGTGCTTCCCAAGCATGTGATTGAGAAGTTCGGGGAAGATGAGCTGACGTCTGCGGATTGGTTCAATCAGCCTGATGTGATAAGCGGTCCATATTTCCTCACGGGATATGACCCGAACCACTATATTTCATATACGGCGAATACCGACTATTGGAAAGGCGCGCCTAAGATTGACAAACTAAATATCAGAATTGTGGACGGAAGCCAGGTTTATGCGGGGTTGCAGTCCGGTGAGATTGATATTACACAGCACACGATGACAGCGATTCCGCAGGAAGACTATGAGAGCATTGAGGCGCTTGATAATGTGAAGGTAGTTTATGGCTCCCCTGTGACGAACCAGTCGGCGTTTATCCAGACGGCGAACATTACGGACGCCCGGGTACGTCAGGCATTGGTTTATGCCATTGACAGACAGCAGTTGGTAGACCAGTTGTTAAAAGGACATGGCGAAGTGATAGACGGCTTTTTATCTTCGGCAAGCCCATTCTTTGACGACGCGGTGAAGCCTATGGAATATAATCCGGAGAAGGCGAAAGAACTTTTGGAGGAGGCAGGATGGGATGGCAGCCAGACGCTTCGCTTCTATGTGAACTCCGGGGACAACACATTTGTCAACGGCGTACAGGTCATCGCGGCACAGTGGGCCGCGGTAGGAATTAACGTGGAGATTACAACGGTTGACCTTGCCACGCTGATGACTGTGGCAGGCACCACGGATTATGATATTATGGCTGTACAGTATACTTACGCGCCGGTAGACCCTTACCCGGATGTATCCTGGCTGCTTGGCGGCGAAGGAAGCTGGACCGGATATTACAGTGAAGACGTGGCGGCGGCGCTAGAAGGAACGCAGCAGACCAGCGACGTGAACGAGATTAAAGGATTTTATTCTGTCGTGGACCAGAAGATGCAGGAAGATGCAGCGATGTTTTCCGTTTATGTAATCAGCGCACAGGGAGCGGTGAGCAACCGTGTAACAGGCGCGGAGCCGAGTGTGTATGGATTCTTTAACGATGTCCATAACTGGGATGTAACGGAATAAAGACTGGCGCACTGAGACGTAGGGGATGCACGGAATCACAGAATGTCTGTGCGTCCCGCCAGTAAATAGGGAGGGCATGGGATGCCGCATTTGTTGGAGGTTAAAGATTTAACGACGGTCTTTGCCGGGGATTATGGAACAAATACCAGCGTAGACCATATTAGTTTCTACGTAAACCAGGGGGAGGTTGTCTGCATTGTAGGCGAATCCGGCTGCGGAAAAAGTGTCACATCACTGTCTATTATGGGATTATTAAGGAGGGGCGGAGCTGTCACGGACGGCTCTGTCCTCTTTGACGGTAAGAATCTTCTGGAAATGACGGAGAAGCAGCTGGACCAAATCAGGGGAGACGAGCTTACCATGATTTTCCAGGACCCGCTTACGTCGCTCAATCCGGTGTTTACTGTGGGCAGCCAGATTATGGAGAGCATCCGCACACATATGCATTTATCCAGGGAAGAAGCAAGAAAACGGGCTGTGGAATTACTTGTGCAGGTGGGTATGCCTGGCGCGGAAGAAGTGATGCGCAAGTATCCGCATACGCTTTCCGGCGGAATGCGCCAGAGGGTGATGATTGCCATGGCTTTGTCCTGTAACCCGAAGCTTTTGATTGCGGATGAACCGACCACGGCGCTTGACGTGACGATTCAGGCGCAGATTATGAAACTTCTGAGGGAATTGCAGCAGGAAAAGAACATGTCCATGATATTGATTACCCATGATATCGGTTTGGTTGCCAATACGGCTGACAGGGTGATTGTCATGTATGCGGGACAGATTATTGAAGAGGCTCCTTCGGAGGAGCTGTTTTCCAATCCGAAGCATCCATATACCCAGGCGCTTCTCCATACGGTGCCGACTATCCGGGATGACGAGAACCGTGTGCTGCAAGCCATTCCGGGCATGGTGCCGGAGAATTACGACGATATAGAAGGATGCAGATTTGCGCAGCGTTGTCCCTACCGGAGAGAGGAATGCGGCAAGCCGCAGGAGGCATATGCGTTCGGCGAAGGACACACTGCAAGATGTATTGTGGCAAAACAAGCTGTGGCGCATGATAAGTAAATTTGCTTTTTGAGATAATTCCTGGGCAGATATGTCAGGGCCTGGAGGATTTTCGTGGATTGGCTATGGTACAGGAGCCGGGCAGTTGGCAGAATTGTATGGGCAAGCCGGAATGGGAGAAGCCATGTTGGATGAGAATACAATACCTTTAATTCAGGTTGAAAATTTGAAAAAGTATTATCCGGTCAGGGGTGGTATTATCACCCATACTACCGGGTATGTCAAGGCTGTGGACGGCGTCAGCTTTTCCGTCATGCGAGGACAGACATTAGGGCTTGTGGGGGAATCGGGCTGTGGCAAATCTACAGTCGGGAGACAGCTTGTCGGGTTAGAAGAGCCCACAGAGGGCAGGATTTATTACAATGGCTGCGATTTGGCAGCGTTGCAGAAGAATAAGAAGGAGATGCAGCGCATCAGGACAAAATTGCAGATGGTTTTCCAGGACCCTTATTCTTCACTGAATCCACGGAAACATATCTTTGAGATTTTAGCGCAGCCTATGCTGTACCATGGGATTTCCGGCAAGGACACGGCGGAAAAGGATATTTTAAAAATCTTTGATATGGTGGGGCTTCCCAGGACGGCTTTGGGGAGATATCCTCATGAATTTTCCGGTGGGCAGAGACAGCGGATTGGCATTGCCAAGGCATTGTCCCTGAACCCGGAATTTATTGTCTGTGACGAGCCGGTGAGCGCGCTCGATGTGTCTATCCAGGCCCAGATTTTGAATCTTTTAAAAGATTTGCAGAAAGAGCTTGGCTTAACACTGCTATTTGTAGGGCATGGCCTGGGGGCGGTGAACTATGTCAGCGACTGCATTGCAGTCATGTACCTTGGGAAAATCGTGGAGTATGGGAAGGCGAAGGAAATTTTTAATAATCCCGTACATCCGTACACGAAGGCGTTGTTGGAGGCGGTTCCGGTTCCTGATACGCAGGAGAAAAAGAAGGAGCGTAGACTGCTGCAGGGCGAGATTGGCAGTAGTACGAACCCTCCTGAAGGATGCAGGTTTCATACCAGATGTCCTTATGCGCAGGAAAAATGCAGGCAGGAGGTTCCGGCGCTGACAAGTTTAAACTGTGTTGATGCAAAGAAAGGCGGCGCACATATGGTGGCCTGCCCTGTTGTGTTGTCCGGTGTGGGGGAAGCAGTCCATGGGTAAATATATTTTGAAACGTATTCTGATTGCCATTCCGGTGTTGATTGGCATTACGGTGATTGACTACGCGATTATGTGTCTGGCGGGCAGCCCGCTTGAGATGCTCCAGGGCCCGCGCGTATCGGAAGCGGCGGTGGAGGCAAAAAAGATAGCGTTAGGGCTTGACCAACCCATCTATGTGCAGTATTTTGTATGGCTTGGCCAGTTATTGCATGGGAATATGGGGTATTCCATCAAGTCTTTCCAACCGGTGAGCGATATGATTAGCAGCCATATCGGCCCGACCCTTCTTTTGATGGGAGTGTCTCTTATCGTGAGTCTTATTATGGCGGTTCCCGCGGGAATATACAGTGCCATCCACCAGTATTCCAAAGGCGATTATGCGGTGGTGACGGCTTCTTTCCTGGGTAGCAGCGTGCCGGGATTTTTCCTGTCATTACTGTTGATTTATCTGTTTACCGTAAGGCTTGGGTGGCTGCCTTCCAGCGGCATGACGACGCTTGGGACACAGAGCGGCGCGGCGGATGTGGCGAAACATATGGTGATGCCGGTGATTGTGCTTGCCTTTTCCATGGCGGGCAGCAATATCCGCTATATCAGGAGCGCGGTGCTCGAGATTTTACAGCAGGATTATCTGCGCACGGCGCGCGCCAAGGGAATCGGGCGTTTTATGGTCATTAACAAACATGCGCTGCGCAACGCACTGGTGCCTATCATCACGGTAATCGGGATGGAAATTCCCGTGCTTTTTGGCGGTGCGGTGATTATTGAGCAGATTTTCTCATGGCCGGGATTGGGATTAATGACAATGAGCGCCATCAGCAACAGAGACTATCCGGTAATTATGGGCGTCTGCCTTTTATCGGCTATCGTGGTGCTTGCCGCCAATTTGGTTACGGATATCCTGTATGCATTGGTGGACCCTACCATTCAGTTGGATTAGGAGGGCTTGGGGATGATATGGAAAGCGATGGACAGACAGTTAAACAAGTCAAACAGCCGTCCGGAGGAGACTGTAAAACAGGATATTGGCAGCGAAAATTATTATCAGACAATTCTGCGGCGGTTTAAGCGGCATCATCTTGCAACGGCAAGTCTGGTGGTGATAGCGATTATCGTAGGCGCGGCATTGCTTGCGCCTGTGATTGCCCCCTATGACCCCAATGAGATAGCGGGCCCATTTGCAGAGGCGCCTTCTAAGGAATTTTGGCTCGGCACGGACCAGATTGGCAGAGACGTCCTGAGCAGGCTTTTGTATGCCACGCGTATTTCTTTATTGGTGGGAGTCATGGCGACGGTGATTTCCACGGCGGTCGGCGTGGTTCTCGGGTTGGTTGCAGGGTATTTCGGCGGTGTGGCGGATATGGTTATCATGCGGTTTACCGACATGGTCATGTCTTTTCCGTATATATTGTTGGTGTTGGTGGCGGCTGCCATTTTCAAACCGGGTTTATGGAATATTATCCTGATTCTTGGATTTGTGGATTGGCCGGGAATCGCCAGGCTGGTGCGGGGCAATGTCCTGAATTTGCGCGAGACTAATTTTGTAAAGGGTAACGTTGTGGCGGGGATGCCTCTTAGACATATTCTTTTCTCGGAGATACTTCCCAATACGGTGGCGCCGATTTTAATCTATGGGACTTCCGTACTGGCGTTGTCAATTCTGGATGAGGCGGCGTTGAGTTTCCTGGGACAGGGCGTGCAGCCTCCCACGGCGAGCCTAGGGAACATGTTAAACGGCGCGCAGTCGCTCACGGTGCTTACGACGCAGCCATGGCTGTGGATTCCGCCGGGGTTGTTGATTGTGGTGGTAGTTATGGCCATAAATTTTATCGGCGATGCGCTGCGGGATGCGCTTGACCCGAATGGCGGGCGATAAGTTATAGGTTCAGCAAAAAGAGGAGGTTCATATGACTACGGTATATTTTGTGCGTCATGCGAAGCCGAATTTTGGCAACCATGATGACTTCACCCGCGAATTGACTCCGGAGGGGATGGAAGACAGGAAATTGGTCACTGCATTTTTATGGGATAAAAATATCGATGCAGTTCTTTCAAGCCCGTATAAAAGGGCTGTTGACACCGTAAAAGAATTTGCGGACGCCAAAAAATTGGAAGTAAAATTGGTTGACGATTTCAAGGAGCGGAGAGTCGAGAGCCATTGGATAGAAGACTTTGAAAGCTTTTGTAAAAGTCAGTGGTCAGATTTCGATTTCAAGCTTTCCGACGGGGAATCTTTGCGAGAAGTGCAGAGGCGCAATATCGGCGCGCTTTTGCAGGTACTGGACACATACCGTGGGAAAAATGTGGCAATTGGCAGTCATGGGACAGCTTTAAGCACAGTCATAAATTACTTCGATGCTTCTTTTGGCTATGATGAGTTTGAAGCAATCAGAAATAAAATGCCCTGGGTCGTGCGGTTTTCTTTCGAGGGCGTTCAGTGCCTGGAAATCAAAAAATATGATTTATTTTGCGGTGGGGACAGGAAATGAGTTTGCGTGGAGATAAGAAACTGGAACAATATTTAATAGAAAATTTCGAGTGGTTCCACAGACATCCGGAGCTGTCCTATGAGGAGGTGCAGACCACGGAGAGAATCCGGGGCATCCTTACAGATGTGGGCATAGAGATTCTGGATTATCCGCTTGGGACCGGACTGGTGGCTGTGGTGCGGGGCAGGAAAGAGCCCGCAGACGGGCGCGGAAGTGTGACGGCGCTGCGGTGCGATATCGATGGGCTACCGGTTACGGAGGAGTCAGGCGTCCCGTATGCCTCCGCATATGAGGGGAAGATGCATGCCTGCGGACATGATTTCCATATTACGGTTGGAATCGGGGCGGCGATTCTCTTGCAGGAGCAATGTGAAGAGTTATGCGGGACGGTTAAGTTCCTTTTTCAGCCCGGGGAAGAAGAATCCCACGGGGCAATGAAGATTCTAAAGGCCGGGGCAGTGGATGATGTGGAGCGCATCTGGGGGTTCCATGCCGACCCTACCAACCGGGTCTGGGTGGCAGGTATCAGGGAAGGGTATGTGACGGCGGCGGTGGACAGGTTTGTCATCCGTGTGCATGGCGTTGGCTGCCATGGCGCCCATCCCGATGACGGTATCGACCCGATTCTCGTATCCTCGGCTATTGTCCAGGGGCTGCATTCTATTGTCGGGCGGAATGTGAATGCTTTTCATCCGGCTGTGCTCAGTGTGACAAGGCTGCAGGCAGGCGCCACATGGAATGTAATTCCTCCGACGGCCGAGATGGAAGGCACGGTGCGCACGATGAACAGAGAGGATCGGGTTCTCTATGAGCGGAGAGTGCGCGAGACTGCGGAACGGATTGCGGCAGCGTATGGCGCCCAGGCGGAGGTAGAATGGGTTGCCGGGCCTCCAGCGACATACAATGACGAGGCGATGGCACGGTTATGCAAGGATGTGGCGCATGAGCAGGGCATGGAGACAGTACCCGAGGAAAGCTCTATGGGTGGCGACGATTTTTCCTATTATGAAGACAAGGATATGTTGGGAAGGGAAGTGCCGGGCTGCTATATCAAGATTGGCGTCGGCGTGGGACATCCGATTCATCATCCGGCGTTTTGTGTAGACGAATCCGCGATTTTACCTGCGGCGGAGTATTTGGCGGCGGTGATGCTTGCGGAAAAATCCGATTAGAATTGCTTTTCCGTTTTTTGTGTGGCATGATAAAAGTATAAAAGTTTTTGTGGGTTACAAAAATAAAGAGGAGGTAATATATGAGGTTATTAGTAATTGGCGGGGTGGCGGCAGGCACGAAAGCCGCGGCAAAATTTAAAAGGGTCAACCCGGAGGCTGAGGTTACGATTGTCACGAAAGGAAAAGATATATCCTATGCGGGCTGTGGGCTGCCATATTATGTAGGCGGGAGCATTCCGGAAAAGGAGCAGCTTATCGTGAATACGCCGGAGAGGTACAGCGCATTGACGGGGGCTATGGTGTATCCTCAGAGGGAAGTGGTGTCGCTTGACCCTGCGGCGAAAAAGGCTGTAGCGAAGAATCTTCGGACAGGCGCAGAGGAGATTTATGAGTATGATACTTGTATTGTGGCGGTGGGGGCATCCCCCGTTGTTCCGCCTCTTCCTGGGTTAAATCTTCCGGGGGTTTTCGTGATGCGCACACCGGATGACGCCATCGAGACGAGGGATTATATTGCCAGGGACGGCGTGAAACGTGCGGTAGTAGTGGGCGGCGGGTTTATCGGTTTGGAAGTGGCTGAGAACCTGATGGAAAAGGGGCTGTCGGTAACTTTAATTGATATGGCGCCTCAGATTATGCCTGGATTTGACACGGAGATGGCGGATTATGCAGTGCGCCACCTGGCGAGGAAGGGCATTACGGTACTTACCGGCACAAAGTTAGAAGGCGTGACGGGAGAAGAAAGGGCGCAGGGAGTGCAGACGGACAAAGGGCTGCTTCCTGCAGATGTGGTAATCCTTTCCATCGGTATCCGTCCGAACACAGGATTCTTGCAGGATACCGGGATTGAGATGTTTAAGGGAACCATACTGGTGGACGACAAGATGGCTACCAACGTGGCGGACGTCTATGCGGCAGGCGACTGCGCTATGGTGAAGAACCGTATTACGGGAGAGCGGCAGTGGTCGCCGATGGGTTCTTCCGCCAATATGGAAGGACGTACCTTTGCCCTGGCGTTGGGCGGAAGAGATGTGTCATATCCCGGCGTACTTGGAACCGGCGTGGTGAAGCTGCCCGGCTTGTCAGGCGGCAGGACAGGTTTGTCGGAGGAGCAGGCGAAAGCGGCAGGATATAATCCTATTTGTGTGTTGGCTGTCACCGACGATAAGGCGCACTATTATCCTGGCAGTGCATGGTTTGCCATCAAACTGGTGGCGGATGCGGGCACACATAAGTTATTGGGCGTGCAGGTGCTTGGCCCTGGCGCAGTAGATAAAGTGACGGATATCGGTGTGATGGCTGTCACCTTCGGTGCAACATTGGAACAGATGACTTGTCTGGACTTATCCTATGCACCGCCCTTCTCCACGGCGATACATCCGTTTGTACAGGCGGTACATATGCTTTTGAATAAGATAAACGGCGACATGGACAGCTTTACCCCGGCGGAATATCTGGCAGGCGCGGCTGAAGATTACCGGGTAATAGACGTAAATCCTGCAGGGCCGACCATTGCGGGAGCTACTTATGTAGATTTGCTGAAGGTAAAGGGAGAGGTGCCGGGGCTTGCCAAGGACGAGAAGCTCCTGCTTGTGTGCGCCAAAGGCAAGAGGGCGTATCTATTGCAGAACAGGCTGAAACGGTATGGGTACACCAACACGAAGGTATTGGAAGGCTCTTCCTTCTTCAACGTTGTTAAGGCGGCAAGCGCGCCTGGTGTGGTGACTGTTCCGGCGGAGGAGATAACGAGGGTGAAGGCTCTTGGCTGCCTGCACAATAAAGGCACCGACAATTTCAATGTCCGTGTGATTACGAGGAATGGTAAGATTACTACGGCGGAGCATAAAAAGATAGCGGAGGCGGCGGAGAAGTTCGGCAGCGGAGACGTGGTCATGACCACACGTCTGACACTGGAAATCGTGGGCGTGCCTTTTGACCAGATTGAGCCTCTTCGGGCATTCCTGGCGGAGGAGGGACTGGAAACGGGCGGAACCGGTTCTAAAGTGCGTCCTGTAGTAGCCTGCAAGGGAACAACCTGTCAATATGGATTGTTGGATTCCTACGGGCTTTCGGAGAAAATTCATGAGCGGTTCTTCCATGGGTATGCCTCTGTGAAGCTGCCCCATAAATTCAAGATTGCGGTGGGCGGCTGTCCGAATAACTGCGTAAAGCCGGATTTGAATGACTTTGGCATCGTAGGGCAGAGAGTTCCTGTGATTGACTTGGAGAAGTGCCGCGGATGCGGGAAATGCCAGGTTGCGTCGGCTTGCCCTGTGGGCGCATCCCAGGTGGTGGACGGCAAGCTCGTCATCGACCCGGAGCAGTGCAACAACTGCGGACGCTGCGTGGGCAAATGCCCGTTCAAGGCAGCGGAAGAGAGCGCATATGGATACCGTATCTATATTGGCGGGCGTTGGGGTAAGAGAGTTGCCCACGGACAGAAACTGGATAAGATTTTCCTGGATGAAGAGGAAGTACTTTCCGTTCTGGAAAAAGCGATTCTGCTTTTCCGTGAACAGGGCAAGACAGGAGAACGCTTTGCGGATACAATAAGCAGGCTTGGATTTGAGAACGTACAGGCACAGCTTATGTCGGACGAGATTTTGAAGTATAAAGACCAGATTATCAACGCAAAGATGCATCTGGTGGGCGGCGCAACGTGCTAGTACAATGAATATTCATTACGCGTTGCACCGGACAAAATGTAACTTTGGGGTTAGGGTACACTATGCTTCATGCAGAGGCGTAGTGTACCTATATTTACTTTATTTATAGGAAAGTGCAATGTGCATCGGAGTCTGCATATGGAAGGCTGCGGCTGACGCAGCCATTGCGCTTTTGAGGATGGGGAAACATGGAGTGTATCAGTATCAGCCATAAGACGGCAAAGTCTGCGGACAGGCAGCAGTGTTATGTGCCGGAAGAAAGCAGGGAGGAGTTTCTTGGTAAAATCATGTCCCTTGACAGAATAGGGCAGTGTGTTCTTCTGTCTACTTGTAACCGCACGGAAATCTACGTGCAGGGGGAGGCAAATAGTTTTCAGGGCGTGGAGGAGGTGTTTGCGCAGGCTGCGGGGAGCGATGTGGAATGGGTTCGCAGCCTTGCCAGGAGATATGAGGGCAGGAGGGCGGTACAGCATCTTTTTCGCGTAGTCTGCGGGATGGAGTCTATGGTTATCGGGGAAGATGAGATTCTTGGGCAGACGAAAGATGCATATATGTATGCAAAAGAAGCCGGATATACGGGTTATGAGCTGAACAGTATTTTTCAGGCGGCGCTAGCGTGTGCAAAGCGGGTGAAAACGCAGACAATGATTTCCAAGACTTCCGTATCCGTGGCGACTCTGGCGGCGAATGAAGTTTTTCGCCTTCCCATGGCGCATAAGACAGTACTTTTGATGGGAAGCAGCGGGAAGATGGGCGGCATTATCCTGAAGGACCTTCTGAGCCATGACAACATCCGGGTGATTGCCACATCCAGGTCTCATAACGGGTTGTTCAGGAACAACAGCGCGTGTGTGGAGACTGTGGATTACAGGGAACGTTATGAATACCTGGACGAGGCGGATGCAGTAGTCTCTGCCACATCCAGTCCCCATTATACGTTGACGGCGAAGCGGGTGAAAGAATCCCTGAAGACCGTGAAAGAAAGATTATTTCTGGATATATCCATGCCGCCGGATATGGACGGCGATATTGCCAAAATAGGGCATTGCCGACTGGTTACCTTGGATGAAGTGAGCCGGCTGGCAGGGGAGAATAACAGGCTCAAACAGCAGGCGATTGCTGACGCGGAGGAAATTCTGGAAGAAGATTTGGAGAAAATATGCAATGTACTGGCGTTCCATCATTTCATTGGGTCAGACGCTTGTTGGAAAGAAAAATACCAAGGCGTTTCGGCTAAGAAGTTGCTCTATTTGCTGCGGGACGAATTGGATAACAAGTCTTTTCAGGCGGTGCTTGATGTATTGACTAAGAATGGGTTGTAAGGGAAAGGCGGAAGGACAGGGATGGGATATTTTCCTTTTTTTATGGATATAGCCGGAAAAAAGGGCGTTATTGTGGGCGGCGGCAAGGTGGCGGCCAGGAAGGCGGAGAAATTAGTTCCTTTTGGGCCGAACCTGACAGTGGTTGCGCCTCGGATTGAGGAATGTATGCGCAGACAGGAGAAGGGGCAGCAAAAGGACGGGCTTTCTTCTCTTTTTTTTATAGAGCGGGCGTTCAGGCGGGAAGACTTAGATGGCGCGGATTTTGTCATTGCGGCCACGGACGATGAACTGCTAAACGGACAGATATCGGATTATTGCAGAGAGAGGAAGATTCCGGTCAACGTGGTGGATGATAGGGAGAAATGCACCTTCTTTTTTCCGGCGCTGATTCGGGAGGGAAGTTTGACGGTGGGAATTTCCACCGACGGCAAAAGCCCCGTGGCGGCTTCCTGGATGCGGAAGGAGATTGCGGATATGCTTCCGAAAGGTTTAGGGGATATAATTGACTTAATGGGTCAAATAAGGCCGTGGGTGATGGAGCGGTTCGTGGGGGAGGCTGCCAGGAAGGAAATTTTTAAAAGGATGTTCCTGTATTGCCTGGAGAAAAATGGGAAAGTGACCGCGGAGGAATTGCAGGCGGGTGTCTTTGACTTCATGGAATAAAACGGATATACTGTTATTAGGAGAAGCGAAGTGGAATCTGCGTATGGAGGTGCGGAAGGAGAACTCTGGCTATGGCAAGAAGGGTGGCAATCGGACATCAGGATTTTGAGTCAGTGCGGCAGGAAGGATATTTTTATATCGATAAAACGGATTTTATACGACAGTGGTGGGAAAACGGTGACAGTGTGACACTGATTACACGTCCGAGACGTTTCGGTAAGACCTTGAATATGAGTATGCTGGAGAAGTTTTTTTCTGTGGATTACGCGGGCAGGGGAGAGCTTTTTGAAGGGCTTTCGATATGGCAGGAAGAGAGATACCGCAGGATACAAGGGACTTATCCGGTAATTTTTTTTAGCTTTGCCAAAATAAAAGAAAAGTCCTATTCGGACACAAAAAAGAGAATTTGTCAGATTATTACAGGATTATACAATCAATATGAATTTTTGCTGGATAGTGGAAAATTGACTGAGAATGAGAAAAAGTATTTTGGTGAAATTTCGGCTGGAATGGAAGAGTATATTGCGGCGGATTCCCTGAATGCTTTGTCTCACTATTTAATGAAATACTATGGAAAGAAAGTCATTATTATTTTGGATGAATATGACACACCCATGCAGGAAGCCTATGTAAATGGGTATTGGAGTGAATTAGTTGCTTTTACCAGGAGCCTGTTTAACGCCACTTTTAAGTCTAATCCGTATTTGGAGCGCGCTGTTATGACAGGGATTACAAGGGTCAGCAAAGAATCTATTTTTTCTGACTTAAATAATCTTGAGGCAGTGACTTCCACTTCAAAAAAATATGCGGACTGCTTTGGATTTACGGAAGAGGAAGTATTCCATGCGTTGGAAGAGTATGGCCTGTCAGACCGGAAACAGCAGATAAAGGATTGGTATGACGGTTTCACCTTTGGGGAAAAGAAAGATATTTATAATCCATGGTCTATCATCAATTATCTGGATAAGAAAGAAGTAGGCGCCTATTGGGCGAACACAAGCGCTAACAGTCTGGTGGAAAAACTGATTCGGGAGGGAAGAAGCAGTGTAAAGAAGGACTTTGAGGATTTGTTATGCGGCGGAGTACTCCATATGGAAATAGATGAGCAGGTTGTATATAATCAATTATCCATGAAGAAAAATGCCATATGGAGCTTGTTGCTTGCCAGTGGGTATCTGAAAGTTTCGGGAAAGACATTTGCGGAGAAGACAGGACGCTTTTATTATGACTTGGCATTGACTAACAAGGAAGTCCATATCATGTTTGAAAATATGGTGCAGGACTGGTTCTCCGGGAATGACAATTACAACGATTTTATCCGCGCCCTGCTTCTGGATGATGTGAAGGCGATGAATGTCTATATGAACAAAGTAACCCTTGAGATGTTTAGTTATTTCGATACAGGGAAAAGACCTTCCGGGGAGGAGCCGGAGCGTTTTTATCATGGCTTTGTGTTAGGGTTGATGGTGGAATTGGCGGATAGGTATGTAATTACGTCAAACAGAGAGAGCGGCTTTGGCAGATACGATGTGGTGTTGGAACCAAGGGCACAGGAAAGTATGGATAATCTTGCCGGGGCAGACGCTATTATTATAGAATTTAAGGTTCAGGATACGGAGGAAAAAGAACTGTCTGATACCGTTCAGGAAGCGCTTAGGCAAATTGATGAGAAGGATTACCAGGCAGGACTGCTCGCAAGGGGAATTTCTGAAGACCATATACGCAAGTATGGGTTTGCTTTCTGTGGCAAAAAAGTGCTTATCGGCCGCGCGGGCAGAGCATGATATTGGTATGTCTTTTCGGAATTGCACAAAACCGGGCGCAGAGAGATTCTGAGAGGGCATTGACATAAAAAGGGTGCGGAAAGGATACCGGAATATATGGGAAAAATCAGGGTCGGTACGCGGGGAAGCAGGCTTGCTTTAAAGCAGGCAGCCATGGTGCAGGAGGCGCTTAGGCAGGCGGACAGCCATATAGAAACGGAAATCGTAGTCATACATACGAAAGGCGATAAGATATTGGATAAGCCCTTGGCTGCTATCGGAGACAAGGGCATTTTCGTGTCGGAGTTTGAGCAGGCTCTGTCGGCGGGAAAGATTGATATTGCAGTGCATTCGGCGAAGGATTTGCCCATGACACTTGCCAAGGGGCTGTGCATCGCGGCCGTGCTGCCAAGGGGCGATGTGCGGGATGTGCTGGTGGTTCCCAAAGGAGCGAGGCTTCCGGGTTCCGTGGGTGACGGTACAAGAAAGTTTGTGATAGGAAGCGGCAGCAGGCGGCGGCAGGAACAAGCGGTTCAGGTATGGGAGAATGTAGTCTGTAAGGATATTCGCGGGAATGTGGATACCAGGCTGCGTAAGCTAAAGGAAGGTAGCTACGACGGGATAATTTTGGCGAAGGCGGGGTTAGACCGTTTGGATATCGATATCAGGGAGGACAACGAATTGACGTATCTCCCGATTCCTCCGGAACAGTTTCTGCCGGCGGCGTGCCAGGGAATCATCGTAGCTGAGGCGGTGCAAGGTTCTTTGGCTGAAAAGCTGTGCAGACAGATTACGGACGGTAAGACGGAACAATGTTTTCTGGTGGAACGGGAAGTGTTGGCCCGTCTTTCGGCGAATTGCAGTGAACCCGCCGCGGCCTGGTGCAGGCAGGAGGAGGGAATGCTAGTATTGGATGCCATGTATGCCGGAAACAAAAGACAGCTTACCTGCAAGGCGGAGACGGCTGCAGGGTTGGAGATGGCGGGAAGGATAGCGAAATTGCT
The DNA here is from genome assembly GCA_947172645.1 of uncultured Lachnospiraceae bacterium. Taxonomy (GTDB): domain Bacteria; phylum Bacillota; class Clostridia; order Lachnospirales; family Lachnospiraceae; genus UBA3282. The sequence continues at coordinate 60,746 of CAMWBY010000001.1, read as the reverse complement.
CAAGGAGGCCAGTGCATTAGGCGGAAAACTTGGATAAGCGAAGACAGGTACTTGTACGTTGCGAGGTGAGGGGTTAAGGTTGGAAGCAGGGAAAGTATATCTTGTAGGCGGAGGCTGCGGCGACGCGGGGCTTGTTACATGTAAGGGATTAGAGATTATAAGAAATTGCGATGCAGTAGTCTATGACAGCCTGGCGCCGGAAGAGCTGTTGCAGTGCGTGAGAGAAAATTGTGAGAAAATATATGTAGGGAAACGGTATGGCAGCCATGCCATGAAGCAAGCCGATATAAATGCCCTTCTGGCGGAAAAGGCGCGGGAAGGGAAGACGGTGGCGCGTTTAAAAGGCGGAGACCCTTATGTCTTTGGAAGAGGCGGAGAGGAATTTTTGGCAATGAAGGAGGCGGGGGTTTGCTGCGAGGAAATTCCGGGGATTTCGTCTGCCATCGCGGTCCCTGCGGCAGCGGGCATTCCCGTCACCCACAGAGGGCTTTCGGCAAGTGTCACAATCGTGACGGGGACGACGGCGGAAGAGAACGGCGACGGAGGACTGAAATTGGATTACGGCACTTTGGCCCGGCTTGACGGCACGCTGGTGATTCTGATGGGGATGCATCACCTGCAGGAAATTGCGGAAGGATTGATGACGGCAGGAAAAAGTCCGGAGACGCCTTGCGCTGTCATTATGGAAGGAACCACCCCGCGGCAAAAGTGTATGAGGACGGTTCTGTCAAGGCTTGCGGCAGACGCTGCAGAGCAGGGATTTACTTCCCCGGCGGTGATTGTGGTCGGTGCGGTGGCAGGATTGGAGCTGACATCAGAATGGGGTGGCAGAATACGAGAAGAAGGACAAACATGTATGGGCGGCAATCCGGCAGACAAGGCAGGACAGACAGAAGTGCAGGTTTGCCATGGCGGCGGTACGGCAGGACAGACTACGCGACACCGGGCGGACAGTAAAATTTTGGCAGGGGTTACTGTGGGCATTACGGGAACGCCCCACTTTGTTAAGAAGCTGTCGGCCGTGGCGGAGGAACAGGGGGCGGACGTCTGGGACATGGGTTTTATGGAGGTTCGGGAAAGTGAGGCGCCACTGCCGGAATTTGAGGATGCCGGATGGCTTGTTTTTACCAGTCCCAATGGGGCGAGGATTTTCTTAGATAAGATGAAAGAGGAGCACAGAGATTTACGTACACTCTGGGGGAAGCGGCTTGCGGTAATCGGGCCCGGGACGGCGGCGGTGCTTGAAGAGGCCGGGCTGTATGCAGATTATATACCGGAAATATACGACGCAGCGCATCTGGCGCAGGGAGTGGCCAAGAGGATTTTAACGGAGAGGCAGGCCGCAGTGTCGCCAAACGGTGCATTGGAAAGGGGCAAAGCCCACCTGCCGGAAAAAGTCTCGGCTGTTTTCTTGCGGGCAAAGGAAGGAAGCCCGGACTTGCCGCTTATTTTTGCCAATCATAAGATACCTTTTCTGGAATATCCGCTCTATGAACTGGGAATCCAGGAGGAAAAGCGTGCGATGGCACTGGCGAAGAAGCCGGATTATATTGTGTTTGGCTCTGCTATGGGAGTACGCGCGTACTTTGAAGGAAGGGAACAGACAGGCATAGGAAATGGAAGGAGCCGCTATGTCTGCATAGGAGAGAGGTGTCGTGAAGAGTTTGGGAAATATATGGCGCTCCCTTGCCTGGTTGCAAAGGAAGCGAGCGTGAGTGGGATTGTAGAGTGCCTTTGCCGGGATGTACTAGGCAGTATTGGTGATATATAGGGATTAGTGTGAGAAGAACTTCTAAAGCTCGCAGCAATGGCTGCTTCGCTAAGAAGTTCTAAGTCTCACACAGGAGAATGCCTAAAATACGGCATTCTCCGCACTGATTTGTGATTCCGCAAAGCGGAATCATGGAAGTTAGCATGCGCTATCCTGACAAAATGAATGCAAAAGAAATGGGGAAACAGATATGAGTATACAACGATTCAGGAGATTAAGGCGTGACGGGCGAATCCGTTCTATGATGCAGGAGACGAGACTGCATCCGAAAGATTTTATTTATCCGATTTTTGTCATAGAAGGAGAGAATATTAAGAATCCGGTGAGTTCCATGCCGGGAGTTTACCAGTATTCGGTTGACTGCCTCAAAGAGATTCTCGACCAGGTAAAAGAGGCGGCTATCGGGGGCGTCATGCTCTTTGGCATTCCAAAGGAGAAAGACCCGCAGGGAAGCCAGGCGTATGCAGAAGATGGAATCACCCAGAGAGCAGTGCGGTTTATCAAAGAAAACTATCCGGAAATTTATGTTGTGGTGGATATTTGTTTATGTGAGTACACGTCCCACGGGCATTGCGGCATGGTGTGTGGGGATGAAATATTAAATGATGAGACGCTTCCCTATCTTGTGAAAATGTCGGTGAGCCTTGCGGCGGCGGGGGCTGACATGGTAGCTCCTTCGGATATGATGGACGGGCGCGTGGCGGCCATACGCGCAGGCCTGGATGAGGCCGGATTTGAGCAGATACCGATTATGGCTTACAGCGCAAAATTTGCATCTGCCTATTATGGCCCGTTCCGGGACGCCGCCCATTCCGCGCCGGGATTTGGGGACCGTAAAAGTTATCAGATGGATTTTGCCAACGGCCAGGAGGCGCTGCGGGAAATTGCCGCCGATATTGAGGAAGGGGCGGATATAGTGATGGTGAAACCTGCCCTTTCCTATCTGGATGTGCTGAAAGAAGCGGCGCTCCGGTATGCTATGCCGCTTGCGGTGTATAATGTGAGCGGGGAGTACGCCATGGTGAAGGCTGCCACCGCCAATGGATGGATTGACGAGAGGCGGATTGTGATGGAGAACCTTACCGCCATGAAGAGGGCGGGAGCGAAGATTATCATTACTTATCATGCGCTGGATGCAGTGGAGTGGTTAGGGTGAAAATCAAAGATTTGTGTTAGCAAAGGGTTGGTAATTTTTGTTTGTGTGGAAATTTTGGAATGGAGAATCAGTATGGATACAAACCGGTCAGAGATACTTTTTGACAAAGCGAAAAAATTAATACCCGGAGGGGTGAACTCTCCCGTGCGAGCGTTCGGGGCAGTAGGGGGACATCCCTTTTTCGTGGAGCGGGCAAAAGGGCCTTGGTTGTATGATGTGGACGGGAACCGTTATCTGGATTATGTGTGTTCCTGGGGACCGGGTATTTTGGGACATGCCCATCCGAGGGTAGTGGAAGCGGTACAGAAAGCCTGCAATGGCGGGCTTACCTTCGGCGCCCCGACGGCGGGGGAAGTTGAACTGGCGGAATTGATTCATGCCTGCGTCCCGGACGTGGAGATGGTGCGGCTTGTGAGTTCCGGCACCGAGGCCGTCATGAGCGCAGTGCGCGTGGCGAGGGGATTTACAGGCAGAGAGAAGATTATCAAATTTGCGGGGAATTACCACGGGCATTCCGATGGACTTCTTGTAAAGGCAGGCTCCGGGCTTCTGACCCAGTCTGTGCCGGACAGCGCGGGAGTTCCGGCGGGCTATGCCGAGAGCACTTTGACGGCGGTGTACAACAATGAGGAATCTGTGCGCAGGCTGATGGAAGAGAACATGGGACAGGTAGCGGCGGTGGTAATTGAGCCTGTGGCGGCCAATATGGGTGTGGTGCCGCCTAAAAAGGGCTTTCTGGAATTTCTGCGGCGCATCACGAAAGAACAGGGTACGCTTTTGATTTTCGACGAAGTGATAACGGGATTCCGCCTGGCCTTGGGCGGCGCCACGGAATATACGGGCGTCCATGCCGATTTGCACACATTCGGTAAGATAGTGGGCGGGGGCATGCCCCTGGCGGCTTACGGAGGAAGCCGGGAGATGATGTCCTGCGTTGCGCCATTGGGGGAAGTATACCAGGCGGGTACATTGTCGGGAAACCCGGTGGCGGTGTCGGCGGGCATCACCACGTTAAAGATTTTGATGGAAGACAGGGAAATCTATGAGCGTATTGACAGAAGGGCGGAAAAGCTTGCACAGGCTTTCCGGAAAAAAGGACTGGCTGTGAACCGCGCAGGCTCCCTGCTTTCGGCCTTCTTCAAGTTTGATGCCATGCTGCCTGCGACAGGGAATCCGGCACCCGGCGGTACAGAAAAGGAAAGGGCGGTGGCAAATTATGAAGATGCATGCCGCTGTGACAGGGAGGCTTTCGCGAATTATTTTCACAATATGCTGAAAAGAGGAATCTATGTTGCGCCTTCCCAGTTTGAAGCATTGTTCGTGTCGGATGCCCATTCGGACGAACTGATTGACTGGACATGCGAGATGATTATGGAAAGCGTGGCGGGAATATAAAGAGAGAATGGATTTCTTCCCGTGAGCAATGTGGCTGATACATAACGTGTTATTTTCTTCATGTGCTTTGCATCCTTTTTATCCTAGAAGTAATCCGAAAAATATGCTTTTTCTACCGGAATCATGCGCTCTAACCAGGTCAGCATATAGTATTCGGTCAGAATCTTCTCATGCTCATAGAGGTAGGAGGGCCTTTTATAGCCCATCAGCATGGCGGTGAGAGTGTTCACGGACAATTCCACCACGTTGATGGACTGGTTGTTGTCCACTTGTTCGCAGACAGTCTTGCCGTCGTGCCATGAAACCATGTAGTCGCCTTCGTTCCAGGGCGCCATCTCATCATGCACCCGGAAATGAAGCTTAAAATCTTCGGGCTGTATCTGGAAAGGATATTCGGTGAGAAACTCCTTCACATCTATGATACGGGCCATGATATAGGGGGAGATTGTCTCCGTAATCTCGCTGTCCTCGAAGAGGTATGCCATTGGCTCGCCCGAATAGTTATCGCCCTGGACTTGCGTAATCATGGAGAAATGCGCGCTGATATAGTTCCACAGTCCGTAGTTTGCTTCGATGTTTAAGTAAACCATTTCTTTGATATGGAAAATTTCGTTTGCGATATAATAGACGACGTACCCCAGGGGTTTATGTTCCTTGCTGTAGTAGACTGCAGCGATGATATCTTCATTGTCCCAACGCCAGTACTCTTCCCAGGAAAGGGCGTCGCGGATTAACGCGCCGTGCCTTTGCAAGGCAAAGTAGGAATGTACGTTGTGGTAGTCTTCGGAATCCAGGCTGACACGTTCCACCATGCCGTCCACAGGGCGTGCTTTGGGAAGCTGTGTGTCCTTGACGGTGAAGGAAAGCTTGTCGGACACAATTTCCCATCCCATCTTACGGTAGAAAGGAATCGAGTAGGGATAGAGGAAAGAAATGAGCATTCCCTGGCTGTGGATATAGTCAAGCGCGTGCCGCATAAGGGAATGAATCAGACCCCTCCCGGTATATTCCGGGTAGGTGGCGACGCCTGTGATGCCGCCCATATCCATGATGGTGTCGTGGATATTGACTTTCATGGAGTAGACCACAATCATGGATGCCAGACGGTCCTGATAAAACCATCCGATGACATAGGCTTCTTCCAGGATGGGCCGCTTGGCATATTTAATCTCGTCTTGCTGCCAGCCGGTCTGGAACAGGTCATATGAGGTGACCTGGAAAGCATATTGCAGCAGGGCATTAAACTGCTCCAAGTCGCCCCGGTCTAATTCCCGCATTTTAAAGTCTCCGTTTGTCTCTAAGTAAGTATAACTCTGATGTTGTTCTTCCATATAAATTCTGATTCCCCTTGTCATTCAAGTATCATACAGGTGCTTATTTCGGGCTCTTCATTTCCGGGCATGTACAATCCCATATAGTTAGTCTCCATTCTTGCTTAACCTGCGAATTTGGGCGCAAGCACAAATTTGTGTCCGAACTTGTTCGGACAGTGAAATAATCTTCCGCATATGGATTTTTCAATCTACTGCTCTAATCTGCAAAATAATGTGCATATTTCCCGTCGTCGGCGTCGAAAAAGCAAAAACCCACCAGGCCTCTGCCGGTGTGCGCGCCGATGGCGCACCCTACCACGGAGACGATGATATTTTTCGGGCGGAAGTTTTCCTGGACGAGAGACGCCACCATGTCAAGCGCTTCCGAGTCTTCCCCATGACACAGCGCGACCGTCTGGTTTTCCAGATGGTATCCGTTCTCCCTGGCGTAATCTATGAGATAGCGCAGGGATTTCTTCCTGCCCCGCACGGTCTTGATGACGGCCAAAGCCCCGGATTCGTTTACCACCAACACAGGTTTCATGTCCAATGTCTCGGCCAGGGTGCCTTTGAATTTGGTGAGGCGTCCGCCTTTGATTAAGTATGCCAACGTCTGTACTGTGAACACATGGCGTATATGGGAGATGAAATACTCGGCGGCCTCAATGATTTCTTCTTTTGGGGCGCCTTTTTCCAACATGGTAACGAGCTTCGTGACAAGCAGTCCGAAGCCTGCGGAAGCGCATTTGGAATCAATAATCGTCAAGTCAAAGTCCGGATATTCTTCCGATAAAGTTTCTTTGGCAATATTAGCGGCATTGTAGGTGCCTGCGATTCCGGTAGAAAAACATAAATAGATAATGCTGTCCCCTGCCTTGGCATAGGGTGTGAAGGCGTCTGTGAACATGGCAGGATTGATATGGTAGGTTTTTATATCGCGTCGGATATCGTCCAGTATATTGTAAAATTCTTCTGTGCGTATGGTTTCCCCGTCAAAGTAATCGATATCGTCGATTACAACCGGCGTAGGAATCACGTGTAGGTTGTGCCGCCTGATATAATCGGCAGGCAGGTCGCTTGCAGAATCTGTAACGATGCGAAGCATATGTGTCCCTCCCTATATTGCGTGCTTCCGGAATTTTTTGCAAATTTCTTGCAGAAAACGAGTTGTAAAAAGGTTCCTACATTTGGTTCATCTGGTCTAACAATTGTATCTTGATATCATAAAGTTTGCTTGATAAATCTACATATACCTTATGAGGATTCACAAGACGCCTTGTCTCTTCCCAGAGGGTGTTGAGTTCGTCCTGGCAGTAGGAGCGGATGTCCATGACTTTCGGGGAGGCGTAGCAGCATTCCCCGCCACGGAAGACAGGAACCATCAGTTCCCTCAGTGTATAGCTTCCTCCCGCCAGCTTCGTCTTCTTCCACGGTTCGTTGGGGTCAAAGAGAAGCAACGGTTTGCTCTCGTCGTACTGTTCGTCTACCAGACAGATAAGGTCGGCTTTGATTTTCCCGGTTTCCTTCTCATAGATACGGTAGATAGTCTTGTTACCCGGATTGGTTACCTTTTCCGAGTTTTCGGACAATTTAATCTTGGGTATAAACTGTCCGTCTTTGCCCATCACCGCGGCTAACTTGTACACGCCGCCGAAGGAAGGGCAGTCCTTGGATGTGATTAGGTGTGTGCCTACGCCCCATGAGGTGATGGCCGCGCCCTGGTCTTTCAGACTTTGGATAAGGAACTCGTCCAAATCGTTGGAGGCGGAGATAACCGCATCGGTGAAGCCTGCCGCGTCCAGCATTTTCCGGGCTTTCTTGGACAGGTACGCCAAGTCGCCGCTGTCTAAGCGGATACCGTAGAATGTAAGCGGTATGCCTGCCTCGCGCATCTCGGTGAAGACCCGGATGGCGTTGGGCACGCCGGATTTTAATGTATCGTATGTGTCCACCAACAGAATGCAGGCGGAAGGATACATATCCGCATAGGTTTTAAAAGCCGTGTACTCATCGGGAAAACTCATAATCCAACTGTGGGCGTGGGTGCCTTTCACGGGAACGTCGAAAAGCTGTCCGCACAGGACGTTGGATGTGCCCACACAGCCGCCAATCATGGCAGCCCTTGCGCCGTAGGTGCCCGCGTCCGGTCCCTGGGCGCGGCGAAGCCCGAATTCCATAATACCGTCGCCGTGGGCGGCATAACATACCCGGGCGGTTTTGGTTGCGATAAGGCTCTGGTGGTTGATGATGTTTAAGATAGCCGTCTCCACAAGCTGCGCCTGCATAATCGGCGCGATAACTTTCACGAGAGGCTCCCTGGGAAACACGACGGTTCCTTCCGGGATAGCGTAGATATCTCCTGTGAATCTGAAATCTTTTAAGTAATCAAGGAAGTCTTTGCCGAAGATACCAAGACTGGCAAGATAGGAAATGTCTTCCTCATCGAAATGCAGCTCTTTGATGTACTGAATCATTTGTTCCAGTCCGGCGGCGATTGCGAAGCCGCCGTCACAGGGATTGCTTCTGTAAAAAGCGTCAAAAATCACGGTTTCATTCTGGTCTTTGTTCTTGAAATATCCCTGCATCATTGTCAGTTCGTATAAATCTGTCATTAAAGTCAGGTTTTGCCGGTCCATTGTAGTACCTCCTTTTGCTTTACATTTTACACCAAATCGGCAGGATAGGGAAGAGGGAGTTATCCGGCAAAGGTTTCTGCAAGGGTCTCGTAAATTTCCCGGTCGCTGTCTTTAAAGACGTTAAAAATGACCCGTTCCATAGATTCGCCGTGAATTTCCAGAAAATCCGTGACTGTCTCCCATGCGATTTTTGCTGCTTCTTTATTCGGGAAATGAAATTCCCCGGTGGAAATACAGCAGAAGGCAACGGACTTGATACCGTGTTTTAAGCAGCATTCCAGCGCGTTCCTGTAACAATTACGTAAATCTTGCCGGAGGGAATCATTAAGGCTGCCGTACACGATTGGGCCTACCGTGTGGATGACATAGTCGCATGGAAGGTTGTAGGCTTTGGTAAGGGTTGCCGTCCCCGTAGGCTCTTCGTAGCGATTGCCATAGCGCATCCGTCTGTGCATCATGATTTGGCTGCACTCGGCGCGCAGCTGTATGCCCGCTGCGCTGTGGATGGCGTTGTCGATGCAACGGTGGCATGGTATGAAGCAGCCTAACATTTGTGAATTGGCGGCATTCACCACCGCGCCTATTTGCAGTCTGGTGATATCGCCCTGCCATATGGATAACTTACCGCGCAAGCTGTGGATACCGCATTGGAGTGTGGAGATGGCAGATAGAGGCACGATACCCTTTTGGGCAAGTTCTTCCTGTAGATAGGCGTCCTGGGCTTTTAACAGCCCGGCGGAAGGCTCTTTCGGCATACGGATATTCATGAGGGAGCGGATAGTGTTTTTCTTTTCCTCCAGGGTGCAGCCGTCGGTGTCCAGGCTGTGGTATTGGTCAGAATCTTCTTTCAGGAGGCGTAACAAAGTGTCGGTGTTGTTTTTTTCTTGCATGGGGATTGGCTCCTTTAATTGAGTGTACTGATACATTAAGCTTACAGCTATCATCAGATGTTTGCAATTAGATTTTGGGAACGGGGCAGCGGCCTCGTCTATAGCTGAGTTTGCCCGTTTTCTATATAAACGGATGCCGGAATGGAAACTCCGGCATCCGTTATCTTTTCTTTTAGAATTTACCGTTTGCATTTTGCCGCGTTTCGGGCGGGGCAATGGTTTCCATCACATCCCAATGTTCCGCCATCTTGCCGTCTTCAACCCGCCATAGGTCATAGTAGCTGGTAGGCGTTTCGCCAAAGGTTCCTTCGCTGACTGCCAGTACATAATTGCCTTGTGCAAGTACCTGGTGGACGGTGGTGTAGACCATCCGGATATTCTGTTTGGCAAGTGCGTCCAGTGCGGCGCCCAATCCGGACAAGCCGTCCGCTATCGAGATGTTATGTTGGATATAGGTATCCCCGTCGAAGTATTCCGGCGTCTTGGATGGATTGTTTCCCTGCATTACGTCGTACAGAAAATTCTTTACAAGCTGTCGGTTTGCCTCTGTTTTCTCTAAATCTTTGACGGACGCGACGTTGTCGGTCTGGGTATGGCCGGAAGGATTGGGCGCTTCAAGTTTCGCCAGATTATCCCAATGTTCTGCGATTAAGCCCTCGTTGTCAAAACGGAAAATATCGAATGCAACCTGTTCACCTGCGCCTGCAAAGTTGTAGATGGTATGCATAAATACTTTATCGCCGTCTTCATAGGCCCGGATGGTATTGACCGTTGTTTTGACTGGTGCGGAGGCAAGGTAGTTTACGCTGCCTGTAAAAGCGTCGCGCCCTGTACCATAGGCAAGGTTATGCTGGATGTAATCCTCTGCCAAAAGAGAAGCGGCATAGTCTGCGTCGCCTGTCACGAATGTGTTGATGAGAGCCTTTGCTTTTTCGATGTTTGTCATAATGATATCCTCCTTTAATTGTGAATGTACTCGTGGTGCTGCATATGTTTTTGCAGGTGAGTAAAGAGTACGGTTTTTTGATGATGTAACTTCTTGTGTTACATCTGATGGACTTACTGTACCACTCGGGAGATGTAATGTCAATAGTTACAACAAAATTTTAAAAAAATTAGACTGCTATAAAGCATCGTGTTTTACGGCAGTCTCTGGTATAAATAGTTTTTATGGATGTTCACTTGCCAGATATTTTTGCGTATCCTTCCTTAGGTCTTTTGAGAGTAATTATTATAAATTTGCTTGATTATTCGTAAAATAGGAATAATTTGAGAGGATATTCCATAAAATTTTCATGGAAAGCTTTATTGACTTTCCTCTTTGCACTTGCTAGAATGTAGGTACAAAGAAAGTTTACCACTGACCGATATGTGGTATATAAATGGTCGGGTTGAAAGTTTACCGCTGACCGATATGCGGTATATAAATGGTTGGGTCGAAAGTATAGTCCTTCGCCGCAAGGCGAGGGACTTTTCCGTAATGAGGACAGGCAAATGAAGAAAACAGGCTTTTATATTATCAAGGACAAATTTTTTGAAGATATACCAGACCCGTATCTCAAAGGAAATAAGGCAGGAAACAGACCGCATTATTACTGTTTTGAAGATTCAAGTACCGGGATATACTGGATGATACCATTGTCCAGTCGCATTGATAAATACAGGCGGATTATGGAGAAAAAAGAACAAGCCGGGAAACCTTGCGACATTCTCCATATCGTCAAACTTGACGACAGCCGGGAGAGTGCATTTCTGATACAGGATATGTTTCCGATAGCGGAAGAATACATAGAACGGGAATACACAATCGCCGGGAATCATCTGATGTTGACGAGTGAGCATACTGCCAGAGAAGTTGAGCAGAAAGCGAAAAAAATAATGGGTATGTTAAAGCGTGGTATTAAATTCACTCCAACGCAGCCGGACGTTATGGCGATATTGGAAAAATTGAGGGAGTATAGATAGTCTTTATGGATGTTCATTTGCCAGATATTTTTGCGTATCCTTCCTTAGGTCTTCCAATGTGATAGACGCCAGTTCTTTTTCCATGGCGTCTTGTATCCGAATGAGTTTATCGTCTAAGATATGGTGGATATTCCTTCCCACAGGACAGTCGGTACTGGGATTTTCATGAAAATGAAACAGTTCGCCGTTCTCTATACAATCCACTGCACGGTATATATCCAGAAAAGTTATTTCATTCAGCGGTTTTGCGGCGGTAGTTCCTCCGGTTCCACGCGCCACGTCAATCAGGTCGGCGTTTTTTAACTGTCCCAGGAGTTTACGGATGATGACGGGATTGACATTGGTGCTTTGGGCAAGAAAATCACTGGTCACTTTATATTCACCCTGAAATGTCTCTATGCAGGCAAATATATGAATTGCCAATGTAAATCGGCTTGAAATCTGCATAGTAGCTACCTCCTTGCTATATTTTTATCAATTATTTTACTTTGGTTTAGATGTAATGTCAATGATTACAAAAAATATAACGCTTTTTAACCGTTCCCTTTTCTGCTATACTACAGATGATATAAAGTTTACAGGCTTTGGAAAGGCGTGGGTTTTATGATGAGGGAAAAGGCACAAACAGGTATGGCGCAGTACCGTCCGTTAACAGTGGGGGCAGGACTTGGCTCCATGCTTGGCTCAGGCGTTATTATCGGGCTTTCGGCGACTATTACGGTATGGCAGAAGGGATTCGGATTGGATAATATGCAGATTGGGATATTGTCAGGCGCGCTTACGTTTGCGATTGCCTTTGGTTCTCTTTTTGCGGGAAAAATTTCTGCGGTATTTGGGTTGAACCGCGCATTTTGCCTGCTAAATCTTTTTTATGCTGCAGGCATGGCAGTCTGTGTGTGTTCCACGGGCTTTGGAATGCTGCTAACAGGAGTTATTGTAACGGGAGTGGCTTCGGGAGCGGATTTGCCGGTAAGTCTGACAGTCGTATCCCGCGCCGCCCAGGACGAGGGCACGGCGGCGCGCCTTGTCTCCTCGACGCAGGTATTTTGGCAAGTTGGTATCTTTTTGTCCTATATCTGTTCTTTTGTTGTGTCCGCCATGTCGGGGACGGTGGGGGCGAGGATGGTTTTTGCTATTTTATGCGCGATATCATTGGGCACGGTGGTGTGGAGAGGAAAATTAAAGCAGGGGAGCGGATTACGGCAGGAGAACCGCCTGGGACAGGCGAAAGAGGCGCAGACGGCGGTGCAGGAACTATCTGTCAAAGAATTGCTAGACGGGCCGGACGGAATGAAATACAGAGGTTTATTTTTGGGAATCCTGGTTTTCTACGTGTGTTGTAATCTGCTTGCAAATACTTTCGGGCAGTTCCAGACTTTCACACTGGTACAGGCGGACGCATCCCAGGGCTTTGCCACAGGAGTGGGGATTGTCCTGAATCTGTTGGGGCTTCTGACAATTTCTTTCTTTGCGGCAGCTTCAGGCGGCAAGTACCGTAATAGGCTGTTTGCGGCCGGCATTGTGGTGCAGTGCCTGGCTATGGTCGGTATGGCTCTTGGAGCAGGCAGTTTGTGGGCGCTTGTAGTCTGTATCGGCTGTTATAACACGGGCGGGCAGTTTAGCGGAGAGGCGATGTATAAGGTATGGGTTCAGGAATCTTTTCCGGTAGGCGCAAGGACTTCCCTGCAGGGATTTATCAATGGTTTTTCCAGGCTTTGCTGCGGATTTTTTGCATTTGTCACACCTGCGCTTGTCATGCCGGAGCGTATCCGCTTGACGATGTTTGGGTTTGCTGTGTTGGTGGCAGTGGGCGGCGCGGCCGGATTCGGGGTGATTCGGCTGCAGAAGAAGCATGGTATCCATTGTTAGAAGAGTGACGGCACAATCATATCTCATACATTAGCGCAGGATGATTGGTTTATATGTAAGGCGAAATGAAAATTGACGTTATGTCCGCCGTATGCTATAGTTGGATTTGCTACATAAAATTTGTGACAAACTTGTTCTGACCCATGATGGCAGAGCGAAATCTGATATTTCACTCGTCTCCTCAGCGGAAAACGCTTCGGAATGGAGGAAAAAATGGCCAAATTCAAAAATTATGAATTAAATGATATAGATGCAGTCTGCGCACTGGGAAGGGCGTTTTCTTCCCCCATCCGTCTGCAAATCTTACAGCTATTATATGTAGATTCCCTGATTATCGGGGATATCGCACGGATTATGGACATTCCGGCATCCAGTGCGGCGTTCCATTTAAAGATTTTGGAGGAAGCGGGGCTTATCCGCATGGAGGAGCGGCCGGGGGCAAGAGGCTCGTCGAAATTATGCAGCAGGAAGATTGATTCTGTTTCGGTGAGGCTTCTTCGGAAAGATGAGAATGTCCGTGAGGTTTTCAGCAGCGAAATGCCGGTGGGAACATATTCGGAATGCAGCGTAGTGCCGACTTGCGGGCTGTGCGGCGTCGACGGCGTGATTGGCAATGAGGACCAGGAATACAGCTTTTATCTTCCGGAGAGAATTCATGCGGGGCTGCTCTGGACATCGGCAGGATATGTGGAATACAAGTTTGCCAATGGCCTTTTCAACAATGATAAGGTGAAAAGGATTTGCCTGACAATGGAAATCTGCTCGGAGGCTCCCGGGTTCCGTGAGGACTGGAAATCAGACATCACGGTTTGGATGAATGGCGTAGACTGCGGCACGTGGACAAGCCCAGGCGACTTTGGGAGCAGACGCGGCAGGCTGACCAGCGCCGTATGGCCGAATGGCGCGACACAGTACGGAGTGTTGGTCAGTTGGGAAGTGACGCAGGATGGATGCTATGTGAACGGAAGCCGCGTAGGCGATGTGACGGTGGATGAGCTTGAGTTGAACGGAAAGTCTTATGTGACGGTACGCATCGGAAACAGGGAAGACGCCAAGTACATTGGCGGATTTAATATTTTCGGTAAGAATTTTGGCGACTATGCGCAGGATATTGTACTTTCCCTGGAATGCTGACGCGTCGGATACTCGGGGCAAAGAAGAAGAGGAAAAAGGCAAGAAAACGATTGAAACATATGAGGCATTCTCAGGATAGAAATTCCGGGGATGCCTTTTCTATATGTACAGGAAAGTTCTGCCAATAAAAACAACAAGATTATTGTATAATAAAAAATGAGCGTTAAATTTTAAAATTATTTTTCTGTTATTATTTTGCAAAAAGTATACAAAATAACTAAATATTTGGAAAAAACAGAAAATGCATTGACATAATGCTATGTATAATATATTCTGAGAACGTAAAACAACAGTTTTTTTGTTTCTAATAAAATTCATACAATCTTTGCAAGAGAAAAACAAACAGAAAAATTGTAAAAATGCTATAAACGGCCGTATAGCGAACAGAAATCAGATGAAGGAGGACTATATTATGAAGCGTAAATGGTTAGCGGCATTATTGACTGCGGCAATGACAGCCGGCGTTTTGTCCGGATGCGGCGGAAACGGTAATGCAGGCACAACGGATACTGCAAATACAGAAACCCCGGCGGATAGCGAAACTTCTGAGGGGGGGGGTAATACGGAAGAAGCGCCTGCGGATGCCGGGGAATCGGCGGATGCAGCAGATGTGAACGAAGACGGAACTGTCAATAACCCGGAAGCTGTCCAGGTTGACGAGAACAAATTGGTGTTCTGGTCTCTGTTCAGCGGCGGTGACGGCGGTTTCATGGATGATATTATTGCTGATTACAATTCTAAAGGACCGAGCAAGGAAGTACAGTCCATCATGCTTGTATGGGGGGATTACTATACGAAGCTGCAGACTGCGGTTGCTGCCGGCAAAGGTCCTGACATCGGCGTATCCCACGTATCGAAACTCCCTGAGCTTGTAGACCAGGGCGTTGTGGAGCCGATTGATTCTTACCTTGAGCAGATGGGATTTGATATCAATTCCGTATATGCGTCAAACTCTATAGATTCCGTAACTTTTGACGGACATATTTATGCGATTCCGTTGGACACACACGCTGAAATACTTTATTACAATACAGACATTTTAGAGAGAGCGGGCGTTGCGCTGAATGCAGACGGACAGCTTGACATTAACAGCTGGGATGAGTTCAAAGCAATTATGGACCAGTGCAAGGCGGTTCTGGAAGATGGCGAGACGACTCTTTCCATCACCAATGCAGGAGACGACCCGTATCGTATCTGGTGGGCAACATATTTCCAGATGGGCGGCACACCTCTCGTAAATGACGACGGGACGGAAGTGACTCTTGATATGGATATTGCCAAGAAAGCGGCGGAAGCTGTGAAGTCCTTGTATGAGGAAGGCTATGTAATGGAAGGTATTGACGACCATCAGCAGCTTTTCCAGAGCGGCAAGGCGGCATTTGCTACTTGCGGAACATGGGCTACAGGAGCTTTCGAGAAGACAGACAACCTGAAATTCGGCGCGCAGGCATGGCCGAAGATGTTTGACAATGATTCCTGTTGGGCTGACTCCCATACGATGATTCTTCCGGTTAATCCGGACAGGACGGAGGAAGAGTCCTTGGCAGCGGTAGAATTCCTGGTAGGCGCATCAGGCGACGGCGGCGCAATCTGGGCAGGTTCCGGACAGATTCCTTCCAATATGAGCGTATTGGAGAGCGAGGCATATCTGAGCATGCCGTACAGGAGCAGCTATAAGTCAGCATTACAGACGGCGGTATTGCCTTCCAAGAACGCGCATTTCTATGCGATGAAAGATGGAATTATTGAGAATCTGAATACTTATTGGACGAATGTGGCAGATGTGGACACTGCTATTCAGGGAGTTTACGATGAATTAGAATCCAATTTGGACTAAGCTTTTTGATTAGGTTGAGGGGAGCATGGATTTGCTCCCCTTTTCTGGTTTCGGTGTATGAAAGGAAGGGATTTGTTTATGAGTAAAGCAAGAAAGAGGAGAACTTTCCTGACGGCGGTAGCCTTTATTCTTCCGTTTTTTATCCTGTATACGGTGTTTACGATTTGGCCGGTTGTCCAGGGGTTCTATGTAAGCTTACATAAATGGGGTTTGATGGGAAAACAGAGCTTTATTGGGTTTGATAACTATGCGAAGTTTATAGGGGATAAGAATTTCTGGAAAGCATTGAAAGCGACGACCTTCTTCGTTATCATCACGACGCCTATGCTTGTGATTCTGGCGATGGTACTGGCTATGCTTGCCAACCGTGTCACGAAAATGAAGAAAAGTCTGCGCATTATCTTTTACCTCCCCAGTGTGCTTTCCGTATCGGTTGCATCCTTCGTGGCGAAGTATGTATTTACGCCATACAGGGGACTTGTCAACGGCGTTTTGCATGCGACCGGAATACTGGCGGCGTCAGAAGAGCCACAATGGCTGCAAGACCCTAACCTGGTATGGATTACCATATCGGTTATGACGGTGTGGTGGACGATTGGCTTTAGTATGCTCCTTTATCTTTCCGCCCTGCAGGATATCTCTTTTGATATCTATGAGGCGGCGATGATTGACGGGGCGACAAGTAAACAGCAATTGTTTTATATAACGATTCCTCTGTTAAAGCCGACTATTTGGCTTGTCTCACTGTTGCAGCTCATCGCATGTTTCAAGGTGTTCGGACAGATTCAGTTGATTACCGGAGGAGGACCTGGTTCTACTACGAGGCCGTTAATCCAGTATATCTATGAAACGGCATTCGGTAAGAACAATATGGGCTACGCGGCGGCTATGTCTTATGTGCTGTTTGCGATTCTGTTAGTACTGTCTATCGTACAGCAGGTTCTGCAGAATAGAGGGGAGGATTAATATGATTAAGAAGAAAACACCCGGTTACTGGGTATTGAATGTGATATCGATTTTCCTGGCCGTACTTTTTATCGGCCCTGTCGTATGGGCTCTCGCCGTATCCTTCCAGATTGAGGGAAAACAGATTGTATCTGTATTTGACTGGTTTACGCCGCCGTATACATTACAGAATTATCCGGAGATTGTTATGAACTCGTCCGTGCCAACCTGGCTGAAAAACAGTTTGATTATCGCTGTGGTCACTACGGGGTTGACGGTGATTTTCTCGGCTCTTGCGGCTTATGCGCTAGCGAAACTGCCGTTCAAAGGAAGCAATGTTGTATTTATGTATTTTATGCTTGGACTGATGGTTCCGGGAGAGGCTACGATTGTTCCGCTATTCATTACAGTCAACGGAATGCATCTGATTGACAGTTATGCGGGCATGATTCTGCCATCCATTGCGGGCTCGATGACGTTGATTATTATGGTTTCGTTCTTCAAAGGGCTTCCCACGGAGCTTTTGGAGGCGGCCAGGATTGACGGGGCGAGCGAACTGAAAACCTTTTTCGTGATTGCCCTGCCGCTGTCCAAGACGATTATTTCCACGGTGTGCATTTTCTCCTTTATCGGAAGTTGGAATAATTATTTGTGGCCGTTGCTGTGTGCCATGAGTGAAGAACTGTTCACGCTTCCAATCGGTATTCCGACTTTTGCGGGTACTTATACGGTGGACTATGTACGTCCTCTGACTGCAAGTATGGTGGCTTCCCTGCCAATGATTATTATCTACATTATATTTGAGAAGCAGATTGTTGCGGGTATTACGGCAGGTGCGGTGAAAGGTTAAATGGATGCCGAATAGAAGCTTTATGAAAAATACGGAGTGCTTATGGGCGATGACAGGTGTATTATAATAGGAAGAAAAAGAGAAATAGACATTTTAAAAGGGTTGCTGACAGTGGCCATGATTTTGTGTCATTCTATCCAATTCTTTGGCAAAGAGCAGGATTTGGTACAGGGATTTTTGGTCAACATGATTAATATAGCTACGTTTCCCGGGTTTGTGTTCTGCTTCGGGTATGTCGGGAATATGGCATATTTCCAGGGAAATTGGAGGAACGCTGCGAAGAAGATGGGAAAAAATGCGCTGCGCATCCTGGCTGCATTTTATTTATCAGGAATCGCCTACGTGGCGCTTGTGGAGGGTAAGATTTTCCGTATTGATTTTATTATGGAAGTTCTGACCCTGCACAAGTATCCGGGGTGGTCGGAGTTTCTGGCTTCTTTTGCGGCGATGCTCCTTGTTGGGATTTTGTGCTTTCCGGTATTTAGTAAAATGAATGGAAAAATTCTGGCATGCGTGGCGTTTATCAGCGTGTCGGCGTGTTTCATACCCTATGACTTGGTAGGCAATTCCTGGCTTGCCCTGTTTGTCGGTTCCGGGCATTATGTGACTTTTCCGGTGGTGCAGTATGGTTTCTTTTTTGCGGCAGGAATATGGTTTAGCAAGAAAGAAATCTGGTGGGATTGGCGTATACTTACCCTGTGTATTTTCCTGGGGGTTCCCAGTATTGCCTGTTATGCGATGACAGGCTATATGCCGCAGCGGTTCCCGCTGTCAGCCTGGTATTTGTGCGGCGGTTGTTTGTTTGTGTATCTGTATTATCTGCTGTCATGCCGGATGGAGGCGGTACGGTTTACTCCGGTGAAACGGGCGGCGGCCTGGCTAGGGCGGGTGGGCGCTGATTCTTTGTACTACCTGCTGTTTAGTAATTTGCTTATTTTTGCGCTGGACTGCTCCAAATTTAGTTTTCGTTCGGTATGGTATGCTTACATTTATTTCGTTATAATATTAGTGGTGATAAGTTATTTTAAACATATTTCGTTTTCCGGGAAGGGTTTTAAAAATATTTCAACATAGATAAGAGAGGAGAATCAGTATATGAAGTATTATGTGAAGGATTATCCGCGTCCGCAGTTTGTGAGGGATAATTGGGAAAACCTGAATGGCGCATGGGATTTTCGGTTTGATGACGCCAACGCGGGGGAGCGGGAAAAATGGTATGAGGATTTTGCCGGAGAGCATGTGATTCAGGTTCCTTTTACCTACGAGACCAAGTTGAGCGGCATTCAGGATGAGAGCCGCCACGACCATATTTGGTATGGGAAGAAGATTCAGATTGACGGAAAGCGGCTTGAGAAGGAAAATTTTGTGATTCATTTTGAAGGAAGCGATTTCGCCACAACCTTGTGGGTGAACGGGCGGATGGCGGGAAGCCATAAAGGCGGTTACGCAAGATTTTCTTTCGACATTACAAATCTGGTGAAGGACGGAGAAAACCTGCTTGTCGTAAAAGTAGACGATTCTTTCGATATGCAGCAGCCCAGGGGAAAACAGCGTTGGTGCGACGAGAATTACCAGTGTTGGTATGTACAGACGACAGGTATCTGGAAGACCGTGTGGACGGAATATGTCCCGAAAGTCAGCCTGAAAGCGGTAAAAATGACGCCTCTCCTGCAGGACCTGGCTCTGGAGGTAGAGTACCAGGTGGATGCGCCGGAGAGTATGTGGGATGGCAGCCTCAGAGTGGAAGCGACGGTGACTTTTGACGGTAAGTTTATCAATAAAGTGTGCACCGCGGTAGTGTCAGAGCATGTCAGCACGAAGATTGATATCGCCAAGAAAAACAGCGGCTACGCATGGATTGTCAAGATGTGGAGCCCGGAGCAGCCTAACCTCTATGACATTACATTCCAGGTAGTCAGGGATACAGAGGTTCTGGATACGGTAGGGTCCTACTTCGCTATGCGTGAAATACGTATCGACCAGAGAAATATCCTGTTAAACGGAAGGCCGCTTTACCAGAGGCTGATTCTGGACCAGGGTTATTGGAAAGATTCCCACCTGACGCCGCCCAGTGAGGAAGCGTTGATTGAGGATATCGATAAGATTCACGCTATGGGATACAATGGCTTGCGGAAGCATCAGAAGACGGAAGACGAGAGATTCCTGTACTGGTGCGACGTCAAGGGAATGCTGGTATGGAGCGAGATGGCATCGGCCTACGATTTCTCGGATTATGCGGTGGAAGAATTTACGAGAGAGTGGATGGAGATTGTAAAGCAGAATTATAACCATCCTTGTATTATCACATGGACGCCTTTCAATGAGTCCTGGGGCATCAGCCAGGTGGAGACGAAGGAAGCGCAGCAGCACTTTACGGAAGGAATCTATTATCTGACCAAGAGTGTGGACAAGTACCGCCCGGTAATCGTAAACGATGGTTGGGAGCATACGATTTCCGATATTCTCACATTGCATGACTATGAGGAAGTAGGAAAAGTGCTTAAGAGACGTTATGTAGATTATGAGGATGAAATCTTCACATCGGAGGTATACCACAGCTGCCACAAGTCGGCGATGGCAGACGGTTATGACTATATCGGGCAGCCGGTGATTATCAGCGAGTTCGGCGGCATAGCCTTCAACAACGATGACAGCGGCTGGGGCTATGGCAACAAGGTGAATACGGAAGAAGACTTCATCAAGAGGTTTGACAAGATTACAACGGCTGTCAAAGAAATTCCTTATGTGTGCGGTTACTGTTATACACAGGTGACGGATGTACAGCAGGAAATTAACGGCCTGATGGACATCGACCGGAATTTCAAGGTGGATGTTGATGTCATCAAGGAGATTAATGAGCGCCAGGTGGGATACTGGAGGAGCATGTATACACCGCCGGAGGCGTAGGAAGCAGAAGATATTTGAGATTTATGGCGGGGCGGATTTTGGGCCCCGCCTGTTTCGTTTTTTTCATAAAAAATTTTATTTTTTAGTCTTTTCACTGGCAGTCAGACATATAGAATCAAATGCCACCGACAGTACGCGGGTATCGGGATTATTCCTGTCCAATTGGTTGGGCGTCACGGCGCCCGGGAAAACCATCCGTAAGGTTAACAGCCCGTCCTTGACAGTGTCTTTCGGGATAGCGACGGTATGGTCTTCCCCGGCATTTTCCTGGGTGCAGATGATGCTGTCTACTTTACTGCCGCCTGCATAGAGCAGTATTTTTTGGGTTTCATTGTATACGCCGGAATAAGAAAAGTGCAGGGTCAAATCATCTTTCTTGTAGTTTTCCAGTTCAAAACAGATACTTAACTCGTTGCTGGCTGTCGCCACATTATTTTCTTTGTAAAGACGGTAATCGATTTCTTTGGCGTATTCATTATCTTTGGTGAAATCGATTGGTTTCCCTATGGCGTATTGAATACGGTTGATGTTAAGGGGGTTCCAGACCCGGTATGCCCGGTCTCTTGCGTCGCCCAGGATAAAGAATCTGGTATAGTCCAAGGATTCGTCATATCCTTCTTCCACGGCAATTCTTGAACGGATGGTGGCGTCAACGGTGTGCAGCCTTTCCACATCGCTGTCTTCATTGATGTCATAGACGTTGGGGCCATAGGCGGAGTAGTCATCCATCATCGTCTTAGCGATGGTCGCGACAATATTGCGGAAATGTATAGGAGCGGAATTATGTGCAAGAGGATGCGACTCCTGGGGCAGCTTTATAAGGACGGCGGGATTGTCTTCAATATTGTTGGCCTCATGCCGTCCGTGGTCGCCCATAATCATAATTGTGCTTGCATCATATAGGTCAGCTTCTTTCAGGTATGTAAGGTATTCCCGTATGATTTTCATGTCTCCGGTCAGTACCTGCTGTTCCGTGACGCTGTCTTTCTCTACGGTTTCCATATTTTCGTCCATGGTATACGGCCTGTGCACGCCGCATAGATGGTAGAGACGGAGGGCGTTTTCATAATCGCACGAAATTTCGGAGGCGGACTGCAAATCGTGGTAGAATTGGATGTCGTTCAGTTTATAACCGTTGTTGGAGTAGGCGATGGAGCCTCTGAAATCGTCGGTGGACATCCAGAAGCGGTCTTTCAGAAACTGCGGCATGACATAGAAATTTACCAGTTGGTACAATTTGCTGCCAAACTCCGGGTAATTGCCGATGCCAACACCGCCGTTATAGGTACGGTTGGCAATCATGCCGTCGGGGTAATTCGTGATGGAATGGCCGCCTGTATAGAAGCGCACATCATAATTACGCTCATTTAAATCGTCATACAGCGAAGTTTCTTCCCAGATTTCAGAAGTGTATTCTTCCATAGACTGGGACGGGTCGTATTCGATTCCGGTCAAAAGCAGCGGGAATGCCACGGATGTAGGAGCGCCGCCGGAGACGGCGTTGTCAAAAAAGGTAAAGTCATCCAGCCATGCGCCGTCGTAGGCGTCTGAGGTAAGATACTCTTCCATAACATTTGACTGTACGGTATCTACAACGAAAAGAAGGATGTTGTTTTCCCTGCCAATGGAAAATTCTCCGGTCTTTGTAAAATCATAGTGGGCCGATTCATCCAGTCTATTTGTAAAAAGCAGTACCGGGAGAGACAAAAGCTGCATGGCCGACAGGAAATAAGCCGCATATTTTATGGGCTTTTCAGTCTTGTCTTTCCATAGTAAGGAGAAAAGGGGGATGAGAATAATACAAAGAAGCCAGAAACAGAAACTGATTCGGTTTTCTGTTTGGTAGAGCGTCCAATTGATTTCGGTTCCGTCAAGCGAGGGGAGTTTGGGATTCAGGAAATTGCTTTGAACATATATGCCCAATGCGGCGGCAAATACAAGAGACGTATAAAATCCTATCGTCTTTCGGTTTGTTATGCATAGCGCCAGAAGGCAGATTCCTGCCATAAGAAGGAATGTCATGCATAAAATACAGGGAACGATATGGATATAGTGCAGTGAAAATTCTTCTATATTGCTTAAAAATAGAGAACTGGGCGTATAAACTGCATAGGTAACAGAACAAAAAAGTGCAGGAGGAAATGCTTTCCTCAAAATATCTTTACAGAGAGCGTGGTCTAAGCGCGTAATATTTCTTAAAACATAGCTGAGGATAATTGTTAAGATGAATTCCAGAGTAAGCCATTTTAATTTGAAGCTAACGCTCATTTGGAACAGGTTAAAGTCCTGCATACCAATAAGTTTTAAGCCGGTTAAGATAATCAGATTTGTGCTGATTGCGCAAAAGAGCGCGTAAGCGGCTAATTTTGAAAGGGGGGGGGTAATTTTGCGATGTAATAAAAGATGAATGGAAATTGCCAGTATTGCAGGAAAAATTAAAACCATAATTGCCAACATAAATAAACGCGCTTCCTTTTCTGTCGGGGAACCTGTGATGTCTGCTGTACAAAGGACTGCAAGGCTATCGCTGTATTGCCGGGTTGTTTTTTCATGAAAAGAAAAACGGATTTTTCGTCTGTCCGTTTTTCTTTTTCATGCTTAATTAGTGAAAATTCTAGGACGGTTTGGTCGGAAAGTCAATAGCTAAATTCATTAAAGAATTATTAAAAATTCATGTAGAAATTATTTGGTTCTGGGGAACAACCAAAGCAAATACGGGAAAAACATAACGGCGACAAGGGCTGCCCACCCAAGGCTGTGCCTGTCGATTGCCATAAAAAGTAACAGGAAGGCCAGAAACAGATAAGGGCCATGGAGTATACGGTAAATCCATTTTTTCTTGCCGGTAACCTCCTCAATGCCTGCCTCCTCAGGGTGCGTCAGGGTGCAGTGTACTGTCGCGCCGAAACGGTCAAAGGCGCGGTGGGCAGTATATTCCAGCCCGTCAATTTCGAAGGTCGGGTACATGCTCTCTTTTGTGATAATCAGGTTGAGATGATTCTCGTTGGCGTATTCGCATAGCGCCTCGGTAAATTCCTGCGGCGTTTTAACCATGGTATCCGGTTTAAAAGAAAAACGGCGGATACTTTCTGACGCTGCATATTTTTTGTAATCTTGAATAATTGACATAAATTTTCCCCCATTCTTTTCCAATGTATCCATTTTCCGGAGAGTTCCATCCACATCCAATGTTTCCGGCTGTTTGGCAAGAAGGTCTTTGCAGACGTCAATACACGAACTTAATTCCTGCCGTTTTTTCTGAAGTTCCTTCAGGTGCTCTTCCAGAAGCGTTTGAAGTGGCGCTTCCTGTGACAAGACCTTTCGAATATCCTCCAAAGAGAAATCCAGTTTGCGCAAAAGCTTAATGACTTTTAAAACCTCCAGGTCTTCTTCCGTGTATTCACGGTAGTTATTGGAGGCATTTCTCTGCGGATGGAGAAGTTCTTTCTTTTCATAGAAACGGATATTCTGTTTAGTGATGCCTGTAAGTCGTTCCAATTCATTGATATTCAATGGTTTAGCTCTCCTCTCGGTTGTTTGTTAAGCTGAGTATAAGGGGTATAGTTGGTATAAGGTCAATAGATTATGTGAAAAATATAAAAAATTTTCAGTTTAGGCGCATATATGCTGTTTGTAGGAAACTCAAAGACTTCTGCGGGGAAAGTAGCGCGCTCTTAGAATAGCAGATTTGCCACCTATTTGCCACCCATCCCGTAAGAAGAAAGGATAAAAATAACGAAGGGCTGAACATTCTGTAACATGTTCAGTCCCTTCCTTTTTTGTTATCCACCCATTGCCTTCTCAAAGATGTCAGCCGCGGATTTCTGCATGTATTCCGTATTGAATGTATAGGTTCCCAAGGTGGTGGAAATGTCTTTATGCCCCAGGCGCTCCATTACGGTCTTGGGGTTTACCCCGTTTTCAGCCAGTATTGTGCCGTGGGTATGTCTGAGGCAATGGGAGTGGAACAACTCAATTCCGAGTTGTTCTTTAATAATTTTCACGCAACAACTGGGGAAGGACCATGGCGTTGCTATTTTTCCATTCGCAGATACGCACAGCGGAATGACCTCTTTATATCCGTTATCGGCCTCCTTATCCGCAGGGAGCTGCCAGATTGTGCCGTCCGGTGCAGCATATGTTTTCAGGTAGCCTGGGCCGTATTTCATGCGCTGTATCTTCCGCTGCTTTATGGCTTCCTTAAGCTCTGCCTCTAAGGACTCCCCGATTTTAATGGTACGGTAAGAATCATATTTAGGCGGCCGGAAACACCAACCGTCACCGATTTTTACAAGCTGCTTGTTGATGCTGATTTCGTGTTTAGTAAAATCTACGTCATGGAGCAGGTCGATTGCAAAGGTCTCACCGAGTCGCGTCCCTGTGTAGTACGGGACGGTAAGCGCGAGGTGGTATTTGCTCCCTTCGGGGAAACGTTCCAAGATTTTAGAGAAGTCCTCACGGGAGCATACATACTCGTTCCGTTCTTTTGATTTCATGTCGATGGGCATTTTGCCAATTTTCACCGGAGTGCAGGGGTTGGCCTGGATATATTTCAGCGGCAGTACCGCATAATTCATTGCACTGCTTAGGCAGCCGAGGTATCCGCGGATGGATTCCTTTGAATAGCCTCTGGCTTTCAGGCTGTCCACCCATCCCTGCACGATGTCGGGGGAGTACTGGAAAGAACTCAGCCTGTATGCCCCGAACTGCGGTTTGATGAGGCTTTCAATTTTCTGCCGGTATGCCTTGTGTGTCTGGTATGAGTACCCATGGTCAATATTCTTCCTGATAGCATTCTCGAGCCAGTAATCCAGGTAGTCGGCAACGCTCATATTGCTAGGCGAGAACGCCCGCCCTGTTTCATTGTACTCGGCGATGGCCTTTGCCCGTGCGGCAGCAGCCTCCTTCTGGGTGCGGAAGCCACCCTTCTCAATTTTCCTGCGTTCGCCGCCGACCTTGGCGGCATCAAAATAATATGACCAGGTTTTCCCTCTTTTCCTTACGCCTTCTGCCATATCCGTATCCCTCCTTTTTGGGTATAAAAATAACAGCCAGCGCGTTTTTGCGCTTGCAGGCTGTCCCCGAAGATGCTACAATAATATTGTTTCATTTGTGTGTCCTTCGGGGCATATGGGCCGTTCCGGTGTGTGCAGCACCGGGCGGTTCTTTTTTTTCTTTTAAAGTAAATTTGCGATGTTAATGCTCAGGTCTTTATAGATGCAGACGGGAATATTATCATCGAAATTGTACTGGTTAGTCCCTTGTTCATTTTCAAAGTCAAAGACGGTTGTGGTATGGCTTAAGGGATTCACAACCCAATATTCACGGACCCCGGCGGAACGGTATTTGAAGAGCTTTATGCCATAGTCTATCCGGGCGGTACTGGGAGAAGTGACCTCAATTACCCAGTCAGGCGCGCCATGGCAGCCCTTGTCATCCAGTTTATTGCCGTCGCATATAACTGAGATATCCGGCTCCACATAGTTCCTGTCGTCTTCGTTCAGGAAAACGGCGAAAGGGGCGGGGAACACTTCACAGTTTCCGCTATTTGCCTCTACATGACTTAATATTCTGTGGCTTAATTTTGCGACAAGCCTTTGGTGAATTGTACCTGGCGGTGCCATATCATAAATCTGCCCGTCAATCAGCTCTGCCCTCCTGCCGTCTGGCAGGGCATAGATATCCTCGATTGTGTGATTTTGTTCTTGCGGCATTGGCATAGGCGGGAACCTCGCTTTCTATGGATTCGTTATTTTAAACATATTCCGCATGTGGTGTAGCCCTGTGACATCAATTCTTCTAAAGATGCGTTGGAAGTGGAGTAGTTTTTCGGGGCTATTTTTGCAACAGAGGAACAATTCGGGTAATGGATTTTATGGCTGCTAGTATTTAAAACATAAGCATCTGCTGTCTGTTGTTGGTCTGGATTATCGTAGGTATTAAAATTATTTCCTGTCGAGGTGGCACCTGTATCAGTACCTGAGGATGTATCAGATTGCGTAGCGGCAGAGCTGTCCGCTGTCTGTGTTCCGGTAACGTCTGTTGTTTGCTCACTGCTACCCGTGTCCGTTTGTTGGGCCGATGTTTTTTCCGGTTGATTATTAGAGTCATTGTTTTCTGCCTTCGATACATCTTGGGATTCGAGCTTTTCGACCTTGCCAGTATTGATATTAACATGGTATTCTTCGAGCAAAGTACCGGAACATGCAAGGGAAGCATCGTGTTCTTCTTTGTCAATATATTCCATGACAGCGACATCTAAAAGGTCTCCCATAACCGTTATGCGTGTTGTGGTATTCAAAGCAAAATTAATAATGATGTGTACCTCATTATCCTTCTCAAAATAATTTTTATAGTAGTCCACAGCATATTCTTCAATGCTGATGTTTTCGGCAATTTTTGATAATCTCCAGTTGCCCGTTTTATCATTACGGTAAGTTTTGCTGAATACTACATTAAAGCCGAGGGGCTCTGATTCTTCTGCTTTTTCTTCTGAAATTTGGCTGTCTGTTTCCTCGGATGCCGTAATGTCTTCTGGTGATTCTTCAACCGCCGCAGATGCCTCAACATTAGGCGCTTGTTCTGAATCGGGAGTATCCTCATTTTTAGCAACTTGTTCAGATTCAGCAGTTTTCTCTTGTTCGATTCTTGCGCTGTCCATAATATCGAATGAAAGAGCATTGCTTTCAACACTGCCCTTTACAGCTGTTACAGTCACTGTACCTTCACCTTTTGTATGTAGGGTCAAGATGTTGGGCGTATTTGAATCAGATATTATATCCGCAAGGGATGGGTCACTGATTTTGTATTCTATGGAGGATAAAGACGCGTCCTCAGGAGCATATTGCAAATGAATGTCATAGTCAGTATTTATCTCTAATACCAGATTTTCTGCTGAGGAAGAAAGAGTCAGGCTAGTTAGAGTCGGCGGAGCGGTAGCCATTGAATAAACAAAAATAAGTAAAGACAGGGCTGATGCTGCGGATATGCCAATGGTGTATTTTTTCTGCTTTTTCGGGTCTGTACCCATTCTTTTCCTGAAAGCTATCAGCCAGACAATTCCGGCAATCCAACCTAAGAGTAATACGAAGGGAAGGGCGCAAATTATCGCAATAATTATTAAGGAGGTTATTAAGCAGCTGTCTTTTTTCTTTTCTTTTTTCATCTCTGTAATCTCTTTTCTTTAGAATTTTTATACTAATTCAAACACACCCAAGGATGGCTCGAAATAGATAACGTAATTGTCGATGGCTGCGTATATGCCGTATTTCTCCTTGTAGGCCAACAGCGCTTCGCACAGAAACTCTTCCGTGACATCTAAATGCTCAGCGGTGTCATGCAGGGAACAGCACCCGTGCCTATAGGAATCTACAATCCCGTGGAGCCCAATTAAGCGGTTATACGCCCACATCCGCGCACGGAGTTCCTGTTTGCGGGCTGACAAGCTAGGCTGGCCGATGATGTCGCCTACGGTAGTGTGGTAATGGCCAAGTTCCTCAGCAAGCACGCAGGCACGCTTCCGGCAGGTGCGGATGTCCTTATTTATGCCAATTACGCTTCCGTTAATAAGCCCATCGGCTTTTGACTTAAAATCCGCATTCTCTATCACATAAACGTCATTTGACGCGCTTTCCTCTAATAAATCATCATAGTTCAATGCAGTACCTCCAAAAGTAAGATAAGCGGATATTTTAATTGGGCTTCTTAAGATTGGAAACGTCCTCACGCATTTTCTCTTCCTGGCCCGGCTCGTTTTCGTAGTCATTGCGCGCTGCTACGGGCTTAAGGTAATCCGGCGTACTTTTAATATTAATCGAGCGTTCCCATTCTTTCTGCAGGGTAAAGTCCACCATCTCCTTGCCGTGGGGGTCAAGGGAGCGGTATTTTTCAATTAGTTCCCATTCTAAATAATTTAAATCATTATTTGATGAGAATTCTTTTATCATATCGCATTTATAGAATTCACACAGTTTTATAAGCATTTCTCCCGAGGGTTCCGATTTACCAACCTCCCAAGAGCTAAACGTAGATTGGGGAATCTTAAAATGTTCATATACATCTTTTTGGCTATATCCAGCTTTTAAACGTAAAGATTTTAATATGTTAGAAAAATCTTTACTGGCCATACAATCACCTCCTGATACTTTCATTATAACGAATAATGTTAGCGTGTCAATAAAAATATTGAGAAACTCGTTAAAAGATATTGACAATCGAATAAACCGATATTATACTGGATATAACGAAAAAATCGATATAAACAAAACGTGTGTGCGGAGGGGGTGATTGCATGACTTTAGAGGAGAACCTTTCTAAGTGCATAGATGATAAAGGTATCGCGCTTACAGTAGTCTCTCGTAGAACAGGAATCCCATATATGGCTTTATATGACAGCCTTAAAAATAGGTCAAAAAAGAGAGACATAAAAGGGAAAGAATTGATTAAGCTCTGTAAATTCCTCAATGTTAATCCAATAGATTTTGCAGACAAAGAAGGAAATAACGAAGGAAATGAATAAAAAAGAAACAGAACCACGTTCTGGCGGGCGGAAAATATACACAAAGGAAGAATGGGCGGATTCCTTTCAAAAGAATATCATATAGACATAGTTTCGCAAAACGCGTAATGGAGGTGATAAATTGAAATACTCAAATATAGAAGCAGAAAGAGGACGGATGGGCTTATCAAAAGAAGATTTTGCAAAAAAAACTGGGTATTTCCACGAAAACGTACTACAACTGGATTAACGGAACTAATCCTATTCCGAGTACCATTTTAATTAAAATGGCAGTATTATGTAATGCCAATACTGACTATTTGCTTGGATTAAGTGATGTAAAAATTCAAAATCCAGTATAGATAACGTAAGGCTTTGGATACCGTTGAGGTAATGAAAGGGGCGAAACGAAATGAAGAAGAAAAAACTGCCTTTCCCTGATATGCGTATAGACTGCTACGGGAAGAGTACCAACGTGTATTTGGATGGCAGGGACATTAACGGGGTGAAAAGCGTCACTTTTAGGGCAGAAGGAGGTAAGGAACCAGTGCTGGATTTATCAATAGCACCCTATGCCGCATCCTTGGATGAAGTGAAACCATGGCGGGCTGATACCGACCTCGTAACAAGTCGGCATCAGCGGCTGAAAAAGAAGAAAGTCAAATGACTGTTATGGAAGGACGTATGTATGAATCACAGTCCAGGCGTATTTTTCTTTTGGATTGCAAGGCTTCCAGTAATTGCATGATGTTTTCAGGATTGACACCTTCCACATTATTTATGCAGTCAATATCCGTTAATACTTCTTCCCTGTGTGCAAGCAGGTAGGAATATAAGTTTTCTAAAGGTTTATTCATTGCGAGTTGTCCTTTCCTTGATAATTGATGAAAAACCTTACCATAATCCGAAAGAAATTACAAGTTTTTTGAATGCGTTGACCCCAGAGATTTTGCAAATATATGAAAGGAGGAATTATTAATTGAGCTTCGATGTAAGAGACAATATAAAGATGGCAGTAAAAGAAAGATGCTTCACTCAGTCAGCTATTGCCGCGAAAGCAAATATGTCCCCTGTTGTCTTATCTATGATATTGAGTAAAAAAAGAAAATTGGAGGCTAATGAATTGTACGATTTATGCGAAGCTATGGAGATTTCGCCAAACGAATTGCGAACTCGGTATGAGCCACGGAAGCCGGTATAGGAGGGAAGGGGGAAGAAAATGGGAAAACCAGACTACCGCTCTTTGGATGAAAACAAATACTGTGACCTGTATAACACCGTCCTTTATTTTATGCAGGATAATGAACTTCCAATGATATACCTTGACAAGGTTTATGAGGATATGCAGGAAGGATTCAGGAGGGATGGGCTAATTAAACGGCGGAATGTACCTAGAACGAGGGAGGAATGACGATGGAAATAAATGCCTCTACGGTTGATAATTTGGCCTTGGTCGCGGCAGTAAAAAAGCGGCTTATTCTTGAGGACAAGATTATACATTGTATGGTGGATAATCAAATGACACTGCAGGACCTTGACAATGCATGCGAGGATGTCCGGGAATTTTACCGAGAACAAGCGCTGCTGAATAAAGGTGGGGGCTGAATCAGTTCCAGGAATCAGCCCTTATGGCACTCGGGGCAGCAATGACGGCAGCCGTCAAATTTCATGTTTGGATATTTAATGCTAGCATTCATAAGAGCGTGAGAGCAATTAGTACACGAACCGATTTTAGTCCGGTTCGGTTCTTCTGGAAGGTATTTGCAATTTTCCGTATGTATCTCATGCAAACCATGCTCGTCTTCATTGTTGTTGAAGTAGTAAATTAAACCCATGTTTTGTTCCTTTCTTATTTGATTTTGATGGATAAATATTACCATAATCGAAAGAAATGTTCAAGATTCATATACGCTAAACATAGGCAAAACAGAATTTGTAGGGTACTTTTTTCAGTTAATGAGTTGGGCAGAAAGAAGGGAGGCGAAGCAGAGGAGCCAATCAGAATCTAGTGAGGGCGCATTGTGTTGGAGGATGGTTAGCAGTTACGTGCTAAATGTTACTTAGCCATGATATACAAGATGGGGCCGTCGCCATATTCGAAATATGGCATAGCCCATAGCGTATATCCTTGTTGTCTAAGAGTTTTGGCCCCTTCGACAGAATACACGTATTTCTTTTCCGTATTATCACTCCCCCCCTTACATAAGGGCAATTTACAATGCGCCCCCACTATATTCTGATTAGATAAATAAATCTTAGCATTATCAAAATGAACATTCAAGCAATCAGAATAAGCGGATTAAATTATTGCTGCTTTAGATGTGGAAGCCGGTATAGGAGGGAGGCAAGAAAGGTGTACGAAGTAAAGCGATTTATCAATTCGGAACCGACAATTTCATTTTCATTGCCCGCCCACGATTGGTGCTTACTTCAACAGTCAGGGTTGTGGCATCGTCTGGATAGTTTTCTGGAAGCTTGTCAAAGTACAGATAGCCAGATGAGCCGGCGAGAGAAGCTAAAGATATTGGAAACTGGATAAAAAATTTTCAACGCAAGGAGGCAGCCAAGAATAAATTATGTTAGCAGAAAACATGAAAAGAATTATGCAGGAAAAGGGCATTACAGGGGCTGCTTTGGCAGAGAAAACAGGATTCAGCAAAGCGGCAGTCAGCCAGTACATAAACGACATAAACAGGCCGTCACAGGGGCGCATAGAAGCCATAGCCTCGGCGTTAGGCGTTACGGTGGATGACCTGGAAGGCTTCCCAGGGATTCCAGTGGCGGGCGATGGGGTCACCAGGAGGATGCCTGGCCTGTATAAGAATAAATTAAGGTGTGAAGATGCGGCAGCGCTGATGCATAAGAGCGTCGATTATGTCAGAAAGGGCCTGCGGGAGGGACGCAAGGGGTTTGAGTTCGGGTCGGCAGTTAAGACGTCAACGAGATGGTCATACTGTATATACGCCAATAAGTTCACGGAGATAACTGGCATACCCATAGACGGCATCCAAAGCACGTACATAAAACCGAATAACCAAGTAACCACCAGTAAATATGAAAGCGCTAGCCATAGCGCAGGAGAGGAGACTTACGATGAACGAATTTAAAATCAGGATTGCAGTGGAAGGGATTAAGGAGTTAACAGAGGCAATAAGGATGCTTGCAGGGATAGGCGGCCAACAGGGCAGCACGGCGTCGCAGCCAGATTTGCCGGCACCGGGGCATGCGCAGCCCCAAGCATCCGCGGCGCCCATACCATCCCCGCAGAATTATGGACAACCCATGCCGGCATATGGGTCACCTGTCGGGCAGCCGCCGATGCAGCCTAGTGCACCTATGGGGCAGCCTATGCAGGTAGGCGTGATGGCACCTGCCCTGCCAACTACAGCGGTGGCACCAGAGTATACGTTGGAGCAGCTGCAGGTGGCGGCGGCAGGGCTTTCCACTACAGGGAGGCTCCCGCAGGTAGTGGAAGCATTGCAGCGGTTCGGCATCCAGGCGATGACGGAACTGCCTAAAGAGCGCTACGGGGAATTTGCCATCGCGCTCAGGGAGGCAGGTGCGCAAATCTGATGGGTAAGAAGAAAGAGGAGAGAACGCACGCCCTTCTGTCTGCATCGAGTGCAGAAAAGTGGATACATTGTCCACCCTCTGCACGGTTGGAGGCAAGCATACCGGATGAGGGTTCAGATGACGCGAAGAGGGGCACGCTTGCGCACAGTATAGGTGAGTTAAAGCTACAGAAATTGTTTACAGATAAGAATATGACCGAGCGTACATACAAGAGCCGGCTGAAAAAGCTGCAGCAGGAAGAGCTTTACGAGCCGGAGATGGATGGGTACACGGATGAATATGTCGACTATGTTTCAAGTACTGCTTTTGGGTTCCCGGGGCAGCCATTTGTAGCCGTTGAAAAAAGGGTTGATTATGGCCCGTGGGCAAAAGAAGGGTTTGGCACAGGTGACTGCATCATAATCTATGGGAATGAGCTGCATGTCATTGACTTCAAGTACGGGAAAGGGGTTCCCAAAAAGGCAGAAAACAATCCGCAGCTGTCATTGTATGCATTAGGGGCCTATAACGAATTTGGCATGCTGTTTAATATCGAGAATGTCTGTTTACATATCGTGCAGCCCAGGACGGCGCGGAACTCTTCATGGCGTACAACCATGAGAGAGCTGCTTTCCTGGGGCGAGACAGTAATCAGGCCCGCAGCCGACCTGGCTTGGGAAGGGAAGGGGGAGTTCCGTCCGGCCGACTACTGCAAAGGTGATACAGAAAATTACTGCAAGAATAGTTTCTGCAAAGCCTACGGCAGGTGCCGCGCCACTGTGGAACATAACATGGAGCTTCATGCGGATGCTTGGGACGGGGAACAGAACCAGAAGAGGCTGCCTCCGCTTATCTCATGGGAAGAGGCAGGGGCACTGCTAAAGAAGGCAATGTTCTTAAAGGAATGGGTGCAGAAGCTTGAAAAAATCATCCTGGAACGGATTGTGTCAGGCGGCGAGGTGCCAGGATGGAAGGCTATCGAGGGCAAGAGCATCCGGAAGCTTTCGGATGCTGATGCG
Source organism: uncultured Lachnospiraceae bacterium (assembly GCA_947172645.1). GTDB lineage: Bacteria > Bacillota > Clostridia > Lachnospirales > Lachnospiraceae > UBA3282. The sequence continues at coordinate 27,010 of CAMWBY010000001.1, read as the reverse complement.
GCATTTGCGGAACTGGTGCAGGCGGGATATGACGAGGCAGTATTGTACAAACGGGAACCCATCGGATTAGGGGAATTGGAAAAGGCGCTGAGCAAAGAAGACAAACAGAATATCCTTTCCAAATATATCGTGAAGCCGCAAGGGAAGCCGGCACTGGCGCCTGAGGACGATGCAAGGCCGGCAATGGTCTTGCAGACTGTGTCGGCGGAAGAGGCTTTCGGCGGGGAAAACACATACAAAGAATAAGGAGGAAACAGACATGGCAATTACAACAGGCAAGGTCAGGGCTAGCTATGTTCATATTTTTCAGCCACACACACCGTTAGGAGAGGGGGAGCCTAAGTATTCAATTGCCCTCCTGATACCTAAGACCGATGTGGCGACAATCAATGCCATTTATACAGAGATTGAGAAAGCCAAGCAGGAAGGGGCACAGAAAGTATTCGGCGGGAATGTCCCTCCTGTGTGCAAGACGACAATATATGACGGGGACGGGCCGCAGCCGTCGGGGATGCCTTTTGGGGAAGAGTGCAGGGGGCATATGGTGCTGAGGGCATCCGCAAAAATAAAGCCTTCCATAGTAGGGCTCGACATGGATGAAATCATTAACCCGGCTGATGTGTACAGCGGATGCTATGTCCGCGCTAACGTCAATTTTTATGCCTATAGCAATACTATGAATAAAGGGATTGGATGCGGCCTTAATGCTGTACAGAAGATTGAGGACGGGGAGCCGCTTACGGCCCGGGTCAGCGCGGAGGAGGCCTTCGGAGGAAGCAATACATACATGGCGCCTGCGGGGCAGTATCCGGCTATGGGGCAATCAGGATACACAGGAACTTATGCACAGCCGCCCATGCCAAGCGCATACCAACAGCCGGCACCCGCGTGGCAGCCACAACAGATAGACCCAATAACAGGAAGGCCCGCAGTAGCGGGAGGAGTGATGGGATTACAATGAGAACCCTGCATATAGACCTTGAGACTTATTCAGATATAGATATAACGAAAGCCGGGCTGTACAAATACGTGCAGTCCCCGGCATTTGGAATTATGCTTTTTGCATATTCTTACGATTATGAGCCTGTCCGGATTATAGACCTGGCGGCAGGAGAACAGGTTCCGGCGCAGGTTGTGGCGGACTTAAACAACCCAAATGTGAAAAGAGTAGCCCACAATGCGGCTTTTGAAATAAATTGTCTAAGAAAAAATTTTGTTATACAGGTGGAGCAGTGGCACTGTACGATGGTGCATGCATATTATTGCGGGCTGCCCGGGCAATTGGGCCAACTTGGCAAGGCCTTAGGGATTCCGGAAAGCAAACAGAAAATGGCAGTGGGAAAACAGTTAATCAGGTATTTCTGTGTGCCCTGTACGCCAACAAGGAGTAACTATGGACGAACACGGAACATGTATTACCACGATAAGCAAAAATGGGAATTATTTAAGTCCTACTGCATCCGTGACGTCGAAACGGAAATGGAAATACATAAGATACTGGAGAGGCATCCGCTTCCGGCAAAAGAGCATTTTAATTGGGTGCTTGACCAGTATATAAACCTGAATGGCGTAGCGGTGGACCAGGAATTGGTCAGAGGCGCCCTGGATATATCTGCGCAGATACGGGATGAGCTGTCCGGCAGGGCAAAGGAGATTACTGGGCTCGACAACCCGAACAGCGTCGGACAACTCAAACAGTGGATTAAGGATAATGCCGGATTGGAACTGGATAACCTGAGAAAGCAAACTGTAGCGGAGATACTGGCAGACAAGACCGGCGACAAGCTGCTTAAGGAAGTGCTTAAAATACGAAGGGAGCTTGGGAAAACATCTGTGAAGAAGTATGAAGCCATGGATACATGCATGTGCAGCGACGGCAGGATTAGGGGGCTGCTGCAGTTCTACGGCGCAAACCGGACCGGCAGGTGGGCGGGAAGGCTTGTGCAGGTGCAGAACCTGCCACGGAATTATATCGGTACATTGGATACTGCAAGGGAGCTTGTAAAGAAAAGGCAGACTGATGCCCTCAGGGCCATCTATGGGAACGTGCCTGACACTCTCTCACAGCTCATCCGTACCGCGTTTGTTCCGCGGAAGGGGAATAAGTTCCTTGTCGCAGACTTTTCTGCCATCGAGGCCAGGGTACTCTCGTGGCTTGCGAATGAGCAATGGCGGCTCGATGTTTTCCGCACGCATGGGAAAATCTATGAGGCCTCCGCGTCTGCGATGTTCGGTGTGGATATGGACCTGATTAGGAAAGGCAGACCCGAATATGAATTGAGAGGAAAGGGTAAGATTGCTGAGCTCGCACTTGGCTACCAAGGCGCGGCGGGGTCATTGATATCCATGGGCGCATTGGCTATGGGGCTTGATGAAAGCGAGCTTCCGGACATCGTGAGGCGTTGGCGGGGCAGCAACCAGAGGATTGTGGCATTCTGGCGCGCCGTGGAAAGGTATGCGGTGGAGGCGGTGCAGTACGGGACTGTAGGTTACATGCCCCGCGGCGTTATTTTCAGCAGGGACGAGGACTATCTCATGATAACACTCCCGAGCGGGAGGCAGCTTTACTATTATAAGCCGGAAATAAGGCTGAATGACCGTGGCAGGGATGCCGTCCATTTTCGGGGTGTCAACCAGAAGACTAAGAAGTGGGAGGCAATATCCACCTATGGCGGCAAGCTGACGGAGAATATTGTCCAGGCTGTGGCCAGGGATTTACTTGCTGAGGCCATGTCAGGGTTATGCCGTGCAGGCTTCGTGATTGATTTCCATATCCACGATGAGGTCATCATGGAAGTGCCGGAAGATTCCGGGAGAACCCTGGAAGAGGCAATCAGGGTAATGTGCGCCCTCCCGGGTTGGGCTGAGGGGCTTCCGCTGAATGCAGACGGATTTGAGTCTTACTATTATAAGAAAGATTAGGAGGGGCGGCCAATGCTGAATGATAAGATTGTCAGGATTACGGTAGGGACAAGCCGAAAAGCATCCGTCTGGAATGGGCAGGAGATGCTCTGGTCTGAGTTCCTCACGAAAATATCGCGCCCACAGAGAACCCAGGAGAGCTTTGAACAGTATAAGGCGCTTCCAAGGCCGGAGCAGGATGCATTAAAGGATGTGGGAGGCTTTGTTGGCGGTGTGCTGAAAGGACCCCGCCGGAAGAATGAAAATGCGGGGGAGCGGTATCTGATTACTTTGGATGCCGATACAATTGAGCCGGGAGGCACACAGAAAGTGCTGAGCGCCGTTGCTGCATTGGGGTGCTCTTATGCCGTGTATTCCACAAGGAAGCATGAAGGGGCTGCACCGCGCCTGCGTATCATCGTGCCGCTTGACGTGCCGTGCACTGCGGATGAATATGAGCCGATAGCCAGGAAAGTTGCAAGCTGCATCGGCATGCAGATATTTGACCCGACGACTTTTGAACCAGTCAGGCTGATGTATTGGCCAAGCTGCAGCAGCGACAGCCAGTATGTGTTCACATATGAGGATAAGCCATTCCTTTCAAGGGAGGGGGTGCTCGGATGCTATAGCGACTGGAGGAACGTGGCGGAGTGGCCTGAGGTGCCAGGCGCCGCGCGGATTAGGGACCGGTCGGCCAGAAAACAGGGCGACCCGTTGGAAAAAAAGGGAATCGTCGGTGCGTTCTGTAAAAATTTCTCCATAGAAGAAGCGATGGAGCAGTTCATACCAGGGGTGTATGAGCCGTGCGCTGACCCGGGACGGTTCACGTTCGTGGAAGGGAGCACCGTAGGGGGCGCAGTGCTGTACGAAGGCGGGAAATTCCTTTACAGCCACCACGCGACCGACCCGTGTTCGGGCCGGCTTGTAAATTCTTTTGACATGACCCGGTTACATATGTATGGGGATGAGGATGACGGGGCAAAGCCGGATACGCCGGTGACAAACCTGCCATCGTTTAAAAAAATGTGTGAGTTTGCCGCGGAATTGCCGGCAGTGGCAGAAATGATGGCCAAGGAGAGATACGAGGCGGCAGTACATAGCTTCGGGGGCGCGCCTGCGGGGCAGGGGCAGGATGACGCAGGATGGGTTCTGAAGCTGAAAGCTAACCCTAAGACGGGCGAGCCGATGAGTACTATCCAGAACGTACAGGTAATTTTGGAGAACGACCCGGCGTTAAAGGGGCGTATATACCATGACGAGATGTCAGGGAGGCCTATGGTGTCAGGGGCGCTTCCATGGGAGCCACAGAAAGTCCCTTATGTGGTAAGGCAGTGGAAGGATGATGACGATTCAGGGCTGCGGGGCTACATGGAGGCGATATACCGGATTACGGGCAAGGAAAAGATATCAGATGGATTTGCAGTGTTTGCATTGAACAATAAGGTACACAAATTAAGGGATTTTTTAGCTTCGTTGGTGTGGGACGGGGTACCGCGCCTGGATACCCTCCTGATTGACTATTTCGGGGCGGAGGACAGCATTTATTCCAGGGAGGCCATACGGAAGACTCTGGTGGGGGCAGTGGCAAGGATATTCAGCCCGGGGATTAAGTTTGACACGATGCTTATCCTTGCAGGGAAGCAGGGAATAGGGAAGAGCACCTTTTTCCGGCGCCTGGGGATGGGATGGTATTCTGATTCACTGTGCACCTTTGAGGGCAAGGATGCCGCGGAGCTCCTGCAGGGGTATTGGATTATAGAAGCGGGGGAACTGACCGGCATGTCAAAGTCTGAGATGAACACGGTCAAGCAGTTCCTGAGCAAATGCGACGACGTATACCGCGCGGCATATGGCCGGAGGACGGAGAAGTATCCACGCCAATGCATTATCGTGGGCACTACGAATGAAAGTGAGTTCCTGAAAGACTATACAGGCAATAGGCGGTTCTGGCCGGTAGACCTGCCAGGAGGGCGGCACAGCAAGGATGTATGGCGGGATTTGCCGTCTGAGGCGGCGCAGATATGGGCAGAAGCCGTTGCATTATACCGACTGGGGGAGCCTTTAATCCTTTCAGACGAGGCGGAGGGAATGGCAGAACATGCGCAGGAAGAGCACAGGGAGGCTTCCTATTCTGAGGGGGCAATCATAGAGTTCCTGGGTAGGAAGGTGCCTAAGGACTGGTACGAGAGAGACATGTACGGGAGGAAGAGCTGGCTTGAGTCAGGTTTTGACCAGAAACAGGCTGACGAGAGCCAATTGATTTACCGGGACAGGATATGCGCGTGGGAAATATGGAATGAGTGCTTTAAGATGCCAGGGTACAACCGGATGAGGAAATCGGATTCCAAGGAAATCAATGGCATCTTGGAGAGGCTACCAGGTTGGGAGAGGCAGAAAGGCCCGATACGCTTCGGGGGCGAATACGGGAGGCAGCGGGGATTTCAGAGAGCAACAAAAACCACGTGAACATTCTCACGGCGGCGGGAATGTTGACAGACAGGCCGTCAACAATGCAACAGGGTGCAACATTCATGTGTTGACACCTGAAAGCCGCATAAACACTGGATAAATTGCTATATGTCAACATGTCAACATTCTTTTATATGAAATATAAATACAAGGGAAATAAGGGATATATGTACCCCTGTACCCTTATATATAGGGGTATATAGGGAAAAAAGCCAGAATGTTGCAGGAGGGTAACGAGATGAGGGAAAGTGAGTTGGAAAAAAGATTCTGTGCGCTTGTGATGCGAGCGGGCGGCAGGGCGTATAAGTTCGTGTCACCTGGGAATGCAGGGGTGCCTGACAGGCTTGTGGTCCTTCCCGGTGGCCGGATTGGCTTCGTGGAGCTGAAACGGCCAGGCCAGGGGGCGCGGAAACTGCAAAGGTTCAAACTGGCGGAGCTAGCCGGGCTTGGGTGCTATACCGCGGTGGTGGACAGTGAGGGCCGCGCGGCAGAAGTGCTTGACGAGATTGCAGGGCAGGCGCCGTGGATGCGTTCTGTAGACCTGCGCCTTGCAGGGATGGCGAGCAAGGCTCCCGGGAAGGGGGCAGGAGGGCAATGAGATTCGTGCCGCATGATTACCAACGCTACTGCATCACGCGGATTATCCAGGACGAAACAGTCGCATTGTTCCTGGACATGGGCCTTGGGAAGACGGTGATTACCCTGACGGCAGTGTGCGATTTAATCTTCAACCGGTTCCAGGTATGCCGGTGCCTGGTGATTGCGCCGAAGAAGGTCGCTGAGGACACTTGGACCAGGGAGCAGGGGAAATGGGACCACCTTGGGCTGCTTAAGATACGGCCAGTGCTTGGGCCCAAGGACAAGAGGGTCAGGGCCCTTAACAGCCCCGGGAATGTTTTCGTGGTCAACCGGGAGAATGTTCCCTGGTTGGTGGATTATTACCGGAATGCCTGGCCGTTTGACATGGTGGTCATCGATGAGTCAAGCAGCTTCAAAAGCCACCAGGCCAAGCGGTTTAAAAGCCTGAAAAATATCAGGGGGCATATCAGACGCATGGTGGAGCTGACCGGGACCCCTTCTCCCAATGGGCTGACTGACCTGTGGGCGCAGATATACCTCCTGGATGGAGGGAAGAGGCTTGGAAGGACTGTTACGGAATACCGTAATAATTATTTCATTCCATCGGCACGGAATGCGACCACGATTTTCTCATACGAACCCAGGCCGGGGGCAGAGGAGGAGATACAGAGGCGTATCCGGGACATATGTATCAGCCTTTCGGCCAAGGATTACCTGAGCCTGCCTGAAAGGATTGACAATGTCAGGTATATACAGCTAGACCCCAAGGCACGGAAAGCCTATAGCGAGATGGAGCGGGAGAGGATACTTGAGCTGCCAGGAGGGGTATTGGACGCGGGCAGCGCGGCAGTCCTTTCAGGGAAACTCCTGCAGCTTGCTAATGGGGCGGTTTATCACACGACAGAGGCTATGGCAGGCGATGAGGCCGTCCAGAGCCGCGAAGTGGTAGAGATACATGACAATAAGCTAGAGGGCTTCATGGAGCTTTTGGAAGAGCTTAGCGGGAAACATATGCTTGTGTTTTATAATTTTCAGCATGACCTTACCCGGATTAAGAGGATATTGGCTAAGACAAAACTTGCCGTAAGGGAGCTGAGGGCACCCGTGGACATATCAGATTGGAACGCCGGCCAGATAGATATCCTTTTAGCCCATCCGGCCAGTGTGGCATATGGGCTGAACCTGCAAGACGGGGGTAGTGACGTCGTCTGGTTTGGCCTGAACTGGAACCTGGAACTGTATCAGCAGGCGAATGCAAGACTCCACCGGCAGGGGCAGAAACATACAGTGTATGTCCACCACCTGCTTGCAGCGGGCACGGTGGATGAAGACGTTATGCAGGCGTTGCAGAGAAAGGGCGATTGCCAGGCGGCGCTTCTTGAGGCCCTTAAGGCAAGGGTGGATAAGTATTTTCAGCAGAAGGATACGTAAATGATATTTTAGCGGAAGAAAATAGAAATGGCAGCAGGTAGAGTAGCAAGTATATAAAATTCTGGGGTGGACAGGGGGGTGAAAAAATCAGAATAGGACTTATAGATGTCGATGGGCATAATTTTCCGAATATACCACTCATGAAAATATCTGCGTGGCATAAAGGCCAGGAAAATTTGGTAGAATGGTATGACCCATTAAAAGCGTCAATATTTATGTGCAAGCATGAGTTTTATTATGACCTGGTTTATATGTCAAAAGTATTTTCTTTTACGGCAGACTATGAAGATTATGTCATTGCAAAGAAGATACACAAGGGTGGCAGTGGATATTGCATAGAATTGGTTAATGGAAAAGAAGTTTACCGTAAAGAGAACGATAGACAACTTCCATATGAAATCGAACATATATACCCTGACTACAGTTTGTATCCAGAATTAACAAAAGATACTGCTTATGGATTTATGAGCCGAGGCTGCCCAAGAGGGTGTGATTTTTGTCATGTTAAAGAGAAAGAGGGATGCGTGTCATATAAGACAGCTGATTTATCAGAATTTTGGAAAGGTCAGAAAAGTATTGTATTGCTAGACCCGAACCTGATAGCGTGCGAGGAGTGGAAAGAGATTCTACAGCAGCTTATTAACAGTGGCGCATGGGTGGACTTTTCGCAAGGCGTTGATATTCGTCTTATGACAGAAGAAAAAGCCGAAATGATAAAGCGAATTAAGACAAAGAATATTCATTTCGCGTGGGATAGGTACGGGGACAAGGAGAAAGTTATTCCGAAATTCAAAGAATTTAAGCGGATTACGGGGTGGGATAAGCGAAAATTGACTGTATATGTACTGATAAACTTTGATACCACAATAGAACAGGACTTAGAGCGCATATACATATTGAGAGATTTAGGCTATTGGCCTTATGTGATGATATATGACAAGGAGCATACAAAGTCAACGGATACTGTCAGAAAAATACAAAGATGGGTAAATATGCGGGCAGTGTTTGAAACAGTAAAGAAATATGAGGATTACAAGGCAATTTAACTGATATTTTAATGGAGTTACGGAAAGGTGATAAATCTTATGGAAATGAAAAATATGCAGATAGGCATAAAAATAACCCCAGAATGTGACAGTACAGAGGATATAAGAAGTCTTATATTTGGAATTATGAATATAGCAAATGACAAAGGATTTGCCATTGATTGTGTACATATTGACGGTATAGAAAGTTTTAGAAGTGATAAGGAATTTATAAATATTTAGTGATAGTCCGCTAAACTGCCCTTTAACGAAAAGAGGGCGCGTACCAAACCGGCAGGGAAAACAGGGAAGGAGGAAGCAATGGAGGACAAGCAGGAAATTTTAGTGTACTTGAAGTGGCTGCTTAAAGCAACCAGGGCAGGAAGTGAATGAAAATATGCATATGTGATAAGTGCGGCAATGAGATAAGGATACATATCCAGGAAAAAGGCATCGACCGTGACACAGACGGGAAGGACATTACCGAACAGTTTTTCAGCTGCCCGGAGTGCGGTGCGCATTATACGGTATTTATCTACGATGCGTATATGCGGAGAAGGATAGCAGCCAGGAAGAGGCTGACTAAAAAATATTATAACCGGGAACTGTCGGAACAGCTTATGGAAGAAATGTGGGAGCACTTAAAAGAATTAAAAGCCCGGTACGGAATCGGGTAAATACATGCAGGGGGGCAAAATGGAACAGGAAAGCATTGAAGCAAAAAAAGAATATTTAAAAGGCTACGAAAAGGCCGTGCGCCAGACAGAACGTTGTCGGCTTAGGTTAGAGGAGATACGCTTGGGTAGAATCATTACGCCTGTGGCCAATGACGGGACACCCCACGGCTCAAACATTTCCGATTTATCCAGTTATGCCGCGATATTGGAGCAGGAGGAAAAAAGGTATATAAAGTTAAGGTGTAAGCGGGCTATGAAATGCAGAAAAATAATGAACCGGATAGAACGTATGGGCAACGAAGACGAGAAGGATATCTTGACATGTAGGTATATAAAGCTGATGAAATGGTATGACATCTGCGAAAGAATGGGGTACAGCAGGCAACAGGCTTACAGGGTCCATGGAAGGGCGTTAGAAAATTTTTGAAAATTTTTTAAAGTTGTTACAGAATGTTACATTCAACCTGTGATATAGTGTAGTCAGTGAAACAGGAGATAGCTTCGGCTGTCTCTTTTATTTTTTCATCATAAACGATTGAGGGTGGTGGTGATGGCAAGGCCAAGAAGCCCTAGCAGGGACAGGGCTAAGCAGCTTTGGCTGGACAGCGGAAAGAAAAGGATGCTCAAAGATATCGCGGCAGAGTTGCATGTATCCGAGGAGCAGGTCAGGAAATGGAAGCACCAGGACGGATGGGATAAGGTAACGTTACCAAAGGGAAATAGTAACGTAACTAAACATAGGGGCGGGCAGCCAGGGAACAAAAATGCTTCTGGCCACGGTGCGCCGAAACGGAACAGCAATGCGGAAAAGCACGGGTTTTTCAGGAGGTATCTTCCGGAAGAGGTTCTTTCCATCATACAGGATATGCCACGTGACCCGCTCGACGTCCTGTGGGGGCAGATACAGATGGCCTACGCGGCTATTATCCGTGCGCAGAAAATAATGTATGTTTATGACCGGGAAGACAAGACAGTGGAAAAGGTAGGCCAGAAAGATGGGGCCACAGTGACGGAAGAGCGTTGGGAAGTCCAGCAGGCCTGGGACAAGCAGGCGAGCTTCCTGAAGGCCCAGGCACGGGCGCAGGGGGAGCTCAGGGGGCTAATCAAACAGTACAATGAGCTGCTGCATGACAATTGGGAGCTTGCGACGGATGAGCAGAAAGCACGGGTGGCGAAGCTCGAGGCCGAGGCTGAGCGGATACGGCGCGACAGCAGCATGGACGGAGGGGAAGACGGCGTGGTGATTATAGATGACTTGGCAAGATAAGAGGCAGGTAAGGCTGTCTGAGACTATTATCCCGAAATACCATGGGGTTTTCCATGACCGGAGGCATAAGCACATCATACTGACATCCGGGCGCGCAGGTACGAAGTCAAGCTTTGCGGCAGTCCGCGGCATCTATCAGCTTGCAAGCGATGCAACCGGCTCCGTGGTGGTTCTGCGCAAGCGGCATAATAAGCTGAGGAAAACAGTGTATAAAGAAATGCTGCGGGGAATCAACAGGCTAGGGATAAGCAAGCAGAAATTCAGGATTACGAAGTCCCCTATGGAGATTACATATAAAAAGAACGGGACGACGATGTATTTTGCGGGTTCCGATGGCATAGACGACACGAAAGGCATCATCGACGAGGATAAGCCGATTAAGCTTGTTATCCTCGATGAGCTGACAGAGTTCTTTGATGACGGCGAGGGGGAGGATGAACTTCTTAACATAGAGGCTACTTTTGCCAGGGGCAACAAGGGCGATTTCCAGATGGTTTATCTGTTTAACCCTCCAAAGAACCCAAACAGCAGCATCATTAACTGGCTGCGGAAAATGGAGCGGCGCCCGGACTGCCTGCATATACATACGGATTACAGGGATGTGCCGGAAGACTGGTTAGGCCCAGACCTGATACAGTCAGCGGAGACCCTTAAAGCTGTTGACGAACGCCTGTACAGGTGGGTCTGGCTAGGTGACTGCATAGGCATCGACGAAGTTATTTACTATATGTTTAACGCAAGGCATATGGAGAATCCTCCGGTTCCGGGAGGGGACAGGTTCCCGGTTATATCTATTGGCGGGGACTATGGGCAGCAGAACGCCACGACGTTCCAGGCGGCAGGGCTTGACATGGTGAATAAGAAGCTCCGTGGGTTGGATGAATACTACCATAGCGGGCGGGAGTCCGGCACGCAGAAAGCCCCTTCCGAGTATGCCCAGGATTTTGTACAGTTTGTCAAGAAGCTTGGCAATGACTACGGTATGGAGAGCACACGCTTTTATTTGTACCTCGACCCTTCGGCGGCAGGATTGCAGGAAGAAATAAAAAGGGCATGCAGGGCGGCTAATGTGCCTGTGTTGATTAGGAATGCTGACAACAACGTGAAGCTTGGAATCAGCCGGACACAGAAAGTATTGACATTTGGCATATTAGGCGTGTCGCCGAAACAGGAGAACCTTATCCGGGAACTAGGGGTTTATGCATATGACCCGGAATCTATCGAGAAGGGAAAGGAAGAGCCTGTGAAAATAGATGACCACTGTTGCGATGGGCTACGCTATCTTGTGCAGGGCGTGTGGACGAAGATTAAGCGCTGGCTCCCGGTGCAGGAGGATGACTCAGGAGATTAAGTGCAATGGATGTTTTCAGTTATTTCAGGGATAAAGGGATTGATACGCTAAACCAGGCATTCTATAAGCAGATTGAGGTATGGCGCAGTTGGTATAATTCAAATGTGAGGAAATTCCACAGGTATAAGGTGTACCGGGGCAATGGCAGTTCCGTAAACTGTACGCGGTACTCTTTGGGGATGCCCAAAAGGGTATGCGAGGACATGGCGAACTTGCTATTGAATGAAAAAGTGATGGTTACCATAGCGGACAAACTTACTGATGCTTTTGTCAAAAAGGTTTTAGAGGAAAATGCATGGGGAGAGCTAGGGAACGAGTATCAGGAATGGAAGTCTGCGCTAGGGACGGTGGCCTATGTGGTCTATGTCAAGGATGCGGTAATGGGTGAAAACGGCGGCATAAAAGGCGGCAGCGTAGGAATCAACTATGTGGATGCCACGAGCATATACCCTACGTCGTGGCAGAATAAAACGGTGAATGAGTGCATTTTTACATTCCGCAAGACATATAAGCGCAAGACTTATGTGCATTTCCAGTATCACAGGATGGAGGATGTCCCAGGCGGCGGCAGGCAGTATGTGGTGGAGAATGCCGTGGCGGAGAACACTGCGGGCGCAGGGAGGGAACTGACGCCGGAGGAGTGGGAATCAATCCCGGCATTCAGAGGGCTTGCAGAGCGCATTGAGACCGGCTCGGAACACCCGTTATTCATTATTGACCGCCTGAATGCGGTGAATAACGCAGACGAGGACATCACAAACCCGATGGGGATATCCCTGTTTGCCAACGCTGTAGATGTGGCGCGGAAGATTGACCTGGAATATGACAGCTATGCAAATGAGTTCTCGTTGGGCCGCAAGCGCATATTCGTAGCCCCTGAGCTTCTGACGAATGCAGACGGCTCAGCAGTGTTTGACCCGAATGACACGGTATTCTATGAATTGCCGGAGGACTATTTCAGGAACGCGGAGTCAAAAGAGGCAATGCGAGAAGTTAATATGGAACTGCGGGTAGAGGAACACAGCAAAGCCCTCAATGACGACCTGAACTGGCTGTCACTCCTATGCGGATTCGGGACAAACAGATATAAATTTGAAAAAGGTTCGGTTAAGACGGCCACGGAGGTAGTCAGCGAGGACTCTGACCTGTACCGCACCCTGACGAAGCATGAGCTTGTGCTCGGGCGGGTGATTAAGCAGTTAGTGCGGACGGTCATACGGGTGGGCATTAGCATAGGAAACCAGGAATTGGACGAGGATACGGAAATCACAGTCGCGTTTGATGACAGCATCATACAGGACAAGGCGGCAGAGAGGCAGGACGACCGCCAGGACGTGGCCATGGGCGCCATGTCTCTGGCAGAGTACAGGGCAAAGTGGTATGAAGAGGCGTTGGCACAAGCACAGGCGAACCTGCCAGAGCAGTTTGACGACGGTGCAGATGGGGGTGTGGTGCATTGAACCCTGCATACCAATTAGCCCTAAAGGGCGGCATTGAGAAAAGATACCTCATGCTAGAGGAGGAAATCCAGAAAGACATCATACGCCGCATTAAGAAGGCCGGGAGAATCACCTCCGCGGCAGACTGGCAGATGCAGCGGTACATGGTGTTTGGCCACAGCACGGAGGATGTGGAGAAGATTGTACGGGAAGCGGTAGGCGGCGATTGGGCGGACACATTCCGGCTGTACGATGAGGTCATCGAGCAGGAGTATGTGCGCAGCAAGGCGATGTATGAGCAGGTCAACGCCCATTTTGTCCCGTATGAGCAGAACTATGAGCTGCAGCAGGTCACGAACGCTCTAATTCGGCAGTCAAATGACGAGCTGTTTAATATCAGCAGGTCATTGGGCTTCATGGTGGACATGGGGAACGGGCGCAGGGTATTCAGCCCATTGTCAGAGATTTACAATGGGTACCTGGACAATGCAATCACCATGATGGCGTCCGGGGCATTTGACTACAATACGTTGATACGCCGAGTGGCAGGGGAGATGTCTGCATCCGGGCTGCGGACGGTTGACTATGCCACCGGGCACAGCAACCGGGTGGACGTGGCGGCCAGGCGTGCCCTGCTGACAGGGATGGGGCAGCTGACCGGGCACATATCCGACATGAACGGCCAGAGGCTCGGCGCAGACAAGTATGAGGTGGACTGGCACCATGGCGCGCGCCCTGACCATGCCAAATGGCAGGGGCGTGTGTGGTCACACAGGCAGTTGGTGGAAATCTGTGGGCTTGGCACAGGGGAAGGGCTGCTAGGATGGAACTGCCGGCATACATATTATCCGTTCATTGAGGGGATATCTGTCAGGAATTATTCCGATAAGTGGCTGGCGGAAATGGACAGGAAAGAGGCGCAGAAAGTCGCATACAGGGGCAGGGAATATAATGCCTATGAAGCCACGCAGAAACAGCGGCAAATGGAAACTTCCATGCGGGCGCAGCGGGAAAAGGCGGCGCTGCTGAAAGAAGGGAAGGCAGACCCGGATGACATCCTGAATGCTCGGTGCAAGTACCAGGCGATGCTAGATGAGTATAAAGAGTTCAGCAGGAAGTTTAACCTCCCCGAGCAGCGGGAGAGGATTTATGCCGACCTGCGCGGGCGTGTTGCCCCTTCTAAGAGGACATATGAAACATACAGGCTTGTAGAGTCGAATAGGCAGAAAGTTATGATTCCGGCGGCTAAAATTGACAGCTTTTTCCTTAAGCCGGGTGCTAAGCATGCGCAGGAGTTTTTTGACGCCGGGTATACAGAGAAGAGTGGGAAGAGGCTCCGCAGCGATATCCTTGCACAGTATGATGAAAATAAAGCCGTGGACCGAAAGAGATTGACAGACGGGACGGAGCGGTTTAGTATTTTCATGGAGTTGGGTGTTGGGCAGAAGCGGAAGACATTCCGTACAGTCTGGCAGAAAGATTTACCTGACGCGAAGCCGCGGCTGATAACAGGGCATAGGGAGAGCTAGATATGAGGCTGAATGACACTGTACGGATTAAAAGTGAAAATATTATCGGAACCATAGTTGATATATCCTACAGGAATGGAAAAACGCATTACGTGGTTGAGTCGGGAAAAAAAGGGGCACTGCCCGGGCATGATGGCGGTGAATGGCCGCTGTTTGACTGTGGGAGGGAAGATATTGAAACCGTTATGCAGGGAAGCGCAGATATTGGATAATTTTAAAGCAGTATATAAGATTCTGTCGGCACTGGAGAAGGCGATGGATTATCCGGAGTTTGACATGGCTTCCATCGGCCCGGGGAAGCTAGGGGTTAGCGAAGAGCGGTGGAACAGGTACATTGAGATGATGGCAGATGTCGGTTATGTAAAAGGCGTTGAAATGACGCGGAGCATTACAGGCGAGACATATGCCGACATAACAGATATGCGGATTACCTTAAAAGGGTTGGAATATTTGCAGGAAAATACAATTATGCGGAAAATATACAATGCCGCACGGGGAATAAAAGAAGTGACGCCGGGATTATAGGCGCTATATTAACCGTCAGTTAGACACTGGCGGTTTTTCTATTGGAGGGAACAATGATTACTGTACTGGTAACGCCAAATAAAATCCATATGTCCGGCCACGCAAACACAGCGCCGCATGGCTCAGATATCGTATGTGCGGCTGTGTCAGCCCTTACCCTTACTCTGATAGAAGGGCTTAAGCATATCGCGCATGTAGAACTGCATGAAAGCGTGGAAAGCGGGAACATCTGCGTAGAGTGGCAGAAAATGAATGACACAGGCAGGGCACTGGTTGATACGTGGTTTTTGGGTATCTGCGGCACCGCTGCGGAGTATCCGGTAATTGAATTTTTGTAACAGGCAAGCATCCTAGACAGGGTGCTTTTTTCATGTCTAGGATTCAGGCAAGGATAAGGAGGAAGGAAAAAGTGGGAAAGAAAAATTATAATTTGCAGCTTTTTACAGATGGCGGCGGGGCAGGGGGAGCAGCCCAGGGGGAGGCATCCGGAAACGCTGGCATGCAGGCAAACACCCAGGGGGCGGCCCATAATGCATCATACAGCTACGAGCAGGCGGAGCAGATTGCGGAGGCACGTGCAGCAAGGGCGACGAAGGAAGCCTTGGCAGAGTATTTCAGTAGCCGGGGGATGAGCGAGGACGAGGCCAATACTGCATTTGCCGATTATAAGGCGAAAAAGGCAGCCAACCGGACGGATGTGGCGGCAATCGAGAAGCAGCGGGACGAGGCGCTCGCTAAGGTAGCCGAAATGCAGAACTTAAACTACCTGCGGGACAAAGGCGTAAAAGCCGATGACCTTGACTATGTGATGTTCAAGGTAGGAAAGCAGGTGGATGACAAGACTGATTTCAAGAAAGCAGCCGATGCCTACCTGAAAGGGAACCCCCGTTTTACGGGGCAGGGCTTTAAGGTGGTTTCCACTGGCACGCCGGATGGCGGCACAGGGACAGGCCAGACAGCAAGTGACACAATCAATGCTTCTATCCGTTCGGCGTTTGGAAGATAAAGAAGGGGGATAAATATGAACAGAAACAGGAAACTTTTTAATTTGCAGACTTTTGCAGGCGGGAACTTTATCACACGGTCAGACGCTGAGGCGCTGATTCCGGTGCAGGAAAGCCACGAGATTATCCAGGGAGTTGTAGAGCAGTCCGCCGTGCTGCAGCGCGGGAACAGGCTTGCGAACATGACTTCCAACCAGTCTAAGATGCCGGTGCTTGATTTGCTCCCTGTGGCTTATTTTGTCAACGGAGAGGGCGGCTCAGCGATGAAGGGGCTTACGACAATGGCATGGGACAAAAAGGTTATTTATGCGGAAGAAATTGCAGTTATTGTGCCTATTGCCGAAGCTGTGATTGATGATGCCGACTACGACATCTGGGGAGAGGTGAAGCCCAGGATTATAGAGGCATTTGGGAAGAAGATTGACGGCGCCGTCCTGTTTGGAATGGATAAGCCTGCAACGTGGCGTGCTGATGTGGTAACCACTGCTGTCAGCGCCGGGGCGCACGTGAAATTGAGCGGTGACCTATACGATTCCATCCTGGGTGAGAATGGCGCGATTGCAAAAGTGGAAGAGAGCGGCTATTTTGTCAACGGCCATATGGCTGACATCTCCATGCGGGCGAAGCTGAGAGGGCTGAAGGATACTACAGGACAGCCTGTCTTTAAGTCTGACATGCAGGCGGGTACGGCATATACGCTTGACGGCTCACCTATGAATTTCCCGCGGAACGGTGCCTTCGACAAGACTAAGGCGCTTATGATTTCCGGGGACTTTTCGCAGCTAGTGTACAGCATCCGCCAGGACATCACTTTTAAGCTTTTTGACCAGGGAGTTATCCAGGACCCGGTTACCAAGCAGATTCTGTATAACCTGATGCAGAATGACATGGTTGCGCTTCGCGCGGTCATGAGATTGGGTTGGGAAATCCCGAACCCGATTAACTCAATGGCCCAGGACAAATCAAAACGTTGTCCGTTCTCCGTTTTGTCTGCTACAGACCCGGTGAAGGCAAGCTATACGAGTGAGGAGCTTAATAGGATGACGGTCGATGCGATTAAGACTGTTGCGACGGCAAAGGGCTATACAATTACGGAGACTATTAAAGCTGAGATTATTACAGAGTTTTTAACGCAGCAGGGCGAATAGAGAAGGGAGGCAGCAGGCAATGTACGTTGATTTTGAGTATTATGTTAATGTATTTTGCGGCAAAACCCTGCCAGAGCAGGACTTCCTAGAATTTGAGAGGGAGGCAGAAACGTACATCCGCTACCTGACATACCTGAATGGCGATATTTTTGCCGATACGGAACAGGAAAAAGCGGTAAAGGGGGCTGTCTGCGCGGCGGCAGATATCCGCTATGCCGCTTTTCTGGAACTGAGGCGGTGCGGGACACTGAAATCCGAAAGCAAAGATGGGCTTTCAGTGTCATTTGTCACACCCAGGAAAGATGGCGAGACAGAAGAGAGCTATATGAGGCGCTGCATGTATCAGGGAATCCGGGTGTGGCTGCTGCCTACTGGATGGCTCTCACGTCGCGGGAAAGCAGGAGGCACACATGGTCACGAATGTGGATGCTGTGACTGTCTTTAATGGCAGGCTAAACAAGGAAACGCGGAGGGAAGCCTTTATACCGACGGTAATCCATGGGATATCCTATGCGGAAGCAAAAGGAACCAGGACAGCCAATAATGGGGTATGGAGCGATGATGTGCAGTATAAAATCAGGATACCCTTATCTGCGGAGGTTCAGGAAGGGCGGCAGTACCTGCCAGACATGGCATACGCGAAGCAGGATGATGCCGGGGCAAAAGGGCACTGGACAATCCGCAAGAAAGACATGGTTATCCCCTGCGAGTATGCAGGCGAAAGGCCTGTGCTGTATGAGGATGAACTGGCGGCATATGCACGGGAGCAGGGGGTAGACCTGATTCATATTACGGAGTATGCCGACAACACGGCGGGCGGGAGCATTTATACGAGGCATTGGAGGATTGGGGGCAAGTAGATGGAAGGTGGGCATCGGATTGACACGCCTAGAGGAAGCATTATACAGACAGGGAAAACATCATGCAAGTTGGTATGGAACTCTGGATTCGGACAGAATATGACAAATGCTTTCAACAGAAAACAGTCTATTGTGGACAGTGAGGTGCTGAGGTACTGTAGACCTTTGGTTCCGCACATAACAGGTATGTTAGAGAAATCAGGCACCCTCGGCACCGTAGTTGGAAGTGGCGAGGTGAAATACACAGTGCCTTATGCGCGGAGGCAGTACTATTGCACGGCACAGTCACGGCCATATGACGCGCAGAGGGGTGGCATGTGGTTTGAGAGAATGAAAACAGCACATAAAAATGACCTTCTGAGAGCAGCGGAAAAGGGGTGACGTCTTGTCGGGGTCAATTATCGAAGGACTGAGCGATTATTTCCTGGAATGCCCGCTTTTAAAAGATGGAGCGTTCCGAGTAAATGCATTGGGAGGCACCCCGGTTGAATATGCCATTGAATCAGCCGTGACCTCTTCAATCATACAGACCTACATTGATGGGTCAACTGTCAGGCAGCGCCAGTTTAATTTTAACAGCCGCGAGGCTTATTCCATGGACAGGGTCACGGCGATTCAGAACGAAAGTTTTTATGAGGATTTATGTAACTGGGTAGAAGAACAAAGCATTCTGGGGAACCTGCCAGAAATGCCAGAAGGGTGTGAGGCACAGGCGGTCAATGTGTTGGCTCCGGGCTTCCTGTTTGGCGCGACGGAGGGGACTGCGCACTACCAAATCCAGTTACAGCTACAATATTTTAAGGAGGCACCAAAGCATGAAGAATTTTGATTTACAGGTTTTTTCTGGGGGCAGGAGCGCATTGATTCGTAAGATGATTGCAGACTACCTGGAGGTGGACGGGAAAATGGAGCTGTGTGGAATCGGCTTTACGAAACTGGATGAATCGCCTGGGGCACAGAGCGATTCCACCACATACATAAACGAATCGACTTCGTCCTCTGACATCATAGGGTATGAGACGGAGTTCCCATACCAGTTTGACGCGATACCGTCGCAGAAAGCGCTTTATGCGCTGTGGAAGGACGGGAGGAACCACCACACCGGCGATGATGCGAAGCATGTCTATGTGAAGGTTGAGTTATTCAACCCAATTGGTACGCCGTCGAAAGAGTTGGCTGAGTTTACGGCCAGGCAGTTCGTTGTATGTAACGAAGTGAGCGACTTCACAGGGGAGGGCGGACAGAAAATCAGTGCATCGGGCACGCTCAAAGCTGTTGGCGACCCGGTCATGGGCAAGTTTGACACGGTTTCTATGACTTTTACGGCAGGGGATTTCAAAGGCAAATATGATGTCGGAGATGTCGAGCCTGTTTTGCCTGACAATGAATAAAAATATGGTTATCAACTGAAAACGCAAGCTGACTTGCAAGGAGCAGCGGACGTTCAGGGCAGCGCAGAGTAACGCCATGGCTTTGCGCTGTTTTTATTGCTGTGGCGGATGGAGGGAAAAAAATGAATATCGAAATCAATGGGGCGACTTTGCAGGCTGACTTTATGGATGCAGATTTTATGGACGTATTCGAGCCGGCAGTACATAAGGTGCGGGACGATGTCAATAACTGTAAGGCAATGGAAGACTGTAGCACGGCGGCGAAATACAGGGAAATGAACAGATGCGTGGAGGATTTTTTTGACGCAGTCTGGGGCCAGGGCACGTCTGCGGGCATTTTTGCGGGCAGCAACAATGTCATGAGGCACTTGGAGGCCTTAGGGGCCATAGACGCGGCATTTAAGGCGGAAAATAAGCAGCTTAACGATGCATCAAACAAGTATGCGCAGCGGCAGAATAAAAATAGCTTTTATTCTGGGCAGGGGCACCAGGGCAAGCAGAATAAGCCGAAGCCGTGGGGCGGCCAGACATGAGCATCCTGCTTGACGGGCTTCCATATGCCGTGACTGTTGCAGGCAGGGAAATACCTATCGATACAGATTATCGGACTGGTATTTTGCTTGAGCAGGTTCTGGATGACCCGGACATGGAGGACGGGGAAAAGCTAGGGTGCATATTGTGGCTGTATTATGGGGCGGATATTTTCCCGCTGCTGTCTGACGCGGGCGTGGTACAAGAAGCAATAGAGCGGATTATGTGGTTTTACCGCTGCGGTGCGGACGAGACGGAAGGAGACAGGGAAAGTGGCGGCATGTCCGGGAAAGACCCGCCATTTTCTTATGTGCATGATGCCGGATACATTTACGCTGCATTTATGGAAGCATATAACATTGACCTGACAAAGAACAGACTTCATTGGTGGCAGTTTCGGGCCCTATTCTTAGGATTGCCGGAGACAGTGCTATTCTGCAAGATTATGGGATACCGCACTATGGAAATTCCGGCCAAAATGCCAAAGGCACAGAAAAGATTCTACTACCGGATGAAACAGATATACAAGTTACCTGAATCATCCGGACAGACAAGGCTCGAAAAGGAACTGGAGTCCGCCCTTGCAGAAGGGGGCGACATTTCACAGCTTATGGAGTGGGGTTCTTTAGATGGGCAATGATGGGTCATTAGTTTTTGATACAAAAATAGACAGTTCAGGGTTTAAGAAAGGACTGGACGGGATAGGAGGAGTTGCACAGAAAGGGATTGCTGCGACCGGGAAGGTTCTGGAAGGCACGTCGGCAGGACTGACAGCGCTAGCCGGGGCGGCTATTAAAGTTGGCTCTGACTTTGAATCAGGGATGTCGCAGGTGCAGGCAGTATCTGGGGCGTCTGGCCAAGAGCTAGAAAAACTAAAAGAAAAAGCCAAAGAAATGGGGGCTTCCACGAAATTCAGTGCAACTGAATCCGCGGAGGCCCTTAACTATATGGCAATGGCCGGATGGAAGACGGAGGACATGCTTGGCGGCATAGAAGGCATTATGAACCTTGCGGCGGCATCCGGTGAAGACCTGGCAGCCACCTCTGACATTGTGACAGACGCTTTGACAGCGTTTGGAATGTCGGCGTCGGATTCAACACATTTTGCTGACATATTAGCGGCGGCGTCATCTAATGCGAACACCAATGTAGGCATGATGGGTGAGACTTTCAAGTACGTCGCGCCATTGGCAGGTGCGCTTGGGTATTCCGCGGAAGATACTGCCACGGCGATAGGCCTAATGGCAAATGCAGGAATCAAAGGTTCACAGGCGGGCACTTCTCTCCGGTCTATCATGACAAGGCTTGCGAAACCGACGAAAGAATCGGCTACAGCAATGGGCGCCTTGGGGCTGTCCATTACGGACAGTTCCGGCAAAATGAAACCCCTGAATGAAATCATCGGGGACATGCGGAAAAGTTTTGCAGGGCTGACTGAGGATGAAAAGGCCAACTATGCCGCAATGCTTGGCGGGCAGGAGGCCATGTCCGGGCTTCTTGCTATTGTAAATGCTTCGGACGCAGATTTCCAGAAGCTGTCAGGGGCTATCAATAATTGCAATGGTTCTGCGGCTGAGATGGCCGAAATTATGCAGGACAACCTGCAAGGGCAGATTACTATCTTGCAATCTGGGCTTGAAGGACTGGGCGTATCGTTATACGAAACGATGCAGGGAACGGCGAAGGACGTCGTGAAGGAAGTCCAGGGGATGGTGCAGCAGCTCCAGGACGCGTTCGATAAAGATGGATTAGGCGGGCTTGTAACTGCTTTTGGAGACGTTTTAGGGCAGGTCGTTGAAAGAATAGCCGGAGCAGCGCCGGAATTGATAAATGCGGCAACAGGGCTTGTAAGCTCCTTTTGTGAATCCTTAAAGAGCAGTACGGGAATAGGGGAAGCGGCGTCCGGCCTGATTACCTCCCTGGTTACGGCCTTTTTCAGCTGTGCGGATGATATCTGGACTACGGCTATTGTCTTGGTTGGGAAAATGGCCCAGGGAATAGCTGACGGTGCGCCAGAAATGGTACAGGCGGCCTCCGTGGCAATCACTGACATCGTAGAATGCATTGCCGACTGGACGCCTGATATTTTACAGACCGGTGCGGATATTATTACAGCATTAGCGGGAGGGATAGCTGACGCGCTTCCAACCCTGATGACACAGGCGGCGGGTCTCATATCGGATATAGCGGTGGCATTCGCCGACAATGTTCCGGCATTTGTAGATGTTGCCTTGCAGCTCGTGGATGGGCTTGTGCAGGGGTTCATTGACGGAATACCCGTTTTAATAGAGGGGGCTACCCGGTTCTTACTGTCGATTCTGGAGGCATTACCTGTAGTTGTTGAGCAATTGTTGCAGGCCTTGCCTGATTTAATATTGTCCGTCGTAGAATTTTTAACGCAGAACACACAGGCAATTGTTGACGGGTCTGTGCAAATGCTGATGGGCATTGTTGAAGCGATACCCGATATTGTCGTAGCGATTGCTGAAAACTTCCCACAGATTATAAGCGCGATTGTTTTTGGGCTTTTACAGTCAGGGCATACGATTTTTACTGCATCACTGGACTTATTCGGCCAGATTATAGAATCCATTCCCGAAATAGCAAAGAAAGTTTATGAGGCAGTACCCGACATTATTAAGGGTATCGTAAATGGGCTAAAAAACGGGCATGAACACGCAAAAAAGGCTGCTTTGGAGCTTGGTGAAAGTATTCTGGGCAGCATAAAGTCGTTTTTTGGCATCCACAGCCCGTCGACTGTGATGGCTGAGCAGGGCGATTATTTAGTCCAGGGGCTTATAAACGGCTTAGTAAATATGCCCGCAGAGTTGGCACAGTACCTTGACCAGACTGTGCAGAGGACCATGGCTTGGGGACAGCAGATGTGCGCGGCCGCCACAGAGGCGATGCAGAAGATGGCATCGGATATAGTTTCTAGGATTTCAGAGCTTCCGGGAAAAATCTGGACGTGGCTTGTTAACGTGGTCACTAAAGTTATCGCCTGGGGACAGCAGATGCTTTCCAATGCGAAGTCGGCCATTAGCAATATGATTTCTGCCATTATCGCTCAGTTGGCTCAGCTACCCGGTAAAGTGGCTAGCAAATTAGCGGAAGTGACTTCCGGAATGGTGAAGTGGGGAGCGGATATCGTTACCCGTATGACGGAAGTAGGAAAAAACATTGTAAGTGGTATCTGGAACGGCATTTCTAGTGGATGGGAGTGGTTAACTGATAAGGTCAAAGGACTGGCAAACAGCCTTCTGGAAGGCGCAAAAGATGCTTTGGAAATCCATTCCCCGTCAAAACGGTTTGAGGATGAGTTTGGGCGTTGGCTGATGCCCGGGGCGATGCAGGGCGTAAAGAAATCTATGCCAAAAGCATTGCGGGAGATGAAAGAGCAGGCAGGGGAATTGCTCGCGCCTTTGAGGGGCATGGTGGATGCATCCGTAAATGCAGTAGCGGTGAATGCTTCCGGCACGGCAGGGGCGAGAGCGCTAGCCACCGCAGGCACAGTGGTGTATAACGATAACCGCCAAAGCCAAGAGAATAATTATCATGTGCCTGTAGCTTCGGCATCGGAAGTGAGCAAAGCACAGAGAAAAGCATTCCGTGATTTAGCAGGAGGGGTTAAATAGTGAAGATAAATACGCTGAGGATTGAGCTGACGTGTAACGGGAGAACACTTGTAATGGGGCCAGGGGAGGATATCGATATCACAAAAGTCTCTGGCCTTGAATCATCGGAGATTGAAATAAGCACGTCGGACAATGCACTTGTGGATGGGGAATCTGTGGATGGTAAAAAGATTGGCAAGCGCCCCATCCATATCGAGGCAAAATTCAGGGACGGCCGAAATAACCCGGAAAACAGGGCGGCGGTCATAAAATTTTTCAATCCAAAATATAAGGGAAAAGCATTGGTTACAAATATGGGCATTTCCAGGAACATTGAATATGAGCTTGAGGGGTGGACTTTTGCGGAACAAAAGAACCTTAATGCCCGGCTTGGGATTATTGCGGATTTAATATGCCCCGACCCTTATATGCTCAACGTTGATAATTTTGGTAAGAATATGGCGCACTATACGGCGCAGTTCCATTTTCCATGGCACAGCCTGGCAAAGCGCGCCACGAATAAGAGCCAGTATCCGGCAGAGGCAAGGGGCCTGATGTTGGGTGGCATGGTGACCGGATACAGGACATTGCATAAGGAAGTGGTACTCCCTAATGACGGTGACGTCCCAACCGGAGTGCAGATACAGTTTGTGGCAAAGCGCGGCGAGGTTAAAAACCCTAAGATAACTAGCCTTAAAACGGGCAACTTCATGCGCGTGGTCTGTGATATGAAGCCCGGCGATATGTTGTTAGTTGACACGGACCCGCATCACCAGGTAATTGAGCTGAACGGGGCGAATTTTTACCACCATATAGACAGGAAGTCGGAACCCTTTGAGTTGGATGTGGGGGACAACTATCTTGAGTACGATGCGGATGAAAATTACGTGAACCTTGATGTGAATCTGTATTACAGGCCAAAGTATTTGGGGGTGTAGCATGCGGCTGATAGTATTTGACAAGGATTTTAATACGGTGGGGTGTATTGGAGTGTTTAATACGCTGCTTTGGTATAGGCGTTATTATAGCCCGGGCATGTTTGAGCTCCATGTTCCGGCTAAGTATTTTGACTTGGTTAACAGTGGGAGATACCTGTACAGGAATGACCGGACAGAGCTAGGGGTAATCCGAGAAGTAAATTTCAGCCGTGGCGAGAAAGGGGAGAAGACTGCATACTGCAAGGGATATTTTTCAGAGCATCTTTTGGATAACAATGTGATTACTCCAATGCTTAGCAAAACAGGCACCCCAGAGACATTGGCTAATTTTATGGTTGACAAGTATATTATAAACCCTGCGGATGATAGCAGAAGGATTGGGCATATCCGATTAGGGAAGCCGCAGGGCAGCGGCACCACCATCACGATGCAGAACACCGGGGGTTCTGTGGGGGAATGCCTGTATGACACGCTAAAGACCCAGGAAATGTCACAGCGGCTTGTGTTTGACTATCTGGAAAACACCTTGGTATATGAGGTGTGGAAGGGACTTGACCGCAGGGACACACAGGAGGAAAACAGTTGGGCAATTTTCTCTGACAGTTTCAGGAATATCAAAAACGCACAGTACCACCGGGACGAGTCTGAATATAGAAATGTCGCATATGTGGCAGGTGAAGGCGAGGGTGTTAACAGAAAGATTGTGGAGGTAGACATAAGGGCGAATGCGGATGAAGAACGCCGGGAACTGTGGGTAGACGCTAGGGATTTGCAGCAGCATTCCGACAGCGTAAATTATTCGGATGCACAATACCATGACCTGCTGTACCAGAGAGGACTTGAAAAGCTTGCGGATTTTGCGATAGTCGAAAAGGTAGACAGTGACGTTGACCCGGCTGCAAATCTTGTGTATGGGACGGATTTTGATTTGGGAGACCTGTGCACTTATCGGTACAGTGATGTGAATATTGAATGTTCAAAGCGAATAACAGAAATCCAGGAAGTGTTAGAGGGGCCAAAAAGGACACTGAGCGTTATCTTTGGGAATGACAGCGCAAGGGACTTCAAAAAAATAATTAGAAGGGAAGTGGTGTAAAAATGGCTTTTAGGTATGGGTATTTTGATTCCGATATCGTCGGGGTAGATGAAGAGGGAATGCCAATTTTTGACCGGGCGGAAACTTCTGACCTGTTTGCGTTGCTCTTTTCAAGCCTAATCAGTGATGGCGTATTAGCATTGCCTGCTACATGCTTTCAAGTACAAGCGGCGGGCAGTGGGTTGAATATAGAATTAGCACCAGGATTTGGTATGGTAAAAGGACGCTTTTGCTATAATGATGAAATTTTCCCTATGGCATTAGGAGCGGCACCGCAGAAGTACAGCCGTATTGACCGCGTTGTCATGCGATGCAATTACCTTGAGCGTATGGTCGAGATTATTATAAAGCCCGGGGAAGAAGCTGCCAACCCGGCGCCTCCCGAGCTGATAAGGCCGTCTGCGGGCGATTATTATGAGCTGTGCCTTGCAAATATCAGGCTTACAGCAGGTCAGACGTTGCTAACACAAAGCAGTATCACGGATACGCGGCCAGACAGTTCGGTCTGTGGGTATATTACGCAGTTAATAGACCACCTTGACACTTCCGTTTTCTTTGCCCAACTAGAACAGTTCTATACAGAGTTTGTAGAGCGGGCTAACGGGTCCTATGGGCAATTTATTGAGGACATGCAGGAATATCTTAAAAACCTGTCGGATTCCGGAAACAGCCAGTTGGAAGAGATTGTAAAAACGTTAATTAATTTTGAGGAAAATTCGGAATTACAGTGGCAGGAGTGGTTTGACCGGGTTAAGGAGTCCCTAGAGGCAACTGAAAATGGGGAAATGCTGTTGAGGATACTCAGTCTAATCAATGACCTTTATGATATAGCTACATCTGAGGATATTCGTGCAATAGTTGACGGCACTTACATAGATGACGGCGATAACGAAAGCGGTATCTTTGAGTCATGCACAGACCAGGATATATATGCAATAGTCGATGGCACTTATGTGGATTCTGAAAGCGAGGGCGAATAAGTGAAAGTAGTAAATACAAATAAACTAAATTTATTGTGGACATACGGAATACTGCCTATAAAAAGGGCGGTAGAAAATGTAAAATTAAAGTTGGCCAATAATTTATTGACAACGGAAGAAGGCTTCGGCCTGGATGCGCGGCAAGGGCCTGTCATTCAGGGGCAAATTGACGAGATTAGAGAAGACGTTAGTAAGATAAATGGCAATTTAACTAATTCCGAATGGGTGGAAGTTCCGTATAAAGATGTTATCACA